>CAWBBY010000036.1:0-92669 GCA_963787145.1 uncultured Acidobacteriaceae bacterium
CGACAATGACGTTGCGGCGGGGAATGCCCAGCGCCTCCGCCTGCGCCAAGCCTGCCCGCAGCGTTCGCGCCAGGGCCTGCCGCTGGGCGGCCTTGAGAAGGAGATGAAAACGATAGATGCGCTTGATGCGCACGATGGGTGCGCTTGCGGGTCCCAGCACGCGCACGTGCTCAAGCGGCATAGCGGCGAAACACTTGCCCAAGCTTGTGGCCCAGCCGGCGGCTTCCTCCAGGCGTGGGCTCTGGATGATGATGTTGGCCAACACCGCGTGGGGTGGGTAGTGCATCCACTTGCGGTACTGCATCTCCCTTTTTGCAAATGCCTTGAAGTCATGAGCGGCCGCGCACTGGATGGCGTAGTGCTCCGGGTAATAGCTCTGCACCAGTACGTTGCCGGGCAGATCTCCACGGCCGGCACGGCCGGAGACCTGGGTGAGCAGTTGGAAGACGCGTTCGGCGGCGCGGAAGTCCGGTAAGCCGAGCGCATGGTCTGCTCCCACCACCCCGACGAAGGTGACTCCATGAATATCGTGGCCCTTGGCGATCATCTGCGTGCCCACCAGCAGGTTGATGTGCCCGCTGTGCAGCCGATCGAGAAGGTGTTCCATGTCGAAGCGGTTGCGGATGGTGTCGCGGTCCATGCGGCCGATGCGGGCTTGGGGGAACAGTTCCTGCAGACGCTCTTCGCCTTGCTGCGAACCGGCGCCCAGGTAAAACAGGTGTTCGCTCTCGCACTTGGGGCACCGTTTAGGCACGGTTTTAACGTATCCGCAATAGTGACACTTGAGCCGCTGACCCGACGGACTGGCGACGGTTTCTCCGGGGATGATGGGCTTGTGATGAGTGAGAGCGATGGCGCAGTTCTCGCATTGCAGCTTCTCGCCGCAAGCCCGGCATAGCACCGCAAAGGAATAGCCGCGCCGATTGAGCAGGATAATGGCCTGCTCTCCGCGATCCAGGGCGGCCTTGGCCTTCTCCAGCAGAACGCGGGAAAAGATACTCTCCTGACCCGTCTGCTGGAATTCCTGCCGCATGTCCACCAGGTCAACCACGGGCAGAGGCCGGTGGTTGACTCGCTCCTTCATTTCGATCAATCCATACTTTCCCATCTCCGCATTGCGCCAGGATTCGAGCGAAGGGGTGGCCGAGCCTAGAACCACCGTGGCGCGGCTGATCTTGGCCCGCATCACGGCGACATCGCGGGCGTGGTAGCGGGGGATCTCCTCCTGCTTGTATGAAGTGTCATGCTCTTCGTCGACGATGAGGAGACCCAGGTTCTCGACCGGTGCGAAGACGGCCGAACGGGTGCCGACCACGATGCGCGCTTCACCGCGCCGGATGCGATACCACTGCTCGGCGCGCTCGTCAGGCGTGAGCGCGGAGTGCAATAGAGCCACGCTGTCGCCAAAGGACGAGTGCAGTTGAGCCGCCATAGCTGGGGTGAGACCGATTTCCGGGACCAGCAGAATGGCCGAGCGGCCGGCGAGCCGCACACGCTGCATGGCGGCCAGATAAACTGCCGTCTTGCCCGAGCCAGTCACGCCATGCAACAGGCAGGCGCTAAAGGCATCACGATCGAGCGCAGCCACGATATGGTCGAGCGCTGCTTGCTGAGCATGATTGAGCACGTGTTGGGTTTGCGGCGCTGCCCGGGCAAGATGAAACGCCGCCGGCCGTTCTTCGAGCGTGACCAAACCCCGCTTCACCAGCGTTTGCAAGGTGGTCGCAGGAAGGTCCAGCCGGCGTAAGGCAGGAACCGGCAACTCGCCGCCTGCGCCGGCAAGTTCGGCCAGAATCGCAAGTTGATTGTTATTCAACTTGGGCGGCCGTGCATCCGCCACCAGCACCGCATAGCGCAGCATACGGCGCGCATCGCGCGGTGCGGCTTCGGTTTCGCGCAAGAGCCACTTCTTGCGCAGCATGCTCGTCAATAGCTCGGCCGTGGCGCCGGTGGCATGGCGCAGGGTTCCGCTCTTTGCCGGTTGTCCGTCGGAGAGATAGTCCAGCACGGTGTATTCGATGTTCTGTTCGTCCGCGGTGCGGCGTGAGCGACGCGAAGAACCCTGCTGGGCGCCATCGAACAGGATGGCTTTGCCAGTTTCGCTGATGCGGTAGCTAGTCGAGCGGCGCACCTCGGCCATGAGCGGAAGCATGCTGCGCAGCACCTCGCCCAGCGGCACAACATAGTATTGCGCAATCCACGCGGCCAACTCCATGAGCTCTCCGTTGAGGATCGGCTCCTGATCAAGCACCGCTTCGATCGGCCGCGCCTCCACCGGCGGAGCTTCATCGTGCAACCGCGTAACCACCCCAATGAGCTTTTCGTTGCGGAAGGGAACTACCACGCGGCCACCGACGGGTGGGTCGTCTTCGCCCTTTAACTTGTAGGTAAAGGCACGATCGAGCGGTACCGGCAGCACAACGTCACAGAAGATTGACATCAACGGGAAGGAACGGCCAATCCCAGTTCGGCCATGGCCAGCTTGAGGTCTTGCCATGCTTCCTTTTTTTGTCGCGGATCGCGCAACAGAAACGCCGGGTGATAGGTCACGACCAGCTTGGTTCCCCGGCAGGCATGGATGCGCCCGCGCAGGCCGCTCAAGGAGGATTTGACGCCAAGCAGGTAAGTGGCTGCGGTGGAACCCAGGGCCACCAGGACCTCCGGCCGGATCACGTCAATTTGCTGGAAGAGAAAAGGGGAACAGGTGTTGGCCTCATCCGGTTCCGGCACCCGGTTTTGGGGCGGCCGGCACTTGACTATGTTGGCAATGTAGACCTGCTCTCGCTTCAGTCCTGTGGCAGCGATCATGTTGTTGAGCAGTTGGCCGGCACGGCCGACAAACGGCAGACCCTGCGCATCTTCGTCTGCTCCGGGTCCTTCGCCTACAAACATAAGGCGCGCGTTGGGGTCGCCGTCGCCGAAGACGATCTTGTTGCGGAAGGCGCTGAGCGCGCAACGGGTACAGTCGCCAATTTCGAACTGGATGGCTCGCAGCGCTTCCGCACGGCTGGGCGGAGCAACAAATGAGCCGACGGGCGGCTGCAGAGGGACGGGCTTACGTGGGGGAATGACGGGCTCCTGCGCGGTGAGGGAGATAGCGACGGGATCGTCATCCGCCTGCTCATCTGCAAACTGGGGATTGCTGCGACGATAAAAATCGAAGATACCAAGATCGCGCAAGTACTGCATGTGCGCGGCGATGGCTTGCTGCAATTGGGGATCGAACGGCATGGTGAACCGGATTTCTTATAGCTTACATGCGCAAAGAGAGAACCCCTTACTCCTGCAACTTGGAGTTGCTCGACACCAGGCCGGTCTCGGCGACCAGCGATGCTGGCCGGCGTAGGGCGATCACTTCGTCCAGAATGCGACCCGCCAGTTCGTGCTTGGTCATCTCCGGCAGTTCGATGGCGGTTTTGGTGGTCAGAAAGGTAGCGGCATTGCGATCGGAATCAAATCCCAGCCCGGGACGGGAGACGTCGTTTAATACGATCGCGTCCGCTCCCTTGCGCAAGAGCTTGTCGCGGCCATGCACTAAGAGATTTTCCGTTTCCGCGGCAAAGCCGATCACCAGTGTACCCGGCCGCTTGGAGAGCACCACTTCGCGCAGAATGTCCTCGGTAGGCTCGAACTCTAGAGTGATCGGGCCCGTCCGCTTCATCTTTTGTTCGGCCAATACCCGCGGACGGTAGTCGGCAACTGCGGCCGCCTTGATGACGATCGTGGTCTGATCTAGGCGACTGAGAACGGCGCGGCGCATCTCGTCGGCGCTGACAACAGAAACCAGCTCGCAATTGGCCGGCGGGCGGAGCGGCGAGGGGCCACTGACCAACACGACGCGCGCGCCCCGGCGCTGCGCCTCTTCGGCCACGGCATAGCCCATCTTGCCACTCGAGCGATTCCCCAGAAAGCGCACCGGATCGATGGCTTCGCGGGTTCCGGCAGCGGTTACCAAAACCGTCTCTCCCACCAGATCATTGCGGTGATGGAGCTGACCCAGCACAGCTTCGACGATCGCCTCGGGCTCGGCCAACCGGCCGCTGCCCGTCATGCCACAGGCCAGCGGGCCCTTTTCTGGCGGCACAACAATCACTCCGCGGCCTTCAAGAATCTCCATGTTGGCCCGGGTGGCCGGATGCTCCCACATATTCACGTTCATTGCCGGAGCCACGATGACGGGTGCGTGGGTCGCCAGAAAGAGGGTGGTCAGGAAGTCGTCGGCCAGCCCGTGAGCGAATTTCGCCAGTATGTTGGCAGTCGCTGGGGCTACCACGAGGGCTTCGGTCGACTGCGCTTCGCCAATGTGCTCAATGGAGGAGTCGAGATCGCCTTCTCCACTATCCGGCGAGGGCCATAGCCCGGTGATCACTTTATGGCCGGTGAGCGACGCGAAGGTAAGCGGGGTGATGAACTTCTGGGCGGCTTCAGTCATCACCACGTGCACATCCAGCGCCTGGCGTTGTAAGGCTCGTACCAGTTCGGCCGCCTTATAAGCGGCAATGCCTCCGGAGACACCGACCGTGACCTTCATAGCGATGATTGTACGACGGGGGGAGGGGGCCTCAGGGGCTAAAGCCCCCTTCTGAGGCTCCTCAACGGCCCGGCTAAAGCCGTGCCCTGATACAAAACATGAGAGCGGCGGCTCGTCCGGCTGTGGTCGAGGTCGCGAAATTGTGGCGTTCTCACCTGGGCTAAAGCCACGTCATTGCAGGAGGTAGCGTTCTCGCGGGTTTGAAAACCCGCTCCCCGGACTTGAAGTCCGGGGCTGGCACAGCTCAGACGGCCGCTTGCGGACGACCTAGGAGTCGGGGTCGTGGGGCTCATGCGGATCCGCCGCTAGCTCTTCCAGCACCTCCGCCTGGGGCGGGGCTGCGGTGACCTTGCCGGCGGCAATCTCTTCCTGGGCTACGCGGCAGGCCTTGTTGGAGCGGGAATCAATCAGCGGCTGGGAACCATTCTGAAGTTGCCGGGCGCGTCGCGCTGCCATGACCACATAGCGAAAATTGCTGTCAAGTCCATTCTCTGACGTCATTTTTGGCCTCCTGTCGAGGGTTTGTCGCCGGCAGTCAGGCGCGAGTGGCGTGCATGTCGAGCAGGCCGAACGAGTCAAGCACCGGTTCCAAGCGGTCGGTGGCGTTCGCCTGCCGGCATTTATCGGCGAGCTGCATCATGCGGGCAGTCTCAGGGTCTTCCGGCGCTCCATGACGCCTCGCCCTTTCCGCGATCACGATTGCTTTCAGCGACTCAACCGCATAATCAAGCTTATCGTTAACCAGGATATAACGGTACTGGCGGTAGGCCTTGATCTCCCCTCTTGCTTTGGCTAACCGCCGGGCAATCTCATCCTCGTCAAGACTACCTTCTTCGATGCTCCGGTTGCGCAGGCGAGCAGCCAGTTCCTCCGGATTAGGAGGAAGAACAAAGATGCTGACGGCATCGGGGATTTTCTCCTGTACCTGGCCGGCTCCCTGGACGTCGATGTCGAGCAGGAGATCTTTTCCTGCTGCCTGGGCGTCGGTGAGTGAGCGGCAGGCGGTACCGTAGTAATTGCCGAAGACGGAGGCCCACTCCAGAAATTCCCCCCGACGGACCATCTCTTCAAAATTGGAGCGAGAGGTGTAGTGATATTCGCGGCCTGGCTGTTCTGTACGGCGGGGGGCACGCGTGGTGTAGGAGACGGAGAAGTCGATATCCGTTACCAGCGAACGCAGGTGGTTCACCAGCGTCGATTTACCAGAACCGGAGGGAGCCGAGATGATGAACAGAATGCCTGCCAAGGTGTTCCCCTGATAATACCGCGGTTCGCTAGAGCGGTTCCACGATTACTGTGCCCCATTCGGGTCAGCGAGGTGGGTCTTTTCTTGGGGAAAAGCCCCGTCTGAGTCATCTTGACCGGTTAGACCTATCGTGGAACCGCTATAGCCGCGCAGTCCCGCACAAGTGTTACTCAAGATTCTGCACCTGTTCGCGGGCTTTTTCGATCTCCGATTTCATTCCCAGGCCCAAATCAGTAATTCGCTGGCCATTGCCGCTTACGCCGCCGGTCTTGGAAAGCAGGGTGTTGGCCTCGCGATTCATCTCCTGCAGCAGAAAATCAAGCTTCTTGCCCATCTCGCCGCCGGCCTCCAGCAGCGAATGAAAGTGCTGGATGTGGGTGCGCAGGCGGGTGACTTCCTCTTCCACATCGCTGCGCTCAGCGAGCATGGCCGCCTCCTGCAGTACGCGGTCACGATCGATGCCTGCGTGGCCGTTCAACAGGCCGGAGATGCGTTGGCTGATGCGATCAAAGTAGGCCCTTTGCACCTCCTGCCGCATGTGCGCGACCTGCGACACAGCGTTGTCCAGACGCTCCATGGTAGCGCCCAGTTCCATAGCCAGCGACGCGCCCTCCTGGCCTCGCATACGATTCAAAGCCTCCACCAGCGGTCCGACTTGCGCGGCGACATCTTCCTCCAGCGCCTGCACCTCCTCTTCGCTGAAGCGGGTTTCGCCGGTTAACACCCCGGGCAGGCGAAAGATGGTATTCAGATCCGGCTCCTGCTTGAGCGCGGTCTCGGTTGCAGCGGCGCGGAAGGCAGCGATATAACCCTGCAGCAGGTCACGGTCAAAGTGAGCACTGGGGCGCAGGCCGCGTTCCACCGTCAAGGTAACCTCCAGGTGACCGCGCAGCACCTTTTCCTTGAGCAGCCGGCGCAAACGCATCTCCAGTGGTTCGGCACCCGCCGGCATGCGCATGTGCAGGTCGAGAAACCGGTGGTTGACGCTCTTCAGGCTGAGGTTCCAGGACAAGAGGTCGTTTACGCGGCCGCTCACACGGGCAAAGCCGGTCATCGAATAGATTGGGGAAGCTTTGCTGCCGGATGCTCTCAAAGCTCGACCTCTGCGCTCAGCGCAGGCTCGAGATTAGCAGGTAGCACATTTCCCGGAAATTCGGCTGGATCCATAAATTGCAACTGGTAAAGACGCTGGTAGGTGGCAGAGATGCGGAGCAGCTCTTCGTGAGGACCGATGGCGGTGATGCGGCCATCTTCGATGACGGCGATGCGCGAGGCGCGGCGGACGGTTGACAGGCGGTGGGCGATAACGAAGACGGTGCGGCCGGCAATCAGGTTGGAAAGCGCGATCTGCACCAGTGACTCGCTTTCCGAGTCCAGCGCCGAAGTGGCTTCATCGAGAATAAGAATAGGCGCGTTCTTGAGTAGTGCCCTGGCAATGGCGATGCGCTGGCGTTCTCCACCTGAAAGGCGAAAGCCCTTTTCCCCAATCACGGTATCGTATTTTTCCGGTAGCCGCTCGATAAAGTCGTGCGCCAGGGCCGCCTGGGCCGATGCGATCACGCGGCTCATGGGGATGCCGGCCTCACCGTAGGCGATGTTGTTGCGAACCGTATCGTTGAAGAGAATCGTTTCCTGGGTCACGTTGCCAATCTGGCAACGCAGAGAGGCCAGGCTGAGGTCCCGCAGATCATGCCCGTCGATGCGGATGCTGCCCGCAGTCACATCGAAGAAGCGAGGGATCAGGTTCACCAGGGTAGACTTGCCGGCGCCGCTGGGGCCGACCAGCGCCACCACCTCGCCCCGCGGGACGACCAGGTTAATCTCTCTGAGGACCTGGCGTTCGCCCTCTTCATTGCGGTAGTCGAAGCAGACATTTTCGATCCGGATCTCCTGCCGGAACTCCTTGAGTACGTGAGCGCCGGCCCTCTCCCGCACCTCGTCCTGGGTATCCATAAAGCGAAAAATCTCCGAGGACGCGCCCAGCGCCTGTTGAAAGTTGTTATAGAAGAGAGCGAATTTCCGCACCGGATCGTAGAGCTTGAAGACCGCGATGATAAAGGCGAAGAAGGTTCCGGCGGTGAGCGCCTGGGCCCTGATTTCGTTGCGGCCGACCAGCAGCAACAAGGCGATCGCCACCGCGCCAATCGAATCCATGAGCGGTGAGCTGATGGCCTGCGCCCGCACCGAGCGAAGGTTGGCCTGGAAAAGCCGGTGGGCCGCCTGTTTGAACCGCGTCATCTCCCAAAGCTCCATATTGAAGGCTTTGACAATGCGATTCCCGGTGATGGTTTCGTGCAGGATGTTCTGGATCTCCGCCAACTTGTCTTGTCCGCGGCGCGTCGTCTGTCGCACTTGGCGCCCGATCCTGCGCGCCGAGGCCAAGACGACGGGAACAAAGAGCAGCAGGACCCAGGCCAGCTTGCCGCCCAAGGCCACCACCACGCAGGCAGTGAAGATCAAGGTGAAAAACTGCTGCAAAAGCTCTGCCAACACCGACGACATGGCAAATTGCACCCGCTCAATATCGTTGATCAGGGTGGAAACGATGGTGCCGGTGGCATGCTGTTGGAAAAAGGAGACGGAGCGCCGCAGGATGGCATCGTACAGATCGTCGCGCAGGTCCGTGATCATGCCGAAGCCGGCATAGTTCACCAGGTACGTTCCGCAATAATCGAAAATCCCTTTGAGCAGAGTAGAAGCGACCAGGGCGAAGGCGACGATGGCCCACTCGTTGTGGAAGTGAGCGGGAACGATCTGTTGCAGGCTTACGCTGAAGCGGGGACCGAAGAGCGGAATCTTGCGGTCGGGTGCATTCGGGTTGAGCACGCGATCGAAGATGGGGCCGACCAGCAAGAGTCGGAAGGCGTCCAGGAGACCCACGCCCGCCATCAGGATGACCGACGAAAACGCCTGCAGCCAATACGGCTGCACATAACCAATCAAGCGCAGCAGCTTCCTCAAGCGGAAACCCCGGAAGCGCGGCGCTGCATGGAACGCATCCAGCTATTGTAATCGCCCTCCCGGGCTAAAGAGCATGTGTGATTGCCGGGGGAAAGAAACCGCAGGTCCCTCCACTCCGCTTCGCTCCGGTCGGGATGACAATTCTGTTGCAGGGTCAAGTATTTATCGCTGAAACACTTACGGGCACAACAAAATTGTCATCCCGACCGGAGCGAAGCGGAGTGGAGGGACCTGCGGTTTACACATCCTCTTTAGCCCCCGAGGCCTTCCTGCCCGGTGCAGACTCTCCCCGCCTGTAAAGGCATGCCCTCCGCCCACCTCTTAGTGGGGCATATCCCGGTGGACGGCCTTGACCCGGTAGCCCTCCTTGGCCAGCCGCTTGCGCACTTCTTCGGCGATCATTACCGAACGGTGCTGGCCGCCGGTACAGCCAAAAGCCACGGTCAGGTAGCTCTTTCCCTCCTCAATGTAATAGGGCAGCAGAAAGAGCAGCAGCTGCGTGATGCGGTCCAGAAACTCAGCCGTCTGGGGGAACTCGCGAATGTACTTGGCTACCTTGGGGTGGCGGCCGGTCAGGTGCCGAAACTCAGGCACGAAGTGCGGATTGGGCAAAAACCTGACATCGAAGACCAGATCCGCCTCCAGCGGCACGCCGTTCTTGTAGCCAAAACTGATAGAGGAAACCAGCAGGTTCTTGTCGGTGTCGCCGCGCTCAAACTTCTGCAGGATGTAAGCGCGCAGCTCATGGACGTTGTAACTGGAAGTATCGACACTGATATCCGCCAGGTTGCGGATGGGATCAAGCAGCTTTCTCTCGGCATGAATCGCGCGCACCACAGTCTCCGTTCGACCCAGCGGATGGGGACGCCGTGTTTCGGAAAATCGCCGCACCAAAGAAGGGTCGGAGGCATCGAGAAAGACCACCGTGGTCGCAAGCACCTTTCTGACCTGGCGAAGGATCGCCGGAAAACGGTCCAGGTGCTGACCCTCACGAACGTCAACCACCAGCGCCGCACGGTTGATCTCCGCCGATTGCCGGACCAGGTCGGCGAATGCAGGGATCAACTCCAGCGGCATGTTATCGACCGCGTAGAAACCCAAATCCTCAAATGCCTTGAGCGCGGAAGCCTTGCCGGAACCGGAGAGGCCGGTCAGGATCACTAACTCGGAAGCCACTACGGGTACGACGGCTGCGGCCTTCTTGGTGGGTTTACGAGCGCCGGGCTTGGCCGCTTTCGCTTGCTCTGCGGTAGCGCGTCTACGGGGCATGGGGCCATCGTAGCATTCACGAGAGCCTCTGCAAGTTCAGAGGGTGTCTCGATTTGACAGACACCTAGATGGACCAGCGGCCGTTCTGCAGCAGCACCTGTGCCTTTTCCTTCGCTACTGGGGACGAGAACAGATGTCCCTGGCCCAGATCGCAGCCGTACTTCAGCAAGGCATCCAACTGTTCCATGCTTTCGATGCCCTCGGCCAGCATGCTTACCTCAAGCAAGCGCCCGAGGTCGAAGATGGTTTGCAGAATCGCCGCCTGCTTACCCGGAACCGGCAGGTAGGCGATCAGGCGGCGGTCGACCTTCACCAAGTCAATCGGCAAACGGATGAAGTGGTTCATCGAGGCCAAGCCGGCGCCGAAGTTATCCAGGGCGGCGCTTATTTTCAGATCAGCCAGGCCCTGAAAAACCGCAAGCGCTGCGTCTGGATCCTGATTCACCGCAGCCTCGGTCACTTCGAGGCGCAACTGTCCTGGGGAAATCTTCCATTTGGCCAGCAGCTCGGAAAGATAGTCCAACAATTGAGGATCCCTGAACTGGCGTAAGGACAAATTTACAGCGATGATCGGTTTGGCGTTGGGCAGCGTTTCTGCCCAGGAACGCAGTTGCCGGCACACCTGATCCAGCACAAACAGACCGATGGGAACAATGATTCCCGTCTCCTCGGCCGTGGGCAGGAAATCCGGCAAGGGCACGAACTCGCCGTCGGGCCGCCGCCACCGCAGCAGCGCCTCAAAACCCTCGATTTCACCATTGGCCAGCCGGTAGATCGGCTGATACCACACCTCGAACTCCTTCTTTTCCAGCGCCTCCTTCAGGTCCTGTTCTCTCCTCATCTGCGCTGCCACGTGCACATGCATGGAGCCGTCAAAGACCTCGTGCCGCGCGTTGCCGTTGGACTTGGCCTGATACATGGCATAGTCCGCATCGCGCAGGACTTGTTCCGGGCTGGTATGGTCCAGTGTGCCGAAGGCGATACCGATACTGGCGGAAACGAAGACCTCATGGCCATTCAGCGCAACCGGCAGTCGAATATCGTGCTGGGCGCGCTCGGCGATCGCGGTGACATCGGAAACATTGGTGACGTCCTCGATGAGGACGGCGAATTCATCCCCTCCGAAACGCGCAACGGTATCTTGGGGGCGAAAGCAGGCCCGCAGGCGACTGGCCATGTGCACCAGCAATTCGTCGCCACTGGCATGGCCGAGGTTATCGTTCACCGCCTTGAAGCGGTCCAGATCGAGAAACATGACCGCAAAATTGAGCTGCGAATGCCGTTGCTGCCGGGCCATGGTGAGCTGCAGGCGATCGAGAAACAAGGCCCGGTTGGCCAGGCCAGTCAGAGGATCGTGCAGGGCATCATGCTGCAGGCGGGCGTCGGTCTGCTTCTTCTCGCGGATGTCACGGTAACTGACAAAATTGCCCACTTCCACCCCCGCCATGCTAATCGGAGCCACCAGGATAGACACATCGATGAGCTCGCCTGATTTGTGCAGACGCACCGTCTCCATCGACGCCCGGCCATGAAGCTGCATGGTGTGCTCGAGCATGTCGAACTCATGCCGGCGCGTTTCTGGAATGAGAATGTCGTACGTATTCTGTCCCAGCGCTTCATCGGCACTGAAACCGAAGAGGGACTCAAACTCGCGATTGATGTGCAGAATTTTGGAGCCGCGCGTGATCATGATCGCTTCCGGAGCGGCATTCAGGAGTTGCTCCAGGAAGTTCGACGGCGAACCGTGCTCCGATCCTTGCCCCGAACTTTGCTTCGCGTCCTTTTCCGGGGCGCGTTGGGAGCGCAGGGCGACGATCAGCAGCTCCGGCTCCGGTTCCACGCGCAGCATACGGAAGCTGCCGCGCACCGGCACCGACGAATCCAGAGGCGTGCGCATCTGGCAATTAAAATCGGACGAATAGGACTGGTTGCCGGAGCCGAAGATATGGGCAGACCCACGCAACGGCTTTCCCGGATGCGCATAAGCAAAACCGGGAAACTGCCCACGGAAGAGGTCGTCCACCGCGAGCACCGCGCCTTCTTCCAGGTGCAGAATCTCGCGCGCTACCCGATTGGCGTAGACCACGCTGCCGCCACGCTGCACGAAGACGTAGCAGGGCAAAGCTTCGAGGAGTGACCTTTGCTGGGCCGTGAGAACGGCAACGTCAGCTTCTGAATTCATCATTGGTTTCGCCGCAGCGGAGAGCCCCCACGTTGAGTATCAAGGCCGCTTTCCAGGCAGGAATATCCCCTGAAAGAAGTACCGGCAAGCTCCGAGGTCGCAGTTACTTAGGTCTTGAAAATCCGCAAGCGTTCGATGCCAGCCCGGCGTCGCTGACGACCTGTGGTTGGAGGAATTTAGCACTGCGTTTGCGACGAATGGGTTAGGGAGCTTCGATCAATTCCATCTTGCCATCACGCTTCCGATGTAGGACTTTCACATTACCTTCGTTATCCCGAAAAACAAAAACGTCCCGGTCGCGAAACTCTGCCTCCTTGACTGCCTCCTCCAGGGTCATGGGGCGCAGCGCTACGGAGTCGAGAGAGCGAACAATGTGAGGCTCGGTGATGGGCACACGCGCCGGAAACGAATGTACGGTGACGGGAATCGCCGGCTGGGCGTGGCTCTTACCGTTGGTTGTCCCGTTGGTATGTCCAGCCTTGGCAGCTTTGCTCTCGGCCACACTGCCCCGGCCGCTGCGCGCGACGCCGGTCTCCTCTACCTGTTTTTCCTGCTTGGGCTGACGCTTGCGCGTGCGCTGCCTGTCTTTATAGCGTGTTGCCTGGGATTCAGCTTTCACCAGTGCGTCGCGCAGCGCAGTCTCCATGCTGGCACTGGACTCGCAGAGGGCGACCAGCGTGCAAGCCCGTGTCTTGACCGTGACTTCGGCAATTTGCCGGTATTTCTCCGCGGTCAGAACCACGTGGGCGCTGGTTATCTTACCGAGAATCCTGGCGATGCGCTCGATTCCCTCTTCTGCTAATGTGCGCAGTGGCTTGGTGATTGCCACCTGCCTGCCCGTGCATTCAACCGGCATGCTGATTACTCCTAGAGGGGATTCCGCGGCTCGCAAGATGCCCGATTCTATAGCATTTTTGGAATCGCGGTCTTGGTGAGAGGTTCGCTAGGTGCAGCCCTTCTTGTTAAAGGGTGGCATACATCTCAGTGTACTCGCGTACACCGTAGTAGAAATGCTCAGCTCAATCCCGAACTCGGCGTTGGTGGGTGCTGGGTATGCGTAAATCTTCGCGGTATTTGGCTACCGTGCGGCGGGTTACGTCAATGCCCTGAGCCTCGAGCATACTGGCAATTAAATCATCGGTCAGGGGCTTGCGCGGATCTTCTTCATCGATCAACTTCTTGACCTTGCGTTTGAGCAGCATGAGCGGGGTGCTGCCTCCCTCCGGGCCATGGACGCCTTCGGAAAAAAAGAAGCGCAGCTCAAAAACGCCCTGCGAAGTGTGCACATATTTGCTGGAGACGGCGCGGCTAACGGTGGAAGGATGGACGCCAATCTCTTCCGCAACATCCTTGATCATCATCGGTTTGAGCGCGTCCACGCCACGCTCGAGGAATTCGCCCTGGCGGCGCACGATCGCTTCGCAGGTTCTGAGGATGGTGTTCTTGCGCTGCTCGATGTTGCGCATCAGTTGCAGCGCCGAGCGGTAACGCTCTTTGACGTATTCCTTTACGTCTCTCTCTGTGCCTTCCTGCGACAGCAATTTGCGATAGCCGTGATTGAGACGCAGGGTAGGCAGATCTTCTTCATTCATGACCACGACGAACTCGCCGCCGCGCTTGACAAAGGCCACGTCGGGCTCGATCAGCCGGGCATCCGAGCGGTTAAACCGCTGGCCGGGACGGGGATCGAGGCTGCGAATGAAGTCGATGGCGTGCTGGATCGCTTCCGGCTGGGTGCCCAACACTTTGGTCATCTCGCGCAAGTCGCGCTTCTGCAACAGCGACAAATGCTGATCCACAATGCGAGCCGCGAGCGCGAACACCAGCAATTTGTCATCATGCCCGACGCAGGCGGCCTCACTCTCTCCCCCGCCGTTGACCGCTTCCGGGGCAGCGGACTCCATCGATGCCGAGCGGTGACGGCCCAGGGCGAGCTGAAATTCACGGCGCTGCGCCTCTATTTGCACCAGCAGGCACTCGCGCAAGCTGCGCGTGGCAACACCCACCGGATCAAGGTTCTGCACCAGATGCACTGCCTCAGCCAGCAGCTCGGAGGCGGCATTGGGTGCGGCGCCCGGAGGGGGTTCATACTCGCGCACCAACCCGGCTAACAATTCCTCGTCCTCGGCCAACAAATAGCCGTCTTCGTCCAGGTTGCCAACTACATATTCGGCGGCGGCGCGCAGGTCGCTGCTCAGGTTAAGAGAGCCCAGTTGCCAGAAGAGGTGATCGGTAAGGGTGCTGGGCTGGGAAAGGAAATTCTCAAACGAGGGTTTGTCGGTTTGCTCAAAACCGTTGGGCGTGCGGAAGCCCGGATCCAGGTAATCCTGAAAGTAGGAGCCGAAATCAATCTCGTCGAAAGGGTCTCGCTTGTCGCGCTCTGCCTGGGCCGCGACCTCTTCTACGCTGCGATCACGTTCGGCCTCTCTCAGGGCGACGTCATCGATGAGGGGAACGCTCTCTTCCAACTCCTCCAGCACCGGATTCTCAACAATCTCGGTGTTGATCAGCTCCTTCAGCTCCAGCTTGTTGAGCGCCAGCACACTGACCATCTGCATCAGGCCAGGCGTCAATATCTGACGCTGTGCAACCTTCAAGCTTAGCTTTGGTTGTAGAAGAGCCATGGCGTTTCCACCGCTTCGAGTGCTAGAGCATTTTCACTTTCTACTCTACACAGCCAAGTTCAACGAAGTGCGGCTTTTTCTTGCGGAAAAGCCACGTCGGAAGCGGTTGCTCTGTATACACCAGAAGTGAAAATAGTCCAGCGGCCTTAGTTTACCTTTTCTGAGCCCTTTATGGTGGAAGGCTTTTCCATCGCCGGGGCTAGGAGACTGCGTGAGAAGTCCCTCTGCAAAATTGAGTCCCGGAGGGACGACTGAAAGTAGCCCAGGACGTCAGTCCTGGGTTAGCCTGCGGCCAACGAACCAGTCCCGCAGAGCCTGCCCTGGGGGACGGCTGAAAATTACCCAGGATGCAATCCTGGGTACCTCTACCTCTAACGCGAACTATTCCCAATTCGGGCAGCTAACCCAGGACCATGTCCCATAAGCGCTAGCTTGTTTAGGGCGTTTTTCGTCAATACCCCCGCAGAATCGTCATCCTGAGCGGAGCGCCTCACAGATTGATCGCGTGACACAGCGCTTGTTGGCGCGGAGTCGAAGGACCCCGGCGGTGCGTATCGTACCCATGCTGTTCGGAGCTTTTGAACCACCGAGGCCGCACCGGGCGGGCCCGCTACGATTCTTCCCTAGGGCCGAAAACCAAGAACTTGCTGACCCGGGATGGAAGATGATTAAAGTGCATGAAAGATGTACCCGTGGGTAACCTTCAGCCTTCCCTCCGGGACCCAATTTGGAGAGAGTAGTTCTTACACAGACTCTTTAGGGAGCCAAACCGTCCCGGTTACGTTGGTGCAAACCGGGACAGATGTCCGGTGCCCGTCTTCCTAGTTCAGGGAAAAGCCCTCGCCCAAATAAACCCGGCGTACTTCAGGATCCTTGCCCAGCTGTTCCGGGGTTCCGGTGCGGAAGATGCGCCCTTCATTGATGATGTAAGCGCGATCGGTAACGGAGAGCGTTTCGCGGACATTGTGGTCCGTAATCAACACCCCGATTCCGCTCGCCTTCAGATCGAAGATGATCTCCTGCAAATCCAGGACGGCGATCGGATCGATGCCGGAGAACGGCTCATCCAGCAGAATGAAGGAGGGCTGGATGCAGAGGCAGCGGGCAATCTCCACCCGGCGCCGTTCGCCACCTGAAAGCGCGTAGCCCCGAGTCTTACGTATATGGCCCAGATTCAACTGATCCAGTAGCTTCTCCGTGCGGGCGCGGCGCACTTCGAGCGAAATCGACTGCACCTCGAGCACGGCGAGTATGTTCTCTTCCACGGATAGCTTGCGAAAAACGGAGGGTTCCTGAGGCAGATAGCTGATGCCGTATTGCCGCGCCCGCAGGTACATGGGAACGCGCGTGATATCGATGTCGTCGACGAAAACCTGCCCCGTATCGGGAGCGATGAGGCCCACAATCATGTAAAAGCTGGTAGTCTTGCCGGCGCCATTTGGACCCAGAAGTCCAACCACCTCGCCCTGGCAGACTTCAAGGTTTACCCCCCGAACGACCTGCCGGCCCTTATAAGACTTGCCAATTTCGTCTGTACTAAGCTTTTGCATTCATCTCGCAACGCGGGTCTGGGTCACGGCTTTGGAAGCACCGCCACTTACCACGACGCTATCATCGCGATCATTGAAAATCAACGCAGTCCCGGTTACCGTGCCGTGCACCTGGTCGGTGAGGTGCGGAGGCGTAGCACTCGTTCCCGTGAGCACAAACTTGCCGTCCTCCGCGGTGTACGTGAGATCCTCGCCGGTCCCCTTGCGGCCGGGCTGCTGGAGTTCCACGGCGCTCCGGGCGACGATCTTCGAGACCTGGCTGCCCTGCAGCTCCGGCGTCTTGCCGGGCGACGGCGCCGCTAGCCCAGGAGCGGTCTGCGCGGGCGCGGGGCTCAAGTAGACATCCATGAAAATCGAATGCAAAACGCCACTGGAAGTCTGCGCCACCACCCCGCCCGAGAAAACCGCCTTGTGATCAGCGTCGGCGTAGAAAAGAGTACGGCTCTGCAAACGAATCACAGAGGTTTGAGCGGTACCGGCCGGCGTGCCCGGCGTAGCCTTGGCGTTGCTGGGGGCACTGGTGAATACGGCATGCACCGCCGCAGCATCGCCGGCCGGACCATGAGCGGCCAGCGTTGCCCGCATTCGGGAGAGCTCCAGCACCGGTGCGGAAACAGAATCGCTTCCCTGCCACAGGCGGGCCAGGTCACCGGACTTTCCGTAAAAAGTGGTGAGGTCTGTGGCGTGATCGAGATGAGCGTGGTCGGCGACCACATGCACCGGCCCGGTTCCGGTAAAGGGCTGCTGCTGCTGCCCGCTCGATTGGCGATAGGTCGCCTTGACGCCGCCGGTCGCATTGGCATTGCCGGTCGTGCGTTCCATTTCAATGAACGCCGCGCTCAATTCTCCGCTGGCGTCGCGAATGCGAGGGTCTCCGGACAACTGCACCACCTGGCTGGCAGCGTCATAGGCCGCTCGCTGGGCGAAGGCGGTGGTCACATCAGGAGCTCCTCCGCCAGGGTGCGCGGTTGCATCGGCCGGCTTCGCCGGCGTTTCCTGGGTCAGGGTCACGTTTCCCACCTGCACCGCAGACTGCAACTGGGTGGAAGGCTGCGGAGTAGGAGGAGTAGGACTAGAGGGTTTGCCTTTGACCGCCTTCGCCTCTGGCTTCGCGGGAGGAGTATGAGGCGGAGCGAAGGTGAGCAACAGGTTGTCGCCAGTGCTGCTCTGCTTCACCCCGTTGGGGCTGACAACGACCATGTTGGTGTGGCCGGTCCCGCGCAGGGTGGAGAGAACCTCCCCGTCCAAAAGCGTGGCAAAGAGTTGATCGCCTTGTACGGTTGTGTCCTCGGGCGGCGTTTTGGCATAGATGGTGTGCACGTTCAGCCGCGCGCTTCCTACGGCGAGAATGTGGTCGGCCATGGGGCGGCGGTCTGGTCCGGAGACGAAGTCGACGTCGACCTTGGAACCGCCCACCTGACGGGTAGTCGACTCGGGCGGGTTCTGCCCGGACTTGCCCGGCGCGCTCGAAACCGGCGGCAACTTCTCCTCATCGACCACGGAAACAGCGTCGCGCAACTGTGCGTGCTTGACGGTGGATTGCGGGCCGAACAAGAGCGTTCCCGATGAGGCCGACCCATGCAGCAGGCGCGCTGCATTATTGGCTACATAGAGCAGGCCGCCATCTAAAACTGCCTGCTCCGGTTCGCTCTTGGGGCCCAGGTCGATGTGCGCCTTGCGGGTGTTGATCTGCTGGCCGTCACTTGAGGTGAGAATCACATTGCCTTCCGCTTCAATCTGATACGCCGATCCATCGGCGCGGAAAGAGACCGTCGCCTGGTCTGAGGAACTGTGACTGTCGGCATAATCGGTAACGTCCTGCAGGAGATAAAGCAGCCGGCTGGTGCGATCGAACTGGGCATGGTGGGCACGGACGGCCAGCGGGCTTCCCCCCACACTGGAGTTGAAAGCTACATCGGCGGCCAGGACTATGATTCCTGCTTGCGAGTCAAAGCTGGCCCCGGTCGCGCTGCCCGCTGCTTGGGCAAGACGGAACTCGATCCTTTCCGTAGTACTGGCAAGCCCTGTCTGTTTGTTGAAGACCAGATCGGAGGTCTTGATGTGCACTGTACTCTTGTCTTCGCCTTCATCCTCCGCGGGCTTGCCTGCTTGGGCGCCGGAACCGGTGGACCCCTGAAAATCGATTTGGACTTCACCCATGGCCCGAGCAATGCCGTTGACCGGATCCCAATCGAAATCACTGCCATAGATGTGGTTGGAGGGTGCTCCCTGCGCGCCGTAGAGCGTGATGCTCACGTCGTGTAGCTGGGCATGGTTGCCACTCTTGAACTGCACGGCCTTGGAGGCGTGCAGCGTGTATATCGTGTGTCCGCCCCGTGACTCCGAGTAGGTGAACCCATCGGTGGACTGCTGGATAGACCTTCCCAATCCATAGGGCACGTCGTGGCCGAGGCGGCGGCCCTGCCACCGGCCGTACACAAAAAATCCCGTGATAGCAGCGACCAGCAGCCCAGCGACTACGGCGATCCACATGCGCAAGCCAGCTGGCGTAAGGCCCATCATCTTTAATCTTCTCATCGGCCGTTTCTCTCTGCCGGGCAGATCTAGAGAAAGCTTAAAATGGTGTGATGGCTGATCGGCTGTACCTGAGTCTATGGTTTCCTAATTTTCGCCTTCCGGCCCTCGCTTCCGCGATCGTCTCAGTGCTGAAGCAATTCTCCGGAGCAGGAACCCCCCTGCGCCTGCGTGCCGCGGCCGCTTACCCGATCTCCTGGAATGAGGCCCCCTTTTACCAGAGGATTTACGAGGAAGACGAGGTGAAGGAGTCTGCACCGGAGCAGGCGGTTGCCGAAGCTACCGAGATACTGCATGACGACTTCGCCTACGAGTTCGAGTTCAGGTGGGATCTGTGGGTGCCGGAGACCGTGGGCGGACTCGACCCGGTCTGGAAACAGGAACCCGTGACCGTGCATGTGGTTGGCTTCGGCCCGCACTTCGACGAAGGAGCCTACGAGCAGAACGGGGAAGTCCGCGTGGATTTCGGCTTGGACACGCCCTTTCTGCTGGAGGATATGGAGCTGGACCAAGTCGGCGCCGAGCACGTGAAGCGCAACGTGCAGAAGCTGGTAGAAGTGACCAACGCCATCCAGGAGAACTGCGGGATCAGCAGCCGCCTTTTGTGGTCCGACTCCGGCGAGAACCTGGCGCAAAAGCTGATTGCCAGGCTACAGCGTGTGAACTGACTGGGCTTGCATCACGTTGCCGTGGCGGACATCCGCTCCGCGCAGCCAGAAGATGACGTCTTCGGCCATGTTGGTGGCGTGATCGGCGATGCGCTCCAGGCTGCGGGAAATGAACAGCAGGTTGACGGCGGATCGGGCTGCGCTGGAATCCTTCGCGATGCAATCAAGCAGCACGGCCTTGGCCCGGCGGTTCATCTCGTCCACGGCGTCATCCATGGCCAACACGCTGGTGGCCAGCTCGGCATCTCGTTCGGTGAGCGCCTGCAGCGCCTTCCGGACCATGTTCATCGACAGCTCCGCCATGTGCGGAATGTCGACCGGAAAATCACACGGCTGGCTGCTGGCAAGCTCTTCGGCCAGCAAAGCAATCGTCATCGACTGGTCGCCGACCCGCTCCAGGTCGGAGTTGATCTTGATAGCGGCCAGAACAAAGCGCAGATCCACGGCCATGGGCTGCTCCATCGCCAGGAGGTCGAGCGCCATCTGATCGATCTCCCGCTCCGAGCGATTGATGATGGCTTCGTTCAAACGCACATTCGCGCAGGCTGAAAGTTCTCCGCGGCAATGCGCGTCGAGCGCAAAGGTGAGTGTCTGTTCTGCCACACCTGCCATCTGAAGGAGGCGTTCACGAAGGCTCTCGAGTTTCTGATGAAACGATATCCGGGTCACTGATCAGGCCTCCTGAATGAATTTCTCCCTTTTCCCGTTTTTCAGGTATGCGTACTGCTGCAACTAAAGGAGGGTTCGCATCGCAGTGGGCACCGCTAAAGCAGTTTCGCAATTACTGTGGCCTGATAAAGGTCGCGAGGTGTGGTTTTCCTTGGAAGAAAACCACGAAAAGGCCTCTTCGCTTCGGTCAACACCCATTGCGAAACTGCTCAGCGGTCCACTAATCCTGCGATCCGTTGAGTTAATATACCCGCTTTAACATTCTATTAACATATCTGTTTTGGTGCCGTTTGCTTCCACGCAAGTTGTAGCTGGTGGAGTTTTCGTTTCCCAATACGGGCCGGATTAGCCGGAGACGATTTCGGAGAAATCCGCAATGCGGGAGAAATCGCTGAGCACGGAGGCAATCAACGCCAGGCGGTTCCCGCGTAGATGCGCCTCGGGCGCCATGACCATGACTTGGTCAAAAAAAACATCGATGGCAGGGCGCAACGTGGCAATAGACTCCAACGCCTCCAGATAATGCTGGCGGGCGCGAAGAGCCTCTACCTGGGGCGCGACTCTGACTGTCTCTGCGTATAGGTGTCGCTCGGCTGGCTCGGCAAGATTGTCGACCACAATGGAGTCGCCGTATTGGTCCTGTTTTTCCGCCGCTTGGCGGAGGATATTTTTGATTCGCTTGAACGCCGTGGAGATGGCGACCAGATCATCTGAGCCGCGGACCTGGGTGAGAGCCTGCGCTCGCGCCATGGCATCCGTTACCGTAGTGAGCCCGGTGGAGAGCACAGCGTTGACCACGTCATAGGCGTATCCGCGTACCTCACGAAGATAAAAGTCCAGGCGTTCCTTGAGAAACACCACCAGCCCAGCGGCGCCTTCTCCGGAGCGGGCCCTGGGCAAAGATTCCACTGCCATCGCCGCGAGTGCCGGCAAGGTGAGGGGCAGGCCCGATTCGGCGAGGATTTTGATTACCCCGTTGGCGGCGCGGCGCAGCGCAAATGGATCTTTTGATCCGCTGGGCTCGAGGCCGATGGCGAACATCTCCGCAATGGTTGCCATACGGTCCGCCACGCCGAGGATCTGCCCTTCCACCGTGGCCGGGATGGGTTCGTCCGTCGAAGCCGGCCTGTACTGCGAGTAAATGGCTTGCGCCACCGTTTCGCCCAGCCCTTGCGCCCGGGCGTAGAGTCCCCCGACGATACCCTGCAGCTCGGTGAATTCCTTTACTAGCTCGGTGGTGAGATCGGTCTTGGCAAGCAGTACCGCCTGTTCCAATGCTGCATGGTCAAGCAGGATCGACTGGCCGGCGACTGAGGCGGCTACGGCCTTCGCCATCAGCAAGTTGCTTTCGGTCTTGCTGAAGTAGCTGCCAAGATCCCTTTGAAAGGTGACGTTCTTAAGTTTTTCCAGCCGGCTGAGGAGAGGAATCTTCTGGTCGTAATTCCAGAAGAAACGGGCATCGTTGAAGCGGGCGCGGAGCACTCGCTCGTTGCCATGGCTGATGATCGCCATCCCAGCGGCATCCACTTCCGTATTCAGCACGGTCAGAAAATGAGGAGCCAGCGCGTGCTGCTTGTCTTCGACCGCGAAGTACTTCTGATGGTCGCGCATCACCGTGACCAGAACCTCTTCCGGCAATGCCAGGAATTCGGACTGGAAGTTTCCGGCCAGTACGGTTGGCCACTCCGTAAGGTGGGTGACCTGGTCCACCAGGTCCTCGTCTTCGCGCCAGCGAGCATTAGGGAAAGTCCGGGTAGCGGCGTCGAGCGCCTTGCGGATGCGATGGCGGCGCAGGGCAACATCGGCCACAACAAACGCTGCCTCGAGGGTTGCCAGGTAGTCGGCGGGGCGAGCGATAGGGACGGCGCCATCTCCATGGAGAACGCGATGGCCATAGCTGAAATTGGCGGCGCGAATGCCGGCGAACTCCAGCGGAACCACGCTTCCGTCGAGCAAACAAAGCAGCCAGCGGAGTGGGCGGACGAAGCGCTCCGGCCTATTGGGTCGCCAGTACATGGTCTTGGGCCAGGAGAGCGCGCCGATTTCCTGCGGCAGTGAGTCGCCCAGAACCTTTTCAGCGCTCTGGCCTGGCCGCTGCACGGTGGCAGCAGCGTATTCACCTTTGGGCGTAGTGACTTTCTCAAGCGCCGTGACCGCGACGCCGGCTTTTTTGGCGAAGGCCTGGGCCGCCGGGCCAGGCTGTCCATCAGGGAAGGCTGCTTTCCAGGAAGGGCCGGTAAGCTGTTCCTCCATATCGAGCTGGCGGGCGAGCACGCCTTCCACGCGCACCGCCAGCCGGCGCGGGGTGGAGTAGCTGGTTACGACAGCGGCAGCGTCCAGTAAGCGCGAACGCGTCAGCATTCCCTCTACGCGGCGCGCCAGTTCGGCCTCCGCCGCCGCGATCATGCGCGCCGGGATCTCTTCCAGGCCTATTTCCAGTAGCAGCTCAGGCATGCGACTCCCGCGCGATCATTCGCGAGTAAGCCTTGGCAATGCCGACGGCGAGGACCCGGATGCGGGCAATGATGCCGACGCGCTCGGTCACCGAGATCGCACCCCGGGCATCGAGCAGATTGAAGAGATGCGAGCACTTGAGGCAAAGGTCATACGCAGCCAGCACGGGAAAACGGCGCTGCTCGGCGGGAGTAAGCTCCTCCGGCAGCTGCGTGGCCCGGTTCAGCAGATGCTGGCACTCCGCCTCGTAGAGGCGCAAATGCTCCCACAGCTTCTCCACATCGGCCTCCTCGAAGTTGTAGACCGAGAACTGCACCTCCTCCAGATGGCGAACCTCCCCGTAGGTGACGGGATGAGGAGTGCGCGCCCAGACCACGTCATAAACCGAGTCGATGTCTTGCAGAAAGGCGGCTATGCGCTCCAGTCCGTACGTAATTTCTGCCGAGATGGGATCGAGATCGAGACCGCCACACTGCTGGAAGTAGGTGAATTGGGTGATCTCAAGGCCGTCCAGCATGACCTGCCAGCCGATGCCCCAGGCCCCGAGTGTCGGGGATTCCCAATTGTCTTCTTCGAACTTGAGATCGTGCTGGCGCAGGTCAATACCGATGGCGACGAGGGATTCCAGGTAGATCTCCTGCACATTGCCCGGTGGGGGCTTGAGCACCACCTGAAACTGAGTGTGTTTGAAGAGCCGGTTGGGATTCTCGCCGTAACGGCCGTCGGCGGGCCGGCGGGATGGCTGGGCATAAGCGACGGAGAAGGGACGCGGGTCAAGCACGCGCAGAAAGGTCTCCGGCGACATGGTTCCGGCGCCAACCTCCACGTCATACGGCTGTTGCAGTACGCACCCACGCTCGGCCCAAAAGGTTTGCAGACGAAAGAGGAGTTCCTGGAAGGTAAGAGCACTAGTTACTTGCAGAGCCACGGTTGGATTCTAAATCAAACTCCAGCCCTGCCTTGGGGGAGCTGTTTCAGCTAAACTGGTCCCCATTCATTCAAGGAGGAGTCTGCCATGCAAAGCCGTATCGTCGGCACCACCCTGCCGGTTCTCGAGTTCACCCTGGAGCCGAACGAAACCGTGATCTCAGAAGCCGGAGAGCTCTCCTGGATGAGCAGCTCGATCCAGATGCAGACCCACACCCAGTTTGGCGGGGGAGGAGGGTTCTTCGGCGCGTTGAAACGAGTAGCGGGCGGAGGAAGCCTGTTCATGACCGAATATAGCGCCGTGGGCGCCCGTGGAGAGATTGCCTTTGCCACCCGTGTCCCCGGCCACATCCAGCCTGTCCAGGTCGGGCCTGGAATGGAATACCTGATCCACCGCCACGGCTTTCTCTGCGCCACCTCTCAGGTCTCGCTCGGAGTTGGCTTCCAGCAATCCCTGGGCGCCGGTGTCTTCGGCGGAGACGGATTCCTGCTGCAGAAGGTGACCGGGCAAGGCGCTTGCTGGATCGAGTTGTCGGGGGAGCTGATCGTTAAGGATCTGGCCGCGGGAGAGACGTTGCGCGTACACCCAGGCCACGTGGGAGCCTTCCAATCCAGCGTCGCTTTTCAGATCACCAGGATCGCGGGAATCAAAAACATGATCTTCGGCGGAGACGGCATCTTTCTGGCCGCCCTGACCGGTCCCGGCCGGGTCTGGTTGCAAACACTGCCGATCTCCAAACTGGCTCACCAGCTGATGCAGTACATGCCCTCTCAGGCCAGAGAGCGAACCGAAGGCGGAGTTGTGGGCGGAATCGTTGGCTCGCTTCTGAGTGGGTCTTGAGGAGGAGAAAACCGCTGGTCCCACCAGTGGGTAGATCCAGGCTTTGACGTGCTGGCTCTGTCCATCCCCCTCCACCACTGCCGAGGTGGGCCGTCGCCCTCAACTTTGTCATCCCGAGCGTAGCCGAGGGACCTGCAGTCTCACCTTCGGGCACAGCGAATGTGCCATGGGCGAATTACCTCTGGGTTCCGTTTTGCCACACACAACTGCAGATCCCTCGGCTACGCTCCTAATGAACAACCTCCGGTTGAGGTAGGGGGACGAGCTGGAAGCCTAGGGCGCGTGCTTGTTTGTGCAAGCGATGTTGGTTGCGAAGAGCTAATTTTTGTTCTTCTAGGGCGAAGATGCTCTCGTCGTAAGCGGTGCGGGTGGTGATCAGGTGATATACGATGCGGGCCAGTTTATGGGCCGCAGCGGTGATGGCTTGCGGCGCGCCCAGGCGCGCCCGCATGCGGCGATAATATGCGCCCAGGTAGGAGTGACTCTTGTGTAGCGTCTGCGCGGCCAGTCGCAGGGCAGCGGCGAGACGGCTGTTGGACTTGCGCGTCTTTGAAGAGAGAACCTTGCCCCCACTCTTCTTGCTCCCGGGACACAGCGTCAGCCAACTGGTGAACGCCGCCACATTGGGAAAACGACCGAAATCGGTTCCGATCTCCGTCACCAGCGTATGCACCGTCAGCGCACTCAACCCGGGTACGACCGTTAAGTCGGTGCCCAGCACGCGATACAGTTCCTTGCCCATGTCGAAGTGGAACTGGTTCTTACGCCGTTTGCCCCGCTTATGGCCCTGCAACGGTTGGCCTCCGTTGGGTTGGTTGGGCAATTGGCCCATGCGCTGCTCGATCTCCCGATCACAGTCCAGCAGCATCTTCTGATAATGCCGGTAGGCTTCCAGAGACTGACGCAGCGTGAACAAATGCTCGGAACGGTAGTTACCCACCAGCGATTTGATGACTGTTTCCCTTTCCGCACGAATGCGGCCGTCGGCCAACCTGGCCAACTGTTCGGGATCTCGTTTGCCCGCCAGAATGGCGTCTACGATCGACAGACCGCTCTTACCAGTGATGTCGCTGAGCACATGATGGATCTGCAGATTCATCTGCGTCAGCGCTTTTTGCATGTGCTGCACATGCACCGCAGCCGCTTCCACCAGGTTGGACCGATGACGGCTCAGCGCACGCAGGGCGCAGATCGCTGCCTCAGGACGGAACGAGCCACGCAGCAGACCCACCGAATGCAGGTACTGCAACCACTGACAGTCGCTTACGTCAGACTTGCGTCCCGGTACATGCTTCACGTGCCGTGAGTTGACTAGACACACCCGCAGCCCGGCCTCTTCCAGCACCTCGTAGAGCGGTATCCAATACACCCCAGTCGATTCCATCGCTACGCTGGCCACGCCGCACTGCTTTAACCACGCCGCGATAGCTTGCAGCTCCTCCGTAAAGGTGGAAAAACAACGTACCGGCTCAGGGTCTCGATCCCGCGCCACAGCCACGTAAATCTCTCTCGCCCCTACATCAATCCCAGCCGCGTTGGGCTCAATACACTCCAAACTCAGCTCCCGGAACTCCTTCTCTCTTCTCATCCCCTCTCCCAGACTGGGCCTAAGGCCAGGCGGCCGATATCAGTAATCTCCTAAACGGGATCGCTACCTAAAAAAGGCAACCTCACCAATCTCTCCATCACGCAGCCTGGGACCATCCTCGGGATCGGGCTACTACGCTCCAATCGAACGCCGGCCTACTTCCTCCAGCCTCAGTCCCCTCAAGCTTAAACGCACTCACCCTAACACCCGTTCATTGCTCCCTTAACTTGCCCCAGGCAAGTCAGCTCCTCGGGATGACAAAGTTGAGGGCGGTGACTTTCCTTAGGAGCCGTCAGATTGGACGGACAGAAAGGAAGTCCACGGTGATCAACACCCTTTACACTCACGGGGCCGAGGTTCGTGGAATCCCACATCTCGCAAAAAACGAACGAGATATGGGGCACCCGGCTTTCATTGGAAGGGTAAATTCCCCAGGAAGTGAAGCCTCTACGAACCAGCCAGCCGTGACAACGCCGCGACGGTCGTGAGTTTTCGCTCTAGATGGCGCTCCAGGCTTTGAATGGCGAAGCGGCGCAGGTCAGCGCCGCGGCTGCGGGGCCACGATTCGGCTGCGAAGGCAGACGCCGGAGAGCGGAAGATACGCACCGCCAACACCTGAGAATCAGGCGTCAGCGTGGCGCCATGAGAACTGTTGTCTCCCGTCTGTTTGTGCTCCATGCAAACCAGCCCATCCGAGAAAAAATGAAAATAGGCAGGCTGCCCGGCAAGCGAAGCGCCGCAGAAGAGACAGCGGCTCAGATCCGGGAGCCAACCCATAAGACGCGTCGTCCACAGAGCAAAGTAGGTGATCGGCATCCAGATGTGATCGACGCGGGTCTGCTCCAGCACCGAGAGCAGCAGACGGAAAACTACATCGTGCGGATCGTGGTCAGGGAGGGTCTGCTCCAGAACCTCGGCGAAAAAGGCGAGGGCGGTGGCCCGCGCATAATCGACCGGCTCGGCCAGTGGGGAGTGGAGAATTTCAAAAGAGTCGAGACGCACCAGCTCCTGGCTGGGCTTTTCAGCGTAATGGGCGCGCACGTGGGTCATGGGCTCAAGCGCGCCGCCGAAACGACGGCGCGATCTAGCCGCTGACTTGGCAACACCCTTTATCTTTCCGAAATCCCGGGTGAAGAGGGAAACAATCTGGTCGGCTTCATGAACGGGCCAGGTACGGAGGACAACGGCTTCCACCTGGTGAGCGATCATGGCTGCGCAACTGCGCCGGCCAGCCTAGCGGCCGAAGTGGCCAGAGTTCTTGTCAGCAAAGGCCGCCCACTTTTCAGGCAGATCGTCGCCGGCGAAAATAGCCGACACCGGGCAGACGGGAACACAGGCACCGCAGTCGATACATTCCACCGGATCGATGAAGAGCTGGTCGGTTTCGGCATACTTCGCTTCATCTTTCTTGGGATGAATACAATCTACCGGACAGGCATCGACGCAGGCTGTGTCCTTGGTTCCTATGCAGGGTTCTGCGATCACGTAAGTCATAATTACCATTCTCCGGAAGGCGAATAAGTGAAACCAAATTGTACAGCAGGAATGGGAATCGCTACTGGCGCGAAAGACGTCGTGCGGCGAACTCAGCGGCTGTGGGCACCGGTTCGATCTCGCGGCCGGCGAACATGTCGGTGAAGAAGCCCAGGATCTCCTCGGTGAGCAGACCGTTGGTGGCCAGAACCTCCTCGCTATCGAGACGAAAAGGCGTGCCATCGAAGCGGACCACGGCGCCACCCGCCTCCAGCACCAGCAACACACCGGCCGCTGTATCCCAGGGGTTCAGATTGAATTCCCAGTAGCCGTCCACCCGGCCGGCCGCGCAATATGCCAAGTCGAGCGCCGCCGCCCCGGCCCGGCGCACGCCGTGAGAACGCAACGTCAGTTGCTGGTAAAAGTGAATGTTCGGGTTGGTGTGGCGCTTGTGGCTGGGAAAGCCGGTGGAAAGCAGACTCTCTTGCAGGAATCGGACAGGCGAGACATGCAAACGGCGGACATCGCCCGTTGGCCCTTGCAACCACGCTCCCTTGGCCTTTTCCGCGGCGAAGAGTTCGCCGTGAACAGGATCGTAAACCACGCCCGCCACTATCTCCCCATCCTGATCCGGCGCCAGCCCCGCCCGGCGATGTTCCAGGCCCAGCGAGATATTGAAGAAGGGAAAGCCGTGGGCGAAATTGGTGGTGCCGTCGAGAGGATCGACATACCACCGGTATGCGCGCTCCAGGCCGGAGCGTGTTCCTTCTTCTCCATAGATGCCGTGATCGGGAAACTTTTCACTGAGCCGGCTGACGATGAGTTTTTCCGATGCCCGATCGGCTTCGGTCACCAGGTCTACATCGCCTTTATATTCGGCGGTCACGCCGCGATTGAAGTAACCCCGAAGAAGTTCCCCGGCTTCAAGTACGATGCTGGCTGCGCCGGCGGCAAAACCAAGATCCAATTGCTGGGGAAAGTTGCTCAACGTGTACTTTTCTCCACCAAGCCGTTGCCGCTCCGTGCGTTTCCCTCGTCGCGGCGGCCGCATTCGCTGATCGTCCTGATCTGGTGTTTATAGATGAAAAGATTGGGCCGTCCTTCGCGCGTGACCCGGATCATGGTGTCGTCGAAATACTCGATCCATCCGGAAACACTCTCGCCGTCCCGGAGTTTGACCGTCACTCTCACCTGCTTCTCGCTCAGAAACCGCAGGTAAAGGGACTCCTGGCCGGTTTCACCGAGAGGGGGAGCCTTCTTGCCCCGCCGGGTTGGGTTCTGGGTTGCCATATTGGGAATGATAGCTACATACAGAAGATGCCGTAACCGTGCCTGGTGGATGCACTCAAAAATCCACATGCGCCCGAACCCCGGGAACCACGACCGGGCCCCGGTCCCGATTGTAGCCCGGATTGTTGATAAACGAGAGTTGCACCCCCATGTAAAGGCCGCTCGCCACGTGCAAGTTGTAATAGGTCTCGCTTACCTCCTCGCGGCCGTAGTTCAGATGGCCGTCGCCGAGGATGAACCCCAGGCCGCCGAGGGCCAGGTACTCCCTGTGCTTGGTGCTGATGCCGCCGGTTTCGAAGGCGCTGCCGAGCTGGTCTTCCTTTCTGCCCCAACCGTCGCCGAGGAGTTCGAAGCCGAACGACACGGTGCTGTTCATCTCCGTGTACGCGAACGACTCCTTGTGCCCCTCATTCCATCCGGCACGGAAATAGGCGCGGAAATTGGCCGGGAGCGCCTGCTCCAGATTGATGCCGAAGCCCTGCTTCAATGAATCCTGGTGGCGGTACGCGGTGATGTCAGGAACGTTGGTGACGCCCTGCTGATAACCCGCAATGGCTTGGCCGTAGTCACCCATATTGGCATGGTTTAGATAAGCCAGGGGCCGGATGTGTGTATCCAGGCCCTGAAACCATTGCGGCTTCCATTCCAATTCCAGGTTGTCGGCGCGGGCCGTGCGCAAATCGGCCTCGAGGTCGATGCCATTGGCCACGGTTGGCATCAGTGCTTCCGCATAGTGGGCTTCAAATTTCGGCCCGGCATAACTGAGCATGGCAGCGATGGTATAGCCACGCGTGTTGGCAGCGTAATCGTAAGCGCCATTGTTATCTATGGCCCAATTCGTGAACTGCAGATGGCTATCGCTGCCCACGGCGTTAAGGTCGAAGAAGTCGACCATAGACATCTTGCCCATAGTGAACTCGATACGCTGCCTGGGAATCGAGTCCTGCAGGTAGAAAGGATTGGGCTCTTCCTCGACGCGGTCGGCGGTCAAAGGGACGGTGTAGTGGATAAAATAGCGGGCGGCATACACACCCTGGCTCAGGGAAGGATTGCGCACCACGTCGAGGTTAGGGAAAGCTGCGATTCCAAGAGCATTGCTCAACCCTTTGCCTCCAGCCTCCTCCGCATCAAAGATAAATTCCGTCCACCGAGTGATCTTGATTCCCGTATAGAGGGTAAGCACGCGGGAGAGCGCGGTCGTTTCCACCCGGCTCTGAAAGCTGTTGGTCCCGGCGTAAGGGGAGTGAAATGGATTGTGGGCCTGGAAGATGAAGTTGGCCTGGCCAGAGATCCATATGCGATCGGCGATGAGGTGGTGCAGAAAGACGGCCGGATTCTCCTGGTCGTCGGACTGATCGGCCTCTCGCTGGTTGATCTGGGGTAACGATCCCCGGCCCGCGGACGTGGGCTTTGGCGACGGATTTTGCTGGCCGGAAGCCTGGGGCGAGGGAGCATCGGGCGGCTCACTGGCGGCCACCGACTGCCCCGTGGCTCCCCCGGCGTGAGGCGCCGGCAGCCACAGCAGCACGGCAGAAAGCAAAAGCCAAAGGCGCATCAAAACTCCACGGCGGAATAGGAACCTCGCACGAGGTTAATTGACAAGACCTTAACAAATGTTTCGGACTCTTGAATTCTTCAGTTTTGATCCATGGCAGATTACGGCAGGGGGGAAGGATAATACCCGGGCCGATTGCGGATAACGTAACCCGGCCCGCCAGCCGGGCTGCGCAGCTTGACCGAGATGCTGCGAAAGCCGCTGCCCGTTCGATTTGATGGATAGTAGCCGAGCAGGTATTGCGTCCGCAGGTCTTCAGATAATTGCGCAAACGTTCTGTCCAGCGAAGAGGAATCGGCGTAGTAGTACTTACCCCCGGTCTCCTGGGCAAGCGTAATCAAGGCGTGTTCGCCGGCCAGATCGCGGCCGGCGCTGGCCGAGATGGGAACATCGATGATGGGGTAGACCATGACCTCGCCGCGGAGAGCCTGCTCGAGCGCCATGTCATAGGTCGTGCCCTTGACGGTATTGCCTCCGTCGGAGATGATCACCAGCACCTTGCGGCCCGTTCGCGATGCCAGGCTCTGCGAAGCAAGATAGACGCCGCTATAGAGCGCGGTGGCGGCCCCTCGCCCCATGTCGTTCAGCCCGCGATCGACGCGGCCCGGGTTGTTGGTGAAGTAAACCACCTCGCGCACATTGTCGGCAAACTCCATCAGGTCCAGGTGATCAATCGGGCGCAGCAGCGAATGCACAAAATGTCTTGCCGCCTCCTGCTCCAGGCCAAGATCTTTATGCACGCTGCCGCTGGTGTCGATGGCCAGGACAATCTCCAGGGGAAGCTCAGACTGGCGCTCAAAAACGGCGATCTTCTGCGGGTGGTCGTCCTCGGAGAGCAGAAACTCGTCCCGAGTCAGGCCGGGCACCGGAGCTCCTTTGTCATCGGTAACATTGACGAAGACATTCACCAGGCGAACATTCACGCTGATGGTGGGTGGCTCCGTGGCAGCGGCGGCCTTCACCGCCGATGGCGGCCCTGTCTGCGCTCGGCCCGCGATAGCGCAGAGAGTAAGCGTGCAGCAAACGGCCGCGTAGCAAAGTGGTTTCACGAGCCCGCCGTTCCCTTCTGCAGCAAACTGGATGGGAACGGCTCGCCATCGGCCCAGATCGCTCCATCTTCGAAGTGTTCCTTCTTCCAGATGGGGACTGTCTTCTTCAGCGTATCGATGAGCCAACGGCAGGCTTCGAATGCCTGGGCGCGATGCGCGGAAGCTACGGCAATAAGAACGCTGGTTTCGCCCACATTGAGCCGGCCCAGGCGGTGGACGATGGCTACCTCGCGCACGCCATGCGCAGCGACAGCCTCAGCTGCGAGGCCCTGCATCTGGAGCAGCGCCATCTCCTCGTATGCCTCGTAGACCAGGAAGAGGGTAGGCCGCCCCCGGGTGTTGTTGCGGACAATGCCGTCGAAGACCACCACGGCTCCATCTTCCCCCTGCTTGATGGCGGCGACCAACGACTCGGCATCGATGGGCTCCGTAACCAGGGCGACAACCGGGACTCCAGAGCCGCCGCTGACCGGGGGGAGAAGCGCAACTTCATCTCCGTCGCGCAGCCCCAAACCACGCGCCGCGTAGCTCCGGTTCACGGCAATCGCCAGCGCCGGCCATAACTTTGTCTGCTGCGGCAGCAACTGGCGGTAATGTTCGAGCACTGCATCCACGGTCGCGCCGGAGGGCAGATTGAGCGTCTGGCTTTCGCAGGCCAACAGCTCCTTCAACACGCCAAAGAACAGGACCGTGACCCGCATGGGAAAAGCATATCCGAAGGCCATCTGACATGAGGTTAGACTCGGCATCGGGCAAAATGGCGCCCGCCCCATCCGGGCGAGGAAGAACTCAGACCAGGACGGGTATATCGGCCACGTTCGCCGTTCCAAAAACTCTGCGGTAGCGGGCTATTTCTGATTTGAGCCCGGTTGCCTTGGAGAAATTATCTGAAAGTTTCACTGCCGGGCGGCCGTCGGCCTCAGTCATCTTGCAGATCAGGCTGGCGGGATGGAATCCATTGCGGCCACCGGGATGGCAGCCACGGAAGTCGTTGGTTAGCAGCGTGCCCCAGCCGGCGCTGAAACGGATGCGCCGGCCGGGAGTCCACTTCGCCGGGTCGTTGAAGTCAGCCGCGCTGTGAAAGTCCTGGGGGGTCAGGCCCGGCGCCATGGTGCCCATGAAATAGGCGTGGAGGCCAAGGATGTCCTCTACATCCATGGCGTCTGAGGCGATGATCAGCTTCTGCTTGGGGTCCCGTCCTCGCTGCTTCAGCCAGGCAATGTATTCGTCACCCGCAATGTAGGGGTCTTTGCTGTCGATGCGCTGCCCGGTCCAGTCGGCTGTCCAATCCGGGGCATCGGCCAGGAACTGCGTGGTGCCGTAGGTGTCGGGCAGCATGATACGAATCTCGCGATCATAAGTGCTTTGCCACAGCTCGAGAATCCGGTACTGCGAACTCTTCAACTCGGCGTCGCTGGAGGCCATGGCAGCCAGCGCCATGGGCAGTTCGTGGGCATTCGTGCCTACCGCTTCGAGATTATGCTTGTAGGCCAAATAGGTATTCGACGTGCCGGTAAAATGCTCCGCAAGCGCCGTGTTCATGGCGTTCACCACGTATTCCTGCCACAAGAAGCTGTGCCGGCGCCGGGTGCCGAAGTCTGCCACCCTTAGTTCAGGAATCCCGGTCAGCCGCTCAATCTTGCCCCACAGCTTGGCCTTGGCCTGGGCATAGAGAATGTCCAGCTCGAATTCGCTCATGCCCTTGAAGGCGGCGCGCGACTTCAGCTCGTTGATGATGGAGAGGGCATAGATCTCCCACATCGTCGCTTCGGTCCAGAGCCCGTCGAATTCCAGGTGGAATTCTCCCTCTCTGACCGTGAGGCGGTAGCTGGACAGGCGAAAATCATGCCCCAGCCACTCGATAAAGTCCGGCTCGAAGATGCCGCGACGACCGAAGAAGGTGTTGCCGGCCAGCCAGATCAGCTCCGACTTCAGAAAGCGCAGGCTGCGCACGTGCTCCAGCTGTTCCAACACCTCTTCGCGCGCAATCACATCAGCGAGGCGCAGGGACGATGACCGGTTGCTCACCGAGAACGACACTTGTGTCGTCGGGAAATGCTTCCAGATGAACTGGAGCATCAGCAGCTTGTAGAAGTCCGTATCCAGCAGGGATCGCACGACCGGGTCCAGATCCCAGTTATGGTTGTGCGCCCGTTCCGCAAAATCAATGATCATCGATGTCCTTGGAGATAACGCCTCCCTCGAGCAGCTGCAAGTTAGATGGTCAACGGATGTCTTCGGAGGCTATAAAGTGGCGCGCAGATCGAACTTCCGCGCTGCAGGTTCGACGATCTGCACCACCCCATGCCCGGGATTTACCTCTTCGCGCAGACGCAGGAGGCCATACTTCTTAAGCTTGTTCACATCCCTAGTCACCGAGCCTCGGTTACGGCCCAGCTCCTCCGCTAGTGCTGAAATGCTCATTCGCTTCTTCCTTACCACCTGGCAGAGCCGAATTCGCTGCGCCGTCAAGCATTCGAGCATATCGAGGGGGTCCGCGAAGGTGAAGATCCTCTCCGCTTCCACCCGCTCACCCCTCGACATTTTCTCGGCGCGCTCCAGAGAACGGCGCATATGCCCTTCCAGTCCGTCGCAGAAAATCTTATTCTTCATAGCTCCTCCTGAGTGCCTCTGCCTCTCTATAGAACAGGCTCATTGTTTCCAAATACCCCGTATAGGGAACCAGCGTCACTTCGCCCATGTAGTGGCGCTCGTGGGTACCGTGCGCGTTATCGAAGCCCAGAACGCGGCCATTGTCGACGCTGAACAGGTGGGGTAAGAGGAAGGCGAGATTGTATCGAACCGCCTCGCCCTTTGCGTCGAACCAGACCTCCTGGCGAAAAATGCCGATCCCACCCGCACACCAGAAGCGAGTCTCATAATCAATTTCTTTGCGAAGGCGAACCTTTCTGCCCACGAGAAGATTCTAGTTCAGGTGATGCATCTAAAGCAACATCTGCGCCGGCCGCCGATTCTTAGACTGAAAAACGAAAAGGCCCGCTGGTTGGCGGGCCTTCTCGAGCATATGGAGCAGCGGTCTTAGACCTCGGCGTGTTCGATAATCGTTTCCCGAACTGCCTCATCCTTCTTCTCTTCGCTGACTGACTTAGGGAGCGCCACTGCCAGAACGTCTTCGATACGACTGGCGTAGTGGATGCGCACACCTTCGATCTGGTCTGCGGTCAGGTCTTCTTCGACGTTCTGCCGATTTTCCGCGGGCAGGATTACATCCTGCACGCCGGCGCGCTTGGCAGCGAGAAACTTCTCCTTGATGCCGCCTACCGGCAGAACATTGCCGCTCAGCGTGATCTCACCGGTCATCGCCGTTAGCGGACGAACCGGAGTATCGGTCATGAGTGAAACCAGGGTGGTTGCCATGGTGACACCAGCCGACGGACCGTCCTTGGGGATCGCTCCGGCGGGAACATGGATATGGATATCCAGGTCCTTGGTGAAGTCCTCTTCCAGCGCTAGCGAAGCGGCGTTGGAGCGTACCCAGGTAAGCGCAGCCTGCATGGACTCCTGCATGACCTCGCCGATTTGTCCGGTCATCTTAAAGCCGCCTTTGCCCTTCATGCGGTTGGCTTCGATGAAGAGTACATCGCCGCCGGCCGGGGTCCACGCCAGACCGACCGCTACGCCTGCGCGCCGCGTCCGTTCGGCCAACTCAGTATCGACGCGTACCTTGATGCCGCCCAGGAACTCCTGAATCACTGCCCGGTCGACAACCAGCGTGCCGGTTTTCCCTTCGGCAATGCGACGCGCCTGTTTGCGGCAGACGGTGCCGATCAGCTGTTCCAGCTTGCGCACGCCCGCTTCTCGTGTGTAGTGACGCACGATGTAGCGAACGCCTTCTTCTGGAAACTCGATCTCGGGTACTCCACCCTCCTTGGTTTCGATACCGTTCTCCTTGATCTGCCGCGGGATGAGGTAACGAAACGCAATGTGCGTCTTTTCGTCCTCGGTGTAACCCGACAGGTCAATGATCTCCATCCGGTCACGCAACGGCTCCGGGATCGGATCGAGCATGTTCGCAGTGCAGATAAAGAGCACTTTGGACAGATCGAACGGAACATCCAGGTAGTTATCCCGGAAAGTGTTGTTCTGCTCCGGATCCAGCGTCTCCAGCAGGGCTGACGCGGGGTCGCCACGGAAGTCGCGTCCCAGCTTGTCAATCTCGTCCAGCATAAAGACCGGATCGTTGGTCTCCGCGCGCCGTAGCGCCTGCATGATTTGCCCCGGCAAAGCGCCGATATAGGTACGGCGATGACCGCGGATCTCGGCTTCGTCGTGCATGCCGCCGAGCGAGATACGCTGGAACTTGCGCCCCAGCGCGCGCGCAATGCTGCGGCCCAGCGAGGTCTTGCCCACGCCTGGAGGTCCGACGAAGCAGAGGATGGGCCCCTTCATATCCGGCTTGAGACGGCGCACGCTCAGGTAGTCGAGGATGCGATCCTTTACCCGCTGCAGATCGTAATGATCCAGGTCGAGAATCTCCTTCGCCTTGGCGATGTCTACTTCGCCACCGGTCGACTTAGCCCACGGCAGTACTGCCAGCCATTCGACGTAGTTGCGTGTGAGTGAGTAGTCAGCGGCCATGGGAGACATCCGCGAGAGCCGGTTGAGCTCCTTGGTCGCTTCCTTTTTCACGTCGGCCGGCATGCCCGCGGCTTCAATCTTCTGCCGCAGCTCCTCGATATCCTTCTGCCCCTCGTCCAGCTCGCCGATTTCCTTCTGGATGGCTTTCAGCTGTTCGCGCAGGTAGTAATCGCGCTGCGACTGCTGCACCTGGTCCTGGACTTCGGTCTGGATCTTGTTGCGCAGTTGCTGAACTTCGGCTTCCTTGGCCAGATGCTTGTTGATGCGCTCCATGCGCAACGTCACGTCTGGTGTCTCCAGCAATTCCTGCTTATCGGTGGTGGCCAGGAATGGCAGCGAGGACGCAATAAAGTCGACCAGGCGACCGGGATCTTCAATATTGAGAGCGATGGTCTGCAGCTCGTCGGAAAGCGTGGGGGAGGTGGTCACGATCTGCTGGAATTGGGCAATCACATTCCGCTGCAGCGCCTCCAGTTCGGCGCTCTTGCCCGGATCCACTTCCGGCAGATGATCGACCGCGGCCATCATGAATGGCTCCAGCTGAGCAAATTCGCCCAACTTGACGCGCTCGGTGCCCTCGGTAAAGACGAAAAGGCTCTGGTTGGGCATTTTGACGACTTTGTGCACCGTCGCCAGGGTGCCTACGGAATACAAGTCGCTCGGTTGCGGACTGTCCATGCGTTCGTCGCGCTGCGCGACGACCACAATGGTCTTTTGCTCTCCCAAGGACTGAATGAGTTGAATGGAGCTCTCCCGGCCGACGGTCAGCGGCAGCACGGCATGGGGAAACAGAACCGTGCTACGAACGGGCAGAATGGGCAAGACCCTGCCTTGAGAGCCACCCTGCTCCCGCCGAGCGGGATCGCTTGGATTAATGATGCTTAGAAAATCGCTCGCCATGAGTATCCTTCTATCAGATTATCGACTATAGGATGCTGCAGATCTTATAAAGTCGCAAAAGGCCTGGTCTACTGCCCCTTTGATGCCGAATTTCGGTGCTTCTCCCTTGCTCCATCTGCTTAATCGGTCGAGCTTGACCGCTCGATCATCGCTCCGCGGTCTGCCGGCCCATCAGGGAAGCGGCTGAGCTGACGGATATTGGCCTAACTCCTTGACCAGAATGCACTTCCGGCGGAGTTCATCGAGAGCGGGGCGGGTTGCGTCCGGGTCGGCGACCTGGTAGTCGACGTAGAAAACGTATTGCCAGGGCTGGCCCTGTACCGGGCGGGATTCTATCTTGCACAGGTTGGTATTGTGCTCGGCGAATGCCTGCAGCGCCGCGACCAAGGTTCCTGGGCGGTTGGCGACGGTAAAGGCAATGCTGACTTTGTCTGCTTCGGCTACCGGCCGAACCTTGTCACGGCTGCGAATCAGGAAAAAACGAGTGTAGTTGGCCGGATTGTCTTCGATGCCCGCGGCCAGCACCTCTCCCCCGTAGGCAATGGCAGCCTGCTCACTGGCGATGGCGCCGGTTTCTCTGTCCCCCAGACCGGTTATATGCTTCACGCTGCCGGCAGTGTCGTAGAAGGGGGCGGCCGTCATTCTCGGATGCTGGGCGAAAAATCGGCGGCATTGGGCCAGCGCGATGGGATGGGAGAGCACCTGGCGAAGATCTTCGACCTTGCTGCCCGGAACGCCAATGAGGTTGTGGCGGATGCGCAGCAAGGATTCCCGTTCGATTTGCACATCAGATTGAAAGAGAAGGTCGAAGTGTTCGACGACAGAACCGGCGAGAGAGTTTTCGATGGGGATGACTGCGGCGCAAACCTCGGCGTTCTCCACTCTTTTGAACACCTCTGCGGAGAGTGCACAGGGAACAATGGTTGCCTGCGGTTCTAACTTAAGTGCAGCTTCGTGGCTAAAAGATCCGAGCTCTCCCTGAATGGCGATCCGCATCTCCGCCCCGAAGACTTAATTTTGATCATACGGCAACCCGCTTGAATAAGGACGCACCAAAGTACAGCGTAGCAAGACTTTTAGTGAGGAGAAACACACGATGCTTTGGACGATTTTTCTGGTGTTACTTGTACTTTGGCTGGTCGGCTTTATCGGATTCCACGTGGTTGCGTGGTACATCCATATCCTCCTGATCATTGCGCTGGTCGTTTTGGTAATCCAATTGATCGGTGGGAGACGGGCAATTTGACATGGTTTCCTTTTTCCGTCCCGGCAGGTATGCCGGGACGACGGAGAAAGCATCGTATTTGATACAGGTGCCTGTGCCATCGCAGGCAAAGGAGACAGACCATGAATAAGGACCAAGTAACCGGCAAAGTGGAACAGGCAACGGGGCGCGTGAAGCAAAAAGTGGGCGAAACTTTGGGCAACCAGAAACTGGCCAATCAAGGCGTGGCCGACCAAGTGAAGGGCGCGGCCAAAGAAACCTGGGGCAATGTAAAGGATGCTGCAGGGGTGACCGCGGATCGTCATCAGAAGGAAGCGGAGCGCAAAGCCGATGACGCGCGGGCGGGCGTCCGTGCAAAGGTGGACGAAGTGCACGACAACGTCAACGAGAGGCTCGATGCTCACAAGGCGAGCGAACGCGAGAAAGCGAAGACGGCCTAATCCAGTTGGCCTAATCGAGATCAGACGCACCCGGATACCATCCGGGTGCGTTTTGCATTTGTGGGCAGGATTCAGTGACGAAACAGAAGCGCCGCTGCGACAAAAAGGAAGAAGACCATGGAGATGATCCCGTTCATGGTAAAAAACGCCGCGTTCAAACGCCGTAGATCCGTCGGAGAAACGATGAGATGCTCGTAGAGAAGCAGGGTGGCGACTGCGGCCACGCCTACCCAAGCGATGGCATTAAGTTCGAATAGCTGCAGCAGCCAACACAGCAGGCCCAGCATGACCAGGTGCATGAAGCGCGCAATCCAAAATGCGGCTTTGATTCCCCAGGTTTCCGGGATGCTTTTCAGGCCGGTATCTCGGTCGTGCGCCATATCCTGGCACGCGTAGAGCACATCAAATCCTCCCACCCAGAAAAGGACCGCCGCGGTGAGCACTACGATGCGCGGATCCAGCGATCCGCGGATCGCGATCCAGGCGGCGGCGGGAGCTATCCCGAGCGACAGGCCGAGCACCAGGTGAGACCAGCGGGTGAACCGCTTGGTGTAGGAGTACAGCAGGAGCACCGCGAGCACCACCGGAGAGAGCAATAGGGTTTCCCGGTTCAGCTGGGCCGCGGCCAGAATAAACGCCAGCGACATCAGCACGGTAAAGCCGGCGACAAAGCGCCGGCTGAGCAGGCCGGCCGGAATCGCGCGCCGGGCAGTGCGGGGATTGGCAGCATCCAGACGAGCATCAGCCCATCGATTGAAGGCCATGGCCGCCGACCGCGCAGTGACCATGCAAACGACAATCCAAAACACCTTGCGCCATTCCGGCCACCCGGCGGCGGCGAGCATCGCACCGGAGAGAGCAAAGGGGAGAGCAAAAATTGAGTGTTCCCACTTGATCATTTCCAGCGTAGTGCCTACATTGCGCAGCAAAGCCATGCATCCAGTGTACTGGGCACAGGACTCTGTGGAGTGACAAGAGCTGCGCTTGAGTGAGAACGGGAAGAGAAACAGCAGGTCCCAAACAACATGGCCCGCCTTCGCTAAAGCGAAGGCGGGCCACCTGTTTCATCGTGCGACTAGAAACTACTTTTCGTTCGATGAGTTGGCTACCTGAAGGTTGTTGACCACCTTAAACACGCCAGGCACACTGTTGGCGCGAATGCCAGCGACGTTTTTATCTGCCTGGCTAAGCACCACGCCATCGAGTTGTACGTTGCCATTCACGACCGTGATGCGGATAGGCTGCGCCGGGTCAATGGCATACTTGTTCAGGCTGGGAAATCCATAGACGGCCCGATAGACCTGCATGCGCAAACGATCATCCATGGGTGAGACGGGATCGACCGAAATGTTGTCGATAACGTCTTGCACGCCAGGGAAATGGCTTGCTAACGACACCGCGGAGTCAGCAGCAACCGGGCCATAAGCATGGCCGCCCAGAGTGACCACACCGTTCTGCACATTGACGCTGATGGCGTTAAACGCATTGCCATAGCCCACGCGATCGTACTGCAGCTTCTTCACGATCGCCTGCTGCAGCTGCGCGTCTGAAACCTCTCCGGCTCCGGCAACCTGAAGCTTGTTGCGAACCGCGACCACGTTTTTGATACGGTGCACTTTCTTATCGACCTCTTCTTTGGTCGCGTAGTCCTTGACGACGCCTTCCAGATCGACGACTCCGTTCTTGACCGATACTTGTACGCCCGGGATCTTCTTCAATTGGTTCTGCACTTCTGCCTGAATGTTGTTATCGGTTTGCGCGCTCTGCCCTGCCGCGTACGACGCCCGGGGAAGCAAAACCTGAGAACCTAGAACCAGAACAGCAGCCAGCGCCAAAGTTAAACCATGGGATGCCTTTTTCATTTCTCTCTCCTTTTTGTTGGCTTGGTATTAATAGCTTCAAGAACAAGACCGTTGATAAGAAGAAGCAAGATAGCCCTGGGTTGCACAATCTGTTTACTACGAGTGCCAAACGCCGTCAACGATAGCGTTTGCGAATCCTGAGGACCATGCTGAAGACCCCCGCCTCGTCGCGCAGGGCCAGGATAGAAAGGCTTGGCGTGATATCCACCTGCGCCTGAATGAGCTGTTGCGCTGTGGCGTTGACGTTAGTCGCGTAGGTGACCTGGACATTCCGGGTGAGATTCTGCTGCACAGTAATTCGAGCGCTCGAGCTGCCGACAGTCCCCACATAATTGGGATCGATCTTGACGCTGCCGCCGCCGAAGAGCTTTTGTACGCGGCTGTCGACGGCTGCAGTGAGCGCGCCTCCCAGCAGCGCATTGGTGGTCGAGTTCGCACCTATCGATTGCTCCTGCTGCGAATACAGTGCCTGTTCTTCCTGCGTGCGGCCCAGCGCAAGCAGGGAAATAACGTCGGCCTGGGGCAGCGGAGGCTCAGAACGGAATGTCGGTGTGAGCTGGTTGATGTTGCCGTGCAGACCGATCGTCACATCGTATTCCTCCACCCGGGTGGTGGCATCGATGTCGATAATGGGTTCGATTTTCACCGGGTTGGTGAAGAAGATTTCGCCGCGCTGCAAATTGTAGGTGGTTCCCGCAAAATTGGCGGTGCCCTCGGTGACGTTGATGCGGCCGAGAAGAGCCGGCTGGGCGACGGTTCCACGGATGCGCAGATCGACGCTGCCCGCCAACTGCGCGTAGGAATTCTGAAAATCGAGCTGCGGTGCAGAAAAGATGTGAACATCCAACCGTACATGGCTGGAGGGCGCCGTAGGATCCGGCGGCGCGCTCGCCCCCGAAGTCCCAGCAAAGCTGGCGAAGTCCACGTTTCGACCGATGATGAAGCGGGTGATCTGTATATTGCCGCTCAGCAGCATGTTGGTCGGTGAGCCCTGCAGGTGCAGGGTGGTATCGGCCGTGGCGCTGATGCCTAAGTAGCGAACCCGGATATCTTTCCCGTTCGCGGTAAAGTCTCCATAAAGGCCCTGCTGATAGGTTAAGAAGCCGCCGAGCTTGAGCTGGCCGCCGCCGGTCGTGCCCACCAGGTCCTGCACCTGGAGACGGTTCTGGTTGAAGATCAGATTGCCGTTCAATTTGCTGATGCCGTTGGGCAGGTCTTTGAGTGCCAGGGCAACGTCGGTAAGGCGGACCCGTCCGGAGAACGACGGTTGCGTGAGCGTTCCACTGGCATCGAGGTTGAAGTCCAGGTGCCCGGAGGAGGTAATGTCGGGATCGAAGGTCTGTGCCAGCTTCATGTTGACGGCGCCGCTTCCGGTAATCGCCAGCTCCTGGTCGCCCGTCAGAGCAGCAGTGCCGGTAACCGAAACATTGGTATCCGGGCCGGTGATATGAGCCTGGGTGAGATGAAGGATCCCGTCATGCATCGATGCCTGCAGCGGTCCCGTTGCCTGGAGCGGGATTCCCTGCAGGGTGACGGAGAACTGGTTGATCTCCGCGTCCCCGCTGAGCTGCTTGGGCTCCCGTAATGGACCGGCCACGTTGATGGTGCCCGCAATCGACGAGTTGCCGGTGACACTCTGCACATGGAAGGCGCGCAGAATGGGAGCGATGTTGAGGTTGGTCAACAGCACATTGGCCTGGGTCTGAAAGTTGCCATGGAGGTCGGTCTGGCCTTTGACCTGTAGCCCCGCCGCAGCCAGGCTGTTCTGAGCGGTGAAATATGCTGTGCTTCCCTGGGTGTGCACGACCGCTTCCAGAGCGCCGGCGGGCTGGCCTCCCAGCACCACGTTGCGCAGATGAATCCCTGCCAAGATGGAAGGGGAATCAATTGTGCCTGACGCGTGGGCATCAAACTTCAAAGCACCGGCGACGAAGAGCCTCGGATCCTTGGGCTGAGGGAAGTGAGCAAGTTCAAAATTGCTCCCGTCCAGATTGCCCAGGAATCTTTTGGTCTTCAGACTGTAGGTCCCATTGCCGACGACCGTGCCGCCATCCTGGAGCAAGGTGAGCTTGGTCAGGTTGATGTCTTGCCCCGAAAAGCCCAAGGTGGCAGCCAAACTGCGATAGGGCTGGCCTTCGATGGCGCCGCCCTCGACGGTAAGATTAGCTCCCCCGTTTAGATCGCCCAGCGTTCCTCCGGCATGAGCCTGAAGATTCAGAGTGCCGGTGACCGGTACATCTTGGCCTGCCATTGTCAGCAGGTCGGTCAGCGACGCGTTCTGCACCTGGGCGGTAGCGGTGAGGGGAGATTCATCACCGAAATCCTGGCGCCGCCGGTTGATGCGATGAGCCTGCAGTTGACCGGAGGCATGAATCACCGTTGCGCCTTTGGTGAGTACCGCATGATCCACGGAGATGAGGCTGGAGGAGTAGCCGCCGGTTGCATCCAGATGGTCCCAGTCAATGGTGGAAACGGTCGCCGGCGGCGCAGAGCCCGCAGCGGGCAACGCGACCGGCCCAACGGAAGGCTGCGGCGTTCCGGCAACCACAGCAGACGGGATGACGAATACACTCGAGAACTTTGTGGCGGTCAGGTGGCCCTGGAATGCGGGATCGTCCAGAGAGCCGTACCCCGTGCCATCGAAAGTCGCTTCTCCGTGCAACCGGACGGGAACGCCGGAAATACCCTTCTTGGCGCCGATGCCCAGGTCCAGCACCTTGAGCACACGATCAAACTCTGCCAGATTGCGGGTGGTTAGATGGACCGAAAGATTGGAAGGCTCATTGAGCGGGTACACACCGAGTGACCCGGTTGTATCAAGGGTGGTTGCGAGACTATGCGCCTCCAGCTGATTGATCTGGACCCTGCCTCCGCGCTGGAAGTATTCAGCATCCACAGAGCCGCTGAGCGGAACCTGGCCCGCGGCAACCGACGCCGGAGCACTCATCGCGAGCTTGGCAGTGATCGTGAGGTCGTCCACCGAGCCGGTCCAATCAACGTTCACCGGCCCTTCACCCAGGGTATCGAAGCCGTAATCCCGATATCCGGGGTCGGCGACGGTCAGCAATACGGTGCTGAGGCGCACGCCATGCACACGGGCATGTATGCCCATGACCTGCCGCTTGGGGTCTGACCGCGGCAGGTTGTCGGGTGAGCTCCAGTTGAGGTAGCGAATGTCGGCATTGATGATGCCACCCTCACGGGGGCGGGCGACCACGCCAGGGAGTGAGATTTCATCCGGAGTGATGTGCACGCGAGTGGTGGCATTGAGCCCGTCAATCCTCTGCACGTAAGGGATGGCATAGCTGGCGTTGATCAGCTTCGCCGTGCCATCCAGTACATATTGGCTGGCCCCGCTTCCCTGACCCGTAAGGGCAAGCTCCACGCTCCCGCTCCGCAGGCCGTCGACTGCGCCCAGCGCCGTCACTTCCGCCAGCTCTACGGTACCGCCCGCGGAGAGCTTCCACTGCGGGTGGGCGTAGTGGACGAGGTTGCCAGAGGCCTGGAGACTGGTTTTGCCGGTGGTAAAGTGCAGCGTCTTGAGATCGACCGCGTCGCGGCCCGCGTCCATGCTCAAATCCAATTTGCTGTGAATAACCGCGGCCTTGCCTTGTTGGGCGGTGAGATCGGAGCAAGTGATTTGGCCGAGATAGTGGTCGCTGGCCGGCGCGTAGGTGATCACCACGCCCAGATCGTTGGCGGCCAATTGGAAGGGAATGGCGCGCTGATTGAGCAATGCCATGCCGTCGTGGACTTCTACCCGGTTCGCCTGCAGGTCTAAGATCGTCCTGGCCGCTGGACCGCTGCTGCTGCTTTGCTTCGCCTTAGGCGTGGGCTGATTGGTGGTGCCATCGGGATAAACGATGAGATGAACGGAAGGGCGGTCGACCTCGAGAAAATCGAGACCAAGCCTGGCATCCACGAAGGAGAGAATCTTGGCCCGCGCGTAAAGCCGGTCCACGTGGGCATAGGGCAGCTCACCCGGGCCCTCCAGGCCGTGAATCGTCAGGCCATCCACTTCCACGGCGAGATGACGCAGGCTCCAATGCAAAGACCGCAGTTCCACGCGGCCCCCGGTGGCGTCCTGGAGGACGTTGATGACCCTCTGCCGGACGAGGTTGGAAAAATGCGCAGTGGAAGCATAGAAGAGCAAGCCGCCGACGACCAGAACCAGTAGCAGCAGCAAGGCACCCCCAACTCTCCAGAAGTAACCCCAGGCGCCGATGGGCCTGGCAGTCGGGGGCGTGGGGGAAGATGGCAGGCTGCTCATGGCTGCCCTCCAGAAGCGGAGTCGTCGTCGCCGCCAGTTCCTACCCGCCCGTAGACGGGATCCAGGATGCTGACGCTGCCTTCACTCTTGAGGCTCTGTAACCATTCCAGCAGCAGGGCGCTAACCCGCTGTTGCAGCAGAATCTCCTCGATCCGGCTGGAGACGGCCGCCAGAGGTGGCGGCTTCACCGTTTTGTCCTGCAACTGGGGAACCAGGGTCTTGTTGTAGTAGTCGGCAATCTCGGCCTGGGTGATGCGAACGCCGGAACCGAAGCGCGACTGAATAAAGGAAAGAATGAGCATGCGCTGGCTCCAGTGCCCCTCGACCTCCTTCTCCGTCAGGCCTTTCGCCTGGAGAAACGCTTGCCAGCCGGCGTCTGTTTCGCAGTGGTAACGAGCGCATTCGGGGATGACACCGCGCAGTTGGGTGAGACGCTGTTGCACCTCTTCCGGAGTAGGAGGCGTAACCGTCTGTGCGGTCTCCGTCTGCATTTGTTGCAGGATGAGATCGCGGTCGATGAGACGCTGCAGTGCTCGTTGCGGCGTGTTGCGTGTGCTGTCGACGCTGAATGCCTGCAAAACAGCGTAGCGCATCTCTTCTGTCACATCGCTCTGCAGGATCACGCTGCCGTTAATGACGGCGACTACGTGATCGAGGATCACAGCCCCCTTGGGCACTGGCGCGGGTGGTAGGGAGGGAACGGGGGCTACAATGTCCGCCGCCGATGCAGCAGTGCTTTGCTGGCCCGCCGCGGCTGGGCCCATCATCGCCCACGGCAAAAGGAAAGCCGCCACCAAAAGCCGCTGCTTGCCAACGCTCGCAATCTGCTTCGCTCGACCGGATTTCCTGTAAAGCTTGTTGGCGCTGACGAAGTTCATGCGGCTTTCCTTATTGAAAGCCGCACACGCGATCGTGTCCAGCGCATCGTACAGGAAATCCGGGTCATCATCAGAAGCTCTGCCCGATGCTGAAGAAAAAGTTGAAGTGCCCAGCCTGCCCAACGTGCGGGTTGGGAGCCGTGGCTGCCGTGGTGTAGTCGTAAATAACAGGGAAGATGGGCGGATTGAGGTTGTAGCTGAAGTCGCCCCGCACCGGCCCAATGGGTGTGTGGTAGCGGAGACCTAGCCCCACGGCATGGGAGAAGTCGTTGAAATCGCAGGTGTCGGGCGTGTTGTAGGTGGTGTAGGTCACGGAAACATTGCGGCATGTCCAGCTATGTGGCTGCTTGTTGCGCAGGGCCGCGGGCCAGATCTGGGAAGAAGTCTCAAAGGCGTTGCCCATGTCGTGGAAGAGAACAAAACTAAGATCGGTACCCACCCAACGCAAGGGCGGCGCGGGCGTGCGGAGCTCAAGGGTGTTCACGAAGACACCGTAGCCGCCCACCGGATATCCGGTCTGGGGATCGCGCGGTCCAGCGGCATTGATGGGAAAGCCGCGATGCGAGGTGGCGCCGCCGGCATAAAGCCGCTCGGGCAGCGGGATCAGTTGCGCATCACCGTTGCCATAGGAACGTTCCTGCCCGTACCGGGTCTGCCGCGCAATCACCCATTGATCCCGGCCAAAAGGGTAATACGAGGAATTGGTGAGGTCGACGCGGGCAAAGTTGGCTTGCGAGCCGAATATGCCAGCCGACAGAAACACTTCCGCGGTGTTGAAGGTGCCGTGGTGTGCATCGAGCGCGACATCGCGAGTATCGCGAATAAACGTTATTCCCGGACCGCCCACCCGCACCGGTTGCGCGAGCAAGGGGATCTCCGACAGGCTGACTTGCAGCGTACTGGAATTCACAACAACCCGGCGGTAGGAGAAGGAATAGATCAAAGTGGTGGGTTTGGTCACGCGCTCCGAAAGGCGAAGTGCCCCGGAAAGAATCGCGGCCTTGTAGGTGCTGATCACGGCGCTGTTGTTATAGCCACCGGAGAGGGTCAGATTCAGAGATGGCTTGTTGAGAACGTGGGGATCCACATAACTGAGCAAGGCCACCTGCTCCAGGTTTCCGTAGTTGGTACGCAAAGTAATCGATTGGTCGGTGCCCCCCAGGTTAGTGCGGCTGATATTAAATAGAACCCGTTCACTGGCCCCTGTCGCGCCGTTGGGGTTGCATTTGTAAGTACTGGTGATCCCCAGCAATGCCTGGTCTGCCACGGAGAGACAGCCTGCCGTGGGCTGCCCCGTCTGCACCTCAAAACCGAAGCCATAGCTGATATCCCAGCGCTTGGCCTCGGTCAGATTCAGCAGGACGTTCTTATAGGTTTCCGCACCGTTTGGGTTTTGGATGGCCGTATCGACTTCGTTGAACAGGGCAAGATCATAGAGCTTGCGCTGCATCTGCAGCATCGCCGTCTGATTGAGCGGATCGTCGGGATGCAGCAGGATCCGCTGGTCCACCATCGATGGCTTGGTCCGGTTCAACCCGGAGACAACCACCTTGCGTACAAAGAACTGCATCCCGGGCACCACTTTCATGGTGAAATCCACCGCATCCGGGTGATCCGGCTCGTTTTGCTGGAACAGGCTTACCTGGGCGTTGTCATAACCCTTGCTCAGGTAGTACGTCTGGACCAGATCACGGTCTTGATTGATGTTAACGGCCGAGTACGGTTGTCCTACCTGAGCATTCAAGTAGGGACGAAAATCATTCAATTGCTCCGCAGTGGCTCCTTCGATGTCATATTTACCGATGCGCCGCTGGGTTCCTTCGTCGATGACGTAGGTGATCTTGTAGTGGGAGATCTTAGTGGGCTTTCCCGTCCCGGTGTCGCTATCCACAAAATCAGGCGTGACCTTGACCGCACTGAAGCCGTTGCTCTGGTAGAGCGCCTTGATGCGGGCGACATCCTGATCGACCAGTTGCTGGCTGAATGCACCGTCGTGGTCCAGGATATTGGCAGGCCGCACGCTCAGGCGCTGGAGAATGAGCGGCGTGCCGAAATACTTATTGCCCTTGATGCTGACCGAGTCGACCACGTGCCGCTTACCGAGCTCAACACTATAGAGCGCGGTCAGATGCTGGGGATCGGATTGCACCGGCTGGTGGGAAACCTTTACATCGAAGTACCCCTGGCCCTCAAAGTAGTTGCGCAGGTTCAGGGCGCCTTCGTTGAGCAGGTCCTGATCCACCGTACCCTCCTCGTAGACGGGCACCAGTTTCTCCAGGCGGCCCCGGCTGATTTTCGCGCCTTCGACCTTCACCTCTACCAGCGGTCCCTGGTGGGCAAGAAAGGTATAGTTCAACCGATTCACGGGAGGCACGTACTCTTTAGAAGTAAGGCTTACGGTGGCCTCCAGCCGCTCTCGCTTGTTGTAGTGCTTGCGCAGGTTGCGGAGTGCGCGGCTGACTGTGTTGCGATTGACCTTGGAGTTTCGCTTGAGTTTCCCCTGCTTGCGGAATTGGGCTTCGGTCAGCCCACTCTCGCCGGTCAACTCCACATCGCCCACGCGGGCTGGATTGCCTGGAAAGATCTCAAAATTGAGGTCGACCAGCGAGTTCGCCCGGTCGATGACGGTGGTCCGCGCGATCTGTCCCCGGTAGTAGCCATTATTCTGGAGTGCTGCATTGACCTGCGGTTCCGCCAGCGCCGCCTTGCTTTCCGAATAGGTGGTTCCCGCCTGGATCTGGGTTGCGCTCTGCAGCACGGCTGCAAGGCGATCGTCTTTCACACCGTCGACGTTGACCCGGCCCACAAAGAGGCGTGGGATCCCGGTGAAGATGATGGACACGCTGTCCCCTGCACGCACGCCGGCTACTTCAATCGTTTCGTAGAGGCCGGTGGCGTAGAGCCTGCGCAGACTATCACGCACCTTGGCCGGGTCCAGGGGAGCACCCGCCTGCTGCGCAAGCTGACCGGGCAACGGCGTCAGCAGAGATTCGTTAACCCCTTCAAAGGAAATGCGCACCACCGGTAGACCGGCCCAATCCTGCAACAGGACCTGACGGGAATCCTGGGGCGCGAGAGGAATGGCATCCGGTCCTACGGCGGCTGCCTGGGCGCTGCACAGCGGGGAGGAAGCAGTCAACATACCCAGAACCAGCGAGGCGTACAGCGCTAGAACAGAAACCCGAACGATGTAGCTTCGAGAGATGCCGGCGTGTTGGCTTTTTCTTAAAAGAAGTTTCTGCTGTCGGCGCACGGATGGAAGCAATGGGGTCAAAGCCAACAAAGATCCTCTCAAGCAGGCATCGCGCTCGCCCATCGAACACTGAACTTGGTACTGGACAGCCCGGAATTGCCGCCGCAGCGCTCGCTCTCCGAGTCTCTATACTAAGACGTGGCCCTAATGTACGGGAGAGCACAGTGGAACTGATTGAGGAACGTTACTCGCGCCAGGTGCTATATCCCGGGATTGGGGAGCGGGGGCAGAGGGAACTGGCCGGGAGCCATGTGGCGGTGGTGGGCTGTGGGGCGACAGGGGCCGCCGCGGCGGCGCTGCTGGCGCGTGCCGGGGTGGGTACCCTGACCCTGGTCGACCGCGACTTCGTGGAGGAGAGCAATCTGCAGCGGCAAGTTCTTTTCGACGAGGCGGATGCCCGTGAAGCCCTGCCCAAGGCGGAAGCCGCCCGGCGCAAGATCGCGCAATTTAACAGCCGGACTGAGGTTCTGGCGCATGTGGCCGATCTGGTGCCGTCCAATATTCACGCCCTGCTCGGCCAGGCGGCGATTGTGCTCGACGCCACGGATAATTTCGAGACGCGCTACCTGCTGAACGACTACGCCGTCGAGCAGCGCCGGCCGTGGATTTATGCGGCCGCAGTTGGAGCTTATGCGGCCACGATGAATATTCTGCCGGGAGAGACTGCCTGCCTGGCCTGTCTCTTTCCCAAGCCGCCCGCGGGTATGGTGGCCACCTGCGACACGGCCGGCATTCTCAACACGGCTGTCAATTTCGCCGCCTCGGTAGAGGTCACCGAGGCGTTGAAGTTTCTTGTGGGCGCGCGCGACCAAATGCGCCGCACCCTGCTGGGCCGCGACCTTTGGACCAACGACCAGGCCGAGATCAACGCCGCCACCCCCCGAGCGCGATGCACGGTTTGCCAGCTGCGGGACTTTACCCATCTTCGGGGAGAAGACCGCCCCCAGATCACGCTTTGCGGGCGGAACTCGGTGCAGATCCATGAACATCATCGCCCGGTTGACTTTGCCGAGATGCAGCGCCGCCTGGAGCCGCACGGCAAGGTCAACTTCAACCGGCTCCTGTTGCGTTTCGAGCGCGGAGATTACACCGTCACGCTGTTTGCGGACGGACGGGCGCTGGTGCAGGGTACGACCGATGTGAGCCTCGCCCGCAGCCTCTATGCACGCTTCATCGGCAGCTAGGGGAAATGTACCCTGAGGGGAATAAAGCGTCTGCGTGAGGGTACTCTCTCCAAATTGAGTCCCGGAGGGACGGCTGAGAGTAGCCCAGGACGTAAGTTCTGGGGTCGCGAGTGCCAACGACCAGTCCCGCAGGGACGGCTGAAAGTTACCCAGGACACGGTCCTGGGTGGGCTGCCGCGACGAGTCTATTCGGTGGCAGAAGTACCCCAGGATTGCATCCTGGGTAATTTTCAGCCGTCCCTGCGGGACTGGTCGTCTCTCGAATCTCTTCCCAGGACTTACGTCCTGGGCTACTCTCAGCCGTCCCTCCGGGACTTTTCCCTTCGTTGGTAGGGTTTGTCGGCATGCTATAAAATCCGCGGGGCCGTGCCCTGCGATACGGTTAAAAAGTCGTTTCCTTCGCTCAAAGAACCTTGCCTAGTTGCGACAAGAGTTGCCGGCTGGCGCTGATTCCGGATCTGGAAGCAACTTCTGACCTGCATTTTGCTTCCCAGTGCAAGGCCCCTTTTATTCAAGTACGAGTGTGCGTTCCATGCTTAAAGCGAACCTTCGCCCACAAACCTGGCAGAGCAATAGTCGAACTTCTCTTTTAGAGGTACCAATGTCTATACCCAGCAAGGATTTGGCGACAACGCCCGGACCCACCGCGCCGGCTAAGGCGCCCAACCAGCATTTGCGCCGCAATGCACCGATCGCGGGCGAAGCCGACGCCATCCAGAAAGCACAGTCCGGCGACGCGGCATCCTTCGAAATGCTGTACGCCCTGCACAAGCGGCGGGTCTATTCTCTGTGCCTGCGCATGCTGGGCAATGTGGCCGAAGCCGAGGACCTGACCCAGGAGGCCTTTCTGCAGCTCTATCGCAAGATTGGCACTTTTCGTGGGGACTCGGCGTTTTCCACCTGGCTGCATCGCCTGGCGGTCAATGTTGTACTCATGCACCTGCGCAAGAAGGGTCTGCCCCAGGTTTCGCTCGAAGAGACCCTGGAACCTTCGCAGGAAGACGGGCCACGCAAGGACATTGGCGCGCGCGATCTGACACTTTCCGGTTCGGTGGATCGCGTGACCCTGGAGCGAGCGATCGAAAATCTGCCTCCCGGCTACCGGTTGGTTTTCGTGTTGCATGATGTGGAGGGTTATGAACACAATGAAATCGCCGGGATGCTGGAGTGTTCCATCGGCAACAGCAAATCGCAGCTGCATAAAGCGCGCATGAAGCTGCGCGACCTTCTGAAGTCGGGCCAGAGGAAAGAGGCTGTTCTATGAGCAATGTCCGGAAAGCAGCGAACGGGACGACCGTCGATTGCGCCGTTTTTCAGGACCAACTGCCCAGCTTGTTCGAGTCGGGCGAAGACCTGAGCTCGCAACCACACCTTAAGACCTGCGAAAATTGCAGCGCGCTGGTGCGTGATCTGGAGTACATTGCGCAACAAGCCAAGCTGCTGCTGCCCATTCACGACCCCAGCCCCGAAGTCTGGGAGAATATCCAGACCGCGCTGAAAAAGGAGCCGTCCCGCAGCAAGTAGAACCGCTGCGGGTAATTGATCTGCGGTTCCCTTTCGGGTACCCCAACCCGCTCGCTTCCGCCCGGCGTCGCCATTCCCACCCGCTATAATCCGCAGATGGTATGAGCAAGCAGGCGCAGCGAGGGATGGCAACCGAACCGGGGGCGCGACAGCGGCTTTCGCGGTTGATCCTGACCGGTTTCATGGGCGCCGGCAAATCCACTGTAGGCGCGATCCTTGCCCGCGAGTTAGGCTGGCGATTCATCGACCTGGACGACGTCATTGAGGCCTCCAGCCGGCGCACGGTCGCGGAGATCTTTCGCGACCACGGCGAAGCAGATTTTCGCCTGCGGGAACGGCAGGCGGTGGAGCAGTTAAGCAACGAAGAGCAGATCGTACTGGCGCTCGGCGGCGGCACAGTAGAGGACGAATCCACACGTTCGCTGTTGATCCATCCACCCGAAAACTGCCTGGTTTTCCTTGAGGCTCCGCTGCCTGAGCTGCTGGCGCGCTGCACCGTAGAAGGGAAGGTACGCCCCCTGCTGGCTGCCCCGGAATCTTTGGCGGCCCGTCACCACCGCCGCCTGCCTTATTACCGCACTGCACACGTCACCGTGGCCACCCACGGTCTGGCACCGCAAGCAGTGGCTGATCGTGTGCTCGAGCACGTATCCACACTTTGGCGGGTTGAGGTGCGAAAGAGGCAAGAGACGCATGGCAAGTCCTGAAGTGACCGTGGAACCCGTTACACCTGTCCAGGCACAGCAGAAGCGCTCAGTGCGTGGCTACATTGTCTTCGCCTTTGCCATCGCTTTGGCCTTGCTGATCGCGTACCTGATGCGCGAGATCCTGTTGCTGCTCTACGTCAGCGTTCTCTTCGCCGTGGTGCTCAGCCCCGTGATCCAAGGCATTATGCGGCTCCACATCAGGAGCTGGCATCCCGGCAAAGGGCTCTCTATCTTTCTCCTGATGCTGAGTGTAGGAGCCGCCGCCACCCTCTTCTTCACCTTTGCCTTGCCGCCCGTGCTACATGACGTGCAGGCATTGATCAGCGAATTGCCGACCCGCGGGCCCCAGCTGCTGGACCAGGTGCACCGATTTCCGCTCGCTTCCCATTTCAATTTTTCCGGTTTGACTGCCCGGCTGCAGGGATTTGCGTCCAACTTCGCGGAATATCTTTTTCTCTCCATCAGCGGCTGGGCGAGCAAGCTGGCCGATGTCGGAGCGGTGATCTTTCTCACCGTCTATTTCATGCTGGAGGGAGAGGAGGCCTATCACTGGGTGCTCTCGTTCTTCCCCAAGTCCACGCGGGGACGGCTGAACGATACGCTCTTGCGCGCTGACGTACGCATGGGCAAATGGCTTCTGGGGCAAGGCGGACTTATGCTCATCCTGGGCCTCTGCAGCCTCATAGTCTTTGTACTGCTCAAGGTCCGTTACGCCTACGCGCTGGCCGTGCTGATGGGTGTTCTGAACATCATTCCCATCGTCGGGGCGATGGTCTCGATGACCCTGGTGCTGCTGGCGGCGGCCACCGACTCCTGGGAAAAAGTGCTGGGGGTGTTGGTCTTCTATGGCATTTACGCCCAAGTGGAGACTTCCTACCTGACGCCGCGCATCATGAAGAGCAGCGTAGACCTCCCCGCGCTGGCGGTTCTGGTCGCGCTGCTGATGGGTTCGAAGTTGGCCGGGGTGGTTGGGGCCTTGATTTCGGTGCCGACCGCAGTGCTGGTCTCGGTGCTGATCCAGGAGTACCTGGTCCAGCATGATGAGGCCGTTCCCGCCGGGCGCGCATCATAAGCTCATTGCGTACCCCGAAAGCACGCACCGGCAGGCCCGGATTTCCTGTGTAGCTCGGTGGAGTCAACGAGCCTCGTGCGGCTTTCCGTAAAGAAAGCCGCATACGCAGGTGTTTCCAGAGCAGCGTACAGGAAATCCGGGAGCGGCGATGACCGCTTGCTATCATGAAGGCAGTAGCAGCCCGCAATCCATGCCAAAGAATCCGATCCATCCCGCCCAGCCGCGAACGAAATCGCGAATCAGGACTGCGCTGTGACTCCAACCGCCCACGCCGCGACGGGGCTGGCTAGCCCTACAGTAGACCACGTGCCCGGGCTGGCGCCGGTCGTCGCGCTCCAGGCAAAGGCGCGGCATTCGTGGATCGCAGACTATCAGGAGCTGTTCAAGGTCCGCGTAACCTCCATGGCGGTCCTGACGGCGTGGGCAGGCTTTTACCTGGGATCGATGCGCTCCGGCATCACCAGCATGCATTGGGGTCTAGTCGAATCGCTTCTTGGCATTGCGCTGGTGTCCTGCGGGGCCAGCGTGATGAACCAGGTCATCGAGCGCAAGATCGACGCCCGGATGGTAAGGACAGCCCAACGCCCGCTAGCCGCCGGCCGCTTCAGCTTGCTGCATGGCTTGGCCCTGGGCATGGCGTGCTTCGCCGCCGGGGCGCTGGTGCTGGCGTGGTTCACCAACCCGGTCACGGTGGTGCTCACGCTGCTGACCGGGTTTACGTACGTTGCGGTCTACACCCCGCTCAAGCGCTACACCACGCTGGCCACGTTCATCGGCGCATTTCCCGGCGCCATGCCTCCCCTGCTGGGCTGGACCGCGGCCCGCGGCGTTATTGAGTGGCCGGCTGTGGCCCTCTTCGCCATTCTTTTCGTCTGGCAGTTTCCCCACTTCATGGCCATCGCATGGCTCTATCGCGATGACTATGCCAAGGCCGGCATCCGTATGCTGCCGGTGGTGCAGCCGGATGGCTGGTCGACGGTGTGCGAAGCGCTGATTTATGCCGTGCTGATGATCCCGGTGAGCACCGTTCCGTATTATCTGCACCTGACCGGACCCGTTTACCTGGTCGCGGCGGTGCTTCTGGGGCTGGGCTACCTGGCCTACACGATTCGCTTTGCTCGCATCACCCGGGCGCTCACCACGGCCGAGTCGCGCGGATACGCGCGTGACCTGTTGCGCGCCAGCGTCCTCTACCTGCCGCTGCTGCTCACCGTGATGATGCTGAACGCAACCGGAAGGAGATAAGCCATAGCTACGCTGAGCCAACATCCTGCGGCGAAGATCCCGGCCGGCAGTGTGCCGGAGCGGATCCCCATTCAGCTCGACCGCCTGTCCCATAACTATGGCGACCGCCTGGCGCTCGACGATCTGAGCTTTGCCGTCCAACCGGCGGAGATCTTCGGGTTGCTGGGTCCTAATGGCAGCGGCAAGACAACTCTTTTCCGCATCCTTTCGACGCTGATGGTGCCCAGCGGCGGCACCGCCAAGATCCAGGGCTTTGATGTCGCCCGGGAGCCGAATCAGGCGCGGCAGCAGACCGGGATCGTCTTTCAGGCCAGGAGCCTGGACCTTAAGTTGACCGTGGCCGAGAACCTGAAGCACCAGGGCCACTTGTACGGACTGCGCGGCGAAACTCTCAAGCGCCGCAGCGAAGAGGTGCTGCGCCGGGTGGGCTTGTCCGACCGGGCCAGGGATTATGTCGAGACCCTTTCCGGGGGCATGCAGCGGCGGGTCGAGCTGGCCAAGGGCCTCATCCATTCCCCGGCGGTGCTGTTGCTGGACGAGCCATCAACCGGTCTCGATCCGGGCGCGCGCCGCGACATGTGGCAGTACCTGCGCACTCTGCGCGACCAGGAGGGCGTCTCTATCCTGGTGACCACTCACTTGATGGAAGAGGCCGAGCACTGCGACCGGCTGGCCATTCTGAACCAAGGCAACCTGGTCGCGCTGGGTTCCCCGGCGCAGTTGAAGTCGGCCATCGGCGGCGACGTAGTGCTGTTCGAGACCGCTAACCCAGAGGCGGCGCGCTCCCTGGCGGAACGCATGGCCACCCGTTTTGCAGTACAGCCCACTGTGATGGGCAGCACCGTCCGCCTGGAGCGTCCCGAAGGTCATCGCCTGGTGACCGCCGTGGTGGAGGCCTTTCCCGGCGAGATCGACGGCATCTCAGTGGCTCGTCCCTCGCTCGAAGATGTCTTCATTCAACGCACGGGCCATCGCTTCTGGGAAGATGCCTCCACCCTCGAACGGGAGAAGGAGAAGAAGGCCTGATGGCAACCCTAGCTGCAACCGCCCCCCGCGCGCGCCAAACCGTATCCCCCGGCATCTGGCTGCCGGCCTATTCCCTGTGGCTGCGCGAGCTGGTCCGTTTCTATCGCCAGAAGGCACGAGTCGCGGGCGTGATCGCCTCGCCGCTGATCTTCTGGGTGGTCCTGGGCGCGGGCTTCGCCCACAGCTTCCGGACCGGCGATGGCAGTGGAAGCTCTGCCCACTACCTGGGCTATTTTTTCCCTGGGTCAGTAGCCATGATCGTGCTCTTTACCGCCATCTTCAGCATGATGTCGCTGATCCAGGATCGCAACGAGGGTTTTCTGCTGTCGGTGCTGGCGGCCCCGGTCAGCCGCTCGTCCATTGTTCTGGGCAAAGTGTTGGGCGGCGCGACGCTGGCGGCGATACAAGGGATCATCTTCCTTGTCTTCGGGCCGCTGGTCGGGGTGCGTTTGACGCCGTCCGCGATCGGGTTGAGCATGCTCGTGATCGTGATGATCAGCTTTGAGCTGACCGCGCTGGGCTTTGCCATCGCCTGGCCGATGGATTCGACCCAGGCCTTTCACGCCATCGTGAACATGCTGCTGATACCTCTATGGCTGCTTTCCGGTGCTTTGTTTCCGCTGAGCGGGGCCGCCGGCTGGATGCGCTTCTGCATGATGCTCAATCCTCTGACGTACGGAGTGGAAGCACTGCGCGGCAGCTTGTTTCCCGAGGCACCAACGCAGTTTTCACTGCCCGTCAACCTGGCCGTGACCGCCGTTTTTTGCCTGCTGACCTTTCTCGCGGCCTGGGCGATCGTGAACCGGCGTACCAATCGTCCGTCGGCCTGACTCAAGGAGACAAAGATGTTTGTGGCGGAAACCAACCAGCGCCCATCCGTTGCGCTCCCGGTGGCCTTGATCGTCGCCGTGAGTGCGGCCGCGGTTTGCTTTTTGCTGTGGCTGCTTTACCTGCACCATCCGCTCGATGCTTCGGTGGCCCGGCTGCGCTTTCTACCTTTGCTCAATGCAGTGCTCAACGGCCTGTGCACTGTGGCACTCCTAACCGGCTTTTATTTCATTCGCCGGCGGAATATTCCTGCCCATCGTGTGTCGATGATAGTAGCGTTTGTTTTTTCCTCTCTCTTCCTGGTCAGCTACATCACCAATCATGCGCTGCATGGGGAGACGCACTTTCCTGGCTTTGGCACGGTGAAGAAGATCTACATCTCGATTCTGATCAGCCACGTCACTTTATCGGTGGTGGCGCTGCCGATGGTGCTGAGCACCTTCTTCTTCTCCCTCAGCGGGCGCTTCCGTCAGCATCGCAAGATCGCGCGCTTTACGCTGCCTATCTGGCTCTACGTCTCCGTGACGGGGGTCGTGGTGTACGCCATGCTCGCTGCATGGCGCTAAGCTAATGCCGGACGACGGCACCCGGCAACTCCTGCAGGCCGGGATCTGGACTTTGCTGGTCGGCGGCTTGGCGGCGCTATTGACGGCAACGGTTTTTGGCGGCATCGGCCAGCACGGTCCGCACACCAACTCCGGCTGGCTCTCGTTATTGCTCGCCATGATGTGCCTGCCGTTCGGCACCATGCTGACGCTGCTGGGAGCGGCCAAGTGGCTACGCAATCGCCGCCTGGCAAGGGCTCAGGATCGCCGCAGGATATAAGCGCTCCGTTGCAACGCGGACGTTTTGATTAAGGTCTTTTCATAATGTCCGCTACAGCAACACTGCAGAGCGAGTTCTGCTATGCTTCAGCCTTACCCAAAATAGAAGGAACACCATGCCAAAAAGCGTTAATAAAGTCATTCTCCTGGGCAACGTAGGCAAAGACCCGGAAGTCAAGTTTTTGCCCAGCGGTTTGCCGGTCGCCAACCTTACCCTGGCCACCTCGGATCGCTTCAAGGACAAAGCGGGCGAGTGGCAGGACCGGACCGAGTGGCACAATCTGACCGCTTACCAGCGGGTGGCGGAAATCATTCGCGACTACGTGAAGAAGGGCGCCAAGCTATACGTCGAAGGCCGGATCCAGACCCGCTCGTGGGACGACCAGGCATCGGGGCAGAAGAAGTACCGCACCGAAATCATCGTCAACGATGTGGTCCTGCTGTCGGGCCGCGGCGAGGGTGAGAGTGGCGGCGGACCGCGTTCGAATACTACCTCCTTCGATCAACGGCCTCCTGTGCACCACGAAGAGTTCGCCGGCACGGAAATCACCGACGACGATATTCCCTTCTGAGCCTTCGAGGTGCCTGGATTAGACTGGTACCAACGGGATCATAGATGGCGACCTCAACGCGGCTCTCGCTGTTGGAGTACATGAAGACGAGCTACCGGCCTGACAGAGAATATGTCGACGGCGAGCTTGTGGAGCGGAACGTGGGGAAGTGGGAGCATGCACGGCTCCAGGCTCTCCTGGCAGTATGGCTCGGGTCGCAGGAAAAGACCTGGTCGGTTAAGGTCGCGACCGAGCAGAGATTAAAGGTTTCCGCCCTGCGCGTCCGCATTCCTGACGTCATGCTCGTGTCGCGCGGTCCTCAACCGGAGATAATCGTTGAACCGCCAGTGCTTGTGGTGGAAATCCTATCGCCGGACGACACCTATACTGAGACCCAATCTCGTTCCGCAGATTACCTGCACATGGGCGTTCCGTGCGTTTGGATCATTGATCCGACCTCCAGGACAGGCCGCCAGTGCGTCGGAGACGCCTGGACAGCCGCTGATGTACTAGGGGTTCCCGGGACAGAGATCCAGGTAAATCTGTTGCAACTCTTTGCCGACCTTGATGAGGACTAAGAGCTAGCCGCCAATGCTCGCAAGCGGCGCTCACGGATTTCCTGCAGGCCTGATGAGATCTACGAACTTCACGCGGCTTTCCGTTAAAGAAAGCCGCACACGCGGCTCTTCGATCGGGCCACGTACAGGAAATCCGGGTCAAGGATAAAGCCGAGTTCTGATCCATCCACCGGGCTCGCGGGTAAATAAGAACCGGTCGTGCAGCCGGTCCTCCCCATTCAACCAAAACTCGATCCGTTCTGCATGCACGCAGAAACCACACCAGTGGGGAGGGCGCGGTACTTCTCCGGGATAATCCTGGGCAAATCTCCGGAACCGGGCTTCCAGTTCCGCACGGCTTCCCAACGGCCGGCTCTGCTCGGAGACGGCCGCGGCGATTTGGCTGTTCCGCGACCGGCTGTGGAAATACGCGTCCACATCGGCCGCCTCCATCTGTGTTACCCGGCCCTCTACTCTTACTTGCCGCTCGACCGTCTTCCAGTGGAAACAGAGCGCTGCCCGGGGATTGGTCTCGAGCTCCGTCCCTTTCCTGCTTTCGGCGTTGGTAAAGAAGCAGAAGCCGCGCTCGTCCGCGCGTTTCACCAGCACCATGCGGACGCTGGGCTCACCCGCCAACGTCGAGGTCGCCAGGGCCGCAGCATTGGGATCATTCGGCTCGCTCCGCTCCGCCTCCTGGAGCCACTGACGGAAAAGTTCGAGTGGGTCGCCATACTCCTCAGGGTTCAGGTCGTTCATAGTTCGATGGTAGCCTGAGGCGTTAGCATCGCATTACGACACGCGAAGCAGAGACGCTCTCTTTCATTCGTATCAACATCCTTCGCGCGCACATGCGCCACATGCTTTGAACTGATAATGAGCCCCATGGTCACGAATAAACTACCTTTCCTTGATGAAAACCAAGTGCGCGCGGTGCTCACCTACGAAGAGCTGATCCCTGCGATCAGGCAGGCGCTCATGGATTTCTCCGCCGGCCGAGTGCGGCAGCCGGTGCGCGCAATCATTCCGGTCTCATCCTATGGCGGCTGGTTCGGGATCATGCCTGCCGTGTACGGCACGGTGATGGGCGCCAAGATGGTTACTTTCTATCCTGGCAATGCGGAGCTGCACAAGCACACCCATATGGCGATGATCCAACTCTTCCGCGCCGAAACCGGAGAGCCCTTGGCGAGCATGGACGGGCGATTGATCACCGAGATGCGAACCGCCGCCGTATCCGCGGTGGCGATTGACCATCTTGCGCATCCTCAGGCCAAGGTGCTGGGCATACTGGGCAGCGGGGTGCAGGCTCGCTCGCACTTCCGCGCGCTGGCTGGGATCCGTTCCTTTGCAGAGGTCAGGGTCTGGAGCCGGACGCAGGACCATGCCCAGCAGTTCGCTGCAGAGATTGGAGCCCGAGTGACCACGGCGGAAGAAGCGGTCTCGGACGCCGATGTTGTTCTGGCCCTGACCAGTTCACCGCAACCGATTCTCTGCGGAAGATGGCTGCGCCGGGAAGCGATGGTGTGCGCCATCGGCGCCGCTACGCCGGATCGCCGCGAACTGGATGAAGAGGCCATGCGCGGCGCGGTGGTCGTCGAGTCCCGCGAGTCTGCCATGCGGGAAGCGGGAGACATTGTTCTCGCACATGCGCAGGTGAGCGCGGAAATTGGCGAGCTGTTGAACGGCGCGCGGCTTGGCCGCGGAGATAGGCCAGTAGTCTTCAAGTCGGTCGGCATCGCGGTCGAGGATATCGCTGCCGCAAAACTCGTTTACGACAAATTCACTGCATGATAGAGACTAGTCACGTGTTCAAGCACGCCATTGTTCGTCTGCCCGGAATCAATTTCGCCCAGGGACTCACCTCCGTTCAGCTGGGAGTTCCGCTGTATGACAAAGCGCTGCAGCAGCATGCACGCTACTGCGAAGCCCTGCGCGAATGCGGACTCACTCTCACCACGCTGGATGCGGACCTCGATCATCCGGACTCCACGTTTGTGGAGGACACAGCCGTGCTTACTGCACGCAGCGCCGTGCTGACGCGGCCCGGCGCTCGCAGCCGCGAGGATGAAGTGGCTGCGATGCGTCCCACCCTGCGCAGATTCTTTTCCGCCACGGCGGAGATTGAGGCCCCCGGAATGCTGGACGGAGGCGACATCTGTGAGGCTGACGATCGATTCTTCCTCGGCCTGTCGCACCGCACGAATGAAGAAGGCGCCCGACAGCTGGCGGCCCATCTGGCCCGGGAAGGCTACACCTGTGCAGTGATCGATGTGCGGGGGATGAGCAGCATTCTCCACCTCAAGAGCGGTATCTCTTACATTGGCGACAACACCCTGGTGGTGATGGAAGAGATGGCGGGCCATGAGTTGTTCAAGGGCTATGAACTGATTCGAGTCACAGAGCAAGAGAGCTATGCGGCCAACTGCGTGCGTGTCAATGAGCGGGTGCTGGTGGCAGCCGGATATCCGCTGCTGACGGCGGAACTCAAAGCTCGTGGATTCCATCCACTGGAACTCGAGATGTCCGAGTTTCAAAAGATGGACGGCGGGCTTAGTTGTCTTTCCTTGCGGTTTTAGGTTTCTTCGCTACATGGCGCTCGGCCGAAAACATTGCCTCAGGGACTAAGGAGTCGGCGCGAGAGTTGAGTCCCAAAAGGATGACTGAGAGTAGCCCAGGATGTAGTCCTCATGAGCGCCAGCTTGTCCGGAGCGGCAACTCGTGAGTCACCTAATCCACCGCCGACTCTTTTTTCCAGTTGAAGTGGCGGCCGAGAATCCCTTTGATGATCCAGTGGTCTGTGGCCGCCGTAGGACCGATGCCCACACCTATATTGATTTCCCACTTGGGCGAGACATTCAAGTCAGTGACCACAAAGATCTGTTGCTCTTGGTTATGCAATGAATAAAAGTCTCCCAGCCGGCCGTAATCGGCGTAGTATTCGATCCCGCCGCTGATCTTTTTACTGAAGTCATAGCTGACCTTGGCTGCGGGAGCAAAACCCAAGCCCTGGGCAACGTCAGGTCCGTGCCAGGTACGCTCGAGCGCAGGATTCACAGCCATGTACCAGCGGCCGAGATATTTGTCGATGATCGGCCGTATCTCCCAGGTCCAGGTATCGGGCGAATACACTGGCCGCTGATAGCCGATCTCCGTCGACAGGCTGACGCCCACCGGCCAATGCCACGAGTCGGGCACGCGCACCCGGGGCCGGATATGGTCCCCCACCCACTGCACTCCATGGCCGCTCTGCTCGCTGGTAAAAACATAGAAACCCACTTCCGACCAGCTGGTTAGTCCCTGCGTGATCTCGAGCGTCTCATGCTCTTGGTGATTGGTGGGGTAGACGCCGTCGATCACGTATTTTTGTCCATCTAGAGTGTAGTTGGAATGGAGCTCAACCATGGTGCTCTTTGGCTCTACAGTGGCCGCGCCATAAACCTGAATCTCATAGTTGCCCTGCGCGCAAGCCGGCAACGCACTGCATAGCAGAGCGAAAACCCAGGTCCACCACTTCAGATCACGCATAGCGAAAGAGCATCATGAAGCCGGCATCCATGTGATTCTGCTGATGGCAATGAAACAGCGTTGGCCCGGGATCGTTGGCGGTGAACTCGACATCCAGCTGGGTGTTCGCGTCCACCAACACGGTATCTTTGAGGATGCCATGTGTTTCCGGCTGACCGGGCAAGCGGCGCAGCTCGAAGCTGTGCCGGTGCAGATGAACCGGATGATCGTTGGTGCTGCGGTTGATGAATTGCAGGCGATAGCGCTGTCCTGCGGTAAGCGGAGGGCCGGCAGTCTCCGGGTAAGACTTCCCGTTGATGGTCCAATGATCCATGGCCCCGTGTCCGGCAAACTTCGACGCGAAAACCAGGGGAATCGTAACCGTATCGGTTGCTTGCGAGGGAGCAGGAGCGAGAGCCTGGCCGGCCGCGGCAAAGCGCAGGTAGTCCCAGGAAAGCTCCTCGGGCTGCTCCCATCGCGGCTGGCCGCTGCTGCCCGCGTACTCCACCGCGATGCCCATGCCCGCCGCCATGACGTGCTTGCGCACTTCGCCCATGACCCATACGCCGGGATGGTTCATCTCCACCAGCGCACTGATCCGCTCCGCCGGGGCCAGGCGGAGCATGGGAACCAGCTGCGGCTGAGCTACTTTGTTGCCATCGAGCGCGATCACATTGAATTGATGTCCGGCAAGAGCGATCCAGTGCACTTCCGTGGGGCTCGAATTCAGGATTTGGAAGAGAACCTGCTCGCCGGCCTTCACCCGCAGCGGCTCGGCGAAGCCCAGCACGCGGCCATTGATGGTGGACACGTTGTAGGCCGGATCCATGGACCCGTCGGCACTCGCGAGCAGCGCGGCGTCCCAATCATGCAGCGCCAGGAAGATTTCCTGGTCATAGTGCCCTGGGTTGTCGCGCGGCTCGACAAACAGAAATCCGTGCTCACCGGTGTATTGGCCGCGGTGCAGATCTTTGCCGGCAAAGACGTGGGTGTGGTACCAGCGAAAGCCGGCGGGACGGGGAGTAAAGGTGTAGCGCGCTTGGCCGCCAGCCGGGATCGGCGGCGTACCCTCTTCCATTGCACCGTCGACGTCAGAGGGCAGAAAGAGGCCGTGCCAATGAACCACTTCGCTGTTGCCTGTGTGGTTGGTCACATCGATGGTGACCGGTTGACCTTCTTTGAGCCGCAGCAACGGGCCGGGCACCTGGCGGTTATACGCAATGGTCTTGATGGTGCGCCGCGGAGAAACCTCGAGCGCGTAGTCCGCGATGTCTATAGTGTAATCAGCAGGAGCGATTTGCTGAGCGTGTGCGCCCAGCGCCGCCGAAGCGACGGTCATGCCGGAAAGCTTGAGCAACTCACGCCGGGTAACCAAACCTCAGCTTAACAAATTAAGAACCCCGCATCTCCGCCGAAGGAAGATGATTGTTGCCCGGCGCAACGGCTCGCTGGGCGCATCAGAAAATAGGTGAGAAATGCTCGGCAGAGCGCAGGATAGATATGGCACAGGAAAGGGCCGATAGAAGAAATATGCAGTCGAGAGATAAACGAGATTTACACAAGATTCATCCGCCGCGTAAGCCGGTGCTGCTTTTGTTGCCACTCGCGCTGCTGGCCGCGGTGGCAGTCAACGCGGTTATAGCGCAGAACTCGGGAACGTTGCGCGGGGATGCGATCCTCGATCATCTGAATGCGGTCATTGACTGGTACCGGCATGCCATGACGCGGGTTCAAACCGTGGGCCTGCCCAGCGACGCCATGTATCAGTACAATGCCCAAAGCATGGCCGCCGAGGTGGCGAAACTGGCCTTTCAGTCCGCGCAGGCCGAAGCGGCGCTGATCCCGGCCGCGAGTCCGCCCAGTGGCGGCAACGCAAGTAGCTCGCAGCAGAATCTGGCCAAATTGCAGAGCGACGTGAACGCCCGCATCACCGCGCTGGAAACGCAGATCAGCACGCTGAACCAGCAGATATCGGGAGCGCGCAAAGCGCAGCTGCAGGACCTGCAGGCGCAGAAAGAGCGCGCGCAGGGAGAGCTGGACCTGAACAAGACCATGCAACAGACCTTCGAGCAGATGTCGCAGTTCATGAACACGAATGGCGCCAGTGGCGCGGGTGGTCTGGAAGGCAGCATCAACGAACTGCAGCGTTCGGCTCCAGAACTGACAAACGTCGGCGCCAAGAATGCCGTCAAGCCACCCAGCACGCCGGTTGCGATGCCGTCCTCGACCGGCTTGATTGGCGAAGTGGTGCAGCTTTACGAACAGCTTCAGAGCATGCACCAGATCAGCCTGATGATGGAGGAAACCGCCCACGTAAAGGATGTGGCGTCAAGATTGCACAGCCCGCTTCAGGCCACGCTACGAGCCACCATTCAGCAAGGGCAGCAGCTGGCCAGCCAAAGCGCGGCCCCTGCGACCCAGGCGCAGCCTTCGCAGCCCAACCATGCCCAACCAGATCAGGAGCGGCGGCAATTCGATTTGCTGGCGGCGCGCTTCAAGCAGATTGCCGGTGCTGCGGTTCCCTTGAGAGAGGAGAGCATCCTGCTCGACCAGAGCAGCTCCAATTATCTCGAGTGGCGACAATCCGTGGCCCACGAATCGAATCGCATTTTGCGATCCATCCTACTTCGCGTCCTCGGCATTGCCTTCTCCATCGGCGTCATCCTGTTGTTCTCCGAAATATGGCGCAGGATCACCTTCCGTTATATCCAGGATCTACGCCGGCGGCGGCAATTTCTCCTGCTGCGCCGCATCGTGATCGGCTTTTGTATGGGCATTGTGCTCATCCTCGGATTTGTCAGCGAGTTCAGTTCGTTGGCTACCTTTGCCGGATTCATCACCGCCGGCCTCGCGGTCGGCCTGCAGACCATTCTCCTCTCCGTCGCGGCCTATTTCTTCCTGGTGGGGCGATGGGGCATCCGCGTAGGCGATCGCATCAGCGTCGCCGGAGTAACCGGCGATGTGGTCGACGTGGGGCTGGTCCGTTTGTACCTGATGGAGCTGGCGGGAACAGGCGTGGATCTCTATCCCACCGGCCGCATCGTGGTCTTTTCCAACTCCGTTCTCTTCCAGGCGACTACTCCGCTCTTCAAACAGCTGCCGGGCGCGGAGTACACCTGGCACGAGGTGGCGGTCGGCTTAAACCCGGGTGGCAAATACGACCTGGTGGAGAAGCAACTGCTGGATGCTGTGCAGTCGGTGCATACCACTTATGGCGCGGAACTGCAGCGGCAATTGGGAAACACGGAACGCCGCATCGATATTCAAATGAAGGTGCCAGAACCACAGGGACAGCTGCAGTACACGGATACCGGCCTCGAGTACGTGGTGCGCTACCCGGTGGGATTGCACCAGGTTTCCGAGGCGGACGAGAGGATCACGCGCAAGCTGCTGGAACTACTTCAACAGCCCGATCTGCAAGCGAGCGTCTCCGGCTTGCCCAAGATTCGCGCCGCAGTCAAAGGCTGAGGTCGGAGTTAAGGAGATTTCATCGCATTCAGGATTGCGACCGCCCCGGCCACGCCAATATCCGAGGAGACCGGCTGAAAACCCGAGCGCGCCTCGCGCTGATCCTTGCTGATGGATTTGAAGAAGATAACGCGACCCGAGATGTGAACATCCAGGACGCTGGTCTTCCAGCGGTTTTCGGCAACCTGCTGGCGCACGATCTGAAAGCTGCCCCCCTTCTCGATGCGGCCTAGCAGGCCGTAGCCGAAGTCGATCTCAGTCATGATATGCGCGTCTATTTTCACCAGCCGCTTCAGTTGCGGCTGAATCCAAATCTCTCCCCCGAGGGCGTGATATGCCCGGTTCTCGTAAGTCTGGGGAGTGTAAGCCGGGTTGGGCCGGAACAAAAGCCGCAGGTTGCCATCCACCATGCCATCGTAGGTGTAGGAGAAAGCCTCGGGCATGGCGGTCATGAGCCGCTGCAAGCGTTGTTCATCAGCCTCAGCTTCCTGCTTCATCCGCGCTTGTTCGGCGGAATTTCGCAGCAGGTTGTTCAGCCGCTCGGTTTCCTTCTTTTGTGCCGCCGGGTCGAGCGGCCGCCCCTGGCGTGCCAGCACCCGGTAAACAATCCCTGAGCGGGTCTCGACCTCCTGCTGGATCGTGGTTAGGGAGCCTACCCGCTTCTCCTCCCGGTATTGCCACAAGCTGACCTGGCGGCGTTCCTGGAGCTCGTTGTAAACCACGTCCTTGACCAGATCATGCGGGGACTCCGGAGGACTTTGCGCCCGGAGGGTAGGCACGGCACACAACAGCAAAGCCCCGGCGAGGGGGAGGATCGATCTCGTCATGTGCCTTGTTACACTCAATTCATGCTAGATGAGACTACATTCCGCCGCCACTGCGATGCCGCGATGGATGCCCTCAAGAAGAGCCTCATCGAGGCCGAGGAAGAGGGCGGTTTTGAAGTGGAAGAACAAAATGGCGTGCTCAACATTCTGTTTGAGGAACCGCCGGGCAAGTTTGTCATCACCCCCAACACTCCGCCGCGCCAGGTATGGATTTCCGCGCTTTCCACCAGCTTCAAGCTCGACTGGTCAGACGCAGCAGCGAATTTTGTGCTTCCCAAGACTGGGGAAACACTGCCGGCCGTGGTCGAGCGAGTCATCAAGGAACATCTGGGCTCCCAATCAGTAACCCTGCACTGAAACGATGATGCGCAAGACGCTCTCCGTCGCCATCATCACCCGCAATGAAGAAGCCAATCTCGGACGCACCCTGGGCAGTGTGGCTTGGGCTGATGAGATCGTGGTGGTGGATTCCGGCTCCAACGATCGCACCGAGGAGATTGCTCGCAGCTTTCGCTCCCGGTTTTTCCTGGAGGAGTGGAAGGGTTTCGCGGCGCAGAAGAACTCCGCGCTCGAGAAGTGCAGTTGCGACTGGGTGCTCTCGCTCGACGCGGATGAGGTCCTGAGCGACGAGCTGGCCAAGGAGGTCTGGGAGCTGCTCGAGGGCGATCCGCCGTTCGACGGGTACGCTCTGCCCCGTCGCAATCTCTTTCTCGGCCGTTGGATGCGCTTTGGCGGTTTCTATCCCGACCCCAAGCTGCGGCTCTTTCGTCGTGGAGCAGCCGAGTTCGAGGCCCGCCCGGTGCATGAAACGGTTCACTTCGTTGGCAAGGCCGGCCGGCTCAAGGGCGATATGGTGCACGATGCCTATCCCACCCTGGCCGCCTATATCGCGCACATGGACCGGTACAGCACCCTGGGTGCAGAGCAGGCGGTGAGCACCGGCAAGGCCGGCCGCGCGCTGGCGGCGTTTGTAGCCAACGTTGTCTTAAACCCGCTGGCGACCTTTGTGTACAACTACTTTTTTCGTCTTGGCTTTCTCGATGGACGCGAAGGTCTGTTGCTACACCTATACCACTCCGTTTATGTGAGCTGGAAGTACTCCAAGGCCTGGGAACAGACGCGCATCCGGTAGGTTCGCCACACAGGGAGAAAGAACCGCAGGTCCCTCCACTCCGCTACGCTCCGGTCGGGATGACAATTCTGTTTGAAATCGATGCTTAGGTTCCCAAACAGAATTGTCATCCCGACCGGAGCGTAGCGGAGTGGAGGGACCTGCGGTTCCTTCTCCCTGTGGTGAGGATAGGGTTATGCTGGTCAGTTCGCTTCTGTGAGGTGCGGCGATGACGCAGGGGGACGGCAAGCCGGCGGAAGCCAACAACGCAATCTCTGCCGAACTATTCCGCGACCGTCATCCGTCGCAAGCGGAGCAGGAATGGGCCGAGACCACCCTCGCCGCCGCTCTCCGGGCCCACCCGGAGCAGCCCATCGGCGCCCCCGGGGGCAGCAACCGCGACGAACTGGGCCAGGCGCGCTTTACCAGCGTCTCCGGCGTTCCGGTGCGCCGGCTCTACACCCAGGCCGACTTGCCCCAGGACTGGGAGGCCACTCACCTTGGTCTTCCCGGCGAGCCCCCCTACACCCGCGGCATTCACAGTACCGGCTACCGCGGCAAACTTTGGACCATGCGCCAGTTCTCCGGCTTTGCCACCCCGGAGGAGACCAATGCCCGTTATCGCTACCTGCTGGCGAATGGCGGTGGAGGACTCTCCGTTGCCTTCGACCTGCCCACCCTGATGGGTTATGACTCCGACGCAGCGGAGAGCGAAGGCGAGGTGGGTAAGTGTGGAGTGGCGGTCGATTCCCTGGAAGACATGGAAACTCTTTTCTCCGGCATCGACCTGGAAAAGACCAGCGTCTCCATGACCATTAACTCGCCCGCCAATGTGCTCTGGGCCATGTACCTGGTGACCGTCGAAAAGCAGGGCGGCGACTGGAAAAAGGTCGCGGGCACGCTGCAGAACGACATCCTCAAGGAATACATCGCGCAGAAGGAGTACATCTTTCCTCCCGCGCCCTCCATGCGGCTGGTGGTCGACACCCTCGAGTTCGGATCGCTCCTCACGCCGCGCTTTAACCCGATCTCCATCAGCGGATATCACATACGCGAGGCCGGTTCGACGGCGCTGCAAGAGCTGGCCTTCACTCTTTATGACGGGGTGGAGTATGTGGAATGGGCTTTGCGCCGCGGACTCCAGATTGATGATTTCGCTCCCCGCCTGAGCTTCTTCTTCAACGCCCACAACGACTTCTTCGAAGAGATCGGCAAGTTCCGGGCCGCCCGCAAGCTCTGGTATCGGCTGATGACGGAACGTTTCGGCGCCCAGGATCCGCGCTCGCACTGGATGCGCTTTCACACCCAGACCGCGGGCGTCTCGCTGACCGCGCAACAACCCAAAAACAATATTGCGCGGGTGGCCATCCAGGCCTTGGCCGCTGTGTTGGGAGGCACGCAAAGCCTGCATACCGACGGATTCGACGAGGCGCTCGCCCTGCCCACGGAAGATGCGGCCCGCATTGCCTTGCGCACGCAGCAGATCCTGGCCTACGAATCCGGGGTCGCCAACACCGTCGACCCGCTGGGCGGGTCCTATTTTGTTGAGCGGCTAACCCTGGATATGGAACAGGGCGCTTTCGACTACTTCCAAAAACTGGACGCGATGGGTGGCATGGTGCGGGCCATTGAACGCGGTTTTCCCCAGAAGGAAGTTGCCGACGCCAGCTATGCCTATCAGCGCGCGGTAGAGAACCGGGAAAAGATTATCGTCGGCGTCAATGACTACGTGGTCGAGGAGGAGCCTCCGGAAATCCTCCACATCGGCGAGTCGGTACGTGATTGGCAGAGCGCAAAGCTGGAGCGGCTCCGCGCGCGGCGCTCCAACCAGGCTGTCGCTCAAAGTCTGAATGCCCTCCGCCAGACCCTCTCTCTGGAGCCGGTGCCGGGCCGCGGCAGCCTCTGCGCCGCGAACACCATGCCCTGCCTGCTGGACTGTGTGCGCGCCTACGCCACCCTGGGCGAGATCTGCGACGCCATGCGCGGCGTTTTAGGCATCTACCAGGAAGTCAGCATTTCCTGAGCAACCAGACCGCGGACCATTACTCAAGAACGGGAAAGTGGTGACCCGAAAGCGGACTGTATACCACCAAAGAGTCATGGATCTACAACTTCCGCTTTCGTCTGGCCTAGGAAACGTGGTTTTCTAGGACTGTTGAAACCCAATCCCTCATACAGGAGCCTATGAACGACAAGGACGCTATGTTTTATTCGTTGCAATTGCGCCTGGTGCAGGACCCGCCGGGCGATTCCGCCGGCCAAAGAGTTGAGCTGATCGCCCTGCCCGAGGGACCGGGCGAGCCACGCCGGGCCCACTTCGAGCACTGGGAGCCGTTGTCGGACCGCCTATCCACGGTGGCCAGCAGCACCCCCTTCCACCTTAAAGTCATGTACCGGACCATGGTTGCCGGTCTGACCGCTTGCCTGATTGACCGGGTCACGGGCGCCCGGCAAATCTTCTCCCTCGATCAGTTGAAGGATTTGGGCCTCGCCAACTGAGTTGACCGTTTCGTAGATTTTGCCCCAAGCCCCCCTGTAAACTCCCTGCACGCCACCTCATTGGCTGCCGCTTCTACCGCGGCAGCCAAAAGCCGCTTTACGGCGGCTTCAGGACAGATTATGGTGGCACAATTACTTGTACAAGCCTCACAGGGAAGGCAGATGCCAGAGAATCAGCAAGCGGTGCTGGAGTACGAGGCGGCCGGTGCGTCGGATCAGGGGCGAACCCGGAAAACCAACGAGGACGCTTATGGCCTGAATCTCCGCAACAGCGAGGGCGCCTGCAATTTTGTGGTTTGCGATGGCATGGGGGGCGCGGCCGCGGGGGAAGTCGCCAGCCGGCTCGCGGTGGACGCCATGCTTCGCGCCATGAACGAGGGCGTGCTCACCCTCGAAACCTTCCAGCAGGCCGTCGCTGCGGCCAACCATAGCGTGCATGATAGCGCGGTGCAGGATCCGTCCCGGGCGGGCATGGGAACGACGCTGGTGGCCATGGCGACCCGCGGCAACCGTGCCTGGGTAGCCCACGTAGGCGACAGCCGCTGTTATCGCCTGCGGGACGGCAATCTGGAGCGTTTGACGCATGACCATTCGCTGGTAGACGAGCAGGTGCGGCTGGGACAGCTGACTCCGGCCCAAGCCGAAACCTCCCCCATGCGCAACGTGATCACCCGCGCAGTGGGTACGCAAGACGAGGTAGCAGCGGACCTGATCGAGTTCGTGGTTATGCCTGGGGACTTGTATCTGCTGGCCTCCGACGGCTTGATGCGCGAGGTAAATGATGAGCAGATTGCTGGGATGCTGCGCGCGGCGGGGGATCTGGAAGAGACCCTGGCGCAGCTGATCGGGGCAGCCAATGAGGCTGGGGGCCACGACAACATCACGTGCTTGCTCGTGCGGGCACGGTAGAGCCCCATGAGTGCCATCCAGGTGGTGGGAGTAGTGGGCGCCGGGACCATGGGTAATGGGATTGCCCATGTCTTTGCCCGCAGCGGGTTTCAGGTACTGCTGTGCGAGGTCGAACAGCGCTTTCTCGATCGCGGGCTGGAAGCGATTCGCAAGAATATCGAGCGAGAGACGGCCAAGGGCAAAGTGACCGCCGCGGAGGCGGAGAAAGCCCTGGGATTGATCCGCGGCACCCTGCAGGGACAAGACTTGGCGGTATGCGACCTTGTCATCGAGGCGGCGCCGGAGCGCTTCGCCCTCAAGCAGGAACTCTTCATGGAGCTGGACGCGGTGTTAAAGCCGGAGGTGATTCTGGCTTCCAACACCTCCTCCATTTCCATCACCCGTCTGGCGGCGCAGACCCAGAGGCCGGGCCAGGTCATCGGGATGCACTTTTTCAATCCTGTCCCGGTGATGAAGCTGGTGGAGGTGATCCGGGGGCTGGAGACGACCGACGAAACCTTCGCCCGGGTCAAAGCTCTGGCCGAAACCTTGGGCAAGTCGCCGGTCGAGGTCCAGGATGCCCCCGGCTTTGTCTCCAACCGGGTCTTGATGCCCCTGCTCAACGAGGCAATGTTTGCGGTCATGGAAGGGGTAGCCACGCCCGCGGCTGTGGACCAGGTCTTCCAGTTGGGCATGGCCCACCCCATGGGCCCGCTGGCGCTGGCCGACTTTATCGGACTCGATGTCTGCCTGGACATCATGCGGGTCATGGTCGAAGGGCTGGGCGACCCCAAGTACCGGCCTTGCCCGCTGCTCATTCGCATGGTGGACGCGGGTTGGCTGGGACGGAAGTCGGGGCGAGGGTTCTACCAGTATTGAACCAGCCAGGCCAGACTGGAGCATTTTCACTTCTACGCTGCACAGTCGAGTACAGCGAAGTGTGGCTTTTCTTGAGGAAAAGCCACGGGGAGTATGTTTGCCTGGTGTAGACCCGAAGTGAAAATGCTGGGCCTGGGAGTACCGTGGATGGCACCCCGTGAGCGCAACCGCCCTTAAATCAACAGCCCAGGAGCGTATGCTTTTCGCATGATGAGGATGACAGTGCTGGCCTCAGGCTCCAAGGGGAACAGCACGCTGGTCTCCAGCAGCCGGACACGCATCCTGGTGGATGCCGGGCTCTCCTGCCGGGAACTGCTGAAGCGGATGCAGATGGCCAATGAAGATCCAGCGGCCATCGATGCCCTGCTGATCACCCACGAACATCAGGACCACGTGCAGGGGGTCGCGGTCCTGGCCCGCAAGCTGGGCGTGCCCGTCTACTTTACCCAGGCCACGCATCGTGCATGGATGCGTTGGATGATGCCACAAAAGCGGATCACCTACGCGGCTTGGCTGGCCCAGCGGCAGCAGGACCTGGCCCAGAAGCAGGCCGCGGTTATGTTGGCCGATGAGGGTGCTCCGTGCGCTGAGGATGCTGCCGGTTCAAGCCAAGACGAAACCAAGCCGGACGACCCGTGCCGGCTGCCCGGGGTGGAGTACTTCGCCGCAGGGAGTGGGTTCCTGATCGGCGACATCGCCATCACCCCGTTCACCATTCCCCACGACGCGGCCGATCCGGTCGGTTTTGTCTTTGAGGCCGACGGGGTCCGCATGGCCATCGCCACCGACCTGGGCTACATGCCGCCCAACGTCAAGATGGCGCTCCGCAACTGTGACGTTCTTATGCTGGAAAGTAACCACGATCTTGAAATGCTGCGCGACGGCCCCTACCCTTGGTCGGTCAAGCAGCGCGTTATGTCCCGTGTGGGCCACTTATCCAATGAGGCCACAGCCGGGTTTTTAGAAAAGAATTACGATGGAAACGCTTCTTATGTCGTTCTGGCGCATCTTTCAGAGTGTAATAACTTGCCTGAGCTGGCACGAGTTACGGCAGAAAGGGCGCTAAGGGACCGGATGAGCCTGTTGGCAAATAAGCTGATTTTGGCGGAACAAGATGCGCCGCTTGAGCCTATTTGCTTATAATGAGATAGGTATATTGGCTGGGGTTCCGGCCATGCGAATTCGCTGGCCAGACCGGGCGTTGATGTTACTATGGTGCAAAGCGGCTAAATATAAGAATGCAAACGACAGCATGCACTGATCGAGTGGTAGGCGACATACTCTCCAGCTGGAGATATGACATCTCAGGGATTACTCCCGAGATGCGCCGTGATTACGAACAGCATCTGGTGGAGTGCGCGCATTGCCGCTCGCGTCAACGGCTGCATCGCACCGTCGATGTGGTTCTTATCGGCCTGAGCACAGTATCGATCGCGGCTTTCTTATTAGGCTTGGCGGTCATTCACCGGGTACGGCCTCTGCAGCACTGGGCGCTGGTGGATCTGCACCTGTGGCAGATGTCTATTGTGTTGAGCCTGCAAGCGGCGGCGATCGCCGGCTTGCTGGTTTCGCTGCTGATCTGGGTCCTGGCGGCGGTGGCAACCCCGGCGCCCGTCTATCTTGCCGAAGTAGCAATGGCTCAGGCCCGCGTGCTGCAGGATCGCATCCCCGAAGAATTGCGCGAGCGATTGATGCGCAACGTCGCCTAAACGAGGCGGCCCCTAAGATAAAAAGGCTCCCTGCTCTAGGGGGCCTTTTCTTTTGTTCCCTCATTGAGCTGCAACCCCCCGGTTAGATCCGCGACCCGGGCAATGTGATGGCGGGCGCACCAGCGCTCCAGAGATTCTGCGATCCGCTGCACCGCCCGGGGATCGGCGTAGCTGGCCGTCCCGACCTGAACTGCGGTCGCTCCCGCCAGCAGGAACTCCACCGCGTCTTCCCCGGTGGTGATACCGCCCAAACCGCAAATCGGAATGGAAACAGCCTGAGCCGCCTCATAGACCATGCGCACGGCAATGGGTTTGATTGCCGGGCCGGAAAGCCCGCCGGTGTTGTTGGCAATGCGCGGGCGGCGGGTCTCGACGTCTATGGAGAGGGATAAGAATGTGTTGACCAGAGAAAGCGCGTCGGCGCCGGCGTTCTCGGCACATTTTGCCATTTGGGCGATCGAGGTGACGTTGGGCGAGAGCTTCACAATCAGGGGGCGCCGCGAGACCGCCTTGGCGCGCGTGACCAGTTGATCGAGAATCCCGGTATCCGTGCCAAAGACCATTCCTCCGTGCTGTGTATTGGGGCAAGAGGCGTTCAATTCGTAGGCGGCGATGCCGGGCGCGTGGTTGAGCGCTTCGATCACCGCAACATAGTCCCGTATCTCGTTCCCAAAGACATTGACGATGCAGGCAGTGCCGGAGTGGGGCCGCAGGGCGGGAAGCTTCTTCTCAATGAAGGCTTTAACCCCAATATTCTGCAATCCGATGGCATTGATCATGCCTCCGGGAGTCTCGATCAGCCGCGGCGCCTGGTTGCCCGCCATGGGCTCCGCAGATAGACCCTTGGTGATGAAGCCTCCGATGCGGTTAAGCGAGACAACATCTTCAAATTCAACGCCATAGCCGAAGGTTCCGCTGGCAGCGATGACCGGATTGCGGAGCAGAATACCGGCGAAGCGAACGCTCATATCGGGCTTCACTGGCTGGCCGCGCCCTCCTGCTGGACCCGGCGTGAACCGCTTGCCCCGCGTGCTGCGGGGAGAGCAGGCAATGTGTGGATCGCCTGGGTCAGCACATTACCCACCGAGGCCGACGGTTGATTCACCCCTAGCAGAGAGGCCAGGGTGGCGGCCAAGTCGACCGGCTGCACCCGGCCGTGATAGATGCCGGGAGTGAAGGGTGCTCCATAAAACGCCAGCGGAACGTGGCGGTCGTAGGACCAGGGGCTGAAGTGGGTGGTGCCGCTCTTAAGCGTCTGCATCTGGTAGGCGGCCGGAATCACCATGACGTACCAGCCCCCATTGGGGCTGTAACTGTGGGCCAGCAGTAGTCCCCACTCCGACGGGGGCAGCTCGCCCGAGGCCAGTTGCTCGCGGGTGTAGGTGTGCACCACGATAGGAGTGGCAGCCAAGCGAACCGGGGGCGGCGGTGGGGGCGCGCTGGCAGCCTTGGCCGCAAGCGCGGCGGCAGCAGCAGCAGCGCGACTCCTGGAGCGTGACTTGGAGCCGGGAACAGAGCCGGCCGCCGGGGTCGCGGCTCGGGGGAGAGGCGGCGGGTTGGGGTTGGTCGCGGTGTTGGGTGGCTGGGCAGCATTGGGGCTCTGGGTAGCCGCATCACCGGCAGCAGGCGGTGGCGCCGGTTTGGCCGCTTCGGTGCCCGGGGTGGGAGCAAGAGCGTCGATCGCAGCCGGGATCGCCTGCTGAACGGCCTGCTCCGCCTCCTGCTCATTGATCCCTGCGACCTCAAACGAGGGACGATTGAGCGCCAGGTACGGCAGTTCCTGCTGCGGCAGCAGGTATTCGAGTTTCTCTCCCGGAGAAAACTTGGCATTCATGGCGTCGTTGACGTTGGCGGTGAACTTGGCCATGTCAATGGTGGCCGCGGGCATGCCCAAAGCAAGGGCGTCGGCGGGAACGGGCGCGACCCCATGGTCGGCGGAAAGCGCAATCCACGTGCTCGCAAGGCCGCCGGGTATGTTCTTGTCCAGCCAGGTGAAGAAACTGTCGAGCTGCTGGTCAAGGCTGTCGACCATTTGCCGGGACTGGGGCGAGTCTGGTCCCCATTGGTGGCCAACGATGTCGTTGGCGGAAAGGCTAACCACCAGCAGATCGGTCACCGGATGGTTGCCCAGTTGCTCGCCGGTGATGAGTGCGCGTGCGAAATCGAGCTCGTAGGAATTGGCCGCCGGCGTGGATCCGACCGCCTCATAAAACGGCCGTGTGCCCGGGGTACCCGCCTCTTGCTCAGCTTGGGCGATACGGTCCCCGGAGTTAAAGGTTGTAGCCCAGTCGGGAAGCGCGTCCATGTAATAGCTGGAGGTGATGAAGGAGCCGGAGGCAGGGTCAATCCAGTAAGCGCCATTGGCCGAATACCCGACGGGCAGGATGGCGGCGCGATCTTTCAACGAGATCCCGAAAACCTTGGATTGGCCCATGGTCGCCAGGCGCAGCGAATCTCCAATCGTGGAAGCGCGAAGATTGAGCGGGGAGGCTCCCCCGGTCTTGCTGGGATGAATTTCACCCAGTACGCGGTAGCGATCGTCTTCGACTGAGGAGACGGGGTGTTGCTTGTTGCGGCTCAGGTCCCACCACTCGTTGGACGCGATCCCGTGGCCGTCGGTGTAGGCTCCGGTGCCCAGCGTGGCGTGGCCGGGGGCGGTCTTGGTGTTGGCGTAGTCGTAGTAACAATCTTCGAAATAAGCGCCGTGATCAAGAAAGAGGCGAAAGCCCCGCCCTTTGAAATCGGCCCGGTAGCGGTCAAGGTAGTCGGCGCGAAACTGATCGACCACCAGGAGGATGACCAGCTTGGGATGGGCATCGTAGGCGCTGGCCTGGGCCAGTGGCGTCGCTGGAAGAGCCAGTAGAGCAACCAGCAACCAGCAGATACTGCACGTGAACTTGGACATAGCAGCCATGATTAGTATCGCAAAACATCAGCGGAAGGTGAGCCGGCGCTCCTGACTCGATACGGGGGGCCGATGCAGAAAGCCGATTGGGCGGCTCGCTATACTTTCACTCATGCCGCGCACCCTCTCCTTCCTGCTCGCCGCATTCGTGGCCACAGCCCCGTACCTCACGGCCCAAATCACAGTCAGCTTTCCCGCCAGCGCTTCGCCCAGGCCGCTCGACGGCCGCGTATTGCTGCTGCTCTCGACCGACCCTGCCACAGAGCCGCGCATGCACCCTGGTTCGCAGATCGTCTTCGGCACCACGGTCGATGCACTCGCCCCCGATCAGGCCGTCACCATCACCAGCGAGGCCGCCGGTTACCCCATTCGCACGCTCGACCAGGTGCCGGCGGGCGATTACTACGTGCAGGCCGTGCTCAACGTTTACCAGACCTTCCACCGCTCGAATGGCACCACAGTAAAGCTGGCGCCCGACCGCGGCGAAGGCCAGCACTGGAACCTCGCCCCGGGCAATCTTTACTCCAAGCCTGTTAAAGTCCACATCGACGATCATGCCAAAGTTGCCATCCGGCTCACCGAAACCATCCCGCCCATCCTTCCGAAGCGGGACACCAAGTACATTCGCCACATCCGGATCCAGAGCCAGCTGCTGACAAAGTTCTGGGGCACCCCGATGTATCTCTCCGCCATCGTCCTGGTGCCTGAGGGGTTCGACGAGCATCCCAACGCCCACTTCCCCATCGCCATCTTTCACGACCACTTTGTCAGCGAGATGGAGGACTTTCGCACCACCCCACCCGATGATGACCTCAAGCCTGAGTATTCGGAGCGCTTCCACCTGGCTGGTTACAACCGTATCGAGCAGCAGGAGGCCTACAAGCAGTACCAGCAGTGGATCAGCCCCGGCTTTCCCCGCATTCTGGTGGTCAAGATCCAGCACGCCAACCCGTTTTATGACGATTCCTATGCGGTCAACTCCGCTAACCTCGGTCCCTACGGCGACGCCATCGAGACCGAGCTGCTGCCCGCCATCGAAAAGCAGTTTCGCGGCTTGACTGGGGGCTGGGCGCACTTCGTCTACGGCGGATCCACCGGCGGCTGGGAATCGCTGGCGGTGCAGATCTTCTATCCCACGGACTACAACGGCGCCTTCGTCGCCTGCCCCGATCCGGTCGACTTTCATGCCTACGAGACCGCCGACCTCTACCAGCAAGCGAATTTCTTCTATCTCGAGCGGTCCCACCACCGAGTCGAGCAACCCGCCGCGCGCAACTACCTCGGCCAGACGCTGCAGTCGGCCCGCGACGACGCCGCCTACGAGGCAGCCCTGGGAGATCACGGGCGCTCGGGAGAGCAGCTAGACATCTGGCAGGCCGTCTACGGCCCGGTGGGCCCGGACGGCTATCCGGCGCAGATCTTCGACAAGCAAACCGGGGTCATCGATCACCAGGTAGCCGCCTACTGGCACGACCACTATGACCTAGACGCCATTCTCCAGCGCGACTGGGAAAAGCTCGGGCCCCTGCTCCAAGGCAAGCTCCATCTTTACGTCGGCTCCGCCGACACCTACTTCCTCAACGACGCCGTCTACCTCATGCAGGATTTTCTCGACAAAACGGGTACGCCTGGCCATGGGGTTCCGTACGAGGGCGAGGTGAAATACGGCGACCGGGCCGAGCACTGCTGGAACGGCGACCCGAACCTGCCCAATGCGATCTCGCGCCTGCACTACAACACCATGTACCTGCCCAAGATCATGGAGCGTATCCAGAAGACGGCTCCGCCCGATGCCGACATGAGCTGGAAGTATTAAGTTCCGCTAAACTTGAGTCTTATGCTTGATTTGAATTTTGTCCGGGCCAACCTGGAGCTGGTGGAAGAGAGACTCCGTGCCCGGGGCCTGGATCCGGCGACCCTGCTGGGCGACTTTCGCGAGCTTGACCGGGAGCGGCGGGCCCGCATCACCCAGGCCGAAAGCCTGCAGGCGCAGCGTAACAAGCTCAGCCAGGAAGTTGCGCGCAGCCGCAAGGCCGGCGCGGAAGCGGCCCAGGTAGCGGCGGTGATGGATCAGACCCGGGAGCTCAAGCAGGAGACCGAAGAGCTGGAGCGAAGCGCTACCCAAGCGGAAGAGGCCATGCGCAAGCTCTTGATTGCCATTCCCAATCTGCCCCAGGACAGCGTTCCTCTGGGAAAGAGCGAAGCGGACAATGTCGAGGTATTGCGCTGGGGTCAGCAGCCGGCATTTGATTTTGCCCCCAAGCCGCATTGGGAGCTGGGCGAGAGCCTGGGCATCCTCGACTTTGCGCGGGCGGCGAAGATCTCGGGCGCCCGCTTTGCGGTCTACTGGGGCCTGGGTGCACGGCTGGAGCGCGCTTTGGCCAGCTTCATGCTTGATATACACACTCGTGAACACGGCTATCTTGAAGTGCTGCCGCCCTTCCTGGTAAATGAACGCTCAATGTTCGGCACCGGGCAGCTACCCAAATTCAAGGCGGATCTCTTCAAGTGCGAGGACACCGACCTTTACCTGATCCCTACCGCCGAAGTGCCGGTGACGAACCTGTATCGCGATGAGGTGCTGGAAGAGGCACAATTGCCCGTAAGCCTGGTGGCTTACACCTCTTGCTTCCGCTCCGAAGCGGGCTCTTACGGCAAGGATGTGCGCGGCATCATCCGCCAGCACCAGTTTCAAAAGGTAGAGCTGGTCAAATTTGCCCGCCCCGATCAGTCGTACGAAGAGCATGAGAAACTTACCAACCATGCGGAGGGGATTTTGCGGCGGTTAGATCTGCCTTATCGCAAGATGTTGCTCTGCACCGCCGACACCGGCGCGGCATCGTCCAAGACCTACGATCTCGAAGTCTGGCTTCCCGGGCAGGGGTTGTACCGCGAGATCTCTTCCTGCTCCAACTTCGAGGCTTACCAGGCGCGGCGAGCCAATATTCGCTACAAGCCTCAGGGTAAAAACAAGACGGAGCTGGTTCACACGCTCAACGGGAGTGGTCTGGCGATCGGGCGCACCTGGCTGGCCATCCTGGAGAATTATCAACAAGCCGACGGTTCGGTACGGGTGCCGAAGGCACTGCAACCGTATATGGGCGGCGAAGAAGTGATCCGGAAGTAACGACCATGCAGCGAATTGTAAAAAGCTATTTGTTCTGGACGTATCCGCGAGGCAGTTTTCATTATGACGTGATGGTGACCCTCATCCTGCTTTTCCTCTTTGTTTCACCGCGGCTGATCAACTACCGTGATAGGCCCCAGGAAACTCTCACGTCCACCAAGGACATCCTGGTCCGGGCGAATGGACCGAATGCCTGGACCTACCAGATCGGCGCCGACCAGCTCGCCGACACCAGCAATGACGCCAAGTTGCAGGCGGAATTGCTGCAGCGAATCCAAGCCATTTCGGGCAACGTGCAGATTGACCGCTATCGCGAAGAGAAAGATGCCAGCGGCCACGTGACCCAGTATCGAGTCTGGGCCCATCGCTAGGTTTGCTGGACTTTCCGAGGGAGGATCCCAAGACTTCATCCGAGGACTGCCTCCGGGTCATTTCTCAGCCAGTCTTGTCGAGTCATGGTTTTGGAGGCTTTGTATCAGTGCACGACTTTAGTCGGGCCGTTGAGGTCCAGCAAAATTCTGGGCTTTAGCCCCTGGGCTCTTCGTTGCGTCCTGGCTCCACGGAGAAGCATTCGTGCGGGATGCGCCGTAGCAGGGGCTAAAGCCCAATTCTCTCTTAGTCCTGTGTGGCCCGACTAAAGTCGTGCCCTGATACAAAGCATCCGAAGCCCCCGAGGGAAATGGTTTTCGATCGCAGTGCAGCGTGCACCCCGGTGCGGAAAAAGAAACCCTCAGCGGCGCGTCGGCGTCCAACAGCCGGTAAGGAGATCCATGGTTCATGTAGGAAAGATGATTTCGCTGTTCTGTCTGGGAATGCTGTTTTTGCTGCCGGGCCAATCGCCGGCCCAGACCTTATCGCCGGCCAACAGCGCGGATTTGCAGAAGGTCATCACACAATTGAACGCGGCTGCAAGCAAGTTTTCGAGCGCGCAGGCAGATTTCACCTGGGATCAATACCAGGCGGTGGTAGAGGAACACGATGTACAGACGGGCACCATCTACTACGAGCGCAAGAAGGGTGTTACCCGCACGGCTGCTTACATCAAGGATGACAACGGGAACCCGGCGCCTAAGACGGTGGTCTATGACAACGGTGAAGCCCAGTATTATGTGCCCAGCATCAAGCAGTTGACCATCATACGGGCGGGAGCCAACAAGGGCCAGTGGGAGAGCTTTCTGACCCTGGGTTTCGGCGGCAGCGGCGCGGATCTCCAGGCCAACTGGAAGGTGAGCCTGCTAGGCACCGAGAATATGAACGGAGTCTTGGTAGCCAAGCTTGACCTTGTCCCGTTGCAACAGAAAGTCCTGGACATGTTTCCCCATGTGACCATCTGGATCGATCCAACCGAGGGCATTAGCTACAAGCAAATCTTCTACGAGCCTGGCGGAGACAACCGAACAGCCACTTACAAGAACATTCGCTACAACCAACCAGTCGCGAGCGATATCTTCGAGATCAAGAAGGCGCCTGGCACCGTAGTGAAGTAGCCGCCAGGACCATGTCCTTGGTCAATTTCAGTCTGTGTCATAGTTCAAATGGATAGGACGGGATTCTGTCCATCCCCCTCCACCACTGCCAAGGTGGGCCACCGCCTTAAACTTTGTCATCCCGAGCAAAGGCGAGGGACCTGCAGTGCGCCTTGGCGCTAAACAAAGGCCATCTTTGCTTCGCTCACGAACAGACCGCTTGGTTAAGACTTGCGAGCTCACTGGGAGGGCGTTTGCTTGACATCAAGGCGCACAGCAGGTCCCTCGGCTTTCCCGGAAGGCCCATTCGCGGCTTCGAATCAGAGCAGCGTGTGCGATTTTCCGTAAAGAAAATCGCATGCAGTGCGGTGGTCGCCACCAACCTGTATGGGCCTTCCGGGTTCGCTCCGTCGAAAATCAGCTCGTGGCAGGAGCCGAGTCGGGGTGTGCGATGATGAGATTGACGTTGTAGCCTAGCTCTCGGAGAGAGCGAGCCATGGTATAGAGGCGTTGTTTGAGTGCCTTGGGGTCACGTTGTGCTGCTTGCTCGATGTAGCGAACCCTTTCATGCAGGATTTTCCAGACCAGCCGGCACAGGCGGTGGGCGATGGCCCAAAGTGCCTGCTGGTAACCGAGTCGTGGCAGCAGACGACGAAACACTACTTGAAAATGGCTGCCCTTGGTCTTCACCGCCGCCTGCGCCGCCTCGGTCAGTATGCGGCGAACATATTTGTTGCCTTTCGCCGAGCGGCTGCTCTGGTTTTGCTCGGCGCTCTCCTGCCGACCCGGGCTGGTGCCCACCCAGGAAGCCAACTGCGCCGCCGACGGGAAGGTGCTGGCCTGTACCCCTACCTCGGCAATCACTTGCTGCGCCGAATCGGCGCCAAAGCCAGGTACTTCGGCCAGCCGCACCACTGCCTCCCCATGCTCGCGCATAGCCTCGGCAGTCGCGCCGTTCAGCTCAGCGATCTGTTGGTCCAGCAATTGCAGCCGATCCAGATAAAGCGTGAGCAGCTTCCGGTGCATGGGCTGGAAGGTTCCACGCAAAGCATCCACCAGTTGCTCCTCGCTACAATGCAAACGATCACTGCCTAAGGCCGCCAACTTTTTCGGGTCGATCTCACCCTCGGCTAAGGCGCGCAAAATGCGCAGTCCGCTCACTCCGAGCAGATCGCTCAACACGCTGGATAGCTTGATCCGCATCTCCTCCAGCAGACCCTCCAGTTGGTTGTGCAGCCGTACCCGGTCTCGGGCCAACTGGACCTTGGCCCGTGTCATCATGCGCCAAGCTCGCTGCTCCGGCTGGGGCACGAAACTCAGGATCAGCTCCTCGGCTAGCAGCCGACGCACCAGTCGCTCCGCGTCCCTGAAGTCCTGCTTGCGTCCCCGCGGAGCACGATTGGAAAATGCTTGCGCCAACTGTAAACGCATGTGCGGCTCTAACTCATACCACACCGGCTTCCAGTACTGCGCAGTCGATTCCATGACCGCCTCTTCTACCCCTTGCTCCCGCAACCATGCCGTTAAGCGCTGCAGTTCGCTCGCCGCCGTGCCGAACCGTCGCCGCTGGAAGTCCTCTGCCCGGCCAGCAATCTGCTTCAATACCACCACCATCAGCACTTTCTTGTGAATGTCGATTCCTGCTACTGTGTAGGGCATAGCCACCCTCCTGGTGTGGAAGCGGTAGAACGCGCGGAAAAGTCGTTACGCACCGTCACGCGCTATCACCCTTCCCGCCAGGAAGGATGACGCCACACTCATTGGTTCAAAACGCGCGATCCAGGCCACACTCGGGAACGGACTCGCTTAATCCAGAGCGAAGACGACCTTCACCGTTCCACACCGGCTTCATCCTAACCCCCCTCTGACCGATTTTCATCTTCTTAGGTGGACCGCACGTCCATCCAACACTCGGGATGACAAAGTGTAGGACGGTTACTTTTGTTAGGAGCCGTCGGATCGGATGGACAGAAGAGAAACAGCAGGTCCCTCCACTTCACTACGCTCCGCTCACGGGATGACAAAGTTTAAGGCGGTAGCCCAACTTGGCAGTGGTGGAGGGGGATGGACAGAGTCAAGCAAAAAGCTAATTTGGACGAATATGACTTTTAGCCGCCCCCTGCGGGACCCTCCGTTGGCAGAGTTTTTCTGCAGCCTGTGAACCCAACCGCAGCCAGTACGATCACCAAGGGAAAGCATTCCAGGGTATAGCGCGGTTCGGGCGCCTCCAGGGTGGCCAGTAACAGGCTGCGCAGGACAATCAGCCCCACCATGGCCCCGGCCAAGCGCGGCCAGCGGAGAGCCCCCAGAAAAGCCGCCACCAGGTACGCCAGGTTCAGTGCTCCGTAGAAGATAGCCACGCGCGTCTCTGCGGGATGCCTGGAGTACTGCCACCAGCGCAGTTGTACGTTGAGCGTCTCCACCCTCGGGCGCAGCCACATGTCCGCCAGGCGCAGGAGAGGCAACCCGAGGTAATAGCGAATGGGATGCTCGCGGACCCGCTCGGCGGCCAGCTGGGCGAAGCTGGCATCGAGATCGGGCGTCAGCGTGGTGGTGGCGTTGTACTGCTCCAGGATGCGCCGGGTCTCCTGGTATTGGCCGGCGTTATCATAGGCGCGCGCGGGCAGATTGCCGGGATCAATGCGGTCGCTGTTGCCGTTCCAGTAGATCTCGCTGGTAGAGGTAAAGTCGGCAGCCAGGCTCCTGATCCAGCGCACAAAGCCGGGAAAAGCGAATTCTCCGGGGTCGTTGGCGTAGCGGGGCGCGAGCGGCTGGAAGACGTGGAAGGTGCGTTCATTCCGCAGGGTCCAGGCCTCGAACGGGAGCAGCGAAAGTAGTGCAGCGACCATCGCCAGGCGGAGAGCGGAAGCCCACCCCAGCGAGTGGCGGCCGTAGACAATGAGCGCTATCCACAACACCACGGCCAGCAAGGCGCCATCGGGACGAAGCAGCGCAGCATAGCTCCAGGAAAAAGTGAGCGCCAAAAAAGAGAAGAACAAGGCCGTCCACCCACGCCGCTTGCCTTCAAACACCTCCGCCAGAGCGCGAAAGCCCAGCGCGACGCAGAAGATGGAGAGCGTTTCGGTCAGCGGGGAGGCGGCGTAATTGGCCGTGAAGGGGCAGAGCGCTGCCAGCAGCAGCGCTACCCGGCCTGCGCGTTGCCCGCAGATCTTTGCCGCCAGGCCGCCAATGAGCAGGCACGTGCTCAGGTCGACGATCGCCTGCAGGTATAGCACGGCGTGATAGTTGGCCACGCCGAAGACTGCAAAACAGAGGGCCAGAAATGCCGGGTAGCCGGGCAGGCGCACCAGCGTGGGCTCAATGGTGCTTGGGCCCGATGCGTGGCCCACAGTGTGGCCGTAGATGCCATGGGTGAGCCAATTGGAGGCGATGTCTCCGTAAATCAGCGAATCACCCTGGATTTGCGGGTGGGTGTGGATCGTCCACAGGCGCAGAGCGGCCCCGGCTGCCAGCACAACCAGCGGAAACAGCCATCCGCGGCGACCTCGTAAATGCATGTACCAGCATCATACAAGTGGTGGAAACCCGCTCCGGGGAGTTCCTGTAAGCTTTCAGCAGGCATGAATCGCCAGATTTTCTTCGATCCGCAGCGAAAACGCTGGAAACGCCTCCGGCGCATTCTGGACGCGGTGGCGGTTGTGTCCACCGTGATTCTGGTGCTGTTTTTTCTGAACGTGGTCAGGAATCAGCACCTGCCTGAGCTCTTGCTGCCAACGCCCAAGCGGAACTACCGGGCCATCCAGGAACAGGCCGCTGCGATCAACGCCAAGTACTTGAAGCCGGCGCGGCGCAAGACCAGCCGCAAGCCTTCGGAGATCCCATTCAATTCGGGCGAAGGCCTGCGCGCCGCCTACTACGTGGATGATGACGCCGGCAGCTTCGCCTCGTTGAAGAATCACATCCACCAGATCGACATCCTGTTCCCGGTGTGGCTGTACGCGACCGGACCGGACGGCACCCTGCAGGGTGCCCAGACAGCCGAGGCCCCCTTGCGCGTCTACAACGTCGTGGATGCGCACGGAGGAGTGCACAGCGTCGACCCGCAGAACAAAGTTCACGAGCTGATCACCGACGCCCATGAGGACACGGAGATCTATCCGCTGATCAAGAACTATAACGTGCTCACGCAAGAATGGGACCAGGGTGTGGCTGCCATGTTGAAGGCTCCGGCCGCGCGGAAAAACCTGGAGCGCCAGTTGGGTATCTTTCTGGCAGCTAATCCCAGCTATCGCGGCCTCAGCCTTGACTTTGAGGATCTTCCCGACGATGCGCAGGCCGACTACCACTCCCTGATCGAGGAGTTGTACAGCCAGATGCATCCCAGGAATCTTCAACTTTTTGTGAACCAGAGCGTAGGCGCGGATGACGCGGAGTTCGCTTATCTGGCAAAGTACACCGACCACATCCTGTTGATGAACTACGACCAGCACGAGGAGACGGGCGACCCCGGACCCATTGCGGCGCAGGACTGGTTTGAAAACAATCTCAAGCGCGTACTCAAGATCGTGCCCAAAGAGAAGGTGATCTGCGCCCTCGGCAATTACGGGTACAACTGGACGATGTCGCTGAAAAGCAGGCACCACCCGCCGAAGGTGCTGGATACCGAGGACATCTCTGTGCAGGACGGGTGGCAGGCAGCATCGGATGCTAATGCCGACCTGCGGCTGGCAGGCGATGAGCTGAACCCGCACTTTACCTACGATGATGAAGACGAGCACGTGCGCCACCAGGTGTGGATGCTGGATGCGGTGACGGCGTTGAATGAACTGCGCGCCGCTCGGCAGATGGGGCTGCAGACCTTTGCGCTTTGGGTTCTGGGCGAGGAGGATCCTTCGCTGTGGTCGATCTGGGATCATCCCAGCCTTGTGACGGCACCGCTCTCGCTCAAGCAGATACCGCCGGGCAACGATGTCGTCACCGATGGGGACGGAGACATCCTAAAGATCACCGGAGAACCACACCGCGGCTCGCGAACCATCGACATGGACTCCTACAACTGGACCGTGACTGATGAGCACATGCTGACCTATCCCTCGCCCTACACGATCGAGTATTACGGGTATAAGCCGGGAGTGGTGGCCCTGAGCTTCGATGACGGACCCGATCCCACCTGGACGCCCAAGATCCTGGACATCCTTAAAGAAAAGGGTGTGCACGCGACCTTCATGATGATCGGCGAACAGGCACAGGACAATGTGAGCCTGATGAAGCGGGTGATGGCCGAAGGACATGAAATCGGCAATCACACCTGGACCCATCCCGACATTAGCGAGATCTCTCCCGGCCAGGTGCAGTTGCAGCTGAACCTGACGGAGCGCTTGTTTGGCAGCAAGCTGGGGGTCAAGCCGCTCTTCTTCCGCCCTCCCTACTCCATCGATCAGGAACCGGATACCAACGATCAGGCGGCGCCCGCCTATCTGATACAGAAGATGGGCTACACCATCGTTGGCAACAAGATCGATACCGGCGACTGGGATGAGCGGCAGAAGAAGACGCCGCAGGGCATCCTTGATGACGTACTGGAACAGTTACAGAACATGAAGACCAAGCCGCAGTTCCGCGGCAGTATCATCCTGCTGCACGACGGAGGCGGCAACCGCAGCGTGACCGTGGCCGCGCTGCCGGTGCTGATCGAAGGGCTACGCACACATGGCTATTCCATCGAGCAGGTTTCCGACCTGATGGGCAAGACCCGAGCCGAGGTCATGCCGCCCTTGAATAACCGCGAACGATGGCAGGCGCGGGTGGACTCGGTCGCCTTCTTCGCCTGGGCCTTCTTCAATCACTTTGTGGTCACGCTGTTCTTCGTGGGCGATATCCTGATGAGCGCCCGCCTCATCCTGGTGGGGATTTTCGCCCTGATCGACCGGGTGCGCATACGCCACGTGCCTGAAGTGGCCGGCGGGTTTTTGCCCCGGGTGGCGGTATTGATTCCCGCCTACAACGAAGAGAAAGTCATCGTGCGCACCATCCGCTCGGTGCTGAACTCGGACTATCCGCATCTGCGCATCGTCGTGATCGACGACGGGTCATCGGATCGCACCTCCGAGGTGGCGCGTGAGGCCTATCCTGAGGAGATCGCAGCGGGTATGTTGACGGTGCTGCGCAAACCGAATGCGGGCAAGGCGGAGGCGCTTAACTTCGCCGTTGCCGCTCTTGAGGAAGAGTTTTATGTAGGCATCGACGCCGATACGGTGATCGCGGCGGATGCGGTCTCCAAGCTGGTCTGCCATTTCGCCGACCCCTTGATCGGCGCGGTGGCGGGCAACGCCAAGGTGGGCAATCGGATTAACCTGTGGACTCGTTGGCAGGCCCTGGAGTACATCACCAGCCAGAACTTCGAGCGCCGGGCTCTAGATCTTTTTGACGTGGTCACGGTGGTTCCTGGCGCCATCGGCGCCTGGCGGACCGAGGCGGTGCGGCAAGGCGGATGCTATCCGGTCAATACCGTCGCCGAGGATGCCGACCTGACCATGAATCTGCTGGAGCAGGGCTACAAAGTGATCTACGAGGACCGCGCCCTGGCCTTTACCGAGGCTCCGGCCACTGCGCGCGGCCTCATGCGGCAGCGCTTTCGTTGGTCGTTCGGCACTTTGCAAGCGATCTACAAGCACCAGGGAGCCTTCCTCAAGAACAAGGCGATGGGGTTGTTTGCCCTGCCGAACATCCTGGTCTTCCAGATCCTGCTGCCGCTGGTCTCGCCCTTCATCGACCTGATGTTTGTCGCCGGCGTCGCTCACTACCTGCTCGACCGCCACTTCCACCCGGAGGCGGCGAACGCTGCCAACTTCGAAAAGCTGCTGACTTTCTTCCTCGCTTTTTTGATCATCGACTTCGTCACTTCCGCCCTGGCCTTCAGCCTGGAGCGGCAGCACGCCGCCAACAAGGGCGATGGCTGGCTGCTCTTCCACATCTGGCTGCAACGCTTTGCTTATCGCCAACTCTTTTCGCTGGTGCTCTTTAAAACCGTGAAGCGGGCGATCGATGGGCGGCCCTTCAACTGGGACAAGCTGGAACGCACGGCCAAAATGTCCGCGCAGACGGAACGCCTCACAGCCACCCGATAGATACCCACAGGCCTAAGAGTAAAATTGGTGTTGTTATGCTAACCGCACAGATCAGCACCGTCATTCAGCCTTTAGCTCCTCACGGGATGTTCCGCAACGAACCTTTCATCGATTTCAGCGATTCTGAAAACGTGCATGCGATGCAGACGGCGTTGACCCGTGTGGGCGATATGCTCGGGCACGAGTATGAGCTCATCATTGGTGGCGAGCGGTCGCGCACGGCGGAAAAGATCCAGTCGTTGAATCCGGCCCGCCCCGCGCAGGTGGTCGGGGTGCACCAGAAGGCTGGCCAGGAACACGCCGAAAGGACGATGCAGGCTGCGCTCAACGCATTCGCGACCTGGCAGCACGTGGCAGTGGACGAGCGCGCGGCGTTGCTACTGCAGACGGCCGAGCTGATTCGCAAGCGCAAATTTGAGTTCTGCGCCTGGCTGACCTACGAGGTGGGCAAGAACTGGGTTGAGGCCGATGCCGATGTGGCCGAGACCATCGATTTTCTGGAGTTCTATGCGCGGGAGGCGCTGCGTCTGGCTCAGGCGACGACGCCCATCCAGCTGCCGGGGGAGCACAATCAGCTGCTGTATATCCCGCTGGGCGTCTGCGCCGTGATTCCACCCTGGAATTTTCCCTTCGCTATTATGGCCGGCATGACCGCCGCGGCCATCGTGACTGGGAACACGGTGATCTTGAAGCCTTCGAGCGAATCGCCGACCATTGCAGCGCGGTTTCTCGATGTGCTGGAAGAGGCGGGGATGCCCCCCGGGGTGGTGAACTTTTGTCCCGGCTCGGGCAGCACCTTTGGCAACGCTATTGTCGAACACCCCAAAACGCGTCTGATCGCTTTTACCGGCTCCAAGGACGTGGGGCTCGACATCCACGCGCGCGCCGCCCAGACAAAGAAGGGGCAGATCTGGATCAAACGCACCATCCTCGAGATGGGCGGCAAGGATTCGATCATCGTGAGCACGGATTGCGATTTGGACGCCGCGGTCGCGGGTGTCGTCGCGGCGGCCTTCGGCTTTAGTGGACAGAAGTGCTCGGCATGTTCCCGCGCCATTGTCGAGGACTCGGTTTACGACGTTTTTCTGGAGCGGGTGCGGGATCGGGTGGCAACGCTGCGGGTCGGCGATCCGGCGGCAAATGCGAACCTGGGGCCGGTGGTAAACCGCTCAGCGATGGATACAATCCTCTCCTACATCGAGATTGGCAAGGGTGAGGGACGGCTGCTGACGGGTGGCCACGCGGTTGCGACCCCGGAAGGCGGCTACTACCTGGAACCGACGGTCATCGCGGATGTGTCGCCCACGGCGCGCATCGCGCAGGAAGAGATTTTTGGGCCGGTCCTGGCGGTGATCCGGGCCCGTGACTTCGACCATGCGCTGGAGATTGCTAACAACACGGAGTATGGGTTGACCGGCGCGGTGTATTCCAGTTCCCGGGAAAAGCTGGAGCGGGCACGGCTCGAGTTCCATGTGGGGAACCTGTACTTGAACCGCAAATGCACGGGAGCCATGGTGGGCGCCCATCCCTTTGGTGGCTTCAACATGTCTGGAACGGACTCCAAGGCCGGCGGGCCAGACTACTTGCTGCTTTTCACGCAGGCGAAGTCGGTCGCGGAAAAGCTTTAGCTTTAGGGGTAAGAGAAACCGCGTGAAAGCGCCACCCCATCCTTTGTCATCCCGAGCGAAGCCGAGGGATCTGCTGTTTCTTTTGCTTACTTGAAAGGAACGCCGGGCGGCGGCGGAAGGTTGCGATTCTTCAGCCACTCTGCGCTGATGCTTTGATTGGCAGGTTGCGGGGTCACCTTATCAAGGCCCGGCATGAAGATTTCCAGTCCGGCTTGCGGGGTCATGCGGGTGTAACCATTCACCAGTTGCGCCTGGTAGTTCACCAGATCTAGGTCAAACCACGCGTCTTTCGAAGCATCGATCATGACGATATCGACATGGTTCATGGTCAACTTGCCGAAGTCCAGCGTGCCACCCTTCAAGGCCAGAAAGTTGTGCCACTCTGCGGTGCGTGCTGCGTCATTCTGGGCGTCGCCATACATCACCTCAATATCCGGGTTCACCGCGGCCACGCTGGTAAGTTTCCCATGTATATGCGGAGCCGGAAGCAGCTTCTGCGTATCGAAGTAAATGTCGTTTTGCGAGACTTCGACGCCGGCCACGCCGGTCTTTCCCATCAGGTCGGCTATGCTGACGTGAAAGTCGCCCAACAGACCTTTGACCGGAAGCTTCAATACTGACAGCCGATCCACATGCAAGTGGATCCGGCCGTCAGGCGATGCGGAAATCGTCCCATCCAATCCGACAGGCAACGGGATATGAAACTTGTGAATCGTGCCGTGTACAGATATCTGGCTTCCGTTGCCGGTAAGCGATATGTTCTGGAGCGGAGAGCCGGAGACGTTGCCCGTATTCAGGAAGTGGCTGATGTCGCCGATATTTGCGTGGATGATGCCCCTCTGCACCTCAAGCACGAACGAGTCCGGCTCGTCGAAAGACGGGTTGACGCTCTTTTTCGTCCGTACCATCTGTCCATTGAGCCAGCGAACGTAGACGCGGAAATCCGGCCCTTTTCTCAACATGAGGTTGTGGGCATATATCCGCGTCGCCGAGGGGTCATCCGCTCCATCGGCCGCGGGAGCGGTTTGGCTGGGATCAGCGCTCGCTGCTTGCGGCGCCGGCCGGCTATGTCTAACTCCGGCATACCAGGCGAGGCAGCCCACAAGTATCAGAACGACAACCGCACCTCCGGCCAGCACATGAGAACGCTTCACGCCTAGCTGAGACGGTCTCAAGCCGGGGTAGGGTTGCGCCGAGGGCGGCGATTGGCTTGCAAAATCTTCTTGCGCAGGCGCAGAGACTTGGGCGTAACCTCCACCAGCTCGTCTTCCGCAATGAACTCGATGGCCTGCTCCAGGTTCATGGGCTTGAACGGCACCAGGCGGATGGCGTCGTCGGCGCTCGAGGCGCGCATGTTGGTGAGCTTCTTCTCGCGCACCACATTCACGTCCAGATCGTTGTCGCGCGAGTGCTCCCCAATCACCATGCCCTCGTAGACCTCAACCCCGGCGGTAAGAAAGAGCACCCCACGATCCTGCAGTCCGTTGAGCGCGTAGGCCGTGGTCGCCCCATTGCGATCGGAGATCAGCGCTCCGCTGGGCCGCTGCGGTATCTCCCCCTGGTAGGGCATGTAACCGTCAAAGAGCGCATTCATCACGATGGTGCCGCGCGTCTCGGTGAGCATCTCACTGCGCAGCCCGATCAAGCCGCGGCTGGGGACGCGGAACTCCAAACGTACGCGTCCGTAACCGTGATTGTGCATCTTCACCATTTCCCCACGCCTGGGGCCCAGGCGCTCGATCACGGTCCCGACAAAATTGTCAGGAACGTCGATAGTCAGGTGTTCGACCGGCTCCAGCACTTTGCCATCGACGGTTTTGGTAACAATCTCGGGCCGCCCCACCATTAACTCAAAGCCTTCGCGGCGCATCATCTCGATCAGGATGGCAAGCTGCAGCTCTCCGCGGCCAAGAACCTTAAAGCTGTCGGGACTTCCGGTCTCTTCCACGCGAATGGAGACGTTGGTAAGCAGCTCCTTATCCAGGCGCTCGCGCAGATTGCGGGAGGTGACATACTGACCTTCCCTACCCGCCATGGGCGAATTGTTGACGGAAAACTGCATGGCGATGGTCGGCTCATCAATGACAATCAGCGGCAGCGGTGCGGGATTTTCGAGACTCGTGATGGTCTCGCCGATGGTGATGCCGGTGACCCCGGCGATGGCGACGATGTCGCCCACCTGGGTTACCTCGGTATCGGTGCGCTTCAGCCCGTTGAAGGTAAACAGCTTGGTGATCTTGGTCTTGGACAGCGATCCGTCGCGGCGGGAGATGTTCACCTCGTCCCCGTTGTGCAGGGTTCCGTTGAACACGCGCGCGATGGCCAGGCGCCCCAGGTAGTCGGAGTAATCGAGGTTGGTGACCAGGATCTGCAGCGGCCCATCGGGATCTCCACTGGCCGGCGGAATGGTGGAGAGAATGGTTCCAAAGAGCGGCTGCAGGTTCTCTCCGGGCTCGGTCAGGGAGGTGCTTGCCGTGCCCAGCTTGGCGTTGGTGTACAGCACGGGGAAGTCCAGCTGGTCTTCCGCTGCATCGAGGTCAATGAACAGGTCGTAGACCTCATCCAGAACCTCTTTGGGGCGGGCGTCGGGACGGTCAATTTTATTGATGACCAGAATAGGCAACAGCTTAGCTTCGAGGGCCTTGGAGAGCACGTAGCGGGTCTGCGGCAGGGGGCCTTCGGAAGCATCGACCAGCAGCATGACGCCGTCGACCATCTTCAGGGCGCGCTCGACTTCGCCCCCAAAGTCTGCGTGGCCCGGTGTATCGACAATGTTGATCTTGCTGTCCTGAAACTGGATCGCCGTGTTTTTGGCCAGAATGGTAATGCCGCGTTCCTTTTCCAGTTCGTTCGAATCCATGACCCGTTCGGTGAGGGCTTCGTTGGCACGGAAGGTGCCGGCCTGGCGCAACATGGCGTCCACGAGCGTCGTCTTGCCATGGTCGACGTGGGCAATGATGGCGATATTTCTGATCGGCGTGCTCACGGGCGCAGAATTCCTATTCTTCCGGGTCGCGGAAAGACATTGCGTTGAAATGGACTAGCCTTGCGTTGACGTGCTGGCTGGAAATGACAGGCAGGACAACCGAGCAATGCCTTTTCTATAGTCTACCAGCCCGCCGTCGGGGTAGGGTTCTGGGCCAGGTTCAGTGAAACAGCAGGTCCCCTTCTGTTCTACCTTCTACCGGAAAAGGTCAAGAATGCTCGTCCCTA
>CAWBBY010000037.1:0-56180 GCA_963787145.1 uncultured Acidobacteriaceae bacterium
GCCGATCCCTCGGCTTACAACTCCCAGACGCTGCGTCCCTTTCCGCAGTTCTGCGGCGAAGGATGGGGCCAGGACTTCGGCGCCTATTCGAGCCCCGGTATTGCGCTCTATAAAGGGCGCGCTATTCGGCTGCGTGCGCTTGAGCCCGATGGACGGCTGGTCACCATTCAGTCATCGATCGACAAGACTCTCGTCGGTATTCCCTCTGCGCGCCCTGACATCACCGGCAGCCAGCTCGATGGGGAACCGCGCGATCCCGACACCCAAAGCGCGCTCACGCGCAAGCCCGACCAAGCCCCCGAAGGTGGCGCCCAGACAACGGCGAAGAATACCCTGCCGCGTTTGACCATCGACGACTCGGGACGGATCTTCATTGCCTTCCGCACAGCACATCCCCTCTGGTGGAGTCCCATTGGGACCGTGTGGTCGGAATACGTGATCTCGTTTGACGGCAAGCAATGGTCTAAGCCCATCTATCTCGATCATTCCGACAACTTGCTCGACAATCGTCCCGCAGTGCTCGCGACCGCGCCGGGAAAGCTGCTGCTCGTCAACTCCTCGGATGGCCGCCACAAATTTGTTGCTGCGAGCTCCATCATGGGCGAGCGTGACGGAACGAAGGATCCCTACAACAACGACCTCTGGAGCCAGGAACTCGATCTTGGTCCCGGCGACCAGGTTCTTCCTGTAGTCGCGCTTTCGCAGTCGGAAAAGACGCCATCCAACCCCACGTGGGAGAGCGTGGAGGTCAATGGGGCAAAAGCGATTCGCGAATATAAGGCAGGACCCGACGGCTCGTACCACATCGTGCGCGGCGAATTCCATCGCCACAGCGAGATATCCATGGATGGCGGCGGAGATGGCACACTGCTCGATCAATGGCGCTATGTGCTGGATGCCGTGGATGTGGACTGGATCGGCTGCTGCGACCATGACAACGGAGCAGGCCGTGAATATTCCTGGTGGATTATTCAGAAGCTGACGGACGTGTTTTACGCACCGGGCAAGTTCACGCCGTTATTTGCCTACGAGCGCAGCGTTCCCTACCCGGAAGGACATCGCAATGTGCTCTTTGCGCAACGCGGCATCCGCCCGCTGCCGCGGCTGCCGATCTCTTCGGAGAACGACTTCGCCCATGCACCCGATACACAGATGCTCTATGCCTATCTGCACCAATTCGATGGTGTCTCGGCATCACACACCAGCGCCACCTCAATGGGTACCGACTGGCGCGACAACGATCCTAGAGTCGAACCGGTGGTCGAAATCTATCAGGGACTGCGACAGAATTACGAAATTCCCGATGGGCCGCGAGCCAACAGCGAGAAGGATTCCATTGGCGGATGGCGCCCTAAGGGCTTCATCAGCCTGGCGCTCGACAAAGGCTATCGCCTGGGCTTTGAATCAAGCTCCGACCATGTCTCCACCCACATCAGCTATGCCAACATCCTGGTTAAGGGGAATGTGACCCGCGAATCGCTGTTGGACGGTTTCCGACAGCGGCACGTGTACGCGGCTACGGATGAGATTCTTGCTGATGTCAAGAGCGGAGACTATCTCGCGGGAGACGAGTTCTCAACCTCCACGCTACCTACCCTGAACATCAAGCTGGATGGGACCTCCAAGTTTGCCAAGGTGGTGATCATCCGCGATGGCAAATACGTGTACTCCGCCGCCCCCGGTACACAGAACGTTCAATTTACCTGGCGTGACAACCAACCCGTCAAGGGTAAGAACAGCTACTATTACGTTCGCGGAGAACAGGACAACGGAGAGATTGTTTGGGTCTCTCCCTTTTGGATTACTTACACAGGAAACTAATGCGAGCCATCATTCGTTTTTGTCGAAGCTGGAAATTGAACACCACCTGCGGGGGTTGCCAACGCAGTTGGAGGCCCCGGCAGAGAAGAACCACTGGTTCAGAATTGAGTCCCGCAGGGACGGCTGAGAATTACCCAGGATGCAATCCTGGGGTACTTCTACCTCCGAAATGGACGATTCGCGAGTCGGCGCAGTCACCCGGGACCGCGTCCTGGGTCATTCTCAGCCGTCCCTTCGGGACTGATCGCTGGCACAAGCCAACCCAGGACTTACGTCCTGGGCTACTCTCAGCCAGTCTTGTCCAAATTAGGTTTTATGAATGAGGCGGAAAGCCTGCTAGGTTGAGGTTGGGATTTCTTCCAGGAAAACCAATCTCAATCAGGAGGAGCTTTCCGCCATGAGTGGAGTATGCAGTATTTTTTCGCAGGTTTTGGGGGTATTTTCTCGGGTCGAGTTTGAACAAGCGGTTTGCCAGCATCGAGCGGAGCATCACGCTCGTGGATTTAGCAGTTGGAGCCAGATGGTGGCGATGTTGTTCTGTCATTTGGGCAGAGCGCAGTCGTTGCGAGAGATCTGCGGAGGGCTGGCGGCCTGCGAAGGCAAGTTGAGGCATCTGGGGGTGGATCAGTGCCCTAAGCGTTCGACGTTGGCCTACGCCAACGAACATAGACCATGGGAGCTGTACCAGACGGTGTTTGAGCAGTTGCTGGAAAAGTGTCAGCGGGAGGTGCGGGGAGGGAAGAAATTCCGCTTTAAGAACAAGTTGCTGAGTTTGGATGGCAGTGTGATTGACCTCAGCGCGACGATGTATGACTGGGCCCGGTTCCGCCGGACCAAAGGTGGAGTGAAACTGCATTTGTTGCTGGATCACGACGGATATCTGCCCCAGTACGCGGTGATCGAGCCAGCCAGCAAGGCGGAAATCCAGGTAGCGCGCAAGCTGGTTTTAGAACCGGGCACGATTTTGGTGTTCGATCGTGGGTATACCGATTACAAGTGGTTCGCCAGCTTGACCGCGCAAGGTGTGTACTTCGTGACCCGGCAACGGTGGAACAGCTATCGGAAGGTAGTCAAGGAGCTGCCGATCCCGGAAAAGGGCAACATCCTGTCCGATCAGATGGTGCTGTTGGGCCACCGCGGTTACCGCACCGGGGTGCCGGTCAGGCGGGTGGCAGTGCGCGATCCAGAGACAGGCAAGAAGTTCGAATTTCTTACCAACAAACTGGATTTTGCTGCCAGCACGATTGCGAAAATCTATCGCGATCGTTGGCAGATCGAGACTTTTTTCAAGGCCCTCAAGCAGTCTTTGCGGGTCAAGACATTTGTAGGCACCAGCGCCAACGCCCTAAAGACGCAGATCTGGACCGCCTTGATCGCCATGTTGATTCTGAAATATCTGAAGCTGAAATCAACCTTCGATTGGTCGCTCTCCAATCTAGTGGCCTTATTGCGCCAGCAGTTGTTCGTATACCGCGACTTGTGGGCTTGGTTAGATTGTCCTTTTGAACCGCCGCCTGCCCTGGCAGGAATTCATGATCAGCTTCGGCTGGCGCTCTAATTTTCTTAGCTTTCTTTAGGACAGCTGAAACCTAGCCGACCGTCAAAAAACCTAAATCGCCCTACAATCGGGAGCTCTATAGCAAAACACTTGGACAGCACGTTTCTCAATCTACCGCTCCCCTCACCCCAACCTGATTTTGCAATGACCGGTTGCAGCACTCGTTTGTCCAATAAAATCAACGCTACAGGGTCGACCAATCCGCTAATTTGGACAGCTCTGACTCTCAGCCGTCCCTAACGGGACTCAAGTTGGAGGGGTAGTTCTCACGCAAACTCTTAAGCCGGTACCCTTCAAGGACCAAGCTTTTCTCCGCAACCTGACTGGGGCACAAAGGAGTCATTAGGTCGATGAGCGAAGAGCGGCGAGAGCGAATTCTCTACTACTCCTTTGCGGCAGGCGTGGGAATACTGCTGCTGCTCAACTGGCTCGGGATCTTCCGAACGGTATTCGGCGTGAATACGGCGATCATCATAACCCTGCTCGCCGGATACAAGACGTTCTACGGCTCCATCCAGGCGTTGCTGGAAAAGCGGATCTCCGCTGATATTGCCCTTTGCGTTGCCGTGGTAGCAGCCCTGCTGGCGGGCGAATATCTGGCCGCGGCCGAGGCCATGTTTATTGTGCTGGTGGGCGAGGGTTTGGAGTCCTATGCGGCGGAACGAACCACCGCGGCCATCGAACGCTTCGTCGAACAGATGCCGCGATCGGCTACCGTGCTTCGTGACGGAAACGAACAGACCATCTCCACCGAGCAGCTGCACCCAGGCGATACGATCCTGGTGCGCAGCGGAGAGCGCATACCCGCAGATGGAGTGATCGAAAGCGGTTTCTCAACCATTGATGAGAGTTCGATCAATGGTGAGCCGCTGCCCCAGGACAAGAAGCCAGGCGATGAGGTCTTCTCCGGAACACTGAATCAAAATGTGCTGCTGCGCATTCGTGTCACCCGGAGCGGATCAGATACCACACTTGCCCAGGTCGTCGAACTGGTCAAGCAGGCCAGCGAGCGGCGCTCCCCGGTGGAGCGCACTGCCGACCGCTATGCCAAGTACTTTCTTCCCGCACTGCTGCTCTCGGCTGCGTTGACCTATGGCTTTACGCGCGACTGGCTGCGCACCGTCTCTGTGTTAATTGTTGCGTGCCCCTGCGCGCTGATTCTGGCGACGCCTACAGCAATGGTCGCCGCGATTGGGGGGCTGGCGCGGCGCGGCATCCTGGTACGAGGCGGCGACGTTCTGGAACGAGCTGCCAAAGCGGATGTGCTCGTCTTCGACAAGACCGGCACGGTCACCGAGGGCAAGGTTCAAATCTCCCAAGTCCTTGCCGCTGGGGTCGCACCCGACGAACTGCTCTCGCTCGCCGCATCCGCCGAACACGCTTCCGCACACCCACTGGCGCGGGCGATTGTGAGCGAGGCTGATCGGCGGCGCATCAGTCCCCGCACTCCACAGAGCGCGGAAATCATCCCCGGCCGGGGCGCGTTCTGCTACCTGGATGGGCGCAAGATTCTCGCCGGCAATGCGGAGCTCCTGCGGGAGAATGGCGTCACCGGGATCGAGTCGTTTATCAGCGATGCAGATGAACAGGGAGCCACGCCAGTGCTGGTAGCCGATGCGGGAGTGTTTCGGGGCGCGATTCTCTTTCGCGATCATCTCCGCGAAGGAAGCCGCGAGGCGCTCGCCGCGCTGCGTGAGTTTGGGTTAATCGACCAGAGGATATTTACCGGCGATCGCCGGCGGGCGGCGGAGTTGATTGCCCAGCAACTGGGGATCTCACATCTCGAAGCAGGCTTGCTCCCAGCGCAGAAGGTCGAACTGCTGGAGAAGCTTCGCGCCGAAGGACACAAGCCCGCCATGGCAGGCGATGGCCTGAACGATGCGGCGGCTTTGGCTACGGCCTACGTCGGCATTGCCATGGACGGGGCCAGCGACGTCACGGCCGAGGCTGCCGATGTGGTCTTCCTTCCTCATTCGCTCCAGAGGCTGCCAGAGCTCTTCCGCGTGAGCCGGAGCGCGGTGCGCACTGCGTGGCAAAACATATTTCTCTTCGCCGGGCTTTTTAATGCAACCGCTGTTATTTGCGCTGCGACCGGCAAGATCGGCCCGGTGGGGGCCGCCGTCACGCACCAGCTTTCTTCTTTCCTGGTGATGATGAACTCTCTGCGCCTGCTCCATGTTTCCTCGACCGAAGAGTGGAGGCAACGCTTCGCGTCGACTTGGGAGCGGCTGCCGTTCGCCCAGGGGATCAGCCAAGCCTTTGATTGGGTCAATGCTCGCGTGGAGCATTTCGAGTTCAGCTCGCTTGCCGCACGGTTCGTATCGCTGTGGCCACGTATTCGGAAGCCTCTGCTCTACAAAGCAATTGCGCTATATGCTCTGAGCGGCGTTTACGTGCTCAGCACGGACGAGGTTGGCGTCATCCAGCGCTTTGGACGCAAGCTGCCCTCCGATCGGCAGGCGGGTCTGCACTACAAGCTGCCCTGGCCAATCGACAAGCTAACCCGGGTCAGGGCGCAGCGGGTGCGGGTGGTGGAGATCGGATTTCGCTCCAACGCTAGTGGTAACGGCGTGGGCGAGCCGGCGGCGTACGAATGGAACGTGCAGCACCGTAGCGGACGCTTTCAGAGCATCCCGGAAGAGTCTCTCATGCTTTCCGGCGATCAGAACATGTTGGAACTGAATGCCACGGTGCACTACATTCCGGAGCATCCCGATGATTTTCTCTTTCACCAGGTCGACGCCGATCTTACGGTGCGGTCGGCGGCGGAAGCAGTGATGCAAAGCGTGGTGACCTCATCCTCGCTCGACGATGTGATGACGCGGAACCGCCGCGGGATTGAGGCCACCGCACGGGAGCAATTGCAAGAGAGGCTTGACCGCTATGACTCCGGCGTTCATGTGTTGCAGGTGAAGTTGGAGGATGTTCATCCCTCGATTGAAGTAGTCGATGCTTTCCGCGAGGTCTCCGATGCCTTTGAAGAAAAGAGCCGGCTGATCAACGAAGCGGAGGGTTATAGCAACGAGCAAATTGCGCTCGCCCGAGGCAATGCAGCCGCGATGCTGCAGAATGCCAATGCATTCCTGGTGGGGCGCACCGCGCGGGCCAGCGGTGATGCCAACCGCTTCGATTCTGCCGCTGCCGCCTATCGCCTCGCGCCCGACGTAACCGCCTCGCGCCTCTATCTCGAGACCGTTGAGCAGGTGCTTCCCGGCCGAAACAAGTTGATCGTCGACAAAACCACCAGCAAACGTCAGCTGTATCTGTTACAGAATGGCGTCCAACTGCCGAATGGAATTCGGCCTCTGCCCGCGGAGTAGACCGGTTATGACACGCAATAAAACGCTTTTGATCGCCGCTGCTGTTGGCGCATTGCTCGCCTGGCTCTCCCTTTACACCGTCAGCGAGACTGAATTCGCCTTGATCACGCAATTTGGCCGTCCGGTGCGAACGGTCACGCAAGCTGGACTCCACGCGAAGTGGTTTTTTCAGTCCGCTCTGCGTTTTGACAAGCGCCTACGGATCTACAATCCGGCGCCGTCGGAGTTTCTGACCCGGGACAAGAAAAACCTGGTCATCGAAAACTACGTTGCCTGGCGCATTGAAGATCCCAACCGCTTCCTGCAGAGCGTCGGGGATGTTCCCTCGGCGGAGATGCGCCTGCACGACATCATCTGGTCCGGCCTTTCCGCCGCCTTTGGCAATGAAGATCTGGATGCCTTGGTTTCGACAGACAAGACTAAGCTGCAAAGTGCTTCGATCCTGGAGAGCATCACCGCCAGCAGTGACCGCGCAGCCTTGCAGCAATACGGTCTCACTATTGAGGATGTGCGTATCAAGCGGCTCAACTTGCCGGAACAGAATAAACAGAATGTTTTTGCCCGCATGCGGGCAGAGCGCGGCCGCATCGCCATGCAGTACCGCGCAGAAGGAGAAGAACAAGCTCTGGCCATCCGTGCGAATGCAGATCGCGAGAAGGAAGGGATTCTCTCCGCGGCTTATAAGGAAGCGGAGACGATTCGCGGTCAAGGCGATGCGGAAGCAACCCGCATTTACGGTGAAGCGTATTCGAAGAATCCGCAATTCTACAAGTTGACCCGCACCCTTGAGTCGTACAAGAAGATCCTCGACGACAAGACGACCATTATTCTCAGCTCGGATTCTGACCTGCTGAAGATCCTCACGAAAGGCCAGGGAGCAGCGAAATGAGCATCCTCATTTCGCCACCTGTACCGGCTGCAATCCCAGCGAAGAGGCCGACTCCCCCGCGAGGACGGCGATATCGTCACGTCCTGTGGTATCTCGTCGGTGCATGGCTGCTTTCGGGAATCTATATTGTGCAGACAGACCAGCAGGGATTAGTGACGCAATGGGGTAAGGTCGTTGAGCCGCGCGTTTTTCCCGGCATCCACTATGCTTTGCCGTGGCCGATCGACAAGGTTTACAGGCTCAAGGTGCGCGAGTTGCGACGCAGTGTCGTGGGTGGAGAGATACCAGACAGCGTGCTTGGACGAACCCAGACGGCTAACTCCGAGTTCTTCAGCGGAGATCAGAACCTGCTGAATATTCGTGTCGTTGTCCAGTATTCCGTCAGCAACCCGAGGGACTTTTTGTTCCAGGCGCAGAATCCCGATCGCATCGTCGGTTTAGCGGTTGAGTCGGAGCTGGTTCGACGCGTCGCCCACACCACGGTAGACGACATTCTCACCACGCAGAAACTGGCGATACAAAACGACGTTCTTAAGACGGCCCAGACAATCATTGATGGCTACCGTACGGGGGCCTTGCTCTCCAGCATCAACATTGAAAGCGTATCGCCGCCACCTGAGACCGTGGAGGCCTTTCGTAGTGTTGCCGGAGCGCGTTCCGACGCCTTCCGCATCGTGAATGAGGCGGACGGCTACGCCAACGACCTTCTGCCCCGGGCCCGCGGTGAAGCTGACCAGCTTCTCGATCTGGCTCATTCCTACTCCGATGGCAAAATCAAGCGGGCCGAAGGAGACAGTGCACGGTTTACGGCGGTCGCCGCAGAATACAGCAAGACTCCACAGGTCACGAGCACACGGGTGTATCTCGAGGCTATGGAACTCATCCTTCCGAAGCTGAAAAAGCTGATTGTCGACGCAAACAGCAACCTTGATCTGAGCGTGATTGGCAGGCAAGACAACTCCGCGCCCACTCCCCCCGCTAATCTGGATGGAGCTACGCAGCGATGAATCCAGTCAGACGGCCCGCTGTATTGACCGGATTTTTTATGCTGGTCTTGCTCAGCCTGCTGTTCCTTCGTACCCACATTTGGCGGGTGCCGGTCAACGTAACAGACTTCTTATCCCACTCACGGCCGCGCACCCAGACCCCCGAGGATACCGTGTATGGAATGCTCGATGCCGCACGCGCGGGTGACACAGCCGTTTATGTCGATACTTTTTCGGGACCGCTGCAGCAACAGATTCAGCAGGCGATTCGCGAGAGTGGAAAAACGCAATTTGTTACTTACTTGACTGCGCAAAGCTCTTCGTTTCAAAGCGTCGCACTCTCTATGGCCGATCAGCCGAGTGACGTAGAGGCACGCCTGAGGGTTGAATATGTCTACACCAATCGAAATGAGGTGCAAACCTTTCATCTCAAGAAGAGCGGAGGGCGCTGGAAGATTGTTGGCATTTCCGGAACAGATCAGATCAAGACCTTGATCCCCTTCGGGACCGCCGTTACAGACGATTAGCGTGGAGACAGGGTCCGCCAGATGATGAATCTGGCAAAGACCTGACGGACGGCAGCTTTGCTCAGGAATTGTCGTAGTCCACAAAACTACTTGCTTCCGCGCTCAACTACCAGTCTGCGAGAGCCCAGCTCAACAGCCTGCCTTATCGCGTGTCAATTCCGGCTGAAATCCATCATTGTTCCGGGCTCTCGCGAGGACCGGCTAAAGAGCCCAGGCAACCAAAGGATTAGAACGTGTATCAAATTTCGATGCAGAGGTTTCTCTCTTCGCAATGTTAGACTTAACTTCCTAAGACGTGAAGGTTTCTGGCACATTTCGACCTCGCCTTTGTAGACTCAGCTTCGTTTTCGTTGGGTTGGCGATTTGTGTCTTCACCTGGGGCCTGCAATATAAGCTCTCTCTGTACTACCCAAAACATTCCACATATCACCAGCTCCCAGAAGCAAAACTACTCTCTAAGAATGAGCAGGCCACGGTGACCGCTGGTCTCCTGACGGGCACCGCGAAGGCTCCGAGCGACATCGTACGCGGGCTTTTCACCCTGATGCTTTTTTCGTGGATCTTGGGGCTCCCTCCCATTTCGGGAGCCATTCAAACGGAGCAAGAGCGCACCAGGCCGTGGCTCGTATCGTTAAGCGCGGGCCTAAACGCGTTTTTTTTCAGACCTCCTCCGACTCCTTCGTCCTAGTTTCAAACTCCTAGAAATTGGCTACTTAGTCGCGGGTGGGTCTACGCTATCGGGCATCGACCGGTGCGCTCGCTCACCCCGGGAGTCCTGTCTTGCTTGGGGACCTCTGCAAACTCGACGAAACGGGTGTATTCCATCTATGCGAAAGCGAACGTTCTCCACTCTTGTTGCGATCCTTTCTCTCATCGCTTCGAACGTAACTGTTGCCTGCAAGAGCAGCGACCCAGACGCTAAAGCTGCGGAAATATCATCGGCGACTGTGGCTGCGGTCAAGCGAGGGTCAATCACCCATGCGCTGTCTTTGGCCGGCCAGTTCCAGGCCTACCAGGTGATTGACGTCCATCCCAAGGTCTCTGGATTTATTAAGCACATATACGTGGACATAGGGGACAAGGTCCGGCAAGGGCAGGCAATTGCCATCCTTGAGGTTCCCGAGTTGCAGGCGCAGTTGGAGGGGACCGTTGCCCAAGTGGGCCAGAGAAAGGATGAAATCGTTCGCGCCCAGCACGATGTGGCCAGGGCGGAGGCTGAATATGCTGCGCTCCATGCAAACAACGCTCGTATGCAAGAGGCGGCAAAAGCCCAGCCCGGCTTGATCGCTCAACAGGAGCTGGATGATACCCAGTCGAAGGACCTTTCCGCAGCGGCCCAGGTGGATGCAGCAAAAGCAGCGCTGGCGGCAGCGCGGGGGGCCTCTCAAGTGGCTGTCGCGGATAGTGACAGGGTCAGGGCGATAGAGGGATATACAAAGGTCGTCGCTCCCTTGGATGGAGTCATCACCTGGCGCTATGCGGATACTGGAGCGCTGATTCAGTCGGGAAGGGATTCAAACGATCAGGCTCTGCCGATCGTAAAGCTCTCCGAGAGCGGCCTGCTGCGTTTGCGCATGCCGGTGCCGGAAGACGCGGTGAAATATATCAAGGTTGGCGATGAGCTGCAGATTCGCGTGGATGCATTGGGCCGTTCTTTTACAGGAAAAATTGTTCGCTTCACGCGCAGCGTAAATTTCGAAACCAGAACCATGGAAACGGAGGTCGACGTTCCTAATAAAGATCTGTCGATCGATCCCGGGATGTATGCGAACACCCAACTGCAACTCGGCCACGTTGAGAACGTGCTTACCATCCCGGTGGAGGCGCTCGTCTTGCGCGGCGCTACGGAAGTCGTTTACGTCGTCGACGGTGAGAACCATGTCCGTGAGCGGACCGTCCAGGTGGGCCTCGAGGGATCAGAACTGGCTGAGATCAAGAGCGGCCTTGAGGAAGGTGAGCATGTCATCGTTGGGGGTCAAGGCAAGTATCAGGAAGGTGAGTTGGTTCGACCGGTCCTGACGCCCACGCCTGCCAATGACGTTACCCGCGCCCCGAACAGCACGATCGATCTACACGATGAGGAGGGAGTACAGTAATGCCCAAGTTTGCCCTCAAGTATCCCTATTTCATCATCATGCTGTGCCTGATGGTCATGCTGGTCGGCGTCTTCAATGTGTTTAGCATGCCGGTCGATCTTTTTCCCAAGATCGATATCCCTGTGGTTGTTGTTGCAACCTTCTATAACGGTATGCCGCCGCAGCAGATCGAGGCGGATATTACGAACACGTTTGAGCGCTTTTTCACCCTGGGCGCGAACATCGATCACTCCGAGTCGCGTTCTCTGACCGGCGTCAGCCTGATCAAAATCTATTTCAAACCAGGCACGGACCCGAATGCCGCGCTCAGCAACATCGCCAACCTCGCCATGGCCGACCTCCGCCGACTACCGCAGGGAACATTGCCCCCCGTCGTGCTGGGAATGGATGCTTCGAGCCAGCCAGTCTGCCTGGTTACGCTGAAAGGCCAGGGCCTCAACGAAACCCAACTTAAAGACATCGCGCAGTTCCAGGTGCGCAACCAGATATCCAACGTACAGGGAGCTTCGGTGCCGCAGCCTTACGGGGGCACTTACCGGCAGATTCAGATATACGTCGATCCCCTGAAGCTAGAGGCCCACAACATGAGCCTCAACGACGTCGTCGAGTCGGTCAACAGCTCGAACCTTATCCTGCCCGCGGGCGACGTGCGCATAGGCAGCAAAGACTACAACATCTACGCCAATAGTCAGTTCCCCGATGCAAAACACATGAACTCCATGCCGCTGAAGTCCTATGGAAACTCATCCGTCTTGGTTGCCGATGTCGGGCACGCCGAAGACGCCGGAGCGCTGCAGTACAACATCGTTCGCATCGATGGGCAGCGGTCGGTGTACGTTCCAATCTTCAAGCAGGGGGGCGACAGCAACACCATCACAATCGTGAATGGCATGAAGGCCGCGATTAAACACCTGGTCGATATTCCTGACAGCCTGAAGACTGCCGTGGTTTTCGACCAATCGATCTTCGTTAAACTGGCGATCAAGAATCTGCTTAAGGAAGCTTCGATCGGCCTGGTTCTAACGGGGCTGATGATTCTCCTCTTCCTGGGCAATCCGCGGGCGACCTTTGCGGTGCTGCTGTCAATCCCGCTCTCCGCCCTGGTATGTCTGCTCTTGACCGATGCCATGGGTGGTTCGATCAACACCATGCTGTTGGGTGGCTTGGCGTTGGCCTTCTCACGTCTCATCGACGATTCGGTGGTGGTGCTCGAAAATATTTTTCGCTTTATGGAGATGGGTGTACCACCGCGAGCCGCGGCCGAGCAGGGGGGCATGGAAGTTTCCCTTGCCGTGCTGGCCGCGACCTCGACTACATCCATCGTCTTTTTCCCGGTCACCTTTCTCTCCGGTGTCAGCAGATATATCTTCACGCCACTGGCACTGGGGGTCGTGCTTTCCATTTTTGCGTCGTATATCTTCGCCATGACCGTGGTGCCACTCTTCTGCGCGACGTTTATCCGTATTTCCCATGAAGAAACCGGGGCCGGGCATGGAAAGGTGTCATTCTTCCGCAGGATAGTTGACCGCTTCAATCGGTACTTTCAGCGAATGCTGGAGCGCTATGAGGCGTTGGCCAAGAGGCTCCTCGTAAGGCCAGGATTTACGGCCGTGGGAATCCTCGCCGGGGTAGCCCTGGTCATTCTGGTTCTCTTCCCTTTTCTGGGCCGTGCTTACTTTCCGCGTACTGATCCGGGACAGTTCGTCATTGATGTCCGAATGCCCAGCGGCAGTCGCCTCGAGGTCAGCGATCAGTACATCGCCAAGGTAGAGAAGATCATCCACGAAACGGTCAAGCCGGCCGATCTCGGCATGATCGTTTCCAACATCGGGGTCTATCCCGATCTCTCCGCTATCTACACCACAAATGCATCCATGGACACCGCGTTTGTACAGACCAGCCTGAAGGAAGATCACAGCGTTGGAAGCTACGAGTACATGTCACGGGTGCGACGAAGGCTTTCGCGGGAGATGCCGGAGCTGACAACTTATTTCCAGGCCGGCGGCCTGGTCGACTCGGTCATTAATCAGGGCCTCCCGGCTCCGATCGACGTACAGGTCAGCTCCATGGATCTTCACGGCGCTTACGATCTGGCACAGCAGTTGTCACTCAAGATCAAGACCCTCCCCAATGTGAGCGGCGTCTACATTCCTCAGGATCTCAATTATCCGGGACTGTTACTGAATATCGACCGCGAACGGGCCAGCCTGATCGGTCTCTCAGCGCAAAATGTTGTGGATAACGTAATCACGGCTCTTACCTCGGACGGCCAGGTCGCGCCGAGCTACTGGATCGACCCCAAGACCGGCAACAACTATCTGGTTACGGTCCAGTACGCTAATCGCGTTATCAACCATATGAGCATGGAGGACTTCAAGAACATACCACTGCGCGGAGTACGGCCAGTGGGTTACTCCCCATCCGAGGAGGGCAGAGGCGCAGGCGATAATGCGGGCAGCCTCTTTGTTGGCGCACACACCACGGGTTACACACCCCTGGGATCGGTGGCAGACATCAAGGAGATCAATACCCCGACCGAAGTGGACCATTACCAGATCCGGCGCGTGATCGATATCTACGTCGCTACGCGCAGTGAAGCGCTGCAGACGGTGGGGAAAGACATCAACAAACTAGTAGCAGATACGAAGACCGACAAGAATACGACACTCAGAGTACGGGGGGCGGCGGTGAGCATGAACGAGTCCTTCAAAGAGTTCGGTCTAGGACTGCTCATCTCCATTGCTCTTGTCTACCTCATCCTGATGGCGCAATTTACATCCTTCATCGATCCCTTCATCATCCTGATGGCGATCCCTCCAGGACTTGCCGGCGTGATGATGATCCTGGTGTTTACGGGAAGTACCTTAAACATCATGTCATTGATGGGGATCATCATGATGACGGGCATCGTCGTCTCCAACAGTATTCTCATCGTTGAGTTCTCCGGCATCCTGCACGAAAAAGGGCTGCCGTTGCTGGAAGCTACCGTTCAAGCGTGCAAAGTGCGGCTGCGTCCGATTCTGATGACCTCTCTGGCGACGCTGTTGGGAATGATTCCCATGGCTCTTGGCTTTGAGGCAGGTAGCGAACAGTACGCACCACTCGCGCGCGCGATCATCGGCGGCCTTGGCGTCTCCGTCGTCGTGACGGTGTTTCTGGTCCCCGCGGTCTACCTGGTAATCCACACACGCCGCGAACGAAAAACCGGTCTCCAGCAGGAGGCACAGGCATGAAAGGGGTCGGCGCAGTCATCACTGCCGTCTTGCTCTCAGTGCCAGCGCTGGCGCAGTCGCCCGCAGTGGTGGCCGAACTGCCCAGCGCTCCGGTCGCCAACGGTCTTAATCTTTCGGCACCGAACGTACAGGCCGGAGCCGCACCCGCTACAACCACGAGGGACCAACTGACGCGGGCGCAAGCCGAACAGATGGCCCTCAAGAACAACCCGCGCATCAGCGTGAGCAAGCTGCTGGCCCTGGCGCAACATCAGGTGGTGCGCGAAGCGCGCTCGGCCGAACTCCCCACGGCGAATGGCAACATCACCGCCGAGAAGGCCTTGGACGCAAGCCGCATCTCCGCCGGGTCGCTCACCGCCTCAAGGCTGTTGACTCACGCCGGGGCGGGAGCCAACGTAACGCAACTTATCACCGACTTTGGGCGAACACACAATTTGGTGCTGACGCAGAAGCTGCAGGAAAGAGCAGCCAACGCTGACGCACTGGCGACCCAGGAAGAGATTGTTCTGGCTACGGATCAGGCTTTCTACGACGCGCTGACCGCACAGGCTATTCTTCAAGTTGCCAAACAGACCGTAGCCACTCGCCAGGCAACGGAGTCGCAAGTGAACCAGATGACACAGAACAAGCTGAGGTCTACGCTCGATCTTAGTTTTGCGGATGTAAACCTATCGCAGTCACAACTGCTTCAGCTCGATGCGCAAAACAATGCGGATGCCACCATGGCTACGCTCGATGCCGTGCTTGGTTTGGACCACGAAACCACCTATGAGCTGGTGGACGATTCGGCGCACCCCAATGCTCCTCCTACTGATTATGATCAGCTCGTGCAGTCTGCATTGGCCCAGCGTCCAGATCTGCAGGCGCGGATTTTAGGGCAACAATCGGCGCAAAAGTTCGCACGCGCCCAGTGGGATCAACTTCTCCCTTCGATCAGCGCACTCAGCACGATCGGATCAGTGCCCGTTCGCACGGATCAGTACTACGTCTCGAACTGGTGGGGCGCGGTTGGCGTCAACATGAATATTCCTATCTTCAACGGCTTTCTCTACTCCTCAGAAGCGAAGGAGGCGGCCTACCGGTCGCGCGCGGATGAGGAACGCACCAGGGATTTGCGCGATCAGATCGTTCGCGACGTACGCACCGCGTGGCTGCAGGCGAATACTGCCTATCAAAGAATCGGAGTGACCGCGCAGTTGCTCAAGCAAGCGAATTTGAGCCTGCAGCTGGCGCAGACCCGCTACCAGCTTGGACTCAGTTCGATTGTGGAACTTAGCCAGGCGCAACTGCAGCAGACCAGCGCTGCCATTGACAACACCAATGCGCAGTATCAATACAAGTTGAGCCTTGCGGCTCTGAATTATCAGATCGGAACCAACCCGTGATCGAAACCTAAACCTGAAAGGGCATGGTACGGTGTTGCTCCAGGATACGCGACAGCGCTGATTGTGGCTTCGATTGAAGCTTTTTTCATCGGGAGGTACAGGCCGTGCATGCAGAGGAAGAAAGTACGAAGTTGAAAGTGAAAGCTGTAGTATATGCAACCGATCTTTCTCTCTGCTGCCAAAACGTCGGCTTCTATGCGGCTTTCCTGGCGAAGTTCTTCTCGGCTGAACTTCTGGTCGCCCATGCCTTTACGCTTTCGCAGGCTGCGATGGAGGTAGAGTTCGATCCAGCGCTCATCAGCCAACAGAGGAAGGACCTCAATTTTCTCCTCTACCGGAAAGCTAAGAAGCTGTCGCGTAACGGAGTGCAGGCGCTTCCAGCCCTGGTGGAGGGCGATCCCAAGAAAGTGCTGGTGGAGCTTGCAGATAGCCACGGACCTTCGTTGATGGTCCTGGGGACCCACGGCGGAGGCTGGATTGAGCGAGAAATCATTGGATCGGTGGCTGAGGAGATTCTCCGCTCAACCTCCTGGCCAGTTTTGACGGTGGGCCCCCAGGTGAAGTATGCCGCGACTGAAGATTTGCGTTTCAAACACATACTGTACGCGACGGATTTCACTCCTGCGGCGGTCCGAGCGGCTATGTACGCAGAGTGGTTCGCTGAGGCATTCGGAGCGAGTATCAATGCGCTCAATGTCATTGAGCGAAAGTCCCTGAATCGACCGGACAGGCTGCGCGAACTCAGTCACAGCTTCGCCCTAGCTTTCGAGGAATGTTTGCCTAAGCGTGCCAAAGAGTTCTCCAACCCGAGAACCTTTGTAGAGGTTGGCGATGCCCACCGCCAGATCCTGCAGCATATCAAGGACCATGACATCGACCTTCTGGTGCTGGGCATAAGAAAGGCTTCTCATCTGGGCATTGAGTTCAGGACTTCCGGGGCCTTTCAGCTCATTGTTGACGCGATATGCCCGGTTCTCACCATCGTCGAATAGGGTCTCTCCAGTGAGATGACAAATATTTACTCAGCGCGCAAAGCTGCGACCGGGTCGAGATTTGAGGCTTCGACCGCCGGCAACAGGCTGGCCAGGATTCCGATGACTGCGAGCAGCGCGATAGCGAAGGCCAGCGTTGCGAGATCATAGGGCTTCAGGCCGAAGAGCATGGCGGTGGCTGCCCGTCCGGCGAGGAGCGCGAGCGCCGTTCCTATAACGATGCCGGTTAACAGCATGGCCGCGGTGTCGCGCATAACCAGGGCGATCACCTGCCTGCGCTTGGCGCCGAGCGCGATGCGGATGCCGATCTCGTTGCGCCGCCGGGTAATGAAGTAGGAAAGCACACCATAGAGGCCGACTGCTACGAGCAGGGCGGCGAGCAGGCCAAAAAAGCCGGAGAGCATGGCCATCATGCGGTCGCCAACCAGGTTGTCGCGGATCTCCTGCTGAAAGTCGAAGAACTGCATAGTAATGGTTGGATATTTCGCTTCCAGGGTGTGTCGAATGGCAGTGATCGCGTCCGGCCCCATGTTGGAGGCGATCATCATCGCGTCCCACGCACCTTGCGCTTCCACCGGGAGCTGTGCGGCGGGAACAAAGGCGATGGGTGGGGTGTCTTCGCGCAGATCTTGGTACTTGGTATCAGGAATGGTTCCAATGATTTGATATGTGCGCTCCGGATACCTGGGCTCCGGCATGACATGCACTAGTTGACCGATAGGCTGGGCTGTGCCAATAAACTTCCGGATGAAGGCCTGGTTGACGATGAGGACAAAGGGCGCATGGTTGGTATCCGCGTCGGTGAAGCCGCGACCGGTGAGCAGCGGAATGCCCATGGTGGCAAAGTAGCTGGGGCTAGCGTAGGTGAATCTGCTGCTGCCCTCGGTTGAGCCGATATGCACGTTGTGGCCCCAGCTGCCTCCGCCGAGCGGGGTGTTGGTGGTCGCGGCAGCGTTTTGAATGCCAGGGATGCCGCGCACGTTTTCGACTAATTGCCGCTTGAACTCTGCTTCGTTCTCAGGCTTGATGTTCAATGCGTCGAAACCGAAGTGGCCAATCGTGATGCCGCTTTCGCGCATGCCTGGGTCGAGCGTCATCAGATTTCGATAGCTGCGAACGAAAAGCAGTGCTCCGACGAGCAGCACCATCGAGACCGCGATCTGGGTGATGACCATCAGGCGCTGGACGAAGAAGTGTTGGCGATTGCCAAAGATTCCACGCTCGCCGGACTTGAGTGCGGAGATAGGATCGGCATTGGCGCCGCGCATCGCAGGGATAGTGCCGAAGACAATGCAAGTGAGCGTGGCCACCATCGCCGCGAATAGCAACACTCGCCAGTCGGTGACGATGGCCAGATGGATGGAAGATTGGCTGGTGCCGAGCGCCGCAACCAGAGCCCGGCTGAGGGGTTGCGCCAGCGCGACGCCCAACGCTCCTCCGCCAAACGCGAGCAGTAGGCTTTCGATGAGCAGTTGCCGCAACATACGGCGACGCGATGCGCCAAGCGCCATGCGGATGGCCATCTCACGCTGACGCGCGTTGGCGCGGGCGAACATCAGGTTGGCCAGATTGGCGCAGGCGATGAGCAGCACCAGCCCGGTGATGGCGAGCAGCAACTGCAGCGATGAGTCATAGGCGTTGCGTAGCTTGCTCACCCCGGCATCGGCTGGATACGCGGCCAACCTGAAGGACTTAAAAAGTTTTACATGCTTCGCGTCATAGCCGGTAGGTGCTGTGCTCTCGAAGAGACCGGGGCTTATCGAGGTGAAGTAACCGGATGCGCGGGCGAGATCCCAGCCCGGCTTGAGGCGTCCCATTACCGAGAGGATAAAAAATTCGCGGTGCGGATTTGGCGGGATGCAGGTGGGATAGGCGAGGTCGAAGCGCTCTCCCACAACTAACCCAAAGAAGGAAGGCGGGGTCACGCCCAGCACCTGCACCGCGTGGCCTTCGACCACGATGGTGGTATTCGGCGTGATGGGTTGGCCGCCCATCTGCGCTTTCCAGTATGGATAACTAGCGACGACCTTCGACAGATCGCAGCCGGCTTCGTCCTGCGGTTCGATGAGCCGCCCCTGCCAGGGCAGAACGCCAAGCACGTTGAAAAATTCCCCACTCACTTCGAGCCCGTGAACACGTTTCGCGTCCCTGGGCTGGCCTACCATCATGTCCGCCTCGCGCCAGGCAAATACGCCGGAGAGAGGATCGTGATGGAGCCGCACCTCCTGCCACATGGGGACGGTGAAGGAGTCGTACTGATAATCGTTTACACCGAACCCTTGATTCCCCCCTATGATGCTCAGTTGAACCAGTTCCTGCGGCTTCTGAATCGGGAGGTTACGGAGACGTACTGCATCGAGTAGTTGAAAGACGGCGGTGTTGGCGCCGATGCCGAGTGCCAGGGTGATGATTGCTACGGTGGTGAAGCCAGGGCTGCTGGTGAATCCGCGCAGGGCATAGCGCACATCGCGCAACAGACTTTCGAGACTGAGCGCGGCGTCCTCTGCCTCGATATGCTCTTTGACTACTTCAGGATTGCCGAACCTCAGACGGGCGGCGCGCGCTGCTTGCTCCGGGCTCATCCCTTTGGCAATGTTGGCGTTGGTGCGCATCTGCAAGTGGTCACGAAGTTCATCCTCGATCTCACGATCGAGTTTCGACCGCCTTCCGAGGGCCCAGATGCGACGAAAAATGCCCATACCTCACCTCATGCGAAGTGCAGAATCGCCTGAACACCCTTGACTACCTGCTCCCAGTTCTTCTCTCTGGCCGCGAGTTGCTTCCTGCCTGCTGCAGTGAGGCTGTAGAACTTGGCCCTGCGGCTGCTCTCGGTTACTGCCCACTCCGCACGGACCCATCCGCTCTGCTCCATGCGGTGAAGCGCCGGGTAGAGCGAACCTTCCTCGACGTTGAGCAACTCATCCGAGACACGTTCGATGTGGAGGATGATGCCAAAGCCGTGCATGGAGCCGAGATGCGAAAGACTTTTAAGGATCAGAAGATCGAGAGCGCCCTGGAGGTCGTTCTTTGCCATGTACTTAATACCCTAGACGTCGATGGTAAGAAAAGATTATGAGCGCTTACCCTAGCTGTCAAGGGGAGAATAGAACCTCATTGAGATGCTCGGGGCAACTTTGGCCGTAGGAAGGGACTCTCACTTGTTGTGGGCGCCTGCATTTCAGTTCCAGCTACGAAAATCGCCAAATAAACGAACCTTCAACCAGACCCAAGGGGGCCTCATGTATCACCACGTCAAAAAGCTTATGTATACCGTAACCATCGGTGAACCAGATCCCAAATTCGGGAAGATGCTGCTGGAACAATTTGGCGGCGCAAACGGAGAATTGGCAGCAGCCATGCAGTATTCCATTCAGGGATTCAACTGCGAAGACGCCGCGCGGAAGGATCTTCTCATGGACATTGGCACCGAAGAACTCAGCCATTTGGAAGTAGTAGGAGCGTTGATTCGGATGCACTTGAAGCCCCTGAAGAGCGAACGCGAAGCAGCTGAAGCGGACCCGTTGGTGGCCGTCGCCGGCGGTGGTGGGGTGGCCCTTTTCGATTCCATGGGCAATGCGTGGACGGCTAATTATCTAAAGGTTACCGGCGATCTGGCGGTCGACCTGCGAAGCAATATTGCGGCTGAGGCACGTGCCAAGATTGTGTACGAACGGCTGATCAGCTTCACCGAGGACCAGGGTTCTAAACAAGCGCTGCAATTTCTGATGACGCGTGAGATCACCCACATGCGTGCATTTACCGCTGCGCTCGACAGTATGGAGAAGCCGCAATTCGCGGTGGGTATTATTCAACCTACTCCGCAGCTCGTCGATCAGTTTTTCAACGCGTCGACTGGCGAGAGCCAGTACGGCGAGAATGACTTCACCGGTCCTTGGAACCATAGCAACGGCTTGACTTTGGTTGAGTCGGAGATCAGGGGCGGACAGGGGCTTGATGTGACCCCCTACGATCCTAAGCCTGGTACGGAAACTACTTCTCCCATCGACTCGACTCCCGTGGGAGCGTATACAAACGGCGTTGGGAAGAAGCAGGCGGCTCTACACGAGAAGGCCAGCGCGAAGGCGGCGAAGAGAGCCACCGTCGAGGTGTAGGTTGTTTGGAGATCGAAGTCAGCCGGCTGGCTCGTGCCAGCCGGCGCTTTCCAGCAATCATTTGGGCTCGCCGGCGATCAGAAGGATGATCTTTCCCACGCCACCTTTCTCACCCAGCACATGGGCTTCAGCCGCGCTGCGCAACGGCAAACGGCAGCCAATGGGCAAAACGAATTTGCCATCGCGGACGTCATCCGCAAACTCACGAACCTTTGATGGATCAGGCTTCGCGAAGACGCGGGTGACGGTGACCGTCGGGTTCAGTGCGGCCATCCCCTCCGGTACTACAGATGCGTACCCAAAGGATCCCCCGGGCTTTATCCTCTTGAACAGCTTCGCGGCCACCTCGCCTCCTACTGTATCGGCAATTGCATCCACAAAGCCGAGCGCTGCCACTGCATCGTCGTCATCCACCGCGAGCACGCCCGCGACACCGAGGGATTCGGCGTCCTTGAGCGATTTCTTGCGAACGCCTGCAATCACATTGGCACCCACCTTCTTCGCCGCGTGCACCGCAGCTCGCCCCACGCTCCCCAGCGCTCCCGTTACCACCACCGTCTGCCCCTTCTGTACTTTCGTCGTAAGCCTGACCAATTGCTCTCCGGTTAATGCAATCAGCGGAATCGCTGCTGCGTCCGCCAGATCTAAACCATCCGGCAGGTGGGTTAGATCCGAATCGGCAACCGCTACCAGCTCGGCATAGGTGTGATTCGATAATGCAAGGACGCGGTCACCCGGCTTGAAATGCTTTACGTTCGCACCCACAGCGCGCACAACTCCACTTACATCGCGCCCAAGGATGGCCGGAAACGTCAGGGGAAAATCTTTCTGGCGCGCCCCGGAACGAACCTTCCAATCGATCGGATTCACGCTTGCCGCCGCCGCCGCAACCAATACGGTATCTCCGCCTTTTTGCGGATCAGGCACGTTGTCTTCCAACTTCAGCTTCTCAGGACCACCATACTCGTGCAGGACTACTGCCTTCATCGGATATCTCCTATGTTGTCCCTGCGCCACGCCCGTCGAAGTCACTTGCAGGAGAGGTCTTAGGTGGAAAATAGAAATCCAGATCGCATCCGCTGCGCTCAGATCCCACGGCACGCTCCACGGCAGGCCGGGCCAGGCGTGATGACAAAGTGTAAATTGGCTCCGCAGGTTATCGCTGGCGATAGGGACGGACCACACTGCATCCGCCAGGCTTTAGATGGTCGGAGAGAGGATTCGACCCTCCGACCCCCTGGTCCGAACCACTTCCTCCCAACGCCAGTCCACAGAAATAGCTTGCCTCACGGGATTGCCAGGATCCAGGGAGTTAGTTGTCTCTAGGCAGGACGGTGCGCGAGAGGCCATTCGCGTCCCTTTAGGACTCGGTCGTCTCTTCGTACTGGCGGATCCCAGCACTGATAGCCTCGCTCACAGCCCGCGCCCGAACTGAGCGTTGTTCAGCAACTACTTCTCCTACGTTGCCAATAGACGACGCGGCTTTCTCAAGGACCACCTCCAGCACGCCGTTCCTCACTTCGGCCTTCCTTATCGCCTCGACCTTCTCCGGGAGAGAGTATGCTCGGACGAAATGGCCGTGCTGCCGTTCGACCATGTACGGAGTTGCACCGCGGCGCCTGAGCAAGGCGGGCCATTCACCGCTTACCACCAGGTCGTTGCGCTCGATCCGGACGTCGACATCTTCGTCAGACAGCCCGGGAACTTCGATCTGCACAACCATTTCCTGGTCCGCCTCGTATATGTCGCTAGGCAAAAAAATGGCTTCATTGGCTCCGGCACGTGTCCGCCGCAGCTGGGAACCTTCGCTGTCCTCGCCGAATCGTGACGCAAGCTCGAAGCTCAACTCCGCCAAATACTTGGTTCCGGCACCGGTGAGGCTATAGCGCTTCTGTGGACGCCCGCGAAGCGACTGCAGTTCCTCGGAGGTCAACATGCCTGCATCTACTTGGCGTAGTTTGCTGACGAACGAATAGATCGTATTCTTGGCCGCGCCGGTCAGGTCTTCGAGTTCCGAGACCGTGAAGGCGCCAAGCCGCAGGGCCGCCCGCGTAAGCTGGTAATTCTGACCGTAGTTGGGATGGGACACATTCATCGCTTTTCAGCACACAGTACTAGGATGCGCTTTTACTTGCTATATGGCAAGAAAAATATAACATCCATACTATCAGCTATTTGCATAAGCCGCCATAAAACTCCTGGAGAAGCGGCCAGTTACCCGGTTTTAAGGCCAGTCCGGCCTTCAGTTCCTGGGGCGTCAAGCCCATTAGCGTACTTAGCAAGCCATCGATGAGCAATGCGTTCTCTCTCTTATCTGCGCACTCCAAGATTGTTTTCGTGATGTCCCAAAAGATTTCCTCGGACCAGAATCGAATCTGCTCTGCGAGTTTGTCGAGTTCCAGCGGACCGAAAAATTCCAAGTCTTTGGGATCGAAATGCCGGCCAAGCTCTCGGCGGAACTTTTCCCAAAGAAACTTTTTCACCTGCTTGGCCGCTGGGTCGCCGCCCTGGTGAATATGCTCCCAATAAAGAGCTGCACTGAGCCAGATCTCTCGAACGCTCTTCGACAAAAAGCTATTCTTAGGCAGCATATGGGAGAGGTACTCATGCTCGAAGAGCATCTCGAGGATCAAAGTGCCATAGAGCGAACGTTCGACGAGCTGAAGATTCCATCCGATCTCGTTCGCAAAGAGGCTGGAGGAGGCGCAGTAGTCATCGCCATCTGGATTGTAGTGGGCGCGCACGGGGTAGATGGGGGCATTCTCGAAGGCAGCAAGTCGATACCGGATGCCAAGTTCCCTGATCCACTGGACCCCCGCCTCATGCCTTGCCAGGAGATGGTCGCCGCCATCATACGATCCGGCGATCGAAGCCTCAAGACGCGCTGTGATCGATGCAACCACGGCTGCTGCCGGAGATGCGAGCCTTTGTACGTCCAAGTCGAGCAGGACTTGCCCCCAGATTGCGGCTGCGTCCTCGACGGTCAGAACTTTGCGAATCTGCCTTGCAAACGACTCGCCTGTCGCGACCACCATGCGATTCCAGTTTGTTGCCGCCCGATACAAATCAGGCAGCGACGGCGCGATGGCTTCGGCCAGCACGTGCAGCACATCGAACTGCGCCCGAACGATCGGAGCAACAAACACCGATTCGAATTGGATACGCGCGTTCCGAGCCAAGCCAAAATCCCTCAGAGAACATCGTCCTCACTTACTAGCCAGCCGGTGGTTCAGGCTTCGGCGGAGTTGCGACCGCTTCAACTTTGGACGGAAGCAAATTGCGCTTCCGCAATTGTGGGGCGAGAAAGTCGTCATAGAAGGACTTACCGGCCGCCGTCATAGCTCCGGTGCCAAATGCAACTCCCCCCACCTTCAACGCATGCAGGACCCAAAGGACCACCACAGTTTCGCCGACACCAAGAAATCCCCCTTCGAACTCGGCCTTTGCGTTAATATTCCCCTTTCCGCCCGCCTCTTCAATTGCTGCCACCATGGCCTCATCGAACGATCGGCGCACAGTCTCCTCGCTCGCGCCTGAGTCCACATTTTGAAGGTGGAACCGAAACTTCACATCGGTGTTTTCGCTCATCGTTTTCCCTCGTGACCGCTAGATTTTGCGGAAAAACGAAAATATAGCGCGCCGACGCCAACCGGATTCGTTATGCGCCAACCAACTTAGGGATCCCCGCTGCGCTCGTGGAATCGTTCGGGTTCGGGGGCTTCCTGAAGGGCTGACCGGGTTTGCGCCCGGCCATCGAGGATTTTTACTACCGGGCTTTCGACGGTTTGGTCACTCGCTCCGTCGCCGGTTATCGCTACGGTGGCAACTGGGTAAGTTCCACCGGCGGGACTTACACTCGCAAGGACGGCAGCTGGCTTCGCTGCACGCTGAAGCCGTGCCCTTCCGGCAGAGAGTGCTTCGGCAGCCTGTTCGGTCCTTTGTAAAATTCGATATTTTTGGGTCCCTTTTGAAGATTAGTAGCTTAGCGGGGGCGGCCGAAGGGGTTCTTTTTTATAGAGAAAGGAACTCTCGTGTCTGGAACAAAAGGACCTCTCGCGTCTGGAACAAAAGAGAACCCGGGGCCATAGGGGGCCACTGGTGACGCTTGTGAAGGGCTAAGAGGGTTGGCGAAGGTGGACTGGCTGGGGTTAGCGTTCGGAGGTGCCTGTCCCGCCGAGCCGGGAGCGTGCTTGGGCTTCCGCGGCACGCCGGGACAGGCGAGGGCGCCCGGCGAATCTTCTTGCTCGGCTGGAGCAGGGGTTGGTTGCGGATCGATGGTTTTGGCCTGCTGCTCGCGAAGCCATTCGGCGACATAGATTTGCGCGTTGACAGGCGCAGGGGCTGATTTCTTTTCCGCGGAGACGGCGCGACGGTCGGGGATGAAGTTTTGCATGGCGATGATCATGGAGATGGCCTTGACTTGGCCGGTAATGCTGTTTCGGGTCATTTCGGGGCTGAGGTTGGCGATTTCCCAGAGACGGTCCAGTACTTTTTCGCGGTCCAGAGTCAGCCGGTGCAGTCCGTCGGCCTCTTGCTGGACGAGCTGTTGCTGCACGGCGGCGCGGTGCTCGATCATGTAGGCGCGGACACGGGGTTTGGATTTGGTGTAGGCGGCGGAGTCGGGGTTGAGACCGACAGCTTCGGCGGCATGACGGTCGGTCATGGCGCCAGAGAGGACCAGGCGGGCAAAGGCTATTTCCTGATCGGTGATGGGGTCGCTGACTTTATTTTTGGGCATAGGAGGCTCCTTGGAATTTGAGAGAAGTTAGGGCACAGGTTCTCCGCTGCTTGGGGAAGCAGGGTGGGAGGCATAAAACATCCCGCTCCACGGCATGCCGGGACAGGCAGAGCGGGATGTTTTGATTGCCTTAATTTTTGACAGGGATCGGGTGTGACACCGGACAGCGGTAAAACTGTCCTTCGCTCGCGCTTAGGCCGAAACTACCAGCAACTGCCGACCAGCGGGAGGTACGCGAGAGCCGCCCGCTGTGCCGAAATCGTCTTCTACTAGATATAGATGCCGCTCCGGCATTGGATTTGGCCGTTGAGGCTCTTTTCTTCAGTCGTCGGTTATCGTTTTGCAGGTTACTTTTGGTTGATTGGAGACGTGAAGCAGTTTCGCAATTACTGTGGTCTGACAAAGATCGCGAGGTGTGGTTTTCTTGGAGAAAAACCGCGATCACTTCCCCGATTTCCTGCAGCGCGGCACTCGTTGAGAGAGGCGATGTGCGGCTTTCTTCGCTGGAAAGCCGCATGCAGTTCGGTGGCTCCAAAAAGATCCACCGGAAATCCGGGTTAGGTCTACACCAATTGCGAAACTGCTTTGGCGGTCAGGGCTCGCAATGCCGCCAAGCGAAGCTCGCAGGAGCTGTTGTGTCCACGCAAATTCCATCCGACCCTGAGCGCGAAACGATGGGGATTAGTTCGTCCGTCACCGAATCCTGTCGGGGTTGAGCTGGCAACCAACGAGTTACTGCATCGGCGCCGATCATGACCAATAGTGCATCTGCAGCCCGGCGAATGAGAGGATCCGGTTCGCTATTTCTTTCAAACACTCCGCCGTTTGCAGAGACCACTTGAGTTTCCATCTCCACCGATACCGACGGAATTACCTCGGCCCTTGGGTTTCCATACGGCTCGCCGTACGATGCACTGAAGTAACGAGAGTGACGAATTCCGGAAATGATTCGAACTCAGCACTCAAATGCTCCCATTCACGCACAAATAAGGGACTCCGGAATCTCCGCTCAGCCGAACGCAGCATCAACTCCCACATCCGTTTTGGTATGCGGCGTTCGCAAAATAGTAGATAGGTTAATGAAACCAGGGTGCAGAATCGTAACATCGAGATGATTAAATCGTCCGTCCGCTCAGGAAGCTCCGTGCCCAGTGGCGCACTCAGCCAGAATTCCGCCGAAGAGTTCTTCAACAGTTCGTCATACTGGGCGGACATTGCCAGGAAGATCTGCGTCTTCACCTGCTCGCGGTGAATCACGACCGCGACAACCAGGCCGAGGCCTCCCATCAGAAGCGACAATAATGTTGCGTATTGAATGATCTGTCCAATGTACATAGTGGTCACGCAGGTATCCTGGATGTCACAGGCATCTTTGAGGCTTTCTCTGGAGCAGCAGAACCCGTCTGCTCCTCGTGTTCCCAACGGATCAACTTCAAATCCAGCACGACGAAGGAGTAGAGAACCGGAACCAGCCCCAGCGTCACGAAAGTGGCGATCGTCAGGCCCCCGATCTGTGCATAGCAAAGAGGCTGCCAAAGCGGGCCACCGTGTGCGGCCAAGGGAAACAGCGCAATCACGGTGGCTGCAACCGTGATCATGACGGGCCGCAAACGCAGGATTCCGGCGTCGATCAGGGCCAGCTCCAGGTCCTCGCCCGCTTCTCTTCGCTCCTCGATAAACTCAAACAGCACGATGATGTGGCTCACGATCACGCCGATGAGACTGATGATTCCAAGGAACGCCATGAAGCCGAATGGCTGGTTCATGATGGCGAGCGAGAAGACGGCGCCGGAAACCCCGTAAGGAATGGCCGCAAATACGATGAGTGGTTTAAACGCATGCTTGAACAGCGCGAGCAGGGCCAGATAAATGGCGCACACGCAAATCGTCAGCACTGTTGTAAGGTCGCCAAAGCCGCTGACCTGCTCTTTCTGCTCGCCCGCGAAGCGGAAAATAAACCCGCCGGGCAGCTGCTTTTGGAACTCTTTTAGCCTGGGCATGGCTGCCGAGATCACTTCCGAAGGCAGATGTCCTTCAGCAGGCCAGCACTGCACCGTGATGGTCCGGTATTGATCGAAGCGTTTGGTTTTCGAGGTTACCGGTTGCAGGGAAACCGTTGCCACTTGATCGATAGGCACCGGAGCTGTCCCCTGCCGCGAGAAGACATAGAGACTGCGCAGATCGGAGAGCTGGGCCCGCTCCTCCATGCGCATGCGTCCAACAATCGGAATCTGCTTGTCGCCATCGCGCAACACTCCAGCCGTAACGCCGTGAAGGGCCGCCTCGATCGAATCGGAAACATCCTGGTTGGTGACATGCGCCAGATTTGCCCGGTCCACATCGACATGAACCACTTCTCGCGCGCTCGGCTCGCCCCAGTCGTCTCGAACTCTGGCGGCGATTGGGATGTCGCGAAAGATCTGCTTCAGCTTCTCGGCTTCTGCCCGCAGGCGGGGCAGATCTTCGCCGGAAATCCTGACCTGGACCGGTATTCCAACGGGTTTGCCTGTTTCGAGGCTCCGCGTATCAATGATTGCTCCAGGAATTTGGCTGTCCAACTCCGGCTGCAAGAGTGCCAGAAGAGGGGTCGTATCATGATTATCTTTGGTGCGCAGTATTACCTGCGCATAGTTGGTTTGCCTGTCCTCAGGTGTGGCGCTGCTCCAGAAGCGGGGACCGCCGCCCCCCACGAAGGTCGTCATCGATTGCAGGACTTCCTTCGCGTGTCCGTGCTCTGGGTGGTTTTTGCCATAGTCTTCCGCTACCTGGCGGGTGATCGATTCCACCTGCTGAGCGACCGCGTTGGTTGCGCTTGCTGGAGAGTCCTCCGGCAGCCACACGTCAATATAGGAAAAGTACTGCAGGTCTTTGGGGAAGAACTGCGGCTTGAGCGTCGAAAACACGATGCCGCCTGCTACAAGCAAAACAAGCGATGCTGCCAGGCAGACCTTCCTATGTTCAATAGCCTTCTTAGCCGTACGGAAATACCAGCCGGTGAACCCACGCTGCCGCCTTTCTTCGATGGGGGTCTCAATCTTGCTTTGCAGGAGAAACGAACTGATCAGCGGCACAAAGGTCATCGAGACCAACAGTGCGGCCAGCAGCGAACAGCTAATGACAATGGGCAAGCTACAAAGAAACTTGCCTGTATCTCCGGGCAACAGCAGGAAGGGCAGATAGGAGACAATGTTTGTCACAGTTGCGTACGCCATTGTCTTAAACAGCCTGGTCGGTCCGAGCCATGCGGCGGCGGACCTTGGCTGACCCTCGCCCAATTCGCGCACAATCGCATCGCCTGAAACCACCGGCACGTCCACCAGCAGTCCCAGGGCAATGATCAATGAAGCGATCGAGACCTGTTGCAAGTCGATCCCGAGCGTGTTGATGACCCCGAACGTGATCGCCAGCGTAATCGGCATCGAGGCTGCAATCAACATGGCTGTCCGCCAGCTCCAGAAGCCGATCAGGGCCACCACCACCACCAGCACCAACGCCTCGATCAGGCTGTGGCTGAAAAGCTCAATGCTGTCATGTACCTGCAGGGGCTGATCGGATGTCCTGGCCAGGACCAGATCAGCCGGCAAGGTTTTCCTCACGCTCTCCAGATTGGAGTTCACCTGCTTGCCGAAGGAGCTGATCTGTTCGCCCTTCCTCATCTGCACGGAAAGCGTGATCGCGCGCGTCGTCATCCATTTTCCGTTCTCATCGCGCCGCGTGTACCGGTTCAGAAATGAAGGAGGATTTTCATATCCCCTTTCAATGTCCACCAGGTCCCGCAAGTAGAGCGGCGTTCCGTTGGGCGAGGTTCCGATCATCACATTAAGCAGATCGTCGATGCTCTTGAACTCGCCTGTTGTGCTGACAGTGACAGTGCGTCCGTGCACATTGAGGGTTTGGCCGCTATCCGGCAGGTTCCGTGTTGCAAGCAGTCTAGGAAGGTCAGCCGGCGTGAGCTTGTATTGCGCCAGACGCTCCTGCGAGAAATTCAGAAATACGTTCTCGCTCAGCACGCCGGAGCGGTCCACTTTCGACACGATCGGCAGCGTCTTCAGGCTCCGCTGAATCGTATCGGTGAAGTCGTCCAGGTCGCGATAGGTGTACTTGTCACCGGCGACGGCTTGCAGGTTAGCAAAAGTAGTTGACGGGTCGCCAATGATTGCAGGCTGCCATGCGTCGGGGTGGAACTCATCCGTTTGCAGGTTCTGAGCCGCAGACTTTTTTAGTGCCGATTGCAGATCGGCAGTGCCGAGGTTCGTCGCTATGTCCACACCAGTGAAGCCGGCTCCGGAAAACGGTCGCACATCGGAGCAAAGATGCTGAGCCGCCAAGTCCTGGGCCACCCAAGACAGCTTGCGTTCTACTTCTGCGCTGTCGATGGACTTTGGGAAAACAACCACAATCGAACGCCGGGGCTGAGTTTGCGCGGCCGGGCTGCTGCGAACTTGCCGGATCTGTACCTCGACCAGCTTGCTTACCCAGGTGACCTGGGCTGGATCGACAGGCGGGCTCGCGACCGTAAGCATCAACGCAGACGTATCGCCGAAGTCCTTGACATACAGAATCGGCCCTGCGCCCTGCGGAAGGTCGTGAATCGAGTCCAGCCTGATCTTGATGTCGTCCAGTTCCTTGTCCCGGTCGTACTTTCCTTTTTCCGCCAGCTCGAACTGGACCATCGCCGAGCCCGTTCTGGATGCGCTCTTGATCTCCGTCACCCACTGGTTCGAGGCGAGGGCCTGCTCGACTTTCCTGGTCACCAGCTGCTCCACCTGCTCGGCCGATGTTCCCTGCCAGGGCACGATTACCATCGCCTGGCGCACAGGAATGTCCGGATCTTTCCTCTGCGGCATGTTGAGGAGTCCGTAGATGCCCCACAGCAGGGCAACCGCGAGAGAGACCCAGGCGACGTGCTGCTGCTCGATAAAGAAGCGGGCGAGATTTTGCTTCTTATCCATGGACTGTTTGTTGTGTTCGTGTGCCATTGCTGCGTCTCCTAGTTGACCACCCGAATTGGGCTTCCGTCGTTTAGCTGGTTGGTGCGGTTGACGATGATGCGTTCTCCTGGCGTAAGGCCTTGGTCGATGACGACCGACTTGCCGAAGTTGTCGCCAATCCTCACGCTCTTCAATTGCGCGAATTGCTTCCCGGCGCGCTCTTCCACCGTGAAAACCGAATAGTTAGTCGAGCCGGATTCCGCGGTCATCAAGGCGGTCATGGGAACTACAGGCACGGTCTGCGCATCCCCGCGCTCGATGCGGACAGTGGCGATCATGCCCACCCTGAGCGAGTGGTCCCGGTTCGGCAAGGTCACTTCAATGTTGAAGACCCGCGAGTCGCGATTGGCAGAAGCGGCAATTTGCGTGATCCGGCCGGTGAGCGTCCGCCCTTGCAGGGCTTGGAGTTGTACCGGCACAGCGGCCCCTGGTTTGAGGTGCGCCAGCATACTGTCGGGAACTCCGAAATTCACCTTCACCGCGCGGGTATCGTCGAGGGTAAAGGCATTGGTACCGGCAGCAACCAGGCTGCCGCGTTCCACATTCTTTTCAACAATCACTCCGGGCATAGGAGCGGTCAGGTTCGTGTCGCCCAGGTTAATCCGCGCGGAGGCAGCCTGTCCCAGTGCGACGCTCAACTGCCCCCGGCGCGCTTCGATCTGACGGACCGCGGCTTCCACATTCGCCGTGGCCACTGTGTGCTGCTCTACTGCCGCGTCATAATCGGGGCGAGTCATGGCTTTCGCAGCGTACAGCGCCTGCGCGCGTTCAAAGTCCAGGTCCGCTTTGACCTGGTTGGCTTTGGCCTGATCGAGCTCCGCTTGCGAAGCCTCCAGCGCGCCTTGCATCGCGTGCTGCTGGCCCACCGCAGAGTTGAGTGAGGCCTCATAGTCGGAGCTGCGCAGGTGCGCTAATACAGCGCCGGCAGGTATGTCGTCGCCCACCTGTGCATCGCGCAGCCGCCCATCGGCTCCCCTCACGCGATACAGAGCGGCGATATAACCGGGTTCCTTGAAGGCCAGCTGGACTTCTGTGTCCGGACGAATCTCGCCAGAGTAGCTCCAACCAGGCTGGACTTGTTGCAGAGCCACGGACTCCGCCTGAACGGGGACCGGCTCTGGACCCGCCTTCTGCGTCTTTGTCCCGCATCCGGCAAGAACGGAAAGCATCACGAAACTAAACATTCCAATTGAGACACGCATCATTCTTCTCCAATCGCTTTTTTCAGATCGGCCCTGGCCTTCCAGAACGAAGCCAGGGCTTGTTGCTGCTGGCTGTCAGCGGCAGCCAGGTCCGACTGTGCTTGAAACAAATCACTGCTTAAGGCCGCTTCACGCTTCACCCGGTCCTGTACCTCTTTGAGCTTCTGCCGGGCAGCCCGTTCGCTAGCATCGCTCAGCGTCAGTTGACGGCGAGTGTTCTCCAATTGCCGGCATGCATTTCTCACCTCCAGAAGAACGGCGCGTTTCGTAGCGTCGACGCCGACCCTAGCCTGCTCTTCTTTGGTTCGCTTTTCGGCATATTCCTGGTGCTTACGCCCCCAGTCCCACGGTTCCCAACGGAGCAAAAGACCCACGGTCCCGATGTTGCTGGGCAAAACATTCTCGAAGTTTGCGGTTGTGTAGTAATCGAATGCCAGGCTCACGTCGGGGATATATTCCGCCTTCTTCGCCCGCGCGTCGTAATCGGCCTGCTGCACCTGAAGCTTCGCCTTCTTCACATCCGGCCGGCTTTCGAGAGCGTGGGCCTCCATGGCTTCGGGTGTGGCCAGATCGCTATCCGCGTCGCCGATTGCCGCCACCTGGAATTGCGTGTGTATGTCGCGGCCCATCAGATCGTCCAGTTGTTCACTCGCCGACGCAACCCTGTCGTTCGCATCGCTGATGGCATTCTGTATCTTCAACAGTTGCGCATCGGCATTCAGCGAATCCGATTCGAGAATCGTCTCTTTAGCGCGGTTCTCTGATGCCAGACGATGCGATTCCTGGTAGTAAGGGAGTGATGCCTGAAGACTGTCCAAAGCGCTCTGGGCCTCGACCACCGCGTAGTAAGCGCTTCGGACCTGGGCAACCACCTCGAGCCGCGTTCTCTCCTGATCCTGGCGCGTACCTTCCAGCCCCAGCTCAACCGCCTTCAATTGCAAATGGAGCTGGTACTGTGTGGAAAGCGGCTGCGCAACCGAGACATTCACCGTGCCTGCGGGTTTACGCGCGATCTCGATCTTCTGGTTCGTCGCCGGTATCGGCCCAGTCGCGCTGTATACCCCGAGAGAACCCTCCGGGAAAGTGACCGATGGCTTGGTAACCAGTTGGGCGCCGAGCGCTGTGACCTGTGTATTCGCCAATCGTCTCGTTCGCTGCGCAGCCAGATCATCGGCACCCCGGCGCGTCTCAAGGCTGGCAGTCTTCAGATTGCTGTTGTTCGCAACAGCTTGCCTGATCGCCTCGTCGAGCGTTAATTCAGGGAGGTTGGAAGATTGTTCCGCCGGCGCTGCAACCGGCGGTACGGGGGAAAGAGCTGCCATATTCTGGCCTGGCGCCAGCGTCCCCAGGGTGAAGGCTATACAGGCTGTTCGCGTGCGTCGTTTCATGAGGCAATGGTGCCTCGAACATGCAAGCGGGGGGAGTAATACCTCGTAAGCTCTGCGTAAGGTTACGGCGCTGCTTACGGCCTCCGTGGGTGTGACAAGTTGAGCTTTTTCAGAAGCCTGTCAAACCTTGGGTCAGCGTGAAGAGGATGGAAAAAAGGTTCGATCGCAAGCAGGTTCACAAAGTTTGTTTTGTGGGTGATCGCTGCTTCCAGGCACTGGAGCGCCAGATCGGAATCTCCCATCCCGACTGCGGCAAAACCTTCTGCCAGGGGAGTAACGTATTGCAGGCTTGCGAGTTGATGAAGTCTCTCGACACACTCGCCGGCTCGTTTAAGGCTGCCTTCCTGGGCATGGGCCGCGGCAACCAGGCCGATATCCAACGGGAAATTGGAAGGTGAGAGGCTCTGTATGACCGCCTCGTAGCGCTGCTGCCGGAAGTGCAGGAGTCCTTCGTACAGTCGCGCTTCAGGATAGTCGCGATCCAGTTCGAAAGACTGGCGGAGAAGCTCCGCGGCCGATGGATAGTCTCCCTTGACGTAATGCAGATAAGCCATTCGCGCGCAGTCGCTGGCTGAGAGCGGGTCCAGTTCGGTCGAGCGGCGAAGTCCTGCCTCCGCCGCCTCGATGTCACCCTGGCACAACCGGGCCATAGCACGAAACATGTGAGCGGGCGCATAACCGGGTTGTAATTGTAGTGCGCAATCGAACATCCGGTCCGCTTCATCCCAGCGATGCTCAAACCAGGCACGCAGCGCTCCCAGCACGCTACACGTGTCCCCGGATGCAGGATCGAGTGCATACCCGCGCTCCGCGTTTGCCTTCACTTCTGGATACACCTCAAGGCCGGAGACCACCCCGAACTGGGCAAGAAGGCCGTTAGCTGCGGCCATGCCGCTGCATGCAATTGCGTAGTCGGGCCAGGTTTCAAGCAGCTTTCGTAGCTGCTCCAGGGCGGCATGCAGTGTCTCAGGAGACTGCTGATGAATCAGGAATCGAGCTCGTAAGTATGCGGTGTACGCATCCAGGCTGGGAGCGGAGGGCCGCACTAAACCCTGCACTTCCGGCATATGAAGTCGAAGTAAGTCAGCAACAGACTGTGCGATCTCTTCTTGGACCGCAAACACGTCCTTGAGTTCACGGCGGAACGTCTCTGACCAGAAGTGATGCCCTGATTCGGTCTGAATGGCTTGGGCAGTGATCCTTAGCTGTTCGCCGGCCTTCCTGACGCTTCCTTCGATGACAAGATCGGCGCCGAGACGCTGTCCTACTTCCCGAATATCGATGCTGGCGCCCTTGAAGTGGAAGGCCGATGTCCGCGCGATCACGTTTAACCCGGGCAGCCGCGTAAGCGAGTTCGTAATCTCTTCAGTGATGCCGTCGCAAAAAAAGTCCTGCTCCGGCTCCGGACTCATGTTCACGAACGGCAACACGGCAATGCATCTGCGACTGGGTGGCGGTGCGGCTCCAATCTCTTCGCGATGCATCGCCGGCTGGGCGTCAAGCCACCGAAAGACCGGGACATAGCTGCCCGGACGCAATCCAATCAAAACCGGATCAACCGTACCCTGCCCTTCCTCGTAATAGGCCTTCAACTTCGCTCTAAGACGGCGAGCCTCGACCCGAACAATGGCGTCGATGTTCGGATCGTACTCCGAGGTGCGATCGAACACCTCGAGTGCGATCGAGAACTCCTTGAGGCTATCGATATCTCCATCAATTGTCCGATTCACGATGTGCGTCAGAAACCGGCATAGGCGGGGTGACGAAACGAAACCAGGGCTATTCACCACGCGCGCCAATTGGTCGCAGATCGCCGTCGCAGACACGGGGTCGGCTGCAGAGTTGGCGGGAGATTTTCCGGATGACAAGGGCGGGGTTGGCACTTGCTTCTCTCCGCCACTCATTATGCTCCACGAACCTTCGCGGTCTTGCGGCGAGCTTACGGCAGCTTACGCCCAATCGAACGCCAGAGGGCTTAGCGTGGAATCAGGCAGAGTTAGAGAACCGATGGAGAACTACAGACGAGCAGGAACAGTAATTTTCGTGTCCAACAGGAGCCCGGAAGCCGCCGTCGCGCAGGACATCGAAGCGCACGGACTGGTTATGCACTGGGCGCGGAGCATCAGGGCGGCAGTTGATTTGCTCAACTCGGCGCGCGAAAAGACTGTGATTGTCACGGAGCTCGCCCTGGCTGATGGCAATTGGAGAGATCTCGTCGAACGGGTCAGGTGCATTGGTATCCCTACCCGGGTTGTACTTGTGACTTCTTCCAGCACGGCGGAACTGTGGTGGGACGCGCTCGAATGCGGCATCGATGACATCCTGTCCGGGCATCTCGTGGCTTCTCGCCTGTGCCAGCTCCTGGGAACGCAATTCGCATCGTAGCGGCATCGTCCATCAGTTTTCCCGAAAAAGACACGCGGGGTGGGGACGCGCCGCCAACCATCACAACGCTGGCAACTCTCCTGATCTATGCTCTGTCCGCCATAAGTTCCCTTAGTGCCCGTATTGGGACCAGCTCGTTCCTGTCAATGGACCAAGCCGAAAGTTGGTGAGAAGGCAGCGCGCCAACTTATTCTCGCAACGCGGTTTATCAGTCGGAGGCGACGAGCTGAATCCCTGGCCGACAAAGAGAGCTTATTTGGCTCGCCCATAAACGCGTAAATTGATCATTTTATTAAACTGATGGTCGGGGAGAGAGGATTCGAACCTGCTCGCAGCCGTGGCAGATGGTTTCAATTCGTGTAAACCTATGATTTTTAAGGTCGCCCCATGCGCGTTGTGGCAACCTGTTTCAACCTGTTCCCCTCGGGCGTTATCTCGATGTTATCTCGGGTCCCCCTTTTTACCTGAGTGCCGACCAGCTCAACCGGACAAGTCCGGTCCCCATCGAGACGCATCGAGGCCTTCAGGCGAAGCCATACGCTGCAGAGTGACCACCTGGCCGGGACGTTTGCTGCTGGATCGACTTGCCGTGGCCGCCCCCGGGCAGAGACCCAGGTGAGTGGAGGCGTCGAGGCCATCACGCTGCGCAGTGACCACCTGGTTGGATGTTGCCGCTCTCGAATCGCCGCGCGGCGTCATTCCACCTTGTACGAGTCCGCCCGGTGATAGGTGCGTAGAATCGTTCCGGTCCCAACGTGTTCTATTTCGTAATAGCCTTGATTTTCAAAGCCCATCGCAAGATTTGCCGGGTGGTCTGGATGGTTAGAAACCCGAACCAGGTCGCCCACCTGAAACTCTGGCGGGACCGTTTGATTTTCCTCTAGAGAGAACGCTAGTGAACGCCCCCCGGGTGTCTCTAACCCAATTGCGACAGTACCAACCCATGCGATCGTATAAGGCATGCCGAGAGTGTAATGCAATCCCGGCCCGACCAGGCTCGTGAGGCGCGCCAGCTCGACCGGAAGAGCCATCGAGACGCATCGAGGCCTCAGGCGAAGCCCGCACGCTGCACAGTGACCATCTGGCCGAACATTTTGCTACTGTCGATCCGCCGCGGCCCGCCGGGCAGAGCGACCAGAGCGACCAGGCGCGTGAGGCGCGCCAGCTCGACCGGAAGAGCCATCGAGACGCATCCGAGGCCTCAGGCGAAGCCACACACGCTGCGCGGTGACCATCTGGCTGGATGCTTGCTGCTTTCGATTCGCCACGCCCGCCGGCAGAGCGACCAGGCGCGTGAGGCGCGCCAGCTCGACCGGAAGAGTCATCGAGACGCATCGAGGCCTCAGGCGAAGCCCCACGCTGCGCAGTGACCATCTGGCCGGACATTTGCTACTGTCGATCCGCCGCGCGGCCGCCGGCAGAGCGACCAGGCGCGTGAGGCGCGGCAGCTTCGTCCTGCAGCCCGATCCGGGAGGGTCAGGCGAAGGCTCACACGCTGCGCGGCTCATACTCTCTTCAATTACGGAACAAAGGCAAGGCGGCCCGTCCGGCCGACGCTATGAGATCATCTAGCATGCCGGTTTCCGGTGGTCCCTATTTATCTGCCGCCTGTTTGTGCGACAAAGTCCTTCAGGAGAAGGATGGCGTACTAAGCCTCATCCGCTTGATCGACCGATGGAACGTCGCTGGACCGACCCCAGAAATGGGTACCCAGCTGATTCAAACTTTCATCGCGGTGACGTTCAAATCAGGAACCTACAGGGGGGCCGCCCAACTTACCGTTACGCCCATCTCCCCGTCGAACTCACGTCTACCATCAATGTCCTGGCCGGTCTTCTTCGAGGGAGACGACGAGAGAGGGTGTGGAATCGCAATCCCAATCGGGTTCCCCGTTCAAGAGCATGGTCTTTACTGGTTTGAGGTTGCCCTGTCATTGCAGCATCTGCCAGCGGAAGTTTTCACCTACATACCAATGCGGATTGCTTATCACCATGTGACATCCATGCCAAGCGCTGGGTGATTTCGCGATCCATCGAAGAAGCACTAACAACGAGAACACCCTCACCGGAAACCCGCGCTAGCTGAGCAAAGGGATTCCACCGCTCCGGGACGGGGTCTACCTTGCTCCACCACTTCATTCCGCTCCCTATCCAGGTAAGGCGAAGTTTAGAAATCGGCGCATTGACGTCGTTGACACCAAATTCTGTACCGCAAGATGGGCAGATGTTGTAGTGAATGGGAGGCTCGTCCATCTCGAAGCCACAGACGGGACACAGGTTCTCGAACTTGCCTACCGCAACGTTAAACATCACCATTTTGCACACTCCAGGGTAAAGTAACCAAGATTATCTGCCTGCCCATGGCAGCGGCCTGCAGCCTTTTCAGCAACACGCTTTATCGCCGCCAGGTGCGCGCAGGGAACCGGTTTAAAGAAAGTACGTATTGTCCCCGTTGAGTCGATCACGCCATAGGCCTCCGAACGAGGATCGTAGCGGACCTTATCACCCCCGCTGCGTATGCACTCGAGAACGCCGACCGCCGGTGCGCCCCCTAGAAAACCATCGGCTTGTTGCTCGTAATCACTAGCATTCAACGCTCCAAAATCAGATCCATGGGCACTAAAGTGGCGGCCCAAGGAGCGCGTATTCGAGAAACCCTTTGTTTGCAGCGCCATCCTAGCGCGCGATCATACCCTTGGGGATCACGGACCACCAGCCTAGCATAGTGGTCCGAAAACTCTTTTCGTATCCCGCTCTAGTCGTACACACTATTTGGACGCCTGGAGACTCACGTAAGTGGTTCACCCATCGGCCTTATTCTGCCCTACCGTCACCAATTTACGTTACGAAAAATGGGTACCGGGACTGGAAAGAGCATTTGACTGCCAGGCCCTGGCATGGCGCACAAGTGGCTCCTATGCCCCGCGCGGGCCGCCGGGCAGACCGCCCAGGCGCGCGAGGCGCAGCAGCTTACCGAAGATCCTGCAGCACCATCCCCGGAGGCCTCAGGCGAAGCCACACGCTGCACGGCGACGCGCCTGGACGTCGCTGCTGTCGATCGCCGCGCGGCCGCCGGGCAGAGCGACCAGGCACGTGAGATGCCTAGGTTGCGTGCAGGCGAGTAGACTCGCAGCATGCGAAATGCGAGCGATGCTATCACCTGGCTTTATCACGAGGCCGCAGGGCTGTGCAGGCATTTCGCGGAGATAAATGACCAGATCCGTCAAATCGGCGATGGCGACCCTCGTGCTTCCGATTTGAAATGCCAGCTAGAAAGCCTTCGCACCCGCATCATGCGCCTTTACGGTGTCCTAGGAGTCTTCTTTCCGGACAACGTGTCGCCGAGCTTGGCGAAGCTGATCTCACCTGATGGAATTTCCTTGTCCGAATATCGCCGGAAGCACTTAACCCTCGAAGAGGTCTTCGGGACGCTGGCGGACGGCCTAGAGAGAAAGCCCGGGAGCGCGGATTTTTCAGCGTTTGTGACTCATCTCGGGATTCACGAACTCTCTAACACCTCCGAAGTGCATGATATTGATGTCCTACAACTCATCGCAACATGGCCGGAGCAAACGGCGCGCTGACGACTGCGGCGCATCGCCCTTCGCCTCAGCTCGGTTTTCGCCGCGCGGGCCGCCGGCAGAGCGCCCAGGCGCCTGAGGTGTAGCAGCTCAACCGAAGATCCTGCAGCGCCGTCCGGACACTTTCCATTAAAAAAAGGCTTAATGTATTGACACTGAAGCCTCTGCTGGCCGATAAACAAGGCGCGACCCACGGGTGCTATCAACACCCGCGGGCCGCTAACCACGACGCCCTCAGGAGGGGCGACACATGGCTAACGATCACGGTAGCATCCCATCCGCTTTCCGGCATAACCCCACGTCAACCACAATTAGACCCTTAACCCTGATAGCCAGCGATGGCAAGGTTCTTCGCTCGCAAAAAGAGTTGACCTCTCACCTTCTTCAACCGGATCGCCTCTCAGATTCGGCTTTTGAGCGCCTAAAAGATGCTCTTTCCATCGAAGACCCTGCCGAACCGATCGAGGAACTAAATCTACCTGTAACGCAAAGCAGCAAAAGGCCGGCCAATAAGCGGCCGGCCTCCTTTCATGAGCGGTGGAAGATTGGCGAATTTGGCGATGTGGTCACCTGCGTCGGAGATATCGTCGTAGACCCCAGCTGGAGCACGTTGAGGTACATGGGGCCACTCGCCTCAGGGCAATACATGCGGCGAATTGTCGCCTGTGTGAACGCTTGCCACGGGGTTGCAACCGAAGACCTGGAGCAATGCATCGGCATCGTAGCCAGGATAGGGAGGCAGCTATGACCGCAAGCGAGCTGGTGCGCGCTGCACGCAACATAGCGGCCAAGGCCGGCGCAATGGAGGCCTGGAGCGAGCTGTATGCCGCGGCGCTTCTGCTGGCCGAGGAAAACATCTCTCTGCGCCAGGCTCTCGATGCCGCCGTCCCCCTACTGGTCGAAGGGCAAACGGCGTTAGAAGAGTCCTGCAGCCGGCTTGACAGCCAGGGGGCCATCATTCCGGGAACCATCGAAGATGAGGATGAGCAGGCGCTGAAGCCGTTTCGCAACGCCATCGCTTTGGCCTATAGCGCCCAGGTCAAACGGATTCCGATCTGAACCCCGCAAATCTCAGACTTGGAGCCAATTACGGTGCCCAGGGCCAGCCGACGAGGCTGGCCCTTCCTTTTTGTTTCCTTACTCGGTCCTAGCGAATTCCCCGTGGAGCTCGCGCGCCGCCGTGCAGTAGAGCTGGTGCGCTTCTTCGCGGGTTCGACGCGTGCCTAGATAGCGCCCCTTACCATTGACCTTAATTCGAGCCTGCCACCCGGAGCCCTGCTGGGTCACCCCCTTAAAGCCGCTGGTGTTTTTGTTGGTCGCTCTTCGATTGCAGCTGTTCTGTGATGGCGTCGCGACACGGAGATTCTGCGCTGTGTTTAAAAGTGTTTTTCGGGGCTCGACGTGCTCACCTTGCAGGCCATCGCCAGGGCTTTAGGCCAAGGATCACTCGATGCATTAGCACTGTTCGCCACTTGCCATCGGCGCCGCGCTCCCTGCGCACGGCATAGAAGCTACTTGTTCGTTGGGAAATAGCCGACAGACCTTACAAATAAGCACGTCCCGGCTGATGCCGGTCCCTCACGCGTGCGCGATGGCAGTCCAGGAGCGCACTGCAAGGAGCCTGTCGGCAAACTCCTGCTTCGCGCCTTCCGATGCGGCATGAAACGCCGCCGGCAGGCCACCTAAGACGATGTAGGCCGATTGGAGATTCATGAGCTGCTGCGCTTCACCAAAGCGCAGCTCAGGGCGAAACCTGTGCAACGCGCAGGGAAAGATTCGTCGCGCAGAAGACAAACTGGGTTTACTCGTCACACTGTCACGCAGGCTGCTGCCGGCTTGGTGGTGACCCTGGCGAGCGAAAAACTCTTCCGCTTCAACGAGCGCAGGCAGATCAAAGCACAGGTTGGCGTTGGCCTCTTTGGTCGCGCTCGTGGTTGCCGGCCAGGCGCTCGCCAGACCAGCAACCACGCCTGCGTATGTGCGCACGGTGACGAGTTGCTGTGCCGCCTTAAAGCTAAGCTCCTGATGGAAGGTACGTATTGCGCACGGAAACACCTCTAGCAGCCGCGCTGCCCTTGTCGTCAACAGCGGTATGGCTGTCAACAGGTCTACTTGCTGGCCTTGAAGATTGAAACGCTCCTCTGCTTCCGCAAGGGCGCCCAGGTCAACGCACAGACGATAAGTCTTGCCACCAATCGAAATCGCAGTGCTTGGCAGCTCTGACCTCAAATTGCGCGCGCGGATAGTCATGCTCTTACCGTCCCTGCGGCTTGCGCAAGTTGGATTGGTGTTGCGCCTGCATAGACGCAGCCACCGCATGAGGCAGCGCCCGCGCCACGGCCGCATGAATTGCCGCGGGATCAGTGGCGCCGCGCGCATCGATCGAGTAGTGGTGAGTGATGCCTCCACCGCCACCGAAGGCGTGATTGGGCACGATGGTGCCGGCAGTGCGCGGGATAAACATCTCCGGCCCGCGCTCGCCGACCATCGCCGGATAGCCGGCCAACACATCGCCACCGGCCGCGAAATGACCCTGCACGAATGGTTGAATAAACTTGCCCAGAAATCCCATGAGGCCGCCACCGGAATCGCCGCCGCCGCCGGCGGCCGCGGTCACACCGGGAATTACGCTGCTTCCGGCGCCGGCGCCGCCGGCCATGCGCACCCACAGCGCCGCGGCCTCGGAAGAACCGTCCTTTTTCACCAAAGCTCCAAAGCCCAGCTTGGAAAGCGCCATGCCTTCCGCACCCTGCAGCCCGGTTTTGAGCAGTCCCTGGCCGGCCTGCATAAACGTGGCGCCGAAGTTGGTTTTCTGGCCCGTCATCGCTTTGACGATATTGTCGTTGAGGCCACCGATGGTTCGCGGAATGACATCCTTGAGCGATGAGGCCAGGTCAGTGAAGCTCTGGACCATTTGATCCAGCGCTTGATGTATCGCTGGCCCGATCTGCTGCCCGGCAATGCCCTGCTGGTCCTGCAGCACCTGAATGTTGCGCTGGCTGGCAGCCTGCGCGGCGCCCTGGTTGATGCCCGCTGTGGCCTGCGCTTTCTGTAGAGCGCTCAGCGCGGGATCATTTGCGATCGCGGACAGCGCGGTTTTCACCGAGTCAAGATATTCGCCATATTCTTGAGTGTGGAGCGCCGCTTGAGCGGTGGCGGCATCCAGCTTGGACATCTGGCCGGTGGCCTCGGCCATGCGAATGGCGGCCTCAGCATAGGCGTTATCGCTTGCCTTCTGCAGAGTAATCTGCGCGTCCAGACTTTTCAGGAATTCGGCAGCATCGCGGCCGCCCTCTTTCATCGCGCCGGTGTCGCCGCGGCTTAGATCCATAGCGTCAGGCTGATAGGACTTAGCCGACGTTTCATCAAATCCGGCCTGCCCGCGCATGCTCTCCTGGCGCATGTGGGCGATGATCTTGTTTGCTTCATCCACGGCCGCGAGATAGCTGATGGAACCCTTCTTTGAGGCTTCGATACGCCGGACCCAGAATTGGCCCTCTTGCGCCAGCGTCATATCGTTATCGGCGCGCGCCTGATCCAAGTCTTTGCGCCACTGGGCGACGATCTGCTCTTGCGCCTGCTTCTGCTGCTCAAGCAGGCGCTTCTGCGCCTCGGCCAACTCTCTGGCCGCGTCCAGCTTGGCCTTCTGCGCCTCAAGCTGCGCGTTCGAGGCTTCCCCTGATTGTCGATCCTGCGCGGTATAGATATTGGACTGGAACCCCTGCAGGATGCCTATATTCGCGTCTTGATTGAGGCCGCCAGGCCCCTGATTCCTGCGCTGCTGCAGTTGGCTAGTCGCCCAGTTGAGCGCGGAGGCCTGGGCCGCGGCCAGGGCCTGATCGAACTGCGCCACGGCCGCGGTGTCGCCCTGGTGGACAGCCAGGTTGCGCTGGGCGCCGATGTCGGCAAACTTCTGTTCGTAAGAGGTAACGGAGCCGGCCACGTCCGCCGTGCCAGACTTGCCCAGCAGGCCGCCCAGGGCGCTGATGTGGTTGCGCTCAAGAAGCTCAACCATTTTTTGATTATCGCTGTCCAGCGCCGTGGCCAGCTTATTTGCAGCCACGCGGGCCTCATCAATGGCTAACTTCAGATTGTTTTGCGGCTTGCCTTCGAGCTTGGCGACTTCATTGGCCAGCTTGTCATTCGTAACAGCCAGGGCATCGTTTGAGCTTTGCGCGGAAAGATTCAGGGTACGGAAGCCGTTGTTAATGGCCGTGGGCATCTTGTTGACCGACTCGATGAATTTGGCCATCTCGGAGCCGATCTTGACGAAGACGCCGCCCAGCGCGATCGCGCCCACCAGTGGGAACGCAGCCTGCAGCGCCTTCCCAACGCCAGGGATCATGGAGATGAAGCGCTCCGCGGCGCGAATGTTGCCCGTCATGCCGCCTTCCAGAACACGAATGGAGGCTGAGGCCACCTGCATGCTGCTCACAGTGCCGTGGCCCATGGCCTTGGTTTGCGCGGCCAGCGCCTGCATCTGCCGCTGCGACTGCGTAATCGCAGCACTATAGCCGGTCGCATTGAGATTCAGTCTTACGGTTACATTCCCTGTTCCCACTTCTAGCCACCCCCCTGGATTTTTGCTGCCTTCCGATTTCCCTCTAGAGCTTGCTCAGCCGTACTGGTAACCGTGTCGGTTTCCAATCTAACCAACCATCCCCAATCGCCGCGCCTCGCGTTCCATCTCGATGCCAATGGATTCTTCAGTGGCCGCTAGTGCCGCGGCCTCGGTGGCTTCATACGCAGACCGGATGAATGGATGCGCAGGAACCTCGCCGGTAATTTGCCCCTTGCCGCGCTTGCGAAAATTGAACAGTCGGCCGCCCGCGACCAGCCTGTGACCGTATTCAACCCACGCAGCAACGTGCCGGGTATACTTCCCCGGCTCGATGTAGGCCGAGAATGAGCCGTCCCGCTCCTTGCTCACATGCAGCTCTATATCCGCCTTGAGGGCGCCAGGCGGGAGCGCTGTGCCCGACGGGAGCACCGGGCGCATAGGAGCAGCTTCTGAGATAGCCGCCTGCATGACACGGCCACCGGCGCGCATAGCGCGGCGCGCGACCGCATCAGACACCGGCCCCGATAGCTCGGCCATGCCGGCATTGAATTGCGGCATGCCCTCAAAAGTCACTTCTAGGCCATCCGGCATGGTTCCCCTCCGCCCGTCTTCTCATCTGCGCCCACATAGGTCTCAATAGCGAGGGCTACATATTCGGAATCTAGAGCGCTAAACCTCTCTCGCTCCGATCGATTCAACTCCAGGCGGCCGGCCCGCTTGACAGTGTCCACGAGCGCGTGCATTTCTTCGCTCAGTTTGGCCAACCTGGCCTGCGCAATTTCCTTGGTGCGATCCATTTTGTAAGCCTTGCTCTTGCTTGGTTTAGCAGTCAGAGATTTGCTGGCCGCTTGACGCCCGGTCCCCACACGAAAACCGCGTTGCCGCTTTGTTCCGTGCTGCGTTCCGTGCCGCCATCCAATGCGCGGACACACGCGCAGGTGGCGAACGCACGTTCCGGCCTTCCATCACAACCCTGCCCAGTCACTCGAGCGCCCAGGGTGGCGGGCGAGAAAATCCCCGCGGACGATGATGGCATGCCACCCGACCCACTCCTTAAGCCGCCGGGGGTGACCTTCGGTAAGCGAAGCGAGATAGGAGACGCCGCCGATTCCCTTGAGCTGGCGTGCCGTGAAGCGCTCGCAAAGAGTCACGATGTCGATTGGTTCGCCCAGCAAATCCAAGGCCCGCATTTCTGAGAAAATGCGCCGATGCGCGGGAAGAAAATGTTTTTCTTCGATCCCTTCGTCGATCACCTCAGCTAAACATTCCTGGTCGAGCAAGATGAATCCCAAAAGCGCTTGCTCGGACGTGTACGAAAGACGCCGCTCTACCAAATCATCGCTACTCTTCATTCCCCTACCCCTCTCCGTTTTTCCGTGTTATCCCATCGCCTGCTCACATGCGCTTGGTAGCCAGAGATTAGCGGGCCGCTTTGTGTGGCCAGTCCCACACAAAAAAAGGCGCGCGTGGTTTAGGTGAATGAGCCGGTCACCATCCTGCCGCGAATCTCTAAGCGGCCCGCGAATCGCTAGCTACCAAGCTTTCTTAGTTGCCCCCGTTTTGCAGCCAGCGGGCGCGCCACGCTCAAAGCGCGCCCACTGCCGCCTTGGGTTAGGAAGCGCTGTTTTGAAATGCGGCTATCGGATGCGTCCCGGCATCGACCAGCTGGCCGTCCGCACGCAGGTATGCTTGGAAGCCTACTTGCAAGTAGTCGCCCCATCGCTCGGTGGAGCGGAGCACCGTAGTACCGCTGGCCACGCGCCTCACCTTGTATCTCGACATGTCGCCAAAGAGTATGGGATAAGCGCTGGCGGCCATAGCTGGCAGATCATTGTTGATCCAGTACGGCTTATCGAGAATCGTCTCGGGGAACTTCTGGCCCGACTCGGCTGTGAGGCCAGCTTGCCAAATCGGGCGCCCGGCCGTGTCCTTCAATAGACGGACCGCCTTGCGCGTCGAATCCGCAAACATGAAACCTGCCGTGGGCAGGTCCGCGTAGGCTGGATCCACCAGCTCCATGAGGTCGACCAGGTCGTTGTAGATGAGAGACGTGGTTTCGCCCGTCGTCCCCTGCACCGTGAGGCCGGAGGCGATCACCGCGGTCTGGATACCAGTTGGCTGCCCGGACCCGGTGCCGATGGTCAGGTACTTATTGACCAAGCGGCCGAGACGCCTGCCAAGCAACGCGGCAAGGTACTCGTCCAAATCGAAGTACGAATCCTCGATCAGCGCATCCGGGACAAGCACATAATCGCTGGAGAAGACAGGCGTAGATCCGTACTCGATCTGACCAAAGACAAGATCAGTTTCCGTGGCCTGGGTGTTGGTGCTCAGGATGCGACCTTCATTGGCAACGTCATTCGCGGTGGGGTAGTACAGAGGTGCGCCGGTCGCCGTTTCGAAGCTGCCAGTCACCCCCAAAATTCCCGAGTGGAGTTGTAAGGCCTCTTCCAGCATGTCACTGAATCCCTGCGGGATCAGGTATCCGCCTCCGGTGGTGGTGAGGGTCTGGGCAGCGCGAATCCTGCGCGGCGCGGCCTCTGCCAGGGGCACAGCTACTCCCGGTGGCGCGTCTTGCGCTCGATGCCGCGCCAGGAGGCGCTTTTCCTTGCTCTCTAATTTCATGTCGCCATCGCGCAGGTACTTGGAAAAGACTTCGCCGTGCTTCCGGAAGCTTTCCTTGGTGGCGTGCCTGCGCAGATTCACGGCCTGGATCTCGGCCCTGAGGTTGGTGGTGTCTGTGTATTCCTCGCGGTCAAAGGCGGTGACGCTGGCAGAATTCTGAATCCTGCCCTCGATCGCTGTGTAATCCGTCGCCATCCGATCGAATTTCTCTTGTTGTTCTGACGTGTAACCGCGGCCATCCCTATCGGCCGCGGTCCTCATGGCGCGCATTTCGACTGCGACGCGGGCCAGCCTCTCATCGTTCAATTGCGTCTGTCGGCTCATAATTTTTCCCCTTCTCACTGGATCACTTTGCGCGGAATGCTTTCTTCCGGTTATTGGCCTGCCCGCGAGCGCCCTGGCGCCCACTGCATCGCTCCTGCCGCGCATCGTCGGATTTGGTCCGGTTGTGCGATTGCGGCTTTCATCGTTTCGTGCCGGCGAACACCCAGGTGCCCACTGCACGACGTGCCGCGCATCGTTCGGATTGCTCCGGTTTGTGCGAATTGCGGCTTTCTTCAAAAACTTGGCGTCAAGGCTCAGTTAGCCTGCGACCTCCGGACCTCGCCCGCCAACTTATCCCACTCGTCTTCCCCTTCGGGCTTTTGCCGGGCCCCTGAAACCCTGCTCCTGCCGGCGGGCGTCATTCCGAGGTCGGACAAGTTGCTGCGAACTTGGTTGAACACGGCCGCCGAACGTTCGCCGCACTCGATCTTCGCCTGTAGGCGGCAGGTGTTCTCCAGGATCATGCGATCGCAGCCGGTAAGTACTCCGGCCGGCGCCTGAGCAAGCAACTCGTACCAGATGCGCAGGTGTCGTGCGGCCAGCGAGGAATCGGAACGCAGGAAATCGGCCGGCGGGTCGCCGATGGCACTGGTCGGCCGCGGTTCGTCGGCGCGATCGCGATAACGCTGCGGATTCCGTTTCAACGACCCATTCAACTCAAGCAGTGCGGTAGGTTTTCGTGGTCTGCCCATGCTTAGCCCCTTGTAGTGCCCTATGTCGCCTTTGCGGCCCATCTCTTAACGGCATCACCATATTGCTCAATTTGGTCTGCTTCAACACCAAAACCTGATATTGCGTATGTAAGAATTTTGCTAGGGCGGGTCTTCGCCATCGTCAAAGTCTTAAGGATTTTTACCCCCTACCCCCCTGCACACTTCTTTTCAAATGCCCGACCCAACTGTGTTCCGTGCTGCGTTCCGTGCCGCCGACCATGCGCGGACACATGCGCAAATACCGAACGCCCGTTCCACTTTTCCATCACAGCCCTCTTGAGTCACTGTCACGATACCGTCGCAACATTCACTGCAATACTTAATGCGCCGTTCCTCACGTCGCGCGCGAAGCACGAGAGCCTTCAGTTCCGATGGGGCTGGCATCACCGCTCCGCGCATCCGCTTGGTGAAGTCGAGTATTTCAGTGGTGTTTGCTTGCCACGCCTGCAGCGCGCGTTTCACTTCATGCGCCTGATACTCGCGCAGAACACTGTCCCACGCGTCCAACCCAGCCTGGCTAGGAACCTGCCCGTAGACCGCGCATGCATCGGCGTAGATGTCAACCAACGTCACATTCATTGACCTGCGCTCCTTGGACTTTCGTCCTCACCCGAATCAAGAAACTTGGGTAGTACACTTTCCAACTGCGCCTGCTGCATTTGTTCGTGAAGTGGCGCAAGGCGGTACGCTTCGACGAAATCCTTTCGCTTGAATGGCTCGCTGTCCAGATCCATGAGATAGATTGCCCTGGCTCCGCCCACCGAGGTCATCGCATAGCTCACGCGCTGAGGTATTTTTTCCTGGCCGTGCAGTCCGCCCAGATCCTCGTAATAATTGGCTTTGACAAATTTCTTCAAACGAATCCAGTGGTCCATCGCTTCCACCGAATCTTTATCGGCCTTCTTCATGCCACAGCGCTCACGTAGCTCCGCGATCGTCGGGAAGAACTTCGATTCACGAATATGCTCGCCGAGAGCCTCGTCAAATCGCCCTTCGCCCACCTCGGTCAAAATCAAACTCCATTCTTCGGTGAAGTGATCCATTCCCGACTTGTCCAGGTTGGCCATCGGGTACGATTGAAGGGTCTTGCCCAACCGTTTCAACAGCCATTCGCTCCGTGCGATCTCGGAGGACTGCTGTGAGATCGCGGTTGATTTGATTTGTTCTTTGCTCTGCTTTGCTAAGAGGCCCATTACTCTTTGCTCCCGACTTCGGCTGGTTAAATTGGTTTAGCGGTCCTGCGGCATAGTTCGTGATTTTGCTCAGCCACTCGCACGGCCGGCGCGCATGGTTCGTTCCGTCCGACTGGTGTCGGTTGTAAAGGCACAGCTTGAATTGCTCAGCATCGAGTTTTGGAGAGGACTTCAGCAGATTGCTCAACTGACCTGCTTCGCCAGGTCCCCATGGCATCTCACCGCCAACGTTGGCGAATTCCCAGTAGCGCTGCAGAATTTCCCGAAACTCAGCGTGTCTGGGATCTTTGGCGCGCTCGCGCTTGGCGCGAGAAGGTTTTACTTCTTCGCACAAGGAGGCTTCCCCCGTTGCATCTGCATCTGCATCTGCTATGGGGTTATCTCGCGTTACTTCGCGTGACAAAGCGTTACTGTCACGGTTTTCCGTTACTTTTGTCACGTCTGCACTTTTGCTCCTTACGCGATGCCTGGCTTGCCTCTCCGCATTGCGCGCACGCTCGTCGTGCTCATCTCTCAGCGCACGATATTTGGCATGGTTGAGAAGCCGCCAGCCGCCGTCGATTGTTTCGATCCGGCGCCCATCAAAATCAGAAGTTCGACTGTAAGAATCGGGAGAATGGAATGCCCGAAGGGCTATCTCCGCCTCTTCGAGCGTTACGTTTGCCCGTCGAGCGAGTCCCGGGATCGATCCCCAAATACGCCCGTGCTTATCGGCCATCGCCAACATAGCGACCCAAACAATGCGCGTCGAATACTGCTCACACCAGACCGTTGATTCCGTGATGGATGAGAAAAAGCTTGGTATAGGTAACGCTCACTGGTTGCGCTCCCGAAGCCCAGGTTCCACTAGCGGCACCAGGACATAGCGCTCAACCGGGTCGGTCGGACCGCTTTTCCAACATGCCGAAATAAGTTCAATACTCAGGCCCGTTCTCCCAAAAATTCAATCTTCGATGGCGCGACTTTACTGGAGGGTCCCACCAGCCGAATCGATCCACTTCACAAAAGCCGAGCGCGGTATGAGGATGTTTCTCCCGAGTCGGATGTGAGGGATTCGACCTTGCTGGATGCCGCGCCGGATGGCCCTGTCTCCGCACCCTGCATATCTCGCCGCTTCAGGAATCTTCCACGTCGCCCGCATCGCCTTAACTTCCCCATCTTTGACTTGCATCCCTTTTTCGTCTCCTGCTGTGCATCTCCTGCTGTGCAAGAACATAATAGTGAAACGCATGTCGTTGCTAGTTATTTCACTGCGTGGTATGTTTTCGTTCATGGACGAACACGAAAAGACACGGGCTGCCGCCAGCGAAGCCCTCATTGCATTAAGAAGAGCAATGGGAAAGACCCAACAGACTTTCGCCGTGGAAGTGCTTAGGACAGCGATCGGCACTGTCGCCCGATACGAGACCAGCGACCCACCGCGTGGCGAAGTTCTCCTGCGCCTGAGCGAAATCGCAGGCGAACACAAACTCCCCGAACTCGCCAGCAAATTCAGGCTGTTCTATATCGAGGACGTGCTGCAGGCCCTGGGTAACCAAATAACGTTCGTTCCGGGATCCGAGACCGTGCCGCCTCACGGATACCTGACGACGTCACTTTCTGGAGATCACGCGCTCAGAGGCGCAAAAGATTTCCTGACCATTCTTGCCCAGCTTCGCGATCCGAAACTTAGAGCGAACGCGATCTCCGCGCTATCTTCGCTCCGGAAAGCCGCCATGAAAGGTAAAGATCCGGTTGCTCGCCAAGTCGAAGATGTCTTTTTTGGGAGGCCCAAATGAATGGCACTATCACAAAAAACAAATTGAAATCTGGGCGTACCTCCTGGGGCTACGTTTTCGATGCTGGGCAAACCGAGCAAGGAAAACGCTGCCAGGTGGTGCGTAAGGGATTCGCAACCAAACACGAGGCCGATGATGCGCTGCGTGACGCGCTCGCAAATCGCAACAAGGGCTTCGATGTCCAGAAGGACCAGGTCACTTTCGCGGTGTTCTTTCGGACGTGGCTGGAGCAGCATGGCGCCGCGCACTGGGGCAAGATGACGGCCGAGCAGAACGGCAAGCGCGCGGCCTACGCCATCCGCATGTTCGGTGACGTCCCACTTCAGAAGCTCACATCTATGCGCATCGAACAAGATCTTGGCGCTCTGCTCGCGAAAGGCGGAAAGAAAACGGAGAAGTGCCCGGGCGGTAATCCCTTATCGCCAAAAACTGTTCGCGAAATTGCGGCGTTGGTTTCTCAAGCCCTAGACAAGGCTGTCAGGTACAAGAAGCTCGAACGCAACCCGATGGAGGATGTCGAGCGGCCGGCTGCTCATAGGAAAGAAGTCGAGATTATCGAGCCGGATGAATACGAGAAGTACCTCAACCGCGTGCAAGGAACCCGCTACTATGCGATGAGCGTATTTGCTGCCGCCTCAGGCTGCCGGCGTGGCGAGCTGCTGGCTCTCAGGTGGTCTGACATCAATCCAAAATCAGGCGTGGTGACCGTAGCAAAATCTCTCTCGGACACTAAAGCAGGTTTGGAAATCAAGGTCACCAAATCGCGGAAGACGCGGTTTGTCAGAGTCTCGCAAACCACGATTCAGGTGCTGCTGGAGCATAGGGCCCAGCGCGAAGAGGAAAAGTTGCTCTTTGGTCCCGACTACAAGGACAACGATCTCGTGTTTCCGACCCCGAACGGTGACTACTACAAGCCGGACCAGGTAACAGGTCGCATCAGTGAATTCATGCAACAGGCTGGTATCCGTGCATCTCTTCACTCGCTACGCCATTTCAGCGCCTCGATGATGCTGAGCAAGCACGTCCCAATCACCGTGGTCAGCAAGCGTCTCGGCCACGCAAACAGCCAGATCACACTGGATGTCTACGCTCATGCAATGAAGAATGACGAGGCGACTGCCGCGAAGCTCTGGGATGAGGCGACCGAGGACATCATCGCGCGGACACGGAAACAGACGCAGGCACAGAAAAGCTCTAGCAAAGCGGATGTGATCTTTTGTGATCCGAAAGTAATCAAGGCTGTCGTAAACGATTGAAAGCACTGGGCTTTAGATGGTCGGGGAGAGAGGATTCGAACCTCCGACCCCCTGGTCCCGAACCAGGTGCTCTACCAGGCTGAGCCACTCCCCGAACTTGCGGTTGGAAAGGATGTTTACGAGCTGAAAGGTCCCTGGCCGAGCCCTTCATGAACGCCCGCGAACTACATCAGAGTGTATCAGAAGGTCCCCGCCGCGGACCCGGATTCCCTGCGAGGTTTGGTAGCGTTGATGCACTTCATGCGGCTTTCCTCAATGAAAGCCGCACGCGTGGCTCTCTCCTAGGCCAGCGTACAGGGAAATCCGGGAAAGACCGAGGGTACACTGCGATGGAGAGCCATGACGCCCTTGGAGCAACTCGACCTCAGCGGCTTGCACGTGCTCGATGGAGGGATGGCCACCGAGCTGGAACGCAGAGGCTTTAACCTGGCCGGCCCGCTGTGGTCCGCACACGTTCTGGAGAGCTCGCCGGAGACCATCGCCTCGGTGCACCGCGAGTATCTCGAGGCCGGCGCCGATTGCCTATTGACCGCCAGCTACCAGGTCTCCGCCGAGGGCTTTCAAGAGATCGGCTTCGATCCCCAAGCCGCTGCCAAAGCCGCTGCCAATGCGCTGCGCGCTTCCGTGGCACTGGCTGAAAAGGTCAGGAGCGAGTATGGCTCACTGCGCCGGATCTGGATCGCGGCTTCGCTCGGACCCTACGGCGCGATGCTGCACAACGGCGCGGAGTATCACGGTAACTACGACTGCTCGTTCGACGACCTGGTGGGGTTCCACAATCGGCGCATTGCGGTGCTCGCTCGAACCAATGCCGACTTCCTGGCCTTTGAAAGCATTCCCTCACTCGAGGAAGCCAGGGCCATCCTCGCCGCACTCCAACCGTATCCAGACGTGGCAGCGTATCTCAGCTTCACCTGCCGGGATGGAATGCACGTTTCCCATGGAGAGACATTGCGAGCTTGCGCGGAGTTGCTTGACACGCAGCCCCAGGTCATCGGGATCGGTGTCAATTGCACCGCTCCCGAGCTGATCACCAGCCTCATCGGCGAGCTGGCAAAGGTCACGAGCAAGCCCATCATCGTCTACCCCAATTCCGGCGAGCAGTGGGATGCAGTGCATCGCTGCTGGCAAGGGGACGGACAGATCCAAGCGTTTGGCGAACTGGCAGGGCGTTGGCGGAGCGCCGGCGCACAATGGATTGGGGGCTGTTGCCGCACCGGCCCGGAACACGTGCGTGCCGTGGCTCGAGTTTGGCGAGGCTGATTTAGTTTTGCCGAACCGCTCACTTCCTCTAAGCTTTTCTGCGTGCGAAAGCTAGTTTGTTTGCTGCCGTTTTTTGCCGTGGCATTGTCTTCGGCCATAGCTCAGTCCAATACCAAAGCTCCCGGTGTGGATCAGGATGTTCTCTCGAAAATCCCGCAGCGGATGAAATCTTTTGTCGATCGGCAGACCGTCGCCGGAGCAGTTACCCTGGTGGCCCACGGTAGCGACATCGTGGAATTCGACGCGACCGGCATGGCCGATGTGGAAGCCGGCCACGCGATGCAGAAGGACACGATTTTCCAGATCATGTCCATGACCAAGCCGGTCACTGCAATCGGCGTCATGATGCTTGCCGAAGAAGGCAAGCTGGCTCTGCGCGACCCGGTCGAACAGTACCTGCCGGAGTTCAAGGGCCTGCGGGTCAGGACCACGGTAGGCCCCGATGCCGTACGCGCGAGTGTTCCCAACCACGCGATCACCATCCGTGACCTGCTTACCCACGCCGCGGGGATTCAGGACTACCCCGGCCCTCCCGCGATCCCCGACTATGCGCAGACTATGAGCGTGCCGCTCGATGAAGTGGTGAGGCAGCTGGCCAAACAGCCGCTGCTGTTTCAGCCGGGGACGCAGTGGAGCTATTCCAGCCCCGGCATCGAGATTCTCGGCCGCATCATCGAAGTCTGCTCGGGGGAGAAGTATGTGGACTTCATCACGGAGCACATCCTGCAGCCGCTGGGGATGAAGGACAGCTTCTTCTTCCCGCCCCCCGACAAGATCTCGCGCATTGCCATGGTCTACGCGCAGAAAGACGGGAAGCTGGTGCGCTCCCCGGCCAGCATTCTTGGCGGCGATCCCGCGAAGTACCGCCAGGGAGCCGTCTTTCCCGCACCGGGATGGGGCCTCTACTCCACCGCTGAAGACCTGCTTCACCTCTACCGCATGATGCTCAACGACGGCGTTTACGAAGGCCACCGTTACCTGTCGCCCTTCTCCGTGCACGTGATGACTGAGCCGCAGACTACCGGAATTCAGCCGGTGGGATGGATGCGCGGCTCCGATTATGGCCTCGCCTGGGAAATCGTTACCGATCCGCTGGGTGAGCTGGCGGGACACACGATCGGTACCTACGGCCACGGCGGAGCCTTCGGGACCCAGGGCTGGATCGACCCTAACAATGACTTGATATCGATCCTGCTGATTCAGCGCTCCGACGAAGGCGCGGCGAGCATGACCAACGTTTTCCTCAATATGGCTGAGTCTAGTGTTGGCAAGTAGGGGCCTTCACAGGTAGGGATTCTCAGGCTGCAGAAAACCCTGCACCGAGGGGAAAAGCAACCTCAGGGGCTAAAGCCCTCATAATTGTGGCTTTTTACGGCCCGACTAAAGTCGTGCCCTGATACAAAGCATGAGTTCTTCTGTAGCAAGTAAAGACCCCCTAGACCTCAGAAAAAACGTACCTCAGGGGCTAAAGAGCATGTGTGAGAGCCGAGACCTGCCTAGCTCTAGGTTCGTGTTTGGGAATCGGGGGTCTCGGTCAAGTCCTTGTGTTCTCGAGAGTTGTACTACCGGACGCCAAAGGCAAGCTTTGAGGGTGTTTCTAATCTCTCAATTACATTTCTAGTTCTTAGTTGCCATGACACCGTGCCTTTTTGTCCTCCCGCTTGCGACGACGAACCCAGAGGGGAGAACTTTGATCCTGTTCGGCACGAAGCCGGTTTATGTTAAATCCAATCGCGGCCAAGGTAAATTCGACACCCACCTTCTGCAAGCCACGGAGACGGAAACGATGCAGATCTCGTTCGCTCTTCAAGACACCAAAGACTCCTTCTACAATCCCTTTTCGTTGCGCATAGATGCCCCGCCCAGCGCTGGTTCGGAACTTGGCCCGCATGTGTTTCATCTCTGGAGCTCGGGCACGGCCTTTTACCCGAACTCCTCTGTTTAAAGCCGCTGCCATATTGGAGTCGGGAATATAAGCATCGATGCCTTGTTGCTCCATCGCGGCCGCGTTGGCGTTGCTGTACAAGCCGGAATCAGCCACCACCTTGTCTGGCTTCTTCCCACAGTTCTGTTCTACAGCCCCCACCATCGGCTCCAGCGATGCGTTGTCGGTGGCCGCTTGCGTGACCCGCTGGGCCAGGATGAATTGATCCTCTGAAACCGCAATATCAGCGGTGTATCCAATCACCGAGTGTCCCCGTTTCTGCAACACCCGGCTATCCGGATCGGTCCGTGGCAATCGTTCTTGGCCACTCTTCTTTAGCTGCTCCAAGCGGCTCGGCAGGGCATTCAACTCTTGCTGTAGCTTCTTCAACTGCTCCTCGGCAAGCGGGTTTACCACCGCGTTCTGATGGGCATCGCAGTGCTTCTGCCAACGGCGTATCTGTCTCCGGATCTTAGCCCGCTCGTTGCGCAAATGCTGGCGAGAATCTACACGCGACTTGCCGTTGCTGGCCTTGATCGGGGTCGAATCCACCCCCACCACGCCCAATTTGCCCAAACCTTGCTCGCGTACAAATTCCAATACTTGCGTAAAGACATCATTCAGCGCACGCGGATGCCGGCGACGAAAGGCGCTCAATGCCCAATGGTCCGGCTTCGCCCCGCCAGCCAAATAGCGCAACGGCAACTCTTCCCCAATCCGTCGCTCCAACTCCCGCGCCGACGTCAGTCCCCACGCATAGGCGTACAGCCAAAGACTGAGCATCATCTGCGGACAGTAAAGCTCTCCACCTTCCGCACTATAGGCCTGCTCAAATTGGTTCAAATCCAGCCGCGTCACCATCTTTTGCACGAAAAAACACAGATGACCCTCGCCTAACTCATCTTTCACACTCGGCGGCAATAAATACGCTTGATCCGGACTGTAGGGCTTGAATCGTGACATAAACCCTTTTGCCCTATCTCCCCTGAGGAAAACAAGTGAGTTCTCACACACCCTCTAAAGGCCTCATCAGTCCCAATCTTACGGCACGACTAAAGCCGTGCCCTTCGAACTGAGTTTTTCCGCAACCTGTAAAGTCGTGCCCTGATACAAAGCATGAGTTCTTCTGTAGCAAGTAAAGACCCCCTAGACCTCAGAAAAAACGTACCTCAGGGCCTAAAGGCCTCATCAGTCCCATATCTGACGGCACGGCTAAAGCCGTGCCCTTCGTACTGAGTTTTTCCGCAACCTGTAAAGTCGTGCCCTGATACAAAGCATGAGTTCTTCTGTAGCAAGTAAAGACCCCCTAGACCTCAGGAAAAACGTACCTCAGGGCCCAA
>CAWBBY010000038.1:0-39552 GCA_963787145.1 uncultured Acidobacteriaceae bacterium
CAGCAACGTGCAGAGCCTATATCCCTCTAACGGCGGTTCTGGATACAACGCAGGCAACTTCCAAATACAGAAGCGTTACAGCAGCGGCTTCCAATACCAGGTCAACTACACGTGGGCGAAGTTCATCGACAGTACGACCGCGCGCTTTGAGCTGGCTGCCTACCCAGCCGGCAGTGTGACCGGCCCCTCGGGGCCAAGCTCGGCCTTTACGAACTATTACGACCAGAAGTCGCGCTGGGGTCTCTCTGGCAATGATGTGCGCAATCGCCTGATCGCCAATGGCCTTTACGAGCTGCCCTTCGGCACTGGCAAGCTGGTTCAGTCAGGATCGAACGTGGTGAACCAGATCATCGGTGGATGGACTATCAGCGGCCTGGAAGAGATTCGTTCCGGAACCGCTCTGAGTCCGATCGACACTACCAACAACACCGGAAGCTATTCTGATGGTGTACGGCCGAACATAGTCGGCAATCCGAGCGATCTTACCCAAGGACGCCCGAGGAAGCAGAAGATCGCCGAATGGTTCGACACCAGCGCCTTCGCACAGAACCCAAACTACACGTTCGGCAACGCGCCGCGCACATTCGGCCGCGGTCCTACCCTGGCGGACACCGATCTCACTCTGCTCAAGCGTGTGGTTCTGCACGAGGAGCATGCGATTGAATTTCGTGCGGAAGTCTTCAACGCACTTAATCATCCCAACCTTGGCAATCCAGGCACGAGCTTTGGTGCGACCAGCTTTGGCAAGATCACAACGTTGTCGACAGGCTCGACGGCCTCGCGGGAGCTCCAGCTGGCCGCTCACTACACGTTCTAAAATGAACTCACTGCTGCGGCACGGCCGGGATGGATTGCCGCAGCAGCTTGAAGTGCCCGGGGAGTTGCGTTCCGCAATAATGCCAGAAGACCTCAACCAGAACTCTCGAGTGTCAAGGCGCTCATTCCTGCACGGGATGGTTGCCGCAGGGGTTGCCCTGCAGACAAGACCCTCTGCCACCGATGCAGGGCCGTCGGACAAATTCCGGCCAAATATCGTTTACATCCATTCCCACGATTCCGGGCGATACCTATCGCCTTACGGCCAGTCAGTGCCTACCCCGAACTTGCAACGACTGGCGCAGGAAGGCATCGTGTTCCGCAAAGCCTTCAGTGCTGCGCCCACTTGTTCACCCAGCCGGGCTGCTCTGCTCACCGGGCTCTATCCCCACAGCAGCGGCATGCTCGGACTTGCCCATCGCGGCTTTTCGCTCAATGACTACCAGCAGCACATCGTGCATACTCTCAAACCTGCTGGCTATACCTCGGTATTGGCTGGATTGCAGCACGTGGCAAAGGTTCCCGAGACGATTGGGTATGACCAAGTACTTCCGCATGAAGATACAAGCGCAGTGCATGTAGCGCCTGCGGCTGTAGGATTCCTGGATAGCCGGCCAACCTCTCCATTCTTTCTGGATATCGGATTCTTTGAAACGCATCGCGAGTATCCAGAGGCCACCCATGAAGACAAGGCCAACTACTCGCCCCTACCCAGACCGATCCCGGATACCGCGGCGACCAGGGGCGACTTCGCACGCTACCGGGCTAGCGCCAGGATCATGGACGAAGGGGTCGGAGAGGTTCTCGAAGCGCTCGACCGAAATGGCTATCGCGAGAACACGCTGATCATCAGCACAACAGACCACGGGATCTCGTTTCCGCGGATGAAGTGCAATCTTACCGACGATGGCTGGGGAGTTTCGCTGATCATGCGCGGTCCAAAGCTTCCCCGCGGGGCTGTTTGCGACGCTCTGATTTCGCAGATAGATGTTTTCCCAACCATCTGTGACTACATAAGCATTGACCGCCCCGCCTGGTTACAAGGCAAGTCCTTCCTGCCGGTGCTATCGGGGCAGGTACCGGAGATACACGAAGAAGTTTTCGCCGAGGTAAATTATCACGCCTCCTATGAGCCAAAACGCGCAGTACGAACGTCGCGATGGAAGTACATTCGGCGCTTCGGCGACCGGCGCACACCAGTTCTACCTAACTGCGACGATAGCCCGAGCAAGGAGCTTTGGCTGCAGGCTGGATGGGGTTCGCAGATTTTGGACCAGGAGAGCCTTTACGATCTGCTTTTTGACCCCACTGAGCATGCAAACCTGGTGAACGATCCGGCCCACCTAGCCGTCGCCCGCGATATGCGCGCTCGCTTGCATGCCTGGATGGTTTCCACCAACGACCCGTTACTGCACGGACCAGTGGTAGCACCGCCAGGAGCGGTCGCAAACGATCCCAACGGGATATCTCCTCATGAGCCGACAATCGTAGCTCGGCCGTCGTAAGAAATTCTTGCGCTCATTGCTTAGGGCAGTGTTATCCTCTTGAAAAGTTCCCGGCCTGCAGTTTCCCCGTATGCGAATTGTCTCTCAAGAATCCGACAATCTCCGGCTGCCGATTGAGCAGACCCCTCCTCATTCTCGTTGTTGTTGACCCATCCTTAGTTTTCTCCTCTCAAATCGATAGACGTCGTTCCCGGTCGTGTCCCCTCGCTCAAAGGTGGGCGTGACGCCTCTAGATCCGAATTAGATCTCTATCTCAGAGCCGCCTGACGCCCCGGCGTGCAGCGGGTTGCAATGGAGCCTTTGTGAAGAAAACTTTGATCGCTTTGCTGAGTTATGTCCCACTTGCTCTTAGCATCACATTGCATGCGCAGACGACCGTTTCCTACCGTGTTTTATTCGGCGTAAGCGACACTGCACCGACCCGGTGGGATGGAACCTTCTCCGGGGAACGGGTGGGCAAGATTACGGCTACGGAATGGAAGTTTCTGGCCGGTGACAATATCGACGGCCAACTCTTCCACTTCTCCACCCATCCCGATGTGCGCTTCGTTGGTGCTTCGGGTGGCAGTGGAGCGCCGATTGTTCCCAACGGATTTATATTGACTGCGGAGCGCGTGACGGAAAGCAGTGAGTTTTCCTTCACCACCGCGCAGGGAGACTTTCAATTCCGAGCTTCTGATCTTTCTTACGGCAAGGGCATTTACCGGCTGGGAGAGAGGGTTTACATCGATCGTGTTCCCGCCTCCTACCGTCTTACCGACACACCCGAAGAAGAAGATTATCCATCGATTGCAAGCGGGAAGAATGGCGACGCCTGGTTGGCCTATGTTGAGTTCCACCATAGTCTCGATCACGTAAAGTTAGCGGCGCCACTGCATGAGGCGCCTAAGAATTTCGATTCGTTAAAACAACCCGTGGGCGGAGATCAGATCTGGCTGCAGAAATACTCCGGCGGAGCCTGGCAACAGCCCGTCGCCGTGACCAAAGCCGGGAAAGATCAATACCGCACAGCGGTGGCGGTGGATGGAAGCGGCCGGCCATGGGTTTTCTGGTCGGAAAACCGCGGCGGAAACTTCGACATCTTTACCAGCCCCGTCGACCAGTCCGGTCCGCAGAGTGAAATCCAGATTTCCAAGGAAACGGGTTCGGATATTGATCCAGTCGCTGTGACCGACTCCAATGGCAAAGTATGGGTCGCGTGGCAGGGATGGCGCGACGGCCGGGCCGCCATCTATACCGCACATCAGAACGGAAACGGCTTCACGGCGCCGGCGAAGATTTCTACCTCGGCAAAAAATGAGTGGAACCCGGCCATCGCAGCCGATAAGGCAGGGCGTGTCGCCGTAGCCTGGGACTCGTACCGCAATGGCAATTATGACGTCTATACGCGCACCTGGTCCGACTCCTGGGGCGCAGAAGTTCCGATCGCTGCCTCAGCCCGATACGAAGCCTACCCCTCGATAGCCTTCGACCCCAAGGGGCGTCTCTGGGTGGCCTACGAAGAAGGCGGCGAAGGATGGGGCCAGGACTTCGGCGCCTATTCGAGCCCCGGTATTGCGCTCTATAAAGGGCGCGCTATTCGGCTGCGTGCGCTTGAGCCCGATGGACGGCTGGTCACCATTCAGTCATCGATCGACAAGACTCTCGTCGGTATTCCCTCTGCGCGCCCTGACATCACCGGCAGCCAGCTCGATGGGGAACCGCGCGATCCCGACACCCAAAGCGCGCTCACGCGCAAGCCCGACCAAGCCCCCGAAGGTGGCGCCCAGACAACGGCGAAGAATACCCTGCCGCGTTTGACCATCGACGACTCGGGACGGATCTTCATTGCCTTCCGCACAGCACATCCCCTCTGGTGGAGTCCCATTGGGACCGTGTGGTCGGAATACGTGATCTCGTTTGACGGCAAGCAATGGTCTAAGCCCATCTATCTCGATCATTCCGACAACTTGCTCGACAATCGTCCCGCAGTGCTCGCGACCGCGCCGGGAAAGCTGCTGCTCGTCAACTCCTCGGATGGCCGCCACAAATTTGTTGCTGCGAGCTCCATCATGGGCGAGCGTGACGGAACGAAGGATCCCTACAACAACGACCTCTGGAGCCAGGAACTCGATCTTGGTCCCGGCGACCAGGTTCTTCCTGTAGTCGCGCTTTCGCAGTCGGAAAAGACGCCATCCAACCCCACGTGGGAGAGCGTGGAGGTCAATGGGGCAAAAGCGATTCGCGAATATAAGGCAGGACCCGACGGCTCGTACCACATCGTGCGCGGCGAATTCCATCGCCACAGCGAGATATCCATGGATGGCGGCGGAGATGGCACACTGCTCGATCAATGGCGCTATGTGCTGGATGCCGTGGATGTGGACTGGATCGGCTGCTGCGACCATGACAACGGAGCAGGCCGTGAATATTCCTGGTGGATTATTCAGAAGCTGACGGACGTGTTTTACGCACCGGGCAAGTTCACGCCGTTATTTGCCTACGAGCGCAGCGTTCCCTACCCGGAAGGACATCGCAATGTGCTCTTTGCGCAACGCGGCATCCGCCCGCTGCCGCGGCTGCCGATCTCTTCGGAGAACGACTTCGCCCATGCACCCGATACACAGATGCTCTATGCCTATCTGCACCAATTCGATGGTGTCTCGGCATCACACACCAGCGCCACCTCAATGGGTACCGACTGGCGCGACAACGATCCTAGAGTCGAACCGGTGGTCGAAATCTATCAGGGACTGCGACAGAATTACGAAATTCCCGATGGGCCGCGAGCCAACAGCGAGAAGGATTCCATTGGCGGATGGCGCCCTAAGGGCTTCATCAGCCTGGCGCTCGACAAAGGCTATCGCCTGGGCTTTGAATCAAGCTCCGACCATGTCTCCACCCACATCAGCTATGCCAACATCCTGGTTAAGGGGAATGTGACCCGCGAATCGCTGTTGGACGGTTTCCGACAGCGGCACGTGTACGCGGCTACGGATGAGATTCTTGCTGATGTCAAGAGCGGAGACTATCTCGCGGGAGACGAGTTCTCAACCTCCACGCTACCTACCCTGAACATCAAGCTGGATGGGACCTCCAAGTTTGCCAAGGTGGTGATCATCCGCGATGGCAAATACGTGTACTCCGCCGCCCCCGGTACACAGAACGTTCAATTTACCTGGCGTGACAACCAACCCGTCAAGGGTAAGAACAGCTACTATTACGTTCGCGGAGAACAGGACAACGGAGAGATTGTTTGGGTCTCTCCCTTTTGGATTACTTACACAGGAAACTAATGCGAGCCATCATTCGTTTTTGTCGAAGCTGGAAATTGAACACCACCTGCGGGGGTTGCCAACGCAGTTGGAGGCCCCGGCAGAGAAGAACCACTGGTTCAGAATTGAGTCCCGCAGGGACGGCTGAGAATTACCCAGGATGCAATCCTGGGGTACTTCTACCTCCGAAATGGACGATTCGCGAGTCGGCGCAGTCACCCGGGACCGCGTCCTGGGTCATTCTCAGCCGTCCCTTCGGGACTGATCGCTGGCACAAGCCAACCCAGGACTTACGTCCTGGGCTACTCTCAGCCGTCCCTAACGGGACTCAAGTTGGAGGGGTAGTTCTCACGCAAACTCTTAAGCCGGTACCCTTCAAGGACCAAGCTTTTCTCCGCAACCTGACTGGGGCACAAAGGAGTCATTAGGTCGATGAGCGAAGAGCGGCGAGAGCGAATTCTCTACTACTCCTTTGCGGCAGGCGTGGGAATACTGCTGCTGCTCAACTGGCTCGGGATCTTCCGAACGGTATTCGGCGTGAATACGGCGATCATCATAACCCTGCTCGCCGGATACAAGACGTTCTACGGCTCCATCCAGGCGTTGCTGGAAAAGCGGATCTCCGCTGATATTGCCCTTTGCGTTGCCGTGGTAGCAGCCCTGCTGGCGGGCGAATATCTGGCCGCGGCCGAGGCCATGTTTATTGTGCTGGTGGGCGAGGGTTTGGAGTCCTATGCGGCGGAACGAACCACCGCGGCCATCGAACGCTTCGTCGAACAGATGCCGCGATCGGCTACCGTGCTTCGTGACGGAAACGAACAGACCATCTCCACCGAGCAGCTGCACCCAGGCGATACGATCCTGGTGCGCAGCGGAGAGCGCATACCCGCAGATGGAGTGATCGAAAGCGGTTTCTCAACCATTGATGAGAGTTCGATCAATGGTGAGCCGCTGCCCCAGGACAAGAAGCCAGGCGATGAGGTCTTCTCCGGAACACTGAATCAAAATGTGCTGCTGCGCATTCGTGTCACCCGGAGCGGATCAGATACCACACTTGCCCAGGTCGTCGAACTGGTCAAGCAGGCCAGCGAGCGGCGCTCCCCGGTGGAGCGCACTGCCGACCGCTATGCCAAGTACTTTCTTCCCGCACTGCTGCTCTCGGCTGCGTTGACCTATGGCTTTACGCGCGACTGGCTGCGCACCGTCTCTGTGTTAATTGTTGCGTGCCCCTGCGCGCTGATTCTGGCGACGCCTACAGCAATGGTCGCCGCGATTGGGGGGCTGGCGCGGCGCGGCATCCTGGTACGAGGCGGCGACGTTCTGGAACGAGCTGCCAAAGCGGATGTGCTCGTCTTCGACAAGACCGGCACGGTCACCGAGGGCAAGGTTCAAATCTCCCAAGTCCTTGCCGCTGGGGTCGCACCCGACGAACTGCTCTCGCTCGCCGCATCCGCCGAACACGCTTCCGCACACCCACTGGCGCGGGCGATTGTGAGCGAGGCTGATCGGCGGCGCATCAGTCCCCGCACTCCACAGAGCGCGGAAATCATCCCCGGCCGGGGCGCGTTCTGCTACCTGGATGGGCGCAAGATTCTCGCCGGCAATGCGGAGCTCCTGCGGGAGAATGGCGTCACCGGGATCGAGTCGTTTATCAGCGATGCAGATGAACAGGGAGCCACGCCAGTGCTGGTAGCCGATGCGGGAGTGTTTCGGGGCGCGATTCTCTTTCGCGATCATCTCCGCGAAGGAAGCCGCGAGGCGCTCGCCGCGCTGCGTGAGTTTGGGTTAATCGACCAGAGGATATTTACCGGCGATCGCCGGCGGGCGGCGGAGTTGATTGCCCAGCAACTGGGGATCTCACATCTCGAAGCAGGCTTGCTCCCAGCGCAGAAGGTCGAACTGCTGGAGAAGCTTCGCGCCGAAGGACACAAGCCCGCCATGGCAGGCGATGGCCTGAACGATGCGGCGGCTTTGGCTACGGCCTACGTCGGCATTGCCATGGACGGGGCCAGCGACGTCACGGCCGAGGCTGCCGATGTGGTCTTCCTTCCTCATTCGCTCCAGAGGCTGCCAGAGCTCTTCCGCGTGAGCCGGAGCGCGGTGCGCACTGCGTGGCAAAACATATTTCTCTTCGCCGGGCTTTTTAATGCAACCGCTGTTATTTGCGCTGCGACCGGCAAGATCGGCCCGGTGGGGGCCGCCGTCACGCACCAGCTTTCTTCTTTCCTGGTGATGATGAACTCTCTGCGCCTGCTCCATGTTTCCTCGACCGAAGAGTGGAGGCAACGCTTCGCGTCGACTTGGGAGCGGCTGCCGTTCGCCCAGGGGATCAGCCAAGCCTTTGATTGGGTCAATGCTCGCGTGGAGCATTTCGAGTTCAGCTCGCTTGCCGCACGGTTCGTATCGCTGTGGCCACGTATTCGGAAGCCTCTGCTCTACAAAGCAATTGCGCTATATGCTCTGAGCGGCGTTTACGTGCTCAGCACGGACGAGGTTGGCGTCATCCAGCGCTTTGGACGCAAGCTGCCCTCCGATCGGCAGGCGGGTCTGCACTACAAGCTGCCCTGGCCAATCGACAAGCTAACCCGGGTCAGGGCGCAGCGGGTGCGGGTGGTGGAGATCGGATTTCGCTCCAACGCTAGTGGTAACGGCGTGGGCGAGCCGGCGGCGTACGAATGGAACGTGCAGCACCGTAGCGGACGCTTTCAGAGCATCCCGGAAGAGTCTCTCATGCTTTCCGGCGATCAGAACATGTTGGAACTGAATGCCACGGTGCACTACATTCCGGAGCATCCCGATGATTTTCTCTTTCACCAGGTCGACGCCGATCTTACGGTGCGGTCGGCGGCGGAAGCAGTGATGCAAAGCGTGGTGACCTCATCCTCGCTCGACGATGTGATGACGCGGAACCGCCGCGGGATTGAGGCCACCGCACGGGAGCAATTGCAAGAGAGGCTTGACCGCTATGACTCCGGCGTTCATGTGTTGCAGGTGAAGTTGGAGGATGTTCATCCCTCGATTGAAGTAGTCGATGCTTTCCGCGAGGTCTCCGATGCCTTTGAAGAAAAGAGCCGGCTGATCAACGAAGCGGAGGGTTATAGCAACGAGCAAATTGCGCTCGCCCGAGGCAATGCAGCCGCGATGCTGCAGAATGCCAATGCATTCCTGGTGGGGCGCACCGCGCGGGCCAGCGGTGATGCCAACCGCTTCGATTCTGCCGCTGCCGCCTATCGCCTCGCGCCCGACGTAACCGCCTCGCGCCTCTATCTCGAGACCGTTGAGCAGGTGCTTCCCGGCCGAAACAAGTTGATCGTCGACAAAACCACCAGCAAACGTCAGCTGTATCTGTTACAGAATGGCGTCCAACTGCCGAATGGAATTCGGCCTCTGCCCGCGGAGTAGACCGGTTATGACACGCAATAAAACGCTTTTGATCGCCGCTGCTGTTGGCGCATTGCTCGCCTGGCTCTCCCTTTACACCGTCAGCGAGACTGAATTCGCCTTGATCACGCAATTTGGCCGTCCGGTGCGAACGGTCACGCAAGCTGGACTCCACGCGAAGTGGTTTTTTCAGTCCGCTCTGCGTTTTGACAAGCGCCTACGGATCTACAATCCGGCGCCGTCGGAGTTTCTGACCCGGGACAAGAAAAACCTGGTCATCGAAAACTACGTTGCCTGGCGCATTGAAGATCCCAACCGCTTCCTGCAGAGCGTCGGGGATGTTCCCTCGGCGGAGATGCGCCTGCACGACATCATCTGGTCCGGCCTTTCCGCCGCCTTTGGCAATGAAGATCTGGATGCCTTGGTTTCGACAGACAAGACTAAGCTGCAAAGTGCTTCGATCCTGGAGAGCATCACCGCCAGCAGTGACCGCGCGGCCTTGCAGCAATACGGTCTCACTATTGAGGATGTGCGTATCAAGCGGCTCAACTTGCCGGAACAGAATAAACAGAATGTTTTTGCCCGCATGCGGGCAGAGCGCGGCCGCATCGCCATGCAGTACCGCGCAGAAGGAGAAGAACAAGCTCTGGCCATCCGTGCGAATGCAGATCGCGAGAAGGAAGGGATTCTCTCCGCGGCTTATAAGGAAGCGGAGACGATTCGCGGTCAAGGCGATGCGGAAGCAACCCGCATTTACGGTGAAGCGTATTCGAAGAATCCGCAATTCTACAAGTTGACCCGCACCCTTGAGTCGTACAAGAAGATCCTCGACGACAAGACGACCATTATTCTCAGCTCGGATTCTGACCTGCTGAAGATCCTCACGAAAGGCCAGGGAGCAGCGAAATGAGCATCCTCATTTCGCCACCTGTACCGGCTGCAATCCCAGCGGAGAGGCCGACTCCCCCGCGAGGACGGCGATATCGTCACGTCCTGTGGTATCTCGTCGGTGCATGGCTGCTTTCGGGAATCTATATTGTGCAGACAGACCAGCAGGGATTAGTGACGCAATGGGGTAAGGTCGTTGAGCCGCGCGTTTTTCCCGGCATCCACTATGCTTTGCCGTGGCCGATCGACAAGGTTTACAGGCTCAAGGTGCGCGAGTTGCGACGCAGTGTCGTGGGTGGAGAGATACCAGACAGCGTGCTTGGACGAACCCAGACGGCTAACTCCGAGTTCTTCAGCGGAGATCAGAACCTGCTGAATATTCGTGTCGTTGTCCAGTATTCCGTCAGCAACCCGAGGGACTTTTTGTTCCAGGCGCAGAATCCCGATCGCATCGTCGGTTTAGCGGTTGAGTCGGAGCTGGTTCGACGCGTCGCCCACACCACGGTAGACGACATTCTCACCACGCAGAAACTGGCGATACAAAACGACGTTCTTAAGACGGCCCAGACAATCATTGATGGCTACCGTACGGGGGCCTTGCTCTCCAGCATCAACATTGAAAGCGTATCGCCGCCACCTGAGACCGTGGAGGCCTTTCGTAGTGTTGCCGGAGCGCGTTCCGACGCCTTCCGCATCGTGAATGAGGCGGACGGCTACGCCAACGACCTTCTGCCCCGGGCCCGCGGTGAAGCTGACCAGCTTCTCGATCTGGCTCATTCCTACTCCGATGGCAAAATCAAGCGGGCCGAAGGAGACAGTGCACGGTTTACGGCGGTCGCCGCAGAATACAGCAAGACTCCACAGGTCACGAGCACACGGGTGTATCTCGAGGCTATGGAACTCATCCTTCCGAAGCTGAAAAAGCTGATTGTCGACGCAAACAGCAACCTTGATCTGAGCGTGATTGGCAGGCAAGACAACTCCGCGCCCACTCCCCCCGCTAATCTGGATGGAGCTACGCAGCGATGAATCCAGTCAGACGGCCCGCTGTATTGACCGGATTTTTTATGCTGGTCTTGCTCAGCCTGCTGTTCCTTCGTACCCACATTTGGCGGGTGCCGGTCAACGTAACAGACTTCTTATCCCACTCACGGCCGCGCACCCAGACCCCCGAGGATACCGTGTATGGAATGCTCGATGCCGCACGCGCGGGTGACACAGCCGTTTATGTCGATACTTTTTCGGGACCGCTGCAGCAACAGATTCAGCAGGCGATTCGCGAGAGTGGAAAAACGCAATTTGTTACTTACTTGACTGCGCAAAGTTCTTCGTTTCAAAGCGTCGCACTCTCTATGGCCGATCAGCCGAGTGACGTAGAGGCACGCCTGAGGGTTGAATATGTCTACACCAATCGAAATGAGGTGCAAACCTTTCATCTCAAGAAGAGCGGAGGGCGCTGGAAGATTGTTGGCATTTCCGGAACAGATCAGATCAAGACCTTGATCCCCTTCGGGACCGCCGTTACAGACGATTAGCGTGGAGACAGGGTCCGCCAGATGATGAATCTGGCAAAGACCTGACGGACGGCAGCTTTGCTCAGGAATTGTCGTAGTCCACAAAACTACTTGCTTCCGCGCTCAACTACCAGTCTGCGAGAGCCCAGCTCAACAGCCTGCCTTATCGCGTGTCAATTCCGGCTGAAATCCATCATTGTTCCGGGCTCTCGCGAGGACCGGCTAAAGAGCCCAGGCAACCAAAGGATTAGAACGTGTATCAAATTTCGATGCAGAGGTTTCTCTCTTCGCAATGTTAGACTTAACTTCCTAAGACGTGAAGGTTTCTGGCACATTTCGACCTCGCCTTTGTAGACTCAGCTTCGTTTTCGTTGGGTTGGCGATTTGTGTCTTCACCTGGGGCCTGCAATATAAGCTCTCTCTGTACTACCCAAAACATTCCACATATCACCAGCTCCCAGAAGCAAAACTACTCTCTAAGAATGAGCAGGCCACGGTGACCGCTGGTCTCCTGACGGGCACCGCGAAGGCTCCGAGCGACATCGTACGCGGGCTTTTCACCCTGATGCTTTTTTCGTGGATCTTGGGGCTCCCTCCCATTTCGGGAGCCATTCAAACGGAGCAAGAGCGCACCAGGCCGTGGCTCGTATCGTTAAGCGCGGGCCTAAACGCGTTTTTTTTCAGACCTCCTCCGACTCCTTCGTCCTAGTTTCAAACTCCTAGAAATTGGCTACTTAGTCGCGGGTGGGTCTACGCTATCGGGCATCGACCGGTGCGCTCGCTCACCCCGGGAGTCCTGTCTTGCTTGGGGACCTCTGCAAACTCGACGAAACGGGTGTATTCCATCTATGCGAAAGCGAACGTTCTCCACTCTTGTTGCGATCCTTTCTCTCATCGCTTCGAACGTAACTGTTGCCTGCAAGAGCAGCGACCCAGACGCTAAAGCTGCGGAAATATCATCGGCGACTGTGGCTGCGGTCAAGCGAGGGTCAATCACCCATGCGCTGTCTTTGGCCGGCCAGTTCCAGGCCTACCAGGTGATTGACGTCCATCCCAAGGTCTCTGGATTTATTAAGCACATATACGTGGACATAGGGGACAAGGTCCGGCAAGGGCAGGCAATTGCCATCCTTGAGGTTCCCGAGTTGCAGGCGCAGTTGGAGGGGACCGTTGCCCAAGTGGGCCAGAGAAAGGATGAAATCGTTCGCGCCCAGCACGATGTGGCCAGGGCGGAGGCTGAATATGCTGCGCTCCATGCAAACAACGCTCGTATGCAAGAGGCGGCAAAAGCCCAGCCCGGCTTGATCGCTCAACAGGAGCTGGATGATACCCAGTCGAAGGACCTTTCCGCAGCGGCCCAGGTGGATGCAGCAAAAGCAGCGCTGGCGGCAGCGCGGGGGGCCTCTCAAGTGGCTGTCGCGGATAGTGACAGGGTCAGGGCGATAGAGGGATATACAAAGGTCGTCGCTCCCTTGGATGGAGTCATCACCTGGCGCTATGCGGATACTGGAGCGCTGATTCAGTCGGGAAGGGATTCAAACGATCAGGCTCTGCCGATCGTAAAGCTCTCCGAGAGCGGCCTGCTGCGTTTGCGCATGCCGGTGCCGGAAGACGCGGTGAAATATATCAAGGTTGGCGATGAGCTGCAGATTCGCGTGGATGCATTGGGCCGTTCTTTTACAGGAAAAATTGTTCGCTTCACGCGCAGCGTAAATTTCGAAACCAGAACCATGGAAACGGAGGTCGACGTTCCTAATAAAGATCTGTCGATCGATCCCGGGATGTATGCGAACACCCAACTGCAACTCGGCCACGTTGAGAACGTGCTTACCATCCCGGTGGAGGCGCTCGTCTTGCGCGGCGCTACGGAAGTCGTTTACGTCGTCGACGGTGAGAACCATGTCCGTGAGCGGACCGTCCAGGTGGGCCTCGAGGGATCAGAACTGGCTGAGATCAAGAGCGGCCTTGAGGAAGGTGAGCATGTCATCGTTGGGGGTCAAGGCAAGTATCAGGAAGGTGAGTTGGTTCGACCGGTCCTGACGCCCACGCCTGCCAATGACGTTACCCGCGCCCCGAACAGCACGATCGATCTACACGATGAGGAGGGAGTTCAGTAATGCCCAAGTTTGCCCTCAAGTATCCCTATTTCATCATCATGCTGTGCCTGATGGTCATGCTGGTCGGCGTCTTCAATGTGTTTAGCATGCCGGTCGATCTTTTTCCCAAGATCGATATCCCTGTGGTTGTTGTTGCAACCTTCTATAACGGTATGCCGCCGCAGCAGATCGAGGCGGATATTACGAACACGTTTGAGCGCTTTTTCACCCTGGGCGCGAACATCGATCACTCCGAGTCGCGTTCTCTGACCGGCGTCAGCCTGATCAAAATCTATTTCAAACCAGGCACGAACCCGAACGCCGCGCCCAGCAACATCGCCAACCTCGCCATGGCCGACCTCCGCCGACTACCGCAGGGAACATTGCCCCCCGTCGTGCTGGGAATGGATGCTTCGAGCCAGCCAGTCTGCCTGGTTACGCTGAAAGGCCAGGGCCTCAACGAAACCCAACTTAAAGACATCGCGCAGTTCCAGGTGCGCAACCAGATATCCAACGTACAGGGGGCTTCGGTGCCGCAGCCTTACGGGGGCACTTACCGGCAGATTCAGATATACGTCGATCCCCTGAAGCTAGAGGCCCACAACATGAGCCTCAACGACGTCGTCGAGTCGGTCAACAGCTCGAACCTTATCCTGCCCGCGGGCGACGTGCGCATAGGCAGCAAAGACTACAACATCTACGCCAATAGTCAGTTCCCCGATGCAAAACACATGAACTCCATGCCGCTGAAGTCCTATGGAAACTCATCCGTCTTGGTTGCCGATGTCGGGCACGCCGAAGACGCCGGAGCGCTGCAGTACAACATCGTTCGCATCGATGGGCAGCGGTCGGTGTACGTTCCAATCTTCAAGCAGGGGGGCGAACACCAACACCATCACAATCGTGAATGGCATGAAGGCCGCGATTAAACACCTGGTCGATATTCCTGACAGCCTGAAGACTGCCGTGGTTTTCGACCAATCGATCTTCGTTAAACTGGCGATCAAGAATCTGCTTAAGGAAGCTTCGATCGGCCTGGTTCTAACGGGGCTGATGATTCTCCTCTTCCTGGGCAATCCGCGGGCGACCTTTGCGGTGCTGCTGTCAATCCCGCTCTCCGCCCTGGTATGTCTGCTCTTGACCGATGCCATGGGTGGTTCGATCAACACCATGCTGTTGGGTGGCTTGGCGTTGGCCTTCTCACGTCTCATCGACGATTCGGTGGTGGTGCTCGAAAAAGATTTTTCGCTTTATGGAGATGGGTGTACCACCGCGAGCCGCGGCCGAGCAGGGGGGCATGGAAGTTTCCCTTGCCGTGCTGGCCGCGACCTCGACTACATCCATCGTCTTTTTCCCGGTCACCTTTCTCTCCGGTGTCAGCAGATATATCTTCACGCCACTGGCACTGGGGGTCGTGCTTTCCATTTTTGCGTCGTATATCTTCGCCATGACCGTGGTGCCACTCTTCTGCGCGACGTTTATCCGTATTTCCCATGAAGAAACCGGGGCCGGGCATGGAAAGGTGTCATTCTTCCGCAGGATAGTTGACCGCTTCAATCGGTACTTTCAGCGAATGCTGGAGCGCTATGAGGCGTTGGCCAAGAGGCTCCTCGTAAGGCCAGGATTTACGGCCGTGGGAATCCTCGCCGGGGTAGCCCTGGTCATTCTGGTTCTCTTCCCTTTTCTGGGCCGTGCTTACTTTCCGCGTACTGATCCGGGACAGTTCGTCATTGATGTCCGAATGCCCAGCGGCAGTCGCCTCGAGGTCAGCGATCAGTACATCGCCAAGGTAGAGAAGATCATCCACGAAACGGTCAAGCCGGCCGATCTCGGCATGATCGTTTCCAACATCGGGGTCTATCCCGATCTCTCCGCTATCTACACCACAAATGCATCCATGGACACCGCGTTTGTACAGACCAGCCTGAAGGAAGATCACAGCGTTGGAAGCTACGAGTACATGTCACGGGTGCGACGAAGGCTTTCGCGGGAGATGCCGGAGCTGACAACTTATTTCCAGGCCGGCGGCCTGGTCGACTCGGTCATTAATCAGGGCCTCCCGGCTCCGATCGACGTACAGGTCAGCTCCATGGATCTTCACGGCGCTTACGATCTGGCACAGCAGTTGTCACTCAAGATCAAGACCCTCCCCAATGTGAGCGGCGTCTACATTCCTCAGGATCTCAATTATCCGGGACTGTTACTGAATATCGACCGCGAACGGGCCAGCCTGATCGGTCTCTCAGCGCAAAATGTTGTGGATAACGTAATCACGGCTCTTACCTCGGACGGCCAGGTCGCGCCGAGCTACTGGATCGACCCCAAGACCGGCAACAACTATCTGGTTACGGTCCAGTACGCTAATCGCGTTATCAACCATATGAGCATGGAGGACTTCAAGAACATACCACTGCGCGGAGTACGGCCAGTGGGTTACTCCCCATCCGAGGAGGGCAGAGGCGCAGGCGATAATGCGGGCAGCCTCTTTGTTGGCGCACACACCACGGGTTACACACCCCTGGGATCGGTGGCAGACATCAAGGAGATCAATACCCCGACCGAAGTGGACCATTACCAGATCCGGCGCGTGATCGATATCTACGTCGCTACGCGCAGTGAAGCGCTGCAGACGGTGGGGAAAGACATCAACAAACTAGTAGCAGATACGAAGACCGACAAGAATACGACACTCAGAGTACGGGGGGCGGCGGTGAGCATGAACGAGTCCTTCAAAGAGTTCGGTCTAGGACTGCTCATCTCCATTGCTCTTGTCTACCTCATCCTGATGGCGCAATTTACATCCTTCATCGATCCCTTCATCATCCTGATGGCGATCCCTCCAGGACTTGCCGGCGTGATGATGATCCTGGTGTTTACGGGAAGTACCTTAAACATCATGTCATTGATGGGGATCATCATGATGACGGGCATCGTCGTCTCCAACAGTATTCTCATCGTTGAGTTCTCCGGCATCCTGCACGAAAAAGGGCTGCCGTTGCTGGAAGCTACCGTTCAAGCGTGCAAAGTGCGGCTGCGTCCGATTCTGATGACCTCTCTGGCGACGCTGTTGGGAATGATTCCCATGGCTCTTGGCTTTGAGGCAGGTAGCGAACAGTACGCACCACTCGCGCGCGCGATCATCGGCGGCCTTGGCGTCTCCGTCGTCGTGACGGTGTTTCTGGTCCCCGCGGTCTACCTGGTAATCCACACACGCCGCGAACGAAAAACCGGTCTCCAGCAGGAGGCACAGGCATGAAAGGGGTCGGCGCAGTCATCACTGCCGTCTTGCTCTCAGTGCCAGCGCTGGCGCAGTCGCCCGCAGTGGTGGCCGAACTGCCCAGCGCTCCGGTCGCCAACGGTCTTAATCTTTCGGCACCGAACGTACAGGCCGGAGCCGCACCCGCTACAACCACGAGGGACCAACTGACGCGGGCGCAAGCCGAACAGATGGCCCTCAAGAACAACCCGCGCATCAGCGTGAGCAAGCTGCTGGCCCTGGCGCAACATCAGGTGGTGCGCGAAGCGCGCTCGGCCGAACTCCCCACGGCGAATGGCAACATCACCGCCGAGAAGGCCTTGGACGCAAGCCGCATCTCCGCCGGGTCGCTCACCGCCTCAAGGCTGTTGACTCACGCCGGGGCGGGAGCCAACGTAACGCAACTTATCACCGACTTTGGGCGAACACACAATTTGGTGCTGACGCAGAAGCTGCAGGAAAGAGCAGCCAACGCTGACGCACTGGCGACCCAGGAAGAGATTGTTCTGGCTACGGATCAGGCTTTCTACGACGCGCTGACCGCACAGGCTATTCTTCAAGTTGCCAAACAGACCGTAGCCACTCGCCAGGCAACGGAGTCGCAAGTGAACCAGATGACACAGAACAAGCTGAGGTCTACGCTCGATCTTAGTTTTGCGGATGTAAACCTATCGCAGTCACAACTGCTTCAGCTCGATGCGCAAAACAATGCGGATGCCACCATGGCTACGCTCGATGCCGTGCTTGGTTTGGACCACGAAACCACCTATGAGCTGGTGGACGATTCGGCGCACCCCAATGCTCCTCCTACTGATTATGATCAGCTCGTGCAGTCTGCATTGGCCCAGCGTCCAGATCTGCAGGCGCGGATTTTAGGGCAACAATCGGCGCAAAAGTTCGCACGCGCCCAGTGGGATCAACTTCTCCCTTCGATCAGCGCACTCAGCACGATCGGATCAGTGCCCGTTCGCACGGATCAGTACTACGTCTCGAACTGGTGGGGCGCGGTTGGCGTCAACATGAATATTCCTATCTTCAACGGCTTTCTCTACTCCTCAGAAGCGAAGGAGGCGGCCTACCGGTCGCGCGCGGATGAGGAACGCACCAGGGATTTGCGCGATCAGATCGTTCGCGACGTACGCACCGCGTGGCTGCAGGCGAATACTGCCTATCAAAGAATCGGAGTGACCGCGCAGTTGCTCAAGCAAGCGAATTTGAGCCTGCAGCTGGCGCAGACCCGCTACCAGCTTGGACTCAGTTCGATTGTGGAACTTAGCCAGGCGCAACTGCAGCAGACCAGCGCTGCCATTGACAACACCAATGCGCAGTATCAATACAAGTTGAGCCTTGCGGCTCTGAATTATCAGATCGGAACCAACCCGTGATCGAAACCTAAACCTGAAAGGGCATGGTACGGTGTTGCTCCAGGATACGCGACAGCGCTGATTGTGGCTTCGATTGAAGCTTTTTTCATCGGGAGGTACAGGCCGTGCATGCAGAGGAAGAAAGTACGAAGTTGAAAGTGAAAGCTGTAGTATATGCAACCGATCTTTCTCTCTGCTGCCAAAACGTCGGCTTCTATGCGGCTTTCCTGGCGAAGTTCTTCTCGGCTGAACTTCTGGTCGCCCATGCCTTTACGCTTTCGCAGGCTGCGATGGAGGTAGAGTTCGATCCAGCGCTCATCAGCCAACAGAGGAAGGACCTCAATTTTCTCCTCTACCGGAAAGCTAAGAAGCTGTCGCGTAACGGAGTGCAGGCGCTTCCAGCCCTGGTGGAGGGCGATCCCAAGAAAGTGCTGGTGGAGCTTGCAGATAGCCACGGACCTTCGTTGATGGTCCTGGGGACCCACGGCGGAGGCTGGATTGAGCGAGAAATCATTGGATCGGTGGCTGAGGAGATTCTCCGCTCAACCTCCTGGCCAGTTTTGACGGTGGGCCCCCAGGTGAAGTATGCCGCGACTGAAGATTTGCGTTTCAAACACATACTGTACGCGACGGATTTCACTCCTGCGGCGGTCCGAGCGGCTATGTACGCAGAGTGGTTCGCTGAGGCATTCGGAGCGAGTATCAATGCGCTCAATGTCATTGAGCGAAAGTCCCTGAATCGACCGGACAGGCTGCGCGAACTCAGTCACAGCTTCGCCCTAGCTTTCGAGGAATGTTTGCCTAAGCGTGCCAAAGAGTTCTCCAACCCGAGAACCTTTGTAGAGGTTGGCGATGCCCACCGCCAGATCCTGCAGCATATCAAGGACCATGACATCGACCTTCTGGTGCTGGGCATAAGAAAGGCTTCTCATCTGGGCATTGAGTTCAGGACTTCCGGGGCCTTTCAGCTCATTGTTGACGCGATATGCCCGGTTCTCACCATCGTCGAATAGGGTCTCTCCAGTGAGATGACAAATATTTACTCAGCGCGCAAAGCTGCGACCGGGTCGAGATTTGAGGCTTCGACCGCCGGCAACAGGCTGGCCAGGATTCCGATGACTGCGAGCAGCGCGATAGCGAAGGCCAGCGTTGCGAGATCATAGGGCTTCAGGCCGAAGAGCATGGCGGTGGCTGCCCGTCCGGCGAGGAGCGCGAGCGCCGTTCCTATAACGATGCCGGTTAACAGCATGGCCGCGGTGTCGCGCATAACCAGGGCGATCACCTGCCTGCGCTTGGCGCCGAGCGCGATGCGGATGCCGATCTCGTTGCGCCGCCGGGTAATGAAGTAGGAAAGCACACCATAGAGGCCGACTGCTACGAGCAGGGCGGCGAGCAGGCCAAAAAAGCCGGAGAGCATGGCCATCATGCGGTCGCCAACCAGGTTGTCGCGGATCTCCTGCTGAAAGTCGAAGAACTGCATAGTAATGGTTGGATATTTCGCTTCCAGGGTGTGTCGAATGGCAGTGATCGCGTCCGGCCCCATGTTGGAGGCGATCATCATCGCGTCCCACGCACCTTGCGCTTCCACCGGGAGCTGTGCGGCGGGAACAAAGGCGATGGGTGGGGTGTCTTCGCGCAGATCTTGGTACTTGGTATCAGGAATGGTTCCAATGATTTGATATGTGCGCTCCGGATACCTGGGCTCCGGCATGACATGCACTAGTTGACCGATAGGCTGGGCTGTGCCAATAAACTTCCGGATGAAGGCCTGGTTGACGATGAGGACAAAGGGCGCATGGTTGGTATCCGCGTCGGTGAAGCCGCGACCGGTGAGTAGCGGAATGCCCATGGTGGCAAAGTAGCTGGGGCTAGCGTAGGTGAATCTGCTGCTGCCCTCGGTTGAGCCGATATGCACGGTGTGGCTCCATGTGCCTCCGCCGAGCGGGGTGTTGGTGGTTGCGGCAGCGTTTTGAATGCCAGGGATGCCGCGCACGTCTTCGACTAATTGCCGCTTAAACTCTGCTTCGTTCTCAGGCTTGATTTTCAATGTGTCGAAACCGAAGTGGCCAATAGTGATGCCGCTTTCGCGCATGCCTGGGTCGAGCGTCATCAGATTTCGATAGCTGCGAACGAAAAGCAGTGCTCCGACGAGCAGCACCATCGAGACCGCGATCTGGGTGATGACCATCAGGCGCTGGACGAAGAAGTGTTGGCGATTGCCAAAGATTCCACGCTCGCCGGACTTGAGTGCGGCGATAGGATCGGCATTGGCGCCGCGCATCGCAGGGATAGTGCCGAAGACAAGGCAAGTGAGAGTGGCCACCGTCGCGGCGAATAGCAACACTCGCCAGTCGGTGACGATGGCGAGATGGATGGAGGATTGGCTGGTGCCGAGCGTCGCAACCAGCGCCCGGCAGAGGGGTTGCGCCAGCGCGACGCCCAGCGCTCCTCCGCCAAACGCGAGCAGACTGCTTTCGATGAGCAGTTGCCGCAACATGCGCCAACGCGATGCGCCAAGCGCCATGCGAATGGCCATCTCACGCTGACGCGAATTGGCGCGGGCGAGCATCAGGTTGGCCAGATTGGCGCAGGCGATGAGCAGCACCAGCCCGGTGATGGCGAGCAGCAACTGCAGTGATGAGTCATAGGCGTTGCGTAGCCTGCTCACCCCGGCCCCGCCTGGATACGCGGCCAACCTGAAGGACTTAAAAAGTTTTACGCCCTTTGCGTCATAGCCGGTAGGGGCGCCGTGCTCTCGAACAGACCGGGGCTGATCGAGCCGAAGTAACCGGACGCGCGGGCGAGATCCCAGCCCGGCTTGAGGCGTCCCATTACCGAGAGGATGAAAAATTCGCGGGTGCGGATTTGGCGGTATGCAGGTGGGATAGGCGAGGTCGAAGCGGTCTCCCACAACTAACCCAAAGAAGGAAGGCGGGGTGACGCCCAAGACCTGCACCGCGTGGCCTTCGACCACGATGGTGGTATTCGGCGTGATGGGTTGGCCGCCCATCTGCGCCTTCCAGTAGGGATAGCTAGCGACGACCTTCGACAGATCGCAGCCGGCTTCGTCCTGCGGCTCAATCAGCCGCCCCTGCCAGGGCAGAACGCCAAGCACGTTAAAAAATTCCCCACTCACTTCGAGCCCATGAACACGTTTTCCGTCCCTGGGTTGGCCTACCATCATTTCCGCCTCGCGCCACGCAAATACTCCAAGAGAGAGGATCGTGATGACGCCGCACCTCCTGCCACATGGGGATGGTGAAGGAGTCGTACTGATAATCGTTTTCACCGAACCCTTTATTACCACCCACGATGCTCAGTTGAACCAGTTCCTGCGGCTTCTGAATCGGCAGGTTACGGAGACGTACGGCGTCCAGTAGTTGAAAAACCGCAGTGTTGGCGCCGATGCCGAGTGCCAGGGTGATGATTGCTACGGTCGTGAAGCCAGGGCTGCTGGTGAATCCGCGCAGGGCGTAACGCACATCGCGCAACAGACCTTCGAGACTAAGAGCTGCGTCCTCTGCCTCGAATGCTCTTTCACTACTTCAGGATTGCCGAACCTCAGGCGGGCGGCGCGCGCTGCTTGGTCCGGGCTCATCCCTTTGGCAATGTTGGCGTTGGTGCGCATCTGCAAGTGATCGCGAAGTTCATCCTCGATCTCACGATCCAGTTTCGACCGCTTTCCGAGGGCCCAGATGCGACGAACGATCCCCATGCCTCACCTCATGCAAAGTGCAGAATCGCCTGAACACCCTTGACCACCTGCTCCCAGTTCTTCTCTCTCGCCGCGAGCTGCTTCCTGCCTGCTGCAGTGAGGGTGTAGAACTTGGCCCTGCGGCTGCTGTCGGTCACAGCCCACTCCGCACGTACCCATCCGCTCTGCTCCATGCGGTGAAGCGCGGGATAGAGCGAACCCTCCTCCACGTTGAGCAACTCATCAGAGACACGTTCGATGTGGAGGATGATGCCAAAGCCGTGCATGGAGCCGAGCTGCGACAAGCTTTTAAGGATCAGAAGATCGAGAGCTCCCTGGAGGTCATTCTTTGCCATGTCCTAATTACCCTAGACGTCGATGCTAAAAGAAGACTACGAGCGGCTACCCTAGCTGTCAAGGGGAGAATACAACTTACATTGGGAGAGTCCGGGCAACTTTGGCTCTAAGAAGGGACTCTCACCTGTTGTGGGTGCCTGCATTTCAGTTCCAGCTATGGAAATCCTCAAATAAACGAACCTTCAACCAGACCCAAGGAGGCCTCATGTATCACCACGTCAAAAAGCTTATGTATACCGTAACCATCGGTGAACCAGATCCCAAATTCGGCAAGATGCTGCTGGAACAATTTGGCGGCGCAAACGGAGAATTGGCAGCAGCCATGCAGTATTCCATCCAGGGATTCAACTGCGAAGACGCCGCGCGGAAGGATCTTCTCATGGACATTGGCACCGAAGAACTCAGCCATTTGGAAGTTGTGGGAGCGCTGATTCGAATGCACTTGAAGCCCCTAAAGAGCGAACGCGAAGCGGCTGAAGCGGATCCGTTGGTGGCGGTCGCCGGCGGTGGTGGGGTGGCCCTTTTCGATTCCATGGGCAATGCGTGGACGGCCAACTATCTAAAGGTTACCGGCGATCTGGCGGTCGATCTGCGAAGCAAATCGCGGCTGAGGCACGTGCCAAGATCGTGTACGAACGCCTGATCAGCTTTACCGAGGACCAGGGTTCTAAACAAGCGCTGCAATTCTTGATGACGCGTGAGATCACCCACATGCGTGCATTTACCGCTGCTCTTGAGAGTATGGAGAGCCGCAATTCGCGGTAGGTATTATTCAACCTACTCCGCAACTCGTCGATCAGTTTTTCAACGCGTCGACTGGCGAGAGCCAGTACGGCGAGAATGACTTCACCGGTCCCTGGAACCATAGCAACGGCTTGACTCTGGTTGAGTCGGAGATAAGGGGCGGACAGGGGCTTGATGTGACCCCCTACGATCCTAAGCCTGGTACGGAAACTACTTCTCCCATCGACTCGACTCCCGTGGGAGCGTTCACAAACGGTGTTGCGAAGAAGCAGGCCGCTCTACACGAGAAGGCCAGCGCGAAGGCGGCGAAGAGAGCTACCGTCGAGGTGTAGGTTGTTTGGGGATTAAGTCAGCCGGCTGGCTCGTGCCAGCCGGCGCTTTCCGGCAATTATTTTCCTTACATGGCCATCGAGAAAGCGCATAGGCGTTGGGTCCGGCGTAGCGCTCGTTCGGGGCCGCTCCGGCAGTGAGGCTGGCCACGATCCGTTTGCGTTGCGCGTCCACATGATGTGTCGTCCGCTCCGCCGCAGCCACCGCGTATGCGCCACCTTCCTGGCGGCAGTCGCGCGTGGCCGCATAGTCCCTTGAAATCCTTCCCCGCTTCATCCAACCGCTCGTAACCATCTTGTACAAGATCGAGTCGTCCGCCTGATCATAGGTCGGAGTCTCTCTGTTTTGTAACTGTTGTGGCTATTGATGCGGCCATCCTTGCCAGGCGTTAGCCTCCACTCCCCCCGATCAGCTTGACCGGCTTCTCGCCAACCATCTCCTCCCTCGCCACTTGACCAAGCTGCGCTTGTGAACCCTTCGAAGACCGCTGACACCTTGGGGCAGTCAATGGCGAGACAGGGTATTGGTAAACGTGACTGGAAATGGAGGAACGCTCCAGAATCATACGGCTTTTAGGACCTGCTGGGGTTCGCCGATGAAGTTGGAGGTTGCGATCGGAGTAGCTCATGGCTCGACCGACCACACAATCGGAGCGTATTACAGCATTTCGTGAGCCAAGCCAACGACTTCAAACGCAAGTGAGCGACTATCCAGGAGGTTTTTCTGTGAGTTTCCCCGTCCGGTTTCGTCAGGCGTTGTGGGGTCTGGTGGGTATCGTTCTTCTCACCGTCGCACAAGTTGCCCATGCGTCGTTCAGTTTGACCTTTCAAGGGAATGTTCAAACGATCAACACGGGTGGAAGTATTACCCTGAGCTCTCCCTCGGGCATCGTGGTGGACCCCGCAGGCGACATATTCATTGCCGACACCGTCAGCGGAAGCGGACGAATCGTGGAAGTGAATGCACGGGGCACCGCGTCGGTGCTTACGATCAGTGGGTTGAGCCCGGCATGGGTTCCTTGTCCGGCATCGCGATCGACGGCGCGGGCAACCTCTATATTACGGACCCGGGCAACAGCCGCGTCGTTAAGGTTAGCTCCTCCGGGGCTGGCGCCGTAGTAAGCACGGGGAGCGTGACGCTGAGTGCTCCGCAAGGCATAGCGTTGGACCAGGCCGGAAATCTCTACATCGCCGATAGCGCCACGAATCGGATTGTTGAGGTAACTTCAGGAGGCCCTGCGGCCGTTCTCACCATCACCGTTTCCTCGGGAGCCTCTACGCTCAACTCTCCGAAGGGGCTGGCGGTGGACACATCCGGGAAGCTCTATATCGCCGATTCCGCAAACAATCGCGTCGTGACGGTTGCTGGGAAGCACCACGGGCGTGGTCTTCAGCACAGGTGAGTTGGACCCTGCTCTGAGTAATCCTAGCGGCGTCGCGGTGGATCGCGTCGGCAACGTCTTTATTGCCGATACGGGCCATAACCGTATCGTCGACGTAGACACGGCAGGCGATGGCAATGTTCTGCTTAATTCTGTTTTTCTCCAGGGGACGACGCTCAGCGGGCCTTGGGAGTTGCAATCGACATCTTCGGCGGAGTTTATGTTGCCGATACTGGCGACAGCCGAGCCTGGTCGTGAATCTAACTATCCACAGGTGTGGATGATTCCTCTTCGTTGAACAAAACGGCGGTTGGCTTTGGCCATATCAGCCTCGGTTCTTCGACTCCAACTTCGTTGATCCTGAGTTTCTCCGTAGGATCCCCGGTCACAGCTTGGGGAGCGTGAACGCGTTTACCTTCGGCACGCAGAATCTTGATTTTCAGATCGTCAGCGGTGCAAATACCACCTGCAGCGGCTCCGCCGATCGGTGTACCTATTGCACGGTGGAGGTCAGTTTTCTCCCCACGGCCCCCGGTCTTCGAAGCGGAGCACTGGTGCTTTATGATCCGGATTCGCTCCTGTCCTTACCGTCCCTCTGTACGGATTTGGCGATGCGCCGGTGGCGGTCTTATCTCCGAATACGGGAACCGTGATCGGCACGGAGTGCGGTACCCCTAAGTTTCCCCTTCCAAATTGCTCTGGACGGTGCGGGAAACATCTATGACGCCAATAACGGAGGCAATCTGGTCAAGATTCCCGCTGGGGGAGGCACGGCATCCGTGGTCTCCCCCAGCGGTTACACGTTCGGTAGCGAGGTCACCGGCGTAGCTCTCGATGGCGCCGGCAATCTGTTCATTAGCGACCATCACAATAACCGCATCATAGTGATAACGCCGGGCGGCGTCGCATCCGTATTGGTCCATCAACGGCGGGGTCACCGCATTGGGCCTTCCTACGGCGCTCGCCTTCGATGGCGCAGGAAATCTGTACATCTCCGACTACGGGAGCGGCCGTATCGTCGAAGTCTCGTGTCTCTCAGTGTCCGGATCAACTTCACAGGGCATCGGAACGGTGATCGGCACGGGAAGCTTACACAACCACTTCAGAGGGAATCACCGGGGTAGCGGTCGACTCGATGGGAAACATCTACATCCCAGATGGGTACGCTGGCAGCCGATCCCAGCCGCGTCATTAAGGTCACGGCAGCCGGTGCGGTTTCGCTGCTGGCTCCGGCTGGGATTACCTTCAACCGCCCTGAAGGCGTCAGCGTAGATGGCATGGGGAATATCTACGTCGCCGATGGCGGCAACAACCGCATCGTGGAAATCAGCACGGCAGGCGTTGCCTCGGTGTTGGCAATTAGCGGCCTTCCAACTCCGACAACGCTGGGCACCCCCTTTGGGGTCACAGTGGATCCGTTCGGAAATCTGTATATTCCGGACTCGGGTAACAATCGCGCCTTGTTCGTAAACGTTTCAGGATCTGCCCTGACATTTACCACCACGGCGAAGGGGTCGACGAGCGCGGCGCAGACAGCAACTGTGACGAACCTGGGCAATGAGCCTCTGATTTTCTCCGCCAATCCGACTTATACGGCCAACTTCTCCAACAACGCCAACGATACCAATCCCTGCACCTCCTCCACGTCGTTGTCCGTCTGGAACCGCATGCGACGTATCGGTCAATTTCACTCCGCAATCGGTTGGCAGTCTGAGCGCAGGCATCACGGTGACGAACAATGCACTCAACGTTGCCGGCAGTACCCAGCAAGTTTCTGTCAGTGGGACGTCCTATAGCAATGTCGACACTACATCGACCACTCTGACGATAAGCCCGACCTCCCTTGTGGACGGGCAGGCGGCGACGCTGACCGCCGTCGTGAGCGACACCACCACGCCCGCCACTGTTCCGACCGGCGGCGTAAGCTTCACCGACACTGTGGGAACGACTGTGGTTTCCCTGAATGGCGGCGTGGCGGTACCGCTGGTTGCCGGAACGGCGACGTTGCAAGTGACTCCGACCGTTGTAGGAGTGCATACAATCACGGCAAATTTTGTCGGGTCCACTGTCGAGCCCAGTGTCCGCCTTGCCCCCCGTGGTGCCCCCCGCACCTTTGCCTCCAGTAGCGGTACCGCGACGCTCACGGTCACGGGCATCGCGCCGACCCTGAGCTTTGCGCCGATCGCGGCCCAGACGTATGGCAATCCGCCCTTCGCCGTGAGCGCAACTTCTGCATCGAGCGGGGCGGTGACCTACGCGGTGGTCAGCGGTCCGGCGACGATAGCGGGCAACATCGTGACGCTGACGGGGGCGGGCACGGTGGTGCTGAGCGCCAGCCAGGCAGCCAGCGGGAACTATGCCGCGGCAACGGCCACCACCAGCTTCACCGTGGCGGCGGACGGTGCCGACCCTGAGCTTCGGGCCGATCGCGGCCCAGACGTATGGCAACCCGCCGTTCGCAGTGAGCGCAACTTCTGCATCGAGTGGGGCGGTGACCTACACGGTAGTGAGTGGTCCGGCGACCATCGCGGGCAACATGGTGACGCTGACGGGGGCGGGCACGGTGGTGCTGAGCGCCAGCCAGGCAGCCAGCGGGAACTATGCCGCGGCAACGGCCACCACCAGCTTCACCGTGGCCGCAGCGGCTTTGGGCTTCACGCTCACCCCCAGCGCCGGCTCCGCCGTTGAGACCGTGCTGCCGGGTGGAGCGGCAGCCTTCAACCTGACGTTGGCGCCTGGTTCCGGGTCAACCTTTCCCGATGCGGTGACCTTTAGCGCAACCGGCTTGCCTGCGGGCGCGACCGCGACCTTCTCCCCGGCAACGATTCCGGCGGGCAGTGGGGCGACGCCGGTCACCATGACCATCCAGACCATCAACCCGCAGACGGCGCGCGATGCGAAGCCGGGCGGATCGCTCGGCACGATGGCCGTGGCCTTGCTGCTGCTGCCGATGGCGGGCATCAAGCGCGTACGCAGGCGGCTGCGGAAGATGCCGGGTCTGCCGGTGGTGCTGGCCGCAGCGGCGTTGTCGTTGGGCGCAATGGCGTGCTTGAGCGGTTGCGGCAGCGGCGGTTTCTTCAGCCAGGCCGCCACCCAGCTACACCGTGGTGGTAACTGCAACAGATACCGTTACCGGTGCACACAGCTCGGCCAACGTAACCCTCAACGTGCAGTAAGCATAAATCGGAGAAAGCAATGGTTAGAATTGCAGGAGTCGTCCTGATGATCGGAATGGGCTGGATCTCTGCCGGCGCACAGCAGGTGGAGACGGCCCCCCGGTATGCTCCGCTGGAGATATCGTTCAGCTACAGTTATGCGCGAGCCAACGCCGGGCCGGGCCAGTGCGGCTGCTTCAACATGAACGGCGGCAGCACGAAGTGGCCTTTCACGCCTATCGCGCGCTGTCGGCAGTGGTCGACTTGACCGGCGAGCAGGTAGGCAGCATCGGCTCGACTGCCGGAGTTGGCTTGTCGCTGGTCTCCTTCACCGCCGGGCCGCGTTTCAGCCATCGTTTCTCAGGCGGAAGATTCACCCCCTTTGTGCAAGGCCTCGTGGGCAGCGCCCACGGCTTCAACGGGCTGTTTCCGAATGCGAACGGTTCGCTGGCTGGTGCGGCCAACGCGATGGCGGTACTGGCCGGCGGGGGGCTCGACCTGACCATGAACCGGCACCTCGCCATCCACGCCATCCAGGGCGACTACCTGCGCACACAACTGCCCAATGGCCGGGGACCAGCAGAACCTGCTGCGCGTCAGTGCGGGCATCGTCCTCCGCGTCTGGTAGAGGCGACCATGAGTCCCTCTGATTTTGCTGGCCGGTGGCTGGTCAAGGTAGCATTCCGCACTTGTGGCGCGAGTCTTAATTAGCGCCAATTCTTGTCTGGCCGTTCGTTAATCGACTAAGGTGCACCTCACTATCGCGCCGTCAACACCGATTTGTGGGTTATCCTCTTGCTGCTTTGAGCCGATGCCCTAGACGTGAACCGTAGACGCTTCTAGATACCTGCGCCTGGAGCAATTCTTCGGCGTGGTTATGATTGCTTTGACCTAGCTTCGATGTTAAATTGCGTTTCCATACTCTAAGAAGGGGCGCACTTAGGTAATGGTTGCGCATTCTTCTTCGCTGCTCGTGCGAAATCCACCGACCCACTGGCTGTTCATCAGGTTTTATTCGGAGACGATCGGTGACAGGAATAGACCTCAAAAGCCAGAGGCGAATCGACCTACGGACCTTTATGTATGCCTGACAAAGAACTTCCGATCATGCATCGAGTTCGTTGGCCCGTCGAGTCCTTTTGTCACTCTGAGCCTCCCTCTCGATTTCATTAGCATTCTCGAGCCACTCGTAGAACTTTGCCGTGTTGCCACGCACGTAGGCGTGAGCGGATTGCGCCATCTTCAGGTTTTGGCCGTTGAGCAACCAAGCAGGCCGCTGGCTCGGTTTGGGCTGTTGAAATTTAGGCATTTGGTTCGCCAGCGATCAGAAGGACGATCTTGCCCACGCCGCCCTTCTCACCCAGCTCATGGGCTTCAGCCGCGCTGCGCAACGGTAAACGGCGGCCAATGGGCAAAACGAATTTGCCATCGCGGACGTCATCCGCAAACTCACGAACCTTTGATGGATCAGGCTTCGCGAAGACGCGGGTGATGGTGACCGTCGGGTTCAACGCGGCCATCCCCTCCGGCACCACAGATGCGTACCCGAAGGATCCCCCGGGCTTTATCTTCTTGAACAGCTTCGCGGCCACCTCGCCTCCTACTGTATCGGCAATTGCATCCACAAAGCCGAGTGCTGCCACTGCATCGTCGTCATCCACCGCGAGCACGCCCGCGACACCGAGGGAATCGGCGTCCTGGAGCGATTTCTTGCGAACGCCTGCAATCACCTGGGCACCCAGCTTCTTCGCCGCGTGCACCGCAGCTCGCCCCACGCTCCCCAACGCTCCCGTTACCACCACCGTCTGCCCCTTCTGTACTTTCGTCGCAAGCCTGGCCAATTGCTCTCCGGTTAATGCGATCAGCGGAATCGCTGCTGCGTCCGCCAGATCTACACCATCCGGCAGGTGGGTTAGATCCGAATCGGCAACCGCTACCAGCTCGGCATAGGTGTGGTTCGATAATGCAAGGACGCGGTCACCCGGCTTGAAGTGCTTTACGTTCGCACCCACAGCGCGCACAATGCCACTTACATCGCGCCCAAGGATGGCCGGAAACGTCAGGGGAAAATCCTTCTGGCGTACCCCGGAACGAACCTTCCAATCGATCGGATTCACGCTTGCCGCAGCCGCCGCAATCAGTACGGTATCTCCGCTTATTTGCGGGCCAGGCACGTCATCTTCTAACTTCAGCTTCTCAGGGCCGCCATACTCATGCAGGACCACTGCCTTCATCGGCTATCTCCTATGTTGTCCCTGCGCCGCTCCCGTCGAAATCGCCGCGACTAAGCATTATGCTTCTCTGGCGGGAAAAGAAAGCGCTTTTGATGGTCAAGCATAGCAGTGCCCGTAAAATCGGGAAATGCCGCGATCAATCTGGCTTTTAATTCGTCGCCGCTTTTCGATCTGGTAAACAACTCCCGGGCAGTCGCCAGATAATGTTCCATGCTGTCGTACAGCTCGGTGCCTCCCGGCGCGCCGTGGCCAGGCAGCACCCGTGTGAATGGAAGCTGTTTGTAGTGCCGCAGGGCCGCAAGCCAGGCGTCGAAAGCTTTTTCGGCGATAAAGACGTGAACGTCATGATAAACAAGATCCTGGGTAATAAGAATCTTCTGCTCGGGAAGACCGACCATCATTGCATTTTCGGTTTCGGCATGCTGCAACAGAATGAACGATAGACGGATGCCGTCGATTACTTCAGATCCTGGCGTGACAGCCTCAGTCGGGTGTTCCGCACGATTGGGAATTTTGTCGGGGTGTTTTTCGTGTTCTTCACCGGCAACGCGATCTCCTACGGCTTCGATCCTGGCCTTTACTTCCTGCAGTGCAAAGATCGGAGCAGCAAACGCCGATGCGCCAAGCAGATGATCGGGATGATAGTGCGTCACATAAAGGCGCTTCAGTGGCTTTTTCAAGGTTTCTGCATAGCGCACAACCTCGCGCGCGTAAGGCAGCATGTATTGCGCGTCGATGACAATGAGCTGGGTTTCCAATTCAACAATATGAGAGTTGACCCTCCAGCCGTCATCTGGGGCCGTGAACGTGTGTATCGTCAGGTTCTGGGATTTGGTGACAGTTATTTCTCCAGGCATGTCGACTCTTTTCCCGCATTATCCGCAGTCGGTCCTGGAAGAGAGTGGCGCAATCTACAGCAGAGTCGGCGCGAACGATCCGTGTGTCGTGGTGGACGGCAGATTGATCACCGGGCAAAACCAGCAATCAGCTTCAGAGTATGCACTTGCGATGCTGCATCTGCTAGCGGGCAACAGTCCGGTATCGGTGCTCTGACCGTTCGGACCACGGCCTCGAGGAGGGTAGCATGTTGTTCCATGTCAAGATGACGGTTCGAATTCCGCACGATGCGGACCCCGAACGGATCAAGTTGCTGGGCGAGCAAGAGCACGAGCGGGCTAAGCTGCTTCAGCAGCGGGGGAAGTGGCAGCATCTTTGGCGCGTCGCGGGCAAGTACACGAATATCAGCATATTCGATGTCGATAGCCCGGCTGAATTGCATGAGCTATTGAATTCCTTACCGCTCTATCCCTTCATGGAGATCGACGTGACCGCGCTCTGCCGTCATCCCGGCTCAATCGAGGCCGTTCTATAAGCTGCGACAAAACACCCAACATACAGGAGAAGACAAATGATCGATCAGGAAAGAAAGCAGCTTGCGACGGCGTTTATCGAGGCTCTGCGCACCGGCGATGCGAATCAGTTTCGGCCAATCATGACGGAGGATGTCTTCTGGACTTTGCCCGGCACAAGCCTGGTCTCGGGTATCGCCAAAGGCGTGGAAGGCATCTTAAAGCGGGCCCGCACGATCGTTGACTATGGGACAAACGTCGAGATTCAACACGTCGTTCTGGGTCTCGAGGGCGTAGCTCTACTTTTGCACAATACCGGGAAGCGTAACGGGCGAGTACTCAACGAATACCTGACCACCCGTATGTACGCTCCGGGATAGCAAGATCGCGCGTCTCGACACCTATATATCCGATATCGAGATGGTCAACGCGTACTTCTCTTAACCAGGCGGAGCTATCCAGTGGTGCAAGCCCATAGAGAAAGATCACCATGTACGTCACGCTGAAGACCGCGTGGTCTCGAAACGAGAATGAGCCATAAATCGCTTGAAGGGCCGTGATTTCACCATTCTTCGAAGGAGGACTTTCATTGTGGCGACTCAGCGGTCTTTACAGGTTGACGGCGGGATAAGAATTGAACAATGTGACGTTATTGTCAGCGATGGCGCCGCAGGTAGCCTTGAGTCGCGGTCCATTTCGCCCAGCCCACACTTAATGCAGAAAGACCCGTCCACGCTCTCGTTTGCGTTGTATCTGTCCCATGATATTCGGCATCACCTGTCGGTCATCTTCTGTAACACGGAGCGCCTGGCGCATCCGACAACTCTCAAGACTGAACGTACGAGTTTGGTTTCGGATGTCCAAGAGTCCATTCACGACATAACAGACATCCTCGATTTCGTTCTTTCTCACACGCGATTGCCCACGGCCTTGCACGAGGAACTGGCGTCCTTGAGAGACCTCATCGAGCAGCGGGCACAATCCCTGCCCTTTTGCGTTTCACCATATACCACGCAATTCCAATGGTGAGATAAACCAGGTAGATGTAGGGGATGCGGGCATGTGCCGGATCGGACGCGGATGGGAGATCGAACACCAAAATCAGAATCATGACTATGACGGTGACGACGCTGATTGCGGCGATCCGATGGGAATGCTGGCCCAACGCACGCCGTGCGAACGGCAGCGCAGCGGCAACCAGGGCATAAGCCGTCAGGAAGCCTAAAACGGCGAGCGAACCCAACAGGTCTATCATTTCGGAGCCTGTCATGCTGCGCAGGCCCATCGCCGCGGTTCCACCGAGCATCAGCCCGGCGGAGAGCGCAATGGCCAAACCTGGCGTTCCATGTCGCCGGTTGGTGCGCTCCAATGCCGCGGGAAGCAGTCCCCCATGCGCCACGCGCATAAACACTCGCGAGGCCGCCGTGATGGATGCGAGCACGCAGGCGAACATGCTCAACAATGCGCCGAAATCGATGGCCACTCCCAGCGGCGAGATGCCCACTTTGGTGGCCAGCAGGTGCAGCGGGCTGGCGGAGTCGCTGAGCTTGCCGGATTCTCCGCTGAAACCCAGCACCTCGGAGTACGAGCACAGCATGAAGAAGGCGCCAGATAAAATGGCGCATTGCAGTACCACGCGAGGAATGGTGCGCAGCGGATCGCGTGCCTCGCCGCCTAGAGTGGTTGCACTCTCGAAGCCTACAAAGCTCAACATGGAGAGCACCAACGCCGGCCCCAGTGCTGAGATCGACGCGCCTTTCAGCGTGAACTGATCCAGATCGAGATGCAGACCGAAATGGATCGAGCAGGACGGCCAATACGATGAGGATGAGACTCACTGAAGCGATTTCAATCCACAGCATCAAGTTCGGCGGAGAGATTGACGTCGCGGTAGGCGATCCAGCCGGCCAGGACACATACCAGCGCCAACGTCGGCAGCGCGGACGGCGTCCAATGGAAAAACTGTTGCGAGAGCACGCTTGCGAAGTACAGCCCTCCGCCAACTGCGGAAGCGCCGCTGGCTACGTAGGCAAGAGCAGCCCCCAAGCGGCCGTGGCGCCAAGGACCGGCGGCAAGGTGTTCGCGGTATAGGTATAAAGAGATCCGGGGGAAGCCGTGATGCGCGCGAACCGGCTCACGCAGAAACCAACCAGCAGGGTCGCCCCGGTAGCCAACAGATACACGAACCACGTGGCATTGCCGGCCAGCGCGAATACCAGTGGAATGAGCAGGCACGGTGAGGTGGAAGGCGCGATGGTGGAGACCGACTGTGCCAGTGTTTCAATGGGACCAAGTACACCGGCATGAAGCCCATAGTTTTCAGCCGTGCCTTGCGATGCGCAAACTCCGCCTTTCGTCTTCGTCTGGCCGGTCACTGACCCGCCTTTCCTTGCTCAGTTCGCACGTCCTAACGCTTCAAAAGCGTAACAGACGGCAGCCACGCCCCAGACGGATCGTTATAAAACCCTTCCGCCAGTCGAAGCGGAGTGCATGAAAAACGGGGTCTCCGGTGGACATCGAATCACCCTGCAAATAGTAGGAGGCCGAAGTCCCAACCAAGAATTCACTTAGCAGTTTCCCAGTCGAGGGAATAGATATCCTGGGTGCCGTTGTTGCGGAGCAGCAGCGGGGAGTCGTCGGGGGTCAGGGTCAGGGAGGCGGTCCAATAGCCGGTAGTCGGCAAGTCCTTGAGATCGGCGACGACTTCCACTTTGCGGTCGAGAATGCCGATCCTGAGCACCGCGCGGTTCGTTGCTCGACCCACGAAATATAAATATCTTCCATCCGCTGACCAGTTAGGAAAGCCGGCTGTCAATTGTGTCAGGTCTGACCACTTTCGTGTCCGGAGATCGAAGAGAAAGATACCGTCGGTCTTTGCCGACATGGCCGCAATGTATCGTCCGTCGGGCGACCAGCGTGGAGAGTAATATCCCTTGGACTCAGGAAGGTTGGAGATTTCGTGACTTGTCAAGTCGAGCACACGGATCAGTGAGGACTCCGTATCCACGCTGCCAGCGAAGACAATCTTGCTGCCGTCAGGCGACCAGTTGGGGTCACTTTGAGGAGCAGGATCATTGGGAATCAATTGCTCCGGGACTCCACCGTCGCGAGAAACTGCGTACACCTTATAGGGTTGTGCTGAAATGGTGACCCGATTGTCGACCAGCAGTTTGCCTTCAAGGTCCCAGCCGTAGAAGATGATGCGCTTGCTGTCCGGAGACCAACGCGGCAGCCTTGCATACATCTCAGCATTGCTGAGGGGTTGACGCTCGCTCCCATCTACCTTGCTTCGCCAGAGGACGCCGTCGGGATAGGTGACGTACGCCACCCATTGGCCATCCTTCGAGAATGAAACGAATTCCGCCGAGATTCCTGAAAGAAAGGGCAGGAACTCTGCAGACCTCGCGTCATAACGCACTAGTTGGCCCAACAGCCTGTGGCCCACCAGGAAGAGCTTCTTGCCGTCCTTGCCCGGGAGGGGCGAATCGAGGCTGAGCGGGCTTTCAGTCAATCTGACGGGCGTCCCAATGGATCTGCGAAAAAAACCTGTCTTTTCCGGAAGAACCCAAATCTGTCCTTTTGACTGGAAGACGAAGTACTTTCCGTCCGGGGTCCACTTGCCGTGCTCCTCGTCCGCTGGGGTATGCAGACCTGGAAGCAAGGGGTGCAGGTTTGTTCCTTGTGCGGAGATCTCCCAGAGGGCGCGGTCGCCCGACTGTGGATCCCTGATGCTGAATCTTAGCTTCGTCTCATCGGGCGAAAATTGGGGGTCGTAAGGTAGACCCGGGACGGTGACCAGCTTGCGGGCTTCTGCGCCATCGCTTCTTGCCAGAAACAAGTCGTTCCCGTGGCAGTACGCCAGCATCTTTCCGTCTGGAGACCAGACAGCCTCTTGAGACGCGATCAATGAAAAAGTAGTTAGCAGGCGATGAGGCGCACCACCGAGTGTCGGCAGACTCCAGAGGACCCCCGACAAGTCGACGGCGAGAAGGTTAGATCCATCGGGAGAAACGCTGAGCGGAGTCAGGCCTTCGGAGGGAACGGGCATCGGAATCGGATCGCCACCCGAGACGGAAATTTCCGCGATCTTCCGGTCGGAAGGGGTTCTCATGCCGAGATAAAGGCGCAGCCCGTCGGTCGCCTCCAGAATCTTCGGCTCACCGTCCTGGGTGAGCTGGACATAATTCGAGACTTTCGGTGGTGGCAGGGGACGCGACCAGAGATAGACGAAGGCGCCAGCGAGCAGCACAAAAACTGCTGCGAGAGTCACCGGCCAGCGCCGGCGCAGAATTGATCTCGTGGATTCCGGCGGGCTGCTCATCCTCGACGTTGAGAGTTCGCGCACCGATATCCGTGTTTGACGTGCTACAGAGTGGGCGGGAGGCTCCATCGACGGATTGTGTTGCAGACGCTTCAAGTCGGCGCGAATTTCCGAGGCGTGCTGATAGCGGTACTCGGGGTTTTTCTCGAGACACAGGTCGATGATCCCGGCCAGGGCGGCGGGAATATCGGGATTGAGCTGAGCTGGCGTGACCGGAACCTGCTGCACGATCGAGATCAGGAGCTCTCCGGTAGTGTCTCCGGAAAAGGGCGACCGGCCGGTGCACATCTCGTAGAGTACGATGCCGAAAGAAAACAGATCGGTACGCTGGTCGAGGGGCTTGCCCAATGCCTGCTCGGGCGACATGTACGCGGCCGTTCCCAGTGCGGCACCAAGCCCATCGGTCAACTGCTGCTGATCGAAGTCCGCTCCGGCGGCTGCGAGTTCCTTGACAGGCGCAATCTTGGCCAGGCCAAAATCCAGAATCTTGGCATTCCCGCGTTTGGTGATGAAGATGTTTGCCGGTTTGATGTCGCGATGGATGATGCCCTTCTCATGCGCAGCTTCGAGCGCGTCGGTGATGTCGATGGCGATGGCGATCACTCGATCGCTAGGTAGCGGACACGCCTGGATCGAGTGCTTCAGTGTTTCGCCCTCGAGGAACTCCATGGCGATGAAAGTACGGCCGCCCTCTTCGGCGATTTCATAAACTGTGCAGATGTTGGGGTGGTTCAGGGCTGAAGCGGCACGCGCCTCGCGCCGGAAACGCTCCAGCGCCGTGCTATCGTTGGCAAAGTTATCCGGCAGAAAATTGAGCGCGACATATCGGCCAAGGACGATGTCCTCGGCCTTGTACACCACGCCCATGCCACCGCCGCCGATCTTCTCTAATCCGCGGTAGTGGGAGATGTTTGCTTCGCCCATGGAGATATTGTCGCAAACATCCAGAAAGTCTCGCTCAAGCAAGTCAGCGGTCCGAGCCTCAGGCGAGCGATGCCACCATCATGGCGATCGCTGGGCACGTATCCCCCCAAATGCTGGAACACTATTCTCACGTGCGGATGGATCTGAAGAGGAAGGCACTCGACGGACTGGCTACACGTGGGCGCATTTCGGAAGGCAGAAAGATTGGTTACGACACATACAACGACACAAAGAGCCGTTCGGACGTGATCGAGCTAGACGTAAGCCATCGACAAGAATGGTCGGGGAGAGAGGATTCGAACCTCCGACCCCCTGGTCCCGAACCAGGTGCTCTACCAGGCTGAGCCACTCCCCGAACTTGCGGTTGGAAGGATGTTTACGAGCTGAAAGGTCCCTGGCTGAGCCCTTCATAAATGCCCGCGAACTACATCGGAGTGAATCAGAAGGTCCCTGCTGGGGACCCGGACCCCCGGCGCGGACCGGCGGCGATGATGTATTTTACGCGGTTTTCCTCGATGCAAGCCGTACGCGTGGAAAAGGCCTAGAGAGGCGAACAGGCAAAGCCGGGGAAGACTGAGGGTACATGGCGGTCAGGCAGCGATGATGACCTTGAAGTAACTCGACCTCAGCCGGCTCGCACGGTGCTGGATGGAGCGATGGGCCGATGAGTCGGTAGCGGCGCAAGAGGCGGCGAACCCTGCCGGCCTGTTGTGGTCCGCTGACGTCCTCTGGAAAGCTCGCCTGAGGCGATTCCGCGCCCTGTTCAGCGCGAGCACCTCGAGGCTGGCGCCGACCGCCTATCGACCGTCAGCTCACCAAGGCCTCCGCTGAGGGCTCTTCAGGAGACTGGCTTCTATCCTCAAGACGCAGTCGAAGCCGTCGTCAATGCGCCTGCGCGCGCCTCCGTGGAACCAGCCGTAAAGGTCAGGAGCGAGCATCGGGCCTGTATGACGACGGAGCTGGAATCGCGGCTTCGCTGGGACTGTATGGGGCGCGACGCCGGACAACGGGGGCGGAGTATGATGGGAACGGACGACTGGTCCCTCGACGACCTGTGGAAGTTCCACGGTAGGCGCATCGTGGTGCTGGGGCGAACCAATGACGACTTCCGGGCCTTTAAAAGTATACCCTGACTGCGAGGAGGCTAGGGGTGACTTCCTGACCTGAACTTTGGCCTTATGCAGACGTGGCAGCGTACCTCCGGGCTTCACCTGCCTGGGATGGTTTGTACGTATGCTCCCATGGAGAAAGAAGATCGCCAGCTTGCGCGGAGCTGCTCGTCAGGAACAGCCCCAGGCGATCGGGGATCGGTGTCATTCTGGACCTGCTCTCGAACTGATGGCGAGCCGGATCGGCGGAGCCGGGGAAGGTCATGAGCAAGCCCATCATCGTCTACCCCAATTCCGGCGAGCAGTGGGATGCAGTGCATCGCTGCTGGCAAGGGGACGGACAGATCCAAGCGTTTGGCGAACTGGCAGGGCGTTGGCGGAGCGCCGGCGCACAATGGATTGGGGGCTGTTGCCGCACCGGCCCGGAACACGTGCGTGCCGTGGCTCGAGTTTGGCGAGGCTGATTTAGTTTTGCCGAACCGCTCACTTCCTCTAAGCTTTTCTGCGTGCGAAAGCTAGTTTGCTTGCTGCCGTTTTTTGCCGTGGCATTGTCTTCGGCCATAGCTCAGTCCAATACCAAAGCTCCCGGTGTGGATCAGGATGTTCTCTCGAAAATCCCGCAGCGGATGAAATCTTTTGTCGATCGGCAGACCGTCGCCGGAGCAGTTACCCTGGTGGCCCACGGTAGCGACATCGTGGAATTCGACGCGACCGGCATGGCCGATGTGGAAGCCGGCCACGCGATGCAGAAGGACACGATTTTCCAGATCATGTCCATGACCAAGCCGGTCACTGCAATCGGCGTCATGATGCTGGCCGAAGAAGGCAAGCTGGCTCTGCGCGACCCGGTCGAACAGTACCTGCCGGAGTTCAAGGGCCTGCGGGTCAGGACCACGGTAGGCCCCGATGCCGTACGCGCGAGTGTTCCCAACCACGCGATCACCATCCGTGACCTGCTTACCCACGCCGCGGGGATTCAGGACTACCCCGGCCCTCCCGCGATCCCCGACTATGCGCAGACTATGAGCGTGCCGCTCGATGAAGTGGTGAGGCAGCTGGCCAAACAGCCGCTGCTGTTTCAGCCGGGGACGCAGTGGAGCTATTCCAGCCCCGGCATCGAGATTCTCGGCCGCATCATCGAAGTCTGCTCGGGGGAGAAGTATGTGGACTTCATCACGGAGCACATCCTGCAGCCGCTGGGGATGAAGGACAGCTTCTTCTTCCCGCCCCCCGACAAGATCTCGCGCATTGCCATGGTCTACGCGCAGAAAGACGGGAAGCTGGTGCGCTCCCCGGCCAGCATTCTTGGCGGCGATCCCGCGAAGTACCGCCAGGGAGCCGTCTTTCCCGCACCGGGATGGGGCCTCTACTCCACCGCTGAAGACCTGCTTCACCTCTACCGCATGATGCTCAACGACGGCGTTTACGAAGGCCACCGCTACCTGTCGCCCTTCTCCGTGCACGTGATGACTGAGCCGCAGACTACCGGAATTCAGCCGGTGGGATGGATGCGCGGCTCCGATTATGGCCTCGCCTGGGAAATCGTTACCGATCCGCTGGGTGAGCTGGCGGGACACACGATCGGTACCTACGGCCACGGCGGAGCCTTCGGGACCCAGGGCTGGATCGACCCTAACAATGACTTGATATCGATCCTGCTGATTCAGCGCTCCGACGAAGGCGCGGCGAGCATGACCAACGTTTTCCTCAATATGGCTGAGTCTAGTGTTGGCAAGTAGGGGCCTTCACAGGTAGGGATTCTCAGGCTGCAGAAAACCCTGCACCGAGGGGAAAAGCAACCTCAGGGGCTAAAGCCCTCATATTTGTGGAACTACTGCTCTCCAGACTGAAGTCGTTTTCCCGGAACCTGTAGAGTATGA
>CAWBBY010000039.1:0-272278 GCA_963787145.1 uncultured Acidobacteriaceae bacterium
CATTGGCCTTCAAGAAAGACCTGATAGCGGGCGCTGAAATCACCGGGACCGCTATAGGGCTGACGGATGTCCCCGATGTAGCCGGTGACATAGCGCGCCGGAATATTCATGCAACGCGTCAGAGTGATGGCAAGGTGTTGGAAGTCGCGACAGACCCAATCCGCTCGATGAAAACATCCGTGGATGTCTTGGTTGGTCGCGCGGCGTTGTAGTTAAAGGTAACTTTTTCATGCACCCAATCGCGGATGGCTACCGCGCGTTCCCATCCGGCCCTGGTGGACCCGAATTGACTGTGGGCGATGGCTCCGATTGGTCAACCTCCAATATCGGCTCGGCAACAGAAACCGCAACACCTCTGAGGGAAGATCCTCGACAGGATCTGCGCTGCATCGGGATATTCGACGTCAGGGAATGAGTCGGCCTCTACAACATTCGAGCCGGAGAGCCTAAGGTGACCAGCGGGCGCTAGGAAGCGCGCACAACGATTACAAAGGATCGATATAGTCGGTAGCGGGCACCACGGTGTTGGGCGGAAACGGGACGCCGAGGGACTCAACGAGCAATTCATTTCCGGAACGAAGGCGCGGCTCCAGAGATGGATGCAGGTGCAGCAGGGCAACCATCTTCGGTCGGCGCGGGGAGAGTAAATTCGATCTTAAATTCGGACAGGATAAGCATTGGTTTAAGTTGCGATCGGGCTGAGGGTTCTGCCTGCTTCATTCTTGCAGCTTTTACTTATCGCACTCACTTTTCGCTCCTCACAATAGATCAGCCGATCCCGTCCGATTCGCAAAGCGGAATCATCTCGTGCTCCTCCTTAGGGTAGATAAGGTTGTCGTGATTCTGCATGGTCACTTAGCCCAGAAGCGGAGGTTGCCAGTTTTCGTCTCGTCTTACACCGGCATTTTGCCACCGGTCGCCCCATAGATTTCCCCGTCACATAACTGGCATCATCGGAGGCGAGAAATACATACACGGCTGCCTGCTCGACGGGCTGCGCAGGCCGCTGAAACAAACTGGATTTCCCGAAGTTTTTTACCTGCTCTTGGGGCATGGTGGCGGGTATCAGCGGGGTCCACACGGGGCCCGGCGCCACGCCGTTGACCCTAATACCGCGCTCGATGCATTCCTTGGAGAAGCTCTTCGTGAGGCTTACCAAAGCGGCCTTTGTGGAGGCGTAGGCTGCCAACTGGTCCTTTGGCTCATACGCTCAATCGAGCAGCTATTGAGGATTACGCCTCCGGGCTTCATCTCAGGTAATGCTGCCTGCGTGATGAAGAACGTTCCATAGACATTCGTACGGTAGGTTCGGTCGAATTCGTCTTCAGGCACATCGGTCAGCTTGTCGTACGTTCTTTGGAAAGCAGCATTATTTACGAGGATGTCCAACCTTCCATGTTCCTCGATCGTGCGTCGCACGAGTTCCTCACAGAATGCCTTCTTGCGCACATCTCCGGCCAACGCTACGGCCTTTCGCCCAGTTCTTTCCACAAGCCGTACGGTCTCTTCCGCATCTTCCTGCTCGTCAGGATCTCCCTCCAGGTAAGCGAAGAAGACATCCGCCCCTTCCTTGGCGAAACAAACTGCAACCGCCCTGCCAATGCCGCTATCAGCGCCGGTGAAAGCGCTGTTCGGCCTGTCAGACGGCCATGGCCGACGAAGCTGACCTCTCCGTAGTCCGCGGGCGGATCTAGTCGCCTAGCGCTCCCAGAACCGCTTTGTTCTTCCTGTTTGATAGGGGCTCGGCGAGGCGTTCACGCGGATCAACTGGCTCAACGATATTTCGGATGCTTGCTGCTGGCGGCGATGACATGATGATCTCCTAGGCTCTTTAGTGTTTCTTTGATCGATGGTGCAATTAACCGAAAAGCATCCTTGATTTCTATGCGCGGGCTGCTTCGATGGCAAGTTAACCAAGCAAAACCTGCTGTCTGGCGAGGAGAGCCAAAGGTGCGGAACTGAGAGTGAGATGGTCGGGGCTGCTTTTGCGTTGCTATCGCAATGTTCCATCTCCGTCGTTTGCTTGGTTGGGGCCCCTCTTTGTGCAAGTAGGCTTCGATACCGCCTTCTACAGAAGATGTTGAGCGTTTATGAGAGGACCTTCGGGAACAATCCGATGAGCCGGCACGTAGGGAATGCAGAACAAAGAACCCAGGACAGGAAATTGTACTAAGCAGCAGCCGCGAGCTTCACTTCTGCCACTGTCTCATTTGCACCAGCGGCGAGCTGGGGGCGAACGCGAGCCGCTGCTGAAAGTGTTCCGATCCAATCAGCTTCCTCGCCTCCTCGGAGCGCGCCAGTTACGGAATTGCCTCGACATCAATCTGAATGCCGCAACGTTCTGCCAGTTGGTCAAGAGCGCTCATTGCTGTTTTCTTGCACCGACCAGCGTAAGGACCACGGTCCCATCCGGTTTTCTTCGAACAGGGGACCCTCAGTCCAGAGAGTGCCCCGCCCATGGTGGGAACGTCGCCAAGGGTATCGCCAGAAAGATTGGCCATCAACGTGAGTTCCAGGTTGTGGTCAACCTGCCAGCGGACCAGCACGGCACTCCGCCCAAGGGCGCGATACTGGCCGGCGTGGCCCCCGATCTGCTCGATCAGTGGCATGATCTGGTCACGTATTACCTGCAGAATGTACTTATACCGAGTCGAGCCACTGCGCGTGCTCAGCCTGACTCAACTCTTGCCAATCGAGCTTGCCGGAGCGAAAGGTTTCGTCCGCACCAGGGTCGGGGATACGCTCGCGTTGCTCGGGGCCTGAAAGTCAGGAAAGCCGGCAAACTCTTCACGCCTGCCCTTGCGGACCAACTCGCCCAGTTCCCCAGGAAAATCGCAGAAAAAGGGAAAGGGCCGCTTTGTGCCCCACTCCTCCCCCATGAATAACATCGGTGTCTGCGGTAGTAGCAGGTACACGGCAGCAATCGCTCGCACCGCCTCCTTTGGTGCAATGGCCTCGATCCGATCACCAAAGGCGCGGTTTCCAATCTGGTCATGGTTCTGCATGAAGCTCACGAATGCTGTCGGAGGAAGGAAGGCCGAAGGTTCTCCGCGCTCGCAACCTATGGACTCCATCGCTTCCCCCTGGAACGCAAATCCTTCCGCGAGAGCACGCCCGAGCTTGCCGGTGTCATCCGCGTAGTCCTTGTAATACGCGTGGTTCTCCAGAGTAGCCGCCGTATGCAGCGCATGGTGCATGTCATCGTTCCATTGAGCCGTATACTCGACCGGTTCTCCACGCTCGTTACGTTTGAGCCTGCCTGCTTCATTCCGCTCATTTTCGAGAACCAGGTGGATGGGCCTTCCCCACTCCTTGACGCGTATCCGTCTTGCGATCTCATCCAGAAGATGCTCGGGGCTATCGTCCTTGATCTGATGGACTGCATCTAAACGCAGCCCATCGAGGTGGAACTCTTCCAACCAATAGAGTGCATTGTGCACGGCAAACTGGCGAACCATATGGCTGCCTTCGGAGTCGTAGTTGACTGCATCTCCCCACGGAGTTTTGTGGTGGTTGGTAAACGTCTGCGGAGCATAGAGCGGCAGATAGTTGCCGTCTGGACCGAAGTGGTTATAGACCACGTCGAGCAGCACCATAAGGCCCCGCGCGTGCGCAGCCTGTACCAGGGCCTTCAAATCCTCAGGGCGGCCGTAAGAGGAATCAGGCGCATAGAGAAGTACCCCGTCGTAGCCCCAATTCCGTTTTCCAGGGAAATCCGCGACGGGCATGATCTGGATCGCTGTTACCCCCAGTGTAGTCAGGTGGTCGAGCTTCTCGATCGCCGCAAGGAACGTGCCGTCTTCGGTGAATGTACCGATGTGAAGTTCATAAACGACTGCCTCTGACCAAGGCCGCCCCCCCCACTCAGCGTCCCGCCATGCATAGCTCGACGAGTCTACTACTTCACTTGGGCCATGCACGTCTTCCGGCTGGTAGCGCGATGCCGGGTCGGGAACAGGTGTGCCATCGGGAAGCACGAAGCGGTAGCGAGTGCCTGCTTCCGCTAGCGGGGTTACGAGCTCATGCCAGCCCCCGCTGGATCTTCTAAGCGGAGGGGCCGATTGCCCTTGAAGTTCCAGCCCCACCTCGTCGACACCGGGAGCCCAGAGCCGAAAACGCACAGCTCCTCCCATGAGCTCTGCTCCGAAAGGCATGTGGTGCACTCTTTTTTCTCCACTTGCTTGTACTGCCTCCTGGAGTTCAGGACTATCGACCGATGTATGCATGGTGCTCTCCATATGATCTGTAGGGGCCACAACTTTTGCGGAAGCGCATACCGGCACACGGTAAACGCTCGAAAATAGGATTCCGGCTCTGCTGGGTGCTGAATGACAACTGCAGGTTCAACGGCGTTGGCTCAAAGCTTGTGTTTGACCGGCTTTCCACAACGGGCGGCACTTTGCCGGCTTCATTTCGAAAGCAACGATGAGCGGCTTCCTTCACCTTTATGTCGGCGCGGTCGCAGCTGTAGCGGCCACAACAAACAATCCGCAAATCGCTCGTATCGTTGCATCGAGGTTTTACCGGCGCAAGAACCGGGCGAAATGTGCATCCTTGTTGTCAGACATATGAAGACTTACGTGTCGAACATTTTGTCACCGCTCGGCTTTATGGCCAGGGTACTCAGCGGTCACGATTCTCATGACACGCTCTTTTCAATTTTTTCCATCCTGCTGTTCTGCCGACTCTCAGTTAGGATCGGAACGAGAGATGCCGGCGAAATTGCAAAAGCGTGGAACAACCGTATCGCTTGAATACCGAATGGGTCTGTCCGCTGGACGACACTAGACAGCGCTTCGAAATCGCGTTCTTCACCGGCGATCAGCATACATTACGTGAACTTGCGCGTTGTCTAGTGACTAAGTGCTTCGGTCGATTCGACCGTATGCCAGGCAGTCGTCGATCCAGGCTGCCTCCGGAATCGCCTTGTGTTAGTTCACTCAAGTGACTGTGATTTGTACTTCCCTTCACAGCCTGGACAATTGAACTCGTGAGTCCACATGCGGTTTCGAGCCGTATTCCTGTCCCTTAGCGCTTCTTCATCAATCTTCGGGATTTGCCCCAAACGGGGATTAGCCGGCTCCGTTCGACTCCAGCGTCGAAGAGCTGTCTGATATTGCTGGTAAAGTTGAATGTACTCGCGGCAGGCCAATTTTGTTCCGTACCTATCAGATGCACCGGCCTCACAGGCAGAAGGGTTTGGCGCCATTTGGCGCATCACTCACAACTAATGGTTGTGCCGCCCATCTGGTGAGAGAGATGTTCGGTTCTCGTCAAGTCCCAATTCTATGGTGAGTGAAGACGCTTGATGGGGTCAGTGTAAAGATTCTTGTGGAGGTTTCGCGCAATCTGACAGACGGTACTATCAACTGGTGATACCTCATCCCCGTAACTGAATCGCTCAGGTGTCCTGCGCTTGCTCGGCCTCTGATTGTCTGAGACGCACTAGGAGCTTTTCCCGTCCGATCTGCCGGCCTTTTGTTTGGATCTTGGTGATTTCAGCAAGTTCTTTTAAAGAAGTTTCCCGCCACTCGATCAAATTCGGGATACGTCCTACCTGATCCCTCGCGTCAGCCGCGCTTGCTGCAGTGACCTGGCAATGTAGGGTAAACGCGCACTCCAGGACTCGGATCAAATAATGAAAGTCGTGATACTCGGTGGGCACGGGTCTATCCGTAAAAACTCCATCTCCAACCGGCCCACTCGCGTATTCGTTCGCGATGGGAGCATTTGCACTTGCAGGCGTATCTAATAAGTACTGCCGCCACTCAAAGTCCAAGGGTGGACCAAATTCCGACTGCATGCCCGTGGCAGACGGCCTTTTGGCCGCAGTAGGTCTAGATGTGACGGGCTCTAAAAGTAGCTCTTCCGCTTTCACCTTCGGCGCGGCCAGCGGCAGCATTATTCTTTGTGCCCCCTCCGCGTGGCCGGGCGGATGAATACGATGGCGCTTCAGAACGTCGTCTAGGATGAGCTTGGCCTCTTCGCGGGTAAATCCGCTAGGCTTCTCTTTTGATTTTCGTGTCATGGCAGCCTCGTCCCGAAAGAGAAAGGATCTGTCTGTCTACGCAGAGAGATGCTGTGACCCTTAAGAAAGTTGACCGGCCCTACGAAGAGGGGGCTCCTGCGCGCACTGGTTAAACCACTATCGTAAGCAGATGGTATTCCGGTAAACGTCACGCTAACGAAAAAACTTCTTACCACTCGTTCAGGCTAGACTCAACACAGGTGAAACACTTGAAAGGGACGAAGACCGTTTGAGACCGTGCCGTTAATCGAATTGCCGACGAAAGAGATCCCGCTCAAACAGGACAAGCCTCGAGCTATGGAGTTGCCACGTACGAAAACAATTGTGCTCAAGTGGCCTCCCCGAGAAATAGAGCAGGCACCATACTAGTTGATCCTGATGAGAAGCGGATGCCAGATGGTCAGATGCGACGCAACGCGTCTTTCTAACCTAAGCATGCTTAGTACCTAGCCGTCCGTACATGGAGCAAATGGCAGCGTAATAGATAAGTATGTCAACAAACCTGGACTTACGCGTTGATGGGCGATGCCATCATCAAGGGCAGTTTTTCTTCCCACTGTTCAATAAGCGCCAACACGGCCTCTTTCTCCGGTTGATCCACATTTCCGTCAAACCGTCCATTGACGACCCTGTACACGTGGTCCGCGGGGCCATCCTGGTTCGACCCCTTGAGCCAGACCTTTATACCCCAACCTGGCTCACCGTCATCGTATGCACCTCGCACGTGGAACTCGCCGTAATTGTCTCGTTCGACTGTCATCTCCGCCCCTACAAGCGGTGCCGGGAAAGGCGACCGGCATCGCTTCGCTATAGACCACCTACACTTCTACCTTGGCGGCTTTTGCCGCTTTAGCATTCGCTTTCTCGTGCAGCGCGGCCTGTTTCGCACCCAACCCGTTTGTAAACTCCCCGACAGGCGTGGAGTCGATAGGCGAGGTTTGTTCTGTGCCTGGTTTCGGGTCATAAGGCGTGACGTCTAGGCCTGCCCCACCCTTTATCTCCGATTCCACCATTACTAACCCATTGCCATGATTCCAGGGACCCCCAAAATCGCTTTCACCGTATTGGCTCTCCCCGGTAGACGCGTTAAAAAACTGATCCACAAGTTGAGGCGTTGGTTCGATGATCCCAATAGCAAACTGCGGCTTTTCCATACTTTCGAGTGCTGCGGTGAACGCGCGCATGTGTGTGATTTCTCGCGTCATCAGGAATTGCAGTGCTTGCTTCGAGCCCGGGTCCTGTGTGAAGCTAATAAGCCGCTCGTAGACGATCTTCGCCCGCGCCTCGGCGGCGATGTTACTGCGCAGATCTACGGCCACATCTCCGGTTATCTTCAAGTAATTTGCAGTCCAGGCATTCCCCATGGAATCGAAAAGGGAAACTCCACCACCACCCGCGATTGCTACCAACGGGTCCGCCTCAGCCGCTTCGCGACTGCTCTTCATGGACTTCAAATGCATCCGAATCAACGCTCCTACCACTTCTAAGTGACTCAATTCTTCTGTTCCGATATCCATGAGAAGGTCCTTCCGCGCCGCATCTTCGCAGTTGAGCCCCTGAATGGAGTACTGCATAGCCGCAGCGAGCTCTCCGTTAGCGCCCCCAAACTGCTCCAATAGCATTTTGCCGAACCTTGGATCGGGTTCGTCGATTTCGACCGTATACATAAGTTTCTTTACGTGATGGTACATAAGCTGCTCCTTTCAAATCATGGTGCTTCGTTTTACTTCCGCGAGCGAGAGGCTTTTACAAGATGGGGTTTGGCTGTCTCGCTCTCGTCATCCTCTTCCTCTTCATCATCTATTGAGGTCTCGGATTGGGCGGCGGCTACGATCAGCTCCTGGATCTTGCCTTCGAGTTTCTCCAGGGCCGCATTTTCCTCGTTCAAGGTTTCCACCAGGTGTTCCGCGGCTCCCTCGAGACCCAGACCCTTCAACATCGCGATCACTGCTGTGTAGGCGGCAATTTCGTAGTGTTCAACCCGCGTCGCCGCCCCGATCAGTCCGATATCGTATGCCTCGCTCTCTTCCTTTTCATCGATCGCTTCTTTGCCTTCTTCAATCAGGCCTTCCATGCCGTTGCAATGCTTGCCAGTTGGTTTCTCCCGGAGAAATGAGAAGACCTGCCGCAGGCGTTCAACCTGCCCTTTTGTCTCTTGCAAATGTTCGGAGAAAGCCTGCTGAAGTTCGTCGTCTTCTGCGGCCTTGGCAAGTATAGGGAGAGCCTTTACCAGCTGATTCTCAGCACTGTAAAGGTCTCTAAGTCCGTCGAGCACGACCTCGCGTAGCCCCATGGTGAAGATCCTCCATTTCGGGCGTCGATTAACGCCAATGTGAGCTTTGATGCATCCGGCCTCCTGCTCTGTGACGGCTCGCCGACATAGTAGGGCCTTAATTTTGCAACTAGCATGGGTAGGAGAAACGGGGTCTATCCCCTTTCGAACGTCTTGGTCGACCCATTACCTGATGAAAGCAGGCGGAAACTTGAGGCAGGCGACCGCTTGGGCGACCTTGTGGACGTTTTTCTCTATTCGTCGCCGACTTGTCTTACAGAGCTCTTGTGCTAATGCAAATCGACCGCGAGCTCTGTAAGTGCGCTATTGGTCGGCTCGACTTGAACTGCTGCGGCACTTAGGGTCGCGGCGTGGAATCCTAACACGAGTAGGTGAATCACGGTTGCGCGTAATACCCGTCGCGCGTTCGGGTAACAAGACCAGGATTATCCGTTTTAACGTCAATTTGGTGATACTCATTGGGCCGGTCAGCTCTAGCAGCCGGAATCGTAATCTCATACCAGGAATGCAAGTCCGCAACACAAGTCTTCAGAGCGCCAACAACATCATTGCTGCCATTTAGCGCCAGGCCTCCGCTCTGCACTGCGAGAACCTGGAGGCTGAGGTCTGCCAGGTCGGTCTGGCTAGAAGTACTGACGCCTTTCACAAAGCTCTGATAGTAGTTTGCACGGTATAGACTTTCGTCAACGCCCAGAGGATTGATGCTGTACAAGGTCACATTGGATTGCTGAAGTTCATTGGAGAAAGCAACAACGTTGGCGAAGATCTGGTTCTGTTGCTGTGAGCTAAGCTGGATCCGCACACCCGAGAGCAGAGGCCAGCCCGGTGAGATCCATAACAGAATCTTGCGGCCAGGAAGGCTGGACGCGTATGCCATAAGTTCCCGAACTGCACGCAACGAAGTGTCCACGCGTTCGTCGGCACCCCAGATGCCGGAAGATCGAGTGATCTCGCGCAGGCTGATCGTGTATTGATCGAGTGAGGAACTCAGCGCATTTCCATCTCTCGTAAAATCTTTTTGGATCTGCGTGCCGCGATCCGTCAAGACAGCAATGGTCGTAGGATTCTCCAGCTGGCCATTGTTTGCTTTCAGAAACTTCTGCGCCTGTTCACGCGCGTACGCCACTCGCGAGAAATCCGTATTGACGGCATCTATTAGCAGAATCACCTTAACAGGGTCTTGACTTGAGGTGACGGCCTTAAAAGACTGGATTGGCTGGGCCTCATGATTATCGAGGACAGTAAAGTCTTTGCTTTGAAGCTCGGCCATCTCCTGGGCCTTTTTGGGTGCCACATGCACGTTCAAGCGGATGATTTGCGGATACTCGTGTGCAACCGCAGCGCCTTGTTGAGCCAACGCCGAGAGTACATTTGGAAGGAAAGCGGCCAGAAGAATGAAGGGACGCACGTACGGGGACATGGAAACCTCTTTCGGGTGTGCATTCTAAAATTCCCCTGCGGGCGGAAACGGGAAGCGCACTACTGACGTTGGATGCACTTGCGCCAAAGGTGCCCACATAGTTTCAGACCAAGAAATTAAGTGCAGTGCATTCCGCACAGGGGATTCTGCGCGACATGTCGTGACGACAACGACAATCGTTAGAGGGCTAACGCTGCTGGTATCTGCGGTAGAGCGGAGGCCGGTGGGCCTGAGGTTGCAACACTGATCCAGTTGGCTGGAAACGAGGTGCTCCATTCGGTAGTTAGCCAGTCGCCGACGAATACTACCTTGGGGGCTGGTGCGCCAGCTGCTGTGGTTGAGAAGAAGGCAGAAAGAAGCAAGGCAAGCATTAGCTTGGAGAGATGGTTCATTTGACGCTGCCTCCTGGGCAGCTTTGTGGGGGGCCTTCGTGTTTATCACCAGGCTCTACGACCGGGCAAGCGATTTCTTTTGATAACGGATGTATTGACGGACCGTCGGTTGCCGGGCAAACCGGCCTGGCTGGCACAGTGACTGTGGTCATCAGGTAACGAGCAATCCCACTTGCACATGCCGATACGCGCGGAATGGGATTGCAAGCAAGATGGCAGACAAGACATACCTTGTCCGGCTAAAACCGCCTCAATGAGATATCTACTGGGTGACTGCCGAGAGCGCTGAAATCCACGGCGAACATCTGGCTTTTCTGAACTCGAAGGGCAACTTCTGGTCCTGATCCTGTTGGAAATCGTTGAAAGATGGATCGAGACGGAGCGCGTGTAGGCTATTCCGTCATGCGACATCGCCATTTTGAAGCGCTCGTATCGCAGTACCGGTGCCGATGCCCAACCGCGCCGAGATAACCCGCCAGGGAACATCCTGTGCCCGCAGCGCGCGAATTTGATCGACGTTGGCGTAGGTCCGCGGTCGCCCGATTCTGCTTCCGCGTTTTCGCGCAGCATGCATGCCGGCAGAGACTCGCTCCTTGATCAGCTCCCGCTCAAATTGAGCCATGGCGCCAATGATGTGCATCATGAGCCGACCGGAGGGCGTGCTGAGGTCAAGGTTGTCGCGCAGGGAGATGAAAGCTACGCCGTAGGCGCTCAGGTCCTCGATCGTCGTGACCAGGTGCTTCAGGCTGCGGCCGAGCCGGTCGAGCTTCCAGCAGACGACGGCATCGAAGGCCCGAGAGTGTGCAGCGGCCAGCATCCGGTTTAGTTCTGGGCGAGACTCCCTGGACCCGCTTACGCCCAGGTCGACGTACTCGGCAGTGATTTCCCAGCCGCGGCGGGACGCATATTCGCGCAGCTCGGTAAGCTGCATTTCGGGGTTCTGGCTGTGGAGGGTGGAGACGCGAGCGTAAATTGCGATTCGCTGGCTCATGGCTGCACCGCTTTCGCTATCGCCCTCTCGAGCTGGTGAAAATAGCGCGCGAGCAGGTGAGGGCACGGCTTGATCCTTGCCAGCGCGTCTTCGGCTAGAGCAATGCTGATCGCCCAGACCTCTGCCTCGTTCTTGATCAGCTCGGCTGTTCGTGGATCGCAGCTGCTGGATCTCGGACCGCTTAGTACCCTGTACTCCGCCTTGGCTAGGGGAAGAAGAATTTCGATCGCGGCGAGAAGCTGTGGCGACTCTACCGACAAACGGAGCTGCTGCTCGATGAGACTAGTGGTCTGCGGGGGTGCTGGCAGAGGCTTGGTGAAGAATTGAGTGGAATGGGACGGACTGCTACTTTTAGTGGTAGCCATGTTGCCTCCTCTTCAGGCGACTTCGGTTAGCGCTCCGTGGGTGCTCTAACACCTTCGGGGCGCGCTTTGTTTATCGGCCTTTTCGGCCAGGACCGTCAATCAAGCCCTCTAGGCAAAGAAGACAACCGCTGTGCCCCCTTTTTGTGCCCCCTTATCGTGGTAGCTGGTATCACGTGAGGGTAGATCGACGGTCCCAATTGTGCCATAAAGCTTATGAAAAAGCACGAGATATTACGTGAGACTAAGTGAGCGCAGAATGAAGACCTGCGACTCTTAATCGACAGGTTGGTGGTTCGATTCCACCCGCGTCCACCAAACGCTTGCACGAATCGCTCATGTGCTTCATTTGGGCAAGTGTACGCTTCGCGCGCTCCTCAATTGGTTCGCGTGCCAGAAACAAATGATTTTGACACGCTCTGATCCTGGCGAGACGAAGAACGCGGAGGCAGCGCGCTAATGAGTGTGGCCTGGCCTATGAGTGCGGCCTAGCCTATGCTGCGCCGGCAATCGGTGCGCTGGAGAAGGTCCCGGCCTGAAAGGCCGAATCTTCGGTTATGTTTATCGTAAGTACAGCTCCTGACTACATCGGCACCGATGAGCCACGAGGCTTCGATTGTCTCTTCTTGGCCGTGAGCCCGATGGGCCCTGCTCCGGCGATAAGAACATCGATCTTCATAACGTGGGATCTCTTTCCGGGCGCCAACGGCCTTGCTAAAAAGGTGTCAACGCTTGCTGTCGAACGGCATCTCACCAGCCGAAAAAGTTGCGGGGTGCAGGCCAAGCTGGACTGCACCCCACGCTTTTGCCGTTCATCTTAAAAGCCGGGAACCAGACCCAAAGTGCCCGATCCTCGACACATCCCTTCCTATGGTGCGAAATAGGCCGAGATATCCAGGATAAGCTGCGTTGTTTGCGAAGCGAATGCATCGATCGACCCGTTCGTGGTCTCCACGATCGCCATATTCGAACTGATAACGCCATCCTCGGCGTTTAGAGTGGAAGTCTCTGGTTGCGGCGTGCCATCTGCCCACAGGGTCAAGAATATCCAAGCGGGCCAGGCGGATGGACCGTGGCATTCAGTACGTAGGCCTTGCGCAACACCGGATACGCTGCAATTGTTATCGGTGGTCACGGGTACCGTGCGCTCACCCTGAAATTCGCCGTTCGGGCGGGTATCCAGAATCCGGCAGGGCGTCATCGTGTAAAGCGACAGCCCTTCCTGAGATGGTAGCCCAAGGGCGAAGTAGCCATTCACATCGATAGCTATATCGGTGTCATCGCTGGCTTCTACGGAGATGGATTCGCCGGTAATTGGATTCACCGATATGATCGCTGCGTTGGCCGTCATTGTGCCCGTGGGTACGTTCACTGTCGAAGTATTTGGAGTCTCTGGGTGTCTCGTCGAGGTCCCCCAGACGGTTACGTGCCCCACAGGCTTATTTCCCCTGGGGATGACGGTGACGTTTATGGAGAAGGCCCCGCCGGCCTCCTCCGGCGCTCTGGAAAGATGGCAACTACTCATGTCTAGCTGGAACGTGCGCTGCTGCTTGGCAACCAGGGCGGGCAATCCAAATTGACCGTTGGGGTAGCGGGTGTCGACTACGCGGCAAGGCGTGATGGGAAAGAAGGTATATGTAGCCACGGCGGGTCCTGAAGAGACGAAGTACCCACTTACATCCAACAAAACATCAGTGGTGTCATAGGCAAAGACACTGATTTCCCCTTTGGCGCCCCCGGTGACAATCGCGGCATTTGCTTTCGTCCGTCCATCCGGTGAGTTCAACGTGGAGACGCCCGGTTGAGGCTCTCCCGCGGGCCAAACAGTGAGATAGCCCAACGGTCCGTGGGGGAGAACCGTAAGGTTCACGGCATAAGCAATCACCCCGCTCGCCGGCGTGAGCAAGCCGGCGCAGCCTCCACCGGCAGGATTAAAGTTTCGGACGCTTCCGCCGGTGACAGGATTGCCGGTCGGTCTGGTGTCCACAGCGCGGCATGGTACCTCCAACGGTACGTACTGCATCGGGAGGGTTGCGTCGAGCACCTGCGCGGTGGCGGAAAGGCAGGATCCGGCCATGCCGCAGGCGAGAAGAGTAAGGGCCAGCCGAAAATAGGTTCGCATGAATTTCTCCGAGACCTGAACAACGGTCGTAAGGCTTGCTTGGTTGAAGAGGACCATCCAGCGCGCTTGCTTTGGTCAGGTTACGACTCCGACGAGCGATGCGGCACAACCGGATAGCAGGATTCTTACCTAACTCACAGTTGGTTTTCCCGGCCCCGTGCCCGGTATCGAGCAAGCAAAGGCGAACAATCTCCCCCGCAGGCAAAAAACATTGGACCTGATCATAAAAATAACCTCGTTCGTTTGCTCCGGCCTGCGTTCGTATCTTTACTTCTGCCTGGTAAAGCGCAGGCGAGAGAGCTTTGGGATCATTCAAAGCAAAAAAAATTGCGAGTTGTTTCGGGAGGGGTTTGTTGGGCGAACCTAAGTTGGGATCAGCGCTTTTAGAGGTGGCGGCAATTGAGGGCGAAGGGCAGACTCTTCTCAGCGACGCTCAATGAGCCAGGCATTTGTGGCAATGATGGTGTTCAAGAATGCCACCCGGCGCCCATCCGGAGAGGGCACGGCCCAGCCGTGGATGTCTCCCAGCGAATGGAATCGGCCATCCAGATACACGTAGAGCAATTGATTGCCCACGGTTGTATCCACGGACACGAACCAGCCCTGGCCGTCGGCGGCCCATACCAGACCTCGCAGATCGGCCACCCCCGGGATGACTACTTCACGTTCAGATGGTTGATTCGGCTTCGGCTCCAGGGACACCACGCGGATGCGCGCCTCGCGTGAATCATGGTTGGGAATGGCTACCTGCAGACCATCAGGAGAAATATCCCAATCCCCGAGGACCTCGAAAGACCACCTGGTGCGAGCCAGTTCGGGACCCTTGCCCCGTACGGCATCCAGATCGTAGTAGGTGCGCCATTCGTCCCGGTACTGTGGTCCTTAGCACGCACCGCTTACCGGCGCCCAACGCGCAACGAAACTCATCCAGCGGGCCGCCAATGGGAACCTCCTGCGGGGTGCCTCCTTCGACCGGCACACGCATCAATTTGGATGACCCCGGTCTGTAATACCACGGCTGTTCGCCCTCGCGAGGGCGTGCGTCGTACAGCACAAAGTGACCGTCGGGCGCGAGTTGCGGCAGCATCTCTGTCAGTGGGGTGGCGACAATGACGTCTGGTGTTCGCTGGTCGATTCCTTGTTTGAAGAGGTCATAAGTGCCCCTGCGATTTGACTCGAAGATCACGGCGCGACTGTCCGCGAGTCCATGCATGGGGATAGTTTGTTTGCTCATCCAGGGTTAGGCGGCGAACATTGCTGATTCCTGGCGGAGATTGATTAAAGTCGCCAACGAAAACGCTGTTTTGCAGGGACCGTAGGAGGGCCATCGCTTGCTTTCCGTTGTCCGTGACGCTTAGGCCCTGTAAAGTCGTCGTGTCGTCGCCCGCCAAGGCCGCGACCTTCCGCGGTTCTCCCTGTAAAGCGCCGGTCGCTACGTCGGTTTGCACCTCATACAACGCATGGGAAGAAGTGAAGTCCTCGTTGTCCCACTGCAGGAACATGATGCGGCCGTCGGGCAGCCCCGAAGCCGAATTCATTAATAGATTTGAGGCTTCGACGACAACCCTTCCGGTGGCTAGCTCCGCCGATTCGTAGCGAAAGTCGTAATGATGTTGATTGAAGTGCCGCCGTTGAAATGCTAACCGGCGTCCATCCGGCGACCAGAACACGATCGGAATTGTATCCGCGGCAGCTCCGGTGACGACTTTTCGTGGCTTTTCGCCATGCGTCCCGGTCACCCAGATCTCCGACCAATCCTGGCTTACGAACGCAATCTGTGTTCCGTCCGGCGAAGGGGTTGCCCACCGAGCGTGCGTTCGAAGCAGCCTGGCGTCCGCCCCGGAGGTCGATATCAGCCAAATGCTCGGAAGGTTCGTCGTCGTCGAGAACCCGCTCGCGACCAACTTTGTGCCGTCAGCGAACCAGGCCAGGCGATCTACCAGGTAATCACCAGGCGCGGATAGCGTCCTGGTATCCCCATTTTGAATTGTTCGAAGAAAGATCCCATCGACGTTGGCGTATGCCGCCAGTTTTCCATCGGGCGAGATCGCCGCAGCGGTGGCCCGGTTTTCTGGAATCAGCGTTGTAATTTGGCGAAAGGTAGCCGTGTTGCCTGCGATTCGAGCTTGTTTCCATCGCCAGCCGGCGAAGCACGCCACGAATATTAGTATTGCCGCTGCTGCCCACTTCCAGGCTGCCGCAACGGAATCCAGTAATCCTTTTCGGGGATTACGTAACTCCCTCAGTGTTCGTACCACGCTCTCCGCAGTGGGACGCGCAGAAGGCTCCTTGGCCAGCATGGCTTGGACCAGCAAATCCAACCGGGCCGGCACATGAGGATTCAGAGAAGAAAGGGCAGCCGCCTTTTTCTCGAGGATGCCTTGCGCAGTATCGAGGGCAGAGGTCGCCGGGAAAGCATGCCGTCCGGCTAAGAGTTCGTAGAGGACCAGGCCAAGAGAGAAAACATCGCTCGCCGGGGTCAAAGGCTCCGCGCGAGCCTGTTCCGGGGACATGTAACGCAGTGTGCCGAGAACCGGGCTGTAGCCAAGCGCGAGGGTTTCCGTGGTTACTTTGCGAGCCAAACCGAAGTCGAGCAATTTCACGTAACGGTCGGGGCGCAGGAATATGTTCTCGGGTTTGATGTCTCCATGAATCACGCCACCGGCATGAGCGGCAGCCAAAGCTTCAGCAATCTGAAGAACGATGTCCAACACTTCAGGAACTGGCAATGGCTTCCCGCACACCTCACGGATGGGTTTGCCTTCCACCAGTTCCATTACGATCGCCGGACTGGGCCCGTAGGGAACCACCTCGTGAATGGTCACGATGCCGTGGTGGTTCAAGGCCGAAGCAGCTTTTGCCTCGCGCGTGATGAGCTGCGGATCCAGCCCCACAAGCGTTTCAGAGGTGAGGAATTTGAGCGCGACCAATCTGTCCAGGTCGGTGTCCTGAGCCGACCAGACTTCCCCCATACCACCGCGCCCAATCAGTGCAACGGTGACATAGCGCCCGAGACGCTGGCCAGGAACGATAGGGTTTGCACGGGGTCCACCCGTGATCGAACTAAACAGCGGGTCACTCAAAAAGCCGTTTGCGGCTTCATCTTCTCGCAGGAGTTCTTCGACGGCCTTCCGGAGTAGTGTGTTCTCTCCGCAAGCCGAATCGAGCACTGTTACCCGTTCCCCGCCGGACTTCTCGCGGGCGGCGTGAAACACGTCGAAGAGCCGATTCCATTCCTCGGGTGTCATGCAAAACTGGAGGGACCCTCGGGACGCAATTGCCCCTTCAGCCAGGCCCTGGCGATGACCCAATCCCGCTTTACGGTGATGGGAGAAACCTTCAGGACCTCCGCCGTTTCTTCCGTTGACAGGCCACCAAAATAACGCAACTCGACCACCTGCCGCTGGCGCGAGCTCATTTTCTCCAGACGATCGAGAGCGACGTTCAGGGCCAGGAGTTCTTCGGCTTGCTCCAGCGACAGGCCGGCATAATCTTCCGCCCCTTCCATCGACTGAATCTCGGAACCGCGTTTCAGTGCTTGCTTGCGGCGCGCGTGATCGATCAGTATCCGCTTCATTACGGAAACGCTTACGCCTATGAAATGAGCGCGGTTCTGCCAATCTCTGGCCTGATCGCCCACCAGGCGCAAATACGCTTCGTTGACCAGGGCAGTCGGCTGAAGGGTATGACCGGGCCGCTCGTCTCGCAGTTGAAGCCGGGCGAGACGGCGGAGCTCGTCGACGACCAGAGGAATCAATTTTTCGGCTGCCTCTGAATCGCCCGACCTCATCTGGTGCAAGAGGACAGTGACTTCACCGGTTGGTCGCTCTTGCATTGGGGCCCTCATCTCATGGCCCAGAAGTATACCAAAAATGGATGAATACGTGATCCGTTCCGGCTTCCTTTTGCGCTTAATATAAGGGGCTTTCGTCTGCATTTCTGGATTTCATACGTGAATAGACACCGGAGCGACGATCCTCTGGTGGTCTGCGGGGGGGCTGGCAGGCGCTTGGTAAAGAATTGAGGGGAATAGGACGATATTAGGTGAGGGTAAATGAGGGCATGTTAACACTCTGCGATCTTAATCGACAGGTTGGTGGTTCGATTCCACCCGCGTCCACCAAACGCTTGCATGAGTTTTGTCCAGGAAAGCTTCCGCTCGTCGGCGAGGCCTCCTCTGGATGAACGTTTCGTCCGCACCTGAAGTGCGGACGAAACGGCGTGCGTTGTTTTCTTTTTGATTTGGCTGTTATGTAGCAAGGTTGGCTGCAGTCGCAGGCCCGCTGCTCGTGGTGAGAGAACCATTGACGCCGGAGGGAAAGAACCCGCCGCTCGTGGCGTTCGCTTTGCCACCGAAAGCAAGATAGAGAACCTCTCCATATGTTCTGGTAGCGGGCAATCCATTAGGGGGATTGATCGAGAGCACCTGAGTCTTGCCACCGCTGGGAGGCGGAAGGAGATCGGCTGCATCCAACGCAGAGGTAGAGATATTGAGGACAGAAAGCTGCGTGCGGATAGAGGCGACGTGCTGCGCCTCGGTAGCGAGAATGCGAGCTGCCGTGGTGATGATAGCCGATGTGGTGAGCAAACCGGCGGCGCCGCCGTATGCCGACACTCCGATGTCCTCAAAGATTCGAGAAAGGCGCAGGAAGTCGGCTTGGGAGTCGAAGCCAAAACCTAACGCGTTGAGGTTTATGTTTGGCTTAGCGATCACTGCCGAGCCCAGCGCGGAACGGAGCAGCGTAACGTGGGCGCGCTCGTCTCTGCCTATCTGCTCAACAATTTCATAGGTCAGTACTTGATGGGGATTGGTGAAGCTGACTTTTTTCCCGCCCGAAGTGACCATTCCGCTTGTTGGGTTGGAGCCGTTCGCTTCTCCAGTTACACCGATTCCAAAGAGTTCGATACCTTCTCCAAAAAGTGCATAGGTATAGAACTCTGACTCGAGATATTCAAGATTGAGTGCGAATTTCAGGACCTCGATTTCGGTCGTCGTTTGGCCTTGCGCGGGAGTTAGTCCCGCCATGGAAAGTGCGGTCACGCCCGCGGTCGCAGCGCCGATCGTCTTTAGGAAGCTACGTCGATTGGGAGATGCGGAGACAACTTCATCGATCAGATTTTTCGGCATGATTTCCCTTTGAGTGCGTTGATTTCTTGTGGATGGTTGACTGCCCTACGATCAAGCAATCTGCGATGCATCACCCGAGCCGATTTGGCTTCAGCCACATCAAACGAAGCTTGGCTAATGGGGCGAGCGAAGTAGCGGAGTAGCGGATAACTTTCTTCAGAGTGTTCTTGCTGTAGAACGAGGCGTGCATAGGCCTAGATTGCCCACTAGAAGTACGCTGGGGTGACAGACATTGGATTCGTAGCGCGAGAGAAATTCAAAAATGAAACCGGTGCAGGCGCAAATGAGCGGAGGGGAGAGGCGGACGTGATGCTGCTCAAGACAACGGCCAAAGGTCTTTAGGGATCTCGAAGTATCGGCTGTATCAGTTGAAGAAGGTGCGTACCATTCCTGCCGTGTTGCCCTTAACTGCTGTACCGATCAGCTACACCTATTCACCGACCGCGACAGTGAGCAATTTTGACCAGACTTGGGGTGTCCGCCGGCATAGCGTGAAAACTGTGTCTCACGCGCGAGAACACGAACCACGTCGTTCGTGCTCTCGCGCGGTATCGCCTGATAGAAGGTAAGATTCTGAAATCGAAGCAGCCGGAGACCTCGTCGGGGATGCGCTGGCTCAGCAAGTTTTCGGGCCTCCTTTGGTTTGGTCAGAAGTGCCCTCTGTGCACATCGATTCTCTTCACCGAGGCGGAGCACCAATCGCTTGATCGCCTGCTTACCTTGCTGGCTTTCCACCCGGTTCGTTGTGCCAACTGCTTTCGCCGGTATTACTGTTTTGCCAAAGTCTAGCTGACAGTCACTGTGGCTTCTGAGTAAGCGGCAGATACTCGTCGCGGAGCTGCGTTTGACGGCTCGTCATAGGAATAGCAACTCCTTCGATGAAGACCTGCTGCACCGATGTACGGACGTCCAACGGGTCGCCGTTTGCGATCACCACATTCGCAACTTTGCCGACATCCAGAGAGCCCAGTTTGTCGCCGACACCGAACATCTCTGCCGGGTTTAGGGTGATTGCCTTCATCGCCTCATCGTAGGGCAAACCGTAGGCCACCGCGTAGCCTGCCGCATAGGGCAGATTTCGACTGTCAGCGGAAGGGCCGTCGCTGAAAGATGAGAGAGCGATCTTGACGCCCCGCTTCTGCAATTCTGCGGGAAGCGAATAGACCGCATCGTAGCGCTCGTTGGCTTCGGGCGCGTCATAAATGGATCCAACGATGACAGGCACCTTGTACGAGGCGATGGTGTCGAGCAGGTCTTGCGCATGCGTGACGTGGTCAAGGATGACTTTGAGGTTGAATTCCTTCGCAATGCCCATGGCGACTTCAACCTCGTAGCTCTCATAGGCGCCGAAGACGACCGGCTTTTCACCCTTCAAGTAAGGTATGAGGGCATCGAACTTGAGGTCTATTTTCGCCGGAGGCCCCTTGTGGTCAGGCTTTGCCGCTTCGGCCTTCTCGGCCATGTAGTTCTGGGTGTCCAGGAAGGTCTGGCGTAGTTGCGAGGCCAGTCCCATGCGGGTGGCGGGAAATTTGCTGCTTCCAGGTGCACTCCCTCTTCGGCGCAGGTCGCCTTCAAAGTTCATGGCCAACGCAATATCCGGCGTGAGGATCATCGCATTGCGGTCCTTGCCATAAAGCTGAATCAGGGCGTCTTGGCCGGCGACGGAGTCCTCTGAGGCGGGCGCGACGATAGCATTCGTGACCCCGTTAATGCGCTCGATAGGAATGCGCGCTGTCTCGGCGTGGAAAGCATCGACCACGCGCATCTGGGGGAAAATCTCATCACTCTTCTCCACCCTGTCGTTGCTGTTCTCATCGGACTCGACCTCAACCAGTCCAAGTTGAGTTTCCGCGTCGAACAGACCGGGATACACCGTCATCCCTTTGGCGTCGAAGACCTGCGCGTCCTTAGGCACTTTGGTCGAAGAAGCGGGGCCCACGGCGGCAATCTTGCCATTCTCAAGAATGATGACTCCGTTCTCGATCGTGCCATGGCTGATGGTGAGCAGCTTGCCCCTGGTGATCGCCACCACTTTTGCCGGAGCGACCGCTGTGGTATTGGGGCCGGCGGGGGCGCTTGCGCTTGTGGGTAGGGCTTTCGAGTGGGCCGCGGCTTGGGCCCGCGCGCTCTGTGGGCCGAGGCAAGCAAGCAGGCCCGTCGTCGCGAGGGTTGCAGCGGCAACCCATCTTTCTACGCTGCAAGCTGCTGGTTGCCAGTGCTTGAAGGTCACATTCCACCCCCATCTTCGTCATCAGCACCCGAGAACCCACTGCTATGCATCACACCGTGGAATTGGGTGGTGCCGAAACCGGGAAGGCTGCTATCGAAGAAGAGTTCACCATCAATGTAGACCTTTTCGGCGCGTGCATAGGTGGAGAGTGGATCTACATTCCAGAGAACGAGGTCGGCATCTTTGCCGGTATCGATGGAGCCCACACGGTCGTCCACGCCGATGATCCAGGCAGGATTGAGAGTGATCATCTGCAGCGCTTCTTCTTCAGTTGCGCCCCCGTAGTGGATCATCTTTCCCGCTTCCTGGTTCAGGCGCCGCACATAGTCGTTGGAGTCGCTTTTCAACGCCACCCGCACGCCCTCGCGCATGCTCATGGTGGCATTCCACGGAATGGCGTCCCAAGCCTCGTCCTTGTATCCCCACCAGTCGGCAAAGGTAGCGATTGCCGTGCCCGTCGGCGCAATTTGATCACCGACCTTGTACATCTCGAGAGCATGGTGGAAGGCGCGAATCTTGTAGCCGTATTCTTTGGCGATCGCCTCTTCGGTAAGGAATTCGTCGGCGCGGTAGCAGTGAATCTGAACCAGAAGTTTGCCCCGCAGCACGTCAGCGAGCGCTTCGAGCTTCAGGTCGCGCTTGGGCGCGACGGCATCTTTGTCATTCCTGGCAACCTTGGCGTTGTACGCGTCCCAGCTTGCCATGTAGGCTTTTGCATCTTCAAAGGACTGGCGCATGACTTCGAAAGTACCCATGCGCGTGGAGGGAAGTTCGTTGCGGTGGCCGTATACGCGCTTGGGATTCTCGCCGCTGGCGAACTTGATGGAGCGGGGCGCGTTGGGAAAGAGCATCTGATCGCGTGGCAGACCGAATTTGTTCTTGATCACCACCGCCTGGCCGCCAATCACGTTGGCCGACCCATGGAGCAGCAGCTCCGTGGTAACTCCGCCGGCCAGTGCACGATAAAGCGCGCTGTCCATGTTGTCGAAGGCGTCGATCATCATCATGGAAGGAGTGACCGGGCTGGTGGCTTCATTCACGTCATCACTGAGGGCGGAGTGGGAGTGCGGGTCGATGATGCCCGGGGTGAGAAATTTGCCTGTGGCATCGATGACTGTGGCATCTGCCGGCGCGCTGACAGTGAGCCCGACTCCCGCAATCTTGCCCTGGTGAACCCAGACGCTTCCGCGATCGATGGTGCCGTGCGAAGCAGTCATCACGGTCGCATTCTTGATGACGAAATCAGCCGGCGCCGCGGGCGCTTTTGTCTGAGCATGGAGGCCGAAGGGTGCGAGCATCAGGGCGATCGAGGCATTCCACAGCAGACGGCTGATTCCAACGTTTGTAATTGGCGGCAAAGCCCTTGACCTCCGGGGTGATGGAACAACTAAGAGCGTAGCAGATGCCAAACTTGGAGTTTCCCCATAGCCGACGCATAGGTCGCTGCAGGTGGCGCCCGAAAACGTGCTCGCTACTTTGTAGTCGTCTTATTCTCGAACAAGAAAAGGCCGCTTTTTCCGCCTACCGCGAAATCGAGATCTCCATCTCCATCAATGTCCGCAACTCCGATCTCGATCCCGCCCCCGGTGCGGCCGCCGTAATCGATCACATGCTTGACCCAATCGACGGAGTGGGAAGCAGGGTCGAGTAGCCGCTCGTACCAATAAACGCCTAGCGGCTCGCGCGCTCCGGGATCATGTCCGTTGTGCGCCATGTAGCGCTTACCGGCCAACAAGCCTAGATTTCCAGTTTTTCGAAAATCCACAATCATCACGGCATGCGGCTGCGACCAGCTATCGTCGATCACATGCTTGACCCATTTGCCGTCACTCGTCTGCTCAAGCCAAAAGATGCCATAGCCGTGCGCCATCGAGGTAATAATGTCCGGTCGACCATCGCCGTTGACATCGCGCACGTACATAAAGCCCAGGGCATCCTCAAAATTCCAATCAGGATGAAACGTCCAGTTCTTCTGCCGCGGATTGGGGGGAGCCTCCAGCCAGCCCTTAGGAGTAAGGATATCGTTGCGGCCGTCCCCATTTACATCGCCCACTCCAATCCCATGACCGTAGCTGTGGTCGCTGACAATGTGCTCCACCATCCCGCCGTGATGATCTCGCTCGTACCAGGCAAGGGGACGGTTGTCTCCGAACTGGGGCAGAATCTCATTGGCCTTGCCGTCGTTGTCAAGGTCAACCAGAAAGGAAAACTCGATGGGTGACCCAGTCGCGATGGGATACTCCTTCCACATCTCGCCCGTGCGTCCGGGGTTTCGCCACCACGATAGCCTCTTGCTAAACCATCCGGAGGTGACCAGGTCCACATAACCGTCCCCGTCCACATCGAGGGGTAGCGTTGACAGATCGTCGACGTAGTTGTTGGTGAATAAGAGCTCGCGGAAGTGGTGCTTGGTCCAGTGTGGCGCCTCATACCAGTACTCACCGGAGACCAGATCGAGCTTTCCGTCGCGGTTGATGTCGGCGAAGGCCGCAGTTTCTGACGCGCCGAGATCGATGGTGTGTTTCTCAAAAGGGATCTCGTCGGGCCGGCTGGCAGACCGGGCGGTTGTACACAGAAACAGCAGGGCGCACGAAGCAAACGTCAAATATGAGCTACGAAACATGCACAATCGATCCTTCCGCTAACCTTAAGGAGCTTACTCCTCTTGCTTGCACCTTTCAGCGTTCCGGGAGGGGAGTGATGAAATTGAGGGACCGCAGATGCGTCTTGCGGCGTTGTTGAAGCGTTTATCCAATGAGTACTATACGAGAGGGATTTTTGGATGCCTCATCCGCTTCTTAAGGCGATTTCCGCTGGAGGCTTAGCGCTTCTTGCGGCAATAGCGATTAGCCAGGAAACTCAGAACGCCGCTCCGCCCGGCAACGCACCGGCGGCTGGAGGAGCCCGCGCTGGCTCCAACGCCACGCCCGAACAACGGGCCGCCGCGACCCGCGTCTTTCTCGGTCTTGGTGCAGAGCCTGACCGCGCAGCCGCGGCACGCGGCGCGCCGCTGTTCCAGCAGAATTGCGGCTTTTGCCACGGACCGCAGGCACGCGGCGCGGAAGGCCCCAGCCTCATTACGTCGGACGTCGTCCTCGGCGACGACCATGGCGAGCACCTGGTGGTGTTCCTGAAAACTGGCCGTCCCGAAAAGGGCATGCCATCCTTTGCCGGCTTGCCCGACAACCAGCTCAAGGACATTGCCGAATTCCTCCATCTGCAGGTCGAGGATGTCGCCAACCGAGGCGCCTATCATGTGCTGAACATTCTGGTTGGCGATCCCGCCAAAGGACAGGCATACGTCGCGGCCAAATGCATGTCGTGCCATACCGCCGGCACCTTCGCTCATATCGCGAGCAAGTTCCGCTCCCCCGACCAGCTCCAGCGCGGTTGGATTTGGCCTACACGTCCCGGGGACAATTCGCTCGCCATCACAGCGACGGTAAAGACGGCGGACGGCGCTACCTTTTCCGGCCGCGTCACCCAGGTGAGCGATTTCCGTATCACGATGGTGGACGAAGGCGGCCAGACCCATGTCATTGAAAGGGGAGCCGGGGTAGATGTCCAGATGAACGATCCGCTAGCGCCACACCAGGCGATGATCATGACCCTCACGAATGAGGACATGCACAACGTCACTGCTTATTTGGAGACGCTTAAATGAGACTTGCCACTGCGCTGTGCGCAGCCGTTGTGACCGCGTCTCTGGTGGGGCCGACGCTGGCCGCACCCAACGTTTCGCTCGACCCGAAAGCTATCGGAAAAGCGCCCATCGACGACTGGACCACTTTCAATGGCGACTACAGCGGCCAACGCTACAGCACGCTGACCCAGATCACGCCCGCAAATGTGAACCAGATTGCCCAGCAATGGGTATACAAAATTTCCGGAGTCGGCGCCCAGCGCGGTGCGTTCCAGCCGGTGATCAAATGCACTCCGCTGCTGGTCAACGGTGTTCTCTACGTCACCATCCCGGACCATTTGTTTGCTATCGACGCTCGCAGTGGGAAGGAGTTGTGGCATTACGACTGGATCGATCATGGCGGCCATTTGATCGGCCAGCGCGGCGTCGGAATCTGGAAGACCACGGTCTATTTCCTCAGCCCCGACGATTGGCTCATTGCTCTTAACACCGACACCGGCAAAGAGCTGTGGCGGAAGAATTTCGCCGACGCGCGTAAGCAATATTTCTCCACCAGCGCGCCGCTGGTGGTCAAGAACCATGTGATTGTCGGGGTTGGCGGCGACGCGATGGACATGCCTGGCTTCCTGGATTCGTTTGATCCTGAAACGGGCAATCTGCAGTGGACCTGGTGGTCTACCCCGCGCACCGGTGATCCGGCGCTCAAGACCTGGCCCAATCAAGCTACTTCAGAACATGGCGGCGGGATGACGTGGATGCCGGGCACCTATGACCCCGAACTCAATCTGCTATTTTGGGCTACCGGCAATACCAATCCTGTCTTCGCGGGGCAGGGACGGCCGGGGGCCAATCTATGGACAGAGTCGATTGTTGCGCTGGACGCCGACTCAGGCAAACTGAAATGGTATTTTCAGGTATCGCCGCACGACACGCACGACTTCGACAATACAACCACGCCGATCCTGATCGATAAGGTCATTGCGGGGAAGAAGCGTAAGCTACTATCGCAAGCGGCGCGCAACGGCTTCTTCGTGACTCTCGACCGCGTCACCGGCAAATATCTTGTGACCAAGCCCTTTGTCCCATTGGATTATTACTCGGGCCTGTCGCCGGCAGGCGAGCCTATCCCGATTCCGGATAAGGATCCCAGCATCGGCGGCTCGATCAATATTGTGAACGCCACGAATTGGGAGTCGCCCGCGTATAACCAGCACGCTGGTCTGTTCTATGTGAACTCCGTGGAAGGAAAGGCAATTTATTACCTGACGGACGACAGTGCCCATCCGTCGGGCTACGGAGGGACGGGCGCAGGTATTGGGCGCTCCAGGCATCTACTCAAGGCGATCGATCCGCTCACCGGAAATCCTGTCTGGACGCATGTATATCCGAACGTGAACAATGCGCCCGGCACGATAGGTACAAGTCTCCTTACCACGGCGGCTAATTTGCTCATTACTGGCGATGATCAGAAGAACCTGATTATCTACAGTGCCGACAAGGGTCAGATTCTTTGGCACCGTGAAGAGAGTGCGAACCAATCCAATGGCGTGATCACTTACATGCTCGACGGCAAGCAGTGGATCCTGGCCGGCGCCGGCGACAGCCTCTACGCCTATAGTCTGGCTAAATAGGCCGGATCCAGTTCGGTAAGTATCTGAAAAAGTATCCCGGGCGCGATGTCCTCAGATATTTGGATTTGCTGAATAGATGGACTTTCTCCCTGCCTGCGCCAGCTCTGCAAGAGATCGTCTGGGTGCCATCCTAGCTATTAGCTCTTTGCGTCCCCTTGTCGCCATCCGGCAGAATCCCTCTAAAATCAAAAAAAAGAAAGGCCAAAAAATGAGACGTCTTCTGCACGTGGTTTTGGTGGTGTGTCTGACTCCGGCGGCATGGTCGGCCGAGAATGCACAGAAAGCTCGAGCCCGCGTAGAGGCGGCAGGAACAGTTCTGCACGTGATCCAATCTGCCCCGGATCAAGGCATTCCCCAGGACCTGCTAGCCTCGGCTGCCTGCGTGGCGGTTGTGCCCGCTATGTTGAATGGTGGCTTTGTTCTCGGGCTGCGCTATGGGCGTGGGGTGGCTACCTGCCGCACCGCCAAGGGCTGGAGCGCACCCGCCTTCTTTATCGTGTGGGGCGGTAGCTTTGGTTTGCAGTTCGGCGGCCAAGCCGTGGATAGGATCATGTTGATCATGAATGACAAGGGAATGACGGAGCTGCTCTCCAGCAAGTTCGAGCTGGGTGCACAGGTTAGCGCAGCCGCAGGTCCGGTGGGTCGCCAGTCTGCAGCTGAAACGGACTGGAAGATGCGCGCTGAGGTGCTAAGTTACTCCCGTTCGCGCGGTGTCTTTGCCGGGGCTACGCTGGAGCACGGGACAATGAAGCAGGACAAGGACAGCACGCGAGCCTTCTACGGACGCATGGTGCCCTTTCAGACTTCACTCAATGGTGAAATCGACGCGCCCTCGACCACCTACCCATTTCTAGAGCCATTAGCCACATGGGCTCGAAATGCAGCAGACAAGTAGACTTCTATCGCCAGGTAATTCTTTGATTTTTCCCTGGGAGCCGATCATCGCGAAATCAGCTTGCCAATCTGACGGAGGAACTCGACCACTGGCATGCCCTTGATAATAACCAGGTCCACATGCTCGCTTTCCGGAGGAACGTCCACCAATCCGCTGAAAAGAACAACCGGGATGGCCGGTTTTAGCCGTTTCATTTCGGAAGCTAATTGCACTCCGGTAAGACCAGGTAGCCAATAGTCTGTAATGACCAGATCGACCTGGATGCACTTGAAGAGTTCCAGTGCGGCCGCGCCGTTGGCTGCGGTCAAAACATCATAGCCGGCCCTGGATAGAACCAGACAACGCAGCGCCAGTATGGCCGCGTCATCATCGACACACAAAACAACCCGGTTAGTCGACAACACACTCTCTCTTTGGGCAAGGGTGATTCCAGGAACTATGGCTGATCGCGTCCCGGAGTTGACATCAATGACCCAGCTTCTCCAGGAACGCTGGAGAGCTGGGCCATTGGCGAAGCAAAGTTTTCTACAAGTCTGACTGTTGATTGCAGCCTTTGGTCATATACAACCGGCAGGTGTCACGCACGCGCTTCCAGGCTCAGGACTTCGAGCACCAGGGCTTGACCACGGTTTTTCGCTCAGGCAGAGAATCTTCTAGCGACTTCACGGATCTGGCGAGCAACAACCTATCTCTTTCCGAACTGGATAACGAGAGCTGCAAGCATGTAGGTATAGCACCAGCACGACCGGAGTTCGTTGCGCTAGAGCAAGGATGATTGCGATTCAGATGTCCTGTATCGATGACGTCCCGGAGCACCAGGTGGTCCCTTGGGTTCCGATGGCCGAGATGAACGTACGTTCGGCCGCGGGACGTCATCTAGCTTGAGCGTGGCGGGGTAAATATTCCGATGAAGAGGCTGCTGTGCAACGCTTCACCGCGTGCGCAGCGACTTCTGCACAATGGATGAGGCAGGGGTGAGAGCCCGGGAAAAGGGGCGGCGGCGCCCCATGTTTGCCGCCACCCTTCACGTAATCAAGAACGCCCCGTAGACCCTTTTGCCGCCAGCAATACGAGGCCTATGCTGCGCGGGTTAATCTGCGCCGATCTTGTATGTGGGGTCAGTGGCGTGTTGTTCTGCTGCAAAGTTTGCGCAGGTCTCGTTGTAAATGTCACCACTATAATCCCGCAGACTGACAAAGCTCTCAGGGTTCTGCTTGCAATAGGTTTTCGCGTTCTCAATAGTCTCCTGGACCTTGACTTTCGGCTTGATGGGGTTGTCAATGGCGCTCACCTCACTTCTTGCGCAGTCGCGCACTCAAAAACATGATGGTGATTCTGGGCTTCGGGGAAACATGCGGGTGTGCAGGATCTTCATAAACCAGCAGACCTGCGCAACCAGGCCGCGGCGCTCTTTGCGCCGATTTCAGTCGACAAACCTACCTGCTTTTGGGGGAGGAATAAACAATAGACCTCTTTTTTGAATCGCGAAATTCAAAAGTGGTCCAAAACGCGGGAGCTTCAGGTTAACAGGGCTCGACGGGACGGTAACTACCGGGAAGGTGACTAAGGTTCAATGCCCTCAGAGTTGCTCGGGGCGGGGGCGTAAGATTGAGGGTGATGCGAGACGAGAAAGTTCAAGAGCCTGAAGAAGAGAAGCCCGTAGAACCCGCGATTGACTGGGCCGGCCTTCGTGCTCAAGCCGACAAGCTCGGCATCTCTTTGAGCCAACTCCAGCAGCTACAGTTTGAAAAAAAGATGAGGCTTGCCAGAAAGGCCCGGCCTGGCGCCCCACCCGGCAAAGACGGGCCTCTGGGTAAAGGGTAGCGCAGCTAGACTGGGTCACCCCGCCTACTCCGAACCGCCGGTCGCTGCCTTAAAGCTCCCCTCAAAGAGTCTGTGTGAGAATTACTCTGTCCGAATCGAGTCCCGAAGGGACGGCTGAGAGTAGCCCAGGACTAACGTCCTGGGCTACTCTCAGCCAGAGCTGTCCAAATTAGCGGATTGGTCGACCCTGTAGCGTTGATTTTATTGGACAAACGAGTGCTGCAACCGGTCATTGCAAAATCAGGTTGGGGTGAGGGGAGCGGTAGATTGAGAAACGTGCTGTCCAAGTGTTTTGCTATAGAGCTCCCGATTGTAGGGCGATTTAGGTTTTTTGACGGTCGGCTAGGTTTCAGCTGTCCTAAAGAAAGCTAAGAAAATTAGAGCGCCAGCCGAAGCTGATCATGAATTCCTGCCAGGGCAGGCGGCGGTTCAAAAGGACAATCTAACCAAGCCCACAAGTCGCGGTATACGAACAACTGCTGGCGCAATAAGGCCACTAGATTGGAGAGCGACCAATCGAAGGTTGATTTCAGCTTCAGATATTTCAGAATCAACATGGCGATCAAGGCGGTCCAGATCTGCGTCTTTAGGGCGTTGGCGCTGGTGCCTACAAATGTCTTGACCCGCAAAGACTGCTTGAGGGCCTTGAAAAAAGTCTCGATCTGCCAACGATCGCGATAGATTTTCGCAATCGTGCTGGCAGCAAAATCCAGTTTGTTGGTAAGAAATTCGAACTTCTTGCCTGTCTCTGGATCGCGCACTGCCACCCGCCTGACCGGCACCCCGGTGCGGTAACCGCGGTGGCCCAACAGCACCATCTGATCGGCCAGGATGTTGCCCTTTTCCGGGATCGGCAGCTCCTTGACTACCTTCCGATAGCTGTTCCACCGTTGCCGGGTCACGAAGTACACACCTTGCGCGGTCAAGCTGGCGAACCACTTGTAATCGGTATACCCACGATCGAACACCAAAATCGTGCCCGGTTCTAAAACCAGCTTGCGCGCTACCTGGATTTCCGCCTTGCTGGCTGGCTCGATCACCGCGTACTGGGGCAGATATCCGTCGTGATCCAGCAACAAATGCAGTTTCACTCCACCTTTGGTCCGGCGGAACCGGGCCCAGTCATACATCGTCGCGCTGAGGTCAATCACACTGCCATCCAAACTCAGCAACTTGTTCTTAAAGCGGAATTTCTTCCCTCCCCGCACCTCCCGCTGACACTTTTCCAGCAACTGCTCAAACACCGTCTGGTACAGCTCCCATGGTCTATGTTCGTTGGCGTAGGCCAACGTCGAACGCTTAGGGCACTGATCCACCCCCAGATGCCTCAACTTGCCTTCGCAGGCCGCCAGCCCTCCGCAGATCTCTCGCAACGACTGCGCTCTGCCCAAATGACAGAACAACATCGCCACCATCTGGCTCCAACTGCTAAATCCACGAGCGTGATGCTCCGCTCGATGCTGGCAAACCGCTTGTTCAAACTCGACCCGAGAAAATACCCCCAAAACCTGCGAAAAAATACTGCATACTCCACTCATGGCGGAAAGCTCCTCCTGATTGAGATTGGTTTTCCTGGAAGAAATCCCAACCTCAACCTAGCAGGCTTTCCGCCTCATTCATAAAACCTAATTTGGACAAGACTGGCTGAAAGTAGCCCAGGACGCCAGTCCTGGGTAGATTTGAGAGCCAGAAACAGTCCCGCCAGGGACGGCTGAGAATGTCCCAGGGCGCTAGTCCTGGGCTTACGATTCGGAGCTGACGAGCCCGCGCTAAAACCCGATCCTCATGATCCAGAGGGACGTCCTGAGGACCCCTGCGCTCGAACGGGAAAGTCTCGTAAGAAATAGGCTCGTATTCCCCACTCGAGTGTACCCAGGACTGCCGTCCTGGGCTATTCTCGGCCAGAGTTGTCCAAATTAGCGGGAAGATACGGTTTTTCGGCGTGTATCTTGTGGAAAAGATTAAGACGGGTGGGAGCGTACGAAATCAAGTTGCCGGAGGATTTCCGTTCTACCCATCCATCAGCGACAACATTGCATGGAAGCACAAACCCCCACTTTGTCATCCCGAGCGTAGCCGAGGGACCTGCTGTGCGCCTTGACGCCAAACAAAGGCCATCTTTACTTCGCCACTGCACGCCGGGTAGGTTGCTTTAAGAGTTGCGAGCTCACTGTAGGGCCCTTGTTTGAGGTCAAGGCGCACAGCAGGTCCCTCGGCTGCGCTCGGGATGACAAAGTGGAGGTTTGCGCTTCCATGCAATGTTGTCGCTGATGGACGGCTAGAACCACCGCAAAAAACTAAGGTGGACAAGACTGATTCTCGGCCGTCCCTTCGGGATTGATCGCGATACGCGCCAACGACCTGCAATCCAGGGTTTAGCGGTTTGCTATCCGCAGAGAGATTTTCCTTTGGCCCCCAGACCCCTCCAGGGAGGCTGTTACGGTTCAGACCAAGCCAATTCGCATTCTGCATCCCGATTATCGCAGGGTTGCTCGACGTCGTCCTGACACTCTCCGCACTATTGGAAACACTTATCCCGCTGTTCTCAATCTCCGTTTCCAGCAGTAAATTTTAGACGCCCACCTGCGACCGAGCGATCCGGACTGGAATCAATCATGAAGACGAAGTTCGCGGAACGAGTGGCGATGCAGCGAAAGCCGTCTTGACAACGTGACGCGCAGAGGATGTGAAACCGATTCTAGAGAGGTATGGAAATGAAACAGCAATTAGAGCAGACATCCGGTGAGCTGACCCTTCAGGTTTTCCTTTCTGGATTTGACCTGATCAACTCTCCGCGTCTCAATAAGGGAACAGCCTTCGCCGACCACGAACGCGACGTATTTGACCTGCACGGTTTATTGCCGCCGCACGTGGGGACTCTTGATGAACAGATTGAGCGCCGCACGGAGGCACTCGCGGATGAGTCCACTCCCTTTACTAAGTACAGCCTTCTCCGCGACCTGCAGGATACAAACGAAACGCTTTTCTATGCACTCCTGGTGCGCAATATTGAAGAGATGCTCCCTCTGGTGTACACGCCAACTGTGGGTGAGGGCTGCCAGCGTTTCAGTCAGATTTGGAGAAAGCCGCGAGGTTTGTTTCTCAGCTATCCAAATAAAGATCGCATCGATCAAATTCTGAATCATTCACGCTATGACAGCGTGAAATGCATAGTGGTCAGCGATGGAGAAAGGATCCTGGGGCTCGGCGATCAAGGTGCGGGAGGCATGGGTATCCCGATTGGGAAAATGGCCCTCTACACCGCGCTTGGCGGCATTCATCCGGAGAATTGTCTTCCCATTCTGCTTGATGTGGGAACGGACAACGAGGAAAGGCTAAAGGATCCGATCTACATTGGATGGAGGCATCATCGGGTTCGCGGCGAAGAGTACGACGCTTTCGTAGATGCTTTTGTGAACAGCGTGAAGAAGCGCTGGCCACACGTGCTCCTGCAATGGGAGGACTTTGCCGGGGCGAATGCCGCCAGATTCCTGGCCCGCTATCGAGACCAGCTATGCACGTTCAATGACGACATCCAGGGCACCGCGGCTGTAGCTACCGCAACGTTGATCTCTGCGATCAACGTAACCGGCATTCCGCTCGAGAAACAAAAGATCGTGATGGTGGGCTTCGGGACTGCGGGAATAGGTATCACTAACCTGCTGGTCCAGTTCATGCAAGACCGCGGACTTACGGAACAGGAAGCACGCGATCGCTTCTTTGCTATCGATCGCTACGGCCTGGTCACGGAAAACGGCAAGGGTGTGCGGCCCGAGCAGCTACCCTATGCGCGCAAAGAACAGGAAGTGCAGGGCTGGCAGCAATCGAACGGAGAGATCACCCTGCTCGACGTGATACGCAATGCGAAGCCTTCGGTCCTCATCGGGGTATCTGGCCAGGCGGGCGCCTTTACAGAACAAGCGGTGCGTGAAATGGCGAAGTATTCGGAACGGCCTGTCATCTTCCCCCTTTCGAACCCCACTTCGCGCAGCGAAGCGACTGCCCAGGACCTGATGGATTGGACAGAAGGACGGGCGCTGATCGGCACCGGCAGTCCGTTCGAGCCGGTGAATGTTGGCGGAAAGAAGGTTCCCATCACCCAGACCAATAACTCGTATATATTTCCTGGTCTCGCTCTTGGCATCGTTGCCTCCAAAGCCAGGCGGGTCACCGATACGATGGTCAAGGCCGCCGCAGAGGAATTGGTTCGTCAGCTGCCCACACAGAAGGACAAGCAGGCGAGCCTTCTTCCGCCACTTTCGCAAGCGCGTCAGCTCGGTCCCCTGATTGGGCTGGCGGTGGGGAGACAGGCGATTCGAGATGGTCAAGCGCTGGTGGCAAATGAAGATGCCTTGAACCGCGAACTTCAGGCAAATATATGGGAACCCGTTTACGTGCCGTACGAACGCAAGTCATAAGCGCAAACTTGTCTAGGATGTTTTCGTCAAACTCCCACAGAATCGTCATCCTGAGCGGAGCGCCTCACAGATTGATTGTGTGCCACAGCGCTTGGCGCGCGGAGTCGAAGAGTCTGTCCTGAGCGTGGCCGAAGGAACCCCGGCGTTGCTTATCTTACCCATGCTGTTCGGAGCTTTTCAACCGCCGAGCCCGCACCGGGCGGCCCAGGGAACCGAGAACCAAGAAGTTGCTAGCATCTTGCCATGTCCGGCGCCTACATGTACCCGTGACCATCAAGTGCGTATCGCAGCAGATCCTGTTTTCGGGCTTCGATGGTCGAAAAGCTCCGAACAGCATGGGTAAGATAAGCAACGCCGGGGTTCCTTCGGCTACGCTCAGGACAGGCTCTTCGACTCCGCGCGCCAAGCGCTGTGGCACGCAATCAATCTGTGAGGCGCTCCGCTCAGGATGACGATTCTGCGGGAGTTTGACGAAAAACATCCTAAACGCTACGCATGAGCGGACAACGACCCGTCAGGCGAACGCGGGATCAATCACCGCACGCACGGCCTGCACAGAGTCTGCCGGGAACTGCCCCAGCCGGGCATGCTCTCGTATGGTCGCCTCGTCGGGAGCAATGTAGAGGCAGTACACCTTGTCGTCCGTGACGTATGACTCAATCCACTGGATCTGCGGGCCAATACTCTTGATTACGTTGCAGGATGCCTGCGTAATGGCGGCAAGCTGCCGGCGGTCCAGCTTGCCGGCGCCCGGTATGTTGCGCTCTATAATGAACTTAGGCATAAGTGTCCTCAGGTCCACTCATGCTAGCACCTACTCGATGGGAAACGACGGGCCAAACCGAAACACTCTGTTTCAGGGGCCAGCGGATCCGGCAATGTCATTAGAATGTCATTTATCGCCACGATGCTCGAAAGGCCCAATGTTTGGAGCAAGATAGAGGATGGAATGAGTGACAGAAGGCAGAGTGGAGATCGATTGCTATGAGTGAAGACCAGGGCACCATTCTCATCATTGAGGACGATCCTCGCATGCAGAAGGTGCTGCACCGCATCTTTCATGACGAGGGATACCAGGTAGAAGTCGCGTCCGACGGTCGAGCGGGGGTTGATTCGTTTATCTCCCTTCAACCCTCCGCAGTCGTCCTGGACCTGATCCTGCCGCAATTGTCTGGCCGCGAGGTGTGTAAACGCATCAAGAGCTCCTCGCCCGATACACCGGTGCTCATTTTGAGCGCGGTGAGCGAAGTGGTGGACAAGGTGCTGCTGCTGGAGCTAGGCGCGGAGGACTATGTTACCAAGCCCTTCAGTCCCCGCGAGCTGCTGGCGCGGGTACAGGCTGCCATTCGCCGCAGACGCAAATCGGACCCGGTCGCCACCTATCGGTTTGGAGATTGCGAAATCGATTTCCTCAAAATGATTGCCAGGAAGAGCGGCAAAATCATATCCCTCACCGCCCATGAGTTCAAGCTGCTTCGGTTTTTCACCAAGAACCCAGAGCGCGTGCTCAGTCGCGACGAGTTGCTGAGTGACGTGTGGGGTTATAACTCCTACCCGACGACGCGAACCGTCGATAACCAGATACTCAAGCTGCGACAAAAGCTTGAATCGGACCCGGCGAGCCCACGGCATCTGCAAACAATCTATGGCGCCGGCTATAAATTTACTCCCTGAAGAGCCAGCGACCTCATGCCGTCATTCCGTGGTATCCGAACCCGCGTATTGCTCATCGCGGCGCTGATCGCGGTTACCACGACGGTCACCGGCGGCAGCCTGCTCATCATCCGTAGCCGGATACACCAACATGTCAGCCAGGAACTCGCCGACGACCTCACCCATTCGTTGGGCACGCTGCAGAATCTGCAACAGCAGCGCCGCGACGCCCTGATCCATGAGAGTGCGTTGCTGGCCGACCTGTCGGATCTCAAAGCCCTGATGACCACGCACGACCAGCGCACCATCCAGGATGGCGCGACCTTATTCTGGAAAGACAGCGGCAGCGATCTTTTTGCGCTGGCTGACCCCTCCGGCCGGGTCCTCACCGTGTATACGCAAGGCAAGCCTCCTTCCCCCGCTCTCGGACAGGAACTGCAGCAGGCGATGGGCCGCTCGGGCGAGCATTACCTGATAGCGGATGGCAGATTGTTCGATTTCTCTGTGCGGCCGCTTTACTTCGGCGAGGCAAGCCAGGGAACCCTCCTGGGCTACGTGGTGAGCGGATATGCCATCGATCGCAACGTGGTCAATCTGATTAGTCGCGCATCCGGGAATGAAGTCACTTTCCTCGCCGGCGCAGAAATCATGGCAAGCACTCTGCCGCCCCAGGCTCAGCAGGAATTGTTGGGCAAATTTCAGACGCTCGCATCCGCCGCGGGTGGACGCACCAAGGAGATATCGCTCGGCGGAGAACAATTCCTGGGCACGGAGGCCGATCTTTCCGCGGCCGCGGCGCACCCGCTGCGGTTGGTGGTGCTGAAGTCATTCGCGCAAGCCAATCGAGTGGTTCACGATACCAATCGGCTCGTCTTACTGCTTGGCGTTGCGGCTATCGTGCTGGGGTCCCTGCTGATGCTGGTGCTTTCCGGGTTCGTTACGCAGCCGCTGGAAATGCTGGCCCAGGGGGTTCGCGCCTTTGGCTTCGGAGACCACTCCCGTACACTGCCGAGCGATGGCACCAGGGAGGTGCGCGAATTGAGTGCTGCATTTGCCCGCATGCGCAGCGAGATTATTAACACCAATCGCGCCCTGCTGGAATCAGAAAAGCTGGTGACCATAGGGAGGATGGCAAGCTCTGTGTCTCACGATCTTAGGCACTACCTGGCCGCGGTCTACGCCAACGCAGAGTTTCTTTCCTCCGCCCGTCTCTCTGAGCAAGAGCGCCGCGAGTTCTTCGCCGACATACATATCGCCGTACACGGCGCCACCGAACTCCTCGAATCACTGCTGATTTTCAGCAAGACTGGGGCCGTCTATCATCGCGAGCGCAATTCGTTGCTGAGGATAGTGGAGAAATGCGTTTCCCTGCTCCGGGCTCATCCTGAAGCCGAAGGAGTGACCATCCGCACCGAATGCGCAGATCCATCCGGAGCATACGCACTGGTGGACGAAAAACAGATGCAGAGAGCGATTTACAACCTCTTGCTCAACGCGTGTCAGTCGGCCCGCAAGTCGGAGGGCGCGCGCGAGGTGCAGGTCTCGATCGCCACCTCGGAAAAGACGATTACGGTGACCATCACTGATTCGGGGCCCGGCGTGGCGGAGCACATTCGCAATTCTCTCTTTGAACCCTTTGTGAGTGACGGCAAGCACAGCGGGACGGGTCTTGGCCTGACGCTGGCCAATTCGGTAGCAAAGGAACATGGCGGCGCCGTTACTTTGTTGAGCACGCAGCCGGGCGAGACCATCTTTCGGCTTTCGTTGTGTACCGACTTTACCGGAGGAGTTGCAAATGCAACATCAGAACAGCCGGAGACCTCCTCCCCTACACCAGGAGGGATACTACATTGAATCTCCCAGGATTCCGCTTGTTGGTGCCAATGCTCTTGCTGGCGACAGGCTTTGTGGATGCGCAGCAAACGCCAGATAATCCCCCTTCTGCAACCGAGGCAGTACAGCTGCAGGTAGATCGGCTCGCGGAAATGGTAAACCGGGAGCAAGCGGCACTCGAATCCTCACAACGGCAGATTGAACTGCTCCGAAGGCAGGTCGCCGAATTGCAAGGACAACTCGTTGGGACTCGACAACCACCGCAGCAGACAGAGGAGGAGGCGGTGGCTCGACTCAACGCCGACGTGGAGAATATTCGCGAACGCCAGGAGGTGCAGCAGAGCGAGATCGCCACCCATGAGCAGGATAAAGTCGAGAGCGCATCAAAATTCCCGGTGAAGGTCACCGGTTTGATCCTGATGAATACTTTCGTCAACACCGCCGCCGTGGATGTCCCTCCATCCCCAACGTTGGCCACTGGTGGAAGTGGAACGACCGGCATTTCCCTGCGCCAGACTGTGCTCGGACTCGATGCGCGCGGGCCACATGTCTTCGGGGCCAGCTCGGATGCGGACGTGCGAATGGACTTTTTCGGAGGTGTCAGCCAAAGTGGCAGCTATTCGCAGATTGGTGGACTCGCACGATTGCGCACCGCCCATGCTGATCTGGCCTGGGATCAGACGCGGGCTTTCTTTGCCCTGGACCGTCCTATTGTCAGCCCCAACATACCGTCCTCCCTTACCGCAATTGCCCAACCGGCTCTCTCGTGGTCGGGGAATCTGTGGAACTGGATGCCGCAAGTCGGTGCGGAGCATACTCTGAGTTTGAACGACTTTTCCCGCATAAGCCTGCAGGGGGCTATTGCGGATGTCCCCGATCCACCGGTACAACAGCAGAGCACCACCCCCGCTCCGGTTGCCAGCCTGGCGGACCAGAGCCGTTGGCCGGGAAGCGAAGCCAGGGTTGGGTATGCCCGGGGCGATGCTCTCACTGGCCTCCGCGTGGGAGTGGGAGGATATTTCAGTCCTCACAGCTACAGTGAATATTTTAATTTCGATGCGTGGGCGGCGACTGTCGACTATCGCATCCCGCTCTTTGCACACCTGGAGTCAAGCGGGAGTTTCTATCGCGGGTTAGCGCTCGGAGGATTGGGTGGGGGCGCCTATAAAGACTATCTATATACGGAAGAACCGAACGGCAATTATATCTATCGTCCGCTCGACGATGTTGGGGGATGGACACAACTGAAAGCGCGCGCCAGCGAGCGCCTGGAGTTCAATGTTGCCTACGGACTCGACAATGCATTCGCCAACGAAATACGGCCCTATGTGCTCAATTCCTCAAGCGCCTACCAGACCCTGGCGCGCAACTCGACCTGGTTCGCGAACGTCATTTACAGTCCGACCGCCTACACGCTCTTTTCGTTCGAGTACCGCAGAATCGATAGCTCTTATGCGATCGGCCCACACGCGGTCGCGGACGTGTATGGCATTGCCGGGGGTTACAGGTTCTAAGCATGCAGACCGCTCGCACGAACCGTAGCCACTGCGTGAAGGGCATAATTTTAGGATGGCTGCTCGGCGCTGCGCTCACGGCGCACTCCCAGCAACTGCTGGATGTGACTGCGCAAGCAGGGCATATGCGGAGGCAGCCCCCTGCTGCCATCTGGTTGACGCCGCTCCACACGACCAGCATCTCAGCTCCCGGCACGGCCAAGACTTATACCCTGTTGCAAAAGAACAAACAGTTCTCGCCGCACCTGCTCATCGTGCCGGTTGGGAGTGTCGTGCACTTCCCTAATGCTGATCCCTTCTTTCACAACGTTTTCTCTGAATTCGAGGGGCGCCGCTTCGACCTCGGCCTCTATGAGGCAGGCTCGTCGAAGGAGGTGACTTTCGGCCGCGAAGGAGTCTCTTACATATTCTGCAATATTCATCCCGAGATGAGCGCAGTCGTGATCGCGCTGTCCACGCCCTTTTATAGCGTGGAGGGGCCACAAGGACGTTTTCACATTCCGAACGTTCCCGCAGATGATTACATGCTGCACGTATGGGTGGAGGGCGAGGGCCCGGGAACACCGAATATCTCCGCCCGCAGAGTACGGATCTCTGCCGAACACACGGATCTGGGACTCATTCATCTGCCGTTGATTCCGCATGGTCCGTCGCCCCATGACAATGAATACGGGCAGAAATATGACATCCGGGAACCAGATATCTATTAGAAGCAGCAAAATTTCCTTCTAGCCTGTAAATAATGCCCAAGCTTTTTGTTTGTCGCCCTTTAGCCTGTCGGCATCCAAACTAGAAGAGGACGATACCATGCCAAAGCAAAAGCCTAGCGCCAGACTGGAGAATTGGGCGGTTGTGGAAAGCGAGAACATCGCCAGCTATCAAGAGTTGCGAGCCGGAAGCTTGTTGGTAGGTAAAGTGTTCAGCCATCCAACCATAGCGGAGGGCAAATTCATCTTCAGCTCGCCGGTCGTGCGGTTTGATGAGAAGACGAAAGTTGCGGAAACAAGAAATACCTCTTATCGCCTCGGCCAAGCCAGTCGCGAGTACACGATCTGGACTCGGGAGCAAACGGGAGCCGCCGCCTAGGCTTGCGACAGGATTCGCGGAAGCACCTCTGTTGCCGATCCCAGAACGATCTCCTCGAAGGCGTCCGCATTGAGGGGCTCCTCCGGACCCACATAGGTGGTCCCTATGCCGCGCTGGTTGGCGACGTCTACCAATCCCGCGGCGGGATAAACGGATCCCGAGGTGCCTACCACCAGCAGACGAGTGGCGCGATCTAGTTCGGCATATATGCCTTCCATGTCCAGGGGAATTTCGCCGAACCACACGATGTGAGGGCGGACCGGCTTGCCACACTCTAGACACATAGGCAGATCGGCAGCAGTCTCATAGAAGGATTGGTCCGGAAAAGGCACGTTGCATTCCACGCAGCGCGATTGGAAGAGGGTTCCGTGCATGTGGTGAACGCGTTGCGTTCCGGCCCGCTCGTGAAGGTCGTCAACATTTTGCGTGCAGAGATAGAAGTGGTTACCCAGCTTCCGTTCAATATTAGCTAAAGCCAGGTGTGCAGCGTTGGGCTCTACAGCCATCGCATCGCGGCGACGCATGGAGTAGAAGCGCCACACCAGTTCGGGATTGGCATGCCAAGCCTCGGGCGTCGCCACCTCCTCGACCCGGTAACCATTCCACAACCCTCCCGAACCGCGGAACGTCGCAAGCCCGCTCTCTGCTGAGATTCCTGCGCCGGTGAGAACGAAGAGGCGGTCTTGCTGCGTCAGGTTCATTGGCAACTTACTGAGTCGTAGTTGAGCCGTGGGCAGTAAGCGCCAAGGCCGCCGGCGGTTCGTTGCCGGGGCGCCTGTGCTTTGCCTCTTGCACCGGCGGCATTCCTGCGCGGCACGCCGCTGGCACATTCTTCATCTGCTTGGCGAACACCAGGTAACTTGGGGTCGCTGGCCGTAGTGTAACCCAGTAGCTCGACGATGTGAGCAGGGGTTTTCTCTGCGTGATTATCTGATTCTCCAGAATTTTCACCCCACACAACAAATTGTTCCTGGGTTGGAGGATGGTTTTCGCGGGATCCTTTTCCGGTAGAGTCTTGTCGTGCTCCCAGTCGAAATCGCAGCCATACCGGGTAGCGTCCATATAGGTAAGCTGCAGCAGACCTTCCTGTCGCACCGTCCGCCTGCTAACCGTGTCCTTGACTGCAACTTCCGGTTCGGTATGGCGTACATTCGTCGTCGGTTTCAGGCCCGCCTCCGCGCCTGCAAGCGCTTGAAAGGTATAAGCCCAAAAGGCACGTTTATCAGCGTCGCTCATCGCGGCGAACCGGGGACAATAGCTTCTTACCTCGCGAGCCGCGCTAGGTGAGAGCATTTCCGGTGATAAAGCCTGCTCCACAATTTGATCCCACTGCGGATCCCAGGACTGTTCTCCCAACTCGTCCTTCTTCTCGGCAATGGGCGTCGCGGGGGCCGGTTTCATCTCCGGTTGAACCGGTTGGGCCGGCTGAGCCGGCTGCTGAGCAGCATGGCCGGCACAACCCGCCAGTATAAGGACGCACAGCGGCACGGCCGCCATCCTCCGCCTTGTGATCGCGCAAACCATAATCAAGTGAGTTAGATGCAATAATTCTGATCGCGGAAAACTAAAACATTGGGGCGGCCATCGCGCAGAGAGACTGGTGTCGAGGGTCGTTGCTTGACTCTGTCCATCCACCTCCACCACTTTCAAGGTGGACCGCCACCCCCGACTTTACTTTGTCATCCCGACCGGAGCGTACCCGATTTCCTGCCACACAGCACTCACCAGCGACCACGTGTGCGGCTTTCCGTAAAGAAAGCCGCATGAAGTTCGTCAACGCCACCAACCGCAACAGGAAATCCGGGGTAGCGTAGGGGAGGGACCTGCAGTTTCACTTTCGTGCACAGGGAAAGTGCCGTGGGCAAATCGCTTCCGAGTTCCGTTTCTCCATCTGCGCAAACTGCAGATCCCTCCGCTACGGTCGGGATGACAAAGTTGAGGGTGGCAGCTCACCTTGGCAGTGGTGGAAGTGGATGGACAGAACCAGGACAACAGCAATCAACCGGTTTCGTTTGGCCCGCGTTCTTCAACGCATTTAGCAGTGGCGGAGACCCCCTCAGGCGTAGTCCTCGCGGTAGGGGGTGAAGATGTCCAGAACCTCGGAGTCTTCCTGTGCTGAAGCCTGATGTTCGACATTGCCTGGAACCAGGAAGCTGTCCCCCGTGGTTGCCTCGAAGATCCCGCCGGGATGCTGGAAGGTAAGATGACCGCTGACAATATACACCATCTGTTCGTGAGGATGGCTGTGCCTGGCGCCGACCCAACCCTTCTTCATCCTGTGCCGGACGAGCATCATACTCGGGCTATAGGACATGACTTGCCGGCGGAGTCCCGGCTCCGGGTTAGACATTGATTCTTCCTCTGTGCGCAATACCTCAATTGTGCTCAACGACATGAATTCCCCTCGGTAATGTAATCGTGACAGTTCCTGCGCCCTTTTCAGAATCACCTACCGCGCCATCCAGCCGCCGTCCACCACCAACACCTCGCCCGTGATGTAGTCACTCGCTGGCGAAGCGAGAAACACGGCAGCGCCCGCAATATCTTCCGGTTCTCCCCAGCGCGCAGCCGGAATGCGCGCCAGAATTTGGCTGTTTCGCACCTCGTCCTCCCGCAGCGCAGTGGTATTTTCCGTGCGAAAGTATCCGGGAGCGATTGCGTTCACCTGGACATTGCGCCCCGCCCATTCATTGGCCAGCGCCTTCGTCAATTGCGCCACGCCGCCCTTCGAGGCCGCATAAGCCGGCACGCGAATTCCACCTTGAAACGACAGCAGCGACGCGATATTGATGATTTTTCCCTGGCGCCGGTCAAGCATGCTGCGGCCGGCGAGCTGGCTTAAGCGGAAAACGCTGTTTAAATTCACCTGGACCACAGTCATCCACGCCTGCAAGTCATGATTCTCCGCCGGCTCTCGATAGATGGTGCCGGCGTTGTTCACCAGGACATCCGGTACGCCCATGGCTCCCAACACCGCTTCATACAGCGAGTCCGCGCCGTCCGGCTGGCTAAGGTCGGCAGCAAAACTTCGGGATGCGTGGCCCAGGGAACGGATTTTTTCGCTCGTTTCCTGCGCAGGGCGGCGATTGCCATGGCATGCGACCGACGCTCCCGCCTCAGCCAGCGCGATAGCGATGGCGGCGCCAAGCCCAGTCGCAGATCCCGTGACCAGAGCAAGCTTTCCATCCAGACGAAACTTGTCGAGAATTCCCATCGTTTGCCCGCCTGTTCTAACAGCACGATCCAATCGATGATCATTCTTTTTGTTTAAGAAAGAGCTTGTCAACGCCTGCCAGGCAGAGACGCGGGCCGCTGTACCAGCATGCGGGACGATACGCTGGTTGGGAGCCCCCGCATTTATGCGGGGGAACGGGCGCTTTAGCGCTGGCAAATTGTCCCTGCGTGAGAGAGGTTGCGGGGTTATAGATAGACCGCGGGTTAAAATTGATTTGTAGAAACTTTACAAAGCGATATGCCTGAACTTGTTCAGATCAGTTCCCCGTCTTCGCAACCCCGCACCACACCGTGCCCGCCAATGCCGCGTTCGCATGCAATTCTGTGGATCCAGGGCGTGACGCTGGCATGGATGCTCATCGAATGCGGAGCATCCCTCTATGCGGCGGCGGCAGCACACAGCCCGGCGATGCTTGCTTTTGGCTCGGATAGCGTTGTTGAATTGCTATCTGCCACCCTCGTGCTGGTGCAATTCTCCTCACCCAAAATGGTTTCCGAAAGGAATGCAGGGCGAATCGCTGGGGCCTTACTTTTCCTTCTTGCCCTCACGGTTGCCGCCACGGCACTACTCTCACTCGCCCTCCGCTTGCGGCCGGAGACGAGTCGCTTGGGAATGGTGATTACAATTGCTGCCTTGGTCGCGATGCCGCTTCTCGCTACATGGAAACGCAGGGAAGCACGCCGTACCAAGAATGTAGCTCTGGCGGCGGACGCGGTTCAGTCAGCGACATGCGCCTACCTGGCTCTCATCACTTTGACTGGTCTGGCGGCAAACGCAGCCTTCCATATCCCGTGGGTGGATTCTATGGCTGCCTTGGTTGCCGTGCCCGTTTTATTTTATGAAGGGCGATCGGCCTGGCAAGGGCACGCTTGCGGTTGCTGCTGAGCCCGGTTGAAAACGAATAAGAAAAGTAATAGCGAAACCACAAATGCTGCGGTAAACTGAACCACAACGAAGGCACAAACACCATGATAGCTAACCGACGGACCCAACACCTCGCCCAACCAGTCCAGCCTCGCGGCATGTCGGACTTTGCCGGCTTGAAGGAACCAGAGCGCCCCTAGCGCACTTCGTTAGCAGATTTACGAAGGCCCTGAGGCGCAGCCTCAGGGCCTTTCCCATTTCGGGAACGGCGCCTGGGGATTACTTCCTTTGTTTGAGCCATCCGGCTCCAACTCTCGCTGAGGTGCAGATGCCTCGCGATCTACCAGTTGTTCAGAGTGAGTGATCTATGCGTGTTTCCCGAAGTAGCCAAAACGTGATGCGTGAAGTGCTTGCCTTCCTCCTCCGCCATTGGCGGCGTGAGGCATGGCTGGTTACCGGTGTCGCCTGCTCCATGGTGGTAGCAACGATTTCCGACCTATTCATGCCGGTCTTCGCCGGGCGCATGGTCGATGCCGTTGCCATGCACGCCGGCACCCACCGCCAGGCATTGCACGCCGCATTGTCGGCGTTGGGCACGATGCTCTTGTTGGGCGGCATCCTGGTCGCCGGACGCCACTTATCGCTGATGGGCATCAGCCGGCTCACCATACGTTTGATGGCGCGCCTGGCCGGCGATGCGTTCTATCGTGTGCAGCGGTTCTCGACGGACTGGCACGCCAACAACTTCGCCGGCTCGATTGTCCGTCGTGTCACTCGCGGCATGTGGGCTGTGGACCTGATGGACGACACGCTGCTCCTGGCCTTGTTGCCGGCATCGCTGGTGCTGGTCGGGAGTGCCTTGGTGTTGGGTTCGCATTGGCTGTCGATGGGCCTGATCGTGGCCACTGGTGCGACGCTTTATGTCGGACTTTCCATTGCGCTGTCGCTGAATTTCGTGTCGCCCGCAGCCCGCTTGTCGAACGCACAAGACACGCTGGTGGGCGGCGCCCTGGCGGATTCTGTGACCTGCAATGCGGTGGTCAAGTCCTTCGGAGCCGAGGCGCGTGAAGATGCCCGCCTCGGCCGGGTGCTCAACAAGTGGAGCCGTCGTACGTATCGCCACTGGACCAATGGCACCTGGAGCGGAACCACGCAGATGATCGTCCTGCTTTGTCTCAGGGCCTCGGTGACGCTGTATGCGATCTGGTTGTGGTGGCAAGGCCGTGCCACGCCGGGCGGAGTCACCTTCGTGCTCACCAGCTACTTTATCGTGCACGGATATCTGAGAGACGTCGGCCAACACGTGGCGAACTTGCAGCGCAGCGTGAACGAGATGGAAGACCTGGTCGAGATGCACGTGCTTCCGCTCGGCGTTGCAGACCGGCCGGATGCGGAGCCGATCCGCATCGGCAGAGGTGAGGTGCTCTTCGACCGCATCACCTTCCGCTACGGTGCGCACCATGAGCCGCTCTTCCAGGACTTCACCTTGCGCATTGAAGCGGGCGAACGCGTGGGCCTGGTCGGCCACTCTGGCTCCGGTAAGAGCACCTTCGTCAAGCTGCTGCAGCGGCTCTACGATTTACATGACGGCCGCATCCTGATCGACGGGCAGGAGATTGCCCGGGCCGCGCAGGTCTCTTTGCGCTCGCAGCTCGCGCTGGTGCCGCAGGAGCCGTTGCTCTTCCACCGCTCGCTGGCGGAAAACATCGCCTACGCGCGTCCGGAAGCAACGGCAGCGGAGATCGAGCGTGCAGCCCAGCTAGCCAATGCGCACGACTTCATCATTCGCCAGCCGAAGGGCTATGCCACGCTGGTTGGCGAGCGCGGGGTCAAGCTCTCTGGCGGTGAACGCCAGCGGGTGGCGCTGGCCCGTGCCTTTCTGGCGGATGCACCCATTCTGATTCTGGACGAGGCGACATCCAGCCTCGACTCTGAATCAGAGGCGCTCATCCAGGAGGCGATGCAGCGGTTGATCGTCGGCCGCACCGCCATCGTGATCGCACACCGCCTATCGACGGTGCGGATGCTTGACCGCATCCTCGTCTTCGAGCAAGGCCGCGTGGTCGAAGAGGGCACGCACGATGCGCTGGTGCGCAAAACCGAGGGCACCTACAAACGTCTCTTCGAACGGCAGGCGCTGGGGCTGTTTGTCGAGGAGACGGATATGGACGAAGCCGAAGAACTGAGCGCCTAAGCACTCAGGGCTTTTTCGGATCGTAAACGGCGACGCCGACGCGGGAGTCGGCGCCGCCATAATACAGAAACCATTTGTCGTGGAAAAACACCAGCCCCTCGGCAAACGTCGTTCCGGCCACATACTGGCCGCTCTGTTCCCATGCCTGCTCGGGCTTGAAAAACGGCTTAGCGGTACGCGCGATAAGCTTGCGCGGATCATTGGCCGTAAAAAGCGCTTGGCCGTCAGAGTAGGCGCCGGCGGCGATTCCGGGCGCTCCGTGAACCGTCGCATTCTTGCCGTTGTAGATGAGGACGATGCCGCGGTCCGTAAGCAGCGAAGGCGGCCCCACCTCGGGAAAGCCGCTGTCGAAGTGTCCCGGCCGATTGTGCAGCAACACGATGGCTTTGCCGGGCGAAGCCTCTACAGGTGTCCAGTGGATCAAGTCAGGCGAAGTGGCCAGCCGCACCTGCACCTCGCCCCAATACATCCAGTACTTCCCCTGAATTTTGGCGGCGATGAGGCGTCCATTCGTGAGCCGGGTGACGATGCTGGCCGATTTGTAGTCGAGATGCTGATATTTTTCGCCAACAAGCACCGGACCATGCTTGGTCCAGTGAATCAGATCAGTCGATGTGGCAATTCCGATATCGGTATTGCGCCGGTTCCATTGGGTGTAGGCAAGAACGTATGTACCGTCTTCGCTCTCGACTACGCGCGGATCTTCGACGCCGCCAGGCCATTCCCGATCCTGCTGTGAGTCAACATCAGGATAGAAAACCGGAGAGGGTTCGGTGGTGAAATGGATACCGTCGTCGCTTGAGGCCATGCCCAGGCGCGAGGTGTGCATGCCGATGTCCATGGTTCCGGAGTCATCTTCAGCGCGATAGAGCACATAAACTCTTCCCCCTCGCACAATCGCGCCAGGATTGAAAGTGTGGAGTGCCTCCCAGTGCAAAGGTTTTTTAGTGATCGGATCCGTAAAGACGGCTTTCGGGTTGGGCTCGATGATAGGCGCATCGACCGGGCGTACAAAAGGACCCAGTGTCCAGTTGGTCGACTGGGCAAGCAGCAGGTTCGTCGCTAGGAAAAGTGTGGCGACGATGGTGATGCCTGACTTGCGCACTTGGGTAGCTCCGAATAAGTCCATGGGAAATCCCCCAGCGGCCGTTTTCTCCCGGACATAGATGGACGGCCTAAAGAGTCTGCGTGTGAACCAGAAGAGAAACCGCAGGTCCCTCCACTCCGCTACGCTCCGGTCGGGATGACAAGTCTTTCGCAGGCAATGGCCTCAAAACTGTCAGATGAATGCTGTTAATGGACCGACAGAATTGTCATCCCGACCGGAGCGCAGCGGAGTGGAGGGACCTGCGGTTTCTCTTCCGGTTCGCACGCAGGAGCTTTTAGCCCCTGAGGTTCTGAGTTCATTCATGGACGATGGAAACGACCCTCCAGAACAGCCTTGGCCACGATGTGTCCATCCATCGCCTTCATCACATCCGCCTGGGTTGCGTCGGGCCCCAGGCTCAGCTTGGTATCCAGCGCGAACAGCTCGTATGTGTAGTGGTGGTACGGTCCGGGAGCACGCGCGCCCATGCCCATGTACCCGACCTTTTGGCCGCGGTTCAGCGCCTGGATCGATCCGTCAGGCAACTGTGCTTGCGCAACCACGCCTTCAGGGAGCTCACGCGCTGTGCCTGGAATATTGAAGATCAGCCAGTGCAACACCTCGCTGGTGGTCTTGTTGAGCGACGTATCCGGATCATGCAAAATCAGCGCAAAGCTAACCACCCCATCTGGCACATTCGTCCAGGTGAGGTGAGGAGATACGGGAGCGCCGTTCTCCGCCGCCTGTGTGTACTTGTTAGGGATAACCCCACCGTCGTCAAACGCCGTCGTGGTCAACGTGAGTCCAGGTTTTGCCATCGGTGGAGGCGCGGCCGCCGGGGTTTGCGCGACCGCTCCCATGGTGGACATCAGCACCGCAATCATCAACAAGCTTTTCATGTCACTCCCATCGTTACTTCCTGCTCCGATAGAACACGTGCCAGACTTTTCCCTCCTGGCTGTCGGTGATGTAAATAGACCCGTCCGGAGCTTGCGCAACGCCATCGGCGCGCGCCCACGCGTCGGTCGGGTTCATCAAGGGATCCTTACCGGCGAAGCCAGCGGCAAAGATCTCAAACGCACCCGAAGGCTTGTCTCCCGCGAATGGCTGAAAGGTTACATTCGAAGGCGCCTGGGGCAGAGGAGCGCGGTTCCAGGAACCATGGAAGGCGATGAACGCTCCACCCTTATAGCGAGCAGGGAATTGGCTCCCCGAGTAGAACATCACGTCCACTGGAGCCCAGTGCGCCGGATAGCTTGCAATCGGGAGCGCATATGAGCTGCAGCGCCCTACTGTTTTTCCGTCGCCGCCATACTCGGGGTTCAGCAACAGTTTCTGTAGGCCGTAATCGAAGAAACAATAGGGCCAGCCGAAATTCAGGCCCTGGGTTGCGCGGTACATTGGTTCGGCGGGGCGCTCCGCATTCTCCTTGGCGGTAAATTTTCCCGCCCACAGAACATCCAACTGGTCGCGGCTGTTCATCACGATGTACACCGCCCCATCGTGCCACGTGATGGCCGGCTCCTGGCGGAGCCCGGTCACAAACCTCTGGCCATCCGCTTCTTTCTGGTGCAACTTGTTCTCGTCGAACTTCCAGATGCCGCCATGGGTCTCCAGCAGCGGACACGGATCCTGCCCCGCGATGCCCTGCTGCCGATCCAACGACTGGCAGGCATTGGAGGGCGAGCCGATATTGATGTACAGCGAGCCCTTGCCGTCGAACGCTATCCCTTTGTCGTGATGCTCATGCTCTGTGGGCAGGTCCTCGACGATGACCTCAGGCGGCCCGGTGGGCTTCAGTTGTCCCGGAGTCATCTTCCAGCGTTCTACCGACTCCACCTTGGCCACATACAGATAGCCGTTGCGCAAGGCGATCCCGGTGCTGCTTCCGTCGCCAAAATACTCCTTGGTCTCGAAGCGCCCGTCGCCGTTTTCGTCACGCAGTGCGACCACGCCGCCGGTCTTTCCTTTACCGCTCTGCAGGGCAACGTACAAATCTCCATTGGGCGCCACCACCGCGTGCCTTGCCGTGCCTAATCCGTCCGCTGCCAACAGCGCACAAAACCCTTCCGGCAGCGTCAACCCCGCGTTATTTGGATCGCAGGCTAGCGGTGTTCCCGCGTGTGCTGCGAGGCTGGTCATACAACACGCCGCTGCTGCCAACACTCCAATGATTGAGCTCTTGAAAGTCATGCCCTTACACCCATGTTGATCCGATCTGCAGTACGATCAGGGTAGTGTAATCTCTTCGAGGAGTAGACGCGGGTGCCTGCAAAAAAGACCGTCATACTTAGCTTCAGCCTTTTCCTGGCCGGATTCTCATACCACCTTCTCCGTGGCCAGTCCGCTCCGGCTGCGGATGGCATCTACAGCGCTGACCAGGCCCACCGCGGCGATGCACTGTATCAGAAGCAGTGTGTGTCCTGCCACGGATCTGCCCTGGATGGGGTGGGTCCGTATCCGCCGCTCAGCGGTGATGACTTCCTCACTAAATACGAGGGCCAGCCGGCGCTCAACGTCTATGACATGATTCAGAAGATGATGCCGGCCGACAAGCCAGGTACGCTCAGCCGCCCGGAAGCCGCCGACCTTCTTGCTTATATTCTCAGCTTCAACAAATTTCCAGCCGGGAAGACTGATCTGCCGAGCGACGAGGACAGCCTGAAAAAGCTTGTGATCCCCAAGCCCGCGCCCAAGGCCTAGGGCAGTTTCGCAATTGAAGTAGACCGAAGAGAAAGGCCTTTTCGTGGTTTTCTCCCAAGGAAAACCACACCTCGCGACCTTTAACAGGCCACAGTAATTGCGAAACTGCCTTAATTGGACGAATGACCGAGAGCCTGGGCAATTGCCCGTTCCGCCAGGGGCGCCATCACGGCGTACCCTTGCGCCGTGGGGTGAACCCCATCCGACGACAGGCCTGGAAGCATGGCGCCCTTCGCATCCGACATGGAGCTGTAATAGTCCAGATAGACGTATCCATTCCTGGAGCAGAAATTCTTTAGCCACCGGTTTAGCTCGCGAATTCGGTCCGCCGGTTGAATGCCTGGTTTCCATGGATACGCATACGCAGGCGTGATGGAAGCAAGCACTACCTTGATCCCGCTCTGTTTTGCGATCTCTGCCATCGAGGTAAAGTTATCCTCGATCATCTGATTGGTGGAGGGACCGGTGTTGCCGGCGATGTCATTCGTGCCCGCCAGGATGACCACCGCCGCGGGATGCAGGTGTACGACATCCTGCTGGAAGCGCACCAGCATTTGGGGTGTCGTTTGTCCGCTGATCCCCCGGTTCACGTACGGCTTGCCCGGAAAAAAATCCCCAGTTGTTGGCGAACGTCCCCAAGCATCGGTGATCGAATCTCCGAAAAAAACCACTCGCTGCTCGCCACTAGCCACGGCAGGGAGTCCCTCATTGTCCGCCCGGTAGCGAGCCAGGTTTGGCCAATCGTCACTTTGCGCCTGCATCCCCTGCGCTTGCTGCGCCCACACGTATCCCACGCAAAGCAAGGCCCCACATACCCATAGACTTGGTTTCACAGTTACAGGTGATACCAGTGATCGGCTCCAAATACAAGTCCGAGAGTAATGAGGGCGATGACGATCTCGCCCACGGCGCCGACGACGAGGGGTCGTGCACCCTCTTACTCAGCTCGCGAAGGTTCGTCCGCAAGCCCACCCCGATATCTCACCGACGAGCCAGAAGCCTTGGTCCTCTGGTTGCGCAGCCTGATCGAGCCAGCTCAGTGTGCCAGCCGGTAAACCTCTGAGCCCGCGAGCAGGAAAGCGCCGGTACCGAAAACATAACTCGAGGCCGCAGTGAAATTGCCCGGAGCGGCACCGATCGGCTGGATGCAGCCCAGCCTGCCATCTTCATAAATATGAGACAGCAGCCCTTGCCAGGCTTTCTGCACCACCGGGTGGTATTTCGCGCGATTCAGGATGCCGGAGTTTATTCCATAGGCAAAACCATAAGTATAAAAAGCAGAGCCGGAGTTTTCCGGCAGCGGGTAGGCTGCCGCATCCAGCAGCCCCGGCCTCCAAAGCCCGTCCGTTCCCTGGAGGGACGCAAGTTCTTCGGCCATCTCTTTGAACTGGGCGATGTACTTGGGGCGTGAAGGATAGTCCGGCGGCATCAGTGCCAGCACTCGCGCCAGGGCAGCAAAGACCCATCCATTGCCGCGTGACCAGAAAATGCTGCTGCCATTCGCTTCGTGTTTGTCGAGAAATGACTTATCGCGAAAGAAGAGGTGGTTTGACGGGCTGTAGAGCAAGCTGGACGTGATCCACCATTCGTGGTCCATAAAGTCCAGATACTTGCGCTCGTTCGTCGCCCGGCTCAGGTTCGCGAGCACGGGCGGGGCCATGAACAGCGCATCGCACCACCACCAGAGTGGCTTCGCCGGGTCATCCGGCAATGCCATGACTGCATCCATTCGCTCCCGTATGGGCGCAATCATGGCGGGATCATGATAGCGGGAGTAGAGCTCCAGGTAGGTTTGGCCGATAGCCTGATCATCTGCATGCGGCACGCGGGAACCAGGCTGCCAGTTAAACTTCTTTGCCATATGCAACATGGCCTGTTGATATTTCTCACCCTCGGCCGCTTTGGGTACTGCCATGAAGCCGACGTAGAGGGCGGCAAAGGTCCAATCCTTGTTGAAATGCGGTTGCGCCCTGGCTAGCTCCCAATCGGCAACCTTCTCTATGGCATGGCTAACGTTCTTTCGCGTCAGCGCGGGCGACAGATCGGACGCTAGAGGTGGCGCCATCGCGGGCGTATCGCCCACCCAGGGAACCTTCTCAGCAGCTGTGAGCTGGCCCGGTAGTCCGTTTGGAATGAATAGCATAGCCGCCATCATGGCGGCCATTCGCCTAAGGCGCTGGGCGCTGGGAATCATGGAACGAGGTACTCCTCTGGCGAATCTTATACTTATTCACGCCAGCAACTTGTCTTACCTGCAGGGGTTCGTTCCTATGTCGGGGTGCGTCTTGCATACGGCGAAGGCTTTTCAAGGAAGATCGAAGCGTCTTGCCGCAGAGACTATCAGCCGGTCGCTGATCTGTACTCTGGCGCTGACGCAACTTTGCGATCCCCTCCCATCGCTTGCGGCCAAGAAGAATCCGCCAGAACCGCAGACGGTCACGGTCAAAATGCCGGCGCCTCCTAAGCTGAAACAAGTTCAGGGCGACCAACGTATCCTGCACGCGCTCGATCGGCTGACCTTCGGTCCGCGGCCGGGTGAGTTGGAACAAGTCAAGACAATCGGTCTGGATGGCTGGATCACCCAGCAGCTCCACCCTGCGACCATCGACGACTATGCCCTGGAGGAACGGCTGGCACAATTTCCCGCCATGCGCTTGAGCGAACAGGACCTGACGCAGAGATTCCCTCCCGGCAGCATCATCCGCCAGGTAGGGAACGGGAAGATATCCATGCCCCTGTTCAATGCGACCGAACGGGCGATCTATGAGAACCAGGTAGTCACGGAGCGGAAGAAACAAGAGCAGGATAAGGCCAAGGCGAAGGATTCGCCCGGCACACCCGTTAACAACCAAAGTGTGCCGCCGCCTCCCGTACCGCCGGTTCTCTCTGATGCTGAAGTGACGGCGTTGCTCAGCCTGGCTCCGGGTCCGCGCATGGCGAAGGTGCTTGCGCTTCCCGCGGGCGAATACGGAACCTTGCGTCACCAGCTCTCGGGGGTTCAGCGCACCGCCCTGGAACAGGGAATGTCCCCGGAACAGCGCGAGACCTTGATTGCCCTCGATAATCCGCGCCAGGTGGTGCAGAACGAGTTGTTGCAAAGCCGGGTTCTGCGTGCGGTCTACAGCCAGCGCCAGTTGCAGGAAGTGATGACCGACTTCTGGCTGAACCACTTCAATATCTTTCAAGGCAAGACGGGCGAAGAGATCTACAGTTTGGTGCCCTACGAGCGCGATGTGATCCGTCCCAACGCTTTGGGCAGCTTCGAAGGTCTGCTCGTGGCCACAGCGACCAGCACCGCCATGATGACGTACCTGGACAATGCCGGCAGCACCGGCCCGCACTCGTTGGCCACATACGGGCCCCCCAACCGTCCCTTCGCTCCCCCTAAGGGTGGTGGGCCAAAGGGTCTGAACGAGAACTACGCGCGCGAGCTGATGGAGCTGCATACACTTGGCGTAAACGGCGGCTACACCCAGCGCGATGTGACCGAAGTGGCCAAGGTCTTCACCGGTTGGACCATTGAGCAACCGCCCAGGGGTGGACCGCGCTTTGTCTTCGATGAAAGCCGCCACGAGCCGGGCAAGAAGTACGTGCTCGGCGTCGAGATTAAAGAGAATGGCGTTAAGGAAGGTCTCGAAGTGCTGCACATGCTGGCGACCAGCCCGGCGACAGCACACTTTGTCTGCCGCAAGCTGGCAGTGCGTTTTGTCAGCGACAACCCGCCGCAGACCCTGGTGGATCGCTTGAGCACGGTCTTTCTGGCCTCCAACGGCAACATCGCCGAAGTCATGCGCTTTCTGGTGCAATCCCCAGAGTTCTGGTCCGTTACTTCCTATCGCGCCAAGATCAAAACGCCTGAAGATTTTGTGCTCTCGGCCGTTCGGGCGGGAGGAATCGATGTAGAAGATCCCAACGTGGTGGTGAAGGCAATCAGCGATCTGGGACAGCCGCTCTATGGCCGGCAGACTCCGGATGGCTACTCGATGCTGTCGACTCCATGGGTGAACAGCTCAGCATTGCTGGAACGAATGAACTTCTCTCTGGCGTTGGCGGGCAATCGGCTGAGCAAGGGAGTTACGGTGGATTGGTTGAGCCAGCTTGGCGCGACGTCATTGCAGCAGCCCGATGAGCAGGAGCGGCAGATAGAGAACTTAATACTGCACGGTCAGGTTTCAGGTAAGACCCGCGATTTGATTTTGCAGCAGCTTGCGACTGTTGCTCCCCAACCGTCGCAGCAGCCGGGTAGCGCCCAGCCGATCGCGATCGCGGGAGGCGCGCCGCTGAACCCACCAACATCCAGCCCGTCGCTAACGCCTGTGCAGCAGCATCAGTTTGCGGATCGGGAGGCGGCTCTTACCGCGGGACTACTATTCGGGTCGCCTGATTTTCAACGCCGGTAACGCGGCGAAAGACAGCAGTGGCAGCTACTGTGTAGCTACAGAACCCGCCCTCGCAAGCACAGGGCGCTGCAATGGCTCAGGATCATAGCCCTGCGGGCGGTGCCCTCTTGGAGAAAGCTCGATAAAGGTGGTATGCACGTGGCCATGCGCATCAATCTGACCTGTAGCCTCGTTATAGTCAACCGCGTCAGCGTGTAGAACCATCGGACTTGTAACACACACGCGACCTTGGGTCGGGCAAGTGGTCATCCTTACTTCAACATTTCCTGTTAGTTGGAGGACAGAGCTCGATAGAACGCGCGCTGCGCACTCGTTGCCGTCAACTCGAAAAGAACTTTGTGTCCTTGGGGAAAACGGAACCCAAAGTGAAGTCTCTCTGGCTGTGGTCGGCTCTCTTGGCATACTGCTCTAGAAGCTAACGGCGAAAGCTGGCATGCGATCGCAACACTCAGTACCAGGAGTTTCATAAAATAGCTCCTCTCATGAAGCATCCCATTTTGCACTCAAACCCTGAGTTTACGCTGCTCTTTCAAGGCTGATAACACGCATTGCATGTCTATATGACTGTCCCTGCACCCCCCGCGTCACCTGAGATAAGGACCTGTTACCGTAGCATCAACTTATAGAACCGTACTCCGGGGACGGGATTCTCGTTGAACCTGGTAATCTCCTCAAATCCGAGGGATCGATAAAGTTCGGCTGCCTCCGGCATCGCCTCATTCACCGTGTCGAGCACCACGGCGCCACATTCATGCGCTCGTGCCCAATCGATCGCGCTACCCACCAAGCCGCGGCCCACGCCGTGCCCACGAAAACGTGGCTCTACCCACAGCCGCTTCATCTCGGCGGCCTCCATTCCATCTGCCAGCACTCGCCGCGTAGTCGCGACACAACCCACCCCATCACCCTTAATCCGCGCTAGCAGCAAGTCTGCCTCTTTCTCTACATACTTCCCCGGCAAGCCGCGTAGCTCTGCTTCATAACCGGGAATGCACACGCCGGCTGCCCCCGAGGGGGAAGATGCCAGGTACTTCCCGTAGTTTGTCAACAATGCGCGCGCCTGCTCTGTATCTTCCGGCCAACGCGCGGGGGCTATCTCATATTCGGCTGTCTTCACTGTCATCGCTTCCACATCCGCTTACATTGGACTGGATGCCGCGTTGTCCATACAATCGCGTGCATGAAGATATCGGCGCGTAATCAATTGCGAGGCAAAGTAGAGGCGATTGTTCTAGGGGTCGTAACGGCAAAGGTGGCGGTTCGCGTGGGTGAAAATCTCGTCGAGAGTGTCATCACTCGCCAAAGCGTGGAGGACTTGGGTATCAAAATAGGAGATGAGGTTACAGCAATCATCAAGTCAACCGAGATCATGTTGATGGTGGACTAATCTCTAACCGCCGGCAACCGCCGCGATAACGAGGAAAGGCTCAACCTCGTTCACGACTGCGTCGGGCAGCGGGGCATCCGGTGGTTCATGGGAAAGATCCTCCGTGCAGGCGAAGAATCTCAGGAACTGTCTGCGCTGGTGGGTGACGTGATCACGGATCGTTCCCCGTAGCATCGGGTAGCTGGCCTCAAGTGCATCGAGGACCGAGCGCTGCGTGACCGGGCTCTCCACCTCCAGCTTCACCTCGCCGTTGACCTGGGCCAGCGTACGAAGATGCGCCGGGAGCAAGACTCGGATCATGAAAGAGTCTGGACCTCAACCGAGAGAACGGCCGGGAAATCCCGGACGATGGGGGCCCAGCTATCTCCGGCGTCGGAGGATCCGTAAACCTGGCCGCCCGTCGTACCAAAATAAATACCGCATGCGTCGAGCGAGTCGACAGCCATCGCATCGCGCAAGACGTTCACGTAACAGTCGCGTTGCGGCAGACCTTTCGTTAGTGCCTCCCACTCGTTTCCCCCCGTGTGACTGCGATACACGCGCAGCTTTCCATCGGGTGGATAGTGTTCCGAGTCACTCTTTATGGGCACGACATAGATGGTCTCCGGCTGGTGCGCGTGCACGTCGATCGCGAAGCCAAAGTCTGTCGGCAGGTTCCCGCTCACCTCCTGCCATGAGTCGCCGGCGTTATCACTGCGCATCACGTCCCAGTGTTTCTGCATGAACAGCACGCCCGGGCGCGACCGATGCATGGCCATGTGATGAACGCAGTGGCCAACCTCAGCAGACGGGTCGGGGATGTGTTCTGATTTCAAGCCGTGGTTGATGGGCCGCCACGTCGCACCGCCGTCATCGGTCCGGAAGGCGCCCGCGGAGGAAATGGCGATGAACATCCGGCCCGGATTGCTGGGATCGAGAACTATAGTGTGCAGGCACATTCCTCCTGCGCCCGGCTGCCAGTGGGGGCCCGAGCCGTGGCCGCGAAGACCGGCGAGTTCCTGCCATGTTTGCCCACCGTCGCTAGAGCGGAAAAGGGCAGCATCTTCGACGCCCGCGTAGACCGTATCCGGATCGGTGAGAGATGGCTCGAGATGCCAGACTCGCTTGAACTCCCAGGGGTGCGGTGTCCCGTCATACCACTGGTGAGTGCCGGCGACACCGTCGTAGACAAACTTGTTATCCACCGGCCTCCAGGACTTGCCGCCATCGTCAGAGCGTTGGATCAGCTGGCCGAACCAGCCGGTTGATTGGGACGCATACAACCGATCGGGGTCGGCGGGCGATCCCTTAAGATGGTAGATCTCCCAGCCTCCAAAGAAGGGACCACTGACGTCCCATTGTTCGCGCTTGCCGTCTGACGTCAGGATAAATGCGCCCTTGCGAGTACCAACCAGCACCCTTACCTTACTCATCATTCACCCCTCAATTTGCTTCTAAGCGATAGTTGACTCGCCTTCCATCCTCGCCATTGGCTCCGATCCCAGCCACTTCGAGCCTGCGCGGACGGTTGCCAAGATGTTGATGGTAATCCCTTTAGGCAGCCATATCTCTTTTGAGTCCGGCGATCCAACAAATATTGGTCAAAGACTACTTAAGCCTGATAATATCCGCCGCAATAGTTTGCACCCCGTACATTAAGGTTTTCATGATCCTGGGGTATGCGGGCAAGGGACTTCAAAAGATAACGTTTTCATTCCGGAGGCTGCAATGCACGACAAAAGACATTCCCTTCTGGGGTTGCCCAAGCGCACTCCATGGATGTTGAGCGCGGTACTAGCATCGTTGGCTTTTCTGCTCTCTCCGCAAGCCCGGGGACAAGCGGTATCTGCCACGCTACTGGGTAATGTGACGGATAACACCGGAGCGGCGGTGCCCAACGCTACGGTGCAGATACTGGAAAGCGCGACTGGCATCCCGCATACCGGGAAGACCAACGGGGACGGACTCTTCACCTTTCCCGATTTAACCCCGGGCACCTATACAGTAAGTGTTGAATCCCCAGGCTTTAAGAAGGAGTCGCGCGAAAACATTGACGTGGTCGTCAATACAACGACGCGCGTGGATCTGGCGTTACAGCCCGGCAATGTCACCGAAAGCGTCATCGTGACCTCGGCTCCGCCCATTATGCAGACGGACCGGGCCGACGTGAGCGTAAACATCGAGTCGCACACGCTACAGGCCCTTCCGGTAGCGGTGAACCAGAACTTTCAGACCTTGCTCACCCTGGTGCCCGGTGTCGGTCCGCCCATCTTTGAGCACTCGCAGTTTTTTAACGCCGCCAGTTCCATCCAGACCGAGGTGAACGGCCAGCCGCGTGAAGGGAATAGCTATCAGATTGAAGGCATTGACGATGATGAGCGGACTGGCCTGCTCCAGATCCTCATTCCCCCAATACAGGCCATCCAGACGGTGGATGTCTCAACGTCTAACTATGATGCTGAGTTAGGGCGTGCCATCGGAACGGTAAGCAATGTAATCATCAATTCCGGCACCAACCAGTTTCATGGTTCAGCCAGCGAATACACGCAGAACAGCGAGTTCGAGGCACGTGCTTATTTCAATACCGGGGTTGGCCACCTGGTCTATAACTACTTCGGTGGCGGTGTCGGCGGGCCCATCATCAAAGATAAGCTGTTCTTCTACGCAGACTACTATCGCTCTCCCGATCACGAAGCTAACTCTAATATCCTCACCATCCCGCCGCAGCAGTGGTACACGCCCAATGGGGCCGGCTTCATTGACCTGAGCGGACCGCTGCAAAGCAGCGGCAAGGGACAAATCTACGATCCGGACACCGGCACCGCTTCCGGAGCGGGCCGCACTCCCTTCCCTAACAACCAGATCCCTATCTCCCGTGTAAACCCCGTTTCGCTCAACTTAATGAAGCTGTTGCCTGCGCCCAATGCAAACCTCGGCACCAACTTGACTGCGCCCACGAATAACTTCTCCATTAACCTTCCATTTCAGAAGACGACGAATCGCTACGACGCAAAGATCGATTATCAACTTACGGCCAAGGATCACCTCAGCGGTCGATACAACCGGCAGGATGTCACGACCTTTCAGGCGCCTGCCTTTGGAGCCGCGGGTGGCGGCCCCGCGCAAGGCGCGTTTGCGGGTACAGGCACCCAAAACACATACAGCACCGGCATAAATTACGATCGTGCGTTTTCCGGAACTCTGCTCACGGAAGCGCGCTTTGGTGTCGCTCACTACGGCAACAACGCGACTCCCACCGGCTATGGAACCGACTACGCCACCCAGACTGGGATTCCGGGTGTCAACATCAGCCCGTTCACCAGCGGGCAAGTGGGAATCCTACTTTCCCCCACGGACTTCAGCAGTCCGCTCATCGGTTACTCGGCATCCCTCCCCTGGATACGGTCTGAAACCAACGTTGACGGCGTAAACCATTGGACCAAGATTATTCACAATCACACCGTTAAATTCGGTTTCGACATTCGGCGCATCCATGACGACCTGCTGCAGGACCAGACCTTCAGTCCGCGCGGAGCGATTGAGTTCGCGGAAAATAATACTTCCGAGCCCGGGGCTCAAACCAATGTTGCCAATGAGATGGCCAGCATTCTTTTGGATGTTCCGTACCAGGTGGGGCGGGATCTTAACACCTACTTTCCCGCATACCGGCAATGGTGGTTCTTTGCTTTTGCCGGAGACAAATATCAGGTTACCCCTAAGTTGACGGCAGATTTGGGGGTTCGCTGGGAACTCTACCCACCAGCAACCCCGAAAAGCGCCGGGGGATTTTCCAATTACGATCCGACAACAAACTCGTTGGTCGTTGCCGGCGTCGGTGGCAATCCGTCCAACCTCGGGTTGCAAACCAGGTACACCTACTTTGCACCGCGCATAGGATTTGCCTATCGGGCGTCAGAAGAGACCGTCGTTCGTGGGGGCTTCGGCATCAGCTACACGCCGTTTGAGGATAATACCTACGCCTATAACTACCCGGTGCGCGCCAATAACAGCTACCAACAACTCAACCAATACCAACCCGCGCTCCTCGGCGACGGAGCACCGGCAACTTTCCAGGCCGGCTTCCCGGCGCCTTCTCCAATCGTTATCCCCACCAACGGGATCATTCCGGCCAATACATCTTTTCTGAAAAGCCAAGCCTATTTTGTCATCCCCAAGAACTATCACAACCCTTATGTTGAGTCCTGGAACGTCGCTGTACAACAGTCTTTGCCCGCACAGTGGACCATGACGCTGTCCTACGTAGCCAATCACGGGGTTTACATAGGCTCATCTCAAAATATCAATTTGCCGCCGGCTCTTGGTCTGGGTGCGGCGGGTGAGCCGGAAAACATCGCCTTTGGGCGCACGGCGGCCACAACGGTTTATTTTCTGGGGTTCTCATCCAATTACCAGTCTCTGCAGGCGCAGTTGAACCGCCGTTTCAACGGTGGTTTGGGAGTGATTACCTCATTTACCTGGGGAAAAGGCCTGGGTTACCAAACGGACGACGACGGCGCTCTGTACTTCTGGATTGATCAGCGTCACAACTATGCGCCCAACGATTTCGATCACAAGTTCAACTTCGAAGAGAGCCTGAACTATGTGCTGCCGTTCGGTCCCGGGAAACGGTGGTTGAATACCGGCCTGGCCTCTTCGCTGATCGGTGGCTGGCAGCTGGCGGCCGTGGTGTCTCTCTATTCGGGTCTACCGTTCAATGTCACTGCCAACGCGGGCACGATCAACACACCAGGGCAGGGACAGAATGCAAATCTCGTAGCCCCCTACCACGTGCTCCACGGGATCGGTACCGCGCATAACTGGTTTGATCCCACCAGCTTCGCGCAACCTGCAGGCTGCCCCAAAACAGGAGCATGCCCAATAGCGTACGGTAGCGTCCTGGGCAACGTAGGTCGAAACCAGTTCTATGGTCCGGGATATATTCAGGACAACCTGTCGGTCTTCAAGACCTTTGCCATATGGGAAAACGTGTCCCTTGTGACGCGGGCGGACGCCTTCCAGCTAAGCAACAGTCCACAGTTCAATAGCCCGCAAAATTCCATTACCAGCACAACCTTTGGCAAAGTGACCAGCACCATCGGGAGCGGCACTGGGATCAACGGAATAGGAGGTGGCCGTTCGATCCAACTTTCGGCAACGGTTCGTTTCTAGCTATCGCGAAGAATCGCCCACCGCGATGCGGCGGGGCACGGAGCGCGAAGTCGCAGGGCTGAAGTGTTGTTGCAACACCAGCGCCAGTGCCCCCCGTAGACGGGCCATGCCGCAGTCCGCCGTGGTGATGATACGCGGCAGCTTCGCGTTCAGCGTTTTCGGTACTTCTTCGGCGAGAATGCCGGAGAAGTACGGCCATACCGCGACGATATCCCCGGCGAACAACACGATCTCGGGGGAGAGCCCAGCTAAGATTGTTTGCAGGCCACGCGCGATCTGCACAAACTGATAGCGCAGCGCAGCCACCGCCTCGGACTTCTTATCCTGGGCATCAATCAGCAGGTGGCGATAGGTGAACGAAGCAGGTACCTTTCCCTTCAACTTGCGGTAGTGGCGGAGGGCCGCCTGATTCGAAGCAACCGTCTCCCAGCAGCCGCGGTTGCCGCATCCACAAAGAAGCCCCGGAGCCTCGACTGGCATGTGGCCAAACTCACCCGCCATACCGTTCCAACCGGAGATGAGATGTCCGCCGGCGAGAATGCCGGTTCCGATCCCTTCCGAGACATTGATGGCCACCGCATCCTGAACGCCGGATAGGCTGCCAAACCAACGCTCAGCGAGGATGATTAGATTCGCGGCATTTTCGATCTCTACCGGGAGCCCGGTTCCCTCGGCAATAGCCTTTCTGATATCGAAGGGTCCCCAGCCGAGATTGGGCGCGAAAGCCAATCTTCCAGTCAAAGGATCCACCCGGCCGGGAACGCTGATGCCCACGCCTTGGATCGCTTTCTTGGGTTCAGCGTTGGAGACGCGTTTGATGGCAGCTAATAGTTGGATAATCGACCGGTGAGGCTGAGAAGAAATAGGGACATTTTCCTGTACCAGAAAATTCCCGCTGAAGTCGGAGATGGCTACGATGGCGTTGCCGGGGTGGAGGTCTAAAATGACCACTCCCAGTTCATCGTTCACTCCCAGCATCAGCGGCCTTCGGCCGTGTTTGCTGAAGCCAGTCTCTCCCTCACAAATCCAACGGGTCACCAGTAGTTCTTCTACGATCGCGGAGACGGTGCTCTTCTGCAGTCCGGAGAGGCGAGCCAGATCGGCGCGCGAGACCGCCCCGGCAAGGCGAATCAGTTCTAGGATGATGGTTCGGTTTGTATCCCGCGCGGTCTCGCTGCTTGAGGCTTGAATCGCCAATCGCGGAACATGCGCTAACTGGCGGAGTGCGCGTTCGTTCATCTAGCCCAACTCATGATTTTGACCCCTATTCTACCCAATGCGGCCAGGTCCGCCGGTAATTGGTCGCTGCGGAGAATCGTACGCTCAAACGTTGAGCGCTTCCCTCGACAAAGCTCCATCAAAAGGTGGAGTTCGGGTTCAACCCCCTACACGATGACAGTCCACCCGCTGCCCAGATAGGCTCAAGCCTTGCAGGAAATACCATGGGTTCCGGTAGGAAGCTGGTGCGCCGGTAACGTAAGCTAGCGTGGGTGAACTGCTCGCGGGTATACGGCCGGATGTGGAGTGGAAACTGTCGGACGAGGGGGGATAGATGGTGCGGGCTGCCGGGTATGGCGATGGCGGCCGCCCTGGCGTTCTTGCTCAGCGGATGCCATTCCTCCGGGCTGCCCAAGCCGGCGACCAAGGCTTACCTGGACGAGGTGACGGCTTTCTACGTGGGCCTTGCGGCGCTGCAGGTGGGAGACGATGTGCGAGCTGACAGCACCCTCGAGCGGGCCACACAGCTGGCCCAGGGAGAACCGGCCGGCTGGGCAAACTGGGGCTTGCTCGCGTTGCGCCAGGGAAACTTTGAGGTAGCGGCGCAACGGCTGGGGCGAGCGCAGAAGTTGGTTCCGGGGAACGATCAGGTTCACTACCTTTTGGGTGTGCTCGAAAGCAAACGCGGCAATCCGGCGCAGGCTATTGTCGAGCTTCGCAGAGCGGTGCAGATCAACCCGCATGGCTTAGAGGCAATGTATTTGCTGGCGCAGGAGCTTGAGCGCCAGGGCGATCCCAACAGCGAGGCCGAGTTTCAGCAATTGCTGGAGCAGATTCTCGCCCAGCAGCCGGGGAATCCGGCGGTTTTGCTGGAGCTCGGGCGGGTGGCGGCCAAGCGTGGCGACGGGCAGACGTTACGCTCCGTGATAGCACAGCTCGGAGCACACGCCGGGACCTGGCCGCCGGAAGTCCAACCGCAATGGACGGCCTTGCAGGCCGCGGTTGCCGGGCCCGACCCGCGAGCGGCCGCCGTGCGCATTGCCTTTCTGCGCAACTCGTTGATGCGCGTGCCGGAGTTTCGCCAGAGCCTTAGCGTCATTCAACCGGCCGCAGGCAATGAGGCCGCGCCGTTTACCCGCTTCCTGCTGCTGCCCTCGCCGACGTTTGCCCCGCCTCCGGCTGATACTGCGCTCCGCTTTCAGCCTGTGACCATCACCAATCCGGGCCCCGCACAGGGAGGTGGAGGCGATTCCCAAGGTTATTCATGGATCGGAGCCATCTCGCTCACTGGAGAAGGCGCCCCAGTAACCACCGTGGCCAATAGCCATACCGTAAGGCTGGCCAGCGGCGCCACCTTTCCGTTCCCTGGAGGGTCCGCGAACCAGGCTCTTGAGCCCGAGTCCATCTTGCCCGTCGACTTCAATTACGACTTCAAAACCGACCTGGTGCTTGCCGGGGAAGGCGGCGTTCGCTTCCTGCGCCAGGAGACCGCAAGCTCGTTCACCGATGTGACCGCGCAGACCAAGCTGCCGCCGGCGTTGCTGCATGCCGCCTACACCGGCGCTTGGGCGATCGATGTGGAGGCCGATGGGGATATGGACATCCTGCTGGGCACGCATCAAGGACCGCCAGTGGTGCTAAGAAACAACGGTGATGGGTCGTTCACGGCGATACAACCGTTCGCTGGGATTTCGGGCTTGCGCGGCTTTGCCTGGGTCGACCTGGATGGCGACGGCAACCCCGATGCTGCCATGATCGATGGCTCGGGCGCGCTGCATTTCTTTCATAACCAGAGAGGAGGTTTATTTCGCGAGCTCGCGCTCCCCAGTCATCTCCCTCATGTGAAAGCAGTGACGGTTGCCGATGTAAGCGGTGCAGGAACGCTGGCGCTGGTGGCCCTGGAAGAGACGGGCGCACTGGTGGCAATTACCGACGCCTCGGGGTGGAAGGTTGCCCAGCTGGGGAACGCGCCCCAGTTTGCGGGAGAAGTGCGCCTGCACGCTGCCGATCTCGATAACAATGGAGCGGTCGATCTGCTGCTCGCTCCGGTTGCGCCGAATGCCGGCGATCCTAATGGCGTCTTGGTGTGGCTGGGCAATGGCGCGCAGAAGTTTGCTCCGCTGCCTCAACCCGTGGGGCCAGCACGAGTATTTGCCGTCGCCGACGTCAATGGCGATGGAAGACTCGACCTGCTGGGACTCTCCGCAGCCGGGCAGGCGCAGCAGGCCCTTAACCAGGGCAGTAAAACGTATCAGTGGCAGATTCTACGGCCGCGAGCGCGGCAAGCGACGGGTGATCAGCGTATCAATTCCTTCGGTATCGGCGGCGAGATGGAGCTTCGCTCTGGCCTTATGCTCCAGAAGCAGCCGATCACCGCGCCGCAACTGCATTTTGGGTTGGGGGAGCAGGGGGGCGCCGACGTAGTAAAAATCCTATGGCCCAATGGGATGGAGAACGCCGAGTTTGCGCTGAAGGCGGATCAAGAGGTGCTGACCGAGCAGCGTCTCAAGGGTTCGTGTCCCTTTCTGTTTGCCTGGAACGGTAAGCAGATTGGCTTCGTAAAGGATGCCGTGCCATGGGGTTCGGCAATCGGTCTACAGATCGACTCGGTTGGCTCCCCCAAAATCGCAGCCACCGAAGAGTGGTACAAAATCGGCCGCGATCAACTTGTGCCCCACGATGGCTACTACGACCTGCGCATCACCGGAGAGTTATGGGAAACCTACTACTACGACTACCTGAAGTTGATGGTGGTCGATCATCCGGTGGGCACCGAGATTTTTACCGACGAGCGGTTTGTGGTTCCACCAGTGAAGCTAGCAATAACTGCCGTTGCGCCCCCGCACCCCGTCGCAAAAGCCGTGGATGATCGAGGCACCGACGTGACCGAAATCGTCAGCAAGCTCGATGGCCGCTACCTGGATACTTTTGGGCGCGGCCAGTATCAAGGCCTTACCCGCGATCACTTTGTAGAGATTGATCTGGGCAACGATGTGCCGGCGAGCGGGCCTCTGTGGCTGATTGCCAAGGGATGGGTACACCCTACCGACTCCTCTGTAAACGTTGCAATCAGCCAGGGAAGCCAACAGAAGGCGCGCTCTCTTAGTCTTGAGGTGCCCGATGGGCACGGCGGATGGCATACCGCCCGGGCGAACCTGGGCTTCCCGGCGGGCCGCAAGAAGACCTGCCTCATCGACCTGGAGAATGTCTTTCTGCCCGGCACACCGCACAAGCTGCGCTTGCGAACAAATCTCGAGGTCTATTGGGATTCCATCGAGTGGGCGCAGGGCCTCACCAGTACGCGGCTCAAGGTCACGCGCCTGGATCCTTCGCTGGCAGATCTTCATTACCGGGGATACTCGGTGGTCCATCAAGCCAATGCTTCCTCTCCCGAGCTACCCGATTACAACCGGATCGCAGCCAGCACGCAGATCTGGCGCGACCTCGAGGGATACTACACTCGCTATGGCGATGTCCGTGAACTGCTGGCAGGCATCGATGACCGTTATGTAATCATGAACGCCGGCGATGAGATTACCTTGCGTTTTGCCGAGCAACCTCCGCCGCCTGCCGGATGGGTGCGGGATTATGTGATCGCCGGAGACGGGTGGATCAAGGATGGAGACTACAACACGGTCGACTCTCGAACAGTACAGCCCTTGCCCTACCACGCAAAAACTCTTTACAACGAGGCTCCGGGCAGTCTGGAGAGCGAGTGGGTGTACCGCCAACATCCAGAGGACTGGCAGAACTATCACACCCGCTACGTAACCTCAGAACCCATTGACCAGGCACTCAGGAGCGGTGCGGCGCAATGAAGGCAAGCATCACCGCGAGAGTTGTTCTGGCCATTCTGTTTGCGGGGATGTTAGCCACTCCCCTTGCTATCAAGCAGGTTTCCGCGCGACGGGAAGAGGCCCAGGCAAAGCTGGACGAGGGCCAGGCGATAGCGCGGTACGGCTTCCATTTACAGGAGGTCTCGCAACAGGCCGGCGTTCATTTTGTCCACCAGGCGCCGACCCTGGACGCCAAGCTCGAAGGCATTATGCCTGAAGTCGCGTCCATGGGTGCTTCGGTCTCCATTGTCGATTTCGACCGCGACGGCTGGCCTGATCTCTACGCGACCAACAGTGCCATCGGCAGCCAGAATCACCTCTACCGCAACATGCACGATGGCACTTTCCAGGACGTTGCCCCGCAGATGGGACTAGCCGATGTGAACCAGCCAGGAACCGGGGTTTCCATGGGAGCCGTATGGGGCGACTATGACAATGACGGTTACGAAGACCTGTTTCTCATCAAGTGGGGAAAGCCCGAGCTCTTTCACAACGACCACGGTCATGGCTTCACACGCGTAAGCGATGCTGCCGGTCTACCCCCCTGGATCAATGCCAACACCGCTGTCTGGTTTGACTATGACGGCGACGGACTGCTCGACCTGTTCGTTGGCGGGTACTACTCCGAAAAGCTGGATCTGTGGCATTTGGATAACACGCGCATGATGCCGGAGAGTTTTGAGTACGCAAAAAACGGCGGCCGAAAGTTCTTGTTTCATAACCTGGGCAATGGCAAGTTTGAGGAGGTCAGCGAAAAGGCAGGGATCAAGAGCAATCGGTGGGCGCTTGCCGCTTCTGCCGCGGACTTGCGCGGCACCGGACATCCCGATCTGTTTATTGCCAACGATTATGGCGTCTCCGAGCTGTACCTCAATGACGGCGGACACTTTCGCGAGGCAGGCGAGGCGACCGGTGTAGGATTTGCTCCCAAGAGCGGCATGAACGTTGCCTATGGAGACATCCTGAACCAGGGCAAGTATGCCATTTACGTCTCCAATATCTCCCAGGAGGGGGTACTGATCCAGGGTAATAATCTCTGGGTGCCCCAGGAGGGGCCGAGCTTGAAGTACGAAAATCTGGCTCGGGATATGGGCGTGGAACTGGGTGGTTGGAGTTTCGGCGCGCAGTTTGGCGATCTCAATAACGATGGCTACCTGGATCTCTATCTCACCAACGGCTATATCTCCCTCAGCCGCACGGAGAGTTATTGGTATGACTTCTCCAGGGTCGCCGGTGGAAATAGCAAGATCATCGGCGACGCGGCAGATTGGCCCGCCTTCCATGGACGCAGCCTGTCGGGATATCAGCAGAAGAAAGTCTGGATCAATGATGGAGCAGCAAAATTTGTGGATGTAGCCCAGGCTGTCGGCGCGACCGATATCTATGACGGGCGCTCGGTGGCCTTGGCTGATTTGTGGAATCGCGGCGTACTCGACGTGGTCGTGGCCAACCAACGTGGTCCCTTGCTGATTTACAAGAACACCGTGAACCCCCAGAATGAGTGGATCGAATTCTCGCTCGAAGGGTCCAGGAGCAACCGGAGTGCGATTGGTGCTCAGGTCACTCTTTATTGGAACGGGCAGCAGCAGGTACAGCACGTTTCCGGTGGCAGCGGGTTTGCGGCGCAGAACGATCGGCGGTTGCATTTTGGGTTGGGAAAGAATCCGCAGATTGGGAAGGCAGTCATCCGTTGGCCGTCGGGCAAAGTCCAGACCGTCGAGAACCTGGTCCCTGGAAAGCTCTACAATGTCAGGGAGGCCGAATGAGTCACGGGGTGAGTATCGGGCAACCGGTAAAGCTTGAGGCGGCGTGGAAGCGGTTCTTCAGCGCCTCCAACCGCTATCTCTCTCCTCTGCTGATCACCCTCGTTCTGTTGGTAGGCCAGCTCTCCTACGGCATCCTTGAGAGCTACACCCGTACCTTATTGGCCATTGGCGCCAGCCTTGTCGCTGAGCTGATTCTGTCCCGCATTTATTTGGGCAAGTGGCCAAACCTGGCAAGTGCTTACATTACGGGCATCAGCGTTGGCATCCTGGTGCGTTCCCCTGCCTTCTGGCCGTACGCTCTCTGTGCACTGATTTCCATTACCTCGAAATACGTGTTGCGCGTCCACGATCGGCACATCTGGAATCCGTCCAACTTTGGCATCGTCGCCATGTTCATCCTGGCTTCCGGCACGGTGGCGGGGTTGAGCATTCAGTGGGGCAACTTTGTCTGGCCGATGATCGTGATCTGGACGCTCGGATCAGCCATCATCTGGCGCCTGCGGCGTTTTCATATCAGCGCGACGTACGTCTTATCGTTCCTGGTGTTTGCCTTGCTGCGCAGCTGGATCACGGGTGACCCATGGCGGTCTGAAATTTCTCCTATCACCGGACCTATGTATCAGTTATTCATCTTTTTCATGATTACCGATCCCAAGACGACCGTGCGCTCGAAGACCGGCCAGTGCGTGACGGTGTTTGTCGTGGCCGCAGTCGAGATGGTACTGCGCCTCCACCAGGCGGTGTACGCCCCTTTCTACGCCCTCTTCCTGGTGGGACCTACGGCCATGCTTCTGGAAATGTGGATGGACTCGCGCCGTGCCCGTCTTCTGGTCGCGCATGCCTGAAAGTACCGTACGTCGCTGGCTTACTTTGTGTTTCCTCGGGACCCTGATTTCGAGCGCATCAGCGCAACGGCCTTCCGGCCCGATTCGTTTTGTCGACGCTACTGCCGCGTCCGGTATTTCCTTTCGTCACCATAGCGGTGCTTTTGGAAAGAAATACCTTCCCGAGACGATGGGTAGTGGCGTGTGTGTTCTGGACTACGACAACGACGGCGCACAAGACATCCTGTTCGTGAACTCCATGGATTGGCCAGGTCATGGCTCATCCAAGTCTTATCCCGCCCTCTACCACAACAACGGCGACGGAACCTTTACTGACCGCACCAAAGAGGCTGGTTTGGCGATTGAGATGTACGGCATGGGGTGCGCGGTTGGCGACTATGACAATGACGGCAAAGATGACATCTACATCACCGCAGTCGGCTCCAATCACCTGTTCCGTAATCTTGGCAACGGCCACTTCGCGGATGTGACTACTCGGGCGGGCGTGGGCGGCAGCGGGTTTTCGAGTGGCGCCGTTTGGTTTGACTACGACAACGACGGCAAGCTGGATTTGTTTGTGGCGCACTACGTGACTTGGTCACCAGAGAAAGATCAGTTTTGTTCACTCGACACAAAGAACAAATCGTATTGCACTCCCCAGGTTTACCAGGGCGAGAGTGCAAGGCTTTACCACAATCGCGGCGATGGAACCTTTGAGGACGTTACCAAACGCGCCGGTCTGTACGATGCAACCAGCAAGTCTCTCGGCATCGCTCTGGTTGACTACGACGACGATGGCTGGCTCGATCTGCTGGTCACCAATGACACCCAGCCGAATAAGCTCTATCGCAACAACCACAACGGCACCTTTACAGATGTTGGCGTGCAGGCCGGTGTGGCCTACAGCGATGCTGGCGCTACCCGGGCGGGCATGGGGGTCGACAACGGCGACTATGAGAACTCAGGCCATCCCGGCCTGATCATTGGCAACTTCACCAATGAAGGCATGGCGCTCTACCGCACCGATGGCTCAGGTTTGTACACCTCCGCTTCCGAAGCGACGGGGATTGACCGCTGGTCCTTGCAGTCGCTGACCTTTAGCACCTTTTTCTTTGATTACGACTTGGACGGTCTGCTCGACGTACTGGCAGTGAACGGGCACGTGGCCGATGACATCAGCGTAACCCAGCCGCATCTGAAGTACGCGGAACCCGCCCTGGTATTTCGTAACCGGGGAAAGGGTCAGTTCGAAAACATGTCTACCCAATTAGGGCCTGCGCTGCAGCGGCCGATCGTGGGGCGCGGTGCTGCCTACGGGGACTTCGACAATGACGGAGATCTGGACCTGGTGATGACTGAGGCCAATGGTCCGGCGCGGCTGCTTCGTAACGACAACGGCAATCAGAACGATATGCTCCGGGTAAAGCTGACCGGCACGCGTTCTAATCGGGACGGCATCGGGGCCAAGCTCACGCTCCAGGTCGATAACCACCTTCAGCTGTTACGTATGGTGAAGACCGGCTCCGGCTATTTATCGCAAAGTGAGTTACCTGTGACCTTCGGATTGGGCAAGCCTGACCCAAGCAGAAGAATGCGGCTTGCCATCGCATGGCCTAGCGGGCATAAGGACGTTGTACCAAATATTCGGCCCAACCAAGCCATCACGTTGCAGGAAGGGAAGGGAATCGTCGCAGCGCACGCGATTGCGTTTCAGAAAACCAGGCCGGGGAAGGCCTCTCCTTAGTCCTGTGCTGCGGTATGAACAGAGAACTGCAGATCCCTCGGCTTCGCTAGGGATGACAAAGGGGAGGGCAGTGCTTCCATTAGGGATTGGCTAGTGGCTGAAAGAATCGCTGGTCAGGCGCCGCTGCGAGGCACTCCTTTTCTCCACGATTCGCATCATCCACGGTGATGAAAATCGCAGCGGCTCTCTCCATCCCTCGGTAACGGCTGCTGAGGTGATCGCTGCCCTCCCCTTTTGTCATCCCGAGCGCAGCCGAGGGACCTGCAGTTCTCTTCACCTGCAATCAATGCTCCTGCGGAGGAGGGACCTGCAGTTCTCCTCAACGATTCACCGAGGCCTGCGCAAAGAATCCGCCCCTCTCCAGCATTGCAATAATTTCTTCCCGGCTAGCTCCCAGTTTATGTGCCGCGTCCAGCAAGTCGTCGGCACGCACGGGATATCTATTATGACGCGCAGGATCGCCAAAGCCACCCACGTTAAATGGCTCTATAAGACGCTGAACGTCAGCCGCGAACGCTCCATCCGGTTTATACGCTCGCTCCAATAAGAGCTGCAAAGCCGGCCCAAACTCTGGATGTCGATGTAACAGGAATCCAGGCGCCAACTCCGCCTTGCCCAGCCGGTGCGCGGTCTCGGCGAAGCTGACCGCGGCAAAATACAAGAGCGACACTGCGGTAAAAGACGAAAAGTCAGCCATGGTCGCGTACAGAGCGCCGATCAGCCGGCTCGCGGCGAGCAAGTCGCTGTCCGTTTCCTGCGCATAGCCTTGGAGCCGGGCCGCCAGGTCAGCGGAATCACGATGTTTATGGATGATCTGCGCGAGCCGTTCTATCCCCGTTAGGGTGAGAGCAAACCCGGTCGAGAGCAGCGGATCAACGAAACCGGCTGCTGACGGTAACATCGCCCATCGTTTTCCTGCCATGGTGCTGCTGCGGAAGCTGATTGCCGGCATGTGCCGGAACGGCTGGCACGCGGATGCCTGCTTGAATTGTGATTGCAACCCAGGCAACCGGTCGAGAAGCCTCTGCCATGCCGGCTCGCCTTCGCTGAGTGCCAGCTCTCTGGCCAGCCTACGAGTAGCTGCGACCCCAGCACTAGTCACTCCATTGTTGAATCGCAGCACCCACACCCAGCCACCCTCAAATACATGATGCACGGCGGCGTCATCCACCGGATACGCAGGTACATCTCCCGCAGTTTCGGTGCGAGTAACTCCCGTGAAGTGGCTGTACAGGCTTTCTGTGGGAGGGAGTCCAGACAGCGGAGACTCCTCCAAGCGCAAACTCCGGTGCAGAAAGCCGCGTGGCCCAGTAGCATCGATTAAAAGCCTGGCACGGAGATGGAACGCCTCCTCGCCGGCGCGGCCGATGATCGATGCGCCATCCTCTGCGAATTCCAGCGTCTCGATTCGGACGCTGTCGCGGTAGTCGACTCCAAGCCCCTGCGCCTCCTTAACCAGGAAGTGATCCACGTCGGCCCGGTACCAATGGGTGTCGGCGATATCGTCGTGCGGGCTCGCCGCCACCAGCATTTGTTCTTTCTGGTGAAAGAAAGTGAAGCCGCGCTTCAGTCCGCAGGCGATCTGCGGGTAGCTGCGCTGCCAGCTTCCCCATTTTGCCAGTGGAGCAATCCGCGGCAGGTGGTAGGTCGTGCTCAGCCTTTCCAGCAGAAGATTGCTCAGCGGCGTGGTGGATTCGCCGATCGCCATGCGCGGATGACGCCCCTGTTCGAGCAAGACAACCGAAAGCCCAAGTTGATGGGCAATCATCGCCATAAGGCTACCGCCGAAGCCGGCGCCAACGATGGCAAGATCAAACTCGCATGTCAACTCGCACCGCCGCAATGCGAGCACGGGATCCGATCGAGCACTACCTGCCGCAGATTCATCTGGCGCAGCCGGGCGGCGCGCTGCGCGTGGCAGTGCGCGCATGATTCGCGCAGCTCCCAAAGATCCGCGAAGACCCTGCCCGCCTTGAGCCGCAAACCGTACTCCATCGCGGCTTCCAGGGGTGCCAAAGACGGGGGGACAAACTCGAGTGCTTCCATGGCCCCGTTTCCCGCACGCGTCGGGATCAGGGTTGCGGCTGTAGCGCCAAGTTTCATGGCGAATGCCAAAGAGCGCTCCGCCCACTCCAGCGCTTCTGTTGCCGGCATCAGCGGAGGCTGCACCAATATAAAGACCCGAAGATCGATCCCATTGCGGCGCAGGAAATTTGCCGCGGCCGAGAATTGCTCGAGCGTCATGCGTTTATTCAATCCCGCGAGAACTTGTGCGTGCACCGTCTCCAGCCCGATAGCGATCTCGAGTTGACCGCTCAGCAAGTCGCGAAAGCGCAGGCAGGCATCGCCGGTGAGTGCGGGATGATTCTCTACGATTAACCTCTCGAACTGATTCGCGCGTTGCGCGATCGCGGCATAGTCTGCGGGAGGAATTGCCTGGGGATCGAAAAAGCTGCCGCTGTTATAGAGTTTGAGCTGGCGCGCGGGCCGAAGGTTAAGCAGCGCGTGATCGATCTGTGCAGGGATAGCCCCCAGCGGTACTGTTTCGCTAAGCGTATTGCGCCACAGGTCGCACATCAAACAACGGAACGGGCATTCTCGATTGGTGAGAAAGATGGTGGCAACCGGTTCGACTACGCCGCCAATCGCACATTCCTCTTCTACGAAATACTGATAGGGGAGATAAGGATCGCGGATCTCTCGCGCTGGGCGGCGGCTGAGTATCCAAGCATCGCGTTCCGCCGTTTTGGCCGGATATACGTTCATGGATACAGGGACAGAAATTTCTGGCGATACTCCGTTTCGCGTAAGGGCAGTGCGGAATGCATGGTGCTCTCTGCAACCGCCCCGTGCTGGAACCGGCGCTTGGGGAAAACCGGCATATCGAAGGCGGTAATTGCCTTCAATCCGCGGGCCACGATCTCACCCTTGAGCTGATAGAGTCGCTCCACATCGTAATTGGTCAAATCGACGAACGGAATGCCCTCCGCGACCGCGATCAGCGACGGTCGCGTGAAGGGACTGAAGCCACAAAAGCCGAAGTGGTGGCCCGGGGCGTAGGTTCGGCTATAAGAGCGGCTTAGTCCGCCGCTGTAAGTCAAGGAGTGTTTGATTTTTCCCACCCCCCATCCTTCCTGATACAACATCGGGTTATTGATCACGCTACGAATGGTGAGTTCAGGATTCTCTTCGATGGGATAATCCTTGAGGTTCTCGTCGCCGCCGTCACCGTCGATCAGATAGCGCCAGGTGGGATAGCGCTGCCGCACTCCCCGGCATAACGCCATCGCCATGGTTGCCGATTGCACATCGAGCGCTTTGTAATCTTCGATCACACGGATGGTCTCATCGACGTTGAGCGACGATGGATCCACTGCGACCGGTTCAAGGAATAATCCCAAGCCGAGATCCTCGAGAAAGGCACGAGCCTGGTCCGAATCAGGACCATCGCCGAGGTCGAGCACAAAGGCTTTGAGGCGCCCGGGGTTCATGCCCAACCTCAGCATAACGTGGTAAGTGGTGAGGAAGACGCTGCCACTGTCGATGCCGCCCGAAAAGCACACCCCTATTGGTTCATGCACAGGAATGCGGAGCAACCATTGCTCGATCTCGCCGGCAAGCGCACTGATGTAGGCTGCGCCGATCTGGTCGAGGTTGGTGGTCATCACTCCTTGGGACGGGGTGAAGAACCGAGTGTAAACCGGGTCCGGATCGGGGCAGCCGATCAGCTGCAGCGCAACCACGTAATGGGCAGGAACCATCCTGGTATAGCTGGGCTGAAACTGGGCTTCCAGTCCTTCCGCTTTCAGCCAGTTGTAAATCGTATCGATGCGCGCAGCGACGATCAGCACCGGACCTGCCTGGCGCTTGGCCAGGAAGTAGCGCAGGGGCCGGTCCAGCGAGCGCGCCAGCTTGACAGTCTTGCCTGCGCGCGCGATGAGCGCAAACGAGCCTGCGATGCGCCCCACTTCATCCGCAGATCCGTTCAATACTATCTCTCTTGCTTGATCCACCGAAAGGCGATAGATCTGGTTCGCTTCCGGTTCCGTGAGATCAACCACCTGCTCAATGTATTGCTCCTGCATCGCGCCCTCGCGTCCCAGAATATCGCATCCTTCAAGTTCGCCCGAACTCAGCCGAAAGGTTGATATGCACCTCATCCGCTGGGTTGTTGACCAGCCCGTGCTATTCAAGCAACCTTACGCATATAATATGAAACGAAATATTTCCATCCTGCTTGTTCTTCTTGCCGCCGTGACCAGTCCTTTACTTTCCCAGGACAATTTCTTTGACAAATGGGAGGCGCGCACCAGTGCGACCCAAGCCAAACAGCCGTCTTGGCCGCCGCCGCTCATTTCACCCTATCCAATGCTGATCCAGGTCTTTCGCGCGGACTTTACGCGTCAGATCACCCCCACCCTCACCTCAACCTGGAATTACGGAGCAAGTCGAGGGCTTAACCTGGTCCCCGGCCTCAATAGCGAATTTGACTTCTACTATCCACCTTACATTCAGCACAACACGCCGAAAGTAAAGGATGGCTTTGGGGACGTCGGATTCCTGTACAAGTACCGCATTCTCTCCAGGAATGAAGAGGGCGGAAACTATATGTTGAGCGCGCAACTTGGTGCGACCATCCCGACCGGCAGTCATACCAATGGCAGCCCCGATTCCTCGGTCACACCGACGCTTCTCGCCGGAAAGGGGTTCGACAAATTCAATGTTATTTCCTGCCTCGGTGGAACCTTGCCGACGGAGGAGACCAACAAACTGGGTCGTTCCATCGGGTGGAACACGGCGGCGCAATATCACCTCTCCAAGTATGTGTGGCCGGAGCTGGAGGCGAATGCCACGTATTACTTCGGCGGGAAAAATAATGGGAAGATGCAAAACTTCTTAACCCCTGGGATCGTCTTCAGCAAATTCAAGCTCCGTCCCGGCGATGCGCAAAGCCGCATCGGTGTCGCGTTTGGCGCCGGCATGCAGATTGCGACCTCTCAGTTCCACACCTATAACCACGAGCTCGCCTTCACCACCAGGTTCGTTTTTTAACATCGTCTAGGCTGCGGCCGGGCGAGAGGGCTGCTGCCATTTGCAAAAGCTGTAAAACAGGAACGTTCCCAGGCGCGAGAGATTCAGCAGAGAGCAAAACAGGAGTGTCTTCAAAACCCCACGCGGCCGGAACCGCGAATAGATTGAGTTGAGGCTCCACGCCGGCACCGTATAGACATCGCCCGCTTTCAAGACGCCGATGCGGTTCCTAATCGGCGACTCGTAAATCACTCTTTCAATCCCATAATTGAAGAACATCGCCAGATCGAGAATCCGCCGGCTGTACATGGCTGCCCCCAACCATGGGATCCTTTGCCGGCGGCGAGATTCAATCAGCAGGCGAGATGCTTCCGCCGCATGTCTCAGCGCAGCGGTCACTCCGTTTGCGGTCATCGGATCCACCATGGCCGCAGCTTCTCCGGCGATCAGCCAGTTCGGTCCGGCGACCCGGCCGTGCATGCGGCAAATGAACGATGTGACCGATGGGGCAATGGCCGGCACAGCTTGCAAGAGATCATCAAAGCGGGGGAACCGGCCTAGCTTCTCCCTGAAGATATCTTCCACGGTTTCCCCCTGCTGGCGCCCGGCCTTGATCGTTTCCCCGGTGGCTACATAACCCACGCTGATGGTGTTGGGATTGATGGGTATTTCCCAAACCCATTCCATGTAGGGTGGCTTCAGTCCGTCCGCATAGAGCGTCGTTCCTTCGACCGGCGTGGTAACCGGGAAATAGCCCCAGATGGCTACTTTCCGCGGACCTGCCTCGTACGCTGGCAGATGGAAGGCCCGGGCAAACAAGCTTGAAGCAGAACCGGAAGCATCGATAAACCAAGGCGAAGAGATTCTCCTGCCAAGCTGTGTGCTAACCGCCGCCACCCGCTTCCCGTTGGTTTCCACGGCAACGACCCGATCCTCAAGAAAGGTGACGCCGCAGCTGAGAACAATTTTTCGCAACAACCGATTGAGTTGAATCCGGTCAACATGCAACGTACGCAGTTCTACGTTGAAAGGCGGCCGCCCTAACCACTCACCCGGAATATAGCTTTGATCGCACCCGTCTCCTAGTTTCAAGGTGACGTGACGCTTGTAAGTGGCAATCTTTTCCTCGATCAGCCGGTCCATCGTTAGGCCCAGGTCTGCTAACAAGCCCGGTGCGGACCAGTCCAGCGACTCGCCAACCGCGTCGTTTTCGATTCCACCGGCGTCGATACACAGGACCCGCAGTCCCGCCTTCGTCAGATGAATGGATGCAGCCATCCCCGCCAAGCCGGCGCCGATAACGGTGACGTCACTCTGTTGCTCGTGCATAGCTCTCTGCTGAATGACTTCGATCCTTTCGCGGAATTGTACACGTGCCAGCAGACTGAGATATGCGCGTTGGGCGCACCTGGTTGGTTACGATTCAGGTGGGCGCCCACCTCAACCTTTTGGTTGAGGTGGTCTCCGCGTAATGGCGCTAGAATCCGATTGCCAATATCAGGACTGGATTCAAGACAGGAAAGAAGAGGTCGAAAGGATTGATTGTTCGTCTTCGCCCGATCGCGCTCATCGCAGTCCTGCTGCTTCTGTGGCAAGTTGCCGTTACCCGGCGCCCCATTCATATTTTGCCAACGCCCTGGGGAGTCGTCGAAGGAATCGGCGATCTCTTGCAGCACGGGCTGCTATTGAAGTATGTGGTAGCTTCGCTCTTTCGCGTCACCTGGGGGTTCCTGCTGGGCGCCGTTCTGGCTGTCCCCCTGGGGCTGATCATCGGCTGGAACCGCAGGCTGGAGATGTCGTTCAATCCACTGGTTCAGATTCTTCGCCCCATCTCTCCTCTAGCCTGGATTCCCATAGCGATTCTGTGGTTCGGTGTGGGCGACCTATCCGCCATCTTCCTCATCTTCCTGGGCTGTTTTTTTCCTCTGCTCCTGACTTCTATCAACGCGGTGCGCGGCATTCCGGCGGTGTATCTCAATGCGGGGCGCAACTTCGGTTTGAGCCAGACTGCCCTGGTCTCCCGTGTCCTCTTTCCGGCAGTAATTCCACAACTGATCATCGGCATGCGCATTACCCTGGGAGTTGCCTGGCTGGTGGTGGTCGCGGCGGAGATGATCGCGGTGAACTCCGGGCTCGGTTTTCTAATCGTGGATGCTCGTAACGCCGGCAATCGCTATGACCTCGTGGTCGCGGGAATGGTCATTATCGGCGTGATTGGTTTGCTGTTGGATATGGGAATGCGATCTTTGGAACATGTGAAGTCGCTCCGCTGGAGTTACTCGGAGGATTAGTTGGGAAAGTTGAAATTACAGGCCGACCATATCCACACCGCGTTTACCCGCGACGGGGAAACTACGCCCGTGCTCAATGACATCAGCCTTGACGTCATGGAAGGGGAGTTTGTTTGTCTGCTCGGACCTTCCGGCTGCGGTAAGTCGACCCTACTCAGCACCATGGCCGGCTTTCTCTCTCCCAGCAGCGGAGCGATAAAGATCGATGGGCAGGTAGTGCAAGGTCCTGACCCACGCCGCATCTTCGTCTTTCAGGAGCGTGGCGTTTTTCCCTGGCTCACGGTCGAGGGAAATATAGCCTTCGGCCTCTTCAAGCTGGACCGTTCCGAACGGCAGCAGCGCGTGGCCCACTACATCAAGATGGTGGGGTTGGAGGGCTTTGAGAAGGCCTATCCAGCCGCGCTCTCCGGAGGTATGAAGCAGAGGCTCGAGGTGGCGCGCGCTTTGGCCGTCAACCCGGACATGCTCTTTCTCGATGAACCCTTTGGCGCGCTCGACTCCATCACCCGGCTTATCATGCGCGGCGAGCTGCTGCGTATCTGGGAGGCCGAGCGCAAGACGATTATCTTCGTGACTCATGACATTGATGAAGCGGTCCAGCTTGCCGACCGGGTAGTGGTGATGAGTGCTCGCCCCGCTACCATCCAGCAGATTGTAACCATCGATATATCGCATCCGCGCGACATCAGCTCGGCGCGCTACCTGGAACTTCGCGACGGCATCTTTCAGCAGATCGGTTTGGCGCACAGAATATGAATTCGCTCGCAGAACCGAGGAAATGGGAAAAATTCTTCTGGCCGGTGCTGGCCTGCGCGCTCCTTCTCGCGCTGTGGCACTACTCCGTCGTCTGGACGGCGACCAGGGTCTTTCCCTCGCCCCTCGATGTGAAGAAGGGAATCGCTGAGCTGATCCGGAAGCAGGTATTGTGGCGCGACATCATCGATTCCCTACGCCGCGTTGCTATCGGCTTCGGCTCCGCGGCCGTCATCGGTATCCCAGTGGGATTGACGCTGGGATGGTATCCGGCGGCCAACCAGGTGGTGAACCCGGTGCTGCAGATTCTTCGCCCCATTAGTCCCATCGCCTGGATCCCTGTCGCCATCATCCTGCTCGGTGTGGGCGACCACGCCGCCACCGCGCTTATCTTTCTGGGAGCGCTTTTCCCCATCATCGTGGCCTGCGTCGACGGCGTATCGAACGTGCCCTCTGTTTTCCGGCTCGCTGGGCGTAACTTCGGCCTCGGTCCTGCCCGCCTGCTTACCCATGTTGTCTTCCCGGCCGCGCTGCCCAAAATCATTGTAGGTCTGCGTATCGCCCTCGGTATCGCCTGGCTGGTGGTGGTGGCAGCGGAGATGATCGCGGTTGATTCCGGTCTTGGCTACCTGGTGATCGACTCCCGTAACTCGGGCAAGCGTTACGACCTGGTGGTTGCGGCCATGTTGCTGATTGGTCTGATCGGCCTGATTCTCGATACCTGCTTCCGCCGGCTGGAGAAAATCAAATCCGTTCGATGGGGATTTCGCGATGAGTCTTAAAAGCAAGATCGCGCTGTGTGTTGTCGGATGGCTCGTCCTTATTTCAGGCCTGCACGGCTGGCTGAATGTGAATTGGGCGGCTGTGCTGAATGACTATCGTCCGCTGGCGCAACGAAAAATTACGGTTGCCTACCTCCCCGTCACCTGCCAGCTTACTTGCCCGGTTACGGACTACATCTCCAAGTATTCTTTGTCGGGCGAAATGTTTCTGCCCAAAATGTTTCAGGGCTTTCCGGAGATGAAGGAAGCGCTGATCTCGAACCGGGTGCAGGCCGCATTCATCGTCGCGCCTTTGGCGATTGCTCTCGTTTCTCAGGGGGTTCCTATCAAGGTCGTATACCTGGGGCACCGCTACGGCAGCGCGGTGGTCGTGCGCAAGGACGGCCCCATCAAGACCTTTGCCGATATGCGCGGCCGCACCATCGCCATTCCCAGCCGCTTTTCCGATGAGCGCCTGCTGCTGTTTCGCGCGATGAAGGTATTTGGCATCAAGCCCGGCGAGATCAAGATGGTCGAGATGGCGCCCCCGGATGTTTCGAGCGCGCTCGCGGCCCATGCCATTGATGCCTTTGTGATGGGGGAGCCCTTTCCATCGCAAGCGGAAATAGGGGGCTTTGGACGAGTCCTCTTTCAGGCCCGCGAATATTGGCCCGACTACATGTCGTGCATTCTGGTCGTGCGTCAGGACCTTATCGACAAGCGGCCGGAGGTCGTCCAAACGCTGGTGGATGGAATTGCCCGGTCGGGCTTGTGGTTGGATACGAGCAAGCCGCACCGCGAAGATGCCGCGGATTTCGTGGGCCGCTTTTACTACAACCAGAAACCCGCGCTGCTGCGCTGGGCCCTGACCAAGCCGATGGACCGGGTCACGTATAGTCCCCTCGCCCCGCGCAAGGCGGACTTTGATATGGTGCGCGATTTGATGATAGAAACCGGGGTCTTGAATAAAAAGATCGAGTTCAGTGACTACACCGACACGCGCTTCTCTGACCAAGCCACTATCCAGACACCCTGGAGATATGAACCCGGCACTGCAACCGCCCGGTAAGGAGATAACGAACATGTTTCGCAGGCGATTTCTTCAATTAGTGACGATGGCGAGTGTGGGCACTCTGGCTCCGCTCGAAGGCATGTCAGCGGGAACGAGCAAGACCGTGATCTATTTCGTTAAGGGATTCAGTTGCATCACCTGCGCTACAGGTCTCGATACCATGCTGGGGCAACAAAAGGGGATTACTTCGAGCAAATCAACTTACCCGGAAGGCAAGGTCACGGTCGGCTTCGATCCCCACCAAATAACCGAGCAAGCCATCATTGCCTTCATCACCGATCTGGGCTTTACCGTGCAAGGTGAACAGAAAGGCTGACGAGATGTCTAAGGAAAGAAATTTAGCCGCCGTCCTTACCGCATCGCTGGATCTTAAGCAGCCACCGGTAGCGATTAGTTTCGCAGACTCTTTGCCTGCCGGCTTGAAAAGCCACGCCGGCCGTGTTCCTGCAGGATGCAGGTTCTGGGAAGACGGTGCGACCGCCGCATTTGCGACTTCCGCCTCAGACCACAGCCTCTGTGCCATTGGTGTTTATACGCACAATCTGCAAACCTCTCCGGCCCAGCAGACCGACTTGATGGATGCTCTCAAGGTGTTCGGCGAGCTTGACTACGTGAGGCAGGAAGATCTGGCGTTAATTCCGGTTCTGGGATCGCAGCCCGGATACGTCGTGTATGCGCCTTTGGCAGATTCTCCGCTGCCACCGGACGTGGTGCTCCTGTTCGTAAACGCCAATCAAACGCTCATTCTCTCCGAAGCAACGCAACAGGTGGAAAACCAGAATGCCCCGGCCATGGGGCGGCCGGCATGCGCGATCGTTCCCCAGGTCATGAACAGCGGACGTGCGGCGTTAAGCTTGGGGTGCTGCGGAGCGCGAGCCTATTTGGACGTGCTCACCGACGATGTCGCCGTTTTTGCGATTCCCGGAGACAAACTAGAGGCCTATACGCGGCGGATCGAGGCCCTGTCTAAAGCAAATGGTGTTCTTGCAAAATTCCACAGCCTGCGGCGCCACGCGGTTGCGGCCGGGCACACGCCCACGATCAAGGATTCCCTGGCCGCCATGGCGCCCTAAGGCCACAGGGATGTGCATCCCGGCGAAGTCCATCTCCTAGCAGAACCCCATAGGAACAGGACGTTTGTCCCTGGTTCCCTAACAAAGGGAGGGTGCCGCATTTCTTTCTGTCCATCCGATCCGACGGCTCCTAATCAAAGTCACCGCCCTAAAATTTGTCATCCCGAGCGAAGGCGAGGGACCTGCAGTTTCACCTTCGGGCGCAGCGCATGTGCGATGGGCGAATTACCTCCGGCTTCCGTCTCGCCACCCACAACTGCAGGGATGACAAATTTTAGGGCGGTGACTTTGATTAGGAGCCGTCGGATCGGATGGACAGAAAGAAATGCGGCACCCGTCCCTTTGTTAGGGAACCAGGGGAAAACTTCAGCCCCGTGGCCCGGATCCCCAGCCCCAATATTCTCCCGATTTTATTCGCCCGGGCCCAACCTCACCTCCAGGGTCGGCCCAAGTCTGAGAGAATCTCTGGATGGGCAGATCCAAAGTGCTGGTGGGGCATCAAACCTGCTGAGTCACACCAGAGAAACGGAGCAAAGCAATGGCAACCGCGGTGAAGGTGCAGTCTCTCACGCAACGAGCAGCCTGGAAGGCGCTCGAGACCCATTACGAACAAGTGCGCAATGTTCCCTTGCGCTCCCTGTTTGCGGACGATCCTGGACGTGCGGCCCGCTTTTCGATCGAAGCGGCCGGCCTTTTTCTCGATTACTCGAAGAACCGCATCACCCAGGAGACGCGCAAGCTTCTACTCCAGCTGGCCCAGGAATCTGGCCTGCGGGAGCGTATAGACGCCATGTTTCGCGGGGACAAGATCAACATCACTGAGAAGCGGGCAGTGCTGCATGTCGCATTGCGCGCCCCCAAAGGAGAGGCCATCCTTGTCGATGGCGAGGATGTCGTTCCAGGGGTCCACGCGGTGCTCGATAAGATGGCCGCCTTCTCTGACCGCGTGCGCAGTGGCGACTGGAAAGGCCATACCGGAAAGCGCATTCGCAACGTGATCAACATCGGCATCGGAGGCTCGGATCTTGGCCCGGTGATGGCCTACGAGGCGCTCAAGTACTACAGTGACCGATCGATGGTCTTCCGCTTTGTCTCCAACGTCGATGGTACAGACTTCGCCGAGGCGGTGGTTGATCTGGATCCCGCGGAGACCCTGTTCATCATCTCCTCCAAGACCTTCACCACGCTGGAGACCATGACCAATGCGCACTCAGCTCGTGATTGGGCGCTGGCGGGTTTGAAGGACGAGGCTGCGGTCGCCAAGCATTTCGTTGCCGTTTCTACCAATGACGTTGAGGTCAAGAAATTCGGAATCGATACCGCCAATATGTTCGGCTTCTGGGATTGGGTCGGCGGCCGCTACTCCATGGACTCCGCCATCGGCCTCTCCACCATGCTGGCCATCGGCCCGGCAAATTTTCGGGCTATGCTCGACGGCTTCCACCAGATGGACGAGCACTTCCGCACCGCTCCCTTTGAGAGCAATCTGCCCGTCATTCTGGGGCTCCTTAGCGTCTGGTACAACGATTTCTTTGGCGCGCAGACCGTGGCAGTATTGCCTTATGAGCAATATCTAAAGCGCTTTCCTGCCTACCTGCAGCAGCTCACCATGGAAAGCAATGGAAAACATGTCACCCTCGAAGGCGAGCGGGTCGACTACGACACCGGCCCGATTTACTGGGGTGAGCCGGGCACCAACGGGCAGCACTCGTTCTACCAATTGATCCACCAGGGAACCAGGCTGATTCCCTGTGACTTCATCGGTTTTGAGAAGACCCTCAATCCCCTCGGGCGGCACCATGACATGCTGCTCGCCAACGTCTTTGCCCAGGCCGAGGCGTTGGCTTTCGGAAAGACGGCGGAGCAGGTAAAGGCTGAGGGGACGCCGGATTGGCTGGTTCCGCATCGCGTCTTTGAGGGCAACCGCCCGTCCAACGTCCTCCTGGCGGAAAAACTCACACCAGAAACGCTGGGCAAGCTGGTCGCGCTGTATGAGCACTCGGTATTTACCCAGGGCACCATCTGGCAAATCGACTCCTTCGATCAATGGGGCGTCGAGTTGGGCAAGGTGCTGGCCCAGCACATAATTGCTGAGATTGAGGCTCCGGATGATGCGGGACTGAAGCATGATGCTTCCACCAACAACCTTATCCGCCGCTATCGCAAGCTCAAGTAAAGCGTGCGTGATTGACGAAGAACACATAACCGAAAGAGGAGCGATTCGATGCAACTAGGAATGGTGGGTCTGGGCAGAATGGGCTCCAATATGGTGAAGCGCTTGCTGAACAACGGTCACACCAGCGTGGTGTACGACCGGTCAGCGCAGGTGGTTCAGGATCTGGTAAAGCAAAAAGCCGTGGGCGCCACTTCGCTCGCGGACATGGTTAGCAAGCTCTCCAAGCCGCGCGCCATCTGGCTGATGATTCCCGCCGCCGTGGTGGACCAAACCATCGCCGAGATAGCGCCTCACCTGGAGTCGGGCGACATTTTGATCGATGGCGGAAATTCCTACTACATCGACGACATCCGTCGCAGCGGACAACTCGCTCCCAAGGGAATTCAATATGTCGACGTTGGCACCAGCGGCGGCGTCTGGGGCCTCGAACGAGGCTACTGCCTCATGATCGGGGGCCCCACCGCCGCGGTCGAGCACCTGGAACCGATTTTCAAAACCATCGCCCCTGGCGTTGGCGATATTCCCCGCACCCCCGGGCGCGACAAGATAAGCGGTACGGCGGAAGAGGGATATCTGCATTGCGGGCCCAGCGGTGCCGGCCACTTTGTCAAGATGGTGCACAACGGCATGGAGTACGGCATCATGGCGGCCTATGCGGAGGGGCTGAACATCCTGCATCACGCCAATGTCGGCCACAAGACCGGGGAGATCGATGCGGAAACCACGCCGCTACGCGAACCCCAGGACTATCAATTTGACTTCGACCTGTCGGCTGTGGCGGAGGTGTGGCGGCGGGGCAGCGTGATCTCCTCCTGGTTGCTGGATCTCACCGCGGCTGCTTTGACCAAGAGCCCCGCCTTATCGGAGTTCGCCGGCCACGTCTCTGATTCCGGCGAGGGTCGTTGGACCATCAAGGCGGCCATTGACGAGGGCGTGCCCGCGCCGGTGCTCACGGCAGCGCTCTACGAACGCTTCAGTTCGCGCGGTGAAGCCGATTTCGCCGATAAACTGCTCTCCGCCATGCGCTTTGAATTTGGAGGCCACCTGGAAAAGGCAGCCAAGTAGATAGACTGCCTTTACACTGGTTCTTGCTTTTCGATTCCGCTGTGAGGACTTAGCGTTTGCCTCGTTCGTCTCCGCTGTTTCGCTGTGTCCTTCTCCTCGCCCTCCTGATGGTCGCTGCCCTGCCCGCCGCGACTGCTCAGGCTCCCTTGCGCACCATTGGTTTCATGACCGACTTTGACGTCAAAGATGACGCCGTGGGCATCTGCAAGGCAGTGATGGAAGGGGTTGCTCCCGGAGTAAAAGTCATCGATATCACGCATCAGGTGACGCCGTTCGATATTGCGGAGGGGGCACGTTTTCTCGCCGGTTCGGCGCCTTACTTCGCCAGGGATGCCGTCTTTGTGGTGGTGGTCGATCCGACCGTCGGCAGCAAGCGCAAGGCGATCATTGCGCAGTCCAGGGTGGGCCAGTTTTTCGTCCTGCCGGACAATGGTTTGCTCACCCTGGTTGCGGACCGCGACGGCATTGTGGCGGCGCGGGAGATTACCAATCCCGCATGGATGATTGGCGCCGCGCTCTCTTCGACCTTCCACGGCAGGGATATTTTCTCTCCTGCAGGGGCGCACCTGGCACGTGGGGACGATTGGACCACAGCGGGTCCGCTTCTGGATGTAGCCAAGCTGGTGCGGTTGGAAATTCACTCGGCCACGATCGACCCCTCCGGTTTGCATGGCAAGGTGCTGGGAGTCGATGGCCCTTTCGGTAACCTGGTGCTAAACGTGCCGGCCGAAACCTTTGCCAAGCTGGGCTATGCGCTCGGCGACTCCATACCGGTTACGGTGGGCGGCAAGGATTACCACTTTCCTTTTGTAAAGACGTTCAGCGATGTGCCGGTGGGCGCGCCTTTGTTTTATATCGATTCGCGGGGGCGGCTGAGCCTGGGGATCAATCAGCGGAACTTCTCCGAGACCTACAAAATTTTGCCGGGAACGGAACTGTTGATTCCAGCCAAGCATTGACCCCGGGAGTGATTTGGCCGACTGCGAAAAAAACTCATCGTTTCGTATCAGGGCCCAACTTTAGGTCGGGCCACAAAGGAACGCGTCCGGCTTTAGTGCATGCGTGAGAACGGCTGGTTCAGAATTGAGTCCCGAAGGGACGGCTGAGAGTAGCCCAGGACGTCAGTCCTGGGTTTAGACGAGAGCGAAGGATCAGTCCCGTAGGGACGGCTGAGAATCAGAGCTGTCCAAACTAGCGGGAAGATACGGTTTTTCGGCGTGTATCTTGTGGAAAAGATTAAGACGGGTGGGAGCGTACGAAATCAAGTTGCCGGAGGATTTCCGTTCTACCCATCCATCAGCGACAACATTGCATGGAAGCGCAAACCCCCACTTTGTCATCCCGAGCGCAGCAGAGGGACCTGCTGTGCGCCTTGACGCCAAACAAAGGCCCTACAGTGAGCTCGCAACTCTTAACCAAGCGGTTTGATCGTCCTAAACAACGTACCCGGCGAGCAGGGCGAAGTAAAGATGGCTTTTGTTTGGCGTCAAGGCGCACAGCAGGTCCCTCTGCTGCGCTCGGGATGACAAAGTGGGGGTTTGCGCTTCCGTGCAATGTTGTCGCTGATGGATGGGTAGAACCACCGCAAGAAACTAATTTGGACAAGTATGGCTGAGAATGACCCAGGACATGGTCCTGGGTTGGCTGCCCCCAGTCGCGAGTAGTCCATTTCAGAGGAAGAGGTACCCCAGGATTGCATCCTGAGGTATTTTCAGCCGTCCCTGCGGGACTGAACCGTTTCTGGAATTGCAACCCAGGACTGACGTCCAGGGCTACTCTCAGCCGTCCCTTCGGGACTCAATTCTGACTCAGCCTTCTCGCGCAGACCCTTTAGCCCCTGAATTATTGCTCTCTGCCCGGTGCAGACTTTTTCCGCGTCCTGTTAGTCGACTGGTTCCAGGGGAAGCTGAGCGCCCGGCTTCAAACGCTCATAGACGCTTCCCGATAGTACGCGCGTGGCGGCCATCTCGAAAAATTGGGCGCGGAGGCAGGGCTTCCAGATAAAAATTTCTGTGCACGGTTCGATCGGCTCGCAGTATCTTCTGAGCAACAAAGAGGACCCGCCAACAAAATTGATGAGCTTCTGCCTGCGCCCAATCTCGTGCTCCAGCAGGAAGGCTCGCATCACGGCGGAAATGGATTCCTTCTTGTAGTGCATGTTGTTCATTTGCAGGTCCACATAGGTGACTCCGTTGCGCCGCCAGCCGGTCAGGAGGCTCAACCATTGCCCAGCCGGTAAGCGCAGGCCCATGGAAAAAAAATCGGAGTTCGCCCGCAGCAAGCGATAGCGGGCGTGGAAGAACTTGCTGATGCGCTGCGGCATCGACGTAGCTTCCAGCTTCAACATTCCCTCCAGGGACTGATCCGGATCCAGCACAGGTATAAATTGAACGTTCGCGTTCTTTTCCAGTTGTTGGCGCTTGCCTGCAAGGCTACGCCGTGTGCGTGGTCCCAAGCGTGCCAGCATGCCTTCGTACGTGTTCTCCAGCGGCAGCTTGTGCTGCACCACAGTTCCGGAGAATCTGCGAAAGTTGCTCGCTGGTCCCATGATGTCTATGCACGAATCAAGAGAAGCCTTGACGCTGAGGCTCACGCCGTGAATGCGCCGCTCTTTCAGCAGCGCCTGGGTTGCCAAATGCACGTAATGCACGCGGTGTTCTTCGGGGCCGGCCACCAGACTTTCCCCGATATAATCCCCGCCGCGGAACAATCCCAGCCCCACGCCCAGCCTGGTGTGCTCATAGAACAGCACACAGGCCTCGAGTGCCTGCTCCCGGCGAATCAACACCGCCGCACATCTTCTGTTTGCCAGGGTATTTGCAGCGATGAAGTATTCCGGCTCGGTGGTCAGATCATCTTCCTGGCCACAACGCCGGCGGAGGTGCCGGATTTCGGCTATGCAGGACAGCAGTTCCCGCTTGCCGACCAGTAGATGTGTGACTCTCGCGCTGTCGCCAAACCTGGAGACGGCTCTCGCATCATTGCCTACCGCGTTGTCATCCAACCCTCGAAGGTTGCCGCTTGAGCTCGCTTTGTTCTTTCCCGGGATAAGAGACGGTTGCGCCATGCTGTTCGCGTTTGTGATCATCAGGGATATAGCACTGCATCATTCATGGACGTGCCACGAATACCTAACTCCCTTCAGGAAAGACGGGAGGCAAACAGAACCGGGCGCTTGCAACTGGGATGATCTTACGGCACGTGCTGGATCAGAATGGACCCGGAAAAACGCTTCGGTGCCTGGAACAATAGGAAACAGTACTGCGATTGTACTTTTTTGGGACGCTGCCCGAAAAGGTACAGCGGAGGCGACGATTATCGCTCGCGGCGGCGGTAGTAAAGAACGGTGAACCAGAACATCACTACCAGCAATCCGTCACAACCCAGGCTCGTCCATGCGGCTCCGCGCCAGGAATAGCGAGGGAGGATAACCAGGTTGAGAGCGACGTTGATCAAGGCCGCCAGTACCTGGATCGCCATGCGCGTGCGTTGCAGTCCCGCGCCCGAAAGCGCGTCCGCCAGAAAAGAGTGAAGGCAGCGCAGGAAGGGTATCAGCGCCAGCCAGCGGACCGCCGGCACGACAGCATCGTACTTGGATCCCAGAATGTGGGGCAAGACCGGCGCGAACAACCATAGTCCGGCAGACGCAGCAGAACCGTAGACGGCGGCTTTGGCCATCAGTGAGAGCGCGTAAGCACAGGTTGCACCGATGCCATCCATCCCCTTGCGAAAGAAGCGCGGGTACGCGGCCGCAGCTAACGAGCGGATCGGGGTCATGCTTACGTCGATCACGCGATAGGCTGCGGCGTACACACCGGTGGACGCCAGGTCCGCCAGCTTGCTCAGCATGATCTTGTCGATGTCGTTATAAACCGTTGTGGCTGAACCGGCGATGCTGAAAAACACGCCTTCCCCGGCATCTTCCCGTAACGCTGTCAGATCCGTGCTGGGGCGTCCCCACAACTGCGAACCCTTGGCCAGCGCGTAGACCATTCCCAGCAAGGTGGTCAGCAGATAGACCACCACCCAGCGATCGAGCGTCACCGGATGCACGGTCACCATCAACCCCGCGATGCCGGCCAGCCGCAACAGGCTCACTACAACGTTTTGAATGGAAGTTTGCTTCATTCGGTCCGAGGCGGCAAAGCCGAATGCCGCCAGTTCTGTCACTTTCAGCAAGACCATATCGGCAAGACAAACCAACAAGACGGCAACCGGCGCGGTTTTCAGGTGCAGCAGGACGCTCAGCCCAACCGCGACCGCTGTGAGCAATGCGCCGGAGAGCACGGTGAGCAGGATTCCGTTGCCCCAGCAGATGGCCGCCGGCCGTTTACCGGAGCGCACATTCTTGATGAAAAGGTTGGGCGTGCCCAGGCCGGAAAAGGGGCCGAGAAGAGCGGCCATGGCCACCACGGTCACGAACGCGCCATAGGCGTCCGGGCCCAGTGATCGGGCGACGAGCACGAAATAGGCAGCCTGAATGAGCAGCCTGAAACCCTGCCCGATGGAGAGGTGGGTAGTATCCCTGAGCAGCCCGCGGGTCTTCATGCTAGCCGATAGGTTCACCAGCAGATCTCCATTCGTGCCCGGTCAAGGTCAGATAGGGGAGTTACGCTGATTCTACGTAGGTGTGAGCACAAGTTTTCCTCCCGCCGAAACGCGCGGCGAACAGTTCAAGGGCAAATCCTTTATGCTTTGGCCTGATGCGCAAAAGGAGTGGCCCGCTTGTTCTGTCGTAGTCTCGTTGCGTTGTTGCTCTTCCTGCTGGTTTCTCCATGGGATGTGCGGGCTCAGAGCCCTACCCCGCCCCAGGCTCCGCAAGACTCCCAACCGCAGGCCATGGGCGTAACCACTGGGGGAACCCATGCACCGGTGCTCGACTCCCAGCAGCGGCCCATTACCGCCGGCGGCTTCGTGAAGACCGGTCCCGTGGTCTTTGAGGATATCGCCGCCAAGGCCGGTCTGACGGTGTGGCATCACACCATGGGCACTCCACAGAAGCAGTTCATCCTGGAGGCGGCAGGTTCGGGCGTGGCGCTGCTGGATTACGACAAGGATGGGTGGCTCGACATCTACATGGTCAACGGCTCGACCTACGACGCGCTCTCGGGCAAGGCGGCTTCGCCCCACGCCGCCCTCTTCCACAACAACCATGACGGCACCTTCACCGACGTGGCGGCCAAGGCCGGGGTGACCAACGATCGTTGGGGATTTGGAGTAGCCGTAGGCGACTACGACAATGATGGCTGGCCGGATCTATTCGTCGCCAACTTCGGCAAGAACCGCCTCTATCACAACAACCATGATGGCACTTTCACCGACATGGGGGAGAAGGCGGGTGTGCAACTGGGCGGTTGGTCGAGCGGCCCCACCTTTGGCGACTACGACGGCGATGGACGGCTCGACCTGTTCGTCTCCGGGTACGTGCACTACGATCAGGACAAACCGCCTACGCTCGATGGGAACACGGTGGCCGCGAACTTCTGCCAGTTCCGTGGGGTCAACGTGATGTGCGGTCCGCGCGGGCTCAAGGGAGAACACGACCACCTCTTCCATAACAACGGCGACGGCACCTTCACCGACGTCAGCCAGAAAGCGGGCGTGAGCGATCCCAATGGCTACTACGGTTTCACCGCCGTCTTCGCGGACTTGAACAACGACGGCAAAGTGGACCTGTTGGTGGCCGACGACTCCACCCCCAACTACCTGTACATCAACAAAGGCAACGGTACCTTCGAAGACGACAGCTATGCCTCTGGATATGCCCTCAACGAGAATGGCCGCGAGACCGCGTCCATGGGGGTTGCGGTCGGGGATTATCAGAACAACGGCCGGCTCAGTCTTTTCAACACCACCTTTTCCGACGACTACGATGTGCTCTACCGCAACGACGGCGATGGCAATTTCACCGACGACAGCTACGCCGCCGGGGTGGCCGAGCCGACCGTGCCTTTTCTGGGTTGGGCTACTGAGTTCATCGATTTCGACAACGACGGTTGGAAAGACTTGTTTCTCGCCAATGGACATGTCTACCCGCTAGTGGACAAGAACAACTGGGGCACGACCTACGCCGAGCGGCCGCTGTTGTTCCACAACCAGCAAGGCAAAAAGTTTGACTTGATGCCGGCGGTCGAGGGCTCCGGGCTGGCGCTGGTCATCCCTGCGCGCGGCGCGGCCTTTGGCGATCTCTTCAACAACGGCCGGATCGACGTGGTGATCAACAACATGGACAGCGCGCCCACGCTCTTGCGCAATGTCAACCCTGATCACCACCACTGGGTGGAGCTAAGCCTGGTGGGCGGAGCAAAGAGTCCGAGGGATGCGGTGGGCGCGGCGGTCTATCTCACCGCTGGAGGCCTGCGCCAGCGCGGCGACGTGCTCAGCGGGGGCAGCTTTGTTTCCTCCAACGACCCCCGGGTACACTTTGGCCTGGGCGATAGCGACAAGGTCGATGCGGTCGAGATTCACTGGCCGAGCGGCCTGAAGGAAAAGGTGAACCTGCCCGGCGTGGACAAGATTTTCACCGTGGAAGAGGGTAAGGGCGTCACCGGGCAGACCTGCGCCCAGTGCCCACCGCAGCCGAGCAAGTAGTGGTATTGGCTCTTTCGAGGAAGCATGAACGACCAGAACATGCAGTTTCCCCATCGCCGCTTCGATCCTCTACGTGGCCGCTGGGTGCTGGTTTCCCCGCAGCGCACGCAGCGCCCCTGGCAGGGCGAGGTCAGCCAGACAGATACCAAGCCACCGGTCCATTACGACCCGGACTGTTATCTTTGCCCCGGCAACGTGCGCGCCGGGGGCCAGCATAACCCGCAATACACCGGAATCTTCGCTTTTGTGAACGACTACGCGGCCCTGCTACCGGACTCGCCTGCGGTGGTGGCGGAGACTGGCAACGGGTTACTGCGGGCGGAGAGTGAGCGTGGCATCTGCCGCGTCCTGTGCTTCCATCCCGACCACAGTCTCACCCTGGCAGGCATGGAGGTGGCCGACATCGTCCGCGTAGTGGAAGCCTGGACGGCGGAGTTTGTCGAGTTGGGTGCGCGCCCGGAGATTCGCCACGTGCAGATCTTCGAAAATCGCGGCGCCATGATGGGCGCGAGCAATCCCCACCCCCATGGCCAAATCTGGGCCACCGAACATATTCCCGACGAGCCGCTGGCCGAGCTGGCCAACCAACGCGAATATAGCCGGCAGCACGATTCCTGCCTGCTGTGCGACACCCTCAAGATCGAACTGGAGCAGCGCCAACGCATCGTGTGCGAGAACCAGGAATTTGTGGTGCTGGTGCCGTTTTGGGCGGTCTGGCCTTTTGAGACCCTGCTGCTCAGCCGCGCCCACCTGGGGAGCATGGATGCATTCAGCCCCTCGCAGCAACACGGGCTGGCGGATATCCTGAAGCAGTTAACCATGCGCTACAACCGTTTGTTCGCCACCAGCTTTCCTTACACCATGGGCTTTCATCAGCGTCCAACGGATGGGGAGGCGCATCCGGAATGGCATTTTCACGGTCACTTCTATCCGCCTCTGCTGCGTTCGGCGACGGTCCGCAAATTCATGGTGGGGTTTGAAATGTTGGGTATGCCGCAAAGGGACATAACTCCCGAAACGGCTGCCGAGCGGCTGCGCTCGGCGGGTGAGTAGAAATGGGTCGCCTCCGGCTGCTGGTTTGTCTGCCCCTTCTCCTGTCGCTTTGTTTGGCCGCCCAGAACCTTGCGCCGGTAATTACCGTCGACCATGGGCCGAATGGCACAGCGCAGCAAGCCAAGCCCTACGTGGTGATGGTCTCGCTCGACGGCTTCCGCTACGACTATGCCAAAAAATATGGCGCCAAACATCTCCTGGCGCTGGGCGCACAGGGCGCAATCGCCGGCGAGGGAATGATTCCGTCTTATCCCGCGCTGACCTTTCCCAACCACTACACGCTGGTCACCGGGCTTTATCCGGAGCACCACGGCATCGTGGCCAACAATTTCTATGATCCAATCCGCAAACAACGTTACTCGTACAGCGATCCGGCCGCCAGCAACGATGGAAGCTGGTACGGAGGGACGCCGCTATGGGTACTTGCGGAAAAGCAGGGTATGCGCAGCGCGTGCTTTTTCTGGCCCGGCTCGGAGGCGGAAATTGATGGCGGCCGGCCGACCTACTATCTCAAGTTCGACGACCACTTTCCCGATGCCAAACGGATCGAACAGGTCGTCGCCTGGCTGCGCATGCCGGTCGAGCAGCGTCCGCACTTCATCACGCTTTATTACTCCAACGTCGATCATGCCGGGCATCAATACGGCCCTGAAAGCCCGCAGACCGCCGCGGCGGTCGAGCACGTCGATCAGTTGGTAGGCGATTTATGGGCGCAGCTTAGCCGTCTGCAGCTTCCGGTCGACCTGTTTGTGGTTTCCGACCACGGCATGGAGCGCGAGCAGGGACCCTGGATTGATCTGGACAAGTTCACCGACCTGTCGAACTTCACTACCGTCGGATCGTTGCTCTATCCCAATTCTGAGGCCGCGGCGGCGAAGGCCTACCAGGAATTGAAGATCAAGAGTGATGCCTTTACCGTATATCGGCGCAACCGGGTTCCGGCGGCTTTCGAGTACGACTACAATCCCCGCGAGGGTGATCCCGTCATTGTGGCCAACGGGCCGTATGCCATTCGCGCCCATGGCCCGGCGAGCGGCGCAGAGGATCGGCCACCGGAAGCGGGCGTACATGGCTACGACCCGCGGGCGATGAAATCCATGCGCGCCCTCTTCATCGCCGTGGGCCCGGACATTCGTCCCGGTTCCACTCTTGAACCCTTTGAGAATGTGAATGTCTATCCGCTGTTGGTGAGCATCCTGGGATTGGACGCCCCTAACGTCGACGGCAAACTTCACGTGCTCTCAAAGATCCTGAAAAACCCGGCCGCCGAAGATGCGCCCTAGCAGGATCAAGAACGAAAGGCAGCCCCTGCAGGACTGAGTTCGTAGTGGGTTCTCACGCAGACGCGGGCAGCCCCGTCTCGCGATGATCGCGAAGGGAGAATGGTGGCCAGTTACAATCGTTAATGAAGATGCCTCCGACCGACACAAAGAATAACCCCGGCGCCCGCTCCGAGACGGTCGCGATCCCCCCTCCGGTAGCGGCCGCCCACGAGGTTCGCTACGATCCGGCGGAGATCGAAGTGCGCTGGCAGCAGCGCTGGGATGAGCAACCAGATCTCTATCGCGCCGAGCCCGAGAGCAGCGGCCGCCCCAAGTATTACGTTCTGGAAATGTTGCCCTATCCCTCCGGCCAGCTGCACATGGGCCACGTGCGCAACTACGCCATTGGTGATGCCCTGGCTCGCTACATGTGGATGCAGGGTTATAACGTGCTCCATCCCATGGGATGGGATGCCTTTGGACTACCGGCGGAAAATGCGGCGCTGAAGAACCACACCCCGCCGCGCGAGTGGACGCTCGAGAATATAGCCCACATGCGCCGCCAGATGTGCCGGCTGGGGTTAAGTTATGACTGGCAGAACGAAATCACCACCTGCCTGCCCGACTACTACCGTTGGACGCAGTGGTTTTTCCTGCGCATGCTGGAGAAGGGACTGGCATTTCGCAAGCAGAGCAAGGTGAACTGGTGCCCGCTGTGCGCCACCGTGCTGGCCAACGAGCAGGTCATCGATGGCTGTTGCTGGCGGCATGAAGATACGGTGGTCGAACAGCGCGACCTGGAGCAATGGTTTCTGCGTACAACGAAGTACGCGCAAGAACTGCTCGACGGGCTGGACCACCTACCCGGCTGGCCGGAGAAGGTGCGCACCATGCAGCGCAACTGGATCGGGCGCAGCGAAGGGGCCACCATCGAGTTTGTCCTCGATCCAGCCGCGGCTGAGCGGGAGAACCGCAATGGCAAAGCGACCCTCGCGGCCGCGGAGGATTTTGTTGCCGGAGTTGCCATCCTACAGGACGCTACCCGGATCCCGGTATACACCACTCGTCTGGACACCATCTTCGGCGCCACCAGCTTGCAGCTTGCGCCCCAGCACCCGCTGGTCAATCAATTTGCCCAGGCCGACGAAAAGCTGGCCGCCGAAGTAGCGACCCTGGTCGAAGAGCAGAAGAAGGCGCGCGAGGCCGGCGATCCCGCGGCCATTGAAAAGCACGGCAGCTTCACCGGCCGCTATGCCATCAACCCCTTCAACGGCGAGCGGCTGCCCATCTGGGTGGCCAATTACATTCTGCTCGAGTACGGAGCCGGCGCCGTCATGTCTGTGCCCGCGCATGACGAGCGCGACTACGAGTTTGCCCGCAAGTATGGTCTCGAAGTGCGCATCGTCGTTTTGCCCCGACGGACGGTCGAACCACCCGCCCCCGGCCAGCCCGACGAGCCGGTATTGCCTTATGTGGAAGAAGACAGTCTGCTGATGAACTCCGGCGAATACAACGGTTTGGGTTGCCAGGAGGCGCAGCTTAAGATGGCGGCGTTCGCCGAGGATCATTGCTTTGGCCAACCCACCGTGACGTTCCGGCTTAAGGATTGGGGCGTCAGCCGCCAGCGCTACTGGGGGGCGCCGATCCCCGTGCTCTATTGCGCCAACGACGGCATCGTGCCCGTGCCTGATGACCAGCTTCCCGTGCTGCTTCCGGAGCAGGTCGAGATTACCCAGCAGGACGGTTCTCCGCTGAGCCGGATTCCCGCCTTTGTAAATGCGACCTGTCCCAAGTGCGGCGGGCCGGCGCGGCGCGAGACCGACACCATGGACACCTTCGTCGACTCGTCCTGGTACTTCTACCGCTATCCGGACGCGCACAACGCGACCGCTCCCTTCAGCCGGCAGAAGATCGACTATTGGTTCCCCATCGATCAGTACATCGGCGGAGTGGAACACGCGATTCTGCACCTGATCTATTCCCGCTTCTGGACCAAGGTGATGCGCGATATGGGCCTGATCGGCAATGACGAACCGGTCGACCGCCAGTTCAGCCAGGGGATGGTCATCCGCAACGGCGCCAAGATGTCCAAGTCCAAGGGCAACGTGGTCTCGCCCGATGAGATGATCGCCCGCTACGGCGCCGACGCCACGCGCATGTACGTGCTTTTTGCTGCGCCGCCGGATCGCGATCTGGAATGGCAGGAGGATGGCGTCGCGGGCATCAGCCGCTTCCTCGGCAGGGTTTACCGGCTCGGCATGCGTTACCGGGAAGCAGTGCGCGCCCGCCAGAACCAGGCTCCGGCTGCTCCCGCCTCTGCTTTGGCCCAGGCGCTGTTGCGTAAGCTGCACCAGACCATAGGCAAGATCAGCCAGGATTTTGCCGGGCGCTGGCACTTCAACACCTGCATCGCGGCGGTCATGGAACTGGTCAACGAAATCACCGCCGCCGAGCCGGCATTGGCAGACATGCCGGCCGAGGTTTCGGCGGAGTTGATGGCCACTCTATTGCCCACGCTTATCTTGTTGCTGGCCCCCTTTGCTCCCTATCTCGCGGCCGAGCTTTGGGGTGAAACCGGTGGGACTGGTGCGCTGCTTCGTCAACCGTGGCCGCCCTTCAATCCCGATCTGGCCCGGGAAGAAGAGCTGGAAGTGCCGGTGCAGGTAAATGGCAAGTTGCGCGCTGTGGTCAAGCTGTTGCCGGGCGCCAGTAACGAGGACATGCAACAGGCTGCGCTGGCGGAACCCAAAGTGCAGGCAGCCATCGCCGGTAAGCAGGTGGTCAAGGTGGTGGTGGTGCCGGGCAGGCTGATTAACATCGTGGTCAAGTAAGCTAACGGTGCGCGGAACTCAGTCTCTGGTGTACATCTGCGCTTTCTGCTGGAAGCGTCCCGGTCTGCTGGGAAGGGAACTCCTCTGGCGCTGGGGCTTCAGCATTCCCGCAGCAGCGATCCTTTATCACCAGGGCGCCCGCATCGCAGCCAGCGTTTCGTTAAACCAGGAAAGCCTCTCCAACCTTTCCCTCAGCGACCCTCTAGCAGCTGGACAGCAGCTGACGGTGGCCGCCGCCGCCCTCACTCCGTCCGTGGTGCAGGCCGCACTGTGGCTGGGGCCATTGTTGGCTGTAGCCTGGGCGGTTGCATCCGGGCTGGGACGCAGCGCAGTGCTGCAACGCCTCGACCCGGCATTGCGCTCCGCTCCCTTGACTCTCGTTCTGCTGCAATTACTGCGCATCTCGACCCTGGTCGCTGTCTGCGTGGGCTGGTACCGCGCCATAAGCTGGGCAGCAGATGTGACCCTGAGTGGCGCCGATCCCAACCTGGTGGCCTGGAGTGCATGGGTTATCTGCCTCTCGCTTGGCATCTTTGTTCTCTGGGCGCTGCTGAGCTGGATTTTCTCCATCGCTCCCTTGCTCGCGATGTTGCAAGGTACAGGTGTCCTCGGTAGCCTGGCACACAGTCTTCGCCAAGGCCCCCTCACCGCAAAGCTCATCGAAGTGAACCTGGTGCTGGGCATCGTCCGGCTGGCGCTGATCGTGCTGGCCTTGGTGTTCTCGGCGATTCCATTGCCCTTCGAGGCAGACATGACAGGCACGGCACTCTATGCATGGTGGGCGGTGGTCACACTGCTCTATTTGGTGGCCAGCGATTTCTTCCAGGTAGCGAGGTTAGCCGCGTTCGTCCAGTTCTGGCGGTTGTATCACCCCGACAGCCCGGCGGCGAGATCTGTTTACTGAGCGGGATTCCTGGCGCACCGGCTCTTGCTTACTCACAGAAAGACTGAAAAACTAGAACGTGGATACCTCCTCGATCGTCATCCTGGATTTTGGCAGCCAATACACTCAACTCATAGCGCGCCGCATACGAGAACAGAATGTCTTCTCGGTAGTCCTTCCCTGTAGCGCATCTGTCTCCGAAATCCGATCGCATCATCCCATCGGGCTGATCCTCTCCGGAGGTCCCTGCTCTGTTTATGACTCGGATGCCCCGGCCGCAGACCCGGAGATGCTGACACTCGGCCTACCTATCCTCGGTATCTGTTATGGCCTACAGTTTCTCACCCATCATTTAGGGGGCAAGGTGCGCCCCGCGGATAAGCGGGAGTACGGGCCCGCCCAGGTCTCCATCGTGTCCGGTCAGCAAGTCCCGTTGTTTGCCGGCTTGCCGGAATCGCTCGACGTCTGGATGTCGCATGGAGATGAGGCCCTTGAGCTACCGCCGGGATTTACTCTGACCGCACGCACCGCCAATGCCGTGGCTGGCATTGCCAACCCCGCGCGCAATATCTGGGCGGTGCAGTTTCATCCCGAGGTCAGGCACACACCCAGGGGAACCGAGTTGCTGCGCAACTTCCTCTTCCGTATCTGCCATGCCGAGCCCAACTGGACCCCTGCTCAATTCATCCAGTCGACGGTCACGGCGATTCGCGAGCAAGTGGGAGACGGCCACGCCATCTGTGCCCTCTCGGGAGGCGTGGATTCTTCCGTTGCCGCGGTGTTGGTAGAACGCGCCATCGGTCATCGGCTCACCTGCGTTTTTGTCAACAACGGCGTACTGCGCAAGAACGAGTTTGTGCAGGTACAGCGCAACATGCGCGACAAGCTGGGTCTGCGGCTGGTGGCGGTGGACGCGAGCGAGCGCTTCCTGGCCCGGCTGGCCGGGGTCACCGATCCCGAGTCCAAACGCAAAATCATCGGCAGTGAATTCATCGCCGTCTTCGATGATGAGGCCAGACGCATTTTGGAGGGGCAGCAGGGAAGCGCAGTGGCCTGGCTGGTGCAGGGCACGCTCTACCCGGACGTGATCGAATCTTCTTCCGTCAAAGGGCCATCCCAGACCATCAAGAGCCATCACAACGTCGGCGGCTTGCCGGCCGGCATGAAGCTGAAGCTAATTGAACCGTTGCGCGACTTGTTCAAGGATGAAGTCCGGCGCATCGGCCGCGACCTGCAGATGCCCTCCGAGATCCTGGAGCGCCAGCCCTTTCCCGGCCCCGGGCTCGCCGTGCGCATCCTGGGCGAGGTGACACCGGAGCGGGTGGCGTTGCTGCAGGAGGCGGACGACATCGTGGTCAGCGAGATCAAGGCTGCCGGACTCTACCAGCAGATCTGGCAATCCTTCGCCGTGCTGCTGCCGGTGAAATCCGTAGGCGTGATGGGCGATCAGCGCACCTATGCCTACACCTGCGCCATCCGCGCCGTGCATTCAGAAGACGGCATGACCGCCGACTGGGTCCCGCTGCCCTACGATCTGCTGAAGAAAATCTCCAGCCGCATCGTCAACGAGATTCGCGGCATCAACCGCGTGGTTTACGACATCACGTCCAAGCCGCCGGGAACCATTGAGTGGGAATAGATAAAAAAAACCAGGTCTCCCCCATGAAATCTGGGATGAGACCTGGGTGTTCGTTCCCGCGCGAGCCCTTGAGGTGTCCTACGCCAGCGCCAGCACATCCGCGGCGGTGACCCCGACCTTGGGGAACCAGGAGTGCGCCGCTTCCAGGCTCTTGTTGACGTTTTGAATGTTCTTCACACCCTGGTCGTCGAGCCAGTCTCTAAACGCCTTGGCGCCGCCCTTGGCATAGATTGCGATGCCGTCCTTCCACGTAGCGCGGCCACAGAGTACGCCGTTAAACGTGGTGCCGCTCTCCGCGGCCAACTCCAGGGTCTCGGTGAACACCGGATTGCTCACCCCGGCCGAGAGGTAGATGAAAGGCTTGTGGGTGGTTGTCGCCGCATCTCTGAAATGCTGCAAAGCTTCGCTACGGGTGTAAGCGGCTTCGCCTTTGAAGGCCCTGGTGCCCTGCACGAACTCCATCTGCACCGGAACCTCTACCTTGAGCACATCGATCAGGTACTTTGCTTTGCCGAATTCCGCCATCGAACCGGATACAATCTCCGGCTTTTTCAAGGCGTACTCTAACGACTTCTCGCTGTGGCCATTTACGTCATAGCCGACAAACTCCAGGAAGAAGGGAATGTCGTGGGCCCGGCACTCGTCGCCGATGCGCTCAATGAAGGCATGCTTTTGATCGTTGATATCACTCTTCTCAAACGGGGTGTAGTAGAGCAGCACCTTGATGCAGTCCGCACCCGCTTCTTTCAGCCTGCGCACCGACCAGTGGTTGAGCAGATCAGGCAGCCGTCCCGGCTGATCGGCGTCGTAACCGGTCTTTTCATAGGCCAGCAGCAGGCCTTTTCCGTGGCGCAGTTTGGACGCCGGCAAGCCAAACTCGGGATCGAGCAGGATGGCCGATGCGTACTTGGTTAGAACGTCGGTGACCAGTTCCTTAAACTCGACCAGGGCCGAGTCCGGCAAGTCGGAAACACCCTTCTCTTTGGCCAGCGACTTCTTCAGCGATCCGCGCTGATCCATGGCCGCCGCGGCGATTACCCCGCGTGCATCGGAGACGGCTTTGAGTCCCGCCAATTTCCCAGCTGTCAGCTTCGTGGTTGTCATTGTTCATTCCCTCTCAATTTTTTGCCCGTTGTTCCCGCGGCTCATTCTAATGCATTCCCGGTTGTTAACGTGTTACTGCTGTGCCAGCGCCGCCCGCTGCGCGTCCACCAGTTCGATGATGCCGCGCTCGGCATGATCCATCATCTCCAATAATTTCTCCCGTGGAAATGCGTTGCGTTCCGCGGTCGCCTGTACTTCCACTAATCCGCCGCCCTCGGTCATGACCACGTTCATGTCCACTTCGGCCTGAGAATCCTCTTCATACGCCAGGTCGAGCAGGGTCACTCCCTCCACGATCCCCACACTGGTAGCGGCTACCAACTGGATGAGGGGCAGCTTCTTCAGTGTTCCTGCCTCCACCAGCCGCCGGAAGGCAATGGCCATGGCGACGCAGGCGCCGGTGATGGCGGCGGTGCGGGTGCCGCCATCAGCCTGCAGCACATCGCAATCCAGGATCACGGTGCGTTCGCCCAGGGCATGCATATCAACTACAGAACGCAGAGAACGCCCGATGAGCCGCTGGATTTCATGCGTGCGGCCGCCCACCTTCCCGCGCTCCGCTTCGCGCGGCGTGCGGGTGAGCGTGGCCCGCGGAAGCATGCCATATTCCGCGGTGACCCATCCCCGTCCACTGTTCTTCAACCAGCCCGGCACTCCGGTTTCGATGGTGGCGTTACATAACACGCGGGTGTGGCCCACCTCGATCAGCAGCGAACCCTCGGCCATCGAGGTGTAATGCGGCGTGAGCCGTACGGGACGCATCGCGCCCGGGGACCGGTCGTTAGGGCGAAAGAAGGTCGCCGCAGATTTTTGCTGTGGATTCATTTCCTGATTGTATGAGAACAGCTAGCCACACCTGTGGACCGGAGTTCCTGTACTCGGCATCCTCTTTGTTCTCCGGGTGCGGTTCCTGCTCCCCGCGAGCGTTCCCATTTCGGAACGCTTCCCGAATCGGAATCATGGTCCTAACGCACACATTGGGTGGAAGTTACCCCTGCCACGAGGGCGATCGCAGTTCCATTTAAGAACTCCTCTCCCCGATTGAAGAAGCGCCCCAAGCCCCCCGCTTATCAGCGCAAATCATGTTTATCGAATGACTTAACCCCACTCTCCCGGAACCGCCACCCAATTGGCCCGTCACCTGCATTAACAGCAGCATCAAGCAACTGTAACGGGTGAGGAAAACCGGCTTGAAGCAGCGATCTTGGAGGTTTGAGCATGAGTTTTGTCTTCGAGCCGACGGTGGAAAACCTTTCTTTGCTGAGGAAGCTGGGCGAGGCAGACACGAGTAAGCAGACGGGCGAGAGAGCGCGCCGCGCGGATAAATCGTCCGCCGCCGCTTTTCCCGGCGAGGTGACGCAAGTTGCCGTCATAAATGTCGATACAGCAGGCAGGGAAGTTCTTTTATCCGGCCAGGAAGGAATCTGCGTACAATGGCGATAACAATTCCAGTTACAGCTTCTGTGGCAACTATGTCGCGTCCCGCGGAGCGCACCGGCAAGCTTCATCTCCTCGTGGTCGACGAGGACGCAGCCATCCGTTCGGCCTGCTGCGAAATAGCGACCGACCTGGGTTTTGTACCGCAGACGGTTTCCACCATCGCAGCCGCGCGTACCCTGCTACGCGATCAGGGTGTAGACGTCCTGCTGCTCGATCTTCGCGCTCCATTGGGCGAAGGCCTGGGGCTGCTGAACGAGATCAAAGCGCTCAACCCCGGCCTGGTAGTCGTGGTGATGACGGCATACGCTACCGTGCCTGCTGCAGTGGAGGCGATGCGTACCGGGGCCGCCGATTATTTGACCAAGCCTTTCGCCATGGACGAACTCGCCGCGGCGCTGGAGCGGGCGCTGGAGCGGGCCAACGAACGGCGCACAGTGGAAGGCGCCAGCCGCCAGTTACGCGAAACCCTGCGCTCCGCCCAGGGCCTGGGCAACTTGATCGGCCGCAGCCCGGAGATGGACAAGCTCTACCGCATTTTGGCCAAGGTGGCGCAAAGCTCGCATCCGGTGCTGATCCTGGGTGAAAGCGGCGTGGGCAAGGAGCTGGTGGCGCGCTCTATTCATAGCAACGGCCCCCACGCCGACCGGCCGTTCGTCCCTGTCGATTGCGGTTCGCTCGTGCCCACGCTCATGGAGAGTGAGCTCTTCGGCTACGTGAAAGGCGCATTCACCGGCGCCAATCGCGCCAAGGAGGGTCTGCTGGCTTCGGCCCAGGGAGGCACGGTCTTTCTCGATGAGATTGGCGAGTTGCCGCTCGATTTGCAAGCCAAGTTGCTGCGCGCCCTGCAGGAAAAAGAGGTCCGCCCGGTGGGCGCCACTCATCGCATCCACATCAACGTCCGTATCCTGGCAGCGACCAACCGCGATCTGCCGGCGATGGTGGAGCAGGGACGCTTCCGCAAGGATCTTTACTACCGGCTCAGCGTGGTCAACCTGCGTATCCCTCCGTTGCGTGAGCGCAAGCAGGATATTCCCCTTTTGGCGACCCACTTTTTGGAGCGGATGGCACGCGAGACAGGCATTCCGCACACGCTCAGCGACGATGCTCTGCGCACTCTGGTGGAATACGAATGGCCAGGGAACGTGCGCGAGTTGGAGCATTCGATCGATCGTGCCTGTACCCTTTCCTCCGGTCCGGTACTCCACCTGGGCGATCTGCCTACGCAGTTGCAGAACTTTCACCTGCAGCATCGCCGTTCGCTGGTGGTGGCGGCGCCTGTTCCCAGTGCCGGCCCGGCTGTGCGGGGACCGGTTTTGCCGCTGGCTCAGTTAGAGAAAGAGGCCATTCTTGAAACCCTGCGCAAACTGAATGGCGACAAGCTTCTGGCTGCGCGACTGCTGGGTATCGGCAAGACGACCCTCTATCGCAAACTGAAGGAGTACGGTATCAGCGCTCCCGACGCCAGAAACGGCGTGGGAAATGTGGCGGGAAAAGACGCAGGCGACCAGGCCAACTGATCCACCATTCGCTCCCCGATCCATGGCTGCGGCATTCCGATCCCAACGCCAACCATCGCAACCTTTGCAACCTAGGAGGTAGTTGTGCAATCTGCTGTGCAGCACAGTGTCCTGATCATCAGTCCCATGGCCGACGCGCCCCGGATCGCCGACTCCCTGGCCAGCACCCTGGGATGTTCCGTCAACCTTGCCCCTACCCATCGCGCCGGGTTGATTGCGCTTCGCCACCACGACTACTCGGTCGTGGTGGTGGACGACTGCCTTGCCGAAGCCAATCCCGCCGCTGCCGAGCTGTTGTGGCAGAGTTTCGGCATGGCTGTGCCGGTGCAGATCAACTTCGCTTTCTCCGGGGGTGCGCGGCTGGCGCGCGAGGTGCAAGCAGCCATCGGACGCCGGGAGCAGCAGCAGGTCATGGCTTTGCGCGCCGCCGCCCAAGTGCTCGAAAACGACTTGAAATCTACCCTGACCGGGCTCTTGCTGCAGTCGCAGTTGGCCCTCGCCGAACCCGAACTGCCTCCCCGGCTCGCGGGCAAATTAGAGTTGGTGGCCGAGCTTGCCGGCACTCTGCGCCGGCGGCTTGAACAAGCCCAAGCCTGAACCCGGATTTTCCTGTGGAGTGTGTTGGCGTTGATGAACTTTATGCGGCTTTCCTTGATGAAAGCCGCACCCGTGGCCGTTGCTTGGGACCGCGTACAGGAAATCCGGGGAACCCGGATTTCCTGTGGAGCTTTGTGGGGCCACAGAACTGCTTGCGGCTTTCCGCGAAGAAAGCCGCACATCGCTTCTCTCAACTAGTGCCGCGCTGCAGGAAATCCGGGGACGTCATCACCCTCGTCCTACCCCCTCATCCATCTCGCCCGCGGTGACCCCCGCATTCCGCGGGCGCCTCCCTGGAGTCTTCGCCATGTGCGACGAACGATCTGGGTTGGTGTAAGCTTGAGTCGTTCTCGGCGCTCCGTCCACTCATCGCCGAATCGGGGAGTCTCCACAAGCCAGGCTTGCGGCGCCTCGATCGGGTCATGAATCGGTCCCACGATCGAGCAGAGAGCGACTCTGGGTCCTCGAAAAAAGATAGACGGTTGCTCAGAAGCATATCCACAGCAACTTCGGGTTCCAGCGCCCGAGCTAACGCATCAATCATTAGGTTATAGGGCTTTCAGGTGGAGAACCGGATCAATCAGTAACGGCTTTTGTTTAGGAAAGACCGCCTTCGCTGCCCTTGTGAACTGGGTAGAAGTGAAAATGCTCTAGCATGGCAATGCAGAAAATTTGTATCCAAAATTTAGTATCCACGGAGAGAATCATGAAAAACCACGCGTTCTTGAGCCTAGGCCACACCACCGGCCGCCACGCGCAAAGGCAGACACCCTACTCTCTTGCCGGCATGCTGTCGATCGGATTGACCGGGTTGATTTTGCTCGGTGGATGCAATAAGACGCCGGCGCCCGCTGCCCCAGCTGCGGAGCCCGCGACCACGGCCCAGGCGGCGCCACCCCCAGCCCCTGCTCCAGGCCCAGATGCGGCCCCCGCCCCAACCCCAGGCGCGGCTCCGGCACCCGGTCCAGCCCCCGGTCCAGCAATGACCGCAGCTCCCCCGCCTCCGCCTGCGGTGCCCCCTCCCCCGCCGCCTCCCAAGAAATATGTCGTTCCCGCCGGCAGCCAACTGGTCGTCCGCGTGGGGCAGACACTCACGGCTAAGGGCAGCAATGTCGGCGATAGCTTTAGTGGGGCATTGGCGCAGTCCCTGGTGGTCCATGGCGTCAAAGTCATCAAAGCAGGGGCTCCGGTAACCGGCACCGTGGTTGCCGCCAAGGGACAGGGAAGGTTCAAGGGCGCCGGAGACCTGGTCATAGCGGTCAATCGGGTAGGCAGCTACTCGGTAGCGACTTCTTCTTATGAAGCCACGGTCAAAGGCAAGGGCAAGCGTACGGGCGCGATGGTGGGTGGGGGCGCCGGTGGAGGCGCGTTAATTGGTGGCATCGCCGGCGGCGGCAAGGGTGCCTTGATCGGCGGCCTGCTGGGAGCCGGCGCCGGCACTGCGGGCGCCGCATTTACCGGCAACAAAGACATTTCCATACCCGCGGAGAGCGTCGTCACCTTCAACCTTACGGAGCCCATCACCGTGGTGATGGAAAGCCAGAGCCAAAGCGAATAAGGTGGGCTCAGGGCCGGTGGGAGCGAAGCGAAGCCCCGCTGCGCTCCGACTTTCCCGCTGTTGCGGAAGTGGGATTGCGATGCCGCTCGAAGTTGCAGAGACTTAGGAGCGTTATGCGAAGTTGTGTGGATGGGACGATTGCCCCGCGGCGCGGCCGTTCTTTGCTGAAATCCTGGCAGGGAACCACACCCTGTCTTTCATCAACTCTGAGAATGCTTTAGCGGTACCGCCCGGAGGCAGAATGAATAGCGATTCCCTACGCAGGGCGCGGCGCACGCATACCAACGGCTGGATGACAGCGCTGGCGCTGGGTCTGCTCGCCGCCGGCTTTCTCGCCTGCTTGTATATCTTGATCGGCGTTCCGGCTCAAGCCCAGGCGGTCGGCGATTCCACCACCGCGCCTGCGCCCTCCGCGCCTCCCTCCACCGCCCCGTTGTACCGGCGCCAGCCGGTTGCCACCGTGGCCGCGCCCAATCCCGCGCTTTCCGCGCAGACGTCCCCATCGCACGCCGATATCGTCGCCGATGAGCTCCAGGTCGAGCTGACTACGGTAGACGATCAATTGCGCCAGTCCCAGGAAATTATGCGGGAAGCGGCTGCCGCCCAGCACCGGACGCGCATCGCGTCGGCACTCTTTCTGGCTGTCTTTGTGATCATCGCCGCCCTGATTGTGATCCAGGTCTACCTTCAGGCGCGTGCCTGGGATAGTGATCAGTCCCGGGCGGTCGCCGAAGTCGAAGGCGTCGCGTCGCAGCTGGAAGTCTTGCGCGATGCCCACAGTGAAGCCAGGAACGTGTTGCCCGGATTGCTGCAGGAGGTGGGCGAGCAGCCCTTGAGTTTTCAGGAAGAGGGGACCGCCTTCACCCCCCGGGCAGTGGCGATTATCGATGACATCGACCATCTGGCCTACGTCGGCCAAGGCCGTCTTGCCTTTCGCGACCTTCCCTCGGAGCCGGATGCGGCGGTTTACCTGAATGGCCTGTTGCTTTCGGCGGTTGCCCACTTGACCCGCTCCGATCCGTGGACGGCGTTCGCGCGGCTGGACCAGTTTTTCCAGCAATTAGCGCGCTTCCCGGATGCAGTGGAGCGACGCCGTATCGCGCAGGGCTATTCCTACCGGGCGCTGGCCGCGTACCAGGTACTGGAGATCCAGGACAAGGAACCGTCCTGGCTGCGCAAAGCGGAGCGATCCCAGCTCGAGTCTTTATCTAAACAAGCTTTCGCGGATATCGCCCACGCCACGTCCGTGGACCCGGAGTGGCGGCATGCGACATTTGTCGAAGCCTTGCTTTGCGGCCGTTTTTACCTTGCCGACGAGGCCGCCGACAACGGCTCGCGGAGCGATCTCTTGGTTCGCGGCCTGCGCCGGTCGGTTTCTCTCTATAAGGGATTGATCGAGGACAGGGCGTATCGCGGGCCGTCGCGCCGCAACCTGGTGCGCACCCTCAAACGGATCGCTGAGCAGACCGGCGAGAAGAGCGATTTCTCCGATTTCGGCTATGCCTTGAACGCATTCCCGACCGACGAGGAGCTCGCCGACGAGGCGCTTGCGGCCCGCCAGCCAACCTCTCAGGACCGGTTTTTATGGCAATGGCTGCTTGGTGACGAGGAGCTGTTCGCCAACGTCGAGCGCCTCAATCTGGCCGAATACCGCGCCTTCTGGATCCGCATGCTCGACAACAAAGTCCATCTCCGAAACTGGAGAGCCGACCTTGCGGAGCTGCAGCAGGCCAAGCCGGCAATGAAGGAATGGAGTATCCAGCTGCTGCAATCCGAGCCGCCCATCACCCTATCCAATGCCATATCCCGCCGCCAGGAGCGCTTCGATAGCCCCGCCTCGGGAGCATAAAGCCCGGGCTCCCCGGATTTCCTACTAAGCGTCATTGCCCATGACTAGGTGTGCGGCTTTCGTCACGGAAAGCCGCATGCAGCTGGCCAACGCCAACAAATTCAACAGGAAATCCGGGGTTCCCCGGTTTTCCTGCTACGCCATCGCCCATAGCCATGTGTCGCGGTCTCGCCTGCCCGTGCCGTAGGGCAGCGGAACCGGTGCAGGTCCAAGGTAACCCTAAAGTTACTAGAAGATCGGCTGACAATTACTCGCTCTCCTTCGTATCATAGAAATGTCCCTGGATGGATTGATGGGCGATTCAAAGTAGTTCGATTGAAGGAGACACGGATGACTACCAAAAGCGTAGAAGCGGCGAACGGGACTTCCAAGAAACGGAAGCCGGCAGCCAAGAAGCAGACGCCAGCCGCCGCCCCCTCGCGCGAGGAGATCGCTCGCCTGGCAGAGAAGTATTGGGCTGAGCGCGGTTGGCCGGAAGGTTCGCCGGAGCAGGATTGGCTGCGCGCCGAACAAGAACTGAAGACGGCATCGTAGGGGTTAGGGAAACCCGATTTCTGGTCTTTGTTGAGTACGGGTAACTTCCTTGTCGCCAGCTCGTCCGGCAGCGGCTTAAGGTCCTCATCTTCCGGACGCACGAAACAGTCCGCGGAAAAACTCCTGGCAACGAGGGCAGGCTTCAGCGGCCCTGCGCTTAACTGCGCCCAAACTATAACGGATTTTGCCCTCCTGAGGACACGAGGTAGAACCGGGCACACGTCCCTTGTGAGGGAGCCAGGCGCCGGTTCCCCGTTGGTATTGGGTTCGACTCCCCAATTTCCGCCGCCTAAAAGTCAAATCCGCGCCAGTCTCACGATGTGAGTTCCGCCCCTGCCGGAACCCCGCATAAAACGCCGCAGCGAAAGGATGCAGGGATCCTCCCACCCCTCCCCATTCCGGTCACACTTCAGTGACCTTGAGTCTTTCCCAAGTTCGGCGATACTTAACACCAGGGAAAAGCTGATTGTTTGCTCTTCCCACTTTGTTTCTTTGCACCTTTCTCTGCCGCGTCTATGAAAAACGAAGTGCTCGACATTCTGATACTGGGCCTGCTCGTGGTGTTGTTTGCCTCGATCTACCGCAAACGTGCGACCACGCGATTACGCTGCTGGGTTGCCGGGTGGATCCTGGTCTTGCTGCATTTCGCCGCCCTGCTGATCCCGGCCGTATCCGGCTGGGGACAGGAGCTGGTCGACAGCCTGAGCGTCAGCGCGCTGTTTCTTTCCGGGCTGTGCTTCCTTTTCTCCGCCCCCGTCATCCTTGAAACAACCGCGGGCAGCGCCCTGATCGCGCTAGGCATTGGTCTTCCGGCGCTCATCTATATCAACTACGTGGTATTCGGTGGAGTTCACCCGTGGCCGCTGTATGTTACCGCGGCGGTGACCACTGCGAGTGGCACCATCTTGGCCTGGACGTTCTGCCGCGGCCGCAGCCGGGTTTGGGCGGTCATCACCCTGGCCTTTTCGCTGGGCGGAATCTGGACCGCCGTCTCGCTCCTGCGCCATGCCCCGGATCAAGGCATCCTGGCGCTTCTATTTGAGATTTTCCTTACCTTCGCTGCGCTCTACTGGTTCGATTTCCGGCGTACCTCGACCGGCGTCTTGACCGCCATCCTGGGCCTGGTGGCGTGGGCTGCGGTCTTTCCCATTGGGCGGCTTTGCGACTATCTGGTCCCGGCCGGGCAGATTCCCCCCGGGCTATGGAATGTGCCCAAGTATTTCGTGGCCTTCGGCATGATCCTGACCTTGCTCGAGGACGAGTTCATGGCCGCGGGGCGCGCCATGGAGCATTATCGTCTGCTCTTCGCGGCCCATCCACATCCCATGTGGGTGCAAGATCCGGAGACCCTACGCATCCTCGAGGTCAACGATGCCGCGGTGACTCACTACGGCTACGCGCGTGAGGAATTCCAGAGCATGACGCTAGGCGATTTGCGGCCTACCGAAGACCTGGGCGCGATCCTCAAGGAGAATTCTGGAACCAATCCCACCAAGCTCTCTGGCCCCTGGCGCCACCGCCGCAAAGACGGGTCCTACATTCAAGTGGATATGGCGTCCCATCGCATTGACTACAAAGGGCGGACATGCACTTTTGTCTTGATACAGGACGTCACCGACCGCCAGCAACTGCATGAGCAACTGGTTCACCAGGCGCACCACGACACCCTCACCGGCCTGCCCAATCGGCTTCTGCTGGAAGATCGCATGCAGCAGAGTCTGGCCCAAGCCGCCCGCTACGGGCAACAAGCCGCGGTCTTGTGCCTGGATCTGGATCGCTTCAAGCAGATCAATGACTCCTTTGGGCATGCTGCCGGCGATCTATGCCTGCAACAGGTAGTGGCGCGAATCTCCGCGCGCCTGCGCGCCGTGGATACCTTTGCCCGCACCGGCGGGGATGAGTTCGTGATCATTCTGGGCGAGCTGGCCAACAAGAGCAGCGCCCTGATGGTCGCGCACAGCGTCCTCGAAAGCATCAGCAGGCCGATCGACGCCGAGGACTTCTCCTTCGACATCTCGGCATCGATTGGCATCTCGATTTATCCCGATGATGGGACCGACTCCATGCAACTCCGGCGCTCGGCCGATGCCGCGATGTACCGCGCCAAGCAGGCAGGCGGGAGCCAATATCTTCTCGTCTCTTCGCAGATCAGTTCCTCGGCCAGCGAGGTCAGCGAGCTGGAACGTTTCATGCGCAGCGCGCTCAAGGGTGAGGGACTGGAGCTCTATTACCAGCCGCAATACTCCATGGTGGGCAATCTGTGCAGTCTGGAAGCGCTCTTGCGGCTGAACCATCCCCAACTGGGCACCATCGCCGCGGATCGCTTCCTGCCTATCGCTGAGGAGCGTGGCCTGATTGTTCCCTTAGGCGACTGGGTTCTGGACGAGGTTTGCCGCCAGAGCATCGAGTGGCAAAGCAAGAAGCTCACCCCGTTGCGCATATCTTTCTCCGTCTCTCCGCTGCAGTTTCTCCACTCCGACTTTTCCGCCCGGGTGCTCAGCACCGTGACCCGGTGCGGCCTCGACCCGCGCCTGCTTGAGCTGATCGTCACCGAGAGCACAGTCATGCGCAACCGCCCCGAGGTCGCAAGCCAGATGCGCAGTCTGGCCGCATTGGGCGTTCATTTTTCCGTGGCCGACTTTGGCACCAGTTACTCCTGCCTGAGCCACCTTCATCAACTTCCTGTCAGCACGCTCAAGATCGACTGCTCCTTCGTCGAGCGCATCTCGGAACCCAACGGGACCTATACCATCGTGCAGGCCATCGTCGCGCTGGCCCACGGTCTTGGCCTGAAGGTCGTAGGCGAAGGAGTGGAGCGCCCCGATCAGTTGGAGTGCCTGCGGACCCTGGGCTGCGATTTTGTGCAAGGTCCACTACTGGCCCCCACTCTTCCGGCCGCCAGTGTTGAAAAATACCTTGCTTTGGCCGTGCCCCCGGTCGCTCGACACTCACGTCGTTGATATCGCACGTCCGGGCGCAGTGATCCGCAAATGTCACAGTAGCTGATAATAAACGCGGGTTCCTGCTTACGCCGGCCGGAGTCTGGAACCCGGATTTCCTGTACGCTGCACTGGACGCGGCCGCGTATGCGGCTTTCTTCACGGAAAGCCGCATGAAGAAAGCCGGAGCCGCCAGGCCGCACAGGAAATCCGGGAACTACGGAGCGGCGATCACCCCGCACGCGATTCTGTCGCCTGCATTGCCCGTGGGGTCGGTCACCATGTCGTCCGCCTTCTCGTGGATCACGAACGCCGTGCCCCCGTTGGCGAAGACCCAGTTTTTCGCGTCTTTCTTCAGAGAAATGCTGTCGGTCACGAAGGAGACGTGGTCCGTGCCGTCCGCCATCACTTGCAGGTTAATGGGCATATCGCCCGCATGAGCCCCTTTCGGATTTTTGGTTCCGTGCTCTTTGCCGTAGGGATTGAGATGGGCGCCTGCGCTCTTGAAATCGGGCCCATCGCATTTCGCGTTCTGATGGACGTGGATTGCATGCTCGCCTTCGGGAAGATTCATCAGGTTCAGCTTGACCTTCACGCCGTTGCCTGCGGGCGTGAGCGTTGCTGTGCCCGCGTCCTGGCCCTGGCTGGTCTTGAAGTCCACTTCAATACCTTTGTTCCTCGCCCCCGAAGCCGAAAGCGCCAGCAAAGCCGGCAGCGTCATCGCACCTATGCACACTCTGAGCAATCTGATCATTCTGTTCCTCGCGAAACTGCTCTAGCATACCCGATCTCCTCTTAATCGTGGGACGGTACAGGAAAGCTCTTTCTGGCCTGGCGTCGGCTGCCGGATAAACCCCTAAATAGCCTGTTATCAAGGTAATGCACAGCAAGTGTTATGTACGCCCCACAGCGCCGAACCTACAGTGATAACAACACCGGGAGCAGGTAGCGGCATGATTCCTCGCATATTGGTCATTGATGATGAAGCCGATATTCGTGAGGTGACTGCGCTCAGCCTGGAAACCATAGCCGGCTGGCAGGTCATCCTGGCGCCCTCCGGAGCGCAAGGCATACGGCGCGCTTCGCTGGAGCAGCCGGATGCCATCCTGCTGGATGTCATGATGCCCGACATCGATGGGCCGACAACCTATCAGATTCTGAAGCAGAATGGAAACACCGCTCATATTCCTGTGCTTCTACTGACTGCAAAAGTACAGGGCCAGGATCGGCGCAAGCTGGATGAATTGGGCGCGGCCGCGATCCTTTCCAAGCCATTCGATCCCTTGACGCTCGCCGACCAGATCTCCGAGGTCCTCGGTTGGGATCGGGAGCGCGCTTGCAGCAGCGGCCCCTCAGCCATTCCCCTCGCTGGCGACTGATAAATCCCGCAGCAGCACACTACGCCGCAATCCAATCACTCCAAGAACTATTCTTTCCAAATTGAGTCCCGCAGAGCCTGCCCTGAGCTTGTCGAAGGGGACGTTGAAAGTAGCCCAGGACGATAGCCCTGGGTTAGCTTAGGGTGTTTTTTCGTCGAGACTCCCACAAAACCGTCATCCTGAGCGGAGCGCATCACAGATTGATCGCGTGACACAGCGCTTGTGGCGCGGAGTCGAAGGACCCCGGGGCGCTTATCTTACCCATGCTGTTCGGAGCTTTTCAACCACCAAGCCCGCATCGGCGGGGGCCCGCTACGGTTTTTCTCTGGGGCCGAAAACCTAGAACTGGCTAGCACCTAGCACTGGGGATGGAAGGAAGAAAGATGATTACAGTGCATGAAAAGATGCACCCGTGACCATCAAGTGCATATCGCAGCAGGTCGTGTTGTCGGGCTTCAGTGGTCGAAAAGCTCCGAACAGCATGGGTAAAATAAGCACCGCCGGGGTCCTTCGACTCCGCGCCAGAAGCGCTGTGTCACGCGATCAATCTGTGAGGCGCTCCGCTCAGGATGACGATTTTGTGGGAGTTTGACGAGAAACCTCCTAAACAAGTTAGCGCTTATGCGGATGCAATCCTGGGCTACCTCTACCCCGTAGCTAGGTAGTCGGGCGGGGTTTGACCGCCAGGAAGACGGGCGGCAGCGGGTTGCCATTGATATCGGTAAGTTTGGGGTTGATCTGCTGCGTGTCGAGCAGGGTAGTGGTGTCGATCAGATGCAGCAGATCATCGCCCGTGGTGCCGGCGAAAAAGATGGTGTTATCGGGGGAGAAGATGCCGGCCACTGGAGCCAGGGCATTGCCGGCGAGCTTGACGCTGCCCAGCGTTCCCGGCGCGCCCGCTGTCGTCGAAGGTTTGTAGACCGGCAATAGAGCACCCCCTGCAGGCGGCGCGGTGGCGGCGCTGCTATAGGTCACGAAGGCCTCTTGCGAATTGGTGGCGGCGACCACTTGGTTGATGTTGGTAATGCCGTAGGCCGCCAGCGAGCTCTGATTGACAACCGGGGGAGGGTTGAAGACGATGCCCGTGGTTTGGCCGTTGGCATCCGACGGGCAGGCGTCGATCGGCACGGTGATCGAGAGATCCGTCAATGTAGCCGGATTGGCGCTGGCACCGATGATGTGTTTGCCGTCGGTGGTCGAGGCCACGTGGTCGGAGGTCACCGCGACCGTGGTGGCTTCGGGATAATTCACCACCGGCTTGACCGTGGTTTCCGGGCACTCCCCATAGGCGGAGGTAGCCGTACCGGAGAGAAAGACGGCGGCGGCGGGAATGGTCACGGCCAGATCAGGCGAGCAGAACATGTTGTAGGTGTTGTTGGGGTTCGCCGTGGTGTTGGGCGGATAGGTCGTAGGGTTGGTGGGAATGGGACTGGTGGTGTTAGTCGCCGGGCAGACGCCCGTGGTGGCGGTGCCCTGGTTGGCAGGCAGGGTCTCGACCGACCAGCCAGTAAATACGTTGTGGATGTAGAGCACCCCGTCGCCCACGATGTAGACCGTCTGCCCATCGGCGGTGTACGCGGCTTTCTGGCCGATGCCGGCGAAGGAGGTGTAGCTTCCCGACGACGGTGTGTAGATGTAGAGAACGCCGCGCAACTGGTCATTCACCACCACGGATGTGTTGGTGGGCGAGACCGCGAGCACGACGCCGGGGACGGCGGACACCTCCGACGCCAGGCCATTGGTTGCCGCGGTATACGTCATCAACTCGTGGTAACTGCCGAAGTAGAGAGTCGTGCCGGTAGGATCGAGCACCATGGAGTTTGGCGAATAGGGAAGCTTGATCTGGTTCCCAATGGTCCCGGTCGACAAATCAATGGGCACGAAGTACGGCGAGCCCGGGCTGGAGATCCAGACGTAGGTGCTGTTCTTGCCCGGGGAAGCGATCTGCACGAAATTGCTGATCGCCGGCACGCCTGTGCCCAGGGTTCCCATTTCATTGATGGGGGCAGGATTGCACGTGGTCGGCTGGCAGATGGCGGTGATCGCTGAGTTGGAGGGGAACGCCGCCGTCACCGCCCCAGTGGCGCTGACGGCGATGCTTCCCGGGTTGGTGGACACATAGCTCAGGGCGAGGCCGTTGATCACGTTGTTGTTGACATCGGTCACCGTGGCGGTGAGCGCCAGGGGTGTATTCAGTGTGACGCTGGCGCTGGTAGCGCCGGTCGAGGCAACGCTCAGTGCGATCTTGGCCGGCGGGCAGGTATAGAAATAGCCGGCGTTGCTGCTGGTCTGAGCAATGGTGCCGGTGATCAGGGTAGAGCCCGGAGCTTGGGCGGTGGCGACGCCATTCTGATCGATGGTGACGATGCCCCCGGAGGCCGCCGAGTAGGTCAAGTGGCCAATGACATTATTGCAGTCGTTGGGACCATAACTGCCATTCGCCAGGATATTGGGGCTGCAGAGAAGAACCTGCTGGCCGGCGCTATTCGTGTAGTAGGCCGTGGCGTCCAGCTGCGAGGTTAGGCCTTGAGAAAGACACTCGGGCTGGCCGGTGGTAATGTTCGTCGGGCCCGAGACTGCCAGGCTGGTAATGGGCGGATGAGAATAGACCGCGACCTGGTTGCTGGTAAAGCCCGCGGCGCTGGCGGTCATATACGCGATGCCGGTCTTGTTAGTGGGAATGCAGGTGGTGTAGGCTGCGACCGCCGGGGTATGAAGATTCCAGCTTCCGCCGCAGACTGCGCCGGTAGGCGAAACGTCGGCGATGGTGCGGTCCGTGGTGCCATACGTGTAAGTGCCTACCGAGGCCGAGCCGCCCGTGCAGTTTTCAGCTGTGGGAGCTTGCAGTTGGGAAGTCTGGGAGAACGCAACCGAAAGGCCGGTGGTCTGAGGCTGAAGTGAGATGGAGACCGGCTGGGTCTTGTTGTAGCCGTAGCCGGAGCCGTTGCAGTAATTGGCATTTTTGTTGGCACAGCCCTGGATGGAAAGACCCACGGGAACGGTAAGGAGAGACAGAACTACAAAAGTCAAAAACCGCTGCATGAAACCTCCCCGCCGGGTGTCGCCGCCCCCGGCGGTTGATGAACTACCACTGCGAATCTCCGAAAGGCGCACGCCGCAGCCGCTTTCTTCCACGTGGCTTTTCCGTTAAGAAAAGCCACCCCTCGCGCATTCTGCTGGTGAAACCGCAATCGGAGATCGCTGTCCTGCCGACAGCAGTTTCGCAATTGGTGTAGACCGAAGTGATAGGCGCTTTCGTGGTTTTCTCTCAAAGAAAACCACACCGCGCGATCTTTGTCAGGCCACAGTAATTGCGAAACTGCTCTTGGCACTTGTTCCAGATTCCAACTCCGCGCCACTCTATCTCTCCAGTATCTTCTGGAGCGTGGCTGTACCTCGTTTGATCGCTGGCACCGTAGCCGCCGCCTCGATCCGCGTGCAGAGTTGTGTGGTCAACGTCCTAAGTGTAGAAGGGACTGAGCCCTGAGGCAACAGGGCTGAATTGCGGCTGCTGCACAACTAGCTTGCCGGCATGTACTGCTCAAACCACGACAGGGCCCTCGCCAGCACATCGCGGCGATGCTGCGGCGAGTTAAAGTGGTGGCCCTCGTCCGGGTAGACCACCAACTGGGTAGGCACGTGTTCGGCGCGCAATGCGTGCCAGAACTCGAAAGACTGCGGAGCCGGACACTCTCCGTCACGATCCCCGACCACCACCAGCGTAGGCGTCTTGACGTTGTGGATGAAGTCGATGGCCGAGCTCTTGGCGTAGACCGCGGGGTCGTCGTATACCGAGGCGCCGAAGAAGGGCGTCATCCATTGGTCGATGGAGTTTTCGCCGTAATAACTCTTCCAGTCGGAGATGCCGGCGCCCGCCACGGCCGCGTGAAAGCGCTGCGTCTGGGTCACGGCGAACATGGTCATGAAGCCGCCGTAACTCCATCCCGTCAGCCCGATGCGCTGCTGATCGATGCCCCACTTCGCGCTCACGGCGTCGACGCCGGCCAGGATGTCCCGCAGGTCGCCGTAGCCGAAATCCTTCCGGTTGGCCTGGGTAAAGGCCTCCCCCTCGCCGTAGCTGCCGCGCGGATTGGGCATGAGCACGAAGTAGTCGAGCGCCGAGAAGGCAATGGGGTTGTAACCCAGGTCCGGCCATCGCGGCACCTCCGCGCTTGAGGGGCCGCCATGCACGCTGACAATGAGCGGATATTTCCTGGACGGATCGTAGTGGGCTGGGTACAGCAGCCAACCCTGGACAGGGAAGGCGTCGCTGGTCCAGTGAACGGATTCGGATTTGCCCCATGCCGGCTTGAGGCCGTCGTTGTAATGGGTAACGGGATGCGCCGGCGCCCCCAGCTGGCCCAGGTAAACCTCCGGAGCGTCGGAGAAGGAGCTCTTGATATACGCCACGCTGTCCTGGGCGACGGAGAGGCTGAACTCCAGACGTCCGTCACCGACCGAGGCAGGAATGGCCTGGTTGCTGGCCGCAATCTTTCCATTGGCGGAATCCAATTCCCCGATCTCCACCTGACCCGACTTGATCCAGGAGACGAGTAGCTGCGTGGGTTTGAGCCAGTGAACCCAGGCAGCGCTCTGGTCCGAGTCCGGAGTAATGTCCTTGGCCGCTCCCCCGGCAGCGGACACCAGGTAGATATCGCCGCCGGTGGCTCCCTGGTCGCTCATCAGGCCACCGATGAAGGCGATCTGTTGCCCATCCGGCGACCAGCGGGGCACCGCGATCTGCAGGCCGTGCAGCGGGCCCGGGGTGTGTTCCGGGTCCAGCACCGCTCGCGGTTGGCCGCCTGCCAGCCGTTGGGTATAGAGCTGGGCTACCCACCAGTTGTTTTCCCCGGGCGGGGGTGCGGCGACGTAGGCGAGCTGCCCGGAGTCAGGCGCCCAGTCATATTCATAGACATGAAGGTTAGCCGGGGTGATCTGGCGGAATGCACCGGATGCGGCTTCGATGGTGGCCACCCGCTGGATCTCCAGCCCGTCGACCCCGATTACGCCGGCCGGCGGCTTCATGGGCGCCAACGCACCGGCCGGCCGGGTGGCGCCTTCAATATATAGGCAGGCAATATGCAGGCCGTTCGGGGAAAAAGCCAGGCTGGTGACTCCGCCGTGCAGATGGGTGAGGCGCCGGGGTGCAAAGATGGCCGCTGCTGGGGCCGCGATATAGACGTCCGCCTGGTCCATCGCGCCGTCGGCCCCTCGATTGCAGTCGGAGATGAAAGCGAGTTCTTTGCTGTCCGGTGACCAGGCCACATTCTGTTCCAGGCAGGAGGCCCCAGTTCCGGCGGTGAGCCGGCGGGCGCGGGCCGGGTCGGCCGTGGACGCAATCTGAATCTCGGTTCCGCTGTCCGCATCGACCACCCATGCGATCAACTGGCCGTCGGGGGAGAGTGCGGCCTGATGAATGTTGCGCGTCTTCTCCAGCTCAGAAATGACATTGGCTATGCGGGGATCGACAGGTGGAGAACTGGGAGCGCTCAGGGCGAGTAAGGCCGAGGGGCCGGCGAGAGCAATCGCAGCCAACCCAAGGCAGGCGCGGAGGCGCAGAGTTAAGAGCCAGGGTGGGGGACAAGAGGCAGACATTCACGACGGATGCTAGCACACCGCCCAACCTTCACAAGTGCTGTGGTAGAGTGCACCCATTATGACTCGAGCGTGGACGGCGATCGTGCTCGGTAGCGCTGTTGTCGGCATCGTCATGGTGCTTGGCCACCTTCAGTTGGCTACGCCGATTCCTTTTTTACTGCTCTCGCCGGGATTTCTGACAGGTGCGTGTGTTCCCGGTTCTGGCTTTGACCTAAAGTCGGATAACCCGTGGAGCCCGCTTGCTGTATTCGTCGTCTTCGCAGTCAATATCTCGCTCTATAGTGTCTTGGCCTATCTGCTTTACCCCCTGCGCCGGCGTCTCGTAGTTTCAAAGTAGCCACAGTCGCTCCATCTGACCTCTGCCTTGGGCCCGCGCCATTGACGCCGGCGGCGCGTCTTGGTATCTTAAGAAGGTTCCGCATAAGCCTGTAAAGTGCGTGCTGGAAGGATGTGCCGCAGTAAAGGCTGAGCAACACAAGCCTTACCCGGCAAGGCGCGCTTAAGACTGGCAGCAAGAGTTTGCGGCCCATTCATCAGGGTCCCTTCAAAACGTTCGCGTGATGCAGGGGAACAATCGCATCGGCCTTTGCGACACCTCCCACCTGGGGAGGCTATGCGGGCCGGAACTTCGAAACGGAACTGGCTTCTTTTCTGGTGCCCGGTTTTCCGGTGAGGCGCAATAGCGCGTGAGCGCATCGTGCCCCGTGAAAGCTGGATTCGAGAAGAAACGCGCGGCCACCGTCGAAGTTCTCGTCTGGTATGCAGCAAGCAGGCGCGAAGCAAGCCGGCTTCGTGCACCGATGAGCTCCGCGTTCAGGCGCTCGAGTCGGTGATGTGCGGCGCAGTAGTTTTTGGCGAAGGTGGTCTCTTCGTGTCCGGGCGAATTTCGCCTACGCAATGCGGAAGTTTCAAGGAGTAAGGTTTGCCTACATTCAGTCAGCTCGTGAGAAAAGGCCGGACCGCGGCGCGGTACAAGACCGCATCGCCGGCGCTCCAGGGGTCGCCGCAGCGGCGCGGCGTCTGCACCCGCGTTTACACGCAAACGCCCAAGAAGCCAAACTCGGCGTTGCGTAAGGTTGCGCGCGTCCGCCTGACCAACGGCGTCGAAGTAACGACCTATATCCCCGGCATCGGCCACAATCTGCAGGAGCACTCGATTGTTCTGATCCGCGGGGGACGTGTGAAGGATCTGCCCGGCGTGCGCTATCACGTCGTGCGCGGCACGCTTGATTCCGTCGGCGTAGCCAATCGGAAACAGAGCCGTTCGAAGTATGGCGCCAAGCGCCCCAAGAGCGGGGCTAAGTAGTCAAGGGAAAGGTTTTTTATGCCGAGAAAAGGACATATCGCGAAACGGGAAGTGGCCGCCGATCCGGTGTACAACTCGTCGCTGGTCACAAAGTTTGTCAACTCCATGATGTGGGACGGCAAGAAGTCGACCGCTCAGGGCATCTTCTACCAGGCGATGACCAACCTGGAGCAAAAGGGCGGCGACGAGGCGTTGAAGCTGTTCAAGAAGGCAGTCGAGAACTGCAAGCCGCTGCTGGAAGTGAAGACCCGTCGTGTGGGCGGCGCCAACTACCAGGTGCCGATCGAAGTCAATCCCGAGCGGCGTACTTCGCTCGCCATCCGCTGGCTGGTGACCTACGGCCGGGCGCGGGGCGAAAAGGGCATGATCGACAAGTTGACCAGCGAACTGCTGGATGCGGCCAACGGCCGCGGCGCAGCCATGAAGAAGAAGGAAGATGTCCATCGCATGGCTGAGGCGAACAAGGCATTTGCCCACTACCGCTGGTAGGTAACGGCGATCATTTAGGAATCGGGGCCTGTTGCCGGTAAGGAACGGGCGCAACAAGAGCAGCAGGAAAAATCGCGAGCCTTACGTCTCGCGCGAGAGTGAGAGAAAATACCGTGCCTCGTCTAGTACCACTCGATCGTTGCCGGAATATCGGAATCATGGCGCACATCGACGCCGGCAAGACAACAACGACGGAGCGGATTTTGTTTTATACCGGCATCACCCACCGCATCGGCGAAGTGCACGAAGGCACGGCGACGATGGACTGGATGGAGCAGGAGCAGGAGCGCGGCATCACCATCACTTCGGCTGCCACCACCTGCACCTGGCGGGATATCCGCATCAATATCATCGATACCCCTGGCCACGTGGACTTCACCGCGGAGGTCGAGCGCAGCCTGCGCGTGCTCGACGGCGCAGTTGCCGTCTTTGACGCCGTGCACGGTGTCGAGCCGCAATCCGAGACCGTGTGGCGGCAGGCCGACAAGTACGGCGTGCCCCGCATTTGCTTCATCAACAAGATGGACAAGATGGGTGCCGATTTTGAGCATGCCATCGACACCATCCGCAAGCGGTTGAACGCGCGCCCGGTCGCCATTCAGATCCCCATCGGTCAGGAGGCCGGCTTCAAGGGCGTGATCGACCTGATCGAGATGCGTGCCATTCTGTGGCACGACGAGACCATGGGCGCCAAGTATGACGTCGAGGAGATTCCCGCCAACCTGCTCAAGAAGGCGGAAGCCTTTCGTATGCAACTGGTCGAATCGGTAGCTGAAAATGACGACGAGATGCTGCACAAGTTTCTCGAGGGCGAGACGCCCACCGCGGCCGAGCTGCGCAAAGCGCTGCGCGGCGCTGTCATCGGGATGAAGCTTTTCCCCGTGCTGTGCGGCAGTTCGTTCAAGAACAAGGGTGTGCAGACGCTGCTCGACGCGGTGGTTGAGTATCTGCCCAGCCCGCTCGATGTTCCTCCGATCGAGGGCCACAACCCCGACAACATGGAAGAGGTCATCCTCCGCCATGCTGACGACAGCGAGCCGCTGACTGCGCTGGGATTCAAGATCATGACCGATCCTTTTGTCGGGCAGTTGATCTTTGTCCGGCTCTATTCCGGCCATCTGAAGACGGGTGACACGGTACTCAATCCGCGCACTGGCAAGAGTGAGCGCATCGGACGCCTGCTCAAGATGCATGCCAACAAGCGGGAAGAGATTGTCGAGATCTATGCCGGCGACATTTGCGCCTGCGTGGGGCTCAAGAACCTGGTCACAGGCGATACGATTTGCACCGACAAGGCGCCGATCGTGCTCGAATCAATCGATTTCCCCGCTCCAGTCATTCACGTTGCAGTCGAGCCGAAGACCAAGGCGGACCAGGAGAAGATGGGCATGGCGCTGGCCAAGCTGGCGCAGGAAGATCCCACCTTCAAGGTGCATACCGATCCTGACTCCGGCCAGACCATCATCAGCGGCATGGGCGAGTTGCATCTGGAAATCATCGTCGACCGCATGATGCGTGAGTACAAGGTTGAGGCCAATGTAGGTAAGCCCCAGGTCGCCTATCGCGAGACCATCCGCAAGAAGGCGGAGGCGGAAGGCAAGTACATCCGCCAGACCGGTGGGTCGGGCAACTACGGGCACGTGAAGATCCGCGTCGAGCCCAACGAGCCCGGCAAAGGCTTCGAGTTTGTAAACGACATCAAGGGCGGCGTGGTGCCCAAGGAATACATCAAGCCGACCGAGCAGGGCATTCGTGAGGCGCTGCAGGGCGGGGTGCTGGCCGGCTACGAGATCGTCGACGTCAAGGCGACCCTCTTTGACGGCAGCTACCACGATGTCGACTCCAACGAAATGGCCTTCAAGATTGCCGGATCGATGGCGTTCAAGGAAGCGGCCCGCAAGGCGACTCCGGTATTGCTGGAGCCGGTGATGTCTGTCGAAGTGGTGGTGCCGGAGGAGTATATGGGGACCATCATCGGCGACCTGAACTCCCGCCGTGGCCGGATCGAAGGTATGGAGCACCGTGCCGGATCGCAGGTCATCAAGGCCAATGTGCCGTTGAGCGAGATGTTCGGGTATGCCACCCACATGCGCTCTTCGACCCAGGGCCGGGCCAATTACTCGATGCACTTCAACCGCTATGAAGAAGCGCCGCGGTCGGTGTCAGAAGAGATCATTGGCCGCAACCAGGGCAAGTAATCCAGAAGGCAGGCCAGACGTACGTGGTTCAGCCCGTACATCTGGCGTGCTAGTTCAAAAATGAGTCCCGAAGGGACGGCTGAGAGTAGCCCAGGACGCAGTCCTGGGTAGAAATTGAAAACACGAATCAGTCCCGCAGGGACGGCTGAAAATGACCCAGGACGGAGTCCTGGGGTTCAGCGCGAAATTTGTAGAAGTTTTTGATTTGAGCAGGAGAGAGGGACGAGATGGCGAAGGAAAAGTTTGACCGGTCCAAGCCGCACGTGAACGTGGGGACGATTGGGCACATTGATCACGGCAAGACGACGCTGACGGCAGCGATCACCAAGGTATTGTCGAAGCACAATCCGAAGATACAGTTTCGTTCGTTTGATTCGATTGACAATGCGCCTGAGGAGCGGGAGCGCGGCATCACAATTGCGACCGCGCACGTGGAGTATGAGACGGCCAACCGTCACTATGCGCACGTGGACTGCCCGGGACACGCCGACTACATCAAGAACATGATCACCGGCGCGGCGCAGATGGACGGAGCGATCCTGGTAGTGGCGGCGACCGACGGTCCCATGCCGCAAACCAAGGAGCACGTGCTGTTGGCCCGCCAGGTCGGTGTGCCGTACATCGTGGTCTTTCTGAACAAGTGCGATGCGGTGGAAGACGAGGAGCTGACGGACCTGGTGGAAATGGAAGTCCGGGAGCTGTTGTCGAAGTACAACTTCCCTGGGGACGATGTGCCGGTGATTCGCGGCTCGGCCTTAGGCGGCCTGAACGGCGAGGCGCAATGGGAAGCCAAGATTGACGAGTTGATGGATGCGGTAGACAAGAATGTACCCTTGCCGGCGCGCGCCGTTGACCAGCCCTTCCTGATGCCGATTGAGGACATTTTCTCCATTTCCGGCCGTGGCACGGTGGTGACGGGCAGGATCGAGCGGGGCAAGATCAAGGTGGGCGAGGAAGCGGAGATTGTCGGTTTCCGGGAAACCCGCAAGACGGTAGTGACCGGGGTCGAGATGTTCAAAAAGCAGCTGGATGAAGGACTTGCGGGGGACAACGCGGGTCTGCTGCTGCGCGGCATAGCCAAGGAAGACGTGGAGCGCGGGATGGTCCTGGCCAAGCCAGGGTCGATTACGCCGCACACCAAGTTCAAGGGTGAGATTTACGTGTTGAGCAAGGAAGAGGGTGGCCGTCACACGCCGTTCTTCAACGGCTACCGGCCGCAATTTTACTTCCGCACCACGGACGTAACGGGTACGGCGAAGCTGCCGGAAGGCACGGAGATGGTGATGCCGGGGGACAATGTGCAGCTGGAGATTGAGTTGCATACCCCGGTGGCGATGGAAAAGGGTCTGCGTTTTGCCATCCGCGAGGGTGGCCGCACGGTAGGCGCCGGCACCATCAGCGAAATCCTCAAGTAAGTAGACGTTGGGTGCCTCATTCAAGCCCTGGTTTTGGGCTTGAGTGGGATACCACGAAGGGAATTGAGATGGTAGGACAGAGAATTCGCATTCGGCTTAAGGCTTACGACTATCGCGTGCTCGATACCTCGACCGGCGAGATCGTCGAGACGGCAAAGCGCACCGGCGCACAGGTCGCGGGTCCTATTCCGTTGCCGACTGTGAAGAACAAATACTGCGTGCTGCGTTCCCCGCACGTCGACAAGAAATCGCGCGAGGCCTTCGAGATCCGTACCCATAAGCGGCTGATCGATATTCTCGAGCCCACGCAGCAAACCATCGATGCGCTGATGAAGCTCGATCTTCCCGCCGGCGTGGATGTTGAGATTAAGGCATTCGAGAAGTAAGCAGGAGAGCATCATGTCGGTAACAGGAATTCTGGGCAAGAAGATCGGGATGACGCAGTTGTTCGATGACAAGGGTGAAGTGCACCCGGTCACCGTGCTGCAGGCGGGTCCGTGCGTAGTGACCCAGCTGAAGACGCTGGCCGGCGACGGCTACAGTGCGGCGCAGATCGGCCTGATCGAGTTTGTCAAGGGTGGCAAGGTGAATAAGCCGATGGCCGGGCACTTCGCCAAGAACAATGTCCCGCCGGTGAAGTTGATGCGCGAAGTTCCCCTGGAGCTGGTCAATAGCTCCGCCGGTGAAGACGCCGCTCCAGCACTCAAGGCGGGCGACAAAGTACTGGTGGATATTTTCGACGACGCCAAGTACGTCGACGTGGTGGGCACCAGCAAGGGCCGTGGCTTTGCCGGTGTAGTTCGCCGGCATCATTTTGGCGGTGGCCCAAAGGCGCACGGTCACATGTTCCAGGTGCAGGGCTCGATCGGTGCGTCCTCGTTTCCTTCGCGCGTCTTTCCCGGGCAGCGCATGCCGGGGCACATGGGAGCCGAGCGGGTCACGGTGCGGAATCTACGCATTCGCGGCATCGACCTGGACGAGAACCTATTGATGGTCGAGGGTGCGATCCCCGGTCCGCGCGATGGCTACGTGATGATTTCCAAGTCCAAGGCGCCGCCGCGGGAGCGTCGTGGCTTTGGTGGCGGCGGTACGGTCGATCCGTTGAAGGCCTCGAAGAAGGCTTCCGGTGGCAAGCCCTCAGCCGCCAAGGCGAAGAAATAGGACTTTTAAGGAATTGCATATGGCACAGATTGATGTAGTGGATCTCGGTGGACAAAAGGTAGGCTCGCTCGAGCTGGCGGACGAGATTTTCGCGGCCGACCAGATCAACGAGGCGCTCCTATGGGAAGCGGTGAAGCATTATCGCGCCGCGATGCGGCAAGGTACGGCCGCCACCAAGAACAAGAAGCTGGTCTCCGGCGCAGGCAAGAAGTTGTGGAAGCAGAAGGGTACGGGACGGGCTCGTGTAGGCTCGGTGCGTTCCCCGCTCTGGCGCCACGGCGGCACGGTTCACGGACCCCAGCCGCGCAGCTATGACTACGCCTTTCCCCGCAAGAAGCTGCTCGGCGCCCTGCGCTCCGCATTGGCCTCGAAGCTGGCCGATGGCAAGCTGACCGTAGTCGATAGCCTGGAGCTCGCTGACGCCAAGACCAAGGCCTATCGCGCGGCGCTGGACAAGCTCGATGCCAGGCGGACTACCTTGCTGGTCGAGGGTGGTCAGGCGCCAAGTCGCACGCTGTTGCTCGGTTCACGCAACCTCGATCGGGTGGAGTTGCTGCTAACCAAGGAAGTGCATCCTTACGATCTGCTGCGCTACGAGCGGGCGATTTTTTCCCGCGCCGCGATCGAGCAATTGCAAGAGTCGTTGAAGAAGACTGTATCCCGGCGCAAGCTTGCGGCCGGTTCGGAGGTGGCCTGATGCCGACTCTTTATAACGTGATCAAGCGCCCCCTCATTACTGAAAAGGGCTTGGGCGTCAAGGAAGTGGAAAGCACTCTGGTGTTTGATGTGGCCCCGGACGCAACCAAGACTGAGGTCAAGCAAGCGGTCGAGACGCTATTCAAGGTCAAGGTACGGAGCGTGCGTACCGCCAACTTCCTGGGCAAGGAGCGCCGCCGGGGCAAGTTCTCCGGATTTCGCCCTGATTGGAAGAAGGCCTACGTTCGCCTGCAGAAGGGCGAGAAGATGCCCGACTACGTCAACGCGATGTAATGCGTGGTACCCCGTAACTGGGAAACTGTTTTAGCACTTGGAAGTACGAGCGAAACGATGCCGATCAAGACATACAGACCGATCACACCAACGCTGCGTTTCCAGACAACTCTGGTAAACGACGACATTACGACCAATCGCCCGCACAAGCCGCTGCTGGCAGTCAAGCAGCGCACCGGAGGCCGCCGCAATTCCGGCGACCTGACGATGCGTCACCATGGCGGTGGCCATAAGCAGAAGCTCCGCCTGGTGGACTTCAAGCGGGACAAGTTTGGCGTGCCCGGCAAGGTGGCCTCGATCGAATACGATCCCAACCGCTCCTCGCGCATCGCGCTGGTGCATTACCTGGACGGTGAGAAGCGCTACATCATTCAGCCGGTAGGGCTGAAGGTAGGGCAGACGATCATGAGCGGGCCTGAGGCTGACATTCTGGTCGGCAATGCGTTGCCGCTCAAGAACATTCCCTCCGGCACCACGGTGCACAACGTCGAGCTCCGTCCCGGCAAAGGCGCGCAGATGGTGCGCTCGGCGGGGGCGTCAGCCCAGCTGGTGGCCAAAGAGGGCGACTACGCGCTCTTGAAACTGCCCTCGGGCGAAACCCGCAGGGTGTTGGTAGCGTGCATGGCGACCGTGGGCCAGGTAGGCAATACCGATCATGAGAATGTGTCGATCGGCAAGGCCGGACGCAATCGCTGGAAGGGCATTCGTCCCAGCAATCGCGGCGTGTCCATGAACCCGGTCGATCACCCGCACGGCGGCGGCGAAGGCAAGACCTCGGGCGGCCGTCATCCGGTCACCCCGTGGGGACAGCCGACGCGCGGCTACAAGACGCGCAACAACAAGCGGACCGATACGTTTATCGTTAGCCGCGCCAAGAAATAGTAGTTCAGGAGCAGCGAGAGCTATGGCACGTTCGACAAAAAAGGGTCCGTTTATCGACACCCACCTGATGGTGAAGATCGAAGCGATGAATGCGACGAACGACAAAAAGGTCCTTCGTACCTGGTCGCGCCGCTCGACCATCCATCCGGATATGGTGGGACACACCATCGCGGTGCACAACGGCAGAAAGTTTATTCCCGTCTACGTGACGGAAAACATGGTAGGGCACAAGCTGGGCGAGTTTTCCGCGACGCGGACCTTTAAGGGTCACTCGGCGAAAGCAGCCGAGTCGTCGGCCAAGCCTCGCTAATAGTAAGGAAGAAGCCAATGCAACTGGAAACACAGGAATTCCGGGCCGAAGCGAAGTTCCAGCGGGTATCGCCGCAGAAAGCTCGCTTGGTGTTGGAGCTGATCAAGGGGCGCCGCGTGGGCGAAGCACTGGAGACGGTGGCCTTCACCAAGAAGGGTGTAGCGCCCTTGGTCGAGAAAGTGCTGCGCGCGGCGATTCAGAACGCGAACTATCTCAGCCAGGAGCGCGAGCTCGATCTGGATGTAGACAACCTCTACGTCAAGACCGCGCTAGCCAACGAAGGACCGCGCCTGAAGCGTATCCGTCCGGCGCCGATGGGACGAGCCTTCCGCTATCAGCGGCGTCTGGCGCACATCGTGATTGCGGTGGCGGAGCGCAAGCGCGGCGGCCTGGTGGAAACGGCTGAGCCGGAAGCAGCGGCGCCCAAGAAGCGTTTGCTGAGGGGCGCGGCCAAGAAAGCTGCAGCGAAGAAGGCCGTAGCTAAGAAGAGCGCAGCAAAAAACTGGAAGAAGGCCGCAAAGTAGGTTCGAGGAAATTATGGGACAAAAAGTTCATCCTTACGGCTTTCGACTAGGCGTCAACAAGCCATGGCGGTCACGCTGGTTCGTCGAGCGCGACTACGACAAGTTGCTGATTGAAGATGTGCACCTGCGCGAGGAGTTGAAGGAGAAGCTCAAGGCTGCCGGCGTCAGCTCGGTCGAGATCGAGCGTCCGGGCAACAAGCTGCGCCTCATCATCCGCACCGCGCGTCCAGGCATCGTGATCGGCCGCAAGGGCGCTGAGATCGAGAAGCTCAAGACGGATCTGCAAAAGCGCACCAACCGCGACGTCTTCATCGACATCCTCGAGGTCAACAAGCCGGAGCTGGATGCGCAGTTGGTGGCCGAGAACATCGCTCTCCAGCTGGAAAAGCGCGTGGGCTTTCGCCGTGCCATGCGTAAGGCGGTCGATTCGGCATTGCGCTTTGGCTGCAAGGGGATCAAGGTTCGCGTCTCCGGGCGGTTGAATGGCAACGAGATCGCGCGTTCCGAGTGGTATCTGCAGGGGCGGCTTCCGTTGCACACCCTGCGCGCGGATATCGACTACGGCTTTGCCGAAGCACGCACCACCTACGGCGTCATCGGGGTCAAGACCTGGATCTATCGCGGTGACATTTACGAGCAGAAGCGCCGCCAGCCACAACCGGCCGGCACCAGCGGGGTGTTTTAGTCATGTTGATGCCAAAGAAGGTCAAGTACCGCAAGCAGCAGCGCGGTCGCATGAAGGGTAAGGCGTGGCGCGGCTCCGAACTCTCCTTTGGAGACTACGGGCTCAAGGTAATGGAGTGCGGCTACATCACCGACCGGCAGATTGAAGCCAGCCGTGTGGCCATGACGCGTTTCATCAAGCGTGGCGGCAAGATCTGGCTGCGGCTGTTTCCTGACAAGCCGGTAACCAAGAAGCCTGCCGAAACCCGTATGGGCAAAGGCAAGGGAGCTCCCGATCATTGGGTGGCGGTGGTTCGCCCGGGCAAGGTGCTCTTTGAGATGGAAGGGGTCAACCCCGAAATAGCTGCCGAGGCCATGCGATTGGCTTCGAACAAGCTGCCCCTCAAGACGCGATTCGTGATGCGCCACGATGTCAAAGTAACCGCGGTCGTCAAGTAGCGGAGAAGAAGAGCCATGGAAACGGAAAAGATTCGCAATTTGAACGATGAAGAGCTGGCGCGGCAGGAAAAGCAATCCGCCGAGCAGCTCTTTCGCCTGCGCTTCCAGATGAAGTTGGGGCAGAACGAAGGCGTGAAGAAGCTGCGCGATCTGCGCAAAGACGTAGCCCGAATCAAGACCATCGCCCGCGAGCGGGAACTCGGTCTGCACGGTGCTGCCCTGCAGCCGGCCAGCGAGGCAACTGCCAAGCCAGCCAAGGCCGCTAAAACCAAGAAGGCCAAGCCGGCCGGAAAAGAGGCTCGTTAAGCCATGTCGGATGCCACAGGAACTAAGCCGGAATCACGGCGCACGGAAAAGATTGGCAGTGTCGTTTCCACCAAGATGCAGAAGACCATCGTGGTCCAGGTGGAGATGCGCAAGACTCATCCCAAGTACAAGCGTGTAATCAAGATCAACAAAAAGTTCTATGCCCACGACGAGCAGAACTCAGCCCGCGTCGGCGACGTAGTAAGGATTCGCGAGAGCCGGCCGCTGAGCAAGCTGAAGCGCTGGACGCTGGAAGAAGTGGTTCGCCGCTCCTCTCTGCCGCAAGTCGAAGAAGTAGCAACACCGGTCGTCTAGTTGAAGGTGGGTTTTATTCACGGATTTTGCAGGCTGCAGCAAAACTAATGCTTGTATAAAGGCAGGGCTTTACAGGCTGTATCAAAGCTAATGTTTTGTATCAGGGCACGACTTTAGCCGGGCCGTAAAAGCTACAGCTATGAGGGCTTTAGCCCCTGAGGGATTTTTTTTAGAACCCTCCGGCGGAAGATTTCAGTAGCAAGGGCAACACCGTAAGGAGATACGAGTATGGCAGTACAAATGAGAACCATGCTGGACGTAGCCGATAATTCCGGCGCGCGCAAGCTGCAGATGATTCTGCCCTTGGGTGGCTCGAGCGGAAAAAAGGCCGGCTTGGGCGATGTGATCACTGCCTCCGTAAAGGAAGCATCTCCCGATGGTCAGGTCAAGAAGGGCGTGGTGGTGAAGGCGGTCGTGGTGCGGACGCGGAAAGAATATCGCCGCCGCGATGGCACTTACATCCGCTTTGACCAGAACGCCGCAGTGCTGATCAACGATGCGGGAGAACCGGTGGGCACGCGCGTCTTCGGCCCGGTGGCCCGCGAACTGCGCGAAAAGAAGTTTTTGAAGATTGTGTCGCTGGCTCCGGAAGTCATCTAAGGCCGGGCGAGCGGAAGCGAGGATTTTATGGCACTGAAGTTACAACGCAATGACACGGTGGAAGTGATTACCGGCACCGATAAAGGCAAGCGCGGCCGCGTGCTGCGCGTGCTCAGCGACAAGGATCGGGTACTGGTGGAGCATGTCCGCATGGTCAAGAAGCACGTGCATCCCAATCCGCAGCGCAACATCAAGGGCGGCATCGCGGAGCAGGAAGCGGCCATCCAGATCTCGAACGTGATGTTGGTCTGCGGCACCTGCGGGCCGACACGCGTGGGTCACAAGTTCGAAGGCGATACCAAGGTTCGGGTATGCAAGAAGTGCGGCCAGACCCTTGCTCCGAAAAAGAAGTAACCGAAAAAGAAGTAAGCGGAATTAGCTCACGCAACGGTAAACGGGCAAGGCCCACTCCGGGACCGTGAAAAGAAAAGAGACAGACCGATGGCAGCGAAAGTGAACGCGAGACTCAAAGAGAAGTACCAAAAAGAAATCAGGCCGGCATTGCAGAAAGAGCTGGGCCTCAGCAACCTGATGGCAGTGCCCCGCCTGGAAAAGATCGTTCTCAATATGGGCCTGGGCGAGGCCACGCAGAACGTGAAGATCATGGATCCGCTGGTGGCTGACCTGGCTTCGGTAGCCGGGCAAAAGCCGGTAACCACCCGGGCCAAGAAGTCCATCGCCGCCTTCAAGGTACGCGAAGGCATGCCCATCGGCGCCATGGTCACCCTGCGCGGCGACATCATGTACGAATTTCTCGATCGCCTGATCTCGGTCGCACTACCCCGTGTGCGTGACTTTCGCGGCGTATCGACCAAGAGCTTTGACGGGCGAGGCAACTACACGCTGGGTATGCGCGACCAGCTGATTTTTCCCGAAGTTGATTATGCCCGGGTGGATAAGTTGAAGGGCATGAACGTCACCATCGTGACCACAGCCAGGGACGATAACCAGGCGCGTGCCCTGCTGCGGCAGTTTGGCATACCTTTCCGGCAGACGGCATAAGGAAGAGAGACGAATGTCCACTACAGCAAAACGAGTAAAAGACGCACGCAAGCCGAAGTTTTCCAGCCGCCAGCACAATCGCTGCAAGATCTGCGGCCGTCCGCGCGCTTATCTGCGCAAGTTCGGTCTATGCCGCTTGTGCTTCCGCCAGCTGGCGCTTCGGGGCGAAATCCCCGGTGTCGTCAAGTCAAGTTGGTAAGTAATCGACCCTACACCGGGTCTTGATGTAACCACAACATTCCCGCTGGTTCTGCGGCATTTCATATGTCGGAGCGAACGGGGAGTGGAGGAGAGAGAATGAGTTTAACCGATCCAGTAGCTGACTTTGTGACGCGCATCCGCAATTCCATCCGGGCGCGCCACCAAAAGCTGGATGTTCCGGCCTCGAAGTTGAAGACCGAGATTGCCCGCATCCTCAAGGAAGAAGGCTACATCGCCAACTACAAGGCGGCTGAAGAGAATGGCCGCGCAGTGCTGCGGGTCTACCTCAAGTACGGCGCCAACAACGAAGCCGCCATTCGCGACCTGTCCCGTGTCTCGCGGCCCGGGTGCCGCGTCTATGTCGGCCGGGATGAGATCAAGCGTGTGCAGAGCGGACTCGGCATCAGCATCATGACCACGCCTCGCGGCGTGATGACCGGCCGGCAAGCGCGGCGCGAAGGTGTCGGCGGCGAGATTCTCTGCGAGGTCTGGTAAGGATTTGAGCGCACCGCGCTCTGGCTGCAGTGGAACGATCCCGGCTTGTCGGGACCGCGACTCGCAAGCCGCGAAGGATTGAGAAAAATATGTCGCGTATAGGCAAGAAACCGATTCCGTTACCCGCAGGCGTGAAGTACACCGTGCAGGGCAACACCGTGCTGGTCGAGGGCCCCAAGGGCAAACTGACCGCCATGCTGCCCAGCGGCATCACGCTCGAGAAGAAAGACGGCACTCTGCTGGCGGTGCGGGAGAAGGAAGATCTAGCCCCTCTGCATGGCTTGACCCGCGCGCTGGTCTCGAACGCGGTCGAAGGCGTGACCAAGGGTTGGACCAAGGAGCTGGATATCGTCGGCATCGGCTATCGCGCCGAGCTGAAGGGCAAAGGGATAGTGGTCTTTACCCTGGGCTTCTCTCATCCCATCGAGTTTCCTCTGCCCACGGGCATCGACGTAGCTATCGATCCCAAGCAGACGCGGCTGACCATCAGCGGCATCGATCGCCAGAAGGTAGGCCAGGTAGCCGCCGACATGCGCTCGCTGCGTAAGCCCGACCCCTACAAGAACAAAGGCGTCCGCTATGTGGGCGAGCGCTTGAAGAAGAAGGTCGGCAAGACCGGCGCGAAGTAAACCGAACGGGGTTGCAGGGCAGCTCCGCTTTTAGGAAGGAAGAACCAGATGCTCCCGATAAGACAGAGAAATGTAATTCGCCAGCGCGTGCACTTTCGTATACGCCAGAAGATGGAAGGCACTGCAGTGCGCCCGCGGCTGAACGTATACCGCTCGCTGAACCACATTTATGCCCAGGTCATCGACGACTCCAAGGGAGAAACCATCCTCTCCGCCTCCACCCTGTCCGCCAAGTTGAAGACTGGTGGCAACGTGGCTGCGGCCAAGGAAGTGGGCAAGCTGGTAGCAGAGCGCGCTCTGGAAAAGGGAATCAAGAAGGTGGTCTTCGATCGCGGCGGCTATCTCTACCATGGGCGCATCAAGGCCTTGGCCGATGCGGCACGTGAAGCAGGTTTGGAGTTCTAACGGTTCTGGAAGGATCGGAAAACAGCATGGCAATACTCAAGCGGAAACTGGACGCCGGGCAGTACAACCTGAAGGATCAGGTGGTGTCCATCAATCGTGTCACCAAAGTAGTTAAGGGCGGCAAGAACATGTCCTTTGCGGCGCTGGTGGTGGTCGGGGATCCCGCTGCCGGGGTGGTTGGCTTTGGCTCGGGCAAGGCCAAGGAAGTCCCGCAGGCGATCCGTAAGGGCATCGAGGCGGCCAAAAAGAACCTGGTGCACGTCAATTTGTCGGAGACGACCATACCCCATCAGGTATTGGGTCGCTTCGGTTCCGGGCATGTGCTCTTGAAGCCGGCGCCGGAAGGCACGGGCGTGATTGCCGGCGGCGCGGTGCGCGCGGTGATGACCTCGGTCGGGGTGCAAAATGTCCTGACCAAGAGCCTGGGCACCGCCAATCCGCACAATGTGGTCAAGGCCACCTTCGATGCGCTGGTGCAGTTGCGGGATCGTGGCGAAGTAGCTGCCGCTCGCGGCAAGCAGGTACAGGAGCTATATTGATGGCAGCGACTCCCAAGCAAGCGAAGGCGATGATGCGCCTGCAATACTACCGGTCCTCGATTTCCACCCCGGAGAAGCACAAGAGGGTGGTCAAAGGGTTAGGCTTCACCCGGCTCAATCAAGTGGTGGAGCGTGAGGACACGGCGTCGATCCGCGGCATGGTCAAGACCGTGCCCCATTTAGTGCGGATCGTTAAGTAGTACATAAGCGAGTCGGACTGGCAGGACCAGCCGGCGTTGAGCGAGGATAGTATGGCAAAAAATCTTTCTAATCTGCGAGCCCCCAAACAGGCCAACAGCAACAAAAAGCGTGTCGGCCGCGGTATGGGCTCGGGCATGGGCAAGACTTCGACCCGAGGCCACAAGGGGCAGCGTTCGCGTTCCGGCTCCCACATGATGCGTGGCTTTGAAGGTGGGCAGATGCCGCTGCATCGCCGCCTGCCCAAGCGCGGCTTCACCAACATCTTCCGTACCGAATACTCGGTGGTTAACCTGAGCCGCGTCGCGGAGCTCCACGCCGAAGGCCTTAAGGAGTTGACCCTCGAGACCTTCGCCGCCAAGGGCCTGCTCAAGAAGCGCCATGGCCTGGTCAAGGTGCTGGGTGATGGTGAGTTGACCGTCGCGGTGACGGTGCACGCACATAAGTTTTCCAAGTCGGCCCAGGAAAAGATCGAGAAAGCCGGCGGTAAGGCCGTTCTGGTCGCCTAAACAGCGGCTCTGAGCAAGTTCACGATCGATGACGACACAGGAAACATATGTTTGAGAAGATCGCTAATATCTTCCGCATCCCCGACCTGCGCAAGCGGGTCTTGTTCACCCTCGGTATCCTGGCCGTATATCGTCTGGGCTCGCAGATACCTACTCCCGGAGTGAACCTCAAGCTGCTGGCACAGTTCTTTGACCAGCAGGCGGGCAGCGCCCTCGGCCTGGTCGATCTGTTCAGCGGCGGCAACCTTCGCCGCCTGACCATCTTCGCCCTGGGCATCATGCCCTACATCACCGCCTCCATCATCTTCCAGCTGCTCACCGTGGTTTACGAGCCATTGGCCAAGCTGCAGAAAGAAGGGGAGCTGGGGCGCCGCAAAATCACCCAATGGACCCGCTACGTCACCGTCGTTCTGGGCGCCGTGCAGTCGCTGGCCATCGCCCTGACCCTCTCCCACGGCTCCGGCGGTGTCTCCTACGTCTTGAACCCCGGAATCGGCTTCATCCTGATGACCATCGTCACGCTCACCACCGGAACCGCCTTCATCATGTGGCTGGGCGAGCAGATTACCGACCGCGGCATTGGCAACGGCATGAGCCTGCTGATCTTCGCCGGCATTGTGGTCGGCCTGCCCCGCGGCATTCAAGACTTAATCGACAAGGCGCGCACCCAAGCCTGGGGATCATTCACCATTCCGGCGTTGGTCATCTTGATCGTGGTCATGATCGCCACCGTGGCCTTCATCGTGTTTGTCGAGCGCAGCGAACGGCGCATCCCGGTGCAGTATGCCAAGCGGATCGTCGGCCGGCGCATGATGGGCGGTCAGTCCACGCACCTGCCGCTCAAGGTCAACTCCGGTGGCGTCATGCCGGTCATCTTCGCCAGCTCAATTCTCTCCGCCCCGCTGCTCTTCGCCAGCTCCGGCTACGTGCGCAACAGCGGCTTCCTGACCCGCGTCTTCGACGGCCTGCGCCTTGGGGAACCCTGGTACGAGCTGCTGTACATCGTGGGCATTGTTTTCTTTGCCTACTTCTACATCTCCATCGTTTTCCGTCCCGACGATATCGCCGACAATATGCGCAAGTATGGCGGCTTCATCCCCGGTATTCGTCCCGGCAAGCGTACCTCCGATTTTGTGAACGACGTTCTCACCCGCATCACCCTGGTCGGCGCGCTTTACCTGGTCGTGATCTCGTTGATCCCACAGATCCTGATCAGCGGCATCCACCTGAATAATCTCTGGCTCGTAGGCGGGTTCTTCGAATCACTGCCCACTTGGGTCACCCACGGGTTGAACTTCACCTTCTACTTCGGCGGCACTTCGCTGCTGATTGTGGTGGGCGTGGCCATGGATACGGTCAACCAGGTGGAGTCGCAGTTAATCATGCGCCACTACGACGGCTTCTCGCCCCGCAGCGGCCGGGTCCGCGGAAGGCGGTCGTGGTAGGCCCTTTGCAAGTGGTGGAAAGATCGCACGCTACCGACGAAAAGCTGGTGATTCCCGGCCCCATCTTGCTAATGGGGGCGCCGGGCGTCGGTAAGGGCACGCAGGCCAAGGGAATCATGGCCGCCTGGGGAATCCCCCAGATCTCGACCGGTGACCTGCTGCGGGACCACAGGGATCGCGGAACACCCCTAGGCCAGGTGGCTACGCAGATCATGAACTCGGGCAAACTGGTTCCCGACGACCTGGTCAACCAGATGGTGGCGGAACGGCTGGCCCAACCCGATACCGCGCGGGGCTACATTTTGGACGGGTATCCCCGGACCCTGGCCCAAGCTGAGTGGCTCGATGCCCGCTTGGCAGCAGTGCCAGACGGGCTTCCGCTGATTGCGGTAAGTATCCAGGTAAGTTATACTCAATTGTTGCGTCGTATCACGGGTCGGCGCAACTGTCCAACCTGCCAGCGCATTTACAACGTTTACCTGCAGCCGCCGAAAGTAGACACGGTATGCGATGTGGAAGGCACACCGCTGGTCCAGCGCGCGGATGACACGGAAGCGGTTTTCCATGAGCGGATGCGCACTTATACGGCGCTGACGGCGCCGGTGGTGGAACATTATCGCGCCAGCAGCCGGTTCGTCGAAGTGGATGGCGAGCAGCCGGCGGACGAGGTAATGGCGGGCATCATGGCCGCGGTAGCGCGACTCCGATCCCAGAATTAGCAGTTTCAGTATCAGGAAGTTTTCTCGCCCGGTGGGGCGAGTTTTTGAGTGAGAGAAAGAGAGTAGAACAGGCCGATGGCCATCATGATCAAGACGCCGCAGGAGATTGAAAAGATGCGGCGCAGTGGAGCGGTAGTGCGCGAGGTGCTGGAGCATGTACGGTCGCTCGTCAAGCCCGGCGTCACTACGCTCGATCTGGAAGTGGCGGCGGAAAGCAAGATTGCAGCATCGGGAGCCACCTCTGCTTTTAAAGGCTATCGCGGTTACCCCTGTGTTTTGTGCACTTCGGTAAACGAGCAGGTGGTGCACGGCATTCCCTCGAAAGAGAGCGTGCTCCACGATGGGGATATCGTTTCTATCGACTGCGGGGTGGTGCTGGACGGCTACTACGGTGATTCCGCGATCACGGTTCCCGTGGGATCGGCGGTAGCGCCGAAGGCCAAGCGGTTGTTGGACGTGACCAAGGCATCGCTCGAGACCGCAATCGGGGTGGTGCGCCCCGGAGCGACGCTGGGGGATATTGGCGCGGCGGTACAGGAAGTGGTAGAGGCGGACGGGTTCAGTGTAGTCCGGGACTTTGTGGGCCACGGTATTGGGACCCGCATGCATGAAGATCCGCAGGTTCCTAATTATGGGCAGCGGGGAGCGGGAACCAAACTGCGCGCGGGGATGGTCCTGGCGATCGAGCCCATGGTGAATGCGGGCAAGCCGGGTGTGCAGGTACTGAGTGACGGCTGGACGGCGGTCACCGAGGATGGAAGCTTGAGCGCTCATTTCGAGCACACCGTCGCGGTAACGGCAGAGGGCGCCGTAATTTTGACGCAGTAGGCAACGAAAGCCTGTGGGACGCGAATCGCAGGCGGATCGGGATAAGGTTTGTCGAAGGAAGACGCGATTGAGGTAATGGCAACTGTGGTGGAGACGTTGCCAAACGCGATGTTCAAAGTCGAGCTGGAGAACAAGCATCAGGTTCTGGCTCATGTTTCGGGACGCATGCGGAAGAACTTCATTCGCATTCTCCCTGGCGACCGGGTGGCGGTTGAGCTCAGTCCTTACGATCTGACCCGGGGCCGGATCGTTTACCGCTACAAGTAGAGGGAGCAAGTTATGAAAGTACGGGCATCGGTAAAGAAGATTTGTGACAAGTGCAAGGTCATCCATCGCCGCGGTGTGGTGCGGGTGATTTGCGAGAACTCGAAGCACAAGCAGCGCCAAGGCTAAGCCCCACATCTCGATTTTGAGATGTGGCATCGAACAAATCTCAACTGAGGAGCTTTTCCTCTTATTACGGTACCGGAGAGGCTAGTTAGCCATAAAGGCTTGCGTTGAACCTCTCCCGTGACCTTGACGAGTAACCGGCTCGAAGCGGCGAAGCCACTCCGAGCACACGAAGTAAGAAGGATCTAAGCATGGCACGTATTGCTGGCGTCGATCTGCCCCGCCACAAGCAGGCAAGAATCGCGCTGACCTACATATTCGGTATCGGCGCCCCTCGAGCGCTACGCATCCTGGGAACGGCCAATGTGGACCCGTTCAAGAAGGTTCAGGATCTGGGCGAAGACGAGGTAAACCGTATCCGGCAGGTGATTGAGAACGAAGGCGAGATCGAAGGCGATCTGCGCAAAGACGTCTCGATGCACATCAAGCGGCTGATTGACATTCAGTCCTATCGTGGACTGCGCCACCGGCGCAATCTGCCCGTTCGCGGCCAGCGCACTCACACCAACGCGCGCACCCGCAAGGGACCGCGTAAGGGCACAATCGCAGGCAAGAAGAAAGCGACGGCGAAGACTTAATGGCGAAGCAGGAGCAGAAGCAGGCATCCGGCAAGGCTGCCAAGAACAAGAAGTTCAAGAAGCGCGAGCGCAAGAACGTTCCATATGGATTGGTCTACGTCCAGGCCTCGTTCAACAACACCATCGTCACCATCACCGACGGCCAGGGCAACACGCTTTCATGGAAGAGTTCGGGTTCGCTCGGCTTCCGTGGATCGCGCAAGGGCACTCCCTTTGCCGCCCAGCAGGCTGCGATGAACGCCGCCAACCAGGCGCGGGACCATGGCCTGCGTTCGGTTGATGTGCGGGTAAGTGGTCCGGGCTCCGGCCGTGAGTCGGCGGTGCGCGCCCTGGCTGCAGCGGGACTCGACGTCCGCTCCATCCGCGACGTTACGCCCATTCCGCACAATGGTTGCCGTCCGCCCAAGCGCCGGCGCGTGTAAGAGTTTTAACCGCTGGACCGGGACGAAGGACTTCTTTTCGATAAAGCGTCCGTAAACCGGTCGGCCTCTGAAGTAAGGAGAATTACGTGGCACGATATACCGGACCAGTCTGCCGCCTTTGCCGTCGCGAAGGCACCAAGCTCTTTCTGAAGGGCACCAAGTGCTTCTCAGAAAAATGCCCCATTGAGAAGCGCAATTTTGCCCCCGGCCAACACGGCCGTGACCGCAAGCCCAAGATCGTAGGCTACGGCCTGCAATTGCGCGAAAAGCAAAAAGCCAAGCGCATTTATTTCACCCTGGAGAGCCAGTTCCGCGCCTATTACGAGAAGGCGTCGCGGTCCCAGGGCGTCACCGGCGAACTGCTCTTGCAGCAGCTCGAGCGTCGTCTCGACAACGTGGCCTTCCGCCTCGGCTTCGCCAGCTCGCGGCGCCAGGCGCGCCAGATCGTGCGCCACGGCCATGTGGAAGTGAACGGCCGCAAGGTGAACATTCCGTCGTTCCAGGTAAGTGTGGGCGACGAGATCAAGATCCGCGAAGGCAGCAAGAAACTCACAGTACTCGAAACCTCGACGGAGTTCGCGAGCCACCAGGTAGCGCCGCGCTGGCTGCAGGTGGATCACGCAAATCTGTCCGGCAAGGTACTGGCGCTGCCCAAGCGTGAAGACGTGAATCTGCCCGTAAACGAGCAGCTGATCGTCGAACTTTACAGCAAGTAACCATAGCTGAGTACAGATTCAATCAACGAGGAGAACACAAGCACGAGCGTAGCAGAATGCTTCGCGACGCCGTTGCATGGAGAGGAACACAGATATGCTTTGGAGAGGATTCCAAAAACCGAAACGTCTCGCAGTGGATACGGAGACACTAACCGAAAAATACGGCAAGTTCAGCGCCCAGCCTTTTGAGCGCGGCTTCGGCACCACCATCGGCAACGCGCTGCGGCGCACGCTGCTTTCGTCGATTGAAGGCGCGGCCGTAACCGCAGTCAAGATCGAAGGCGTACTGCACGAGTTTCAATCGATCACCGGCGTAGTCGAAGACGCCACCGACATCATCCTGAATCTCAAGCAGATTCCCTTCAAGCTCAACGGGGAAGGTCCCAAGGCGCTTTATCTGCGTGCGGACCAGCCGGGTGTGGTGACGTCGGGCATGATCGAGGCCGACGGAGACGTTGAGATCCTGGACAAGGATGTCTATGTCGCGACCGTCAGTGAAGGTGGCAAGCTGGACATGGAAATGCGCCTCAAGCGCGGCCGTGGGTATGTTTCCGCCGACAAGAATTTCGATTCGGATTTAGGGATCGGCTTCATTCCTGTGGACTCAGTTCACTCGCCTGTTCGCAAGGTGAACTACGCCGTGGATGCTGCTCGTCTGGGTCAGATCACCGACTATGACAAGCTGACCATTGAAGTCTGGACCAATCGTTCCGTTCTGCCCGCCGATTCGCTCGGCCTTGCGGCCAAGCTGCTCAAGGACCACATGAGCATCTTCATCAACTTCGAGGAAGAGATCGAAGCCGAGAGCGCGCACGACGAGGGCCGGATGCAGTTGCGCAACGAGAACCTCAATCGCTCCGTAGAGGAGCTTGAGTTGAGCGTGCGCAGCTACAACTGCTTGAAGAACGCCAACATTCAGACCATCGGCGAGCTGGTGCAGAAGACTGAGCCGGAGATGCTCAAGACCAAGAACTTTGGCCGCAAATCCTTGAACGAGATCAAGGAAATTCTGGCGCAAATGGGCTTGTCGTTGGGCATGAAGATCGACGAGCACGGCAACGCGGTGCCTGGACCGACCAGCGTACTGCCGGCCGCAACCCTGGCAGCAAGCTACAACCGTTACGACGATGAAGAGGATGACGACGACGAGGATCTCGAGGGAGTGGACATTCCCCTCCAGTCGGAGCCGGAGAACTTCTAGTTCGTTGGAGTGACCGGTGGGAGGCCCCACCGGTCACCCGTTTAATTTCGCAAGAAAGAGAAACCCATGCGCCATCGCAATGCAGGATACAAACTAGGACGCAACACCAGCCATCGCCGCGCCCTTCTGCGCAACCTGGTCACGTCCATTCTTCTTGAGGACCGTGTAGAGACGACCATCACCAAGGCCAAGGCCGCTCGTCCTCACGTAGAAAAGCTGATCACGCTGGGCAAGCGCGGCGATCTGCACTCCCGCCGCCTGGCACTTTCCTATCTGCAGACCCGGGAAGCAGTCTCCCGTCTGTTCGATACCGTGGCCCCGCGTTATGGAGATCGCGCCGGCGGCTATCTGCGCATCGTGCGCACCGGCTTCCAGAAGGGCGATGGAGCCGAGAAGGCCTTCATTGAACTCCTCGGTTCCGAGCACGAGTTGGACGAGAAGCGCCAGAAGCGCGCCGAAGCAAGGGCCAAGCGCCGCGAAGAAATCGACAAGGCGATGTCCGAGAACCCTCCACCCGACGGCAGTGGCAGCAGCACCAACGCTTAAAGTCTGTCGGTAATTCCATGAAGCCCGCGCCAAAGGCGCGGGCTTTGCTGTGTCTGCGGAAAAATCTCTGACGTTTTTCTGGGAGTCACCGCTCTGCCGCTTTGTATCAAGGCCGGACTTTGGGCATTTGTGTCTAGTCTCGACCTAGGTGCCTAGTATCACCGCCCAACTTTAGCGCTTTGCATCGAGGCTGGCCAGTCATGCTTTGTATCAGGGCACGACTTTAGTCGGGCCGTTAAGGGGCAAGAAAGATGAGGGCTTTAGCCCCTGCGCTTTTTTCTTTGCCAGGGAGCCGTAACAATAGGGCCAATGGTCAGCAGTATCGACGAGTCCTGCTTTGACGGGGTTCCGAACGATATATTCGCGATGCTGCAAAAAGCTTTGCCTATCGCTGATCCGCACCTCAGAAAACCCGCGTTGCCAGACCTCTCCTTGATATCCAAGATCCCTCTTCAGACGGTAGGAGAATCCACCGTTGATAAGCTGCATGGCCTTTTCAACGGTAACGTCGCCCGGGAGCGTCATCAGCAGATGTAGATGATCTGGCATGATCACGAAGTCATGCAACTGAAACTTACCTGCCGCTACATTCGATCGCAGCACGTCGATGAGGAGCATTGCGTTCCGTTCAGATTGCAATACGCGCCGTGCCAGGCTGGTTTTCGTTGTGACGAAGAACACCCGTGTGTTGCTCAGACCTTCCTCTGGACAAGCATTTCTTGCAGGATGCGCCATAGCAGGGGCTAAAGCCCAATTCTCTTTCCATCCTTAACGGCCCGACTGAAGTCGTGCCCTGATACAAAACCAGAACTGACCACGAAGGAGCTTCTCCCTTTTAGGCCCTGCATAATCACTTTGCAAATGAATTCGGCTTCATTTTGTCGAGTCGCGCCAAGGCGGAGTACCCCTTGTGCCATGGCCGATGGAGACACATTCGACCCTCCAGGCGCCTGGGCCTCCAGGTCTTGGAGACCCAAAAGCCACATCAACGGAGCGGCTCTGAGGCTGTTTATCCGGGCACGACTCTGCAGGCTTGCGGAAAAGCTCATGTTTTGTATCAGGGCACGACTTTAGTCGGGCCGTTAAGGGTCAACAAAGATCAGGGCTTTAGCCCCTGCGCTTTTCTACACCGAGGCGATCGGAAGCACGCTCACCATCCCAGTAAGCCTGAACAATTCCTGAACACGAGGGTTTACGCCCACAATGCTCAGCCGAATCCCTTTGCTCTGACACCGGACATAATGGCTGGCCAACATACCGAGGCCGGTCGAATCCATATAGGGAACCTCCCTCAAGTCAAAAACGTGTGTGGACGGCTGTTCCTTCCCCGGGTCCGATTCAAAGATACTGCGAAACTCATCAGGAGACAGGGAGTTGTACATATACCCGCCCGGTGAACGGCCCGTAAAATCGAAAGACCGTGCCCTGCTCTTCGCTATCGCCACGTTCGATTGTGAGTCGTGCGCTCTTCCATATCTGGGTTTCAGCTGTTGCCATTATCTTTCCCTTCAAACTGCAATTCGCTGGCAAGTCGCGAACGAGCGAGCATACCGAGCCTTCGGCTGAATAATAGTCTCCCAGCCAAAGAAAACCCAATCTCCGAGCTCACGGAAGCCCAGGCTTTTTTCCCTAGCGGGTAAGTGTAGCGATAGGGATACTATTGAGCGGGTTCGACGAGTTCTCTTGAATGATACTCAAACAGTACTATCTAGGCTGCCTGGCCCACGCCTCCTACCTGTTGGGGGACGAGGTATCCTCAACCGCGATCGTCGTCGATCCGCAACGCGACATCGAACAATACCTGGCAGACGCTGACAAATTAGGCCTCCAAATCCGCCACGTCTTCCTAACCCACTTCCACGCCGACTTCATCGCCGGCCATCTGGAGCTACGCGATCGCAGCGGCGCTACCATTTATCTCGGCAGCCGCGCCAAAGCGGAATACGCCTTCATCCCCATGGCCGATGGAGACACCCTCGACTTTCCCGGCCTACGCCTGCAAGTTCTGGAAACCCCGGGCCACACCATCGAGTCCATCTCGATCCTAGTGTTCGATCTGCAGAAGGACCCGGCAAACCCGCACGCCGTGCTCACCGGAGACACGTTATTCATCGGCGACGTAGGCCGCCCAGACCTGCGCGCCTCGCTGGGCTGGACGGCCAACGATCTCGGATCACATCTATACGACTCCCTCCGCAACAAGCTGTTGCCGCTGCCCGACGCCACGCTGGTCTACCCCGCGCATGGAGCAGGCTCTCTGTGCGGCAAGCAGCTTTCCTCCGATACGGTCTCATCGCTGGGAGATCAGCGGAGCAAGAATTACGCCCTCCAACCAATGTCTAAAGATGAATTCATCACGCTGGTCACGGCCGACCAGCCGGATGCTCCGGACTACTTTACCTACGACGCCATACTGAACACCCGCGAGCGGATAACCCTCGACCAAAACATGGATAAGGTTCTGCACCCCGTAGCGCTCGACCAAGTGCTTCGCTTGGGGGACGCGGGTGCGCAGCTACTCGATGTGCGGGACGCGGCAGAATTTGCCAAGGGACATCTGGCGGGCAGCATCAACATAGGCTTGGGCGGCCAATACGCCACCTGGGCCGGCACACTTTTGGATCGCGTCAGGCCGATAGTGATCATTGCCGAGCCGGGAAGGGAACAGGAAGCCGCCTTACGCCTGGGCCGCATCGGCTTCGATCACCTGGGAGGCTATCTGGACGGCGGCATGGCCGCCCTCGCCGAAAGGCCAGACCTGATCCGGCCAACGGAACGGGTCACGGCCGCGATGGTAGCGGAAGAACTGGAGGGCGCCGAACCTCCCATGGTGCTGGACATCCGCAATCCCCGCGAGTGGAAAGCCAAACACATACCAGAAAGCCTGAACATTCCCCTTAACCACATGCAGGAGCGCGTCGCCGAAATTCCCCGCGGCCGCCGCATCGCGATCCACTGTGCCGGCGGCTACCGTTCGTCGATAGCCGCCAGCATCCTGCACCAATACGGAATCACCAACCTCATCGAGATGGCAGGCGGACTCGCCGCCTGGGATGCCGCCAAACTTCCAGTAGTTTCGGAAACGTAGCACCGGATGGTCAGGACGACGTGCGCGCTGGCAGCTTAGCTGGCAGCCATTTATAAAATTTGATATTTTTGGGTCCTTTTTAAGATTGGTAACTCAGCGGGATCGGGCAACGGGGTTCTTCTTTATAGAGAACGGAACCCTCGTGTCTGGAACAACAGGACCTGTCGCGTCTGGAACAAAGGAGAACCCGGGGACATAAGGTTCTAGCGGCGGTGCTTCCGCAGTTCTAAAGGGGTTGGCGAAGGTGGACTGGCCGGGGCCAGGGTTCGGAGACGCCTCTGCCGCCGAGCCGGGACAGGCGGGGCGGGCAGGCGAATCTTCTTGCAGGGCTTCTTCCTGGGCGGGGGCAGGGGTTGGTTGCGGGTCATTCGTTGTGGCAGGGGTTTTGGCCTGCTGCTCGCGAAGCCATTCGGAGACATAGATTTGCGCCTTGGCGGGCGCGGGGGCGGATTCCTTCTCTGATGAGACGGCGCGGCGGTTGGGGATGAAGTTTTGCATGGCGATGATCATGGAGATGGCCTTGACCTGGCCGGTAATGCTGCCTCGGGTCATTTCGGGGCTCAGGTTGGCGATTTCCCAGAGGCGGTCCAGTACTTTTTCGCGGTCCAGATTCAGCCGGCGCAGTCCGTCGGCCTCTTGCTGGACGAGCTGTTGCTGCACGGCGGCGCGGTGCTCGAGCATGTAGGCGCGGACGCGGGGCTTGGATTTGGTGTAGGCGGCGGAGTCGGGGTTGAGGCCGACGGCTTCGGCGGCACGACGGTCGGTCATGGCGCCAGAGAGGACCAGGCGGGCAAAGGCTATTTCCTGATCGGTGATGGGGTCGCTGACTTTATTTTTGGGCATACTTGGCTCCTGAAATTTCAGATTGGAATTTGAGAGAAGCTATGGGCAGAGGTTTCTACGGCGCATGTAAGCAGGGTGGGAAGCATGAAAAATCCCGCTCCACGGCATGCCGGGACAGGCGCGGCGAGATGCTTGGATTGCCTTATTTGTGACAGGGATCGGGTGTGACACCGGGCAGCGGTAAAACTGTCCTTCGCTCGCGCTTAGGCCGAAACTACCGGCAACTGCCGACCAGTGGGAGGTACGCGAGAGCCGCCCGCTGTGCCGAAATCGTCTTCTACTAGATATAGATGCCGCTCCGGCATCGGATTTGGCCGTTGAGACTCTTTTCTTCAGTCGTCGGTTATCGTTTCGGAGGTTACTTTTGGTTTCCTGGAGACGTGAAGCAGTTTCGCAATTACTGTGGTCTGACAAAGATCGCGAGGTGAAAGTTCTCACGCAGACTCTTTAGCCCATGCGCTTTTCTCTTCCTTATCCGGCCTTGTCCAGCCGCTTCCCGGCAACCTGCGCTTGCGCATCCACCGCCCCGACTCCGTGCTGTCTCGTAGCAAACTGCACCATCCACCGCAGCATGACGAAGAGCCGATTGCTAAATCCAATAAGAAAATAAATATGGACGCCGGCCCACAACAACCACGCCGTAAGCCCGGCAGATTTCCAAAACCTCAGATCGGCGACGGCGAACGTACGCCCAACCACGGCCAGGTCGCCCTTGTCCCAATACCAGAAGGGCTTTGACCCACCCTGGCCCGTGGTGCGGCGGTGAATCAGCTCCGCCACATACTCGCCTTGTTGTATGGCCGGCTGCGCCAGCCCAGGCATCTGCACCGCCGTCCCGCTCTTGAAGCCCAGCAGGTTGCGGGTATTGGCAATCACCAGCGCAGTGTCGCCAATGGCAAAAATCTCAGCATGTCCCGGAACCGACAGGTCGGGGTTCACCTTCACCCTCCCAGCCTTGTCCGCTTCCGCGCCCAGCCAACGCGCTGCCGGTGAGGCGGCCACGCCCGCGGTCCACATCACTGTCCGGCTGCGGATGCGCTTGCCGTCGGCCACAATGCCCTCTGCATCGACACTTTCCACTCGAGTACCGGTAAAGACCTTCACCCCTAACTCTTCCAGATGGCGCGTAGCTTTCGCCGAAAGATCCTCGGCAAAGCTCGGGAGTATGCGTGGTGTGCCTTCGTAGAGCATGACCTGGGCTGCACCCGGACCGAGGTGGCGAAAGTCGTGAGCCAGCGCCATCTTTGCCGATTCGGCAATGGTGCCGGCGAGCTCGACGCCGACGGTGCCGCCGCCCACGAGCACGAACGTGAGCAGTTCCTTGAGCGCGACGGGATCTGCGTCCCCGCACAAAGCCAGCTGCTCGGCCTCTTCGCACGCCGCCAGAATCCTGCTGCGGATCTTGTCCGCATCCTCCAGCGCATCGAGTCCCGGAGCAATCGGCTTCCACTCTTCATGACCGAAGTAATTTACCTGGATGCCGGTGGCCAAAATCAGATAGTCATTGGGCAGGTCGCAGTCGGGTAACAGTACCCTGCGATTCCTGGTATCTACGCCGGTCACTTTCGACATCAACACTTCGATATTTTTCTGCCTGCTGAAGAGCACGCGCAAGGGCGGAGCGATCTCGTCGCCCAAAAGAAGTCCGGTAGCCACTTGGTACAACATTGGCCGGAACAGGTGATAGTTCCGTTTATCCACCAGGGTGACTTGCACGGGAGCCCTAGCTAAAGCGCGGGCGGCATAGAAGCCTCCAAAGCCTCCACCGACAATCACCACCCGCGGAGCCTTCGGCATGGCTGAGTTTTCTCGCAAGGAAGCCTCCGGTGCAGTCATTCTGCTTAAATATATGTCCGGCAAGTTGCAAGGGTTGCGGGATAACGAAATTTATTACCGGAGTTCCGCGCGCTGTCCGGGATTAGCGATCCAGTTGAAAGGGAGCCCTGCGGCAAAACGAAAGCGAGGCGAAACGGGGATTAATGATTACTTCCCCAGTCCCCAGAACTTCCCAGGCCATTATCCGATACCCACCCTTTGTCATCCCGCCGACCGAAGCGAAGGGGTCTGCAGTTCTGCAGTTCCACCCAACCAGCATCCCATCCAAACGGAAGGTCCGCTCTCTCCTGAGACTTCGGCTTAAGGGGCGCCCGAACCCACTGCCCTCCGCCAGCCCTCATTCAACTCACCTAAGGTGTACCTCGTGCAAACCCGCGGTCGTCTACTCCCCTGGAGCCCATGTCTTCGATCCTCCTAAAACAGCTTGTCAAGGCCCCATAAGCTAATTGTCACAGTCACCCACCGGATGCGAAACTCTCCGGACGAAATTTGCGCGAACAGATGGCTAAGCTAGCAATGCGCTATAGTGGTGGCTTCAACCTCTAATGTCGAGAGCAGAAAATTCGTCAAAGGCATCCGCAACGGCGGAGAGCCTTTTGCGTGCAAAACTGGTTGATGCCGCTCGCGACGGCTGGATGAACCGTCTTATCGATTTGTCTCGTCGAAATAATCTCCTCTTCTACAAGCCAACGACCAGCACAACTCTGGAGCTGCCCGTAACCCCAGCCATGATGTCTTTCTTGAGCGACGGTGAGTCGTTGCCCATCGGCGATCTTCTGGCAATCAACCAAGACAAGATTTCATCTGTCCGAGCGATTGCCCGAAAGGGCCTCGAAAACCTCGAAGAGAAGGGGTTATTAACTCTCTATCTTGCGCTTGGAGAGTTGCACGTGGACCGCTGACGATGGCGGACGTGATCCAATCGCCCCGATACTCCTCATTCCAGTAGGATTGAAACTGAAGGGACAGGATCTCCAGGCGACCGAGATACAGGTTGCGGGCGAGTTCGAGGTCAACCCCGTCTTATTGCACATCTTCAACAGAGAATTGAACCTCCCAATAACCGCTGAAACAGTTCTTAAGCTGTTCACCAATGATCAAGGGGACGCATCAGCTGGTGACGAGACGGCCTGGAAACCCCACAGACCAAGCTGCAGCTCGATCCGGTACTGGACTTCCTGAACAGATGGCGAGTAAGCTACCAGGATTCAAGGCCGAACCCTTCGCGGTGCTGGGCAACTTCTCATTTCAAAAGTTAGCTATGGTAAGGGATCTGGAGAACCATCGCGCGGAACTCGTCGCAAACGATGTCGTCGCAGCAATAGCGGGCGACAACGGCGCAAGACGAAAGTTGGGCAGTTCTCAGATCGCGACGGATCCCACAACCCTTGATGCCGTTTTGCCGGATAACGAGTTTGCAGTCGTTGAAGCAGATTCAAGCCAGCAGTGTGCGATCTCCGGTATCAGTCGCGGGTCAGAACGCAGTCGTGCACGGGCCGCCGGGTACAGGCAAGAGCCAAACGATCACTAATCTCATCGCGACGTTGGCTGCCAACGGCAAAACAGTTCTCTTCGTCGCGGAGAAACGGGCGGCTCTCGAGGTCGTCATGAACCGACTGATCGCGGTCGGCTTGGACCATCTCGCCATCGACCTTCACGGGGCCGAGCAGACACCGAAGAAGGTCATGGAACGAATAGCCAGGACGTTGAGTATGGTCCGCGACGCCCCTAAACCGGCTTCAAGTACTATTCATGATCAGTTCTCGGACAGGCGTAACAAGCTCAACCAGCATGACACGAAGATGCACACGGTCCATGCTCCCGCGCAGGAGACGGTCTACGCCATGCAGGGCGCTCTTCTCCGGTTCCTTCGAATATAATCTCGCCTCTGCGCTGGCGAGGGGCGGACCTGATGCAGATAACTCGAAAGCGAGCGGAACGTGTTCTGGACTTGTTGGGCGAGGCGGCAGGGTTCGAGACGCTCTTCAATCGGACTGATCCGTCACCTTGGACCGGTGTCGAACTAAAGGATGGCCAAGCCGTGCAGGACGCAGTAGATCTCGTCGACCGGCTTTGCTACCAGCTATGCCCGGTCTCATGGGGAGCCTGAGAGCGTGTGTGAGTCGTCGGATCTCCGTCAACCGACGACAATGGCGGAAGCGAGTCAACTTTTATCCGTCCTTAAGCAAGCCGATTACGTATTGAAGATCTATGAACCGCAGATATTTATCGAAGCGGGCCAGCTTCTGTCCCTTATGCTTCCCTGCCAGGGCAACGGTATCCGAGGGGTTTGGTTCAGGCTTACGAATAGCGCTTACAAAGCTGCATGCAAGAAGACGACCGAACTCCGCAGAGGGCTGAAGGCCCAGTGGACCATAGCTATCGTGGAACTCTCAGAAGCATTACAAACGCGGCAGCAATGGCAGCGTCTATCGGAATCCGAGTGCGATGCCCAAAGGCTGTTCCTGAAACACAAGGCTGCGACCAACTCCACCAGACAGCCCAAGGCGACCTTCGCCGTCTTGAAGCCATCTGCAAATCGAGTCTCCTGGGACTTGGGTTTACGTCGAATTTCAGCTCGGGTATCCGCTCTTTCCTCTGACAAGACTACGCCATACCGTATACGTCGGCTTGTGCGAGATCGAGCAGGAGCTTTACTCCCTAGGAGTTCAACGTCTCGTGGATGAGATCCGCGTTACGCGTAGACCCGCCGATCAATGGTGTGCTCTCTTTCAACATGTTTGGCTTAACTCCACTTTAGATGCTGCAGCGATAAACAACCCTCATATCAGGGGATTCGTGGGCTCTACCCACAACGCGTACGTCGACGATTTCAGACGGCTCGATTCCAGCCGGTTACGACTTGCCGCCGACCGAGTTCGACGTGCCCATGCTGAGCGCACCATCGCTGCAATGAACCAGTTCCCGGAGCAGGAAGCTCTGATTCGAGGTGAGGCAGCGAAGTCGCGCAGGCACAAACCTCTGCGGAAAATATTCACCGAAGCGGCGGATGTTTTGACGGCTGTTTGCCCCTGTTGGATGGCCAGCCCTCTATCCGTTTGTCAACTCATAGCCGCGACTGGCACATTCGATTACGTGATTTTCGACGAAGCGTCTCAGGTATTACCCGAGGATGCAGTTCCGGCCATCCTCAGAGGCAAATACGTCATAGTTGCCGGAGACAATAAGCAACTCCCGCCAAGCGCCTTCTTTGCCGCAGCCGAGGAAGAGGATGAGGCAGACGGAGATGCGACAGCATACGAAAGCCTGCTCGACATGATGATCCCCTTTGTAAAGGGATTTCATCTCAACTGGCACTATCGGAGCCGAGACGAATCGCTCATTTCCTTTTCTAACCATCACATCTATGATGACCGGCTTGTAACCTTCCCGGGACCAGGAGGAGCCGACGCAATCTCACACGTACATGTGAACGAAATCGTAAGAGGCGACGGGCAAGAAGAGAGCTCGGCCGGGGAGGTGAATAAAGTAGTCGAGCTTATCCTGCACCATGCGCAGACGACACCGGGACGGACACTCGGTGTGATCACGATGGGCATCAAACACGCCAACCGGATTCAGGCTGTACTTGATCGGGAAATGCTTCGGCATCCTGAATTGTCGGAGTTTTTCGACACTGCGAGACCGGAGCGGTTTTTTGTAAAGAATCTGGAACGAGTGCAGGGCGACGAGCGGGATGCGATTATCCTGTCCGTGGGATATGGAAAGGACCGGGGTGGCAACCTGCCGCTTCGCTTCGGGCCCATCTTGTCCGCTGGAGGCCGTCGCCGCCTGAACGTTGCTGCCACCCGTGCGAAGGAACAGGTAATCGTTGTGTCATCTTTTGCCTATAGCGACATCAACAGCGCCAAGTTAAGTCCGGCACGGGACTGGAGTTCCTGAAGAATTATCTTCAGTACGCCAGCTCAGGCGGACAACTCTTATCGTCAGGCGAACTTACTAATGAGCCAATGAACGATTTCGAAGCAGACGTATATGAATCTCTGTCGGCCAAAGGTCTCGAAATCAAGCCTCAAGTGGGATGCTCGAAGTTCCGTATCGATCTCGCCGCGTCTCACCCGAGCCAGCCCGGTAGATTTGTTTTAGCAATAGAATGTGACGGAGCCACTTATCACTCCAGCTACACCGCCCGCGACCGCGACAGGCTTCGGCAACAGCAACTTGAGAATCTCGGATGGACATTCCACCGCATCTGGTCCACGGACTGGTTCATGCGAAAAGATGAAGAAGTCGAGCGCGCGGTCCAAGCATTCCACCGGGCCGTTGCAACAAGCGACTTGCCCAAGCCTCGCAACCTGCTGCGCCTGCGTCCAGAGGGGGCCCCTGAGAAGGATTTCTTCGCCCCGGCGGAGACAATGGCCGGCAGGAATCCTCGACGCGCTCCAATCGCCGCTCATCCCTCAATCGGAGACTATTCTTCCGAAGAACTAGTGGCCCTTGCACAGTGGGTCCAATCGGACGGCAAGTTGCGGACGCATGATGAGATTGCCGACGAGATGTTTTCTGCCCTCCCCTTCTCAAGAAGGGGCTCAAAGATCGAAGCGGCTTTAGAGAATGCAATCCAACGCTGGGAAAGAATTAGGAACAAATAAACGGGAGCGAAGTGGTTTCCGCGGAATAAAGTGGTATCGGTTACGTTCCGTCTGTCACTGCCTCTTACTGCCTTTTGAAAAATATAGCGCCGCTGTCCGCGATTTGAGTGCAGCGCGACACCGGCGCCCACTACGCGACCTTGCGGCACTGACGAAGGTTGTAGCAACTCGGTTGTGGCGAATTCGAGCCGCGTTATAAACTCATGGTCAAGCGATAATTTCCAATGATTGCCGCCAATCACAACGGAAGCCGGCGCGATGTGCTCCTTCTGCTTGACTCTCCCAGGTACGCCGAAGTGCTCAACTCCGCGCTCACCGGCACGGGAACGGTGATCTCAGCAGGCGACGTTCACCGACCGATCGGCGCCATCGACGATAGGGAGTATGAGCTCCCGGAATTCAGTCGCGAGTACTTGAACGGCCGATTCGAGTACCAGCAGATCGCAGAGCCTGCCTGGTGGATCGTCAAGCGTAATGCCCGCACTCGTACACCCAACTTCGATCTGATCAGCACGGCCACAGTGTGCGGGATCCCTGGCGTTCTGCTCGTCGAAGCGAAGGCGCACCACGGTGAACTGGAAACGTGCGGCAAAGCGTTCAGGAGCAGTTCGAACTTAGCGAACCATCAGAAGATCGGCGAATCGATAGCAATCGCCAATCGCGCGCTGAACGCGTTCACGTCGGGTTTCAAACTTAGCCGTGACGTCTTCTATCAGGTCTCTAATCGGATGGCTTGGGGTTGGCGACTCGCCTCGCTCGGCGTTCCCGTCATAGTCCTGTATCTCGGGTTCGTCCAGGATGCGTATTGGCCTGCGGATCAGTTCAAATCAAGCGAAGACTGGATGCAGGCGGCTCGCGATTATCTCGGCAAGTTGTGCCCGTGGAGGCGCTTAACCGGCCCTTTCAGTGTTCCGCAGGGGGATCATTGCTCATCACTGTGGCTTCCCTGCCTGCGGTGCCACCCACATTAGCCGGGCCGACGACGGCAGCTGGCAGTGAGGATTTAGCCTCGGTTCCTAAGCCTGTTTAGCCTTTTCCGGGACATCCATGATAGGTAACCGTCAAGGGAAAACGGAGATTTCCCATGACTTGGCGGAAAAGTGTTCCCCGAGCGGTTTATAGGATTTGGTTCTGAACTGTCCTCGATCGTTCGCATTGCCAACGCAATAGCAGCGTGGCCAGACATCCATTTGCGGGAACGATGCCGGAGCCTCGTCCACGAAGATTGAATAAGAGTTAACCAGCCGGCCTCAAAACAGACGATAGAGTGTATTGGGAGAATGAACTCCCGTGCACAGTCCCGACATACGTGAGGACCGGCTGGTGGATCGCTGACAGATCGAACATACAAACTCTGGTAGCCTAAGTTGGTCGAGGAAGCGGAAGCAGGCACTGCTGGAGAGCAACCTGCTAGGAATACTCGATCCGACTCATCCAACCGATGTGTCGCCGGGGGAATTCTCTTGGGAGAGTTCCCCTTTGTGTTCACCAGCGCAGAGTGACCATCGGGCGATAGATCGGCATGCCTGAGAAAACTCCAGCAGTCCCGAACCTGCCATATCTTTTCCCTTAGGCCGCTGATTCCAGAACTGCTGGCTCTCTGCTCTTTCTCGGCTTTGCTTTTGGCTGCGGAGGCGGAGTCCGCACCTGAAACGGCTGGCCGTTCTTGTCGACCGCGAGCAGGTAAGCCACCAGCTTGCGCGCCACCTGCAAGGTGGCGCGATTGGCGTGGCCGCGCTGTAATTGCTGGGCGTAGAGCTGAGCCAGCTGCGAGTTCCAGCGTGGCGCCAGCTTGGCCGCTTCGATCAGCGTGGTCTGCAAGTAGGCGTTGCGCTGCTTGGATAACGGCCCACGCTGTTGCTTGCCCGCAGAGGAGCGCAAGGCTGCTGTCAAACCGCAATAGCTCACCGCATCGGCGATAGAGGCAAAACGATGCGGATCGCCAACCTCCAGCGCCCAGCTCAGAGCGGTGATCGCGCCCACACCGTCGATGCTGCTCAATCGTTCGACCCGCTGTTTCAAGACGGCATCGGCCAGCAGTCTTCGCACTAACTGGTTTTGCACGCCTTCGAACAACTCCTTTGCCGCGCGGCTCATGAGCAGCAGATCCTTCACCGACTCCGGCACTTCCTCCAAACTCTTGATCAGATCGGCGAAATACTTCTTGCCCTGCAGCTTTGTCTTGCGAAAGGAAACCCCGCTTTCCATCAGCAGGCCGGCCGTCTTGTTGTGCATCCTCACTGACTGCTGAACCATCATCTGGCGATACCGCATAAGACGGCGCAGATCCCGCAGCTCCGGCGGGAACACATAGCAGCCTGGCAGCAGGTCGCAACGCACCAGATCGGCAATCGTACGGGCATCGATAATATCGCTCTTCTTCTTTCCCGCCGTAATCGCCTTCATCTTCGCCGGATGGCCCATCTCCAAGCGTTCCGCATACGGCTTGAGTGTGTCGTAGATCCAGGCGCTGAAGATCGTCGCCTCCATAGCGCCATGCCACGGTTGCTCGAGACTTCCAGCCCAACTGCGCAACACAGAACGCTCCGCGGCCAGCGTCCCTTCTTCCACAATCTGGCCGGCTGCCGTCTTGATGCAATAACTGATGGTTTTCTTGTGTACGTCCAGTCCGATATAGTGAATAGCATTCATGGGGTTCTCCTAATTGAGATTTATGAGCCAGCTGGTGCAAACAGCCGGTCTCAGCATCGTAATCTCGAGGAGAACCCTTTTTCCTTCCCACACCTATGCATTCAAACAGACGAAATAACCCCTAAATCAAATGCCCGCGGCTGCGAAGACGACGTCACCCATTTATCGATTGTCCGGGCTCGAACACTGAACTGTGGCAGAGCTTCAGCGCGAGCACACTAAGCGCCACTCTTTCCACGGCGAGTGCCCGTACCCTGGGCAATTCTCGTGCGCTGATGTCCGAGTTTCTTAGCTCGCAATCTTTGCGGCTGCGCATCCCGGATTTCCAACACCAAACGCTTGCCCAGGACATGGGCAGCCCGCGTCAAGGTATCGAGCGAAACCGACGTGTTCTGCGGATCAAGCAAGCGGTCCAACTGAGAGCAGCTCGTTTTCAGTTCGGTCGCCATCGCCCTCTTCGTCTTTTGCTGACGAATCATCTCCTGCTCAAATTGCCAGGCAAGTACGCGCTTGATGGCAACGCTCTCTACGTCGTTTCGGTATCCCTCCTCTTCCAGGAAATCATCGAAACTCGATCCGCTGTGTACCCCCGCCGCCCCCTTTGCCATCGTCATTTCTCCCTCCTCAGTTCGCTCTCATGGAGAGCCTTATTCTTCCGAGCCAGTTCCAGGTCTGCCGACGGCGTCTTCTGAGTCTTCTTAATGACGCCATGCAGCAGGACCATCCTGCCCCTCGTGTCGACATAGAACAGCACCCGAGCGATCCTGTTCTGAGTCAAACTCGACCGTACTTCGTAAAGTCCATCGCCCAATGGTCTACAGACCGGCATCCCAATCGGCCAACCGAATTCCACGGTTTTGATGTCTACGCCGATTTGTTTCCGATCCTCGATTGGGCTCAGCGATCTCAACCACTCGCGTACAGGCTCTCCGCCAGCACTAGTCCGAAAAAAGATTACCTCTATTTTTTTCAAGGCCGAGGGCTGGATCGGACGGCTCATGTTTCACTATCAGCAAGTGTACCACATACGGTACACTAATCCATTGCCCACAACTCTATAGATTGCAAGCGGCCTCATAAACCCGTCCGCCCATCGCTATCAACCGTGCAAACGGATCGCCTCCGCCGCGCCCTAACCATGGCAAAGACGTTCGATTCATAAACAGTGCGCATGTTCTCCGCAGTCTCTTCGGTCGGCGCGCGAAAGCGTGATCCTGGGGCCGATCGTCACTGCTGAAGAAGAGGATGCACGCCCGTAGCCTGTGACCGGGAAAGAGTTTTGGGGACGTCCTTTACCTATCATGGACGTCCCCGGGTATTCAGAGTGTTTACGGCGCAGATGCGGTCACAGTCCCGCCGCAAGGTCTGTCCTTGGTGCACATGCCAACTCTGCCTTGGTTGTTGATCCAGGCATAGCCGACGGTCGCTGGATTGTTGTTGCCCGTTTGAGATGAGGGGAATGAGACGATGCTTGTCACCACACTGTCATTGCCGCCGGAACTTCCCCAAAATGGCGCGCTGCCAAAGGAAAGCACGCCGCCATCCCGGATCACCAGCCAATATCCGTTGACCGCTCCAGTGGCGTCAATGCTCGTCGCAATGCCGCCGATAGGATGCCCATTGGGCTTAGTTCCTCCCGTAGAGCCGTAAAAAACGGCGTCGCCAAAAGAATGCACACCGCCATTATCGACCGCGATGTAATAACCCTTTCCCGAGGGCGTTGCGGCAATTCCCGTTGGGATCGCATCGTCAAAGGTGGTATCGCCGTACGATGTTGCGTCGCCGGCGGTCCACACTTTGCCGTCTCGTCCGACCGCCCAGAATCCCTGGCCTGTCGGCGTGGCGGCAATCGCCGTCAGGTAACTGTTCGCATTTCCAGAGAAGCCCGAGCAAGTGGCGAGGTTGCCATTGCAGAGGGTTGGGGCGCCGCCGCGGGCATTGATTTTTCCATCCCGGGTGACGACCCAGTAGCCGACAGTGCCCGGGACCGCTGCTATCAAGCCGGCATGGTAGACGTCATCGTAGGCGGGCGCGCCTTCGTACGGCACAGTATATCCAGGAGGTGTGGGCGTGCTGAAAGCATAATCATCCTGGATCTGCAGCCAAAAACCGCCTCCTGGAGCGGCGGCGATACTGGTCAATATATCGGGTTTTAAATAGGGTACACCGGGCAGGGACGCGTTAGCTGTAACTACCGCTGTGCAGAAGATGCCCAATGTTATAAAGCCCACGGATAGTCTACGGAAGGTTGGGCGCAAGGCGTTCGGCTGCTTCACGGGATACTCCTTTCCATCGTGTCGTTGGTTGTGTTCGGGGCCGCGGCCGACCTTCTCTGGCGTACCTCCGCCTTTAGCGTCTCGAATAAGGCGGTGGTGGTCTCCGTGACCGCCCAATCTTTGCCCAGGCCACCCTGAAGAACTCCATCCACAAGGATCTTGCGGTAGATCTCGTCGCCGGCGTGCTGGGTGAACTCAACCGCGATGAGGGTTGGGTCTATTGCGAGCGCTTCCACGCACGCATCCATCAACGCCTCTCCCAGTCGTGCGCGCTGCTCCGCTGGGCGGCCACGCCGTATTTCCGCCATCAGCACTGCGCCGGGCACCGGCTCCTGATAACCGCAATGCCACACTCCACCTTCCAGTTCGCGAATGCTCACATCGACCAGGTCGGGGGTGGTCTGCATGATTTCTGCATAGAGATTGCCCAAGCGGCGCGCCAATCCGCGCTTGACTTCAAACGTGTAACGGGCCGGTACATCAAGTTGCAAGTAGGGCATGAACGAAACTCCTCACTTTTCGCTAGAGATCAGCGTCGATATTGACACTGTCCACATATTATTGACAGATGTGATGGACAGTGTCAACATTAATTCAGGAGAAAAGTTCTTGAAGCAGAACCGGGTCCGAACTGGGGTATCGCAGCCTTACCATCACGGCGACTTACGGCAGGCGTTGATACAAGCCGCCCAGGAGCTACTAACAAAGGATCAGAACGATGGATTTTCGCTGCGTGAGGTGGCCGCCCACGCTGGTGTGAGCCACAACGCACCCTATAACCATTTCGCCGACAAACGTGAATTGCTGACCGCCGTCGCCGCCAACGGATTTGAAGCTCTGCGTGAGCGCCTGCTCGCCGCTACCGCACACATTGACAATCCAGAAGCCGCGTTGATTCAATCGGGTGTCGCATACGTTGGCTTCGGGGTGGAAAATCCGTCGCTATTTCGGCTCATGTTCGGTTCCGAACTATGGACGATAAAACAAGATTCCGAGTCCGCCCTCGCGTTGGCATCTGCGAGCGCAAAGGGCGTCCTTGAGCAGATTATCCGCCGCGGTGTGCTGGCCGGGGTCTTTGTTCCCTCACTCCGTGGTCCGAAGGGACCGCAAGTCCTGGTACTCGCTGCCTGGTCTATGGTCCACGGTTTGACCACGCTCGCAATCGATGGGGCTGTCGCAGGAACCGGGCCTGATATCCATGACTATGCTGAGAAGGTCGCGCGAACGTTCTGTCGCGGCATAGTTCGTAAATGAGCTTAACGTGGCTGTATCGAGGGAAACCCGGGGACGGGCAGGACCTCCGCTGGACCTGAACGAATGCCAGGGAAACACGAGTCGTACACCAACAAGAAACGGGTGTAGCGCCCCACCCGAATCCAATCGGGAGAAACCCGAATCCGATCGGTCGGAATCCAATCGGGACAGAGTGTGAGCCCGCTAAGGCTTTATCCTACGGCGCTGCTGTTGTTCTTGGTCGCGCATGATCCGTTTGATGTTGTTTTTGTACTGCTTTGCTAATAGCGGATCGCTTTGCCGGTCGAGACGATCCACTTCGCGACGAAGGCGATGGAAACTCTCGAGTCTATCTGCGTTAATCTGTCCGGTTCCAACGCCCGCAACCACGGCACATCCAGGCTCTCCCTGGTGCTGACAGTCGCGAAATCGGCAATCGATGGCTAGCTCGGAGACTTCGGGGAAAGTTTGTGCGACTGCTGTATCGGTGGCCCAGAGTTGCACCTCGCGCAATCCCGGTGTGTCGATAAGGAGTACACCTGAGGAGAGCCGGACGAGCTGGCGGTCGGTGGTAGCGTGCCTTCCCTTTCCGTCTTCTTCGCGGACGCTTCTAGTCTTGCGCACCTCAGCTCCGCCGAGCAAATTGATCAGGCTGGATTTGCCGACGCCTGAAGAACCGAGCAGGACAACTGTTTCGCCCGCAACAAGCGACGAGCGGAGTTCGCCGATACCATCGCCCGACACGCTACTGATGCAGAGCACGGGGAAGCCCAGAGCAATCTTTTCCGCTTCGCGGCGGAACGGGCTGGGATCAGTCACCAAGTCCGCCTTCGTCAGCACGATAATCGGGGTGGCGCCGCTGTCCCAGATCAACGTAAGGTACCGCTCCAGACGCCGCACGCTGAAGTCCTGATTCATCGATGTCATGAGCAAGACGCGGTCTATATTCGCAGCTAATACCTGTGCCGAGGCGCGCGACCCAGCCTGCTTGCGGACTATCGCCGTACGGCGCTCCAGAATCCTCTCGACCACGTATCTGTCATCGTCCGCATGTTCCACCAGCACCCAGTCGCCCACCACAGGAGGAAAGTTCCGCTGAATCCGTAAACGCCCTCTCGGCCAAGCGAACACCTCGCGCACACCGTCGTGGACGAGAAAAAGATCAGTACCCTCGGAAATTACGCGGCAGGGGCGTGCCGGCGTAGCCGGCAAATTCGCTTCGAAAAACGCACTCCAACCCAATGATTGCAATGTCATGTGAGCCAACTCCTTCAGCTTCGCGTCAGGTACACGTGTCGTATGGAGGACATATGCACGCGGCTGGGTGCCGCACGCCCTCTAGAGACTGAGGCTAGGGATGGCAGTCATAGGCGACTCGGTGGCGGCCAGGATTTGTTGAAGCCAATACTTAGGACGGGACAGAGTCGCAGTCAACATCTCATTGCCGATCATCCCTGAGAGCACAGAGCTAGCGAAAGTTCTTCATGACCATGATGTCGGACTCGGTGAGTTCGCTTTGTCCGAAAAGTAGCGATTTGCCATCCGGAGACAGTGCGAGGCCACTCCCCAAAGGAAATGGTTTGTCGAGAGCAAAGATTGGTGTGGAGTGGCCATGAGCGAAGTCGAAGAATTCAATTCTGCCGTACGGCGGAAAATCCACGTTCATGAAGTAGATTCCGCCGCGAGCAACGTCCCAGGCAGACCACCAACCGTTGTTAATCGGCAGTCGTGATTCCTGGCCGCCATCTGATGTTTTTTTCCAGATCCCGGACTCGGCAAATTTCGCGTAGTAGAAGAACCGCCGGTCGATTGAATCGATCGCATAGACACCCCCGTTTGTCGTCACTCGGACAGGAGGCCCACCTTGAGACGGCATTTTCCATAGTTGAGAAGACACAGGGTCGTGGCTCGAATAAAAATAGATCCACTCGCCGTCGCGAGACCAGTTCGGAGCGCCATTATTGACGCCGGGAAAAGTGGCAAGCATATGGGGAATTCCATCTGGTACTTCGACGACGCCAACCTGGTAATAGTCCTGGGCCATGGACTCAAAGGAAATGTAGCGGCCGTTGGGAGACCAGCGGGCAGTTCCCGTTCGTCCGTGGAGGGCAGTCAGCTGAGAGCAATTGGATCCATCGCTGTCGCACATCCAAATATCCTCATAGCCCATGCGGTTGGACCCGAAGACGATCTTCTTGCCATCGGGAGAATAGCTGGGCCGCGAAACGAATCCCCTGCCGGAGAGGAGTCGCAAGGGAGGAGCCAGAGCATGGCGCTCGTCCTTGAGGTCGAGCCGCCAAATGGTGCTCGACTGCTTCCATAACTGGTAAGCGAGTTGGTTTCCTCTGCGGGAGATTGAAGGCTCAAAGGCATCCCCCGGACCGCCAACGCGCTGCGGCATCCCGCCTGAGGCGGACATTCGCCATAAACTCCAAATCCCCTTGGCGGGAGAAGCGAAGACGATTTCACTGCCGTCCTGAGTCCAGGCCGGCGGGCCACCGGAATTTCCGGTAGTGAGACGCAAGGGTTGGCCGCCGGCCACTTGCATTACAAACACGTCACTCCGAAAACCGCTCAGGAGGCTGCGTGCAAACGCAACCGTGGCGCCATCGGGCGAGAAGACGGGGGAACAATCAGACTGCTGATTACCCGGAGAAGTGAGTGGGCGAGCGGTTAAGTCAGAGAGCGAGAGTAAGGTCAGGCGAGCTTTGGTGCCCTTATCCACGGATTCCGTAAATATCAACGAGTTTCCGTCGGGCGACCAGTCCATTTTGTTGCAGTAGCGAGGTTCTTCATTTTTGCTTGGAGCACTCCACTTGGGAAACGACGCAGTATAAACACGACGTTCTGAGCCGCCAAAAGCCGGAACCACATACAGACTTTTTTGGTCGTCGGACTGGAAACGCGCAAAGGCGATTTGCCGGCCATCGGGCGACCAGGTTGGATAGTCGTCGTGATCATTGCCGGTGAGTTGCAAAGGCTTGTCGCCGTCAATCAAGGCGACATAGATGCCGGGGTGCGGTGCTCCCCCATATGCAAAAGCAACCCGGCTGCCGTCTGGAGAAAGGGCAGGGCTGCCCTGCGGGCCCGGCATAGAGACTAAGGGTACGATCTCGCCGGGGGGTGGCGGCTGCTTCCCAGATGTTGGGAAGATCCGTAACAGCGTGACCGCTGACAGAAGGATGAATGTCAGAGTGCCGACGATCAGCCAGAGCCTTTTTCCTACAGTCCAGGCTGGTTGCCCCTTCGGAGGGGAAGGATCCGTTTTTTCCTTGAGCGGCGCGATGAACCGGTAACCACGGCGCGGGAGAGTTTCGATGAGGTGGGGCACACCGGCAGAGTCGCCCAAGGTGGCCCGCAGCTTGGTTATGGCCAGATTGATGGCATGGTCAAAATCCCCGAAGCTCTTCTCCGGCCAGATTCGCTGACGCAGCTCTTCCCGGGTAACGACCTCTCCGGGCCGTTCCAGCAAGGCTGCCAGAACCTTGAACGGCTGGTCCTGCAACTTCAGACATTTGCCCGCCTTCCACACTTCCCCGGTTTCCAGGTGGACTTCGAAATCTTCAAAGCGCGCGACCAGCCGTTGTATCGAGTTGCCCATGGGCGACTCCGTACATGTGTGAGATAGAGTCCGACTCCCGAAAGATCTCCAGAAGATATTGAAGCCAAGTCTAGCGCCATCCTGGCATTACACGCAGACAAACTTGATAGCAACTCTCGAGACCAGAGGGAGCCTCAGTGACACCGCAGAAAGGTGGTATGGCAGGGGGTATGGGGCAAAGCAGAGACGGAAGTGACCCGAATGCAGACCCGGCGGTTTGGCTCTTACCTGAGACCATTGATTGCTGAGATTTCAGCCCAAGATTTTCCTGAAATACTCCGGCAGCAGGCTGAGACTGGGGCGCGGATAACCATAACAATCGTGTCCTTCGAAAGTTTCTTTAGCTTCCCGGTTTGCTGCTTTGACGGACTGGACTGGACGTTGCATGGGATAAGTCCACCCGCAAGCCCCACATCGATGTCCAATGAAAACGCTTGTCATAATCGTGATTAGTCGTCTCGCACGCATGTCGGATTACGCGAATTTCCCCGAAAACTTATTGCTTCGGTGATGCTGGTACGATCCTTTTTCGCCTTGCCGGTGGTTAGATTTGGCATCGCTCCTGGAAGAGCAGCCGGCGATAAAAATCACGGCGAGGGTGATGCACAAACTCCCTAGGAAGATCAGCCGGCACACTCTCTTCATGATCGGCATCTCCCTGAGGCCCTGCCAGCCTACAGAAAGACTAGACAGGATTTCGCGGCCCTGCGACTGGCAGAAGTGACAGGTCGCTCTGGGCTAAGGGAACACCGCGGATTCCTGGCCGCGTGTTCGACGTGGTCCGCAGCACCATTCTTGGCTTTCTTAAACGCTTCGACCACTTAGGCTGACCAGAGTTCCTTGAGCCCGACGCGGCTTGCGGCTTGTTGAAGCGGCGGCGTCGGGAACATGGACTTTTCGAAATAACCCCTAAATCGAATGCCCGCGACATGCCGCGGAATCCTCCGAGCAGGTCCTCCCGACAGGCGCTCACCCGGTTCGCGGCACGCCGACGCCAGCCGTCAGGCCAGCATCGCCGGCAGCGTTGTCAGGGCCGCTCAGTTGCTTCGGTTGGTCCTCCCAAATGGGCGCACCTCCACCGGCGCCCGACAGGCGACGGCAGCCTTGCGCCCCCACGCAAGCGCATCATCCAGACTAGCGGCTTCCAGCACCCAAAAACCGCCTATGTGCTCCTTGGTCTCCAGGTACGGCCCGTCGGTGATAAGAACCTTACCATCGGGCTGTGCCCGCAGCGACCTCGCGCTGCTGGCGGGGGAGAGGCCGCCAACGAACTTCCTGACACCGGCAGCCACCATCTCATCGTTGAGCTCGTGGACATCGCGGGACATCGCTTCGTCCTCTGCCGACGGGTCGTAGTCATCGGGGTGGTGAATAGCAACCAAATACTGTGTCATGATTTCTCCATTCTCCTATAACGGTCTTCGGGCGCTCTTATCGCGAGGTATCCTTTTGCCGTCGCCGCTCGCTCTCCTTTATGATTTCGCTCAAATCCGCAACCGGCCGTATCTCATTCGGTCCCAACTTCATGCCTGGGTGCTGCGAGATAAGCTGAATGGCATGATTAAGGTCTCGCGCCTCAAGGATGAGAAGGCCGGCGAGCTGTTCCTTGGTTTCCGTATAGGGGCCGTCGGTCGTCGCGACTTTGCCGTTTTTCCAGTACAGGGTCACGGCGGTCTCCGGAGGCTGAAGAGGTACTTCGGTAGCAGCATGTCCGTTGGCGCGCAGTCGGTCGTTATACTCAAAGCATTCGTCGAACACTGCGTGTCGCTCGTCCTCGGTCATCCCTTCGAATTTTCCTGGCTCCATGTATCCCAAACAGATGTATTTCATACATTCCTCCTTGTTTCCTGTGACCCAGAGAGCCGTAGCTCATCGTGCTGTTATCAGATAGTCGGTCGGGAGACCGAAAATCGACAGCTACTCGATTTTTTTATTTCAACTGCCGAATCCGCCCTTGCAGGAATTGCCGCTCTGGTTCCTGTTGGGTCAGCGCTAGAGCTTTCTCATAAGAGGACCGAGCCTCAGCTGTCCTGCCGAGCCTGCGGTACATATCTGCGCGGGCTGAATGGGCCAGGTAATAATTTGCCAATTCGCCATGTTCCAACACCGCGTCGATAAGCGTCAGACCGGCCTCTGGACCATCGCGCATGGCAATTGCCACGGCACGATTTAGCTGTACAACTGGCGAAGGCTGAATTCGTAGCAATCGGTCGTAAAGCGCAACAATCTGCCGCCAGTCGGTCGCAGCGAGCGATTCCGCCTCCGCATGAACGGCCGCAATCGCAGCCTGCAGTGTGTAAGAGCCGAAGCGGCGGGACTTCAGGGCTTTCTCCACCAATGCCACTCCCTCCGCGATCTGCTCTCGGTTCCAGAGCGAGCGATCCTGGTTCTCCAGCAAAATCAGCTCTCCGGTCGGAGAGCTTCTCGCGGCGCGACGGGATTCCTGTAGCAACATCAGGGAAAGCAGCCCAATGACTTCCGGCTCTGGCCGGAGTTCGGTCACCAAACGGCCCAGTCGAATCGCCTCGCCGGTTAGCTCGGCCCGCGTGACCTCCGCTCCCGCCGCAGCCGAATAACCCTCATTAAAGACGAGATAGATGACCTGAAGCACCGCGCCCAGTCGCTCCGGCAATTCCTGCGGCGTCGGCACCTCGTACGGAATCGGTGTCTCTCGAATCTTTGCCTTTGCGCGCACAATGCGCTGCGCCAGCGCACGCGGAGTGATGAGGAAGGCCTTTGCTATCTCCTCGGTTGTCAGCCCGCACACCTCACGCAGGGTGAGCGCAACGTGCGCTTCCGGCGCTAGAGATGGATGACAGCACGTAAAAATCAGGCGCAGCCGATCATCCTCAAGGTTGTCCTCTTCATGGGACTTTTCCGCCGAACTCCATTGCGCTTCGAGATATCGCACGAGCTCGTCTTGAGACGCATCAAATCTTGCCCGTCGACGCAGAGTATCAATGGCTTTGAATCGGGCCGTCGAAATCAACCATGGTCGCGGGTTGCCGGGCACTCCACTCCTCGGCCACAGGATCAGCGCAGCCGCAAAGGCTTCGTGCATCGCCTCCTCGGCAAGGTCAAAATCACCGAGCATGCGGATCAGAGTTGCCAGGATTCGTCCCGAATCCACGCGATAAAGGGAGTCGAGCAATTCGCGTATCTGCTCAGTGGAACGCTCGGACATGATGACGACCTTAGCAAACCAGCTACCCCGAATCAATTCGAGAGATAAAGGGACATGATACCCATCCCCGACCCGGATTGCGGAGAACGAAACGTGGAAGAACTGCGAACTGCGATGGTGACACGATGGCCTATCGCAGCACTTCAAGGAGTGGCCTTAGGAATAGGGGAGATAAATCCAATCGAGGACAGACGGAGTAACGCTACTGCAGAGCCAGCCAAAGCCCGAGAATGCATAGCGCAAGTAAAACGGGTGCAACGATCTTCACCGTCCGTCTGAGCAGCTTAATCTTGGGGGCCAACGCATGCTCAACCGCAACGTATACATGGCGAGCCAGTAGGTCATCGCAAGCCTTCTTCGTGCTCCTCAGCATCGCCTCTGCCGCCTCTTCGGATCCTAGCGCGGTTGCTAGTGTGCCGGCCTTGTGCATTCCCGATAGGTCAGTATAGAGGCCAAAAGGGTGGATGTTTCCCTCCTCATTCGGTATCGCCCGTGAAGGGTTGCCTAATGCATGCGGCTGGGCCTCAATATTTTGTAGTTCTGCCACTTTCATGCGGGCAATGTTAGCCAGATTTCGAAGCCAGGTCCATGACCCAATCGGGTATCCCAAACGAACAAAGAGCGCCGCTATGGTTACCAAAGAACGTTCCAGGAAGATGTAAAGAAGAAACTCACATCGATGCCAAGCGCTCTCATTACCGCCGGATGTTACTCGACGATGCCACTATCGTGGCCGTCGGGACGCACCAATGGCGCACGCGCAAAGGCTGGACGAATGAATCCGATCGGGGGCAGACGAAGTAACCCCTAAATCAAATGCCCCCTGGAAAGCGGGAGCCATCTCCCGCCTTTCCCCCAAATCGTGGATGAAATCCGGTTGACAGCAATCCAGTAAGCAGCTACGGTTCTGTCACCTCTATGCGTCCTTCGACACTTGTTCTTTGTGCGGTCCTTCTGTCCCCGGGAGTTTCGCTCTGGAACAACACGATCGTGTCAGCTCAAACCAAGGAAGCAAATCCCGATCCTGTTGCCGGCAAGAAACTCTTTCAGGAGCATTGCTCCGTTTGTCATGGCCTGGAGGGAGGCGGCGGACGCGGACCTAACCTCCACAGCCCAAGACTAAAGCATGCGAGCGATGAGAAAGGCCTGAGGGTGCTTATCGGTGGGGGCATCCCTCCCGAGATGCCCCCTGCATGGTTTTTGACTGACGACGAGATCGCGAGTGTGGCTAACTACGTGTTGACCCTGGGCAGCGTGCCTCGGGAGAAGGTACCGGGCGATGCTACCCAGGGCGCGTCGGTCTACGAACGAGCCAAGTGCGGTATGTGCCACACCCTGGCCGGCCAGGGCAACAGTCTTGGGCCCGACCTCACCGAGGTCGGAGCCAGACGCGGAGCAAGTCAGTTGCGCCAGACGCTGCAGCATCCTGACCGCACACTTCCGGAAGGCTTCTTGATCGTGGAGGCAGTCTTACCGTCCAGCGATACCATTCGGGGCATACGCTTGAACGAAGATTCGTTCTCGATCCAGATCCGTGACTTGTCGGGTCGCTTCTACAGCTTTCGCAAGGCAGATTTGAAGGAACTCAAGAAGCTTCGCGGTATAACACCCATGCCTTCCTTCGAATCGACACTATCGGCGGTGGAGCTGGACGACCTGGTGGCCTACCTGGCGGCGCAGCGGGGGCAGTCATGAGGCGGCTCGTCCTGGTTCTACTGTGGGCGTCTATAGCTTCCGCGCAGGTGCCGTTCACGCGCATTGTCAACGCTGACCAGGAGCCGGGGAACTGGCTTACCTATTCGCGTACGCTCGATGGACATCGTTATTCGCCGCTCAGCGAGATCAATGCAGCGAACGTGTCAAAGCTGCGCGTAAGGTGGGCGTATCAATTTGCTGACCCGCGCACCGAAGCATCCCCGATTGTGGTCGATGGCGTTCTCTACGTTACCGGCCCGAACTCTGCGGTTGCCATCGACGGGCGCTCTGGCAGATCGCTGTGGCAATGGAGCCGGCCCGTGCCCCAGGACTTCGTCAGCATCGGCTTCGGTCACACCAACCGGGGCGCGGCCGTTCTCGACGACAAGCTCTTCGTCGCAACACTGGACGGCTACCTGGTAGCTCTTGACCTCAAGAGCGGCACGCAACGCTGGTCCGCGCGGGTGGTCGATTACAAGCTCGGCTACAGCATGACCATGGCGCCTCTGGCCATCGATGACAAAGTGATCGTGGGAATAAGTGGAGGCGAAGCCGGTATTCGTGGCTTCGTTGATGCGTACGATGCGCGCACCGGCAAGCAGGTCTGGCGGTTCTATACCATTCCCGGTCCCGGAGAACCGGGCCATGAAACCTGGTCAGGCGACGATTGGAAGACGGGGGGCGGCGCAACCTGGGTGACGGGCGCATACGATCCCGAGTTGAAGCTGGTGTACTGGGGCGTGGGAAACCCAGGTCCCGACTGGAATGGCGATATTCGCCCAGGGGATAACCTATACACATGTTCCTTCATCGCCCTGGATGCTGACACCGGTAAGCTCCGCTGGCATTTCCAGTTCTCGCCACACGACACCCATGACTGGGATGCGGCGCACGTGCCGATCCTGTTCGACGCAGTAGTTGCAGGACAGAAGCGAAAACTGATATCCATTGCAAATCGTAACGCATTCTATTACGTGCTCGACCGGGTGAACGGTGAGTTCATAACGGGAGGTCCATATGCCAAGCAGACGTGGGCGCAAGGGCTGGACGCCAAGGGCAGGCCAATTGTCGCGCCGAACTCTCAGCCAACGGAAGAAGGCGCGCTCATCTGGCCGAATGCGAATGGTGCGACGGTCTGGTTGAGCCCATCCTACAGCCCTCAGACCGGTATGGTTTATGTTCCTGTGCGCGAGATCGGCGCCACATATTTCAAGCGGAATACTCCTTACCGAGCCGGGACGATGTTCGCTGGCGGGGGCGAAAACGAACTGCCTCCCGATGATTCCTGGGGAGCCATCCGGGCGCTACAGGCCGAGACAGGAGAGATGCGATGGGAATTCAGGTTGTTCTCGCCGCCCTGGGCCGGTGTGCTTTCGACCGCCGGAGGACTGGTCTTTTCCGGATCGAACGAAGGGAATTTCTATGCGCTGGATGCGCAGAGCGGAAAGCCGCTATGGGATTTCCAGACAGGCGGTCCTATTATTGCCAATCCTGTCTCCTTCACGATCGACGGACATGAGTGCATCGCGATTGCAGCGGATAGGGTACTGTACGTTTTTAGTTTGTAGTCGCAGTAATTGCGAAACTACCTTAAGTGATCGGCCTGAAACCGATGTCAATGTGTAAGTGTCCATACCGGCCTCCGCGCGAGCGGATGGTCTGGGGCTGGCTTCGGGCATCTTCGATCCCCTTAACTTCCTATCTCCCGCAATCCACGCGCACGAAAGTGCCTGGCGAAGACGTCCTAATCGCCTCGATGATTGTCGCCACATGATGCCTGACGATCCGCCAGCTATTCGCCGATAGCGAGACAATTGCGATCTTACGGCCCGTTAGATTTTGCTGGTATTCGAGCGAAAGGTCGCCGGTGAGGAGAACTTCGAATCCTGCAACTTCGGCCGCCTGTAGCAACTCCCCGTTCGTGAATCCGCCGAAGCCAACATAGACCGCCGTGGACACGTCGTGGTTCGGCAGACGCCCGCGCAATTGGTGCGGCATGTTCTCATCAAGCAAAACATTCAAGGCTGTAACAGGAGCTTGCGGGAGTGGCCGTAGGCTCTGAGGGAGCGGATCGTCTCCACAGAGAGACTAGGAAAGCTCTCGTGTGTTTCTTCGACTGTTGCCCCCAGTTCTTGGTCTTTGAGGATTGTGTCGGCGGGGATTCGCGTGCCCTTGACGACAGGCCTACCGCCCACCTTTTCAGGAACGCTCTCAACTAGCTCGCACTCAGACCAATCAACGGTCATGATCTTCTCCACAGCTCCTATTATGTTAGCCAGCGGCCGCAGGCGGGTCAACCGCTTGCTCGGGATCCGTTGCAGGCTTAATTCTGATCCTGTTCTGGGAACGGCCTTTTCGCAGGGTCTCTCTTCGGCACGTCAAGGGCCGGAACTGTGACGATGCCGGTAACGTGCTGGCTATCCGCAAGCGAGATCTTGCTGCCGTCAGCAGTCTTAAGAATGACGTAGGAGAAGGTCCAATCACGTGCGTCCGCAATGTGCCCGGCGGTCTGGGTTTGAAGATCGAAGTTGCTGAGCGTGAAGTGATCGAGCGGTAGAGAAGGGTACCCGGCGACCTCGAACGCGGTCTTCGCTGTCCCACGGATATGAGAGATGTGGACATCGTGGAAGTGAGCTCTGCCTTGCGCCTCAGCGACCGGGGTTGCGAGCACGGTCCAATACGGCGGGTAGTTCGTGATGCCCGGTGGAATGACCGCGTAGCTGTAGCTGGGATTCCAGTTCATGTCGATGCGCACGGCCACGGCTACATTTTCGAGGGTGAAGTCACGGAGATTGATATCTTCACCAAAGCCGCCGCGGGTATGCGCCGACTTGATGAGAATGCCGACGGGAACCGGCGCGGAGACACGAATTCCTGAGGCCTCAATGTGGCGGAAACCGCCCGAGGTTTCGCTGCCGAAAGTGACTCCCGCAGCGCCGGCGCGCACAATCGAGTCGCGGATGACCACGTTTTCCGTGGGACGCGCTACCCGCAGGCCGTCGGAGTCGCGGCCCGCCTTTAGGCACAACGCATCATCGTTAACCGCAATGTCCGCGTGGCTCACGAGGATATTGCTGGAAGAGTCGATGTCGATGCCGTCGGTTGACGGGCCGCGTCCGTCCTCATTGTTGCGGATAGCGATGTTATCGATTGCCACATCGTGCGAGTAGCAGATGTGGACGGTCCAAAAACCGGAGCGCCGCAGCATCAGCTGGTTGAGCTTGACATGGTCCGAACCGAAGACCTGGATCAACCGGGGGCGGTGCGCGTCGTAATCGGCCGCCCAGCGCAGGCCGCGTGACTCATAGCTTCTGCGCAGCGTCCAGTAGGCTTCCCAGAAGACTTTTCCGTCGCCGTCGATGGTGCCTTCGCCGTTAATGGCAACGTTATGCTGGTCATAGACGTTGACCAGCGCGGCAGGCCATGACATCTCAATACCGGCGATGCGCGTCGGCATCATGGGATAGTCGGCGATGCTCTGCGAGCCGAGAATCGTCGCTCCGGATTGGATCTCCAGCGTGACCCCCGACTTAACAAAGATCGACCCGCTGAGATAGGTGCCAGCAGGAACGATGACCGTTCCCCCATGAACTGACGCCGCGTCGATCGCACGCTGGATGGCGGGTGAGTCAAGCGTCTTGCCATTGCCGGCGGCGCCATACTGCGTCACGTTGAAGGCCGGCGAGGCGTAAGCTACCGGCGCGAGAGTCATAAGCAGGAGCAGGGCTGTGTTGAGGAGCATGATTGGAAACTCGCTTTCGGTAGGATCTCCGCGCTGCCAGGTTCTACAGTCAAGCTGACTACCTGAAATCCGTTGCGGAGAACAAGCCGGCCTGATTTGTACCGCGTTTTCCACCGACCCGGAATCCAAGTAGTTATCAAAACCTACTTCCAAACTCTTCCCTTCGAAGACTGTAATCATTGACGGATCGAGGGGGGACAGATATGCATACAACTTCGACTAGATGTGCTGACTGCGGCCGAGTAAACGAAAAACTTCAGAAGTGCAGCAGAGAAGGCTGCTCACATCGACTGTGCCCAGAGTGCGCTGTTCGATACTCAGGCAAACACTGCAATCGCTGCTACGTCAGCCGGGACGTGATGGCCGCTCCGTGGGTTCTTGCCCAGAGATAAGCGCCCAGACGGGTTAATTACGACGACGTTAATTAATTACGGCGACACGATACCAGTGTGTCGGAGAAATCGTTTTTGGCGTGCACGAACCGCAACATGTAGACGAAGATTCATCTTTCCTCTACAACATATAGCGTGCAAAATTCTATCTCCGACACACTGATACCTATTCCACGCTTTCTTTCCCGCTTTTTTCCGCTCGCAGGACTCAAACACAAGACCCGTCGACCCATCGCCGTCATACATGGGCCGCGACCGTGCCGGGCAGGGTGAACTGAAAAGTTGCCCCCCGCCCAGAGCTCGAAGTGCCCCACAAACGGCCTCCATGAGACTCAATGATCGAGCGGCATATGGGTAGTCCCATACCCGTACCGTGAGGCTTGGTGGTGAAGAACGGGCTAAAAATCTGTTCGGGCTGTTCCGGCAATCCAATGCCAGTATCGCTGACCAGGATCAGCAGCTGGCCATCCTTGACTCGTTGCGAACTGATCGTAAGCTCACGTGGGGCGGATACATTCTTCATGGCCTCGATGCCATTGAGCATGAGGTTCATGAACACCTGCTGCAACTGGACACGGTCTGCCATCACCCAGGGAACATCCTCGGCGAGGTCGGAACGGATCGAAATCGAGTACCGGGCGGCCTCACTGCGGAGCAGGACCATCATTTCTCGAACCAGTGCATTGACATCCACCGGTTCCTGCTGCACCGCGCCCTTCCGGAACAGCAAGGAGATTCTGTCAATGATCTCAGTCGCGCGCAGTACGTCCGTCACCAGCCTCGATGCGGCTTCGCGTGCCTCGGCCAAGTCTGGGTCATCGCGCCCAAGCCACCGCAAGCAGGTCCGCGCATCGGTCACTGCCGCGGCCATCGGCTGCTTGATCTCGTGCGCCAGGGAGGCGGTCAGCTCCCCCATCGTGGTCACCCTATTTATGTGTGCAATATCTGCCTGGGCCTGACGCAACCGTTCGCGTTCTTCACGCGCCAACCTGCGTTCGATGGCAATGCCCGCGATGTGGGTGGCCATTTCCAGAGCCTGGGTTTCAGCCAGGCCCGGGCCGCGCGGTTCGCGGCAATACATGGCAAACGAGCCTAGCGCCCTTCCCGAATGCGCAACTATGGGAGTGGACCAGCAGGCGCGGAACCCATAAGGCTCGACCAACTCCCGGTACGGCTCCCAGAGCGGATCCTGGAGAATGTCGGTGACTACCACAGTTTCTCTGCGGTACATGGCGGTGCCGCATGATCCCGCCTTCGGTCCGATGCTAAGGCCATTGATGGCCTCCGTGTAGGGCTTGGGAAGGTTTGGGGCTGCGATGTGCCACAGGTGCTGTCCGTCCTCGTGCAGCAGCAGAACAGAGCAAAGCAATCCGGCAAATTGGGCTTCTACGACCCGCACCAGCTTCTCCAGTATTTCCTCGAGCCGCGCATCGCGTGCGATCATCTCTAGGATGCGACTCTCCCCGGCACGCAGTCCCTCTGCCCGCTTCTGTTCGGTCACGTCCATCAAAGTACCCACGAGTTCAACCACATCGCCGGAGGGGTTGAGGACTGGGTGACCTATCGCGTGGATATCTCTGATCTCGCCGCCGGGATGAACGATTCGGTAGTTCAGCTCGAACTCCTCCCCTTCGCGCCTGGTTGTCTCCAGCGCTTCCATGGTCTGGGCTTGATCATCCGGATGAATGCGTTGAAAGACCGTTTCAAATCGTGGCCGCCCAGCCCGCGGATCAAAACCCAGCACGCGGTAGCATTCCTCTGACCAATACCGGATGTCGCCGGTAGCAGGGGTCCATGCCCAACTGCCGGTGTGGCTCAGCGCCTGCGCTTCTGCCAGGTATGCCTCGCTCTCCCGAAGCGTCTTTTCCGCCTGCTTTGCTGCGGTGACGTCCGTCAGCGCACCCACATATTCGAGGCTGCCCGAGGAGGTCTCCTGCGCGCGAGCTAAAACGTGGAGGCACTTCACCGAACCGTCTGGCATCAACAAACGATGTTCGAAATCCAGGCTCGCCCTTGCCTCGGCGGCGCCGCCAAAAGTGTGGCCCACAAGGTCTCTATCGTCAGGATGAATTCGCTCGAGTACCAACTCCAATGTGGGCTTAACCGCTCGATCGTATCCAAAGATATTGTAGGTTTCATCCGACCAATAGATTTCACCACTGGAAACGTTCCAGCCGAAACTGCCAGTGCGGCTCAAACGCTGCGCCTCTGCCAGGTAAGCCTCGTTCTGGCGGAGCGACTTCTCGGCCCCCTTGAGTTCGGCCCTTTGTGTGGCTTCACGAAGCGCGCGCAGCACCGACGGCACAAGCCTTGATAACCGCGTCTTCAGGACATAATCCGTTGCCCCGATCTTGAGCGCTTCAATCGCTATCTCTTCGCCCAGCGTTCCGGAAACAAAGATGAACGGCACGTCCGGGCAGGCTTTCATTGCGAAGTTCAATGCGGAAATGCCGTTGAACGAGGGAAGAGTGTAATCCGCCAGAATAAGATCAATTCCGCCTTGCTCGATGGAAGCTATAAACGCAGCCAGAGTGTCGACCCGCATCACTTCGCAGGCCATGCCTTCCGTCTCCAGCAGGTCCTGGATGAGCATCGTGTCGTTAGGATCATCTTCGATCGAGAGAATCCGCAACCGGCTCAGCATATGCTCTTCCTGACGATCATTACTGCCTTACGCTTTCCGCGTGATTTGCCTGAAATTTCGAGATTTCTACATGGATGCAAAATGTATGCCCACCCCCAGCAGGTTGCAAGCGCTCCTCAGTTGAGCAGGTATTGCTGTATGAACATGACTTCGGCGTCGAACAGGAAATCGATGTTTTTCTTTTTCGCGTATCCATGCCCTTCATCGTTGGCCATCAGGAACCAAGTGGGGGTACCCTGCGCGTTGAGCTTGTCGAGTATTTGGCGGGACTCGGTCCAGGGCACGCGGGGGTCGTTCTTGCCTACCACGGCAAAGATTGGCTTGTGCATGGAGTCGAGGTGGTTCATAGGTGCGATCTTTTCAAGATAAGCGCGCATGGCGGGATCGCGTTCGTCTCCATATTCAGCCCGGCGCAAATCGCGACGGTACGCCTCAGTATGTTCGAGGAAGGTGACCAGGTTCGACATACCGACGATGGGCAACGCGCAGCGGATCTTGTCGTTGTAGTAGACGGCGACGGCCCAAGTCATGTGCCCGCCGTAGCTGCCGCCATATGCCATGATGCGGTTGGCATCCAGGCCGGGTTGAGTGCCGATCCAATCGAGCAGTGCGCCAATGTCCTTGTAGGTGTCTTCGCGATGAAAACCATTATCGAGCTTGGTGAACTCCTTGCCGAAGCCCGTGGACCCGCGCACGTTAGGGAAAATAATGGCAACGCCCAGTTCGTTGATGAGGTAGTTGTTACGGCCCTGAAAGATCGGCCGCGACTGGCCCTCCGGGCCGCCGTGGATGTTGACGATAACAGGGCGGCGGCCAGGAAACTTTGCGGGGTCAGGCTGGTAAAGGAATCCGGTGATGGTCTTGCCGTCAAAGCTCTTCCAACTTACCAGTTTGGGCTCGCGGAAAAGAGCGCTATTGAGGCCGCCGGTTTCACTTTCAGTCCAGCGGTCGACCTTGCCCGAATTTACATTGACGGAGTAAACATCGAGCGGCGACTCCGCGGAGGTGACTCCAAAACCCACATCCTGACTATTGGGGTGGAAGCTTAGACCGGCAAGCACCCCCGTAGGTGCTCCGTTCACCGCTTGGTAGACGCCGGTCGCTGTACTTAATAAATAAAGTTTGCCGTAGCCGTTTTCGTTGGTAATGAAAGCCATGGTCTTGCCGTCTTCGCTGAGTGCAAACTCTTCGACATCCCAGGGAATCCTTGTCGTTAGATAGCGCGGCTGCATGGTAGCGAGATCGAAGTAAGCCAGTCGCTGGAAGTCGGAGTCCCGGTCGGTGGTGACGAAGATGCCCTTGCCGTCCTTGCTGAATCTGGGCGAGTCGTAGAAGACCTGTTGTTCGGCCTTCGGGGTGATCAATTTTTTATCGCCGGTGGCCGCGTCTACGAGGTACAAGTTGCTTTGATTGATTGAGAGAAATTCGACCAGCAGCAAGTGGCTGCCGTCGGGCGACCAATCGGTGGCCTGCCATCCGCCGCCGTGTAGTTCGGCAAGCATGTGGTCGCTTTGGGGATGGTGGATATCCATGGAGTAAAGGTCGGTGTCCTGACCGTTGCGCCGCGTGGATGTGTAGGCAATGCGGCTGCTGTTGTGAGTAAAGAGTGGATAGCTGTTACGCGACTTGCCGTCGGTAAGCAGAGTGATATCTCCATTGGCCAGGTCGTAGCGATAAAGCTGATACCACTCGCCGCCACCGATATCTTTGGAGAAGATGAAGGAGTCGCCTGTAACAGGCTCAAATAGAGCGCCAAGGACGCGGTCAGGAAAGAAAGTTAGCTGCTGGCGCGCACCGCCCGGCATTTTGACCAGATGGACCTGTTGCACATCGCCGAAGCGAGTCCCGATGAGCATCTCGCGCTTTACCGGATGCCAGCTGAAGATCGTAGCCGATCGCGACTCGCCGTAGCGCGCGGTCTGTTCGGAAATGGAAACTGGGATGGGCGGGATGTTCTCAAGCACCAGGTTGTCGCCGGGCTTGACCAGCGCGTTCTGAATGGTGGCCGTCTGGGCGAGACAGGAAAGGCTAAAAACGCCAAGAAGAAAGGTCGAGATGAGGCGTTTGCGCATAGGTCTCCTTCGCGAATTGGGGCCGAAGGGAAAACGGCTAAGTTGGATAAGTATAGTCCGCTGCTAAAGCGGGAGAGGGAAGTGACCCTAATGCAAAGCCGCCGGTTTGGCTTATCGCTTATTGGCGCGGCGAACACCAATGCTGGAACACCCGGCAGTGAGCGGATCAGCCATGAAATGGAAAGCCTCAATCCACTTTACGAGGTAGATTCCAGGTTGCTCCCCTCACTGATTCTGCGGCACGCCTTCCATGCTGCCCAACTAAACGCAGCAGCCACGGCCGCGATCCCAATTCCGGCAAAGACGGCTGTGGCCAGGCGCGGGCACCACGGCCTCGCCCCAGCTTTTTCACGCACATGTTCCGGGCGCATGCCGATCCCCACCGCGTATCCCAGTGCACGATGAATGCCGGGAATTCGCGAAGCCGTCTTTACCTGCCAGGGAGCTTGGATTGGCCCGGGGTTGTCGAACACGCGAGCTAAGCCTCGATGAGCGAATATCTGGATCGCCTGCGTAACGCGAGTTGGAAGCTCGCGCCGCTTTTGCACCGCTGCCAACGCCGCCTCTGGAATGCAGCGCTCCTGAAGCGGTCCGGTCAATAAGTTTGCAGTGGCAATGGCATCCTGAATCGCAAGATTTATGCCCACTCCACCAGCGGGCGACATCGCATGAGCCGCATCTCCGATGCACAGCAGGCCAGCCCGGTACCAGCGTCGAAGCCGGTTGATCTGCACGGTTAGGATCTTGACCTGCTCCCAATCGTGCAGTTCGTTCACTCGTTCGCCCAGGTACGGGGCGAGCTTGCCAATGTCGGCGCGGAGCACATTGAGGCCGCGCGCTCTGATCTCGTCATATGAGCCTTTTGCGATGATGAGGCCTGCCTGAAAATAGTCCGATCGATTGATCAGGATCAGCCCCTTTCCGTAGTTCACGTTTCCGAGCACTTGGGCCGGATCGTCCGGCTTACGGCTGATCCGGAACCACAACACGTCAATGGGCACTCCATGCTCGATGACGTGCATTCCGGCCGCTTCGCGCGTAACGGAATGGCGGCCATCGCAGCCCACCACGAGATCCGTGTGGACCCGCACCGCTTGCCCTTCGTGATGCGCCACCACTCCAGTGATCCGTTCGCCATCCCTTATCAAATCGGTAGCCTCGTGTTTCATGAGGAGTTGGAACGAAGGGAACCTTTTGGCGTGGTCGGAAATAAATTTCAGGAAATCCCATTGCGGCATGAGCGCCACGAACTTGCACGTGACGGGCACATGCCGGAAATCGGCCACATCGAAGAAGGAACCTCCGACGATCACTCCAAGCGACGTCACCTCCTCATGTGGCAAGTCCAGGAACTCGCTTAGCAGCCCAAGCTCCTTGAGGACCTCGAGCGTGGACGGGTGCACCGTGTCGCCGCGAAAATCGCGAAAGAAGTCCTGGTGCTTTTCCAGCACGGTGACCTGGACCCCTCTGCGCGCCAGAAGGTATCCGAGCATCATGCCCGCGGGCCCACCCCCTACCACGCAGCAGGTCGTCTGCAAAATCTCAGGTGCCATGCCGGTATCACCTCCTGTTTCAAAGTCGGTCAAGATCTTCGATGCTGAATCACAATGCCTGGGTGCCCTCATAGAACCCACAGGAGCGATTCATGCGATGCGCATCGATCAGAAAGTCGCGGTGAGCCAGTGCTGTATCTGAAGCGCCCGAAAAAGAAATCTGGCGGACAAGTCTTGGCGGAGATAAGGGGGACAGGATGCCATCAGGCCTCTACATGCGAGCCGGCAGGAATATCAAGGCGAAATCTTGGCTAGAACTGGTCTCATAAATCTACAAGTGGTGGAGATGCCACGAATGAGACCCGTCATCGAAGCGGGGCTCATGGTCTTCTCGAAGCGGCAGACCCATACATGAGACCAGTTCTAGTCAGTTTGCGGCCGCGGCGGATTAGCCCAGTGACCGGATTCGTCTTTCCCGCTTACAATGACCCCTTTCTCGTTCCATCCCAGACCCGCTCTAACGATAGTCGGGCAATAGCGCAGAGTCAGCCCGCAGCGTCGTTTGCTTGATTGATTCGCTTCCGATCCATGCAATAGCAGGTCGCTGTGGATGGAAATTTCCCCGGCACGCAATTCATCATCGACTGGCCGTCCTAAAGTCTCAGCGCCCGGAACAGTTTGGTTCAGAACATTCGCTTCGTCGTTTTCACTCAGTGTGTAGGTCAGATGTCCCAAGTGATGCGAACCGGGAATAAACCGCATACAGGCGTTTTCGACACTGGCATTATCGATCGCCAGCCATGCGGTCACGGCCATCGACGGCGTTAACGGCCAATAGCTCGAATCTTGATGCCATGAGACCCGTTTGCCATCTCCAGGCATTTTGCAAAAGAAATGCGAACCCCAGGCAACCACGTTCTCGCCAATCAGGTCCTTGATGCGGGCCACAATACGAGCATCCGTCAGGATGTCGTAAACACGTCGATAGCGGAGGTGCGCCGTGCTGATCGAATAGCTGTCGCCCCCTGCGGCGAGCGTCCTGGCCAGCAGTTCATCAAAGTAACGGCGGATGCCGGCTATCTCTTCTTCATCGAAGATGCGAATGCCGGCCAGGTAACCGTCGCGATTAAACGCTGTAATCTGCTCCGGGGTCAGAGCTGCGGGACGCTCGGTAGTCGAAGGATGAAACCGCAGGTCGCGGTCAAGCTTGCTCAGTTCTTCGCTGGTCGGAATGAATTTGGGTGTAGTCATAGGTTTCACCGTTCCAATGGTGGCAGTCTATCGTCCGGATCCACGTACCGGGTACTTGCAAACTAGTTCGTGTCTGGCTCTTGAGGGATTGCTGCTCCGTCGGAGCGTGGGTCTCCAGCAGCAAAGTTGACCTGCCGGCTGCTGTCGCGGGCGACGGCAGCCCCCTGGCCTACGGAAAATGAAAAGGGTTCGAGGAGTTTGATTTCGTGACCGCGCTGCGTGAGGCCTGCGCGGATATCGGCTGGGATGGTCTCCTCCATGGAAACATCGCAACCTTCGAAGGTATCTTTGGTGAAGCGGGGCTGTTCCAGCGCAGCCTGGACGTTCATGCCGTAGTCCACGATGTTGGCGACAAACTGTGCGTGGGCCTGTGCCTGGTTCCAGCCACCCATAATCCCGAAGCCGATGTGGATGTCACCCTTCTCCATGAAGGCCGGGATAATCGTGTGCAGGGGACGCTTGTGTCCGGCGAGCGAATTGGGCAGGCCGGGAGTGAGCTGGAATCCGGCCCCTCGGTCGTGGAAGGAGAATCCGAGACCGGGAGCGACGAAGCCCGGTGCCGTAGCCGGCGTAGTTGCTCTGGATAAGCGAGACGATGTTGCCGTCTTTGTCGATGGTGGAGAGGTAGATCGTGGAGTTGCCGTGCTTGTTGAGCTCTGCCGAGACCTCGGAGGGAACGACCTGGCTGGCGGCCTTATTCATGTCGATGAGTTTCGCGCGCTGGGCAGCGAGCTCTTTGGAGATAAGCTCCTTCACCGGGATGGTCGTGAAGCGCGGATCGCCGACGTACTTGTACATATCGGCGTAGGCAAGTTTCTTGGCCTCGATCATGACATGGAGAGCATCGACGGAGTTGTGGCCATATTGTGCCATGGGAAAGTGTTCCATGATATTGAGCATGGACAGCGCGGCGATGCCCTGGCCATTGGGGGGAAGCTCATAGACAGTCCAGCCACGGTAGGTGGTGGAGACGGGCTCAACCCACTCGGGCTGGAAGTCGCGGAAGTCTTCCAGGGTGTGAGTTCCTCCCTGGGCATCAAGGAATTTGACCATGGTCTCGGTCATGGGACCGTTATAGAAAGCATCGCGCCCATGCTCGGCGAGCTGGCGCAGGGAACTGGCGAGAGCGGGGTTCCTGAAGAGGTCGCCAGGCGTCGGAGCAGTGGGCCAGATGTCGTAGGTCTCTTTGTAGCCCGGCTGGTTGAGCAGGCTCTTGGCTATCCAGTAGCGGGCATTGCGCTCAGCCAGGGGAAATCCGTTTTGGGCATAGTAGATGGCGGGTGCGAGGAGTTGGCCAAAGGGCAGAGTTCCGAAGCGGGTGCGCAGGGCGTCCCATCCGGCGACGGCTCCAGGGATGTCAACGGTCTCGACGCCGATGGGGTTGATTTTGGTCACTCCTTTGGATTTGAGGTAATCGATGGTAAGGGCCTTGGGGGTCCAGCCGCTGGAGTTCAGGCCGTAGACTTTGCCGGTCTTGGCCTCGTAATAGAGGACGAAGAGGTCTCCGCCGATGCCATTGACGTAGGGCTGGACGACCCCCATGACGGCGTTGGCCGCGATGGCCGCGTCGACGGCGTTGCCACCTTGTTCGAGGATGTGGGCCCCTGCCTGTGAGGCAAGAAACTGCGGAGTGGAGACAATGCCGAACTTCGTGACCACCATGGAGCGGCCCTGCCCTGGGACCGAGGAGAGTTGCTGCGCAGGAACGATCAACGGGCTAAGAAGCAATGCGGCCACAAATGCGAGATGTTTCATGCCACGTCCTTGTATAGGTATAGGCGAGATTATTCCACACCCGCATGGATCGTTAAGCTTAGAATCGAAGCCACCTAAAATCAGCATAAAATTGGACTCCAGGCCGCACCTGAGAGTTTCTCTATGCCCCAGGTAGGCGTGCGCCTGACGGTCAGGCCAAGCCGCGAGGTCAGGAGAATTCCCTATGAAGGCGAGAACAGAGTTGCACCGCTTTCTCGTCGGCTCGTGCCTGGCGCTCATTGTCTCGACGCTCGCCGCCGCCCAACAAGGTGGTCAGTCTGAGGAAGCTCCGCCGAAAATTGAAGTAAACGTAATCAGGGTTCTGGTACCGGTGGTAGTCCGCGATAGACAGGGCCGCGTGGTCGATGATCTGAAGAAAGAAGACTTCCAAGTTTTTGACGATGGAAAGGCATATCCCGTCTCCAGATTTACGATCGAGAAGCGCCCGGCAATGGAAGGCAACGCGGAAAGCAGTGCGCCGGCTCCTCCAAACATAACTCCGCAATCATCCAGCCTGCCGGAGCGCAACATTGTCTTCCTGTTCGACGACCTGCACCTGAATGCTGAAAATCTGGCGCAGGTCAAGGACGCCGCCGCGAAAATGTTGGCGGGCGCTCTGGCTTCTTCGGATCTTGCGGCTGTCATCTCGCTTTCAGGAAAAGTCAACAGCGGGCTTACTCATGATGAAGCCAAGTTGCGACAAGCGATCATGAGTTTGCAACCACGAGGAGGCTTGCCGTCCGAGAGTAGGGAATGTCCGAAGATTGACTACTATCAGGCCGACCTGATCGAAAACAAACACGACGAGGCAGCAATGGGGGATGCACTACGGCAAGTGTTCGATTGCAACCCCGGCCTGGATGTGAAGTATAACTACACGCAGGCGCAGAGCCTGGCGGATGGGGCTGCCCGGAGTGCTCTGAATCGTGGCCGTCAAGATATTCAGGCAACCTATACCGCCATTGCCGAGTTTGTCCGCAGGGTCTCTACTCTGCCCGGGCAGCGGATGCTTGTCCTGGTCTCCCCCGGTTTCCTCCCACTCGAGCAGGAGACGCGAACGGCGGAATCGCGGATTATCGATTTGGCGGCACAGTCCAATGTCATCATTAGCGCCCTGGATGCGCGCGGCTTGTATACCACCGGGCTAAACGCCAACCAGCGCAGTCCGGGTTTCACCACCATTGGGGGCAGCGGGGGAAGTCTGCAGCTTCAGACTGAGTATGACCGCATGGGCGCGAAGACGGCTGAGGACGCGATGGGCGAACTCGCCGAGGGTACCGGCGGCGCCTTCTTTCATAATCGCAACGATCTCGGCGCGGGATTTAAGGTTCTGACGGAGGCGCCGACGTGTGTTTATGTGCTGGAACTTGCCCTCAACAACGTCAAGCCCGATGACAGGTATCATCGTTTGAAAGTGAAAGTGGATCGCGATGGCCTGCAGTTGCAGGTACGCCGCGGTTACATTTTGACGCGCTCCATCAGTCCAGGGGCGGAGCATTTGGTCAATAGCAACGAGGTCCCCCTCCATCTCGTGGTTCTCGACCGGAAGAACAAGCCTGTTCTCAACCTTGACCCCAAAGACATCGTGGTCACGGACGGTGGTTCTCCTGTCGCACTCAACAGTTTTCGTTTCATCGCGCGCAAAGAGAAAAGCGAGCATCTGCTCACACTGCTTTTCGATCGGCCAGGCCCTATCAAGGATGCCCTGCAGGCGATGGGCCCTTCGGATGTAAACCAGCCGCGCGATGTTGCCGGCAAGATTCTCAAAGTCTTCCCGCAGAATGGATTTTCTTTCTCCGTGCTGGATGTCCAGGGAAGGCTTGAGCTGCAGCAGGGATTCACAGCCGATCATAAAGCGCTTGAGCAGGCCATCCGCACCGCCACGCAGCCCGCCGATGGGGCCAGTGGCGCGACCATCAACCAGCCGGAAAAAGAACTCATCGCGTTGGCGCGGACCGGGGCCGACTCATCAGGGACGGCGATAAGCGCCAATGATCTAGTCCTTGATAGGGCACTGTTTTCAGCGCTCAGTAGCTCGCGCCATGTTGTGCAGGAACAACGCCTGCAGCCCGCCATTGGCAGTCTATTAGCTTTGGTGCAATCTCAGCGGTCCATCACGGGACGAAAGGCCGTGATCTACTTCAGCTCGTTAGTGGACAAGCAAGTCGATTCTCACAACCAGCAGGCCGTCGACTCTATCATCGGTGCGGCTAATCGGGCCGGCATCACTCTCTATGTCGTCGATTTCAATCGCCTTGACCACCACGCGTCAGAGTTGGAAAACGTTGGCATGTCCACGGCGGATCCTTCAAGTGGATCGGGGACTTCTGTGAACCCGGGCGTCAAACGGGAGACGGCCAATAGCATCCTGAAGCATTTGGCCGAGGGAACAGGAGGCACTTACATCACCACTGAAGATGACCTGTCGAAGGCGGCAAAACAGGTGATGCAGGACATGACGACCTATTACGAAGCTTCCTATGTGCCTGCGATTGAGGAATACGACGGAAGCTTTCGTGCGATCACCGTGAAGCCACTCCGGGCCGGTCTCACGATAAGAACTCAAGCGGGCTATCTTGCCCTGCCGGCGCGCGCTGACGCAACTCTTCAACCCTTCGAGTTGCCGCTGGTGAAGATTCTCAGCGATCCCAAGCTGCCCACGGATGTGAACTTTCGCACGTCGATTCTGCACATGGAAGACGTGCCGGAGGGCAGTGTCAATAGTCTCAGTGTCGAAGTCCCACTCTCAAGTCTCGACCTTCGAGGGGACTCCGGCACGGGCCTGTATGCAGCGCACGTGTCGATGGTTGCAGATATCAAAGACAAGACGGGCTCGGTTGTCGTCCACTTCAGCGAGGATGTTCCTTGGAGAGGGGGACTGAGCAGTATTGATGGGTCAAAGTTCGGGGCCATCACACTACTGCGTCACTTCGTTGCTCCGCCTGGTCAATACGTTCTGGAAGCGGCGATTCTGGATCACAACAGCGGCAAAGCCGGCGCGCAGCGTGTACCCTTCGAAATTGCAAAAGCAGCGGAGGCTCCCGGGTTGAGTGACATGGTTTTGGTTCGGACAACCGAGCCCTTTAGCGCCGCCGACGACCCCTCAGAGCCGCTACAGCATGGGAGCAGCCGAGTCGTGCCGAATCTTTCCAGCCAATTACCAATGGGAGCCAGAGACGTTTCCATGTTTTTTATCGCCCACGCAGACCCCAACACGCCTGAACCCGCCATGCTCAACGTTCAGATGCTCAAGGATGGCAAAAAGGTGGAGGGTGCGCCAATTCTTGCGCAGCAAGTCAGGAAAGCAAGATTCTCTTCCTACCTGGCTACCCTTTCCACCGACTCACTCCAGGACGGTGTGTACGAGTTGGACGCGGTCCTGACACAGGGCGGAAAAACTGCCCAAGCCCGCGCCTCATTTACTCTGGCCGGAAGCCAGCCGGCAACGGAGGAAGCGTCAGTCTCTCGCGGCGGTTCATCCATTCCGGGGAGCGCATCGAGCCCGCCAATCGCGCCGGAAACGATCACTCGAGCGCGTGGCCCGGTCCGCCCCGTCAAACCAGTTGGCTCGCTGGTCATTACCATCCCCGCCGATCCCGTTCCGCCCCCACCGCCGGATGAACTGAGGTCCATCCTCGCGGAAGCAAGCCGGCATGCCATGGACTACAGCCATTCATTACCCAACCTTATGTGCGAACAGGTTACAGACCGGTCGGTCGACCGGAAGAGCACGGGGCAGTGGAAACACCAGGATAGATTCACTGAACTGCTGTCCTACGTCGATCATAAGGAGACACGGACCTTTCTGGCGAGGGAACATAGCGACCCTAAACATCATGAACACGATGCAGATACTACAGGAACCGTTTCGTTTGGAGAGTTTGGCGGCGTACTGGAAGGCGTTTTTCGGACTGCGTCGAAAACCGACTTCCAGTGGAAGGGAACCGGAGCGCTCGGAGACGGAACGGTCCAGATTTTCGACTACCGCGTGGCCCGCACGAACTCCACTCTCAATGTCGGCGCACAAGGGACGAGAGTCGTCGGTTATCACGGACAGGTCTTCATCGACAGTGCAACCCGGGGCGTTCGTCGCATTACCATGGTAGCGGACGATCTTCCGAAAAACTCACGCTTGTATGCGACTTCGGTCAGTGTGGACTACGACTACGTCGCGATTAACCATCGCGACTACCTGTTGCCGGTGGCCGCGCAAATCGAAGTTAGCCATGATCGCAGAGAAACCGATCTGAATCGAATCGAGTTCCGAAACTTCCACCGTTTCGGTTCCACAGCCAGAATCCTCCCTGACTATCAAGAGGCCAAGCCTTGAAGACGTCACCTTATCCTTTTGCGTTGCATGTTTTTGGGTATGGGTCCGATGGTGCAAGAATGCGACACACAGCAATAACACTAGTGCTCCTCATCCTTGGCTGCGGGCCTGCAGTTGCTATCAGTAGCCCGGACTATGCCGGCGGACGCGTGACGGACGATGCGGTGGAGGTTGAAATTTCGGTTGCAGCGCCCGCTGGACTCAACGCTACGCTGGCAGAAGTGGCACAAGCATTTGAGGAGAAGACTGGCCTTCACGTCCGCCTGACATTTGCGGATTCCGCCAGCCTATATTCACAGATTCGGGGCGGGGCGGCTTTCGACGCGGTGTTCTCAGCGGACATGCAGGACGTCCGGCGGCTGGCGGCTTCACATGCGGTGGTTGCCAGCTCAGTTACGGAATATGCTCGCGACGGACTGGTGATGTGTATTTCGCCGATTGTCCGCTTTCAATTTCCGCCTGGGAATCCGCTGCTGGCTCTGAGAGATAAGACGATCTCCCATATTGCGATACCCGATCCGCGAAAAACAACTTCTGGCAAAGTTGTAGAGGAGGCTTTGAAAGCTGGCGGGGAATATGATGCAGCAGTAAGAAGAAAAATTTTGATTGGGAAAGACAACTCGGAGGTCGCGCAGTTTATGGAGCATGGCGATGCGGACGTGGCGTTGCTCCCGATGACCGCAGCACGCGCCTCCGGACTTTGGGGGGCTCGAGTGATTCCGATTTCCCCGCGCCTGTATCCGCCCATGAGGATGGGAGCGGGGGTGCTGATTCGATCGAAGCGTCGCTCGGAGACGCTTGAGTTTCTGAGGTTCGCTGCTTCGCCGGACGGGAGGGCCATATTTCGACGGGAAGGCTACTGAGCCGTGATGCAAACTCAACGAGTCGCGATCCTGATTCCCTTGGCGGTTGGCGCAATCGCCGTCCTATGTACCATCTTTATCCACGCGCTGGCCGTGGCCGCGACAGTAAACTTCGTTCGCCGTGAGAAAAGGCTGGGCCGCGAGGGCGCTGGCCTCTGGACCAATCTTGGCATCGTTTCGTTGGCGATGTCATTCATCTTGGTGGCGCACCTGGTCGAGATGGCCTTGTGGGCGGTGTTGTTCATAATCTGCGGGGAATTTAAAGAATTCGGAATTGCCTACTATTTTTCAGCGGTTAACTACACGACCTTGGGTTACGGTGATTTGATTATGAGCCCATCATGGAAATTGCTAGGACCGCTGGAAGCAGCAGATGGAACGTTCATGTTCGGGGTTTCGACGGCAATCATTTTTGCTGTCATTGTGAGAATGGTTCAAGCTCAATTTGAGGATCTCAGGAGGTGAGTGCTTATCGAAGCGCTCAGGGGCCTCTGACAGAATGCTCTACTATGATGAGTTAAATGGCGACTTCTACTCGTGGGTTGTGTCGCGGACAGACCCTACATATAGATCCGACCTGTCAGTTGCAGAATCAACTGACTTGGATGTTTGTAAGGCGTTGCTGCCAGTATAGGTACAGTCAAAGGTCGCTGGCAGAGCGCGTAGCTTGTAATCCTCTGGCAAAGCGCCAACCGTCTCTGTGCGCTGAACGGCCCGCACGCATGCATAGTCTAAGGAATCCCAGCCGCTGGGCTTACCTACTCTCACATTGCTAAGAGAACCATCGCGGTTCACATCGAACCACATCTCTGCCGAATTCCCTGGAGGGACGTTCGCATCAACACGTTCATAATTACTAAAACTCTGGTAGAGCCTCTCATGCATTTGCTCCATGTACAGATGAGAGGGTTCGACCGAATTCGCTTCGGGTGGGCTTGTCTTTGGAGGAGAGCCCCCGAGTGACGCTCCTACAGTTGTGTCGACTCCAGTGGATGGATTCAAGTTCTGGGAGATCTGGTTTTGAATCAAGCCGCCATACGACTTCGAGATGCCGGCATCAGACGGCTTCACGTGAGCGTGTATGGGAGCCTTTACGCTATCGACATGTGCTGTAGGGCTGTTCGTCACGGTGTGCCGGCTTGTTGTTACCGAATAAAGAGAGAAACTTCCCCAAATGAGAATCACGACCGCTATCGCTACAGGAAGCAACTGCTTAAAGGAGAACGCGGTCAGGGGAGGAACGTTCGATAACGAGAACCACGATATAAAGGAGCGTTTTGGAGAGAGGCTCGGTGCTGGTGAGCCTTGCTGCACCTTGGGTTTTGCTGGAGGATGAGGAGGGGGAGAAACCTTTTGCCCACGCCTTGATCTTGTATAGGCCTGTCGTGCTCCAGCATTTGCTGCTGGTTGGGAGGGCCTAAGAACTGCCCTCAATGCCTCTTCGTCGCCGGCCTGATATGCCGCATTGGCCAACTTTGTGAGTCGTTCGCAACGTACGCGGTCCTGCTCGTCAATTGCCAGATCAGGATGAACGCGCTTGAGAACACGGATCCATAACTGCTTCAATTCTGGCGACGGCGTGCCCATGATGTCCTCTCGGTCCATTTAGCAGCTTTATTAGACAATGGGCTGAGTTACAGCCTAAAGAACGGATCTATTCAGGCAAGCACAAAACAGGCACGGCCCATGCGTGTTAATGAACAGGCCGATCTCTGCCAGAGTGAAGACGGTGAAGGCATCCTCGTTGACCCAGTTCACGCGCTGCCAAACCTTAAAGCGCTACCGCCATCTTGCTTCGTGACGCTGCCACAGCGCTTTCAGCCTGGCGGGTGGGTCGGTCTTCAGGCTATCTCCGTCGTTTACAGTTCCACATGGTACGACCAACCGAACACAGGTACAACCATGTTCGTTAGGCACGCCGGTTACTTTTGCGTTAGATCTGTTAATTCTTCCCTGTCCACGAAACCCCTGGGGCGGACGGTTCTTCGCCGCTGATAATGGCGTTCCGAAGCAATTCACGGGCATTAAGTTCAGTCCTGCGCGGATACCACCTGATGCGAAATAGGTAATCCCTCAATTACGAACCTTAGAAGCGCCGGCTTCCTTAAGCGCGCATCGATACCGGGTACATGGAACCCTCGATCTGATGCACACAGATTCGAGGTCTTTGGGAGAGAAGGCTGAATCGCTCACGCGAAGTTGACTCGTGGCAGGTCACCACCGCACAGATTTCAAGAACGACGTATTATCATGACCCTCATGTTGAACCGCCTTCCCCTTGCCTGCGCCGCGCTGCTCACGGGCTCCCTGATCGCTGCAACTTCTCCTGTGACACCAGCGGATGCATTTGCGCGATTCTTCGATGCTGTTTTGTCTCAGCATGGGGTGGTGGGGGGTGGGATCTCCATAGTCCACATGCAGGAAGTGACAACGCAATTGTTTTTCGGCAAGGCACGGATAGACAGCCAGCAGCCCGTCGACGGAGAAACGTCTTACAACTGGGCCTCGATCACCAAGACAATGACCGCAATCGCTGTTCTGCAACTGCGCGACCGGGGCAAGCTGTCGCTGGATGACAGCGCGGTGCGCTATGTGCCGGAACTACGGCAGGTGCACGATGAGTTTGGCTCAGTCGATGCCATCACGATTCGCGAATTGCTCACACATAGTGCGGGATTTCGCAATCCTACATGGCCTTGGGATTGCGAGAGTGCTTCCAACTGCGACTGGCAACCGTTTGAGCCGACGCAATGGGCGCAGGTTGCCGCCATGCTGCCTTATACGCAGGTTGCCTTTCGTCCGGGATCGCGCTGGAGTTATTCCAATCTCGGTTACGTGTTTCTTGGCCAGATCATTCAACGGCTCTCAGGCGAAGACTTCGAAGTTTACATTGACAAGAACATTCTCATGCCGCTGGGGATGAACGCCAGCTACTTCGATCGGTCGCCGTACTTTCTGGAATCGCATGTCTCGGCCAGTTATTTGCGCGCGGGCAATAAGCTCACCGCGCAGCCTTTTAACTTCGATACGGGAATAACGACCTCCAACAGCGGCCTTAAAGCTCCCATCACCGACATGGTGAGGTATCTCCGCTTCCTGATCGGGGATGCAGCAAATCCGCGCTACGCCTTCGTGCTGAAGCGCGATTCGCTGGAGGAGGCATGGAAGGGAGTTCTGCCCGTCACGGAGCCGGGGAAGCCGGCGACGCCTTACACCAAGGGCTCGCCGATGATGGGGCTTGGATTTTTCGTGTCGGAGTTTAAGGGTCGTCGTTACGTGTATCACGACGGGGATCAAGGCGGCTTTTCCTCCGAGATGCTGATCGATCCGGAGGAGCACACGGCCAGCATTCTCGTAGTCAACACGACCGACACCGGAGCTCCTGCGCCGTCCGCCATGTTGCATCCCCAATCGAATACCGAACCTGAGCCTGGCGCCGACCTCCGCCTGGCATTGCGACAGGAACTGCTGGATCACGTATTCCCGATATATTCCGCGGAGTTTCGGTGACAGGATTTTCGGCGAGTTTCCCGAAATCCCTTCGAGTTCAATTTACCTTTCGACCTTTGCGGACTGGGACGATTCTTTCCAGTAATGTGACCTTGACAGTCTGTCCGGGCGCTTTTCCGATCGCCTGCAGGAGTTCCGCTTTCACAGGTAATTTGTGATTGCCATCTCCTAATGCCATAAACGAGCTTTGGAAGGGGTACCCATCAATTGTTCCTTTGACCTTCACTATTCCGCGCGTCCCAAAGAAGGCTGCAGACTTGGGCCAGATGACGTAGGTCCAACCACCCGCCTTTGGGCTCTTGAGTATTGGTGCCGAGAAGGATTGGTTCAACATTATCGAATCATACTTGTCCAAATTAGCTTTTTGGTAGGTGTGGGGACCTTGTTGTTTGACTCTGTCCCTCCACCTCCACCACTGCCAAGGTGGGCCGCCACCCTTCAATTTGTCATCCCGAGCGAAGCCGAGGGATCTGCGGTGCGCCTCTCCATCAAGCAACTCCGTAGCCTTTAAAGCCTTCACCCTTCGGAGTTGCTTGGCAGGAGAGAGAACTGCAGATCCCTCGGCTTCGCTCCGTCGAAAATCAGCTCGTGGCAGGAGCCGAGTCGGGGTGTGCGATGTTGAGATTGACGTTGTAGCCTAGCTCTCGGAGAGAGCGAGCCATGGTATAGAGGCGTTGTTTGAGTGCCTTGGGGTCACGTTGTGCTGCTTGCTCGATGTAGCGAACCCTTTCATGCAGGATTTTCCAGACCAGCCGGCACAGGCGGTGGGCGATGGCCCAAAGTGCCTGCTGGTAACCGAGTCGTGGCAGCAGACGACGAAACACTACTTGAAAATGGCTGCCCTTGGTCTTCACCGCCGCCTGCGCCGCCTCGGTCAGTATGCGGCGAACATATTTGTTGCCTTTCGCCGAGCGGCTGCTCTGGTTTTGCTCGGCGCTCTCCTGCCGACCCGGGCTGGTGCCCACCCAGGAAGCCAACTGCGCCGCCGACGGGAAGGTGCTGGCCTGTACCCCTACCTCGGCAATCACTTGCTGCGCCGAATCGGCGCCAAAGCCAGGTACTTCGGCCAGCCGCACCACTGCCTCCCCATGCTCGCGCATAGCCTCGGCAGTCGCGCCGTTCAGCTCAGCGATCTGTTGGTCCAGCAATTGCAGCCGATCCAGATAAAGCGTGAGCAGCTTCCGGTGCATGGGCTGGAAGGTTCCACGCAAAGCATCCACCAGTTGCTCCTCGCTACAATGCAAACGATCACTGCCTAAGGCCGCCAACTTTTTCGGGTCGATCTCACCCTCGGCTAAGGCGCGCAAAATGCGCAGTCCGCTCACTCCGAGCAGATCGCTCAACACGCTGGATAGCTTGATCCGCATCTCCTCCAGCAGACCCTCCAGTTGGTTGTGCAGCCGTACCCGGTCTCGGGCCAACTGGACCTTGGCCCGTGTCATCATGCGCCAAGCTCGCTGCTCCGGCTGGGGCACGAAACTCAGGATCAGCTCCTCGGCTAGCAGCCGACGCACCAGTCGCTCCGCGTCCCTGAAGTCCTGCTTGCGTCCCCGCGGAGCACGATTGGAAAATGCTTGCGCCAACTGTAAACGCATGTGCGGCTCTAACTCATACCACACCGGCTTCCAGTACTGCGCAGTCGATTCCATGACCGCCTCTTCTACCCCTTGCTCCCGCAACCATGCCGTTAAGCGCTGCAGTTCGCTCGCCGCCGTGCCGAACCGTCGCCGCTGGAAGTCCTCTGCCCGGCCAGCAATCTGCTTCAATACCACCACCATCAGCACTTTCTTGTGAATGTCGATTCCTGCTACTGTGTAGGGCATAGCCACCCTCCTGGTGTGGAAGCGGTAGAACGCGCGGAAAAGTCGTTACGCACCGTCACGCGCTATCACCCTTCCCGCCAGGAAGGATGACGCCACACTCATTGGTTCAAAACGCGCGATCCAGGCCACACTCGGGAACGGACTCGCTTAATCCAGAGCGAAGACGACCTTCACCGTTCCACACCGGCTTCATCCTAACCCCCCTCTGACCGATTTTCATCTTCTTAGGTGGACCGCACGTCCATCCAACACTCGGGATGACAAGTTAAAGGGTGGCGGCCCACCTTGGCAGTGGTGGAGGCGGAGGGACAGAACCAGCACAACAGCAACCCGGTTTCGGTTTGCCAGCGTTCTCTTCAACCCATTCAGCAAGTTGCGTCGTCCAGAAGGCCATTCCTACGCTAATTTGGACAGCTCTGTTATCGAATCTCTCCTGCCAACAGCGTTCCTGCCTTTGTCACCCGGATTCAGTGCAGATCAAGCCGGGAATTGCTGTTCTTGCCCGGCTTGATAGCGGCGTTTTCAGCATTCCTGCTTACGATCCAGGGATCACGGTGGTTATCTCGTCCCGAAATTTCTGAAACTTACCGAAATTTTCGGCTTCCTCTCATGTTGGGGAAACAGTATGGGGCAATGTCACGGGAGTGGGCGCAGAGGAAATGCTGTAACTGATGTCAGCATGATACGAGAGGTGAGAGGCCCGGGTCAGTCTGTAGCATAGCCTACACTTCTACCCCGCGGCCGCGAAGAAGCCGAAGCACGGATTTTCGCTGCAACGTGCTTCGAGATGCGTTTCGCGGTAAATCCAGCTCCATACGCAAAACGCGTTAACGGACCAAACGAATTAGCGGATGCTAGCCCCACCATATACAGGCCGGGCACCGATGTTTCGAAGTGGCTCGAGAGAACCGGCGTATCTTCTACTTGATGAATGAGGCGGCGCAATGCTTCGTCGAGAAATTTCATACGTGAAATAGCGATTTGATAGCCCGTCGCGCTGATGACATGATCGACAACCAACTCGGAAGTGCTTCCATCCTTCTGGACGATCTTGAGATGCACTTTGCCATCTTCTATAAACGCAGACTGGATGTTGCAACCGACGTGCAAAGGGAATTTGCCAACTACCTTGTCACGGACGAACCATCCCGGTGCCGGGCCAAGATGATCCCGGACAAAACGGAAGCGAAACTTCTGAGGCATGACATGAAATAGCAGAGGAGCGTCGGTGCACAAGCGTGAGCTCCATCCTATGCCAAGGCCAGAGCGGGGATATCTCAATCTTCGGTGGAGCGGCCGGGGCTCTTTTGTCTTTGTATGGAAAGCGATCTCTTTCCGCCTTGCAACCAACTGTACTTGTGCCCCCTCTTCACGGAGGATTGCGGCAATGTCGACGGCCGACGCACCGGCTCCCAAGACCGCGACTGTCTTTCCGCGGAAGCTGCTCAAATCATGGTGCAGTGAGCTATGCGAGACATGGCTGGCAGGCAGATCGACGAGAAATGGCGGCAGGTAGCTGAAATGTGTAATGCCAGTCGCTACGATGACAGTGTGCGCATGGACAATCTGCCCGTCCGCGGTCTCGAGTTCGAAGCCTTCAGAAGTACGGATGACCGAAGTAATATCCGTTTGTTCTAGCGTTGGCACCAGACGCTTCTGAAATTCCAGCCCGTAAGCCGTGAAGACCTCAAGGGGAACCGGGTTACCAAGGTCATACTGCGGTAAATTCATCTCTTCGCAATAATGGCGCAGAGTGAAAGAAGAATCCGCATCATAGAGGTTGGAGGCGAATCCCTCGGACTTGAGCAGCATGCCTTTGGGCATGTGGCTCCGCCAGCTTTCCATCGGGGAGCCAAATATCCGAAAGGTCAAGCTGCTCTTAGAAAGATGCGCGGCTATAGAGAGGCCATACGGACCCGCTCCGATGATGACAGTATCTACATTCATAACTCTGTTCAGCCCCCCGCTGGCAGTGTATCTTTTCAGTATATCGGGGTCGCGAACATCTCTATGTTTTTCAGACTAGAGGAGTTCGACTACGTAAAAGGTGGTCATGTTGGGCCGAAATTCCCAGCCAAAAATTTTGATTTGTGCAACTCTATGGTGGCACTCCTCTGCCCGCCTTGCGATGGCATTCCTGCGCCATGGCTGTGATGTTTCCGCCCTATGTCCTCCTGGCCACCCACTTCGTTTTGTGACGGGAATCGGTTCGATTTACTCCTATCAAGGTCTTGCGCCGATGGGCTTGCTCCGGGATGCAATACGGGCGGCACAGCCTACACTCATTGTGCCCTGTGATGACATAGCGGTCTGGCAGTTGCACGCGCTGCACGCAAACGAACCCGACCTGAGGCCCTTGATCGAACTTTCCTTAGGCGCCGCAGAGGCATATCCGGCAATTCAGCAAAGAGGCGAGGTTTTGCGGGTCGCGCAGAGTCTTGGTATCCGCGTACCGTTCACTCAGACACTCAATTCCGCCGAGGAATTGAAAGACTGGAAATTTGATCAGCCGGCAGTTTTAAAGCTGGATGGAACCTGGGGCGGGGAGGGGGTAACAATCGTACGTTCTCTTAGGGAAGCAACCCAAGGATTTCATTCCGCATCAAACGGAACGAAGGCTTGGAGGGCATGGAAGCGATTTCTAATTAATCATTATTTTTTTGCTTTGTGGGCATGGCAGAGACAAAAGACCTCGAAAATGACGATCCAGAAATTTATCCCTGGCCGGCCGGCAACTACAATGTTTGCCTGCTGGCGCGGAGAGGTTCTGGCTTCCAGCACAGTTGAGGTGCTGCACTCACAAGCGCCTACAGGTGCAGCCAATGTAGTGCAGGTTCTCAAAAACGACGAGATTGAAGATGCAGTGCGACTGCTGGCCTGGAAGTTACAACTGAGTGGGTTTCACGGCCTGGACTTCATCCTTGAACAGGATACTGACGCAGCCTATCTGGTTGAGCTAAATCCCCGCGCCACGCAGTTGGGTCACCTGAATCTATCCGCACAAGGCGACCTGGCCGGAGTGATGGCTAGAAAGCTCAAAAATGAAGCACCGGCCAGGATCGCTTCCCAAAATCAGATTCAGAACAGTGCTATCGCCTTCTTCCCCTATGCATGTAAGTCAAATCCGGGAAGTGTATACCTGCATCAGGGATATCACGATGTTCCCTGGGACGAGCCTGCCCTTGTGCGTGAATTGATGTGCGATCCGTGGCCAGACCGGCAGTGGCAAAGCCGTATCTTCCGCTATCTAGGGTTCCGGAAGGTAGCCTGAAAGCCAGGGCATCGACAAAAGTTTTACGCCTGCCTCACTTCGTGAGCTTGTGCTCCTTGAGGATGGTAACTACTCTGTCGATCGGCAGTGCTTCCACGGTATGTCCGTTGCCGGTCACCGTCGTAGCCTTGAGCATCGAGTTATAAATGGCTTCCTCGGTTGCCTCGACGACGGCTTCGAAAAGAGGAGACATCGCATCATTGGTGAGGATCTCTGTCTTTCGCGTCGTGGATGGATCCCCAATGTGAATGCGAGCCTGGGAGGCAGTGGAGAACGCAATTGCATAGTCGCCGCTACCGTTTGAGGCAGAGCTGCCTGTCCTGGCCATGCCAACCCATGCTCTTGCTGCAAGCCGTTTGAGATTGCGTGCGTCCAGCGGAGCGTCCGTCGCGATCACCATCATGCAGGAACCATCGGCCTTCTCTTTCACGCCTTCGACCTGACTGGTTTCGTTGCGGAGATAGTACTGGCCAAGCTCCTGGCCTACAGGCGCGCCGTTGATAGTGAGGATCCCGCCGAAGTTGGACTGCACCAGCACACCGACTGTGTATCCACCGAGGGCAGCGGGAAGGCGTCGTGACGCGGTTCCGATGCCGCCCTTCCAGCCAAAGGCTACTGTGCCGGTGCCGGCCCCAAACGTGCCCTCGTCCACGGGGCCGCTCTTGGCATCTCTGATCGCGTTGGTGACATCCTCCGGAGAGATGTAGCGGCCGCGAATGTCATTGAGGTATCCGTCATTGGTCTCCCCGACCATCGGGTTGATCGAAAGTACATTCTCATTGCCCGGAAGCGAAAGCATGTAGCTGATCAGCGCGTCGGCAACGCGCGGCACGCTGGTGGTTGAGGTCAGGAGTATGGGCGTCTCAATCTCTCCCATCTCATCCACCTGTGTTGACCCGGTTAGTTTTCCATAGCCGTTGCCGACAAACACTCCACCCGGCACCCGTTCCTGATAGAGATTCCCGCCGTGGGGCAGAATTGCTGTGACACCGGTGCGCACGTTGTTACCTCGGATGATGGTCGTCTGCCCGACTTCGACACCCGCAACATCTGTGATCGCGTTGATCGGGCCTGCCGGCAATATGCCAACCTTCACGCCAATGTCGGCGGCGCGAGGACGTTTGGTTGTGTCTGCATTCTGTGCCTCAGCGTTCAGACACAAAAGCAGAACGACAGCGACTCCGTAAAGACCTCTAGACGAGATGCGCACAGATTGAACCCCCGATTGGCGCCTCACGTCGGCCCGACCAATCATTTAGTTTCATTCGATCCGTTGCGGCGCTACAGCAAACGCGGCCCTGAGCGTGTTTTCGTAAACAAGATCGACTTCGGCGCGATACGCATACGATGCGATGGTTTCGCGACGCTGCGTGGACAAGGATGCCGCCGTCACTCCGAGCGCGATCGCCTCAACGGTACTCTTCTTCTCGCTCAGACCAACGGCAAGCCCGGCATTGAATGCATCGCCGGCTCCCACGGTGTCGACCACTGGCACAGGCACAGCCGGCACTTCCAGAAGTCCCGCGGAACAAGCCCAAAGGACACCCTTACCACCGCGCGTGAGCATGACATTGTCGAGGCCCAGCCGCAGCAACTCCAGCACAACCTCGTTGTCTGAAATTGGATCGTCGGGGCGCAATCCAAGACAGACGCGGCCCTCGAGTTCGTTTGGAGTCAGCGCAAACACCGCGCTTAGATCGACCTCTCTCAGGTCCACTGCAGGAGCTGGGTTAAGAATGAACTTGGTGCCGGCAGCCTTGGCCACCGACGCGGCGGCGAGTGCTGTGGCAAGCGGTATTTCCAAGGGCGATACCGCCACTGCGGACGAAGTAATCACCTCGCTGTGAGCGGTAATGTCGGCGGGTGAGAACTCCCCGTTGGCCGCCGTATCGATGACGATGACGTTAGAACCATTGCTGCTGAAAATGATGAAACCCACGGCCGTCGGTTTTGTGTCCGAGAAAAGAAGAGCGCCCTTGTCGATCTTCTCCTGCTCAAGGAGTCGAACGAAGCCTTCGCCGAAAGCATCACGGCCGACCTTGCCGAAAAATCTGGTAGACGCGCCGAGTCTCGCCGCGCACGCAGCCATGTTGGAGCCCTTGCCGCCGTGCGTAGTGTGAAAATTATGGCCGATCAGCGTCTCGCCTTCGAGCGGGATGCACGCCACGTCCATCACCAACGCAGCGATATAGCTGCCCACGATTGTGACTGCACTCATAAGTAAGTCTGCATGCCGGGGTCTTCCGCTTTGGCCAGGATGGCGTCTACCAGGAGCGTCAGTTCCGCAACTTCCTCGGCCCGAGCGGTCTTTACGACAGCGCTGACCATTTCCCCACAACGGTCACGAATCTGCTGATACCTGGACTGATCTTCGCCGCGGATTTCCAGAAGCTTTTGTAACCAGCGTTTGCCATAGCCGGCATGCATGGTTTCGTCGGCCCAGTCGAAATCCATGTCGTGTTCGCTGGCGGCATCGCCGATGGAGTGAAAGGCTTTGACCCGCTCCGGCTTGTGGCGAATGTTCTTGGTCTCAAAGAAGAAGAGCATGCCGAGGCGGTAGATCGGGTCCTGGCCGGAGGAAGCGATATAGATGTAGTTGCCGAGAGGCAATTCCTCCGGCTTGTAGCCCCAGGCGGTGAGCCTGTCGCGTCCCATTCTGCAGTGCCGCGACTCGTCGTAAGTCCAGCGTGCGGCATCGCGGATCCATTCCCACGGCAACACGGAGGCGAAGGAGCTGAGAATAATGCCGCCCGTTTCGACCGCCCAAACCTCGTTCAAGTGACTGATTGCCGAGCGAAGCTGAAGGCGATAGCCCTCGCCGTATGGGTAGCCCGGATCGACATTGTCTGGCCAGTAGAAGCGGGTCAGGTGGTAGTGCTGGTCGCGCGATGGCTCGATCGGCACCGTGTAAGGACGGCCCCCGGGCAGGGGTTGGTGGCGAAGATCGACCGGCACGCGCTCTGTACCGACGCCACCGAGGGCGCTCAAACGATCCAGGAACGCAGCTGTCCAGCCCTCTGCCCCGGCGCGCTCCGCAGGCCGGCGCGCTAGTGCCTGATCGGCCCAAGCCCGCGCGGTCTCGATCTGCCGATGTTTTTCCGTCAACGCGAGATTGAGGAAGCGGTGGGTCGGTGCGTCGGCGAGCGGATCCGAGTGGTGGAGGAACTCTGTATAGGCGTCTCGCACCGCGGGGAGCAACACGGTGGCCAGCACAGAGAAAAATGCCGCCTCTGAGGGTGAGTTGCGGAGTTCGTCGAAGAGTTCGACCAGCGATCGATCGGCTCCTTCCTCCTCCAGCGAGCGACTCGGGTACCGCAATTCGAAGATTCGCTCGCGCAGTTCATGCGCGGTCTGCGCGTTCTGCCAGGAGAAGAGTGGGAGCAGGGTTTTCGGTTCGATGGCGCCAATCAGTGGCAGCCATGCAGAGCAACCAATCACCAGAGAGCGCTCACAAAAGTAGAAGCGTTTAAGGATTTCGGCGGTGCCGAGCCGCATCCAACGAGCGCGCGGTTGAAGACCTCGCAGGAGGGTCATGAGGAAGAGCCCATTCCTGAAAAGCCCTTTTCTGAAAAACCGTGACCAGACGGGACTGACCCTTTCCGATGAGCGCGGAGTTGGTTGGCCGTGTTTGCAACGATGTTGCCGAAGACGCTTGCCTCCCTGGATTGTCGTCGTAACGCTCTCAATTTAGCACGACCTGGTCCGAAAAAGAGCCCCGGCACCAGAGCGGTCGGCGCTCGTCGTCAGAGTGCGCCGGGATCGCCGTTTTGTGGGACAGGAGTTTCGAGGACGAAAACCCAAACCCAGTGACGGTGGTGGCTCAATGCGGCGCTCATCGAGCAAGTATGGACTTTCGCCATCGAGAGCAATAGATTCCAAGATTGAGAGCGCATACGGCTACACCCGCACTCGTTACCACCCAGTAAGGGAGATTGGGGTACACGATCGCGTCCAGGTAGTGCAGCAAGAAACCGCCCTGATAAAAAGGTGAGCCGCTCCGGGCTTCGAAGTATTGTTCAGCCAAGGTCAGCGGACATGGCCATGGGCTCACCTCCACAACAATTCCCCAAACCAGGGCGAGAATGTGCAGCAAGCTCCACACGGGCCGACCGCGCGTCCAGAGAGCTCCGCAGATTACCAGAGCAAGCCAGACGAGATGAACCACTAAGATAAGGACCGCAACAAGGGCCATAGCTCGCGCAACTCGGATGACAGCGCGTCCGTTTACCCGCTTGTCTATTGCACCAGGTCGATCTTACTTCCTACCGGCCCATGGCCCGAGCTATAGCCGGATATATACGGTGAGCATATACCAATTGCCAGCAGCACTGCGTGCAGTTCGACGGTCTCGTCTGTTGTCTTAACTCTGCCTGGCGATGGGCCTTTGCATCCATATATACCTGAGGGATCGAAAGGAGAGTCGATGAAACCCTGGAAAATCATGGTTCTGATGACGTTACCGATGTTGCTCTTTGCCACATGGCGCATCTGGTCCATTTATCAGGAACGCCATCAGCCGGTCATGGTCAAACAGGCGCCGCCGGAACGCAAAATCACCCAGGATGATCTGGTGATTCCGCGCAAGATGTATATCGACGACCTGAAGTCCGCCAAAGAGCTCGATGGGAAAACCGTGTGGCTGCAGGCTGGATATCAATTGGGTTATTACCCGTATCGAGAGCATTCTGCTGTATTCCGCGATAAGAAAGGTCCGCTGCCGATGGCTCAGGAGTTGACCGTCGTGGATGTGGTCGAACTAGCCACACCCGCAAACTGGGCGAGCAGAATCCCCCGCGGCTCGAAGAACATCTTCGTCATCTTTCGTGAGCCAGGCGACCCCCAGGAGTACGCTGTCCCGATGGGAGAGGTGGAAGGGGGCAACGAGACCTTCCGCCTGGATGATCTTTTGTACTACGACGACCCGCACAAGCTATATAGCTACTGGCCAAGTGATGTATGGCAAGCCATTGACCAGCACCAGGTGAAGCCGGGGATGAGCGAACTGCAAACGAGGATGGCGGTCGGCCAGGTAGCCCAATCGGACTCTAGCGACTACGGCAATCGGACCGTGACCTACACCGCGGGTGATCGGAAGATTACGGTAACCTACGCGAACGACAAAGCCACACAAGTGCAAGAAGCGAGTGGCCATGCATAAGTCGCTCCTGGTACGCGTCATCGAGGCTGGTCGGCATCTTGATCGCGAGCTGACCCTTTGCAACCTGCGCCGCATCTTGAATACTGACGCGCGGCCGGTACCAGGCGTAGCCGGAGTAGCCAGGATAGCCGCGCTCCATCCATCCGGGAACATAGCCAGCCCTGTGCTCGAATGATCCGGGCGGCAGGGTCAGGTCCATGGCGCCCCAGGCGTCCTTTCACGCTGTGTCCACCGCTTTCGGCCTGAGCTCCTCGATGAAGCCCCCTTATCTCTCCTATCTTGGCATCACCGGCAAAATCAACGCGCTGGAATATGCGCCGCCGTGCAGGATCGTATTGGTCGCCTTCACGAATTGCGTATCTTCGGCCGCGCTTTTTCCCGTATTCAGATTGCGGTCGAAGCGCGGAAAATTGCTCGACGACACTTCGAGCCGGATACGGTGGCCCTTCAAAAAGACGTTGCTCGTGGACCAGAGGTCGATCTTGTATTCGTAGACCTGGCCGGGTGTGATGGCTTTCGGCTCTCCGACGGTGGATTCGCGGAAGCGTGCGCGCAGAATGCCCTCGGTCAGATTTTGCGCAAACCCGTTGGGCCAAACGTCGACCAGCTTACCAGTGAAATCGGTGTCAACTGCAGAGGACTTCGCGAAGAGATCAAGAGTGATAGGGCCCGTGACTTCGAGATCCTGATCGAGCGGCGGCGTGGTGTAGACGAGCACGTCGGAGCGGGCTTCCACGTCTTTCTGATCGCGTGGTCCGGGTGCGAGATGATCGGAATCGCAGCACAGCGGACCGCCCACGGTGGGAACAGGATTGGCTGGATCGTAGACGAAAGTGTCTGTGCCTTCCTTGTTTGGCGTCGCAGTGGAAAGCGAACCGTCGCCCGAAGCGCTGTTGGCCTTCCCGTCGGAGTGGAGATAGTAATTGGTCTGCGTGGCGCGCGCGAGGGGCCACGCGGGCTCATCGCGCCACTCGTTTTTGCCCATCACAAAAATCCTGACAGGATTGCCGCTCGCGAACTGGTTCTGCTTGCCCAGAAACAGGTATTCAAACCAGTCGAGCGTGATGGCGTTCTCGTCAAAGGCGGCGTCGGGCCCGAAATCGACATCGCCTACCTTGCGGCTCCAGCCGGAGTGTCCGCCGATGGCGATTACCAGATGTTGCCCGTTGCGCGCAGCCTCGTTTCCCGCATGCGCCTTGAGACCGAGGTAATTGCGCAGCGAGCCGCCCTGGAACAGGTCGTACCAGGCCGCAATCGTGAGCCCGGGGACCTGAACGTCCTGGTAGTGGGCTTCGATCGACCACTGCTTCCAATAGCTGTCGTACGTGGGGTGCGCCAGCCAGTCGAGGAAATAAGGCGCGAGTTCGTGTGTCAACTGCGAGCCGCCGGCAACCGGTTTGATATTGAAGACCGGGAAGTCGGTCAAGGGCAACACGCGGTCGCCAACCAGCGCATTGGTGTCGTCACGGATCAGCCGATTGGCCGTGTCCTGCGCCAGGCCCGCGGCCCACGACTCGTCAAACCACTGCTCGAATGCGCCGCCCTGGTAGGTCCAGTTTTCGTGGTAGTTCGACGCTGTGACGACGGGGCAGATACCGGCCAGGTGCGGCGGATGGCTGATGGCGGCGAGCATCACCGTAGCCCCGACGTACGATCCGCCGAACAAACCAACTTTGCCGTTCGAGTGCGGGAGGGCCGCGGCCCACTCTACCGTGTCGTACCCGTCGTCCATCTCGTGCTTGAAGGTGTACCACTCGCCCGCGGAGGTGTAGCGGCCGCGCACATCCTGGATTACGACCATGAAGCCGCGCGCGACAGCCTTGCGCGCAAAGTCGGCGCCACCGTCCTTGTTATAGGGTGTGCGCTGGAGCAATAGGGGAAAGCTGCCGTCACCCGCGGGTCGATAGACGTCGGCCTTGAGGGTGACTCCGTCGCGGGTTTTCATGGCGACGTTGTGCTCGATCACGATATCGGCAGCGGGTTGTGCGAACGCAGGAGCAGCAAGAGACGCAATCGCGAGCACGAAAAGGCAAAGAGTTTTTCCAGACATTCAATTCCCCGGCGGCAGAGGCCGAAGCAATTCTAACTGGGCTGCGGTGCAGGGCTGTGCGAGCCACGACAAACGGGCCGGACGGGCCGCGGAAAAGTCGGAAGGGGATGAAAGGAGTCCCCTCCGCGGCTAAAGCCGCACCTGCTTACAACCCGAACCTATTTTACGAGCGGTTTCCCTGGTTCCCTCACCAAGGCCGGGTGCCCCATATCTCGCTGGTTTTTCGCGAGATGTGGGATACCACTGCTCTTTCCCTCTAACTCTCGATTCATCCGACTCACTCAGCGGTCAACATCGGTGGTATCCCACATCTCGCGAAAAACCAGCGAGATATGGGGCACCCGGCCTTGGTGAGGGGGCCACGGAAACCGGAGCACAAGCATCCGAGACGCATAGTCCACAAGGGATTGCTGGGCTAATGTTGGATGGACTTGGTCACGTTCTCCAGCAGAGAAGTCTCCCGCTCGAGCGCGCTGGCGACGCGCTCAATTTGCGGGTCGACAGAGGACCACTGCTTCTGCTCAATAGCTTCGCGGACTCCCGGCATCGTCTTTACGCCGTATCCGGTGTAAAAGCCCGGGGCATAAATAAGGTTTTCGAACCAGGGTCGATTGGGGAGCCCGGCCGAGTCGATCAGCATGCGCTCCGTCTGGATCAGTTGCTCATTGACTGCAGGCGGCAAATTGTCTCCAGCGGCGGTAACAGCCTTCTCGTACTCGTCCGCGGCCCGCGTCAGATCGTCGGAGGCTTGATCGAGTGGTGCGAAGTTGAAATAGGGGGGAAGCGGCTGCGTCGTGGGCGGAACGAACTGCTTCTTCGGGTCATAGAGCGCCTTGTAGACGTCCTCGCTAATTTCGGTATTCTCCTCCTTAGCTTTCTCACGTGCGGTCGAAGCCAGTTTCTTAAGATCCGCGACATATCCGTGAACCGTTTCTGCCAGGTCAGTGAATTGGTACGGAATCACATCGGCATCGGCCATCCGCATCACCATGGTGCCGGCCGTTTGTGCGAGCGCCCGGCCATAGACAAAGTCGGTGTCCTGAAAATGGGTATACCAATAAAAATCATCGTAAATTGAGTGATACTGGCCGTCTGATTCGTCTTCGCCGCCGTAGCTGAGATTGACGCTCGCGATCCCCAGGTGATCGATAAAGACCGTATAGTCCGACCCAGAACCCAGTGCGCCGATGCGAAGATCGGTACGAGACCTCAGTTCCGTCCGTGCCTCAGCATCTGCGCGAGAGATCGCAACCAGCCGCTCACGCTTCCATACCGACATTTTCGTTTCAGGGTCGACGATGTCCTTACTAACGCCGTTCACGAAGTTCTCAAGCGAATGGGATCCTTGGGCGTGGAAGTAGCCTCGCCCGTTTCCGTCCGAGTTGAAATACGCAACCGCGTGTTGCTGAAGCTCAGTGGCATGGGTCTCCGCCCACTCCGTCGAGCCAAGTAGGGCTGGTTCTTCACCATCCCAGAAGCAATAAATGATCGTACGATCGGGCTTCCATCCCTGCTTCAGCAGTTCTCCGAGGGAGCGCGCCTCTTCCAACTCGGGGCTGGTTCCGGAGAGGGGATCTCCCGCACCGTTGACCCATGCATCGTGGTGGTTACCCCGCAGAACCCATTGGTCCGGATATTTGGAGCCGGGAATGCGCGCCACCACATCATAGAGTGGCTTGCGATCCCAGTTAAACTTCAGCACCAGGTGTGCCTTCGCGGTGCTGGGACCCACGTGGTAAGTCATCGGCAGGCTGCCGCGCCAGGGCTCCGAAACCAGGGGGCCGCTCAGTGACTTGAGGAAGGGCACAGCATCCGCGTAAGAGATAGGCATCACCGGAATCTTGGTGATGGTTTGTACTTCGCTGAGCGGAATCTTCTTCGCTCCGGGCACTGCGCCGACACCAGGTGTTTGCGGATCACCAGGATAGACGGGCATATCCATAACGCTGCCGCGCTGTGCGCCTTCTGCCGGCCGCATAGCTCCCGCAGGGTAGGGATCGCCATGGAAGTAGCCGTCCTCGTGCGGGTCGGAATAAATGAGGCAGCCGACGGCGCCGTGTTCGGCGGCAACCTTGGGCTTGATCCCGCGCCATGTAGCGCCGTAGCGTGCGATCACGATAGCGCCCTTCACCGAGATGCCCAAACGCTCCAACTGTTCGTAGTCGGCGGGAGCGCCATAGTTTACATAGACCAACGGCGCAGTGACATCACCGTCTTTGGAGTATGCGTTGTAGGTTGGCAGCTGCTCACTCTTCTGGCCCGAGGTCGGATCGACAGCCAGCGTGGGCTCTTCGAGCTTTGCGGTAAATGGACTGGGACCCAGCAGTTGCAGTGATCGCTCTATAGGAGTGGGAAACAAGGCATCAAACGTTTCGATCTGCGCGTCCAGACCATAGGACTTCAGTTGTGCAAGAATCCACTCCGCGTTGGTCTTGTCATAAGCGGAGCCGACATGATGAGGGCGTGCTGAGAGCCGGCGCATGTACTCTCTCAAGTTGTCCGTCTCCGGGATCTGCCTGAACTTCTCCTCCCATTGAACTTCTTTCGCAGAACTGGCGGAGGTATACCCGCGCAACGGAGAAACTGCTTCCGCGGCATTTGCAGTCACGGCGAACAAGCTAAGCAGGGCGATAGATTGGCGCATCATGCACTCGATTCTAACCAGCTTCTCAAGTAGCTCGGCTGAGAAAACTTCACCCAGGAATTTGCGGGCTCCTGAGAGGATCGCCGCGGCACATGATTGACGGCTAATCCGCGGTGGACGTCGGGGAAACCACCGGACTATACTAATCTAGTCTGACTAGTCAGGAGTATGCATGGCATCCAGGAGCTCCAAGAAGCCCGAACCCTACAAGCAAGAGCTATCTTCACAGCCTTGGCAGTTGCAGGCAGCTAAGGCGCAATTCAGTGAGGTATTCCGAAGAGCCCGCGAACGCGCTCCCCAGGTGGTAACCAAACAAGGCAAGGAAGCGGTCGTCATCCTTGCGATGGAAGAGTTCGAGCGCTTAACCAAACGAGCCCGGCAGCCGAAGAGCCTATCCAAATTCTTTGCCGAGTCGCCTTTGGCCAAGGTGCCTATCGATCTCGAACGAAAGCCCGATTATGGCCGAGCGGTAGAACTGTGAGCGCATTCTTGCTGGATACGAATGTCATTTCCGAACTCCTCAAACCGAAGCCGGAGCCAAAGGTCACGACGTGGATCGATGCCACCGATGAGGACCTGTTGTTCTTGAGTGTCGTCACTTTGGGAGAGATTCGCAAAGGCATCGTGCTCCTCCCCCGCAGTGCTCGCCGTATTAGCCTGGAGGCCTGGCTCGGTAAAGATCTGCAGCTGCGCTTTTCCGACCGGATATTAAACATCGACCAGGAGGTTGCCCATCGTTGGGGGCAGATTTCCGGTTTGGCCAGCGCCAGAGGCGTCAACCTGCCTGTGATCGATGGATTGTTGGCCGCGACCGCGATTCAGAATAATCTCACCCTGGTAACCCGCAACACCAGGGATGTCGCTGCAACCGGTGTGACCTTATTCAATCCTTGGACGGATTCGTGAGTCGTCCGCGCCTTTAGTCCGTCCACTTATTCGACATGATAATTAGGCGCTTCGCGGGTAATGATCACGTCGTGCACGTGACTCTCGCGCAACCCCGCGCTGGAGATGCGGATAAAGCAGGATCTCTCCTGCAATTCCCGGATGCTATTGCAGCCTACATAGCCCATCCCCGAACGCAAACCACCCACCAGCTGGTAGACCATGGCTTCGAGCGGTCCACGATGGGGCACGCGTCCCTCGATCCCTTCGGGTACAAACTTGGCCAGCCGGTTTTCCCCGTTGCGCTCGCGCGCTACGACTCCTTCGGTCGAGGGTCTTTCTTCCAGGTCCGCTTTTCCCTGAAAGTACCGCTCCCCGGAGCCCTGCGACATAGCCGAGAGGGAACCCATGCCACGATAGGTCTTGAAGCTGCGGCCCTGGTAAAGGATCGTTTCCCCCGGGCTCTCGTCGACACCCGCGAATAAGGAGCCGATCATGACCACGCTCGCGCCCGCGGCGATCGCTTTGGTTACATCGCCGGAGTACTTGATGCCGCCGTCCGCGATCACGGGAATGTTGTGCGCGCGCGCCGCCCGGTAACACTCGCTGATGGCGGTGATTTGCGGCATGCCGGCGCCTGTGACCATGCGTGTGGTGCAGATGGATCCAGGACCGATACCTACCTTGACGGTATCCACGCCGGCTTCAATCAGCGCTTTAGCCCCTTCATAGGTGGCCACGTTGCCGGCCATCAGGTCCACTTCAGGAAAGCGCTTTTTGACCGCGCGAATGGCATCAAGGACACGCGAGGAGTGGCCGTGCGCCGAGTCAATAGAGAGCACGTCCACCCGAAAGCGGACCAGCTCGGCGGCTCGTTCGAGAAAGTCACCGGTCGCGCCAATAGCCGCCCCCACCCGCAGCCGGCCCTGGTCGTCCTTGGCGGCATTGGGGTACTTCAGCTTCTTCTGGATGTCCTTCACCGTGATCAGACCCTTGAGCTCGTACTGGCCATTGACCACCAGCAGTTTCTCGACCCGGTGCTTATGCAGGATCTTTTCCGCTTCCTCGAGCGTAGTTCCCACTGGAACCGTGATCAGGTTCTCTTTTGTCATCACATCGCCGATGGGGATGTCGGTGCGGGTCTCAAACCGCAGGTCGCGATTGGTGAGAATGCCCACCAGCTTCTTGCCCTGGGTGACAGGAACGCCGGAAATCTTGTAACGCCGCATCACATCCAGTGCATCGGAAATAAGCTGCCTGGGCTCAATGGTGACCGGGTCGACGATCATGCCGCTTTCTGAGCGCTTTACCTTGTCTACCTCGCTGGCCTGTTGTTCGACTGAAAGGTTGCGGTGAATGACCCCGAGGCCGCCCTGCTGCGCCATGGCAATCGCCAGGCGCGACTCAGTCACCGTGTCCATCGCGGCGGAAAGCAATGGGGTATTGAGGGAGATGGAGTGCGTGAGCATGGTCTGGGTGCTCACTTGGGCGGGTACAACGTCGCTGTATGCGGGTACGAGGAGGACGTCGTCGAAGGTAAGGGCTTCCGGTACTGGTGTCTGGATCATAAAAGGGGGTGTGGAGCGAAGTTCCTATGGTTATCTGTCAAAGTTCTGGCGATGAGAAAGAAATAGCAATCAAGGAGTCGTCTTTTGATGCAAGCCATGCCCGGTCTGCTGCTATTAATCCGCCGCTATCCGTTAATCCTATAACCTACAGGAGAAATGCTCTTTGTTGAGGAAAAGCCGCCTTCTGCCGGCCGGCTGGGTAGCGTTGAAATTCACCCGAAAACGGCGTATTCTCATGGAGCAGACGAATTTGTCCTTTGGCTTCGCCTTCAGTGCACTGCGGAGTAACACGGAGAAATGAGTGGGCGAAAGCCCACTTTTCTTTTGGCCCCGATACCGCGCGACTCGCGGACTGGCCCGTTGGGCGAAGCATCTACACATTGACCCCGGATTTCCTGTTGAGGTTGGTGTTGTTGGGCGAGTTCATGCGGCTTTCTTTGCGGAAAGCCGCATACGTGGACGTTGTGGAGGGCCGCGTAGCAGGAAATCCGGGTAAGCGGCAATTATGTCACTAAGCATTGAGCAAATCCGTCACACGGCGGATCGGGTAGCGGCATCGCACGGGCTGGACGTAGTCGAGATCGAATACCTGGGGGGCAGCAAGCAGCGGGTTTTGCGTGTGTTTATCGAGCAAAACGCTGAGCAGCGCGCGCGGCGAGCCGAAGAAGCCAATAAGAAGTTGCAAGAAGGGGCTGCGGCGGACGAAGAGCAAAGCCTGCTCGAGCACCTGGGAAGTGAAGGCATCGCTCTCGATCAGTTGGCTTGGGTAACCCACGAGGATTGCGAACGATTTAGCCGGGACTTCGGCACGGTGATCGACGTTGAGGATCTGGTGCCGGCCAGCGAATACACCCTGGAAGTCTCCTCCCCGGGGCTAGATCGCAAGCTGGCGACGAGGGCCGATTACGAGCGGTTCCAGGCCAGCCCGGTAAAAGTCCGGACCTTCACTCCGGTGGAGGGCAACCGGCACTGGCTGGGGAAGCTCACAGAGGTGAAGCCGGAAGGAATTGTGCTCGACCTGACGGCAAAAAAGCAGAAGGGGAGCAAGAAGGGCCCGCCCCAGGGCAAGACGGTCGAGATTGCCTTTTCCAATATCGAAAAGGCCAATCTGGCACCGGAAATTTAGTAGCTTGAGCGAATAGGTAAAAGAGAGAAATCATGGCGAGTGTTCTTTATCAAAGTATTGAGGCCCTGAGCCGGGACAAGGGAATTGATCCCCAAATTGTAGTTTCCGCGGTGGAAGACGCGATCGCCCTGGCCACGCGCAAGTACTACAAAACACAGGAGAATATGCGGGCCGAGCTGGACCGGGAATCGGGTGAGATCCGGGCCTACGTCTACAAGACGGTGGTCGAGGCTCCCGAACAGCTGGAAGATCCGGTGAACCAGATCACCCTGGACGATGCCCGGGCGTTGGCGCCGGAAGTAGAGACGGGCGGCGAAATTCGCTACTACAAGCCTACCGACGTGCTGGGGCGCATCGCCGCCCAGATGGCCAAACAGGTCATTTTCCAGAAGGTGCGAGAGGCCGAGCGGGATACCGTCTACAAGGAATATGCCCACCGTCTGGGCGAAGTGCTGAACGCCACGGTGAAGCGTATCGAATTGCAGGACGTCATCTTCGACCTGGGCAAAGCCGAAGCCCGGATGCCCAAGCGCGAGCAGTCGCGTCTGGAGCAATTCGCCATTGGGGAACGCGTGCGCGTAGTGCTGCAGCGTGTGGACCGCGCCGCCAAGGGCCCCCAGGTGATTGTTTCCCGAGCGGTTCCCGAGTTGGTGCAAAGCCTCTTTCAAAGCGAAGTGCCAGAGATTTACGACAATACCGTGGTCATCCGGGCCATTGCCCGCGAAGCCGGTGAGCGCACCAAGATTGCTGTGCTGTCGCGGGACAAGGATGTGGACCCGGTGGGCGCTTGCGTAGGCATGAAGGGCATGCGGGTGCAGTCCATCATTCGCGAACTGCGCGGCGAGAAGATCGACATCATCGAGTTCAGCGAGGAGATCACCACCTTTGCCGAGAAGGCTTTGCAGCCGGCCAAGGTGAGCCGCGTGAGCATCACAGACCTGGGGGAGAAGCAGATCGAAGTCATCGTAGACGACTCGCAGCTCTCGCTGGCCATTGGCAAGAAGGGCCAGAATGTGCGTTTGGCGGCCAAGTTGCTGGGCTGGAAGATCGACATCAAGAGCGAGGAAGAGAAGCGCCAGGAAGTCGAACAGCAGATGCAGGCGATGAGCGGCGGCCCTTCGACTCCGATCGAACAAGTTACGGAGTTGGGCGAGCAGATCATCCAAAAGCTGGTGGTCGCCGGCATCACCACGGTCGAGGCACTGGCCGACATGACCCCGGAGCAACTGGAAGAGATTCCCGGCATCGGAGAGAAGACGCTGGAGAAGATCAGCCTGGCGGTACGGCACTACTTTGGCGAATACGAACCCGGCGAAGAGCGTCCCGCCGCGGATACCGCCGCGGAGGGAGCAGTGGCCAAGTCAGACGAAGAAGAAGTAGCCAAGGCCAGGGCGATTGAAGACGCTCAGGCTAACGAAGAGATTGACGCCCTCACCCTGGATCAGGAGGGGGAGCGGGAATCTCCAGACGACGTGGACGGGTCGGGCCGGATCAGCGACGACGTAGCCCGGATGCGGATGGAAGAGCTGACGGAATCGGGTCCGGATCTCGACGATATTGGGGGGATTTCGGAAACACCCGGGCGGGAAGATACCAGCGAGGTACTTGCCAGTCATGTACCGAATTACGAAGTAGCCAGGTCGGAGACCGTGGATGAAGGCAACGTGGAAGAAGCCAGCCAGGAGACCCGCCAGGACGCGAAGGTAGACGAAGGTGGAGTGTAAATTGAGCGCTTCCGCGTGGTTGAGTGGCGCACATTCCACGTTTTCAGAGGATAATAATAATACCTGTCATTCCCACAGTCGTGAGGTTGCGATGAGAGTCTGAACGGCAGCGGGTTTGACACAAAGGGACGGATGAGCAAAGTTCGGATTAACGATTTAGCACGCGAGCTCGAAGTAAAGAGCAGGGCGATCCTTGATGCCTTGACGGCCGTCGGTGTGACTGAGAAAAAGACACACTCCAGCTCGTTGGAAGGCGATGAAGCAGAACGGGTACGTCAGCACTTTCAACGGAGTGGGAAGAACGGCGCCGGGGCCGCGAAGGTAGACAGCGAGCCAAAGCAGAAGATCGACTGGTCGCGAGTCTCCAAGCCGGGCGACGTGCTCAAGGCAATCCAGCAGAGAAAAGATGAAGCTGCGGCCGTAGCCCAGCGGCCTCCCGTTCCCCCGCCGGCCCCGCCCCAGGCAGCCAGGCCCTCCGCTCCGGCCCATCCGGTCGCCTCAGCCCCTGTGGGGCCCGGCCCGGCGTCTCACGTGGCGCCGCCATCCGCGGGTATTCCTCGTCCTTCTGCGCCCAGCCAGGGAGCTAATCTTTCGCCAGCCGGCAGTGCACCCAGTCAACCGCCTCCTTCTTATGCGGCTGCCTCGGGCCAAGGTTCGCCCGGTCAGGCCCGGCCTAACCTTGGTGGGCTAGGACAACGTCCGCCGGCCCCGCCGCCGCCTGCTCCGCGAAGGATTGTTCCCCAACCGCGCCAGGAACCGCGGATCGTAGTAGCCGCTCCGCCGAGCGCTCCAGCAATCGCAGCCAAGCCGCCCGCTGGGCCGGTCGTGGCCAGGCCTCCGGCTGCAGGCGTGGAAGTGCGTCCGCCGGCAGCCGCGCCGGGTATAGCCAAGCCACCCGTCACGGGCACAGCACCGGGCACAGAGGTTCGCCCACCTGTAGCTCATGCGGGCGCAGTGGCTGTCCCGCCGGTGCAGCCCAAGCCGCAAACGCCTCCGCCCGCGTCGACTCAGGCCGCGAGTGCTCCCGAGATGACAGCCGCGGCTAGCGCGCAGGTTTCCGATTCGATCGACTCGGTAAGTCCGTCACCGGATATCTCGGCCCCAACTCCGCCTCCGCCGCCACGACGCGTGATCATGCCGCAAACGGGTCCCCGCCCGGTGTATCTCGCGCCGCCTCCGCCGCCAGTGGCCCAGGCAGCACCGCCCTCCAGCGCCCCGCAGCCCCCAGGGGCCTCCATTCAGCGGGGACGGCCCATCTTTGATCGTGGCCGGCCAGGCGGTGGACCCGGATCAGGTGGACCCGGCGCCGGTGGATCAGGATATGCACCGCGCCCCCAGGATGGTCCTGGCGGCGCACGCCGGCCGATGCATCCCACACGGACCAGCCCCGGTGGCCCTCCCGGCCCCGGAGGACGGCCCGCCTTTGGCGCGGCGCGGCCTGGTTTTGGTGCGCGCCCCGGCTTCGGTGCGCCTCGCCCCGGCGCAGGTGGTGCCGGCGGTCTAACCCCGCCTCCAGGGGAGGCTCCTCGTCCCCAGAGGGCGGCTCCGCAACAACGGCGCGGACGCCAGCAGTATCCCAAGACCAAGGAAGGCCCAATGAAGGGCTTTGCGCCCCCGCCTCGTTTTGGCGGAGCGCAGATCCCCCAGGAGCCCGTGCCCATCACCCGTACCATCACGGTGACAGAAGGCATCAGCGTAAAGGATCTGGCGGAAAAACTGGGAGTACGCGGCAAAGACCTGATCGCTTCGCTGCTCATGCGCGGCGTTTTTGTCACCGTCAACCAATCGCTCGACGCTGAGCTGGTGAAGGATGTGGCCGCCCAGTTCGGGGCCGACACCCAGGTCATCACTTTCGAAGACGAGATGGCGAACGAGGCCCTCGAAAACCTCATGAAGGATGAGGATGTCAGCGAGATTGAAGTGACGCGGCCACCCGTGGTCACCGTCATGGGCCACGTCGATCATGGCAAGACCTCGCTGCTGGACGCCATCCGCGAGACTGATGTGGCTTCCGGTGAGGCCGGCGGTATCACGCAGCACATCGGTGCGTACAAGGTGCGCATCGCCAAGAAGGACTCGCCTGCATTTGGGCGCGAGATCGTCTTCCTCGATACCCCGGGCCATGAGGCCTTCACCCGCATGCGCGCACGCGGCGCCAAGGTCACTGACATCGTCGTGATCGTGGTGGCGGCCGATGATGGAGTCATGCCGCAGACGCTGGAAGCGGTCGACCATGCCAAGGCGGCAAATGTACCCATCATTGTTGCTGTGAACAAAATCGACAAGCCAGACGCGCAGCCGGATCGCGTGAAGCAGCAATTGGGCGATCGCGGGCTGGTGCCCGAAGCGTGGGGAGGCTCCACGGTATTCGTGGACGTCTCGGCGAAGAAGAAGCAGAACCTCGATCTGCTGCTGGAAATGATCTGCCTGGTCGCTGACCTTGGCAACTTGAAGGCCAGTCCCGATCGTCCGGCGGTAGGCACCGTGATCGAAGCCAAACTCGACCGCGGACGCGGCGCCGTAGCCACCGTGCTGGTGCAGAACGGTACCTTGCGCGCGGGCGACAGCTTCATCATGGGGAATACCTTCGGTAAGGTGCGCGCCATGTTTGACGACCGCGGCCGCGCCACCCAGGAAGCCGTGCCCTCGACCCCGGTGGAAATTCTGGGGTTGGAAGGCATGCCGGATGCGGGCGACACGGTCCTTGTCGTTGCCGACCGCGATAAAGCCAAGGGCATCGCGCAATATCGCAAGATGAAGGAGCGCGAGTCGCAGCTGGCGAAGTCTTCGCGGGTTTCGTTGGAAGGTCTGGCGGAGCAGATCAAGCAGGCTGGGGTTAAGGAACTGCCACTGATCCTTAAGGGAGACGTGACCGGATCGGTCGAAGTACTGGCCGACTCGCTGCAGAAGATGTCGACCGAGAAGGTACGCATCAAGGTCCTTCACACCGGCGTAGGTGCGATCACGGAAAGCGACATTCTGCTGGCATCCGCTTCGAACGCAATTGTCATCGGCTTCAACGTGCGCCCGGAGCGCAAGGCGGCCGATCTGGCGGAGCAGGATGGAGTCGAGATCCGGCTGCACTCGATCATTTACGAGTTGCAGGACGAGATCAAGAGGGCCATGCTGGGCTTGCTCGAGCCGACGATCAAGGAAAACTACGTAGGCCGTGCGCAGGTGCTCAACATCTTCAGGATCCCCAAGGTGGGTACGATTGCCGGTTGCCGCGTGGTCGACGGCTCCATCAAGCGCGATGCGGAGATTCGCCTCATGCGCGATGGAGAACAGGTCTTCAAGGGCAAGCTCTCCTCGCTGAAGCGCTTCAAGGACGATGCGCGCGAGGTGACCAACGGCATGGAGTGTGGCATGGGTATTGCCAACTTCAATGACGTCCAGGTGGGCGATACCGTTGAGGCCTTCGTGACCGAGCGTGTAGCCGCCGAGTTGACTGCTCAGTAGCGCCCGGCATGGACCTGGAACAGATCCAGAAGGCGCTGCGCGAGCAGCAGGTGGATGGCTGGCTCTTCTACGACCATCATCACCGCGACCCGATCGCCTATCGCATTCTCGGTCTGAGCGAGTCGCTGCACGTTTCGCGGCGTTGGTATTACCTCATTCCAGCCGAGGGCGAACCGCGTAAGCTGACGCACCGGGTGGAGCGGGGCAAGCTGGAGTCACTGCCCGGCAGCGGCCAGGCCTATTCGTCGTGGCAGGAGCTGGAAGCTGCTTTGCGGGCGATGCTCGAGCCATACACCCGGCTGGCCATGCAGTACTCGCCGCGCAACGCCATCATGTACGTGTCGCTGGTGGATGCGGGAACGATAGAGTTGCTGCGCGAGCTGGGCAAGACCATCGTCAGCTCCGCCGACCTGGTGAGCCGTTTCGAGGCGGTGCTGACAGCGGAGCAGATCGCCAGTCATTACCAGGCCCAGCAAGCCATTGATGAGGTTCTCCGTGCCGCCTGGAAGCATATGGCTGCGCGTCTTAACAGCGGCGCTCCCCTGACTGAATACGAAATGATGGGCTGGCTGCAGGAAGCTATGCGGCGTGCAGGCATCGCCGATGGCTATGGGCCGAATGTCTCGGTGAATGAGAACAGCTCCGACTCACATTACGAGCCGACCGCTGCGAACTCCAGGCAGATCAAGCAAGGCGATTTCGTCCTCATCGATATTTGGGGACGCATGGACCGCCCAGAGACCTGCACCTATGACATCACCTGGACCGGCGTAGTTGGCCGCGAGCCGAGCGATCGCGAACGGCAGGTCTTCTCCCTGGTCGCGCAGGCGCGGGATGCGGCCATCAAGACTGTGCAGGACGCGTTCGCTGCCGCCCGGCCGATTGCGGGATGGCAGGCCGACGACGCGGCCCGCACCGTGATTCGCAGCGCCGGCTTCGGAGAATACTTTACCCACCGGACCGGGCACAGCATCTCGACCGAAACCCATGGTAATGGAGCAAATCTGGACAATCTCGAAACTCACGACGAGCGTCTGATTCTGCCCTACACCTGCTTCTCCGTAGAACCCGGCATCTACCTGCCGGAATTCGGAGTACGCAGCGAAGTGAATATGTTGACCGAGCCAGGCCGGGCTGTAGTCACGGGGCCGATACAAACCGAACTCGTGCGGATCTGAGGAGCAGGTCCCTCCACTTACGCTTCGCTCCGGTCGCGATGACAAGGGGAGAGGGTAGCTTCCGTCTGGATTCGCTGCCGGTGGAAAGAACTGCAGGTCCCTCGGCTATGCTCGGGATGACAAAGGGTGGGTAGTGCTTCCATGGGTAATTGGCTAGTGGCTGAAATAATCGCGGGTTGGCTGCTGGCTGCGCCGCATTTCACCATCCGCGAATAGCCCGCGACTCTCTCCATCCCTCGGTAATGGCTGCTATGGTGAGCGCTGCTCTCCCCTTTGTCATCCCGAGCGCAGCCGAGGGATCTGCAGTTTCACTTAACCTACAATCAATTTCCGGTCCTAGTGGCGGATGAAATACATGAGCCAGCTGGCTACGATCACGGCTCCCAGAAACAGCGCAAAGCAATAAGCTCCGTAACGAACCATGGCCTTGGGCGTGCTCCGCTGCGTGATGCCGAAAATGATCGAGGCGAAAGCGGCAAAGAGAATGACCGTCGTGAAATGAGAAGGCGTGATGCTCATGGCTTTCTCCCCACGGCGATACTGTGTGCGTCCACAGCAGAGATCAGGTTCAACAATCCCGCGACCACGACAAACTTTGCCCCGTAATCGGCCGTGACCACTTGCACTGGCGCTTGCCCTAGTCCAAGGCCATGGCCAATCAAATAGAGCAGGCCCGCTCCGAGATCACCCAGAAAACCCAGCATGTCCAGAAGGTCGGCGGTATTGGGCGCATAGAGCCTGGCGCCCATCATGATGCCCAGCACAAACATGCAGCTGATCGATGCCAGGACCAGAAGCCCACGACCCCAACGTTTGAGCATAAGGTGCCCGGCCCCGGGAATAAGCCAGCCCGCAATCAGTGCCATATATCCCAACCGGCTCGCCTTTGCGTCTGCCGATTTTTTTACCCCGTCTGCTCTTTGCGCCATCACTCAAGAATACACAAGGAGCGGTGGTTCAGGGGATGTTCCAGTTATGTTCGGGCTCTCGGGCGGCGGTCCCAAACCATGGCGTCAAAGGTCTGGCGGGTGACGAATCCGCTACGGTGATAGAGCGCAACAGCCTCGGAATTTTGCCGTGTGACGGTGAGCGTGAGCGCCTGAAAACCGGATCTGCGCAGCGCGCGCGAGCAGTCGGCCAAAAGCCATGCGCCCAGTCCGCGGCGGCGATACTGCTGGCTGACGCAGATCTGCGTCACGTGGCCCACGTCTTCCCGCACGCGGGAGCAAAGCAGCAGAGCGGCAATCTCTTCGCGATCCCGGTAAGCGAGGACGCGCGAGGCGGAAGCGTCGAAGATTCCGCACCCTGGGAAACGGACGATGTTGTGCAGAAATCGCAGAGAGCCGGAGACGGAGCGGTACTGATCGTTGATGATGCCGTCCAGATGGCCCTCGTAGGCGTGTGCAATCAGGTGGCCGGCGGCGGCAAAATCACTGTCTCGCCACGGGCGCAATTCCAACTCATCCAAGACTCCGTCGGGGCCGCTATCGGGCGGCCCTTCGAGCAGCCTTGCAGAACTGAGTTCGAGTTCCATAAATAGTCGTTCGTAAATCTGGAATCCGGCATTGCGCAGGGTTTCTGCATGGGTGCCGTGAGGACGCAGCAACAGTTGCGATTCGATGCGCTCGACCCCCGGAGAATGTTGCAGCAACTCGATCATATGTTCGAGCAGATAGCGCTCGACATCCTCAGTCGACTGGGGATTGGTCGCGGACAGCATGGCAAAAACGTCGCCCACCAGGGCCTTTTCGTTCTCGTAAACACAAAAGACGTAACCGCAGATACGGCCGTTCTCGATGGCAACGTAGCCGGGCAGAAGGCGGGAGTCGAGGTATTGCAGCAGCAGGTTGGCCGACGCCTGAAAATCCCAACGCAGGCGCTCGTTCCAGACACGGCTTTCCGCCTCCAGCACCGGCTTGAGATTCCCGGCAGAGAAGTGGCGCAAATCAAGAATCTCCAGGTGTAGGGCGGGTGTCATTCCGCTGTGCTGCCCATAATCCAAGCCTTTCGCCGCGACCCGCTGCCCTCGGCGTTTGAACAGGAGTGTACGGCACAAGGCCATCCCGTGGAAACCCACACCGTTGTAAGCCGGCGGTATTTAAGGTTTGGCAAAGACCTGGTACACCGCGAGATTTTGTGCCGGGTAGGAAAAGAGAGGTTGATACGAACGGCCAGCCAGCAGAGTTTGCAGCTGGCCGGTATAGGCTTCGCGGGTGATCAGGATGTGCTCCCCGGAAGGGATGCCGTCCTGCTCATAGTTCTCGACCAGGTTATTACGGTAAAAGGAAAGGCCGTATTCGGCGTCGCGCCGTACCCTGTACACGGCGACGACTTCGTTAGGCCGCGCAATCTGGCTGATGATGGCAGCCAGCGGCCGGGCAGAATAGGCAGCGTCCAGCAGGCGGATGTTTTTCTTGGTAGCGGTGATCGCCGGCACGCCAAAGAACGGGCCGACGCCGAAGATAAAGAACAGCATGACGACCAGCGGCACCATGGTGACCATGCGCAGGCGTGCCAGCCCAAAGCGGCCGACTACGACCAGGATCAGGAGCGCGGCTGCCAAGCCGCTGGAAATCGCCGGCAGCAGAATAGCGGCGGGTGGTCTCCCCCCTGGATGCGTGATACGCCACGGCAGCAGCAGTACCAGGATGATGGTGATTGCGGAGAGCAGAGCATGCAGCAGCAGCAGCCATAGGTTCAGACCCTTCTGGCGGATGCGGTTGATGTAATCCCCGGTGAGAATGGTGAGCGGCGGAATGGAGGGCAGAATATAGCCCGGCAGCTTGGAGTGGGAGAAGGAAAAAACGAGAATCGGAAAAAGCGTCCACAGGACGAGAAATTCGGGAAAGGCATCGCCCCAGCGGCTATGACCCACGTAATGGTGTTTGGTCAGCCGCGCCCGCCACTCGGCAATCGATTGCTGGACCGCCTCCGCCAGGGCGCGCATGGCGATCACCGACCACGGCATCAGCGCGAGCAACACGATGGGAATGTAGTACCAAAAAGGCTGTTCATGCATATAGCGATTGGTGGCGAAGCGTTCCAGGTTGTGTTCCAGGAAGAAAATGCGCAGAAAGTCAGGATTACGCCGCTGTACCGCGATATACCAGGGCAGCACCATGGCGAAGTAGAGAATCACCCCGGGGAGCCAGAATGTCCGGCGCAGCAGGAACCACTCCCGTCGCAGGGCGGCAAAGGTGAAGATGATGAGCCCGGCCAAAAAGGGGGCCACGGGGCCTTTGGCCAGCGTTGCCACGCCGACGAAGAAGTAGAGGTCGAAGAGCCAGAACTTCTTGTCCGTCTCATACCAGGCATACCAGCCGAGCATGCCGATGCAGAAGGGGGCGGCCAGCTGCATATCGGTGGAGGCCCCGCGGGCGAAGCCGACGATGCCGGCGCAAGAGGCGGTAATCAATGCGGCGTCCAGCTGGCTCCCGGGCCGGAAGCGGCGGAGGTGTAGATAGATCAGCGCCACCAGGATGAAAGCAAAACTGGCCGAGGGAAGGCGCGCCGACCAGTCGTGCACGCCAAACTCGAGGAAGGCAAACATGGCCCGCCAGTAGTAGAGAGCGGGCTTCTCCAGCCAGGGATGGCCCCATAGCACCGGGGTGACATAGTCATGGCGGGTGAGCATCTCCCGGGCGATTTGCGCATACCTGGGCTCGTCGGCGCCAACCAGGCCAAGTCCATCTCCTCCGAAGATCGGCACCAATCCATAGAACAGGAAAAAAGGCGGTAAAAACAAAAAGGCTGATGGCCTCCAGGGTGTCGCGCAGCCCAGGGAAACGCGCTTCCAAAGTCTTCAGACCGGTGTCTGGCCGATGAAGTACTCTAGGCGTTGCCAGCATTGCTTTTTTCTCAGCCATCGATTCTGCCAGGCGGTCACGACTCCAGGGTTGCAGCGAGACCACGGTTACAAAGAGGGATGCAAAAAGAAGGAACCGGATATTGAACTACGGCCACAAGGCTATCAGATTCATCGGCCGGGCGAGAGGAGGACGCGCCGACGGGTTAAGCGCCACGAAAAAAGGAATCAAAGGCTTCATTCACATCGGGAAAGAGGCGGCATGACGGGCCCACCCACCCGTCTTCATCTCAGCCACTCAGTCATCCCGCCCGCCCCTCCCGTCCCGGCTTGTCGTGGGCGTCAAGCAGGGCGCAGTGGAGGGATCGGTGCGGAGATATTGGAGAATCCGTTCTGTGGCCTCCGGCAGCGGGCCGTCCAGGGTGCAGCCGCTGGCATTTTCGTGACCTCCGCCGCCAAATCGCTCGGCGATGGTCGCCACGTTCACTCGCCCCTTGCTGCGCAGGCTGAGGCGGACGCGATGGTCGCGTAGTTCGCGCAGGAAGACAGCGACCTCGATACCCCGGATGCCAATGGCATAGTTCACGATCCCTTCGCAGTCTTCTTCGGCCGCATAGGTGCGGTCCATGTCGTTCTGAGTGACCCAAAGCCAAGCCAGGCACCCATCTTGCTGCAGGTTGGCCAGCGCGGCTCCGAGCAAAAGGATCTTTGCCGCCGGGTTGGAGAAGTAAACCTCCTGCGCGATGAGTACCGGATCGGCTCCCTGGCGAACCAGGTTGTGTGCCAGTTCAAAGGTGTGGGCGTCGGTGCCCTCGTAGCAGAAGGAGCCGGTGTCAGAAAGCACTGCGGTGTAGAGGCAGGTAGCCATTTCCGGTGTAATGTCAATGCCGGCAGCGCCGGAGAGCTGGTAGATCATCTCCGCGACTGCGCAGGCGTTGCTGTCGATCCAGTTCACGTGGGCAAAAGCACGGCCGCTGGTGTGGTGATCGATGTTGATCAGGAACCGGTTCTCGAGTCCATCGAGGCGAGTACGCTCGAGGTCATCACATTCCAGCAGGATCACGGTATCGTAGTCGCCTTCGACGCGGCTCCACTGCCGAATCTGCGCTGCACAGGGCAGCGAGCGGTAAATGCAAGGCACCCGGTCGCTCAGCGCCATGTCGGCGCTTTTGCCCATTCGCTGCAGCATCATCCAGCAGGCGAGCAGCCCGCCAATCGCATCCCCATCGGGACGCGCGTGCGCCGTCACCAGCAGGTGTTCGGCTCTGGCGATAGAGCTGAGCACCGCGTCGATAGGTGGCGTGGATTGCATGACAAGACAGCCGGCAAGAGGCTGCTGCTACTCCTTGACCGTTGCGGCCGCCTGAGGCTTTGGGGGGGCCTCTTTCGCGTCCGCCTTCTGGGTTTTTCTATTGCGCCCGAGCAGCTCGTCGATGCGCAATTTGAGATGCTTGGATTTATCGATCTGAAACGACAGCTCAGGAACGTGGCGCACGCCCATGCGCTCCAGCAACTCGTGGCGGATGAAGCCCCGGGCCGCGGTGAGCGCTTCTCGTGTCTTCTCTTCCTCCACCTCGCCGCCATCGACCGCGATGTAGACCCGCGCGGACTTGCCGCCGGGGTTGATCACCACTTCACTCACGTATGCGAAGCTGATGCGCGGGTCAGCGAGTTCGCCCACAATCATGCCGCTGATCTCTTCGCGCAGCGTTTCCGCGACGCGATCCCGATGGTACTTTCGTGCCCTTGGTTCCACCATGAAAAAAGTCCTTAGCTAAACCCCTTAGACTATCAGAAAACCGCTTTTAATCCTCAGACTCCTCCTCGAGGAAGGTGCACCACGAGTCGGCCACCTGGGCGCCCAGGTCATTGGCGATGCGCACCGCAGCATTCTCCACCTGCCGCATAAGGCCGGAAAGATAGTCACGCGAGCGGGAGATCGCGGTGACGCCGATCGTCGCGGATTGCCAGGTGACTGCCTCGTCCAACTCCGCCACCGAAATATTGAAGCCGTGGCGAAGCTTCTCCTTGAGGCTGCGGACAACCTGCCGGCGGTCTTTCAGCGAGTGAGCCTGCTCGATGAGCAATTCAAGAGTGAGCGAAATAATGGCCATGGCGATCCATTGTCAATTACGAGCCCACCAACGCCGCTCGCGCCGCAGCGACAAACTCGGCCGGCCTCATCGCTGCGAGCGAACTGCATTGGATACAGCCCTTTACGGCAGGGAGTGTTGCCCCGTAGCTGCAGGCAGGGAGAGCACTCCGGCTGGTGGAAGAGGCTGCTGCTGCCGGGGCTAGTTGGCCGGAAGCGGTGTGGAAACGCCGGCCCGAAATAGCCGATCGCCGGCACGTCGTAGAACGAAGCCAGGTGCAGGGCAAAGCTATCGGGAGCGATCACCAGCTCTGCCGCCGAGACTTTGTCGAACAGCTCCTGGACGGATCCTTGGCCATACGCAACCACGCGCGCCTCTAATGCGAATTCCTTCACTGCGCCCGCTGCGCCGTGGACCACAATCGTATGTTTAGGGAAAGCCCGCAGCAAGTCGCCAATGATGGCCGCCCATTGTTGATCGGTAAGCTGCCTTGCCTGCCAACCGGCTTCGGCCGCGCAATAGATATAGGGTGGATCCCGCCGGAGGGCTGGGGGGGATGCATAATCGCTGCGATACGAGGCGAGCGGCCGGCCTTCTCCCTGCAGATTCAGCAGTTCGAGTTCCACTTCAGCATCGTGCTTGTCTTCCGGGAGGCGAATGCGACCGGGCCGGTAGACGGACTTCACCACGGCTGAGAGCCAGGGCCGAACACTTTTCCATTCAAAGAAGCCGCCCTCTGCGTAGAGAAGGCTAAGACCCTGGATCCATCCTGTCTTCCGTTTACCACGTACCATCAGAGAGAGAATCAGCGTGGTGCGGCTGTCATCGAGGGCGAAGACCAGATCCGCCCGTGGGATCCTGAAGAGACTGCTGAATACTTGGAGTTTTGCGTCACCGTGGTCAACGACAACCAACTTCAGGCGCGAGTCCACCAGGGGATAGACCTGTCCGCCCTTACGATTGGTAAGCATGGTGATTTCGGCATCCGGATACAAGCGGCGGAGCTCAAACAGAAAGGGCGCCTTCAGCACGTAATCGCCAAAGGTGCGAAAACTCAGTAAGGTAATGCGTCGGATGGGCATGCTAGAGCAGAAACAGGTAATTATATTCTTTCAGCAATGACTACAAATCAGATGGATATGAGCTTGGTGCGTTACGTCTTCCTCGATCGCGATGGTGTCTTGAACCGCAAGCAGCCTGAGGGCGCTTACGTCACCGGCTGGGCGCAATTTCAATGGTTGCCGGGAGCGGTGGAGGCCATTGCCCGGATGAACCGCGCCGGCATGACCGTGATCCTGGTCAGCAATCAGCGAGGCATCGCACTGGGCCTCTTTACGAGTGAGGAGTTGGAGCTTATTCACAACAACATGCGAACTCACCTGGCACAACATGGCGCGCGGCTGGACGCGATCTATTACTGCCCTCACGACGTTGGCGAGTGCCAGTGCCGAAAACCAGATATCGGGCTCTTTGAACAAGCATGCAGAGACTTTCCCGGGGCCATCTGCCCAGAACAGCGTGGTCATCGGCGATTCGCTTTCAGATCTGCAAGCCGGGCAACGGCTCGGCATGAAGACCATCTTCATTGAAGGCGAGCCCGACCGTCAGAAGGCCGGAGCCGTTGCTGCCGCAGAGAGCGCTGACGCTGTTGCTGGCTCCTTGTTGCAAGCGGTCGCACTCCTCGTCTAACCAGAAAAGCGTCGGCTTACATCAAGCCTATTCCTCTGGACGGGTGCCCCGCGTTCGCCTTAGCGTACGTGGGCCGGAAAAGGGGGCGAAGCCCTCCGTAGCTTTTTCTCCGTAAGTTCGGACGAGCAATCTGCTAAAAGCATTCGAAAAAGACATTTTCGGGCCAGGTACGCTGAGGCGAACCTGGTGCACCCGTCCCGTCCGTCTAGTTTCATCTCAGTTCCTGGTAGGACTCCTGGTCAGTTGCAGGTCAGCTTCTATGACGCAGCCCCTGTTAGTTCGACTGCTTCCTTGAAGTACCCCGCTACCTTTTGTCCGTAATGTAACCAGGTATAGTTTTCCGTCACCAGTCGCATTGCGTTTCTGCCTATTTGCTCGCGCAAACCCTGGTCCGCGGAGGCCCGGGAAATGGCTTCTGCGAGAGCGTCACAATCGTTTGCCGGTATGTAGATCGCACTCTTTCCCTGCTCCAGCGGCGAACCGCAATTTTCCGTAGTAATGATGGGCAAACCGGCGGCAGCGGCTTCCATAGCGGAGCGCGAAGAGCCTTCGGCGAAAGTGGGAAGGACGAACAGGTCTGCACCGGCAATTGCCGCAGCCACCTGCTTGAGCGGGGCGAAGGCGGTGTGGGTAAAAAAAATGTCGTCGCCCGGCTGCAGACAAGACGCGCCATTGCCCAGATTCCCAATCAACTCCAGACGCAGATCAAGGCCCGATCGACGGCAATAGCGAACCGCCTCCAGCAAGATCCGCACGCCCTTGCGAACATCGAAATTCCCGGTAAACAGAATGCGCACCGGCCCATGAATGCGGTATTCGCGCTTCAGGTCGAAGAACTCTTCCCGGACTCCAAGATAGGCGACCCGCACCTTGTCCGCAGGATAGCCCTGTTCGACAAACGTCTTCTTCACAAAGTCGGAGTTGACCATCAGCAGGTCGGCATCGGCGCAATCACGCAGCACCAACTTCCATAAGTCCGCCCGCGAATCGTAGCCGGCAGACATACCGATACGGGCAAACTCTTCCCGCAGGGCCCGGTGCATGAAGGCCGGATGGGCGATCGAATGATCAGTGACGATCGCCAGTCCATTCGCGCGCGCCTTCTTGATTGCGCCGGATTGACCTGCTCCGCTGCGCACCAGCAGTATGTCGGCGTCCTTCAGGTATTTCCGGCTGCCCCAGGCGGCCACGCGGAATTCCATGCCGTAAGCAAGATCGAGAGGAATGACCCGGGAACGCTGCACCAGTTTGATCAGGGTCCCAACCACCTCGACCCAGGCCACAGGAGTGATCGAGACGCCCGGAATCCCAATCTTGCGGGCGGCCATGCGGGTGGCCAGATGCTTTTCTCCCAGGAATTTTCCCAGCAACTCCACCCAGGGCGGTCTGATTTGTCCTTAGGTACCCAACCGGTCAGGAAGTTTACATCTACCCCTGCAATGGCCAGAGCGCGGGCTGTTTCGTGGAAGTGAAGCTTGCCGAATCCTGTAGCAATGATTGCTTTCAAACGCTATTCTTCGACGTCCACGCGTGATTGGTAGTAGTCGTTATAAGCGCGGCCATAATACTCGGCGTAATCGGACGATTGCAGATCCACCGCATTCAACACCACGCCAAGCAGGTGGGCGCCGGAACGCAAGAGGATCTCACTGGCCCGCGCGACCACGTTCCTGGTGGCCTGTCCGTAGCGCAGAACCAGCACCACGCCGTCACTGACGGAGACCAGCACCGCCGCGTCGGTCACTGTCAAAACCGGGGGAGTATCAATCAGGATGAAGTCGTAGTTGGCGCGCAAGCCCTCCACCAGCCGTTGCATTTGTAGCGAGCCCAGCAGCTCGGCGGGCATGGGTGCAATCGGCCCTGCGGGCAGAATGTGGAGCGAGGGCAAGGCCGTTACGGGAACGATCGCCTCTTCCGGCCCGGCCTTGCCCGTCAGCACGGAGGTGAGACCAACCTTATTGGCGATCCTGAAGCGCAGATGTACCGACGGCCTCCTTAGATCAGAGTCGATCAGCAGTACCCGGGCGCCATTCAGCGCAAATACGATCGACTCCAGCGTCGTGATCGACGTCTTGCCCTCGGAGGGCTTGGCGCTGCTGATCAGAATGACCTGGGGAGGCGTCCCGGCGCGAGAAAGAAGAATGGTGGTGCGCAGCGACCGGTAAGCCTCGGCCAGTCGCGACCAGGCGCCGGGCAGCGGCGAGGTAGCATCCCTGACAAACGTCTCCGGGGAGAGTAGCTTGCTGTCCACCTGCGGAACCACGCCTAGCATAGGCAGGCCAAGCCGTTCTTCAATGTCATAGATGGTTTTGATATTGGTATCCAGAGCTTCCACCATGAACGACAACAGCAAGCCAATGCCCAGGCCGCAGACCAGCCCGAGTGTCAGGTTGACCGATTTGCGTGGAGAGCTGGGGAAGTCCGGGGCATCCGCAGGGTCGATTTTCCGGATATTTGTCGAGTGCAGGCCGGCGATGATCCCCGCTTCCTGCAGTCGCTGTTGCAGTCCGTCGTAGAGCGATCGATTGGATTCGTATTCCCGGCGGGCAAGCGAGTATTCGACGGCCTTGGAGTTCCCCATGTAGGCCGAGCTTTTCTCCTGATCCAACCTGCGCTGCAGAGCCTCCTGGTTTTGTTTGGCCGCGTTCACCTCTTCCTGGGCGCGGGAAATCACCGTGCCTTGTTCCCGCTTCGTGGCCTCGGTGACTTCAGCGATTTCCGAGCGAATTTCCTGCAGCCTGGGATTCTTCTCGCCGTACTTGGCGTTCAGGCTTGCATAGTCGGCCTGAAGGGCGGTCATTCGTTCCTTCAAATTCATCAGAACAGGGTCGGCGCTCAGGGTCGCCAACACATCGGGTGGCGCGCTCTGCAGGGTAATCAGCTTGGCTTCCGCCACCAATCGTTGCGATTCAGCCGAGGTCACGTCGTGGCTGATGTCCACCAGCCGGGACAGCACGATACTCTGCGTCTGGTCAATGCCCACCAGGCCGATATCCTTCTGCACCGTGAGCATGTGCTCCTGGCTTGCCTCCAGGCGTTTCCGCAGGTCGCCCAGTTGCCTTTGCAGCCAATCCGAGACCTGCTGCGTGGCGGCGTAATTTTGGCTGAAGTTGTGCTCCACGTAATTGGCAATCAGGGTGTTACAAATGTCCGCAGCAAGCTGAGGGTTGCGCGCGGTGTAGCTCAGAACGAGAATGTTGGTGTGGCCAAAGCGTTCAGCAGCCAGACCTCCTTCAAACATCCCAATTAAGGCGTGACGGTCTCGTATCTTGGATAGATCGAAGGCATAGTTGGAACCCGGCGGCAAAAAATCCTTGTTCTGATCGAGGTGCAGCGAAACGATGGTCGCCATCGCCAGGGTCGAACTCTTCAGAATCGCGATCTCCGTGTCCAGCTTGGCGACGTCGATGTAACCGCTCTCGTAGCCTCCGCCGGTATCCACCCGGAACTGATCGGCCGTGTCCTGAGTAATCTCAATGTTCGCCGCGGAGCGATATTCGCTAGGGCTTGTGGCATTCTCGACGAAGCCCGCGCCCGTGCCCAGCAGAGCGCAGACCAACACCAGCCAGATATATTTCTTGCCAATCAGGAGGAAGTGCTGCAGGGTCTGGCCGTCGTTCAACCCGAGGCTGAGAAAGGAACGCTCGCGTTCGCCAGGTTCGCTGTACTCGGGGAGTACGACCGGTTCCGATGGTGGGGGATAGACACTCATGCGCTTGAAAGTTCACCCGATCGGTAAATCGAAGATGTCCAGTGGTCGACCCGGATTTCCTGTACGCTGCACTGGACATGACCGCGTGTGCGGCTTTCTCTTAAGGAAAGCCGCATAAGGTTCATCAGCGCCAACAAGCTCCACAGGAAATCCGGGTGGAGGAGCGGAAGAACCGCTGGGAAGAACGGTCCGCCGTCCCTCAACCTCTTCCTCCAGCTGCCTGAAAGTGGTCGGGTCTTGTCGCGAATCTTCGTGAGGCACAATAACTGTGAGCCGCCTATAGGAAGTATTCAGAACACTGTATCCAGCGGCCACATTGCCAGACTGGATTTTTTATCAAGAAAAATCCATCTTCGCCGAAGATACCTATTCTGATACTCCCTTAGAATCCAGATTATAAAGTGCCGTAAGGCCGTTCACCAATCTTTCTCGCGCAGTGAACCAGCGTGACTAAACCTATGCCGGTTTTTCAGAAATGGGGCTTCATTCCTGCAGTACGACCTCGTCATGGTGAGGCTCAATCATTTCAGGCTGGGGATTATTGTCCTGTTTTCCTCAGCGGCTTCTAAAACCGTTTTGAGAACCTGTTTAGCGGTGGTCGCACCCGTGCTTGGTGAGGGAACCAGCGACCTTTCACTAACTCCTGCGCATGCGTGCCCGGATCGCGGACTCAACCGCACCGGGATGGGTCAGAATGCGTTCGATGCGAAACAGGTAGGCGCGCACCGTATCCAATGCGGTCCATCTGCGGCCGCGAGAGAGAGAGAACATGCGATGCGCGTCCGCTTTCATCATTTGGCTGTGCCGCCGCGAGCCGGTGATGGACTTCGCGTGGAGGCGAAAAAGTGCCAGGTCCTGATTGAGATATTTGACCTTGGCTCCCCTGCGTACCATTTCTACCAGCAATTCGCCGTCCCAGCAGGAACGATTGTTCACATTGAACCCGCCCACGGCCTCAAAGGCCGCACGCCGGAAAAACGTCGCCTGTTGCAGCCAGGTCGCGCCTCCATAGAAATAACGATCCAACGTAAAGCCGGCCGCACGAATGCGTCGAATGCGCTCGCCCTGGGCGTCGATGATAAAACCGTTGCCCATCACGATGTCACAATCGGGGTTCTGCGCGAAGGCATGCGCGACGCTGCTCAGGGCTCCCGGCAGCAGCACGTCGTCCGAGTTCAGAAATCCGAAAATGTCCCCCGAAGCATGTTGAAAACCGTTGTTCAGTCCGTCGGCAGCTCCCCGGTCGGGTTCAAAAATTACTCGCGCCAAATGGCTCGCAAAGCTTTCGATCAGCTCCCGGCTTCCGTCCGTAGAGCCGGGATCCACCACGATGTATTCGATCGCCGGGTAATCCTGCGTCAGCACTGAATGGAGGGCTTCCTCCAAATACTGCCGCTGATTAAAGGAGATGGTGACGACACTGAACTTCATCGGCAATTCGCTACCATTGGCTCTTGGTGAAGGGCGGTCACCCAAACGGGCTACTCAATCGGGTCTATACCTTACCTGGTATAGAAATATGCCTGCGTGGCGAATCCTATGGCGGCCGTCAACGCCGTCTTGGAGGCCGCTTTGAGTACGCTCGGCGGAATGAAGATAATGTCGTCCGGCTGCATAGTAATGTCTACCGCCCGGCCTCGCAACACGTCTTCGAGTTTGACCTTTTGCACCACCCGCGTCCCGCCCTCCGCCGATCTCAATAGCAGAGTACGTTGCGACCAGGACGAAGCCTTGGCTCCCTGGGCCAACGCCATCACTTCGGAGAGTGTGGTGTGGTTTGAGTCACACAGCGGAAAGGCCCCCGGCCGGTTTACATTGCCGCCCACATAGACCACGCCGCAACGGCTCACCAGAATGGTTTCTCCGGTCTTGATCTCCAGTTCAGCATTGTCATTTTCCCGCAGCGTTGGATCCCATAAAACGGTCTGCGGGTTTTTCATTGAGCCGGTGGGGAAGATTTCGATCACATGTCCCGCCCGGTCGCTCACACCGCCGGCCTGGGTGAGCATATCGATCAGCCGTTTCTTGCCCGCCAAGGTGTAGATGCCGGGGCTCTTCACCTCGCCCATCACGGTCACGCTGTAACCGAATTGCTGGGTAGTAACAATCACGCGCGGATCGCGCAGGATCTGCTGCTGCACAAAGAGCCGTGCGATTGCGTGTGCCGCCTCGATCGAAGTCATACCTTCTATGTGAAAAAGGCCGGCGTAGGGAATCGCGATCTCACCGGCGGGCGAGACCGGCATGCTTACCGAGTACTCCGGGGCGTCGAATACCTGCACTTCGACAATATCTCCGGGGCGGATCGGTCCAAATCCCAACCCCGCTCCCGATGACGGACCTGTGGGGATCGCGTATCTCGGGTTGCGCGGGGCCGCCGCAGCGGATGGGCTCGATTGGGGAAAGATCGGCTCCAGGGGGGCCGAACGATGAGGGATTACTGGGCGCGGGCGTGATTTGAACCGGCTCGTTGCTTTGCGAAGACAAGCCACCATTATCAGGAGCTTGTGCCTGGGCCGGCGCAGCGCACAGGGCGAGTTGCAGGACTCCGATGGCGGTCAAAACTCTGAGCATTTCCCACCGGACGGGTTTCGAAAAAAGCTGCATCGCTAACAACATTTCTCCAGTAGGCATTCAGTCGGCAACAACGCTCACCGTATTCCTGTCGGCAAATGACGAACGCGTTGCACGCAGTCCTACCCATCACAGTAACAGGAGAAATGCACGAAAGTATTCAAGCTCTTTTGCGGTGGAGTTCAACTCATTACGTGGCTGGGCGTGCTTGGCTCGCGTCCCACTCTCTGCTTCACCGGCTGTGCCGGAACTCCGGCGTAAACCGTCCACGGCTTCAGATCACGCGTGGCTACCGAACCCAGGCCAAGCACCGCACCGTCGCCCAGGTTCACTCCAGGAGAGACAGAAGCACGGGCACACACCCACGAGTAGGCGCCCAGTTTCATAGGAAAGGAAATAAGCGGGAACGATGGGTCGTTGTAGTCGTGCGTGGCCCCGCAAATGTAAGCCTGTTGAGAAACGATAGCGTGCGATTCCATGGTTACCGGCGAAGGGTTGTAGATCTCCGCCTCGTCGCCCAGGGAAACCCCATCAGCGCACAAGAGATTCCAGGGTGCCCATATGCGAGACTTCGGATAGAAATGGCAGTGGGGGCCAAGCCTGGCTCCGAAGCAACGCAGGAGAAAAGCGCGCCAGGCATGAAAGGGACGGGGCGAGGGCCGAAACAAGAGAGTCCAGCATATAGACCACGCCAACCTGCGCATGCGGTTCGAGAAGGAGAACGAAGGCCTGAGGTAAGGGTCGGCGGATTGGCCTGCTGGTTGGTACTTGCTGACCCAGGACTCACGTCCTGGGCTACTCTCAGCCGTCTCTGCGGGACTCAATTCGGAGAGGGGAGTTCTCGCGCAGACTCTGAAGTCCGTACCGTTCGGGGAAATGAGTTTTTCAGCGGCTTTAGCCATGCCCGGATTTCCTGCCGCGCGGCGCTAGTGAGAGAAGCGATGTGCGGCTTTCTTCGCGGAAAGCCGCATGCAGTTCGGTGACGCTAAAAAGCTCCATAGGAAATCCGAGGTCAGCGGCAAGCCTGGCTCACTTCACCCGGATGACTACACCAAAGCTAAGGGTATAAGGCTTGAGCTTGGTATCGATGTAAACCCCGGGCACTCCGGGGAAAAACCCCGGAGGGTAATAGTGGTTTCCCAGGTCCCACAGCTGATACTGGAAGTCGACCATACGAAAATTCAGGGTGCGATTCTTGTGATAGTCCACGCCACCCCCGAATTCGTAAACAATGCTGTTGTCCGTTTGACCGCTGTGGTAGGTAATGTTCCCGGGGCCGATCATGAAGTCGCCATAAGGGCGAAAACGGCGGTAAATGTAGTGAAGTTCGGGGCCGAACATAAAGGTTCTCTGTTTTCCGTAGGTGCCGCTGCTATAGGTGAAGCGGGTCCCCACGGCGGGCTGACCGAACACGAACCGCCCCAGGCGGAAATCAGCGCCGGCGGAAAAGGCTTGATTCCAGCCGTTGGCATCCTCGAAGTTGGCGGGAGGAGGAGCGCCTGGCGGGTAGTCGAGCGTAGAGTTGAAGTCGGTTTTCACCAGGGTGTAGAGCCCGTAGACGTTGATCTGACTTCCGCCGCCCTTGATTGCGGGTACCACCTGGCCCTGAGATGCATTCGGCAGTATCGCTCCCGCCACCAGAACTGCGAACACTAGTGCTCTAGAGAGAAGTCGCATGTTGGCCGCCCGTGAATTCAAATGTTGATACCTTCGGTGTCTGGAGATATCCAGAAATCCAGGGCCGAGATGACGCGTTGTACACCCTGGTTCAGGCTTCATCTCATCATGGAGAGTACAGACACAAAGACAGCATGCGCTGCATCCACTCGTTTCTACCAAGTAACCTCGCTGGTTACAAATCCAACAATAGTTGCAGCGCTATTACACATACTGATGCCCGAAAAGGGCGTTCACGGTTGCATCCCAATCAGAACTGTATTAGAGAAACCTGCTCTTGAAGCTGAAAGAGTCAAGCCTCGCTGCAGGCCTTGGCACGCCACTACAACAGCGTTATTTGCAACAGCATTCCTGCTAATGCACGTTCAGGGTAATCAAAAGCTACTTGTCTGTCTAGAAGAGAAACAGTCCTGTCGCAGAACAGAACAGCGAAAACAATTAGCGCACGAGGTACCAGATCAATTAGCCGCGAACGCAACAGGGACTCACCGTGGTAGGCTTTACACGGCAAGGGGCTTCCCCCGGATTTCCTGTGTAATTTGTAGCTTTGGCGCACTTTATAGGGTCCCGGCTGGCCGGGACCGCACACGCGGTCTGGTCCGGTGCAGCGTACAGGAAATCCGGGTCTGAAGCAGTGACGGGTTCATTTATGTTTGGTGCGATCATCCGGAACCTTTTAGGGTAATAGCTGGGAGAGTACGCGATACGTTCTGGAATCTCACCACGGTCAGGCAGTTTCGCAATTGGTGTAGACCGAAGCGAGAGGCCTTTACGTGGTTTTCTCTCAAGGAAAACCACACCTCGCGATCTCTTATCAGGCCACGGTAATTGCGAAACTGTCTTAAGCGACAACATCTGGAGTGCTCATGCCTAAAACTGCTCTACTCATTGGCGCCGGCCCCGCGGGGCTCACGGCCGCTCTGGAGTTTCTTCGCCGTTCCGATGTGCATCCCATCGTGCTCGAGGCCAGCCATGAGATCGGTGGCATCTCGCGCACCGTCAGGCACAACGGGAACCGCATCGACATCGGGGGCCATCGTTTCTTTTCCAAATCCGATCGGGTGATGAACTGGTGGATGGAGTTGATGCCGCCCGAGGCGAGTGCGGATACGCAGCATGCTTTGCGTCACCAGAATAAGCAGCGAACCCTTAAGACCAATGGCCAGGGACTTTCGCCCGAGAACACGGACCTGGTGATGCTGGTCCGCCCGCGCAAGAGCCGTATCTACTTTCTGCGCAGATTCTTCGATTACCCCATCAAGCTGACTGCGGACACGCTGCGCAAACTGGGGTTGATCCGCACCGTGAAAATCGGCTTCAGCTACCTGCTGGCGAGGCTCTTTCCGCGCAAGGTGGAGAAGTCGCTCGAGGATTTCCTGATCAACCGCTTCGGCCGCCAACTGTACCTGACATTTTTCAAGTCTTACACCGAAAAAGTCTGGGGCGTGCCCTGCGAGGCGATCAGCGCCGAGTGGGGAGCACAGCGCATCAAGGGACTGTCGCTCACCACCGCCGTCCTCCACTTCATTAAGAAGGCCTTTTCTTCCCGCAAGGATGAGGCGATCCAGCAGAAGGGCACCGAGACCTCGTTGATTGAAAAGTTTCTCTATCCAAAATATGGGCCGGGTCAGCTCTGGGAACACGCCGCCGACCAGATTCGCAACCACGGCGGAGAGATTCTACTCGGTTGGCGCGCCACCCGGCTGTTCGTCCAGGGCGACCGGATCACCGCGGTCGAGGCGGTCAGCGATAGCGGGGAGCGGCGCCGCTTCCCTGCAGACTATGTCTTCTCCACCATGCCGGTGCGTGAACTGATCGATGCCATGGATACCCCGATTCCCAGCGAGGTCCGCGAAGTGAGCGATGGCCTGCAATATCGCGACTTCATTACCGTCGGACTTCTGGTCGATGGATTGAAGGTGCGCGAGGCCGACGGTGGGCCGCTCAAGGACAACTGGATCTATATCCAGGAGCCGGATGTACTGGTGGGGCGGCTGCAGATATTCAACAACTGGAGCCCCTACATGGTCGCCGACCCCTCCAAGACCTGGATTGGACTGGAATATTTTTGCTATCAGACCGACGCCTTGTGGAAGATGGCGGACGAGGATCTGAAGAAATTCGCCATTGCGGAAGTGGAAAAGATCGGGATTTTGCGGGCTAGCGACGTAACTGACGCACACGTGGTGCGCGTCCCTAAGACCTATCCAGCCTATTTTGGCACCTACGACCGATTTCACATTATTCGGGAATTTCTCGATCGCTTCCCGAATTTATATCTGGTAGGCCGTAACGGGATGCACAAGTACAACAATCAGGACCACTCCATGCTGACTGCCATGACCGCGGTCGATAACATTATCGCCGGAATAGAGGACAAAGATAACGTCTGGTCCATCAACACCGAAATGGAATATCATGAGGAAGAAGCAAAAAATGAGGCTCGGGCCTCCAGCTCCCCCACCAAAAACACGGACAGTGTCAGGGCGACAGCTTAACGCATCTTCTTCTATATGATGTAGGAAAGCGCAAAGAGAGCGGCCCAAGGAGCGTCTGTCCGATTTTCGTATCACTCTTGCACGATTTGAGTATGGCTTTCCCCCAAAGATCGTAGTTTCATCAACTCAATTGATGCCTAAGGCGGATCCAGAAAACAAGATGAGCGAATCTATTGCAATTACAGTAGTCGGATCGGGATACGTTGGTTTGGTGGCGGCCGCATGCTTTGCCGAGATCGGCCACCGGGTGTTGTGCGTCGATAACGACGAAGACAAAGTGAATAAGCTTAACCAGGGTGTGGTGCCTATTCACGAGGAGTTTCTTCCCGAGCTTCTGGGCAGACACCGTGCCAGCGGAGCAGTTCAGTTCACCACCGACCTCGGCCATGCCACGCAGGCGTCGCAGGTCATCTTCATTGCCGTTGGTACGCCGCAAAGCGACACCGGCAACGCCGATCTATCCTACGTAGACGCGGTGGCCAGCGAGATCGCCCGTTCGATTCATTCCTATAAGGTCATCGTCGAGAAAAGTACAGTGCCGGTGTACACCAACGACTGGATTCGACGCACCATCGAACGCAATGGTGTTTCGCGCTCGCTCTTCGATGTGACTTCGAATCCGGAATTCCTTCGCGAAGGCACAGCGGTGAAGGACTTTCTCCATCCGGACAGGATTGTTCTCGGCGCCGACAGTGAAAATGCGGCGCGACTGCTGGCCGCCATCTACGAGCCGCTCACCTCAGGCAGTTACTACGAGCGTTCGGACGCGGTTCCGGGACACCGGTGTGCCGCCGATCTGCCCCCGTTCTTGCAGACTTCGACCAAGGCGGCGGAGCTCATCAAACACGCCTCGAATGCTTTTCTGGCCATGAAAATCTCTTTTATTAATGTGGTGGCCAACCTTTGCGAGGCAGTGGATGCGGATGTGGAGGACGTGGCCAAGGGGATGGGCCTGGATAAGCGCATCGGCAAGCGCTTCCTGAGCGCCGGAATTGGCTACGGAGGCTCATGCTTCCCTAAGGACGTCGCGGCCTTTCGCTATGTCGCGCAGCAGCTGGGAATCGACTTTGGCTTGCTGGAGGAAGTGGAAAAGATCAACGAGCTGCAGAAAGAGCGCTTCTTTCAGAAGATTCGCTCCGCTCTGTGGACCCTGCGTAAAAAGCGACTGGGTGTGCTCGGCCTGTCTTTCAAGGGGGGCACGGACGATATCCGTGAGTCTCCCGCGCTGGAAATCATCCGCATGCTGCTCGATGCGGGCGCGTCCATCTGCGCGCATGATCCGGCGGGCATCGAGCGCGCCAAGCTGGAGATGCCGCCCCACGCCAATTTGCAATATTCCGACGATCCATATGCGGCTGCGGATAACGCCGACGCCTTGCTGATCCTCACCGACTGGGCCGAGTTCAGCCGTCTGGACCTCAAGCGTCTGCGCTACACGCTGCGCTACCCCATCATCATCGACGGGCGCAATCTCTTCGATCCCTGGGTCATGCAGGATCTCGGCTTCACGTATCTCAGCGTAGGCAGGCCATCGCAGCACACCTCGGTCGAATCTGCGTCGACCAAACGCTGGCCTTAGATAACGGATCAACTCTGAAGCATTTAGAAATGCTTTAAGACGAGGGGAACGGTATATTGACGACTCATCGTGTCCTGGTCACCGGCGCCGCCGGCTTCCTCGGCTCGCATCTGTGCGATGCACTGATTGCCGAGGGCAATCATGTCGTGGGAGTAGATAATTTTTCCACTGGACGGTCCGCCAATCTGGCCGGGCTGAAGAGCGAGCCACGGTTCACCCTGGTGGAGCAGGACATCTGCCAGCCATTCGACCTTGGATCGGTCGACTATCTCTTCAACTTCGCCTCGCCCGCCAGCCCTGCCGATTACGCGCGGCTCGGCCCGGAGACGCTGGATGTCGGCTCCCAGGGGACCAGGAATGTCCTGGACCTGGCGCGCAAATATCAAGCCGGTTTCCTGCACGCTTCCACCTCCGAGTGCTACGGCGACCCGGATGTTCACCCGCAGACGGAAAGCTACTGGGGCCATGTCAACCCCATCGGACCGCGTTCTGTGTACGACGAGGCCAAACGATTTTCCGAGGCCCTCATCATGGCCTACCACCGGTACTACGGTGTAGATACCCACATGGTGCGCATCTTCAACACCTACGGCCCGCGCTTGCAGCCGACGGATGGGCGTGTCATCTCCAACCTGATGATCCAGGCGCTGCTCGATGAGGATCTCACCATCTATGGAGATGGTAGCCAGACGAGAAGCTTCTGCTACGTCTCCGATCTGATTGCCGGCATCCTTCTTCTCTCGCGTTCCAACGAGCATCTTCCGGTGAACATCGGCAACCCGGTGGAGTGGACTATCAAGGACTGCGCGCACCAGGTTCTGGCCGTCACCGGATCGCGCAGCAAGACCCGCTACGAGCCTTTGCCGGTCGACGATCCGATGCAGCGATGCCCCGACATCACCAAGGCGAAAACCCTCCTCGGCTGGGAACCAAAGATCGCCCTGCGTCAGGGTCTCGAGCTGTCCCTCGACTACTTTCGAGCCAGCCTGCCAACGCGCTCCCAATTAGGCTAGTGGTTCCGGCCTCCATTACAATCCAGGGGAAACGCACGGGACATCCGGGTTCGCCACAGTATTTTCTACTTCTGGTGCACGCGGGTCGGCTCCCGACGCGGCTTTTGAGGTAAGTGATGTTAAACGATTTGTCGCCCATTCTGGTCACCGGCGGAGCTGGGTTTATTGGATCGAACTTCGTTCTGGATTGGCTCGCCCTGGTGGGCACGCCAGTGGTCAACCTCGACAAGCTCACGTATGCCGGCAACTTGCAAAACCTCACTTCGATCGAGCGGCATTCCGCCTACCATTTCGAACTGGGGGACATCTGCGACGCGCCCTTGCTCGAGCGTTTGCTTGACCGGTATCAGCCGCGCGCCATCCTGCATTTCGCGGCTGAGAGCCATGTGGACCGTTCTCTTGCCGGCCCCGAGGCCTTCGTTCGCACCAATATCGACGGGACCTTCCGTCTGCTCGAGGCCGCCCGGGCCTATCTGGCAAAACTCGCTGCGGAGGATCGCCGGAGGTTTCGTTTTCTGCACGTTTCGACCGACGAGGTGTACGGCACGCTTCATCCTCAGGATCCGCCCTTCGCGGAGACCAACGCTTACGCCCCCAACAGTCCCTATGCCGCCTCCAAGGCAGGCTCAGACCACCTGGTACGCGCTTACGTGCACAGCTATGGGTTGCCCGCAGTGACCACCAATTGCTCCAACAACTACGGTCCTTATCAGTTTCCGGAAAAGCTCCTTCCCCTGATGATCACCAACGCCATCGCCGGCAAAAAGCTGCCGGTATACGGGGATGGCCGGCAGGTGCGCGATTGGCTCTACGTAGGCGATCACTGCTCGGCTCTGCGGGCTGTGCTGGAGCGCGGCGAGATCGGCGAAACCTACAACATCGGAGGCCGTAATGAGCAGGCCAACCTCGATACGGTGCAACTGCTCTGCAGCCTGCTCGACGAGATGCTGCCCAACGCGCCCCATGTGCCCCACCGCGACTTGATCAGCTTCGTGACCGACCGGCCGGGTCACGACCGGCGCTACGCCATCAACGCAGACAAGATCGAACAGAAACTTGGCTGGCGTCCCGCCGAGACTTTTGCTACCGGGCTGCGGCGGACTGTGCAGTGGTATCTTGCACATCAGGATTGGGTGGAGCAAGTGACGACTGGAGCTTACCGGCAATGGATCGATCAGAATTATGCCCACCGTGAAGGCGCCACGCGATGAAGGGCATCATTCTCGCCGGTGGTTCGGGGACCCGCCTCTATCCCGTCACACACGTGGTGTCCAAGCAACTGCTTCCCGTCTACGACAAGCCGATGATCTACTACCCGCTGTCGGTGCTGATGCTGGCCGGCATTCGCGAGGTTCTGATCATCTCTACGCCGGCGGATACGGCGCTCTTCGAACGGCTTCTGGGCTCGGGTGAGCAGTGGGGCATGTCCTTTCACTATGCCGTTCAGCCAACTCCGGATGGCCTGGCCCAAGCGCTGATTATCGGCGAAGAATTTATTGGTGGCGCGCCTTGCGCTCTCATTCTCGGGGACAATATTTTTTACGGCCACGATTTTGCCCACAGTCTTCAGGCGGCGGCGCAGGTCCAGGATGGCGCTGTGGTCTTTGCCTATCCGGTCTCCGATCCGGAGCGTTACGGAGTGGTGGAGTTCGACACCTCGGGCCGTGCCTTATCCATTGAAGAAAAGCCAGAGAAGCCGAAATCCCGCTATGCTGTCACCGGCCTGTATTTTTTTGACGGACAGGCCTCGCAGATAGCCCGTCAGATCGCTCCTTCGGCGCGCGGTGAACTGGAGATTACCGATGTCAACCGCTGGTATCTGGAGAGAGGCAAGCTGCGTACCCAGCTCCTGGGCCGGGGCTTTGCTTGGCTTGACACTGGAACACATGACTCACTGATCGAAGCAGCTATTTTTATCGAGACCATCGAGAAGCGGCAGGGACTCAAGGTTGCCTGTCCTGAAGAGATCGCCTATCGCTTAGGCTGGATCGACGCCGCACGACTGGAAAAGTTAATTGCTCGCGTAGCGAAAAGTGGCTACGGCAAGTATCTGCGCTCCGTTCTGGAGGAGCGTGTTTTTTAAAATTGGAGAAGCTTAACCGCAGATCCCTCCACTGCGCTGCGCTCCGGTCGGGATGACAATTTCGTTGGGAAATCGATGATTTTGTACGAGAGTGCCGGTTATCTAACGAAATTGTCATCCCGACCGGAGCGCAGCGTAGTGGAGGGATCTGCGGTTAAGCTTTCGATTCTCTCGCAAACACTGTCAGCTCTCCTGGGGGACTGTTACTTAGTTCCCGTCGGTAGCGAACTCTCCCGAGGACGCAGTGCCGCCAGAAAATCCTCGACCGGCCGCGTATTGAGGACATCCGCTTTCGTCAGCCAGGCCCGCCGCAATTGCCGAATTCCATACTGCATCGCGTCCAGATGGCTGATGTGGTGCGAGTCGGTATTGATCACGATGTTGCAGCCCAGCTCCCGGGCCCGGCGCAAGTCGATGTCGCACAGGTCAAGCCGGTCGGGATAAGCGTTATGCTCGACGGCTACGCCGAACTTCGCCGCCTGCTTGAGCACTGCCGTCAAATCCATTTCGTAGCTATCCCTCCGCAGCAATAACCTCCCGGTCAGATGGCCAAGTATTCTGATGTATGGATTCTCCAGTGCTTTGAGCAGACGCTCCGTCATCTGTTCTTTGGGCTGTTGGAAGAGAGAGTGAACGCTGGCAATCACCACGTCCATCTGGGCCAGCACGTCGGGTGAGAGATCGATTTCTCCATCACCCAGAATATCGACTTCGATCCCGGTCAGCACCCGGATGCGGCCCTCCATGCGCGCATCCACTTCGCGAATCTGTTTTATGTGTTCGAGCGCGCGCTGATCATCGAGTCCGTTAACCATGGCCAGATTCTTCGAGTGGTCAGTGATCGCGATGTACTGGTAGCCGCGCGCGATGCCTGCTTCTGCCATCTCGAGGATGGTGTTTCGCCCGTCCGTGGCTTGGGTGTGCATATGCACATCTCCGCGCAGGTCACCGGTTTCGATCAGCCGCGGCAGGCGATGCTCGGCCGCTGCTTCGATCTCGCCTTGGTTTTCGCGCAGCTCGGGCGGAATCCAGTCCAGGCCCAGGGCTCCGTAGATCTCCTCTTCGGACGCGGCCGCCACCACCGCGCCGTCGTCCAAACGTGCCAGCGCATACTCGCTCAAGGTGTAGCCGCGCTTCAGCGCCCGCTGGCGTAGCGAGACATTGTGCATTTTCGACCCGGTGAAGTATTGCAGGGCGGCCCCGTAAGACGCCTTCGGCAAAAGGCGCACATCGACCTGCAGTCCACTGCGCAAACGAAAGCTCACTTTGTTCTGGCCCTTTGCCAGCAGCTCAGCGATCGGGGGATAGGCTGCCGTGTACTCGACCGCAGCGGCAACGGCCTCTTCGGCACAGGCTGGACCGGTCACCAGTAGGTCCAGATCGCCCACGGTCTCGCGTCCCCGCCGCAGAGAGCCCGCCGGCATGACCTGTTCGACCCCTGGGTACTGTTCCAGGTAGAGGGTCACTCGCTCGGCCGCGGCTTCAGCGTCGTCGAGTAGAAAGCGGCCGCTGTTTTTGCGATATTCCGTGATTCCGCGCGACAACTTCTCGATCAGCTTTTGTCCAAAGCGCGGCAGCGTCGCCAGCTTACCGGCGTCGATCGCGGCCTGCAGTTGTTCGATGTCGCTTACTTGCAATGCTTCCCAAAGCAGGGCCACCGTCTTCGGTCCCATGCCAGGCAGCTTCAGCAATTCCAGCATAGTGGGCCGATACTTGGTAAGCAGCTCGTCGCGCAGCTTCAGGCTTCCACGGGTTTCGATTTCCTGGATGTTCGTCGCCATGCCCTTGCCGATGCCTTGAATGGCAAGCAGCCGGGCAGGCTCATTGACGAAAGAGCTGAGTTGTTCGGTGCTGTTCTCTACCGCTTCGGCGGCCCGCCGGTAGGAGCGGATACGGAACGGGTCTCCCGCCGCAATCTCTAGCAGGTCAGCGGTTTCGGCGAGTAACTGCGCAATGGATTTGTTGTCCATCCCATCCCCGTGTGCATTGCTGTCCAGGGGACATTAAAACATTTTCACTTCTGGTGTATGCAAGGCAAGCGCTGCAGACACAACTTTTCCTCAAGCCGTGGAAGAAAAGCCGCACTTGCGGCAGATGGATTTTCGACCGCAAACAACTCCGCGCACGCAAGGTGCGAGAGCAAGACGCTTTTCTTCACAGCTATGCGTAGGCAGGCGCCTGCGATTTATCCGGCTTGAGGCGTTAGGCTACTTCTCGAACTCGACTTACGGAATCGGCCTGAGGACCTTTCTGTCCCTGAACGATGTCGAATTCCACCTCGTCCCCTTCTTTCAAGCTCTTGTATCCATCGAGTTGGATCGCGCTGTAATGCACAAACACGTCGGGTCCGTCGTCCCGGCCAATAAAGCCATAACCCTTCGCGTTATTGAACCACTTCACTTTGCCTTTGTATTGAGCCACTAGCCTGTCGACCTTCCTTGACGCTGGATCGAGCATGAGAAGAACCAACTGCTCTCCTTTACAGACGTATCAGGCGGTCGAATGGTTTTCCCCAAAATGTCGGTTCGATTCCGTGGGGCTTCTACGGTAAGGGCCCTATTTTCTGTTCTTTTTTTTCTCCCCCTGCCGCAGCCGGTCATAAAGCATCACTGAAATCAGCGTCTTACCGTCGTGAACCTTGCCCTCTTCGATCATGCTCAGCAGCTTGGAGAGGGGTATCCTTTCGATCTCCAGCTGTTCGTCGTACTCCGGTTGCGCCTCTCCCACAGTCAGGCCTTCGGCGATGAACACCTGCATCCACTCACCCAGAAAGCCGGGGCTGGCAAAGTAGCGCACCATTTTGCGCCAGCGCGTGGCCCGAAAGCCCGTTTCTTCCAGTAGCTCACGCTTGGCTCCAGCCAGCGGATCCTCGCCTTCCTCCAATTTTCCAGCCGGAACCTCGAGCAGATATTGTTTCGCGGCATGACGATACTGTCGCTCGATCACAATCAGGGGGTCACGCTTGCTTTTCGCATCGTCGATCGCAAGGATGACGACCGACCCGTTGTGGCGCACTACATCGCGCAGGACTTTCCGGCCGTTCTCCAGAATTTCGTCGGTGTATACGCGGAAGAGGGGGCCGTCATAGCTCAACTTGGACGAGATCACTTCGACTTCGGGGTGCTTGCTGCTGGTCTTCCTGGGTGCACTCTTACTCAACGCTTGTTTCCTGGCCATGCCACTCCTTCACTCTGCTGGATAATTTAAAGTACCATCCGGGCAACGGTGCGCCGGGGCGCTCTGGGCGAGGGAGTTTGCAGCGCGGGGTTTCCGGCGCGGACCGATCGCCCGAGGGGGGTGTAGAGACAATCGTCTGCATCTTCAGGCCCTGGAGGCCCATCCTATGTACGCGCCCAGGGCAAGAAAGAGCTGTGCCGGCTACGTACAGGAATCCGGGGTAGCATCGTGAGAGACTTGAGCAGCAGAGGGAGCGAACGGATGGCGTTGGAAGAGGAGACGGCCGTAAAGACCGAGTGTTATCCCATCGCGCTTCTGCCTGGTCTTAGCCGGCTGTTCCTGGACTTCGTAGAGCGCCGTGAAGCGCTCGCGCCCTTCTACCCGGCCAGTGCGTATTCCACCCAGTGGATGACCGCGCCTCCGGTTCTTCCTGCCGCTCATCGCGCATCTCTTTGCGACTTGCTGGAGCAACAGAACCGCAGTTTCGGCGCCTCGGACGCGGTCTTTCAGAATATCGCGCGACTACGGGACGGCGCAGGCGCAGTGGTCAGCGGCCAGCAGGTTACGCTGTTCGGCGGCCCGCTCTTTACCATCCTCAAAGCAGCGACCGCGATTCGAAAAGCAAAAGACGCATCCACCTCCGGCAGCCCGCACGTGCCGATTTTCTGGTTGGCGACCGAAGATCATGACATTGCAGAAGCCGATCACGTAACGCTGCCCGACCGGCACCAGCTGAAGACTCTGCGTCTCACTACTGGGGACCCGCATGGAGTGGCGGCGAGCAGCCTGACCCTGGGAAAGAATGTTGAGGAGCTGGTGGCCCAGGCAGGTGAAATCCTCGGGCCCGGGCCGGTGCTCGATCAGCTCGCCGCCTGCTATCGGGAAGGCCAGAGTCTGGGCCAAGCTTTTGCGCAATTTATCTCCCGCACCTTTGCCGCTCAGGGACTGGTGGTAGTAGACGCTGCATCGCGTGGCTTCCATGCTTTGGGTAGCGATGTTCTGCGCCAGGCGATCGTGCGCGCGGATGAGCTGCGGGTAGCGATCACCGATCGTGACCAGCAGCTTGTTGCTGCCGGCTATCACTCCCAGGTTTTGGTTCCGCAGCTATCCAGTTTGCTCTTCCTGTTCGAGAGCGGCTCCGGGGCGCGGGTCCCGCTGCGGCGAACGGCAGATGGTGGTTGGCATGCAGCAAGGCATCACTACTCTACCTCAGAGTTGCTGGCTATTCTGGATGCGGAACCCGAGCGACTCAGCCCCAACGCTCTGCTGCGGCCCATTTTTCAGGATTCCATTTTGCCCACCTCCGCCTACATAGGCGGGCCGTCTGAAGTCGCATATTTCGCTCAGTCGCAGGTGCTTTATGAACGCATCCTGGGGCGCACCACGCCGGTTCTTCCTCGTCTGTCGGCCACGCTCATCGAGCCTGCGATCGGTAGTCTGCTCGCCCGGCACGATGTTTCCTTACCCGATGTGATTCAGAGCGCCTTGAAAGACCCATTCGAGCTGGCTCAGCGGTTGGGCGCGCGGGCGATCTCGGTGGTGGGCAAGCGCAAGCTCGCCGCGGCTGGAAGCGCTCTGGACACGGAGCTCTCGTCGCTAGCCACCTATATGCACTCCCTCGACCCCGGTCTGGGCCGGGCGGCCGATGTCAGCAGCTCCAAGATGCGCTACCAGATGAACCGCATGCGCCGGCTGGCGGCCAACTATGAGCTCCGCCGCGAGCAATCGCTTGGCCGTGATGCCGGGCTGATCGCGCTCAACCTTTTCCCCGATCGCCATCCACAGGAGCGGATTCTTGCTGCCGCATGGTTCCTTTCCCGCTACGGCGAAGGCCTGCAGGAGTTGCTGGTGGAACAAGCCGGACAACAATGCCCCGGTCACAAGGCTATCTGGCTGTAGGGGCAGCTCAATACGGCAAGTCCCGGTTAAATGTTTTAGAATGTTGGCAGCAATGAAGGCGAGGGCGGACAAGCCGTTCGACGTGACCTGTCCCGATTGCGGGGCGATCCTGAAGGTCGACCCCGAGACCAGGGCGATCCTGTCGCACACCCCGGCTCCGCGCAAGCGGACCTTCGAAGATTTTGAAGCTGCCGCCAAGGCCATGCGCGCGCAGGATGAACGCAAAGAAGACATTTTCCGGCAGTCGGTAGAAGCCGAAAAGAATAAACAACAATTGTTCGACAAGCGATTCGAGGAAGCGTTGCGCAAGGCAAAGGAGACTCCCGACGAGGGACGCCCTCTGCGTGAATTCGATCTCGATTAATCGATTTCCCAAGGGAGATTGATTAATGGCATTTCTCCGCATCTAAAACAAGCAGTTCACGCGAAAGAGAGACACCTATGGGGATCACACGCATTCCGCAGCAAGTGGCATCCAGCGTTCAAGACGCAGCCGAAGGCTTGAAGTACCAGGGAACCCGGCTTCTCGACAACGACTGGGATAAGAACTGGGTGCGCACAGTGGCCGCCGGGTCTCTGGTGACGGGAGCGATTCTGCTGGCTACCGGCAAGCGCAAGGCCGGCTTGGCCGTTGCTGCTGCCGGTACTGTTTTCGCGTTGCTCGAAGATCCTGAGGGCGTCAAGAAAGTCTGGAACAGTCTCCCGGATTATCTCGAGAGCGGGCACAGTTTCCTGGGCCGTTTCGAAAAGTTTGTGGGAGAGGTAACGGCGCAGGGTGAGAAACTCCGCACCGTGGTCGAAAAAGCTGTACGCCAAGCCTAGGCTTTCGCCTTAACCAATCCCTAATTGCTCGCGTGCCTTCTGGCTGATGCGGTCCGGAGTCCACGCCGGTTCCCACACCAGGTTGACCACGGTCTCGCTGATCTCTGGCACGCCCGCCAGCCGGTTCCGCACCTGTTCCATGATGGAGACATGGGCCGGGCAGCCTTGCGAAGTCATGGTCATATCCACTTCGACGCGCTGCCTGGGGAAGGCGCGCTTAGAGTTTGCGTCCGGGGTCAGCCTAACCGTGTAAATCAACCCCAGGTCCACGATATTCACTGGGATCTCAGGGTCATAGCAATCTCTCAGGGCATTCAGGACATCGTCTTCGGTGAGGGCCATTCTCTTCTCCCTAGAAACTTTCGCGATTAAGGGCCCGACTAAAGAGGGCGGTCAAGGAAGGGTACGGCTTTACGGGCCGCAGAAAAACTCATGTTTTGTATCAGGGCACGAATTTGGTCGGGCCGTACAGGTCTAGCAAAAATCTGGGCTTTAGCTCCTGAGCTTTTTCAGAAAGAAATTCGCGGCGAAGCAATGGAAAGCCGTTACCTCAGGGGCTAAAGCCCTCATAGCTGCGCCTTTTGCGGCCCGACTAAAGTCGTGCCCTGATACAAAACATGAGTTTTTCGCAGCATGTAGACCCTCTCCGGTCGCATACTCTGGTACGCCACGAGTAAGGCTGTGCCCTTCGTTGACCAGCCTTTCCGGAGCTGTGCAAGACGTTGGGAGTCAGTTTTTGCGCTCCACCAGGTACCGTGCCACCGCCTTCAGGCGATCAGCGCGATCGCCATACCCGGTTAACTGTGCAAACGCCTCTTCAACCAACCGCTCCGCATCCATCACGCTCTGGGCCAGCCCGTACACTGCGGGCCAAGTCGCCTTCTCACTGGCTACATCCTTGCCGGCGGTCTTTCCCAGTTGGGAGGAATCCTGGGTTACATCCAGCACATCGTCCATGATCTGGAAGGCCAGCCCTGCTTTGCGTCCGAACTCCCGCAGCCGTTCGATGTCGCCGGCGGAACCGCCGGCATAGAGGCCACCGGCCATCAGGCTGACACGAATCAACGCACCGGTCTTGGCACGATGGATCGCTTCCACCAGCTCCGGGGTTGGCTTATGTTCCTCAGCCTCGAGGTCCATGACCTGGCCGCCGATCATGCCCTCGACGGTTCCAGTAGCCTGTGCGATCAAGCGCACGATCTCCACCGTTTGCGGAGCCGGGCACTGCATGCCGGCCAGCACCTCGTAGGCTTGCGTCTGCAGCGCATCCCCGGCAAGGATGGCGATCGCCTCGCCAAAGGCAACGTGGCAGGTTGGCTTGCCGCGGCGGAGATCATCGTTATCCAGCGCGGGCAAATCATCATGAATAAGAGAATAGGTGTGCAGCATTTCGATCGCCGCGCCCAGCTCTTCCACCCCCTGGGGAAGTTGACCGGAGCACGCAATCATTCTTGCCGCTTCCATGCACAGTACCGGGCGCAGCCGCTTGCCTCCTGCAAAAACACTGTGCCGCATCGCCCGGTGAATCGAGACCGGCGCCTGATCCGGACCGGGCAATAGGCGCTCCAGAGCCTGATCGATAAGCTCCGCACCGCTGCCCAGAATCTCGCGCACACTTTGCTGCATTTTGGTAATCATACGCGACGGTGACCGCGCCCCTTGCGCTCCCGCATGGCCACCACCGTGAGCGCCAGCAGTGCGATGGCGGAGACTGCGCGCCCGGCCACGACGTCCCTGGTCGCTGTCCATTGCACTTCCATCACGTGACTCCCAACCTTCACCGGGACTGCCATCAATCCGTCTTCCCGCGCGGGCCGGCTCTTCACCTGTTGTCCATCGACGGTCACTCGCCATGACGGATAGTCCATCAAACGCAGCACCGCATAGCCTGGCTCCGGGGTTACCACGCTCACTGTCCAGTGCTCACCGTTCCGTCGTTGGGCGCCAACCCGTGCCGCTATGCTGCCGGGATCTCCCGCTCGCCACTCCGGGTTGTCTGCCGAAGTGTCGTCCGCTGTGTCATCCTGCGCCGCACGCAGGACGCGCACCAGGGGCAGGTGCTGTTGGACGGCGGCATTATCCACTCCGACCGGCGTGTACTCATCCGTCCCTTCTGTGCCTTGCCCCAGCCGGAACCCGGCAAGCTGCGCTGCCACCGCATCCTCATCGTCGCAGGGCTGGAAGAACAGCAAAGAGGCGCTGATGGCCATGGCAGCGATCACGATCCCGGCCACCACAACGCGCCACCGGGCTTGGCGGACGACCGCCATACCGGCGAGCGTGCAGCCGGCCACGCTGAGCGCCATCAGCCAACGCCAGGGAAACTGCAGAAACTTCATGTGCGGCGCGTGCTTCCAAATCACCTCGCTAGCAGGCAATTGCAGTACCAGAATGATCGGGAGCATCGCGGTCAGAACAATCCTCACAGTCTTGATTGCCCCGCCCGCTTGCTTTTTCCACGCCAGGTAAGCCGCGACGGAAGCCCCGGCAAATTCCAGGACAAGGATCCAAGAGGCCGTGCGCAGCACCTGGTCATGAAAAGCGTTGGCCGTGTGCGCGAAGAGGAAGCTGTCCTCGACCCGCATTCCGGGCGTAATCGCGCGCTCGATCTGTACCCACCGCTGCTCGAACGCCGCAGGCACGATGTAGAAAGCGGCCAGTCCCAGGCCGAGAGCCATTCCACCTGCTGCGCGCAGAGCCGGCCAGGGCCGGCCCTCCGCTATCCACATGCCCACCGCGAGGAATGCCAGTAGATAACTGCCCACCACCGCGGCGGGTGAGTTGGTGAGCCACAGGGCAGCCACCGAGAGGCCGAGCGGCGCAACGGAGCCACTCCTTCGAAGCCCGAATAGCACCATCAAGGGAAGCCATGCGGCCGCCAGCAGCTCGCCAAAAGCCGAACGCTCGTAGGCCACAAACATCGCATAGGGACTGGCGACATAAAGACAGGCGGCAAATGTTGCCGGGCCCGCCGGCGCCCACTCCCGCGCCAGCCGGTACATGCTGCCTCCGGCGGCCAGCAGCGCCAGCAGCACGAAGAGCACCGGAGCCGCGTGCCAGGAGGTCGCGATCCCCAACAGCGCGCCCAGAAGCCAGGAAGCCGGCGGATAAAAGATGAACCGCGGCTCACCCGCGCCATAGTTCGCATCCTGTACCCAGTGGGGATACAGAAGGCCCGCATGCCAGGCCCGTGCAACCTCCATCCAGGAGAGCAGGTGGAAGTCGAAATCATGGCCGCACGAATTGCCTCGCGCGAACAGAACTCCAGTCGCAAGCAAAGCAGTGCAGGCGATCAAAAGCGCCGGCATTCTGCGCAGGAGGGCCGGAGGGGGTACAGTGTTGGCCGTCAAGGCATCAGTCGCAAAGTATGCGTGGTTGACGCGGTCACGGCCGGCTCGCTGAAGGGCATGGCAAAGGTCTTGCCGTTATACCAGTACGGAAACTGGTCCAAAAAGTACGGGCTGAGTGGGTCGCCGGACTCGCCCATCACAATGTTTTCTGTCGATCCGTCTACATTGCTCCAGTCCACCGTGAGGCGCTGGCTTGGCCCCAGTATCCCGCGCACGTGGTTGAGCGTGGTCTCGTCTCCCCACAGCTGGTGTGGCCCGGTGCTGGTCCAGCTCCGGAAGAAGGGCAGCATCCCGTACAGGGGATGTTGCACATCGATCACATGCTGGCTGCCATAGGTCCAGTCGCGAAGCGACGCCGGGGCATGATGGTCAACCATTCCTTGATGCACAGCGGCGGCGATCAGGTCGTCCCAGCTCTTGTATTTTGCCGGCAGCCATTCCGCCGGAGCCTTCTCCACCATCTCTTCCTGCACAAAATTCTTACTTTGCCAATCGTAGAGCTTCCAGTCAGAACCCAGTTTAGGCTCCAGGACCAGGGGCCATAGCGCTTGCCTGGTGGCATCCACGATCTCCGCCGCCACTGAATCCTTGGTGATGACCCCATCCCAGGTGCGCATCAGGTCCGCAGCCTGGCGCAGTTGCGCGTCTGCCCCGGTCACCCGGTCAATGGAATACGCAAAGCGCTGGGCCAGCTCCCGGTCCACCTCCGAAAAGGTATCCATCTGCAGCGTGAGCATATCCGCCGGCGTGAGCTTGGTGTGACTGGAAAGCCACTTCCATATGCGCTCGTTGCGATAGGGTGCCTCCCAGTTGAGCGCAAGGGGATAGGGATAGCCGTCGGGGGTAATGCGTGCGTTGGCGGTGGCGATAATACCGTTATCAGGGTCCAGCACGCTCGGCAGCTCGGCGAAGGGAATGTATCCCTGCCACTCGTGGTCACTATCGGCCGCGGTTCCGGTCTCGACGATCGGGACCCCGCTCAGCCCGCCGGGCCGGATAGGAAACAATCCCACCGCCTGGTAGCCGATGTGGCCCTGGTCGTCGGCGTAGGCCATGTTCTGCGTGGGTCCCCACCATGCGCTGACTGCCTGGCGGAATTCGGTCCAGTTGCTTGCTGAGTCTATTGCCTGCAGTGGCATCCCGCGCAGTTGTGTCGAGTACAAGGTCCACTTGAGGGAAAGCATGCGCGTCTCGTGGGGCAACATGGGAGTGATCACCGGGCCGTGCTCAGTCCTCTGCACATCGAGTAGCACATCGTTGCCGAAGCGTACGTGGATGTGCTCCTGGTCATGCTCCGGCTGGCGCCACCCATTGCCCGCCCAGTACTCGCCCTGGGCATTGGTTTTTTCCACGTACACGTCCTGCACATCTCCATGGAGCGTGGTGTAGCCCCAGGAAATGTGTTCGTTGTGCCCCTCGATGATGAGGGGGATGCCGGGGGTGGTTACGCCAGCCACGTGGAAGCTGCCGGCCTGCAGATCTTCTTCATGCCAGATGTCGGGGATGGAGTGCTCCAGATGCATGTCGTTGGAAAGCATGGCCTTTCCGCTGGCCGTACGGGCTCCGCTCACGGCCCATTCGTTGGAGCCGCGGCAGCTGCCGCATGAATCTGATCCCAGATTGAGAATTTGCCGCAGGCGTAACAGGTCCTCGAGGCTGGATTGGGACTCGTCGAGGGGAACGTCGGGAATATTCTGCTGTGGTGCAGTCAGGTCGGGAATCGACTGCGTCGGCGGGTGATCGCGCCAGGTGCTGGTGGGGTACAACTGGGCGATTAAATCCGGCGCCAGCTTGGCCTGCACTTTCTCCCGCTCCAGCTTCCAGGGATACGGGAAATCGAGGTTCTGCACCATGTTCAGCGTCACCAACCAGGAATCGACCGGCTGCCATGGCCGAGGCTTGTAGCCGAGCAGCCGGAACTCGGCCGGCAGATTGTCCTGATGGCCGGCGATGTAGGCGTTGACCCCTCGGGCGAACGCTTCAAGGAGACGCCTCTGGTCCTCCGGCATAGTCGCTGTCAGTTGCTCTGCGGCTGGGCGGATCTGCAGTATCCGCTGCAACTTATCGTGTTCCACTACGCTAGAACCCAGCAGCTCGGCCAGCTCGCCGGCGGCGAAACGCCGGGCCATGTCCATCTGCCATAGGCGGTCCTGGGCCACTACAAAACCCTGAGCCTCGAGCAGGTCGTCCATGTTGGCCGCCTGGATATGGGGTATGCCATGGACGTCGCGTCGCACCAATACTGGTGCAGTGAGCCCGGGCAGCTGCAACTGCCCATCGAGCAGGGGCAACTGCTCGCGCATGGCCTGTTTTAGCCATGCCACACTCGCAGCTGTTCCCACCGCCGCAGCGATCAACAGGCCGATTACCAGGCCGGAGGCAATCCTCACCAGCAACGGCAACCTTCGCCGCTGAGCGGCGCCCACCTCGACCTTGGCCATCATCTTGCGCTCATTGTCTCATCGCGCGAGGGTTTTCTGCGGGCGCAGCTTGACAGGTCGGCGGTGGGCGGCAATCCTAGTCATTCGTTGACGAGCTTCCCGTTCGTTTCCGAGAGAGGAACATAACTGTTTGAAGGTTCGCGTTTTCTATCACGACCGGTGCTTTGATGGAGCATGCTCTGCTTCGCTCTTCATGCGTTTTCACCGCGAATGCATCCGTCCGGATGCACACTACGATTTCCACGGGTTGGTGCATCGCGCCGGAGCGCTGTTTGATGAGTCCGATTTTACCGGCGACGAGAACGCAATCGTTGACTTCAAGTACAGTGCTTCACCGCGGATTACGTGGTGGTTCGATCATCACCTGAGTGCTTTTCTTACCCCTGCGGATCAACAGCATTTTCTTCTTGAGCAGCAGAGCGGTAATACGCGCCATTTCTACGACCCCAATTACACCTCGTGCACCAGCTTCATCGCCCACATCGCGCAAACCCGCTTCGGCTTTGACCCTGCGCCGGTGGCCGAACTGATCCGCTGGGCTGACATAGTAGACGGCGCTCTCTACGAAAGCCCCAAAGCCGCCGTGGAAATGGCGGAGCCCGCCATGAAGCTCACCCTGGTGATTGAATCGAGCCAGGATCCGGCCTTTATCCCGAAACTGATTCCACTCCTCACAACCATGAGCTTGGCCGAAGTTTTAGACCAGCCGTTTGTGGCTGAGCTTTTGCCGCCGCTGCTGGAAAGGCATCGCAAGTCGCTGGAGATTATCGGGGGGCGTACTGAGCTTGTCGATGGCACGCTCTACTTCGACATTACCGATCAGCCGTTCGAGGGTTACAACAAATTCGTTCCCTACTTCCTGCATCCCGACGCGACCTACAGCGTGGGCCTGAGCAAGTCCAGCTTTCGCACCAAAGTTGCAGTCGGGTCCAATCCGTGGACCAAGGCGCGGCCGGACCAGATGGTCAACCTGGCGCAAATTTGTGAGCGCTACGGGGGCGGAGGGCACGCCCGCGTTGGCGCGATCTCCTTTCCGCCCGACCAAGGCGCCCGCGCCCGCGCCGCGGCGGCGGAAATTGTCGCCGAGCTCCGCGCCCACAACCCCTTCCCGTAGCTGAGAGGGAAGGCAGCGAAGTCGAAGGGGACCTGCTGTTTCTGTGTCCATCCGATCTAACAGCTCCTAATAAAAATCACCACCCTACACTTTGTCATCCCGAGCGTAGGCGAGGGATCTGCAGTTTCCCTCCACAGGTCCTTCCGCTCCGCTGCGCCCCGGCTTGCCGTGGGACCGAAGCGTAGCGGAGTGGAGAGCCTGCTCTGTGCGAAGTCGAAGGGGACGTGCTGTTTCTCTTCTCCCGCACTGCATTGGCCGCAAGGTCAGCCCGCACGATAGACTCCAAGAGCAGGAGCAGCCACGAATGAAGCTTTATCGCACCGCCAGCGGCTACATAGTCGAGCAACAGGATCGATTCTATGCAGTCGCGGACACCTCCTGGGATCAACTGGTCATGCGCGAGGATCTCGAAGCTCATCTGACCAAGACTTTTGAGCAGCAAAGGCCGCTGGACGCCGGTTCGTTCGCCGGGATCGAGAAGCTGCTACTGCCCCCCATCGGCAGCCAGGAAGTGTGGGCCTCCGGGGTCACCTACTACCGCAGCCGCAATGCCCGCATGGAGGAAGCAAAGACCGCTGGCGGCGGGGACTTCTACGAGCGTGTATACGTCGCGGAGCGTCCTGAACTCTTCATGAAAGCGACTCCCAATCGTGTGGTCGGCCATCGCGGCAAAGTTGCCATTCGACAGGACGCCAGCTGGTCCGTGCCCGAGCCCGAACTGACCCTGCTGGCCAGCCCGGCAGGCAAGATCGTCGGCTACACCATCGGCAATGACATGAGCTCGCGGGATATTGAAGGCGAGAACCCGTTATATCTGCCGCAAGCCAAGGTCTATGACCGAAGCTGTGCCCTGGGGCCGGGAATCCTGATCGCAGGCGAACCGATCCCATCCTCGACCGAAATTCGCATGCAGATCCTGCGCGCCGGCAAGGCTGTCTTCTCCGGCTCTACCGCGCTCACCGAATTGAAGCGTAAATTCAGCACCCTGCTCGAATATCTTTACCGTGACAATAGCTTTCCCAACGGCTGCTTCTTACTCACCGGGACCGGCATTGTTCCGCCGGATGAGTTCACCCTGCAGCAGCAGGATGAGATACACATCAGCATCGCCGGGATTGGCACGCTGATTAATACCGTTGGTTAAAGGTTTACGATTTCGGCGCGTTGATCTTGTACGTCAGCTTATCGGATTCAAATCGTCCGCTGGGCGCCGCGATGCCGGCGCTCTTCAACTTTTCGTCATCTTCCGGGGTGGCACTGGGCCCGTCGTATACGACGTGAAATTCGTAAGTCCCGTGCGCATTGGTGTCGACGCCCATGGCCAGCGGCCGCCTTGCCTCGTAAGTCTGGCCCGGCTTCACCGTCAGCCAGTTCTTCGACCGTTCGCGAATGTCGGGTAGCCCGCTGCCATCTACCTCGAGGCCGCAATCGATCGCCGGCTGCGGCTGGTTGGAATTCTCCGGGATGAACTTGACCTCCAGCGAAAACGCGCCTGGCGCGCTCTTGCACAGCAGGGGTGGATCAGGTATGCGCAATAGATGGCCTGACTGATTTGTTATGTGAATCACCAGGATCGGCTGCTGCTCCGGCGCATCCATGTCGAGGGAAGCCGTCAACTTGATATCGGGCTTGTTCGTCTGCTTGGCGCCAGATCCCATTAGTAGTAGCCCCGTCAGTCCGGCTATCAGCAGAGTTCGCATAGGACCTCACCCAAGATCCTAGTACATTTCTTGTTCACGTTATAGATATCTAAGGTGGTCTCTCCAGGTCGAAACGGTCACGCGTGCGCACGTAGGTCGAACCCGCCATGCGCCCGATCGCGTGCAGCTTGTCCGGATCGATACGGAAGTTCTCGATCATGTCCTGGCGGACATGAAAGCGCAGCACTTCGCCCAGCACCAGGCTTCCCCCGCCCGGACGATCGCTCACCTGCACCACCTGAAGCAGCCGGCACTCCATATGGATGTGGCTTTCGGCTACGCGCGCCGGCTTAATCAGCTCACTTGCGATCGGGGTAAGCCCGGAGAGTTCGAACTCGTCCACCTCTGGCAGCACCTGGGCCGCGGTCGCATTCATGCGCTCGGCGAACTCCTCGGACACAATGTTGACGACGAATTCGCGCGTGGCCACGATGTTACGCAGTGTGTCCTTCGCCATGGGTGGAATGGGGCGCAGGATGGGGCAGAAAACCACAACCGGTGGATTCGAACTGCACGCAGTGAAGTAGCTGAACGGCGCGAGGTTCCTGACGCCGTCTCCATCCACACTGGAGACCAGGGCGATCGGACGGGGCACGATCGAGCCAACCATCAGCTTGTATATATCGGTGGTGGAATGGTTGGCGGGATCGAAGGCCAGCATGTTTCGAGATGCTGGCCCTCCGTTTTCTAGCTCGCTCATGCAATCTCCAAAAGCGATGGGATGCAAAGAGCTTAAAGATTACCCCGTTCCGCCTGTTCGCGCTCTATGGCCTCGAAGAGAGCTTTGAAGTTGCCCTTTCCGAAGCTGCGGCTCCCCTTCCGCTGGATGATCTCGAAAAAGAGGGTCGGCCGATCCTCCACCGGGCGGGTGAAGATCTGCAGCATGTAGCCCTCGTCGTCTCGGTCCACCAGGATGCCGAGTTTCTCCAGTTCTTCCAGCGGCTCCTCGATCCGGCCGGTGCGTGCCTGCAACTGTGTGTAATAGGAATGCGGCACGCGGAGAAACTCCATGCCCTGCTCCTGCAGCCGGGATACGGTGTGCACAATGTCGTTGGTGGCCAGCGCAATATGCTGCACCCCTGGCCCGTGGTGAAACTCCAGATATTCCTCGATCTGAGACTTCCGCCGTCCCTCCGCAGGCTCGTTTAGGGGGAATTTCACCCGCCCGTTGCCGTTCGCCATCACCTTCGACATCAGCGCTGAGTACTCAGTGGAGATGTCTTTATCGTCGAAGTGCTGATAGAGAGAAAAACCCATCACAGTCGAGTAAAAGTCTACCCAGCGGTTCATCTCGTTCCAGCCCACATTGCCCACTACGTGGTCAACGTGGAGCAGTCCTGTGGGGCGGGCCAGGTGGTCTTTCCCTTTAGCAACGTATCCGGGCAGAAACGCCCCATGGTAGTTCTTGCGCTCGACAAAGGTGTGGATCGTATCTCCATAAATGGCGATGGAGGCCATCTTTGCGCTTCCATGTTCGTCCTTGATCTCGTGCGGCTCTTCCACACTGCGCGCCCCTCGCCGCGTGGTCTCTCTCCAAGCCAGGCGGGCGTCATCCACCCACAGCGCAATGTCGCGAACACCGTCTCCGTGCAGGCGGATGTGCTCAGCCACCTCGTTGTCCGGCCGCAAAGGTGTGGTCAGCACAAAGCGGATCTTGCCCTGTTGCAAAACGTAGGAGGCACGGTCGCGCTGGCCCGTCTCGGGGCCGGCATACGCCACCAGGCTAAAGCCCAGGGCCATGCGATAAAAGTAGGAGGCTTGGCGTGCATTGCCGACATAGAACTCGACGTAATCGGTGCCGTTCAATTGCAGAATGTCTTGGGCCGTTTGCGGCTCGTGGTGCGTTAGCGTGGTCATAAAATCCTGGGTTACTCCTTGGGTCGCCCCCTATGAGGGATGAGGGCCGGAAGAAAGATATACCTTCGGGGAGGTACTTGGATAGGCCCCGGAAGGTAGGATAACTATTGGGACAACTCCAGTATCGGCTGCCGCAACATAGGTTGGATGCACAGCCGAGATGAAAAGCTCGAGAACGGGTCTAATACCAGGGGGAGGAAAGATCATGGCTATCGGTTCAGCAACTCTGGGAGCAGCAGAGCCGTACCTGATCCAGCAACAGTGGGGTGCCTACACGGCTGAGCAACACGCTACCTGGGCGGAACTGGTAGGCCGCCGAATGCCCCAGATTGAAGCCCACGCTTGCCAGGAATATCTGGAAGGTTTTCAACAAATTGGTCTCAGAACTGACCTGATCCCCAACCTGGCCGAGGTGAATCAACGGCTTAGGCCCCGGAGTGGCTGGAGAGCTACCCCTGTGAGCGGGTTTCTGCCTCCGGACGCCTTCTTTGCCATGCTTGCGGCCCGCCAATTCCCCACCACTACCTGGCTGCGGGACAAGGAGTCTCTGGAGTACATCCCCGAACCGGACATCTTCCATGACGTCTTCGGCCACGTTCCCATGCACGCCCATCCGGTATTCGCCGATTTTCTGCAGCACTATGGCCAGGTATGCGCCGCCTTGACCGACAAGGAGGCCCTGGAGAAGATGGGTCGCCTGTTCTGGTTTACGGTGGAGTTTGGTGTAATTCGGCAGAAGGGAGGCTACCGGATTTACGGAAGCGGGCTAATCTCCTCCCAGGGAGAATCGAACTACGTGGTCGAGGGCGGACCGGAGATTCGAGACTTTGATGTCGACCAGGTTCTGAACCAGGAGTTTTCTACCTCGGAAATGCAGCCGGTCCTGTATGCGGTTGAATCCTTCGACCAGATTTACGAGGCGACGCACCAAGCCGAGCGGCTGCTTTGCCAGACCCGGTAAGCTCGCAGTAAATAGCCCGTATTTTCTTCAAACTGTCACGAGCAATGGTGCACAATTTTTGTACAAAGGGGGCTACCTTGCCGCGCATCCACTTTCAGCAGCAGCTTGCCGCGCTTAAAGATAAATTGTTGGCCATGGCTGCGCTCTCTCAGCAAGCGGTGATCTCGTCGGTCGACGCCTATCTGCAGAGGGATGCCGGGCTATGCCAGTATGTGCGGGAGAACGAGACCGCCATCAACGCCGCGCAGCGCGAGGTGGACGAGATGGCCTATGAGTTGCTCGCCCAGGAACAGCCGATGGCCATCGATCTGCGCTTCATTCTGGCGGTGATCAAGATCAACGGCGATTTGGAGCGCGTCGGCGACCAATCGATGAGCATCGCGATCCGAACCCAGGAATTACTGGAGTACCCTGCGGTTGAGCTGCCGGTCGACATTGCGTCGATGGGCGAGCACGCCTCACGCATGGTTCGTTCGGCCATCCAGGCGCTACTGGATGCAGACGCCCAGTTCGCGGACGCGGTTGTCGTCATGGACGATGAGATCGATGAGATGAACCGTGTTGCGCGCGGCAAACTCATGAAAGTCATGGAGGAGCAGTCGGACATAAGCCTGCAGGCATTGAATGCGATCATCATCGCGCGCGCTCTGGAGCGCATTGCCGACCACGCCACCAACATCGCCCGGGATGTGATCTTCTGGATTCGCGGCGCCGATGTCCGGCACCAGGTAAGTAGCGCAATCGATTAATACCAAAACTGACTCGATGGATGCGACTGAGATGTATTGACTTGAGCCCCCAGCCGGATTACGGTTAAAGCATGTCCTTGTACTGTCGCCGTAGCGCTGGTTGTTGCGTGACCTCATCGCGCCGCACGGGTCCGTCCTAGAGCATTCAGTCGAATCAGCATCTTCGGAAACCCGGGTGTCGGCAACCAGCGACACGCGGGTTTTTTCGTTTTCAGCTCATTTTTTCTGCTCGCATTCCGAGGGAAGGTATCGATGGCCGAGGTTAAGGAAACGAAAGCCCAGCGCATGGAGCGGCTCAAGCGGGAAAAGAACCCGTGGGAGGCGTGGGACGAAATCCGTGCCTTCGCCGCCGCCGGCAGGGAATCGGTGCTTCCGGAATGGGCCTCCGCCTATTTCAAATGGTGGGGCGTCTATACCCAGGGCGACGGGGCCGGTGCGCTCGGCGGCAAAGGCGGGGAAGGCAAAGCGACCGAGTACTTCATGATGCGTATCGGGCTGCCCAATGGTCTCGCCAGCTCGGAGCAGATCGAAATCATCGCGGATATTGCTGCGAAACACGGCCGCGATCTGGTCGATATCACTGTCCGTCAGGCCATCCAACTGCATTGGCTGACGATTGAAAGTCTTCCTGAGATCATCGAGCGCCTGGACGCTGCCGGGCTCTCCCCTAAGGGCGCCTGCGGTGACGTAGTTCGCAATGTAACCGGTTGTCCACTGGCGGGTTTGGATGCGGACGAACTTCTGGATGCGTCCCCTTTAGCACTGGCTGCGTCCGGAGATATTAAGGGCAACCCAGAGCTTTACAACCTGCCGCGAAAGTTCAAGGTCTCGATCACCGGCTGCTCGGTATGGTGCTCCTATCCGGAAATCAATGACATTGGCTTGACTCCTGCTGTGCGCTCGACAAGCAAGGGGCGCGAGGTGGGATTTTCTGTGCGCGTGGGCGGCGGCCTCTCCGCCGATCCGCACCTTGCCGTGCGCCTGAATGCTTTCGTGCAACAGGACCAGGCTGTCGCCGTGGTGCGCAAGATCACCGAACTCTTTCGCGACCAGCAGGGTTTGCGCGAGAGCCGCGACCGGGCGCGCATGAAACATCTCTTTCTCCGTGAAGGTTGGACCGCAGAGACTTTTCTGGCCGAACTGAACCGGCGTCTGGGCTACCAACTCGATCCGGCGGTAGAGGAAAAGGTTCCGGACGACGTCTACCGCGATCACGTTGGTATCCATCGCCAAAAGCAAGAGGGGCTCTGCTACGTCGGCCTCTCTGTTTTGCGCGGGCGCATGACCGCCGCGCAGTTGAACGCCGTGGCCGGCCTGGCCACCCGTTATGGCAATGGTCAGCTGCGCACCACGGTGATGCAGAATCTGGTGGTCGTCAACGTTCCCACCGGCAAAGCACAAGAGCTGGCTCGGGAACTGGAGGCGCTCGGCTTGCCGGTGGAAGGTTCCTCGTTCTGGAGAGGCGCCATTGCCTGCACCGGCAGCGAGTTCTGCAAACTGGCCATCACCGAGACCAAGGGCTTTATGCGTTGGATTGTCGACGAACTCGAAGACCGGCTTCCCGGCTTCGACCAACATCTCAAGCTGCACGTGACCGGCTGCCCCAACAGCTGCGGACAGCATTGGATTGCTGACATCGGGTTGGAAGGCAAGAAGCTGAAGCACGAAGGCAAACTGGAGGACGCGTACTACTTTTGTGTGGGCGGTTCAGTGGGGCTGCATCAGCAACTTGCTCGGCCGGTGGGATACCGCTGCCTGGCGACGGAAGTGCCGGACGCCTTGGAGCGGCTGTTGAGCGGTTATTTGCAGGCACGGCGGCCGGGCGAAAATCTTCGCGCTTACTTTGCCCGCTCGAGTGATGAGGAATTACGTGAGCAGTTGGCCGGCGCGGTCCTTGAGCCTGTACCCAGAGACCCTGCCCCGATCGGCGGTAAACACCTTGAGTGACAGCGTGAGTCTCTTTCCTTTGTTCCTGAAGCTGGAAGGGAAACGATGCCTGGTGGTGGGCGCGGGCCTGATCGGTCTGGAAAAGGTGGAAAGCCTGCTACGCTGCGGAGCTTCCATTCGTGTGGTCGCTCCCCACGCGGTTGCGCGCGTGCAGCAGCTGAGCTGCAGAGGAGAGATCGAGTGGCTGGCTCGCCGCTATGAGCCCGAGGACGCCGCCGGTTGCGATCTGATCATTGCGGCCACTAACGATCGCCAAGTCAATCAGGACGTCTTCGAAGAAGCTTCGCGCCGCTCGATCCTGTGCAACACCGCCGACGATCCGCCGCTGTGCGATTTCTTCTTCGGTTCGATTGTGCAGCGGGGCGACCTGCAGATTGCTATTTCGACCGCGGGCCAGAGTCCGGCGCTGGCGCAGCGCTTGCGGCGCGAGATCGACGCGCAGCTCCCGGCGGACCTGGGAACGTGGCTTGACGATTTAGGCCAGTTGCGCCGGGAAGTCCTGCAGGTGATGCCCGCGGGGCCGGAACGCAAAGCTCTGTTACATGAGTTAGCCCAACGCGAGGTTTGTGGGGCGCCGGCTTGCCCTGCGCGAGCCTTAGCCGCCGCTACGGCCGCGGAATTCAAACCAGAGGTGCCGCAGTGAGCAAGGCGGAGGCTGGCAAGGTCTACCTGGTGGGCGCCGGGCCTGGCGACCCGGATTTGCTGACCATCAAGGCCGCGCGTCTTCTGGCGGAGGCCGGAGTGGTATTGCATGACGACCTGGTGCCGCAATCGATCCTGAACCTGGCCGGCAAGCAGGCATTGATCATCAGTGTGGGCAAGCGTTGCGGCCGGAAGAAGATCACCCAGGCGGCCATCCATGACTTGATGATCGTTTCCGCACGCAATGGGCTGGTGGTGATACGGCTAAAATCGGGAGACCCCATGATCTTCGGACGCGCCGCCGAGGAGATCGACGCCCTGCGCGAGGCTGGAATTCCCTTTGAAGTTGTGCCCGGCGTGACCGCTGCCTCTTCAGCGGCGGCCTTTCTGGAAGCGTCGCTCACCGACCGCAGGATCTCCTCCAAGTTGATCGTTTTGAGTGGTCACCACGCCGCGCGCACCGTATCCCAGGTGGAGCTTTGGCCCGGCAGCTTGCCCGAAGATGCGACGCTCGCAATCTACATGCCGGGACAAGATCTCGCTCAAGTGGCGGCTTCGTTATTAAAAAGCGGTGTTACCGCGGCCATGCCATGTGTAGCGGTAACCGACGCATCCCGTCCCGATGCTGGGTACACCGCTGCGCGATTGAGCGGGCTGGCCCATCTGCCCACTTCGGTAGCTCCGACACTATTGTTGGTTGGCTACGCCTTCGAAGCTGTGCTGATGCGGGACGCAGAGCCAGACCAGCCCTGTCTCGATCCCATGAGTGCGTCTCTCCCATCCTTGGACCAACCCGAGTCCATCGAATAAAACAGCAGATCCCTCCACTACGCTGCGCTCCGGTCGGGATGACAATTCTGTTGTGGAAGCTATGTCCTGTTATCCAACAGAATTGTCATCCCGACCGGACCCGGATTTCCTGCCACGCATCGCCGGAAATGCCTCGTGTGCTGCTTTCGTTACGGAAAGCAGCATGAAGTTCGCCAACGCCACCAAGCTCTACAGGAAATCCGGGGGAGCGTAGCGGAGTGTAGGGACCTGCGTTCAGCTGTAAACCTAAATCCGGTTCTGCTATGACACGGACGTCTGTCCTGGGCGCTCGTTCAGTCATCCTGAATTTACCCCATCAAACCACTTCGCTACGATAGGAAGTCTTGCACCTTCGCCCACGTATACTTTCGAGAACCGCATGAAAATAATCACCACGGCGACCGCCTTTCCCCCGCACTACTTCCTGCAGGAGGAAGTGGTTGAGAAACTAAAGACCCAATGGGAAAGCGGCCTGGAAAATTCAGCAGTACTGGAAAGGCTGCATTCCCGGACAGGCGTTGCCGGCAGATACTTCTCCCTCCCATTGGAGGAGTACCCTCCCCTCGATACCTGGGGCAAAACCAACAACGTCTGGATCGAAACCGCCGAGCGCTTGGGTGAGCAAGCGATCGACTGCGTCCTCAACAAGGCCGGCGTGGATCGAAAACAGATCGGCGCCCTCTACTTCGTCTCCGTAACCGGAGTCTCCAGCCCCTCGGTCGATGCCCGCCTGGTCAACCGGATGCGGCTTTCCCCGCAAATCAAGCGCAACCCTATCTTTGGCTTGGGTTGCGTAGCCGGAGCCGCCGGCTTGGCCCGCGCCGCCGACTACGTGCGCGCCTACCCCGACCAGGTCGCGGTGCTGCTCTCCGTCGAGCTATGCTCCCTTACCTGGCAGCGGGATGACTTCACCGTCGCCAACCTGATCGCTACCGGCCTCTTCGGGGACGGCGCGGTTGCGGTCCTGGTGGCCGGGGACCAAGTCAAGCTGAAGGGGCCGAAAATTCTGGGGACTGCATGTGCCTTTTATCCCGATACCCAGGATGTGATGGGGTGGAAGATCTCTGAGAAGGGCTTCCAGGTGGTGCTTTCCCCCGATGTGCCGACCGTGGTGAGGGAAAATCTGGGACGGGATGTGGATGCCTTCCTGGCCCAGCACGGGATGACCCGCGAACAGGTTGACTCCTGGATCATGCATCCCGGGGGGCCCAAGGTGCTGGAGGCGGTGGCCGATGCTCTGGAGCTGCGCAATGGCGAACTGCAACTGTCGTGGGACGCATTGCAGCGCATGGGCAACCTATCGTCGGCCTCGGTGCTCGTAGTGCTGGATGAGGTGATGACCCATCGCCGGCCTAGGCCGGGGGCACGCAGTGTCCTCGCCGCCATGGGGCCCGGCTTTTGTTCGGAGATGTTGCTGCTGGAGTGGTAGGACAGGAGAGCCCGAGTGATCCGTTGTGATGCACTCATTGCCGGAGGTGGTCCCGCCGGCCTCGCGGCCGCCATCGCCCTGCGGCAAAAAGGCTTGGAAGTTCTCGTCGCCGATGCCCTTTTTCCGCCCATTGACAAGGCGTGTGGCGAGGGCCTGATGCCGGATGCGCAGAAGGACTTGGCCGCTCTCGGCATCCAGGTAGCCGCCGAGGATGGCGCGGCCTTCGACGGCATCGCATTTCTGTCCGGGCGCCACTACGCGGCAGCCCGCTTCGAGCGCGGCACCGGCATGGGTATCCGTCGCTTGCAACTCCATTCGCTTCTGGTCGAGCGCTGCCGGCAGCTGGGCGTGAGACTGGCTTGGGGCAGCCGTATCGGCGCAGTGCAGAACCAGCCTTGGACCGTCGACCACGAGTCATGCTCCTACCGCTACGCTGTCGGAGCCGATGGCCAATCTTCCCGCGTGCGCCAGTCGATTGGCCTGGGCCAGGGAAACGTCCTCAGCCGCCGATTCGGAGCCCGCTGTCATTACCGCGTAAGGCCCTGGAGCCGCATGGTGGAAGTGCACTGGGGCGATCTGGGCCAAGCCTACATAACCCCTGTCGGCCCGGAGGAAATCTGCGTGGCCACCGTCGCTCGCTCACCGGCCACAAGAATGGAGGCAGTCCTTGCCAGCCTGCCGGCTCTGCGGGCGCATTTGGAGGGGGCACGCGAGCTGAGCAAGATGCGCGGAGCACTGACCACCACCCGCAAGCTGCGCCGTGTGACCGCCGGCAATGTGGCGCTTACGGGCGACGCTTCCGGCTCTGCCGACGCCATCACCGGGGAGGGAATCGCCCTCTCATTCCGGCAGGCTCGGCTCCTGGCCGAAGCCATCGCGGTCGATAACTTAGCCATCTATGAAGCCAGTCATCCGGCCGTGCTGCGGATGCCGCATCACATGTCCAGAGCCATGCTCAGCATGGATGCCTGGCCCTGGTTGCGGGAGCGGGCCATGGGTCTATTTTCAGCCCAGCCGCAACTGTTTGCCCATCTGCTGGCCTTGCATCTCGGCGAGCGTACTCTAAGAGATTTTCTGTTTTGGGACGTTCCTGCCCGGAAGGCGGCCTAGACGTATGAGATTCAAGTCCCCGCATCATTGCCACTCTGCTTGTTCTCATTGCTCCGTTTGCGTACCCGCAAAACCACGGCCAGAACAAGGGCCTGAAGGTAGTACTCGATCCGGCGCAGACCCAGATTCACTGGACGCTAAGCGGCGGGCTGCATACAACCCATGGCACGTTCAAACTGAAGAGCGGCGAGTTATTCTTCAACCCCGCAACGGGCGTGGCCGAGGGGGAGATTCTGGTCGACGCAACCACCGGGGAGAGCGGAAACGCTGACCGCGACAAACGCATGCAGGCCGAGGTGCTGGAAAGCAATCGCTACCCAGCCATCTTTTTCCATCCCAGCCAGATCAAGGGGGCATTCGAAGCGGGAGAAGCGACACAGGAGCTGGTGGGGGTGGGCACCTTCAACATCCACGGAGCAGATCATCCCCTGGAGTTGCCGCTCAAGGTGCAGGTTGCCGCAGGCGTGGTCACGGCAACCACGCACTTTACGGTTCCCTATGTGGCTTGGGGAATGAAGAATCCCAGTAAGTTCCTGCTCAAGGTAAGCAAGCAGGTGGAGATCGAAGTCACTGCCAAAGGTGCGCTAACGCAAGTGGAATGAATACGATCCCCACCGCCTGAATCCAAGGCGCGATTCGTTTCTACATGTAGAAGGTCTTAATAGCGTCCCAGGCGTAGATCCCAATGATCGCCGCGGTCAAAATGCTGGTGACCCCGGTGAAAACCCTCAAGAAGGGTTGGATCTTGGCCAACTTGTGCAGGATCGCATCGTTTTCCTTGTGCTGGCGATCGGAAATATCGTCCAGGAACAGCTGGTCGTCTTCATAGCGGGTGATGGTTCCGCGATAAAGCAGCAGACTCAGCAGAATGGCCGCGAATACTCCCCAAGCTATCCACAACACTGGAATAAAATGCATAATTACCTCCCGAGTGTTCTCAGTCCCAGATACCGAGCGGGTCCAGAAATTGGTGGGCTCGGAGGGTAGGAGGGGCTTACGGCTAAAAAGGATAGACCCGAAAAGGGTCGATTGCCCAGGAATTTCTTATTTATCGGATGGATTCCCGGCAACTCGGTTCAGTTTGGTACCCTCTCAAACTGTAAGCAATTGAGGAGCAAGAAAAAATGAACGACCGAAGGAAACAGCGCGTTTTTGCGATATCAACAATCGTTGGGATGGCCTTGATGACCGCCTGCAACAACCCGCCTCCATCGGACCAACACCTGCAGGAGCAGGCCGCCCAAGCGACGGAAAATGCCAAGCAGGCGTCGAAAGAGGCTCTTGCCCAGGCCCGGGTGGCCGCAGCAAACGCCGAGCAGACAGTGAATGATGTCGCGGCCGGCGTCAAGCAGGGGATGGACAGTAAGACACCCGCAGACAACGCGCGGATAGACCTGAATAGCGCGTCGGAGGCTGATTTGACCTCCTTGCCGGGAATCTCAGTGGTTAAAGCAAGACAGATCATTCAAAACCGGCCCTACACCTCGACCCATGACTTGGTGAAGTCCGGGGTGCTGACGGAGCATCAGTTCGACGAGATCGCTCCCAAGGTGACGGTGCACTAGGTGAGTCTCAGCCGCTGGGAACGCATCTATTTTGGTGGGCTTGTCCTCACCCGGCATCCCGGTCTAAACTAGTAACTGCAGGTAGCATTAGGGAGATTATCAGAATGTCAAGCGTCGCTGAACCAGTAACCAACCTCAATCCCGTATCCATGCCCCTGACACTTTCGCCGCAGGCGGTGGCTAAAGTCCATGAAATCATGGCGACCCAGGATCCATTGCCGGCCGGTCTACGCATTGGAGTGGTGGGTGGCGGCTGTTCGGGGTTCCAATACTCAATGTCGTTTGAGAACCAGGCGGGCATGATGGACAAGGTCTTCAAGTTCGACGACCTTAAGGTCTTCGTCGATGCCACCTCGCTTATGTACCTGAACGGCTGCGTAGTTGATTACGTTGAGACCCTGGAAGCGGCAGGCTTTAAGTTCGATAACCCCGCCGTGAAGAGCACTTGCGGCTGCGGCTCCTCGTTTAACGTCTAATTCGTCGCTTTTTGTAGTGCAAGAAGGGGCTTCGCCACGCGGCGAAGCCTTTTTTGCGTTGGTCCACAATATTTCCACGTCCATCCCGTCTTCACTTTAGAAACCCCATGTCGATTCTCGATCAGGCAACCGCGGAGCAGGACCAATGGATCGCGCAGGCGATGGAGCGCGACGGATCGCGTCTGCGCAATTACATCCGCAAGCATGTCCTCGATCGGGAGGCTGCTGAAGACATTCTGCAGGAGGTTTTCTGCGAACTGATTGAGGCTTATCGGCTGCTCAAACCAATCGAGCAGGTAAGTGCGTGGCTCTTCCGGGTCGCCAAAAATCGCATCGTCGACCGTTTTCGTGGGAGGAAGTTGGAATCGCTTTCGGTCGCAGAATACGGCGAAGGAGACGATGCGCCTATGTCTCTCGAGGACCTGCTGCCCTCTCCGGATAGCGGACCCGAGGCTGCCTATGCACGGGGTCTCTTGCTTGACGAGATAGACGAAGCATTGGAAGAAATGCCGGAAGAGCAGCGGTCTGTCTTCATCGCCCACGAGTGGGAAGGCTACAGCTTTAAAGAGTTGTCCGCCGAAACCGGAGTGAGCGTCAACACGTTGTTATCGCGCAAGCACTATGCGGTGCTGCATCTGCGTAGCAGGCTGCAATCGATCTATGAAGAGTTCATGAAGAAATGAGGCAAAACATGAGAAGGAAATGGTTTTACAAAATACCTGGAATTATCTTGATTGTAATCGCTGCGGTTGCATTGTTCGGTTCCATTGTGCAACACCTATGGAACTGGCTCATTCCTGCAATTGTCGGATGGCACGCTATCACCTTCTGGCAGGCGGTGGGCCTCCTTGTGCTGAGCAAGATCCTCTTTGGTGGAGGCTTCCGCGGAAGAGGAAACATGCGTTGGCGAAGCCGCATGGGGGAACGATGGGAGAAGATGTCTCCCGAAGAACGCGAAAAATTCAGCCGGGGCATGCGCGGATGTTTCGGTCGTCGGGAATTCCAACCGGAGGAGCAAAAGATTTGAGGCCGAATGAAGACTGCACATGTTGAGCCAAACCTACGGGCGTCCGAACTGGAGAGCGAGAACGCCCGACTGCAGCGGCTGGTTGCCGAACTGCTTGCTAGAAACCAACAGCTCCGCCAGGCGTTGGAGTCGGCCACTTATGAGGGCCGGGATTTCCTGTACGCTGCACCGGACACGACCGCGTGTGCGGCTTTCCGTAAAGAAAGCCGCATGAGGTGCGCCGAAGCCGCAAGCTGCACAGGAAATCCGGGGGGGCCGGTTGGCGTTGAGGTGAGATAGTTGCTATCCTGCCTCAACATGAGACACGTATATGCTGCTGTGGCTGCGCTCGCACTGGTGGCCACGGCGACTTCGGCGCAGCAACCGGAAAAACTGCCGATCTGGGCCTACCCAGGTCATTTTTCTTCCTCCCCCGTCACCGGTACCGAGGTAGAACATCTCCCCGGCAGCAAGGCGAGCTACACCAGGGCGGAGATCAACAACATCTTCGTCGTTCCCGATTGGTATCCGGATGCGCACCCGCCGATGCCCGAAGTAGTTGTTCACGGACGCAAACCCGATGTGTACTCGTGCGGTCACTGCCACCTGCCGAATGGCCAGGGGCGTCCGGAGAACGCGAGCGTTGCCGGCCTGCCTGCGGAGTACATCATTCAGCAGATGGCGGATTTCAAGAATGGATTGCGCAAGGGTTCGGATCCGGAGATGCTCTCGGTGAACAACATGGTGAAGCTGTCCAAGTCGGTCAGCGACGAGGATGTCAAAGCGGCCGCCGCTTATTTTTCCTCGATCCCATTGAAGCCCTGGATTCGCGTGGTCGAAGTGGAACAGGTGCCAAAGACCAAGCCTGAGGGAGGCATGATGGTCGTGATCGACGGCGGTGGAAGCGAGCCGATCGGCGACCGTGTGATCGAGGTCTCTGAAAATCTGGAGAGGACCGAACTCCGCGATCCAACCTCAGGCTTCATCGCCTATGTGCCAAAGGGAAGCCTGGAAAGAGGAAAGCTTCTGGTGACCACGGGTGACAATGGAACCACGATGGCGTGCACCATGTGTCATGGGCCGAATCTAAAGGGCACGGGAAACATTCCTTCGATTGCCGGCCGGTCCCCCAGCCAGATGACCAGGCAGATCATTGATTTTCAAACAGGCGCCCGCAACGGTGCGATGGCGCCAATGATGAAAGGTGTAGTAGCCAAGCTGACCATCGCCGACATCGTGGCCATCACCGGCTACCTGGCCTCCCAAGCGCCCTGAAGGAAGCGTGACAACTCAACCCGGCAGCGGTCAGTCTCCTAAGGGAACCAGTAGGGACTGGACGGGTGCCCCAGGTTCGCACCTGCGTACCTGGGACGAATAAGACGGGCGACCCGGATTTCCTGCCACGTGGCACTTACCAACGGCCACGCGTGCGGCTTTCAGTAAAGGCAAGCCGCATGAAGTTCGCCAACGCCAACAACTTCAACAGGAAATCCGGGGGAGCGTAGTGCAATGGAGGGACCTGCGGTTTCTTTCTGTCCATCCGATCTGACGGCTCCTAACAATAGTCACCGCCCTAAACTTTGTCATCCCGAGCGAACCCGGATTTCCTGCCACGCTGCACTGGACACAGCCGCGTGTGCGGTTTTCCGTAGGAGAAAACCGCATGAAGTCCGTCAACGCCAACAAGATCAACAGGAAATCCGGGGAAGCCGAGGGATCTGCAGTTGTGGGTGGCAAAACGGAACCTGGGGGTAATTCGACCACGGCACATTCGCTGTGCCCGAAGGTGAAACTGTGGGGTACCCGTGATCGTTGAGGGAAACAGAGCTACCCTACAGCTTCGCAGCAGTAGTCTCCGCCGGGGTCCGAGTTGGCTTGCGGCTGAAGAGCTCCAACCCCGACTTCACGAGCACATAAAGCACCGGAATAAAGACCAGATTCAGAATGGTCGAGACCAACATGCCGCCGACCACCGTGGTCCCTACAGAACGCCGTCCCAGTGCGCCGGCGCCGGTCGCAAAGTAGAGTGGCAGCACGCCGAGGATAAACGCAAACGACGTCATCAGAATTGGCCGTAGACGCAGTTCAGCCGCCTCGATCGCCGCTTCCAAAATCGACTTGCCGTGTCCACGGATCTGCTCCGCAAACTCGACGATCAGGATGGAGTTCTTCGCCGACAGCCCGATCAGCATCACCAAACCGATCTGGCAGTACACATCATTGGCCATGCCGCGCAGGGTTACCAATCCCAATGCTCCCAGCACCGCGGTGGGTACAGCCAGAAGGATGATGAAGGGAAGTGCGAAGCTCTCATACTGGGCCGACAACGTGAGGTAAACCACCAGCAGTCCAAGGCCGAAGATGAGCACGGCCTTTCCGCCGGCCTCGATCTCTTCGAGCGACAACCCGGTCCAGGAGTAGGTCATGCCCTGGATCATGTTCTTCTTGGCCAAAGCCTCCATGTTGGCCAGGCCTTCTCCCGTGCTGTAGCCGGGAGCGGCAGAGCCGTCAATCTCCGCTGAGCGGAAGAGATTGTAATGGCTAATGACCGGCGGCCCCGATTGCTGCGCGATCGTCACCAGGTTGTCGAGCGTCACCATTTGCCCCGAATTGGAACGCACATAAAACTTTCGCAGATCTCCCGGGGTCATGCGAGCGGATTGTCTGGCTTGCACGTAAACCCGATAGGACCGGTTGTTGTAATTGAAATCGTTGACATAGGCGGACCCCATGTAGACGTTCAGTGCGGAATTGATCTGGCTTATCGGGACGCCAAGGGCTTCCGCTTTGACGCGATCGATCGTGATCAGCAGCTGAGGATCGCTGGCCGTGTAGCTGGTATACAGGCCGACCAATTTATTGTCCTGGCGGCTGGCCCCGATGATCTGGTGGGCCACGCGGTCCAGATCCTGCAACGTATTGCGCCCCAGATCCTGCAGTTCGAAAGAGAAACCGCCGAAGTTACCCAACCCCTGAATAGCGGGCGGTTCAAAAATAGCCACAATACCCCCCGGTACACCAAATAACTTTGGCGCCAGGTAGGCGTAGATTTCCGCAGCTGAATGCCCCGGTCCCTTCTTCTTGCGCAGGTCGACAGACTTGAGCGGAACAAAGATGATCCCATAGTTCGAGGAGCTGCCGCCGCTGAGACTGAATCCCATAATGGCAAAGGTCCCGTAGATGTCATCGTCTTTGCGCATGATGTCTACTGCCTTTTGCGCAACGTCGGAGGTGTAGGTGAGCGAAGCGCCGGGCGGAGTTTGCACAATGCAGATCAGATAATTCTGATCTTCCGTCGGCAAGAAAGCGCTCGGCGTGTGCTGGTACAGATACACCGTTGCTGCCAGGCCGCAGACAAAGAGCAGCAGCACCACATAGCGCAACCGCAACACCCGGCGAATCGCTTTGCCGTAGAAAACCGTGGTGGAGACGATCGCGCGATCGATCAACCCCAACAGACCGCGCTTGTGTTTCTCGCCCCGCAGGAAGATGGCTGCCAGCGCCGGGGACAAAGTGAGCGCGTTGAAGGCGGAGATAGCGATCGAGAATGCAATCGTGAGAGAAAACTGTTTGTAGAGAATGCCCGTGGTGCCGGGAAAGAAAGAGACCGGCACGAAAACGGAGATGAGCACCAACGAAGTAGCGATGACCGCGCTGGTCACCTCAGCCATCGCCACAGACGTAGCCGTGTGCGGATCGGCGTGCTCCTCGTTGATATGGCGCTGCACATTCTCGATCACCACGATGGCATCATCAACCACCAGGCCGGTTGCCAGGGTGATGCCGAACATGGTCAGCGAGTTGATAGAAAAGCCAAAGATCTTGATGAAGGCAAACGTTCCGATCAGAGACACCGGGATGGTGATGGCGGGAATGATGGTTGCGCGCCAGTCGAGCAGAAAGAGAAAGATCACGATAATGACGATTACGATGGCTTCGCCCAGGGTGCCCACCACTTCGCGGATGGAATCGCCAATGACCGTGGTGGTATCGAAAGGGATCTCGTATTTCATGCCCGGAGGAAATGATTTCGCCAGTTCGTCCAACTCTGCCTTGGCTGCGCGGTCAACCTCCAGCGCATTGGCATTGCTCAGCTGCTGTACGCCAATACCCACCGCGTCGACGCCGTTATAGTTAAGGTCAGTGGAATAAGTCTCCGCGCCCAACTCGGCGTAGCCAACATCCTTCAACTGGACGATGCCGCCAGGGCTATTCTTCACGATGATGTTGTCAAACTCTGACGGCTGCGAAAGCCTCCCGATCACGCGCACAGGGATCTGGTAAGTCTGCTTCTCATCCGAGGGTGGCTGCCCCACCTGGCCGGCTGGTATCTCGACGTTCTGTTCCGCAAGCGCATTGGTCACATCGACGGTGGTCAGGCCGCGAGCGGCCAGCCGTCCCGGATCGAGCCATAGGCGCATCGCGTATCGCCGCTCGCCGAAGATCACAACATCGCCCACGCCGGGGATGCGCTTGAGCGCGTCTTTCACATAAACGTCGAGGTAGTTGCTGATAAACAGATCGGTATAGCGACTGTCTGGAGAAAAGAAGGCAGCCCCGAATACGAAATTAGAGTTCGCTTTGGTAATGGTGATGCCGGTGTTGTTCACCACTTGCGGTAAGCGGCCGGTCGCGGCCGAGACGCGATTCTGTACGTCTACCGCGGCGATATCGAGGCTGTAACCCGTTTGAAAGGTGGTGGTAATCGCGCTCGTTCCGTCATTGGAACTGGTGGAGGAGATGTAACGCATACCCTGCACACCGTTAATCTGCTGTTCCAGCGGAATGGTGACTGCGGACTCCACCGTCTGCGCATTGGCGCCCACATAGTTGCTGGTTACGGTAACCTGCGGCGGCGCCAATGTTGGATATAAGGAGATGGGCAGCGTGGGAATGCAGACCGCTCCGGCAAGAATAATCAACAGGGCGCAAACCGTGGCGAATACCGGCCTATGGATAAAAAAATCAACCAAGAGAACGCTCCCTTTCGCATCTACGGCCCGTGTTCCGGCTCAGCTGCACGTGTTGCTTAGTCCTGGGGCAGGGCCATTTCTCTCAGCCCAAGGGCTGGACAGGGGCGCCATCCATAAGAAACTGCGTGCCCGAAACGATGACCTTGTCCCCGTTCTGGAGTCCGCTCAGAACGGCGTAGTTATTGCCCACCGTGTCACCTACTTGAATGGGCCTCTGCCTGGCGAAAAACTTTCCATCCTGATTGGTAGCGACATAGACGAAGGTCTGGCCGCCCAGCCGGATAACCGCCAACACTGGTACGACCGGGATGGACGACGTTGTCCAAACCACCCGCGCCTTGATCTGTTGCAGATTACGCAGCTTGCCGAGATCGGCATGAACAGGCGCTTTGGCCAGGATTCCCTGTAGGCCGTTGTCCACCTGGGGCGAAATAAAGTCAATCGCTGTGTTCTCCAGCACATTCTCCTGGTTGTCGAGAATGACCACCGGCAGGCCTTTGCGGATCTGCGTGACCCGTTCCGTCGGGATGAAGATGTAGGCTTCAAGGTCGCGGTTCTCATCCACTGTGGTGAGCATGGTGGTAGCCGAGACGTAGTCGCCCAGGTGCACCGGGACATCGCCCACGATGCCGTCGAAGGGAGCCGCGATGTGGTAGTAGCCGAGCTGCTTCTGCTGGCTCAGAGTAGTCGCGACGGCGGAATGGTAATCCGCCTCGGAGTTCTTGTAAGCCTGTTCTGCCTGGTCGAAAGCATCGCGGCTGGTGACGCCCTGTTCGAAGAGTTTGCGCTGCCGCTCCACTTCAATCTGGTTGTACTGGAAGACGGCCAGCTTTTGCTGTTCGGTTGCGCGCGAGGAGGAAACCGTCGCCTCCTGCTTGGCCGGATCGATTTCCATCAGCAGCTGGCCGGCCTTCACACGGTCGCCGGAGTGGACGTAGATTTTCGTCAGGTTGCCATCGACCTGCGGATTGATGGTGGCCGAGCGCCGCGACTTGATAGTGGAGACATATTCATCGTATTGCGGAACGGCCGCGGCCGCGATGGTCTGCGTTTGCACCGGCATCGCTTGCGGAGCCGCCGCGGGTGGCGCTTGCTTGGCGCAGGCGGAAAGCGCCAGCAGGATCAGGGGCAGGCATGATTTGGTCCAGACGGGAAGCCTTATCAAAACGTGAATCCTCAAAGGTAAAAAAGGTTGATATAAACCAACGCACCCGCTCGAACACCAGCGTGTTCCTACTCCCCATGCAAAAGGAAGTGGCTTCTTTCTGTGTGGCCATTGGATGAAATGGGTGCGAAGGTTGCTTCAGAAAGTTTATCGCGTCCAGGGCAAGAGCGTTATCTCTGGTGGACCTCCAGAACGATCTTTCCCGTGTGTCTTCCTGACTCCATCAGCCGGTGGGCATCGGCGGCCCGTTCCAGGGGAAAAGCGCTATCAACGATTGGCCGCAGCTGTCCGCTAGCGAACAGTGGCCAGAGCTCCTGTTCCACGGCTCGCGCCAGCGAGGACTTTTCTGTCACCGTGCGGGGGCGAAGCGTCGACCCGGTGATCAGGAGCCGTTTGGTCATGATGGCGCGCAAATCGACCGTCACCTGGCTGCCGTGGGAGAAGGCGATGTGCACCAGCCGGCCCCGGGTGGCAAGGAGACTGACATGCTTGGCGAAGTAGTCGCCTCCGATCATGTCAAGGATGCAATCGATGCCTTGGGGCCGGGACCAGCGGGCCAGCTCGGCGGCCCAGTCCTGGGTGCGGTAGTTTATAGCGACGTCCGCGCCGAGGCTGAGGCAAAATTTGCATTTTTCGTCTGTGCCGGCAGTGGTGGCGACCCGGGCGCCAAAGGCGTGGGCGATCTGGATAGCCAAAGTGCCAATCCCGCTCGCGCCGCCTTGCACCAGGAAGAGGTTCCCGGCAAAGAGCCGGCGGGGCTCGAACAAATTGGCCCACACGGTAATGGCGGCTTCGGGTATGGCGGCCGCGTCACGCAGTGAAGTGCCGGACGGAATGGCCATGCACTGGCCTTCGGGCGCCACGCAGTACTCGGCATAGCCGCCTCCGGCGAGCAGGGCGCAGACGGGGGCGCCAACCTGCCAGCGGCCGGTGGTGCCTGTACCGAGCTCGGCAATCTGCCCGGAAATCTCCATTCCCAGAATGGGCGAGGCGCCCGGTGGAGGTGGATAGTGCCCCTGCCGCTGTAGCAGATCGGCACGGTTGATCCCGGCCGCCTCGACCCGCACGAGCACTTCTCCCGGACCCGGCAGGGGAACCGGCCCGGTAGCAAGCCGAAGCACTTCCGGGCCGCCTTGTTCTGCGACCTCTACATACCGCATGAATCCGGGGGCAGGTGTCATGGCTTGAGCGGGTGTCGATAGGGTCAGCATAGCCTCCTTCGATGCAAAACGGAGTTCCCCACAGATCCTTAAAAAGTAAGGAGTACACTGGAGAAGTAAGGAGTTCTTGTGAAATTGAAAACGGCGAAGATCACCGCCAAGGGCCAAATCACGGTCCCAAATGAGGTTCGCCGTGCTCTGGGCGTCGGCGTGGGGGACCGGCTGGGGTTTGAGGAACGCGATGGGGAGATGCGCGTGGTGCCTATTCGATCGGAGAGCCCGTTTGCTCGCTATCGTGGCATCGGCAATCCGCAGATTGGTTCCGGCAAGAAGACCATCCTGGAATGGCTACGTACGCAACGTGGCGAATGACTACCATCGTTGACACAAATGTTTTGATTGCTCTGTGGGATGCGGATCCGCAGCTGAACACTGCCGCCCAATATGCCCTTGATTCTTCGCATGCACAGGGTGCTCTCGTGATCACGGGAGCCGTTTATGCCGAGTTGCTCGCGCTTCCCGGCCGTACAGAGGTGATGCTCGATCAGTTCCTGTCCGTCACCGGCATTCGCGTCGACTGGCAATCAAGCGAAGAGGTCTGGCGCGTGGCAGGCAGAGCTTTCCAGGGCTATGCATCGCGGCGGAACGCAAGGAAGACGGAATTACCCCGCCGGATCCTGGCCGATTTCCTAATCGGCGCCCACGCATCCGTTCACCGGTTTCGCCTGCTCACACTCGACCAGCGGCTCTATCGAGCTGCCTTTCCAGATTTGGAAGTCGGTACATTTTGACCCGGGTTCACGACTCGCGGAGGCGAGTGACGGAAGAATTCACAGCAACCAAAGCTTTGGGTGCCCCGTTGCCCCGATTTCCTGCGGAGGCTTGTGGCGTTGATACACTCCATGCGCCTTTCCTTTAATGAAAGGCGCACACGCGGACCTCTCTAGCACAGCGTGGCAGGAAATCGGGGTCAAGCCGTTTTTTTCCCTTGAGTGGGCTACGATGCCTCCCCACCCCCTTGGTCATTAGGAGGCGGGTGCAGTCACGGGGTCTTCATCTCACTAGCCGCGGGGAGTCCGCGCAGCAAAAAGGGATTGAAGTCGGTTTGGGTATCGAAGGGGTCCACGCCTTCCCGCCGTTTCAGCCACGCCACGCCCACATAGGTGAGCGGCGTGGCCAGCGCCTCGTACACCACTTTGATCAAGTAAGACGAGAGCATCAGCCGGATCAGTGTGTGCCGGGAGACCGTGCCGGCAAAGGAGATGAACATGACCAGAAAGGTATCGAACCCCTGGCCGACGATGGTGGATCCGAGGGTGCGTGTCCACAGCCAGCGGCCGCGGGTGAGGATCTTGAGCTTGGCGAGGGTAAAGGAGTTGGCAAACTCGCCGGTCCAATACGCGATGAGGCTGGCGGCCACGAAGCGCGGCACCAAACCGAAGACGGTCTCGAACGCCTGTTGGTTATGCCATCCGGGGTCGGCGGGGAGGGCGACGGCCATGGCGCCGGCGGCGCTGAGCAGGGCCGAGGCGAAAAAGCCGATCCAGATGGCGCGCCGTGACGCCTGGTAGCCGTAGACCTCGGTGAACACGTCGCCAAAGATATAGGTGATGGGGAAGAGCAATTCGGCGCCGCTGATGGTCAAGGGTCCGAGGCGGCAGACCTTTTGGGCGACTAGGTTTGATACGAGCAGGACAACGACGAAGATGAGGACGAGGGTATCGAGGTACTTGTAGCGGGCCATGAAACTGCAGTTTATCGTGCGACGGGTGCGACGGCGGAGCGGAAGAAGGCCGGAGCTGAGCTGGCGAAGGGCGAGTGTGCGGCTTTTGACACGTGGTTTACGGGTTGCTAGAGTTGAACTTGGTCGACTCCGGCCAGCCCGAAGGCTACGGGCCAAGCAAACGTCCCCGTCGTCTAGCCCGGCCTAGGACACCGCCCTTTCACGGCGATAACACGGGTTCAAATCCCGTCGGGGACGCCAACAAAACAAAAGACTTAACTGAAATCCCCTGTTTTCTCCGTGGAGCATTTTGTGGAGCAGTTAAGCCATCTTTTTGGCCTCCGGTGCGGTTTTCTCCGACCGGACCATCTCCACCACTTTCTGTTGTGCTGCCCGTTTTGCGGGCATCTGCGCTTGCGCGTAGATGTCCATCGTGATGCGTGACGAGCTGTGTCGCAACAACTCCTGCACCACCTTCACGTCTTCCCCATTGGCATGAAGAAGGGTCGTATAGGTGCGCCGGAAGGTGTGCCACGTCACTCGTTTCTTGATGCCGAGTCTCTTGACCACCGGCTGGATGTAGTAGCGCATGATGGTCGACAACCACAATGGTTGCTTTCCGCGCTTCTTTCCCGCCCGGCTGCTGTTTGCCGCGAAGACGTAGTCATCGGGATCGCGATATAGCGTTTGCTGAAACCAAGCCAGCAAATCCTGTGCCGTGTACTCGTCCAGTGGTATTCGCTTCTGCGATGCCTCTGTCTTGCACCGGCCAACGACTTGGTCAACAACCGACCGCTGGACGTCGATGTCCAAAACCGCGAAATCGAAGTCTTGCCACCTGACTCCAGCTAACTCGCCACGACGCAGTCCGGTCGCCATATCCAGGAACAACAACACTCGCTCCCGTAATTGAAGTTCGGCGACAATGGCCTGTATCTCGGACACTTCAAGGATGTCTGGTACGCTCTGCCGCTTCGAACTCTGGCGAACACCAGCCCCTTTGTTAGGTCCCGAGATTGGGTTGCGGTCCGTAAATTCCCAACGGATCGCATGGTTGAAGAGCACACTCATCAGATCACGAATTCGTGCCTTGCTGGCTGGCGCGAGAAGCTGCATGTCCTTCTCTTTTTCCTTCTCCTTTCGGGCAAGCCGAACAGCCTTCTTTTGTCGCCAGGTTGTATCGAACTTCAGATCCTTCAGCCATTCTTCGACTACCGGTGCCTTGATGGAGGTCAACTCTTCCTTCCCCCAGCGTGGCCCGATCCAACGGTCTAGGTAGCTCTCATACCGATCACGGGTAGACCAAGCGCGTCCGTTCTCGCCCTTGTCGACCAGCTCCTTCAACCGGAAGTGTTCGATTACATCCTGCATCGTGATTCCACTGAATGCGTGTACTTGATTAGAGTTGATGGCCAGTCGCCAACCCCGCACCGCTCGTTCCGCGGCAGCTTCCGTCTTGTACTGGTCAAGAGTGCCTACTAGTCTCTTTCGGCGAACGCGCCGACCAGTGGGCAGAATATGGTGCCAACTGAAGATCCAGACCGGGGTCTTGCTGCCGTTCACGTCCATATACAAAGAGCCATTTTGTTTCCGCGCTTTCCTCAATAGAACCTCCTCTCGCTGAGGGCGCAGAATGCATCGGTAGCCACAATGTACCCTGAAAAGCGAAGCAACAAAAGCACGCCCTCCGACGGAAGCATCAGTGGGACACCTGAACCTTGCGGAAGTGAGGCGGGATGGGGCGGTTTTTGGGGACTGTCTTCACGTTTAGTCAAAGGAATCGCGTTTATCGCCTGATGACCAGACGCTATTGCGTACCCGTCTGCCGTGCGAGCCAACTGCTCAGTTCCGAGAGCAGAAATCGCCATTGCTTTCTCTTGGCTTGTCGCAGGGGATGTCCGGGAAGATGGCCTTCGCGTGCAAGACGCATCACGGTGACTGGATGAAGTCCCAAGAATTTCCCTGCGACGATTGAATCAACGTAAGGCTCAAGGCTCACTGTCGCACTTCTAAAGCTATCGACTGCCATGACCTTCTCCCTTCTTGGACGTTATCGGAATCGTTGTATTGAAATGTATATTTCACTATACAGTGCCACAATACATCTGGACTATGCAAGAAAGGGCTGAATTGGCTTGGTCAAAATACCTGATCGTGGAAGTTCGGAAAGGCGACGAAGGCATGTTGCTTCATGTTCCTTTCAAACTTTTCGGT
>CAWBBY010000040.1:0-65093 GCA_963787145.1 uncultured Acidobacteriaceae bacterium
GGCAAACAGACATAGGCCATCTCCATCCAACCAAAGAAGCTTTACGATGTCACCAGATGCAACGACGTTCTGCATACCGATCGAATAATGTCGTACTCGAATACCCTTGGCACCCATTGATGGACAACAGTTGAGGTTAATTCGTAAGACCGGGAAACACCTCAAGCCTGTGTTTTGCGTTGAAGTTCGAAATGGACTATGTCGTGATCTGCCAGCCTGGATGTTCGATGCTTCATTATGTGCCAGCATGGTGGTTGGCCCGCCTCAGGTGAGCTTGGCAGGTCTGGAGGAACTCCGGGCGATTTTAGATAGTCGCACAGGCGGTTCGGCGGGATCATGGAAGTGTTTGCAGAAGGAGGGCACGATCCATGAGCCAACTGATGAAAAGGGGTCGGGTGCAACTGCAACTCCCACTGGAGCTGGTCAGTGTGCAACCGCATCCTCTCGAACACGTCCGCAGCGAAGCGATCGAAGTACTGGCGGATCTTCTTCTCGAAGCAATGGGGCAGGAGGAAAACGAAAGCGCCGAGAGAGAGGAGGTCAGCAATGAACTCAAAAATCACGCCTGAACATCTTGGGCGCGGAGCTGTCGTTTACATCCGCCAATCGACTCTCGGGCAGGTAATTGAAAACACGGAAAGTCAGCGACGGCAGTATGCCTTGGCCGAATCGGCTTCCGGTATGGGGTTTTCATCGGTCGCTGTAATCGATGATGACTTGGGCAGATCCGGTTCAGGCATCGTCGCACGGCCCGGGTTCCAGAAGCTCGTGACAAATGTCTGCAGTGGCGCCGTGGGCGCCGTCTTCTGTATAGAAGCTTCTCGACTTGCGAGGAATGGGCGGGACTGGCACCATCTGGTGGATCTCTGTGCGGTAGTGGGTGTGTTGGTGATCGATCACGACGGTGTATACGATCCTCGTCTTGTCAATGATCGCCTTCTTCTTGGTCTTAAGGGCACGATGTCCGAATACGAGCTGAATCTACTGCGGCAACGGGGACTTGCGGCGCGGGATTCCAAAGCCAAGCGCGGGGAGTTGCGCTTCTCTCTTCCGCCGGGCTACAGTTGGAACGATGTTGATCAAATCGAGGTCGATCCCGATGAGCGCGTCAGCGAGACCATCAAACTGATGTTCCGCAAGTTCCGCGAACTTGGGAGTGCGCGTCAGTTGTTTCTCTGGGCCAGAGATGCGGGCATCAAAATCCCAGTGGTTCGTCAGAATGCCAAGCATCAGAAGCTCGTATGGCAGGCGCCAGCCTATCACAATCTTGTTGAGATGATGCAGAATCCCATCTATGCTGGCGCGTATGCGTTCGGAAGCCGGACACACCGGGTTCAGGTCGTGGATGGTCGGCCGAGAAAAACGATCGGACATCGGAAGCCGATGCAAGCTTGGAATGTGCTGATCCAGGATAATCATGAGGGCTACATCAGTTGGAAGGAGTTCGAGGAGAACCGGCGGATGCTAACTGAGAATGCATACATGCAGCAGCGGGCCTCTCGGAAGGCCGCGCGCGGCGGAAGGGCTCTACTGACTGGCCTTGTGCGATGCGGTCGTTGTGGTAGGATCATGCATGTGTTCTATGGAATGGCGTCTGGCCATGCGCATCGGTATCAATGCCGCGGCGACGATGCACACGTTGGCTCGGGCCAGTGTATAGGAATCGGAGGCGTAAGAATCGACCAAACGATAGCTAATTACATCATGGAGACTGTCTCTCCGCTTGCGGTAGAGGCCGCGCTCGAAGCCGCACAGCGCGTGGTAAGGGAAGATGATGATGTGAGACAGGCGACGAGGCGCGATCTTGAGCATGCGCGTTACGAGGCATCACTGGCGTCGCGCCGATACGAAGCTGTAGATCCTGCCAAACGCTTGGTTGCCCGTGAGCTTGAGTCCCGATGGAATATCACTCTTGAACGTGTCGCTGAACTAGAGCAGCGACTTGCCCGGATGGACGAGCAGGCAGTTTCTCGCCCCCAAGTCGATAAGGAAGGATTACTGACACTCGCGCACGATCTTGCGTCGGCCTGGAATGCGCCCGGCGCAACCATGCGAACGAAGCAGCGGTTGACCCGGGTTCTGATACAGGAAGTCGTCATAGATCTGGACGATGACAAAGACGAAGTCGCTATGACGGTCCACTGGACCGGAGGGAGGCATACCGAGATCCGCTTGGCGCGGACCCGAACCGGCCGATACCCCGACGATAGACATCCGAGTCCTGTAGAAGTGATCCGAACGCTCGGACCGCACTGGCCTGACAGGCAACTCGCTGTGACCATGAATCGAATGCGATGCAAGAGAAACGATGGCGAGTCCTGGACTACACTTCGTGTTCGTGCTCTGCGCGAACGACTCGGAGTTCCAGCCTTCGATCCCGCTACAGCCGGCCCGGCAACAATCAGCGTTGATGAGACTGCACGCCGTCTGAAGATCTGCGTGGGATCCGTAATTCGCATGATCAGAGCGGGCATACTGCATGCCGAACAACTTATGCCTTGCGCTCCGTGGAAAGTGCCCGTCGATGCGCTCGATTCAGAGCAGGTCAAGATAGGCGTGCAGGATGTAATCGCAAGAAGACCGCTTAAAGTGCTTCAATATCACCAAAACAAAACTCTCAAGCTACCCGGCTTCTGAAGGAGGATGCATCATGAAAGACGATCCCCTCTGCGGCCGCGGAAAACAAACACATGACCGGAGAACGGCTGCTGTTCCAGCACCGTCTGCACTTTCGCACTCAGGCCATCAAATCCACGGCGCATATCGGTCACGCCGGCGGCAATCCATATCTTCGTTCCTGTGCGAAGTTCGATCACTTGCGCAAACTCTCAAGGATCGAAAGTAGCAGGCTGGATCAGCGCCACTCTCGATGCTGATCAGCGCCCGGCCATGAAACTCGATGTGAATGCATCCAGAGGTCGAATGCGGCTTATCTCCGCCAGACACCACTACCGGAAGCAAAGACGCGGCTGCTGAAACCGGCTCCGACAACTCGCCCCGCTCGAAGTCGCGCCGCCACTTGAATACCTGGTTCGCGTTCACCCCATGAGCTCTAGCCACCAGCGCCACACTCGCGCCCGGCACCAACGTCAGCTCAACGATTCGACGCTTCTCGGCAACTGACCGCCACCTGCGAACACGACGTCCCGCCACCAATCCCTCTGCCTGGTCCATGACACAAGCCTCGGCCCTAAACCCGGCTTGGCGCTAGAGGGGAACTTCGGACGCTTACGGTGAAGCCGCCGGTTGTGCACTTTAGAAGGTGGACCTCCAGTACCTTTTAGCGCCTCGACCGCCACCCATGACCGAACAGCCCAAACGCAAGTTCGGCACGCTCAAAGGCAAGGCGAAAATCCTCGACCCACATTGTTTTGATCCAATGACGGATGAGGAAGTAGACGCCTGGATAGAAGGTCGATAATCAAAGCACGCGTGCTGCTCGATACGGAATCCATCTGTCTGGCCGGAATTGACGGCCTGGGCGCATTTTCTAAAAAGGTTCGGAAGGTTCTGGAAGACGGGGAAACTGACTGCCTTGTGAGCGCTGTTTCAATCATGGAAGTCGCCATCAAGAGCGGCGCCGGTAAGCTGGAGATGGGTGAATCCGAGATGCGTCAGGCAGCACGTGATCTTCGCGCGACCATCATCCCCTTCACCCCACAGCACGCCTACCAGCTCTTCTCCTTGCCTCTTCACCATCGCGACCCCTTCGACCGGATGCTCATTGCCACGGCCATGGTTGAGGGGATCCCTCTGGTCGGATCGGACCGAAAGTTTAAGTCGTACAAAGGCCTCAAAATAATCTGGTAAGGAGTGAATGGGAGTTTACCTGACCGATTCAAGCTTGAATTCAGATAGCGGCAGCAGGTTCGCGGCCGAGTCGAATTCCATAGCGCGGGCCGCTCCCGCGGTAGTCACGCCGGAGTGTCCATTAGCCGCGCCAACGCAGGCTTCCGAGGCCTGAAAGCGCTCCAGGTTGAGCGTGTCGGCGATCCGCACCACGCGCACCTTCTCCGGATGCGGAGCCGCGAGCGAAGCCAACGCTGCCTGGATCGCGTCGCGGTCGGTATCAAAGTAGATGGGAATCTTCGCCCCCAGCATCCCAAGCGAAGTCAGCGCATTCATGTACATGTATTCCAAATTGAGCGATTTCACAAAACGCGCCGTAGTGAAGTCCGCCATGCCAATCCCGATGCCGTTGCCATTGCTCGCCGGGGTCAGATCGCGTACGAAGATACGGGAGACACGCGGCGTCACCGTGCTCGAGGAGTGCAGCGTGGACCTATATCCATCAATGTCGCGGCCAATCACGTTGGTGTCCATACCCGACCCGCTGATGTCTTTGCCGATGCGGTCAATAATCAGCAGATCAATCTCATCGAAGGGCAAGCGCGCCAGCAGGGACTCCGCCTTCTTGAACAACCGGCCCTCTTCGCGCACGATATTCTCCGGCCGCAGCACTTCGATCTCGGCGGTCTGGTGATGCTGATCCTCCACCAGTGCGATGCCGCAAAAAATCGGAGCCGCGCCCAGGATCACCCGGGCAATCTCCCGCAGCACCACCTCATAACCCATATGAGCGGCGGCCCGATGCGCATTGTTAGCCCCCACCTGTTTGCCAAAGCCAATCACCAGCATCTTCTGGATGCCGCTGCCCAGCGTTCCGCGGAAATCCGTATGCGGCTTGACGCGGTTCAGCACCACCACTCCATCGGCCTCAAACGCCGGAACACTGAACACCACATCGACCCCGCCGAACGCCGTACCGATCGTCTTCACCTCCATGCTGGCTTCGATAGGGACGCCCATGCTCTGGCACGTGACCCCGTATTCCGCCAGCACCTGGATCTGGCCCTCCGCAGTGGCTCCCCCGTGGCTCCCCATCGCCGGCACGATAAAAGGCCGCGCTCCCGCTTCGGTCAGGACGCCCAGCGCGGCCTTCACAATCTCTTTCAGGTTGGTGATGCCGCGGCTGCCGACGCCCAGGGCAATTCTCATCCCCGGCGTGACCTTCTCCCGCAGCCCCTGCTGCGCGAACTGCTCCTTAATAAGTGTGGCAAAATCCAGTTTAGGGGAGGGCGGATAGCTCTGCCCCATTTCAAGCATCTTGGGAAAATGATTGGCCGTATTCATCGTGAGAAAGCTCCACCGTCGATCTTAAGCGAAACTGCTCCAGGATGCTGCGTCCGACCCTGCGGTTTCTCATCCCGCAACAGAGTTGTCATCCCGACCGGAGCGAAGCGTAGTGGAGGGACCTGCGGTTCTCTCCACCCTTTTATCGCTTATCTCTCTTTTCGCACTTTTTTTTCGAAATTGCAGGGCGAACTCCTTCCTAGTACACTCTCCCCTTGTTATGGCACTCTTAAATTTGTCTCCCAACCGAAGTGGAGCGCAGTGAGAGCCTGCCCTGAGCATATCGCGTTCACCTCATTTTTTTCCACGTCTCACCCTTCAGGTCCTCGCCCTCGCGGCGTTGGCTCTTCTGCACCCGCGCTCCTTCGCCGGCTGCGAAGGTCTGGCGGCCCTGCAGTTGCCGCACACCACCATCACCAAGGCAGAGGTGGTAACCTCCGGTAAGTTCGTACCCCCCCTCGCGAAACCACTGACTCGCCTCCCAGCCTTCTGCCGCGTCACCGCCACGCTAAAGCCCAGCCCCGACTCCGACATTCGGGTCGAGATCTGGATGCCTCAGTCGGGCTGGAACGAGCGTTTCGAAGGTACCGGCAATGGCGGCTTTGCCGGCGTCATCAACTACAACACCCTGGCAGAAGGGCTGCGGGGCGGCTACGCAGTGGCCAACACCGATATGGGCATGGCCACGCCGCCCGGCGCGACCGCGAGCATCTTCGTCAATCGTCCGGAGCGCTGGACTGACTGGGGATACCGCGCCACCCACGAAATGACCCTGTTCGCAAAACAGATCGTGCGCGCCTACTACGAGCGCGATGCGAAGCACTCCTATTTCACCGGCTGTTCCACCGGAGGCGAGCAGGCCTTGTCGGAGTCCCAGCGCTACCCGGATGACTACGATGGCATTGTCGCCGGAGCCGCAGCCAACAACCGCACCGGGGTGCACGTCAGCATCCTCTGGAACTTCGCCGCCAACGAGAAAACCCCCGCTTCCTACCTGCACCCAGCCGCGCGCTTCGCGCTTGCTCAGGCAGTCATGAATGCCTGCGACGCTCTTGATGGCGTCAAAGACGGGGTGATCGCCGATCCCACGAAGTGCCAATTCGATCCCGCAGTCCTGCAGTGCAAGGAGGCCAATCAGACGGGCTGTCTGACCGCAGCCCAGGTGCAGACTGCGAAAGAAATCTATGCCGGGCCCGTAAATCCGCGAACCGGCGAAAGCCTCTATCCGGGGCTACCCCGAGGCAGCGAATTCGGCTGGGATGGTTTGGATCGCATACCCGGTCCGGCTGCGATCCCTCCGTACGCTCCGATCTTTCAATGGGTCTTCGGACCGGACTGGGATTGGCGGCAATTCGATTTCGACCATCAGGACACGGTCTTTACCGAAAAGCTCGCAGGCATGGTGAATGCGACCAGCCCGGATATCGACACCTTTCGCGCCCACGGCCACAAGCTGCTCATCTATCACGGCTGGGCCGACTGGTTAGTGGCTCCCCAGGAATCCATCAACTACTACAATGCCGTGCTCGCGCGGGCGAAAGGCGATCCTGCAGTGGATCAATCGGTCCGCCTCTTCATGGTCCCAGGCATGGCGCATTGTGGCGGTGGTCCAGGGGCGACCCATTTCGATGCCTTGGGCGCCGTGGTCGATTGGGTAGAGCACGGAGTCGCGCCCGATAAAATCATCGCCACCACCTTGTCTCCTACTGACAGCAGCGGAGCAACAGTAAACCCGCAACGTCCCTTATGTCCCTATCCAAGCACAGCCAGGTATCAAGGATCGGGGAGCACCAACGACGCTTCCAGTTTTGTTTGCACCGTGAGGTAACACATGCGCTTAGAAGGAAAAGTAGCAATCATTACCGGCGCGGCTTCGGGCATAGGTCGCGGCATGGCCCAGCGCTTTGCAGCCGAGGGCGCCAAGGTAGTGATCGCCGATCTTGAGCAAGCGCGGCCGGAGACAGCAGCGGCCGAGATCGCCGCCGCCACGCACGGCCAGCTGCTCGGCCTGGTCACGGACGTGACCAATGAAGATTCCGTGGAGAAAGCAGTCGCGCGAACCATTCGCGAATATGGCGGCGTAGATATCCTTTGCAGCAACGCCGGCAACCAGATCATCGGAGCAGTGCACGAGCTCGCCTTCAGCGATTGGAAGAAAATCATGGCTGTCCATCTCGACGGAGCCTTTCTCACCACGCGTGCCTGCCTGCGCCACATGTACAGCGCCGGACGCGGCGGCTCCATCATCTATACCGGCTCGGTCCACTCCAAACTCGCTTCGCTGCTCAAGGCCCCTTACGTGACTGCGAAGCACGGCATCCTTGGGCTGTGCCGTGCCGTGGCCAAAGAAGGAGCCCCCTACGGCGTCCGCGCCCATGTCATCTGTCCCGGCTTCGCCCGCACTCCCCTGGTGGAGAAGCAGATCCCCGAGCAGGCAAAAATACTCAATATCAGCGAGCAGGACGTAGTCGAGAAAGTGATGCTAAAGGACACGGTCGATAAGCAATTCACCTCGACGGATGAAATTGCCGAGACCGCGGTCTTCCTGGCGGAACAGAAGACCCTGGCGCTGACCGGGCAGTCGATCCTGTTGACCCACGGCTGGTTCATGGAGTAGACAGGTCACTGACTGTTTCAGGAGGAAATTCGTAAATGTCGATTACCAGACGCCGCTTCATCAGCTCCACTTCCGCAGCCGCCGCCCTGCTGTATACCGGCGTGGGCCGCTCTGCCTCGCTGAACCTCCCGGTCGGCCTGCAGCTCTATTCCGTGCGCACCCTGCTGCCCACGGATTATGCCGGCACCCTCAAGCAGATCGGGGCCCTCGGCTATAAGGAAGTGGAAGCAGCCGGCTTCTTTAACCTCCCCGTGGAACAGGTAAAGGCCGCCATGCAGGCCGCCGGCTTGCGCTGCGTCAGCGCCCATTACCCGCTGCCGTTGCTTCAGGCAGCACCTCGATGAGATCCTGCCCTTCTGCAAATCCCTGGGCGTCGGCTATGTAGTCTGCTCCTCACCCATGCACCAGCAGGAAGGAGCCAAGGGTCCGCTCAGTCTCGATGATTGGCGTTGGAGCGCGGACCAGTTCAACCAGGTAGCCACTAAGGTCGAGGCGGCGGGCATGAAGTTCGCCTATCACAATCACGTTGCCGAGTTCGGCGCCATTGACGGCATCCTGCCCTACGAAGAGCTCTTGAAGCACACCGATCCGGCAAAGGTCAGCTTCGAGTTGGACTGCGGCTGGGTGATCGTGGGCGGCCAGGACCCCATCCATTATTTGAAACAATATCCGGCACGTATCGTGATGCTGCACGTCAAGGACTTCAAAGACAACAAGCCGCCCTCAGTCGAACTGGGCACCGGCTCCATTGACTACACGCCTATCTTCGCCGCCGCGGCAGCGACCGGTCACATTCGCCACGCCTTCGTGGAACAGGAGGAGTTTCAAACGCCGATCATGGAAGCGCTCGCAGTCGACGCCAAGTACATGAAAAAGTTTCATGCCTAATGGCTGACCAGCTTCTGCACCAGTAACGGTTGCAAAATCGGCAGCGGAAGCGGGCCCTCATCGAGCGCGGTATCGTTGAAGCGCTTGAGCGAGAAGGCGCTTCCCTGTTGCTTCTGGATATCGTTGCGCACATTGATCCACTGGTGGTAGCCCACATAGTAAGTAATGAGCTGGCCCGCCGTCAGCTTGGCCCGGCGCAGCTTGCCCTGCGCCTCGGCCGCAGTCTGAAACGCCTTGTTCTCCATCAGGTCGAGCGCCTCCTGGTCGGTCATATTGCGGCTCTGCATGCGGATGTCGAGAATGGCATTCGTAATCACGCGCAGGCGAATCTTCTGCACCATAAGGACGAACCGAGGATCATGGTTGGCATACCCCGCGTCCTCCATCTCCTTTACCCCATATTCTCCCCAACCTTCCTCGTAGGGAGTGTTCCCCAGTAGCACGCGCAGTACGCGGCGCGACGATGGCTTCAGGTTGTTCGCGTGCTCGAACTGCGTGTAGTGGCCGGGCAGCGCTTCGTGCATGGTCAGGTACAACAGCATCCAGTTGTTGTACTCGCGCAGCTTCGACTCCGCCTGCTCCTTCGTCATCTTTGGATCGATAGGAGTAACCCAGTACTCCGCTTCCTCCTTCGGTTCTAGCGCCGGCGCGGCATGGAAGCCCGCAACCGAATAGACCCCGCGCTCAAACACCGGAGTGGGCACGATGCGCATATTGTCGCGATCGCTCAAGGTAAGCAGGTCCTTCTGCACGATGAACGCGCGAATACCGCCGGCGTCAGCCTTCACCTTCGCGAGCAGGTCACCAGGCGCCACGTGGTCCTGATTGATGCGGTCGATGACTTCGGCGATGACCTTGTTCTCGAGGGCGTCCCCGCTCATGTCACTATGATCGCCATGACTCGGGGAACCATTGCTTATGCAGCGGCAAGGCGACCGAGTACATCTCGCTGCGAACCCGCGGCAGATCCCGCTCCGCAGCGGCAAGCACCGAATCCGGAGTTTCATGCGTGCCCGGGCCCAGTGCGTAGGCGAAGATCTTCGCGTAGACTTCGGCTCCGGTGCGCCAGCTGACCGGGTGCGGCCTGTGGGCCAGGTCGTCCTTGAGCCACGCGGCATAGCTGTCGAGAGCTGCGCGCGCCGCCTTGGACGCCGCGTCGTAACGCGGGCGCAGCGGCGACCCGGCATGGATCATGCTTCCGATCTGCTCGATGACCGCAGTGTTCCCGGCATTCTCGTCTAAGGCTGTATCGAGAAATACCGGGTCAGCCTGTTTGAGATTGTGGCGTGCCTCGTCGAGAACCCGCGGAACCTGCTCCATGCGCGCCAGCACAGACGAGAGCCGCGACTGCTCCGTACCATCGGTCGAGGTGAGCGGGAAGAACAAGCCGGAGCCGATCATCTCCACATAATCCTGCGGGCGGTAGCGGTAGCCCTGCAGCACATCGAACTGAAAGAGAGTGGACTCGATGTTGTCGCGGAGGAGCGCAAGATCCGCTCCCTCCTCTGGTGTACCTGCTTTGGCAGCGGCGAAACAGACCTTGCCGGCGATGAACAAAGCGCGCTCGGCGGCGATGGTAGCCGGGCTCAAGTCATCAAGCTCATTATCCAGCGGAGCGCCAGGCTCGCCATGATACCCGGCCTGCGTGGCTTCGACCGGTTGATAGCGTAGCGTAGTCAGGATGAAACGATTCGCCTGGTCAAGAAAGGGCTCATGCGCGGCAGCATTGCAATGAAACGTCTCCGGCACTGCGGCCGCTGCGGAATATTGAAAGCTGGCCACGCAAAGCAAAGCGAAAACAAAACGGAACATGAAAAACGATAGCATGCCCTTCTAGGTAGTGAGACGATCGTTCGAGATGGGCGTAACGCTCGACACCGTCAGGCTCTTGAGCGCATCTGCAGCTCCGGTCCAGGCAAGCTGAATGCCCGCCGGCGATGGCGTGTAGCAACGAGCCGTCATCACTTCTTTACGATCGACAAATGTCTCGATGATCGACCCGTCGATCCAGAGATGAATCGTCGAGACCCATCATGATCCGGTGAGAGCGGCAGGATGTTACTGCCCACGCTTACCGAGGGGCTTCCGACCCCGCCGGCGTAACGGATGGCGAATAGCGGCGTCGCGCCGGCGCGCAACTCCAACCCGCAGGCGCTCTGCCCTGCCTTGAAACTCAATACGATTTCAGCGGCTCGGTTTTCGATGGGCACAGTCTGCGCCGCTTGCAGCTTCTGGGTATTCTTCCGCAGCGTGGCAAACTCCGGCGGAACATCCATGCGCAGCTGGTTATCGGCGCCCAGCGAGAGCACGCGGGGCAGGGCCATCGCGCCCGCCCATCCGGCAGCCTTACACTCCTCGGGCGTGCGCGTCTCCTGCACCCATCCCCAAAGAATGCGACGGCCCTTAGCGTCGACCATAGTCTTCATGGCGTAGTAGGATCCATGGTCGAGCAGGCCCTTGGTTTCAGAGTGGAAGCGGAGGTCGCTCTTGTCGAACGTGCCCACCTCCCAATACACCTTGCGCTCGGTGGAGTAGAGCAACACGTGTTTGTGCTCGAGGGGAAAGAAGTCGGGACACTCCCACATCTCCCCCGTGTCCACGGGGTTGATCTTGCTGCTTCCGTTCCATTTGCCCTGCGCGAGCGGGTGAAGGTAGCTCCAGTTGCGCCCGTCCGGCGAGGTATAAAGCAGCACCGCGCCGCCGATCTTGTTGAAGCCCGAACCGACGCCCAAATACCAGGTGTCTCCATCCTTCCACGGGCATGGATCGCGAAAACCTGTCACCTGCAAACCAGCCGGGGGGCCAGCCAACACCGGCTTGTCCAGTTTCTTCCAGATACGCAGATCGGGGTCCGTGGACGTGGCCAGACATTGCACTTCGCGCAACCCTTCGCCGCGAATGGTCTCCGGCGACGAGCGGGTGACACCAGTGTAAAGAATGGTTGGTACTTCGACGCCGGGCAGCACACTGCCGGTGAAACACCCGGCTGCGTCATAGGATCCGGGAGTGGGCGACAGGGCAATCGGCAGGTGTTTCCAGTGGATGAGGTCAGGACTGACGGCATGCGCCCAGTGCATGTCTCCCCAAACCGCCGCACCCGGGTTGTACTGGAAGAACATATGATATTGGCCGCGAAAGTACCGAGGTGCGCAGGGATCGTTCATCCAGTTCGCCTTGGGCAGCAAATGGAACTGCGGCCTGAAGGGATCGCGCATGAGTTTTTCCCTGAGCGCCGGCGGCAACTCTACTTGTGCGAATGAATGCGCGGCACAAAACGCACCGGAAGAGATGAGAAACGTTCGACGATTCATGCGCTCAGCACCGCCCCGACGCGTTCGATCAACTCTCGCGACAGCGGCGGCGTAGCCCCTGGCTGCGAGGCTACATAGCTACCGCAAAGATTGCCGATCTCCGCCATCTGGGGCAGCGACGCTCCGCGCAGGTAGGCGTGCACTAGGCCAGCGGTGAAGGCGTCGCCCGCGCCCACGGTATCGACCACCTTGATAGGAAATCCCGGATGCCTGAATGTGCTCTCGCGGGTAGTTAGCAGGCTTCCATGGGGCCCTAGAGTCGTGGCCACCAGTTGGCATCCAGGGAAATCCTCAAGCAGCGTATATGCCGCGGCCTGAGGACTATCCGGCACCGGGTGTTCATTCAGCATAGAAAAAACCTGCGGCAGCTCCTCATCGCTTAGCTTGATGATGGTGCCGTGCTCCATCGACCAGCGAAGCACCTCGGGACTGCAATCAGGCATGCGCAAATTTACATCGCACACCCGCGCACACCCTTGCGCAGTGGCCTCTACGAAGCTCCGTATTGTTGACCGCGAAACCTCATGCCGCTGTGGCAGAGTTTGAAAACACACAGCATCCACATCACGCGCTACCTCAAGCAGCTCAGCAGTCAGACAAATAAAGTCCCATGCAACGTTGCGGTGGATAAGGTAGCGGGGCTGCTTATCGGCGGAGAACGAAACTTCGACCGTGCCGGTCGGATGGGCGCTATCTTCCTGTAGCTGCTCCAGCTCAAGGTTAGGTTGTGCGAGGGTGGTGCGGGCTGCTCTCCCATAGTCATCGTCGCCCACGCTGCTGACCAAGGCAGTACGGTTCCCCAGTCGAGCACAGAAGACAGCAAAGTTCGTCGGCGCCCCGCCCAGCCTCGGGCCGCTGGGCAAAAGATCCCACAGCAACTCCCCGATCCCCGCGATCCGCGGAGTCCCGTTTGGGTTCTTAGAGAGGATGGAATTCAGGGTCGGTCCTTTCCCTCACGACATCCTCGTTGAGCGCTACCCCGATTCCGGGAGTCGTCCTCACCTCCAGGAAGCCATCGTCATCGAGCGAAACCGGCTCGGTTAGCGAGGTGTAGGACTTATCGAGGTAGTGGGTGAATTCAAGCAGCATCAGGTTCGGCGTCGCGGCGGCGACGTGAGCAGCCGCCATGGTGCCCAGAGGGGACGCTACCCCATGAGGCGCTATGGGGATTGAGTAGACTTCGGCCATGGCAGCGATCTTGCGCGTTTCGAGCAGGCCGCCGGTTTTCGAAACATCCGGCTGAATGACGCTGAGCGCTTCCTTTTCCAGAAACGGACGATAGCCGTAGCGGCTATAGATATTCTCGCCCGCCGCAATGGGAACCCGAGTGGCATTGCGCACCCGTACCATGGCGTCGACATCGTCGCTGGGGATTGGTTCCTCCACCCAGATCAGACGGAATTGCTCGACTAGGCGGCAAAGTTGGATGCCCGTCTCCACGTCGTAACGTGCGTGGCATTCCAGCGCAAGGTCATAGCTGTTTCCCACCGCCTCGCGCATGGAGGCAACGAAATGGACCACATCATCCAACTGCACGGTATTCAGATGAATGCCCCAAAGCTTGTTCGGGTCCCAGCCCTTCTTCAGGGTCCATTCATCCGGACTGTAGTCGATGCCAATCTTCAGCGCTTTCACTTTCGTTTTGGCAATGAGGTTGGTCGCTTCACCTGGATTGGCTGCGTGCAGGTATACCGGCATTCTGCTACGCACCCGGCCGCCCATCAGCTGATATATGGGCGCGTTCAGCGCTTTGCCGGCCAGATCCCAGAGCGCCATTTCCACTCCGCTGATCGCGGTGAGGTAGGGTCCGCCCATTCCACGCATGAAGATAGGCGAGGGGGAGCCACCAGCCGCAAGATGCTTCCCGCCCCACAGATCGACGAGAATTCCTTCAATATCCAGTGGGTCACGGCCTGCGAGCGCCGGGCCAATGTTGTTGTTGACGATATACTCCGCGCCGACGGTGTCCAGCATCTCGCCCGTGCCGGTCAGACCCTGGTTGGTGTAGACGCGAACAAAGCGGCTATTGAATCCGTCGCGCAAACGTACCGCTCGAATTTCGCGGATGGTCAGGCCGGGGGCATGGGAGGTTCCCTGGCCCCGAGCGTTGAGCAGGAAGGCGCCGTAAGCCATCGCAGCCTGGCCAAGAAACATGCGTCGATTCATCGGGCAGGAGTGTAGCACATGTACCGCCGCCTTGGATTCGACGTTGCGAAACGGCGACGCAACCGGCAAGCTAATAGGCATGCCGGAGTTGCCGGATATCACCGCCTACATAAGCGCGCTGGAGCCCCGGATTGTCGGGCAGTCGCTTGAACATGTGCGCATAGCAAGCGCATTTCTGCTGCGCACGGCGCGGCCGCCGGTTGCCAGTGTGGAAGGCCATGTAGTGCGCGAACTGCGCCGCATCGGCAAGCGCATCGCTATCGGAGTGGATGGCGATCTCTGGATGGTGCTGCACTTGATGATTGCCGGGCGTCTGCACTGGCGGCCACCAGGAGCCAAGCTCGCAGGCCGGCAGAATCTGGCCGCTTTTGACTTTCCCCACGGCTCCCTGGTGCTTACGGAAGCAGGGACCAAGCGCCGCGCATCACTCCACCTCTTCGAGGGAGAGGAGGCGTTGCGTTCTACCGACCCGGGAGGGATCGACGTGCTCTCGAGCGATCTCAATTCCTTTCGCAACGCGCTCACGATCGAGAATCGAACGCTTAAGAGGGCTCTCACCGACCCGCGCATTCTAAGCGGCATTGGGAACGCGTACTCAGATGAAATTCTCCACGCAGCGCAATTATCCCCAGTCAAAATGACACACAAGCTGGACCCGCAAGAATGGGAAAGTCTCTATACCGCGACGCAAGCCACGCTCAAGTTGTGGATCGAGAGGCTAACCAAGGAGGCAAAAGCCGGCTTTCCGGAAAAGGTGACAGCCTTCCGCAAGGATATGGCGGTGCACGGACGCTATGGAGAGCCTTGCCCGCGTTGTGGCCAACCGATCCAGCGGATTCGTTACGCAGACAATGAAACGGATTACTGCGTCAAGTGTCAGACGGGCGGGAAACTTCTGGCCGACCGAAGTCTTTCGCGGCTCTTAAAATCGGACTGGCCACGCACCCTGGATGAACTGGAGACGCTCAAGCGCCGGTAGGGCTTGGCAAAGAGTCCCGTTCGAATGATATAGTGATATCACCATATCGGTACCCCCAATGACTGCGGAGCCATCATTAAAGCCGGTGGTCTGGGTCGGCTCCAGCCGGAGAGATTTGCGCGCGTTTCCCGAATCCGTACAGGATCACATGGGCTATGCCCTATACATCGCGCAGCGTGGAGGCAAACACCGCGGCACAAAGACCCTGCGTGGCTTTGGTGGTGCAGGGGTAGTGGAGGTAGTCACGGATTTTCGCGGTGATACATTCCGTGCGGTATACACGCTGCGATACGCGGGAGCAGTGTATGTCCTTCACGCCTTCCAGAAGAAATCGACAACAGGACGGGAGACATCTCTCCGGGACATCGAGTTAATCAAGCAAACGACTACGTGAGGCGAAGAGAATTGCAAAGGACAGCGAACCATGACTAAGAAGGGGTACGAAACCACCAGCGGGAATGTGTTCAAAGATATCGGCATTCCAAATGCCGAGGAGCACCTTATCAAGGCTCAACTGGTCTTCAAGATCGACACGATCATGAAAGATCGTGGCTTGAAACAGGTCGAGGCGGCCAATCTCTTTGGCATTCGCCAGCCTGACATATCCAAGATGTTGCGCGGGGAGTTTCGGCAGTTCTCTGTGGAACGGCTTTTGCGTTTTCTCGTGGCGCTCGATCAGGACGTGGAGATCGTCATAAAGCCTCACCGGGACCGAAACAACGCCCCCGCACTGCATGTGTCCTAAGCATAGTCGCCTCGGCTCGCAAGCAACTTTGGAGGCCGGTCTAACTTACCCGTACACCTTGTTCTCCGCTGTTTTGCCTTCCTGTCCCGGCGGAAGGAAGGCATGCGATGCGGTCAATGGCAGGCGGATCTCCGCTCCGCAACCGGGACCATCCAGACGATTGGCGACTTGAAGAATGCCGCCGTGGGCTTCGCATATCTGCCGCGCCAGGGCTAGACCGATGCCGCTTCCCCCCGGCTTTGTGGTGTAGAAGGGCACGAACAGGTTCGACGGATTGATAAGGCCGACCCCGTTGTCCTGAATCAGAATGACGACCGAATGAGCAATGGCTCTCCAGGTGACCGACACTTCAGGAACATCGGTCGAGATATGGCCGTTCGAGGGCGTCTCGGGAAAGCGCGCCAACGCGGCTTCGGCTGCATTGCGCAGCAGATTGATCACCAGCTGTTCGATCTGATCGGGGTCGATCTGCAGCACGATATCGGGACCCGGTTTGATCTGTACGGCTACCCTGGTTTCCAACGCGACAGCACGCTCGATCAACGAATGCAATGGAACCGGCTGTAATGCGGGCGGCGGCAGCTGGGCAAGCTGCCGGTATGCCTGGATGAACCGATTGAGCGATTCCGCACGGTTCTCAATAATCTTGAGACCACGGTCGAGGCTGAATAGGTCATGGTCTGTACCCGGAGTCTCCGTCGTCTGCCGCTGCAGTGGACTTAGATGGATCCAGGAACGAAGGCTGCCGGCAATGGATTTGATCGGCGTCAGCGAATTGTTGATTTCGTGCCCGATCACGCGGATAAGGCGCTGGAATGCATCGCGCTCCTGCTCGCGCAGGGCAATACTCACGTCGGAGAGGACCAGGAGCGTGTGCGGGATTCCGCGTTGACGGAAGCTGGATCTTCTTACCATCCAATGGACGGGATTGCCCTTGCCGGCAAGGACGAGGATCCCCCGATCGGGCTGATCCAACACGTCAGCAAGCTGCAGATCATCGGCACTCGCGCCCAAGTCTCGCTCCGCGATGAGATGAAAGATGTGCTCGGCAGCGGGATTGACAAGGCGGAGGCGATGGGCGGGATCGAACGCGAGTACAGGCGCGTCCATGGAAGAGATGACACAGCGCAATAAGGCCGAGGCCTCCATCTCACCGAGACGCTGACTCTGCAGCAGGTCGGCAAATTCGTTGATCTCGAGCGCCAGCTCCCCAAGCGCATCGAGCTGCCCCGCACCACGGGCGCGAAAGGAGTAGTCTGACTCGCGCAGCGAAGAGACAACGTTGGCCAGGGTCTGCAGCGGACGGATGATCTCCTCCATCAGGATGGCGCCCGCAATCAGAGAAAGAAAAGCGACCCCACCAAGCAGAGTCCAGACCACGCCTTGGGAAAATTTTGCCTGCCACAGGAGTACCGCCGCGAGCACAAATGCGGGAGCGGCAATGAACAGACACAGCACACGGATACGGCGCTCGAAGTGAGTGTTACGGTCACGGTGTTTGGCGGAGCGTAGGCGTGCGCGTGAGGCTGAATCACTTCCGTTTCCGGGAGTGGGATCAGATTCCATACTTCTCCATCCGGCGATAGAGCGCTCCACGGCTTAATCCCAGGGCCTCCGCCGCATGGCTCACGTTGCCGCCCGCACGAGCCAGAGCCTTGCGGATGAGAATGCTTTCCACCGCTTCGAGGCTGAGTTCATCGAGACTCTGGCCGGAGGAGCGAACCTGGCTCAGGCCCAAGTCGGCGGTTTGAATGCGCGGACCGCGAGCCATGAGAACAGCCCGCTCAATCGCGTGGTCGAGTTCCCTCACGTTGCCCGGCCAGCTGTGCTGGAACATGGCCTCCAGGGCGCTGGGCTCGAAGCCGGTCGCAGCCTTGCGATAGCGGGAAGTGTAGCGGGCAAGAAAGTGGCCGGCGAGCAGAGGAAGATCTTCGCGGCGATCGCGCAGCGGGGGAAGATGAATTTCCACGGTGTTGAGGCGGAAGAGCAGATCTTCGCGAAAGCGTCCCGCGGCGCACTCCTCATGCAGGTCGGCATTGGTAGCCGAAAGCAGACGCACATTCACTCGCTTGGTTTGCGAAGAGCCGACACGTTCGAGATCGCCGGTCTCGAGTACGCGCAGCAGTTTAGCCTGCTGGCGCAGCGGCACATTGGCGATTTCATCCAGGAAAAGGGTACCCCGATCGGCCAGCTCGAAGCGCCCGATGCGGTCCGTGCGCGCGTCGGTAAACGCTCCTTTGACGTGGCCGAAGAGTTCGCTCTCAAAGGTTCCCTCGGCCAGCGCGCCGGTGTTCACGGCGACCAGCGAGCGAGCCGCGCGCGAGGAGAGCGCATGCAGCGTCTGCGCTACGACTTCTTTGCCCGTGCCATGCTCGCCGGTAATGAGCACGTTGGCATCCGACGGGCCAATGCGCCCCAAAAGTTCCAACACGGGCTGCATCGAAGGCGCCTTGGCGATCAATTCAGGACGTCCTTCGGCGCGCAGCAGGCGGTTTTCCGCTTCCAGAATTTCAGCCTGTTGAACCGCCCGGCGAAGTTCGATCTGGGTTCGCAGAATGGAAATCAGCCGTACATTTTCCCAGGGCTTCTGGATAAAGTCACAGGCGCCGCGGCGCATAGACTCGACGGCGAGATCGACATTGGCCCAGGCCGTCATGACGATGATGCGCAGACGGCTGTCATGAGCAGTTAGCTGGGCAAGCAGCTCCAGACCCTCGGCGCCAGAAGTAGTGTCCCGGGTGTAATTGAGATCGATGAGGAGCGCATCGTAGGTTTCGCTGGCAACCCGATCCCGCACCTCGCGGGGCGATTGCGCTCGCTCGACCCGGTAACCCTCCGGCTGCAGCAATAACTCGATGGCATCCAGAATATGGGGCTGATCATCGGCGGCGAGTATTCTGGGCGCCTCCGCTTGCGTGCGGGTTCCCGGGGTCTCTTTCGCGGCTTGCGGGAAGGTGGCCATCATTGCCTCAAACGGTAAATCAAGTATAGTGCGGCCCCGGAGATCAGTCGGAAGCACAGGCTATGGCTTAGCCGGCTGGATGCGGGAGACGACGCCATTTTTTGCGTCGTCTATCGAGACGGCCGTGCGGTCCAACGTCGTCCCAGTAGCGCGGTCAATGTCCGCTTTGGCCTTTTCATAGGCAGTCTGCGCGGTAAAAAACGCGGATTCAGCAACAGCGAGGCCTTCTTCTGTGACGAGGGTGTCATACCTGGATATCGCTCCTACGTCTTGCTCCTTCTTGGCGATATCAAAGGTCTTCTGCGCGAGATCGCGTGCTTTTTGCGCGGCCGCCACGCGGGCTTGCGCCTGCTCGAGAGCGAACTGCGAGTCGCGGATGTCGAAGCGAAGGCTCTTCTGCTGCTGCTCTTGGGCGATCTGGCTCTGGCGGTACGCGAGCACGGCGCGGAACTGGTCGGCTTTGACAACACGGTTACGGAGGTTGATGGAGAGACTGACGCCAACCTCGTACTGGGGCGCCGAGTAGTTGAAGGTGTTCGCGAACATGCTGGCGAAGTCGGTGGGCAGGTTGGTGGCGCATTGCTCCGGGCCGAGACTGCAAAACGGATTTTTGGGGCCGGCGGTGCCCGTGCCTCCGTAGTAGCCGTACAAATCGAGTACAGGCAGCAGCTCGCTGTTGATGTCCTTGAGGCTCTGGCGCGCGACCTCGGCCGAATTACGGAAAATCCCGATTTCAGGGCGGTTCTTCATGGCCTCGTCGATCAGCTCGGCGATGGATTTCGATTCGTTGGGATCGGGACCGCCCTGGAGATCGAGCGGGATGACGGGGATTTCGTCGATGGACGGGTCGTCGGTTCGGGTGAGACGGTCCTTAATGAGCAGCTCGTTGTGCCTCAGCGTGGCCTTGGCGATGGTAAGGTCGCCCTCGCTGGTGGCAACCGCAGACTGGTCCTTCATGACCTGAAGCGCAGGAATGTTCTGGAGCTCCAACTGTTTCTGGTCGTCGGTCAGGGTCTGATTGGCGTATTCCAATGACCGGGTCTTCACCTGCACGTCCTGATAAGCGTTAACCAGATCCCAATAGAGGTTTTCAATGTCGGTGACGGTGGCGATGACCTGCTGCTTAAAAGCGAGATCGGTGGTCTGCAGGTTTCTTTTGGCGATGTGGATGAAGCGCTCGTTGCTGGCAAGGCCGAATCCGTACAGAAGCGGCTGGCTCAGGATGATCTGAAAATTGGAATTCAGTTCGGGATTGACTGCGTAATAAGGGCTGTTGTTGGCGGTGCGGAAGCCGGTGTAGTTGACGGTCAGGTTGGTGCCGAGCGGAAACGACTGTTGGTACTGCGATTGGACCTCGATATTGTTTTGCTTAAAGAGTTCGGTGCCGACCGTGGCAACGTTCGGCTCCGGGGTGACGGTGTGTTGCACATAGCCGTTGAAGTTGAGGAAGGGGTCAAACGAGGGAACGGCCGCGCCGGCGCCGAGAGTGGAGGTGACGATGCCGCCGGCGCCTGCGGCCGCATTCGAGGAGCTCGAGGAGCCACCGCCGCCCCCGGAGGCGCTAAAGCCGCTCGGCGTGGTCGAGACGACGGCGATGTTAACGCCGTTGGCTTGGCCTCCCGCCTTGGTGCGAAGAAGATCGGCTTGCGCGATGGGGAAGTTGTAGCGGAAGGAGGCGAGCGTGAGATTATTTTCGAGGGCCAAAGCGATCGCATCCTGCAGGGAAATCTCGAGCTTGCCGTCGCGTATGAGGGCGTAGAGGGTCTGCGAGTTTTGCAGGTTGAGTTCTGGCACAGTGCTGGGCCTATACGGCGCCAAGGGGATTGCGTGAATGCGGCATTTCAATGTGGAAAGGTCCCTGGTAGGTAACCGGCTGCGGCTGCGCCGCCGCTTGCGCCTGCTGTGCGATGGTCTGGGGCGGAGATTGTTGCGGATCGGCAGGCGCCGAAGGCAAGGGTCCCGCGGGGTTTGTTTGGGCAAAGGTAGTCGAGACCAGAAGGCCCGCTGCACACAACACAGACAACGTTTTCTGCACCATGCTGCCCGCGCAGGAGACATCCTTCATGCCTTCACCTCGGTAGCCTGGTTCAACCCGGGGTTGGCCGTATCACTCACCATCCATCCGTCCCGAACCTGAAGCACACGACTGCCATAGCTGGCGTTTACTTCCGAGTGTGTCACCTGCACAATGGTCGTTCCCTCCCGGTTCAGCTGCTGGAAGAGCTCCATAATCTCCTTCGCCTGCGTGGAGTGAAGATTTCCCGTCGGTTCATCGGCAAGCAGCAGGGCCGGGCGATGAATCACCGCGCGGGCAATGCCAACCAACTGTTGCTGACCGCCGGATAGCTGGTTGGGAAAGAGATCCTTTTTGCCCACGATGCTGAAGCGATCCAGCGTATCCGCAACCAGCGCCTGGCGTTCCCCCTTGGAGATGTTCTTGTAGGAGAGCGGGAGGTCGATATTCTCGGCCACGTTAAGATCGTCGAGCAGGTGGTAGCTTTGAAAAACCATCCCGACGTTGCGCCGTGCCAAGTCTGCCCGCTGCTTGCGGTTCATCAGGTGGACAGCTTCGTCATTGAACCAGTACGACCCCAACCATTGGTCGTCCAGCAGCGCCAAAACATTCAGCAGTGACGACTTCCCCGCTCCGGAAGGTCCCATGATGGTGATAAACTCGCCCGCCTCGATCTTCAGGTTGATGCGCCTGAGTACCCAGGTCTGGCCAGCGCCAGTCTTGTAGCTTCTTTCAACATTTTCGAGCGAGATCATAGTGCAGCCCTCACCGTGCGCCCCGTCTGGGACGGATCGTCGTGCTTCAACCGATACCTCTGTATTTATTGACCCGCGGTCATCAGACCCCGGTCATTGCATTTCGAGAGCGTGATCGGCAAATTCACCTTCGGCGACAATCTTTCCGTCAAACAGGTGGATATTGCGATCAGCATGGCGGGCAAAACGCGGGTCGTGCGTCACCATGCAGATGGTCGCTCCTTCGCGATGAAGGTTCTTGAGCAGTTCCATCACCGCCTCACCGTTCTTCGAGTCCAGGTTTCCGGTGGGCTCATCGGCCAGCAGGATAGAGGGCGACCCTGCCAGTGCGCGCGCGACGGCGACGCGTTGCTGTTGGCCGCCTGAGAGCTGCGAGGGATAGTGACGCATGCGGTGGGCCATGCCCACGCGCTCGAGAGATTCCTGCACCCGCTGCTTGCGATCGCTCGATGCCATACCCGAGCGATAGGTCAGCGGCAGTTCTACATTCTCGGCGACGGTAAGATCACCAATCAGGTTGAAGCTCTGAAAGATGAAACCGATCTCCTGGTTGCGGATGCGGGAACGCTCGGCAAACTTCAGGTTCTCTACCGGACGTCCGTTCAGCTCATACTTGCCCGCTGTCGGTGTATCCAGCAAGCCGATAATCGACAGCAACGTCGATTTTCCGCAACCGGAAGGGCCAGACATGGCCACGTATTCCCCCCGGTCGATGGAGAGGTGAACGCCGGAAAGGGCATGAGTCTCGATCTCCTCGGTGTAGAAAACCTTGGTCATCGCTTCTATCTGTATCAGTGGCTGCATGCTTTCGCTCCTGTTTTCCTTATTTGATATTGCTTCCGTTATTCCAGACGAATTCGGTCCGTAGTGTCATACCTCGACATGTCGCTCAGAATCACCGTGTCCCCTTCGTGCAGCCCTTCCAGAACCTGGATGGCATTCACTGAGGCGTGGCCGACTTTGACCGGAACGCGGACCGCCCCCTTGCCATCCGGATCCAACTTGAAGAGGCTAATGGTGCTGTTTTCGTTGCCAAAGGCCGGCCGGCCCACATAGAGAACATCGCTCAATCTTTCCAGATCGATCGTGCCGTCCACGCTTAATTGATCACGTGCGCCATTGGGCAAATTGCCAACGAGCTCCACATCGACGGTGACGGTTCCGTTCTGCACCGCAGGATCGATTCTCGTCACTTTGCCGTCGGCCAAGCCGTTGTGGGTATCGATCGAGGCAGGTTGGCCGATGAGGATCCCACGCGCCTGGGTCTCGGCAATCTTCAGCTGCGCCTTCAGTTGATTCGGCTGCACGACCTGGGCCAACATCGTTCCGATGGTTACGTGCTGGCCCACAGCCAGAGGCAAATCGGTCAGCACTCCGGTGATGCCTGCGCGCACCTTGAGCGCATTCAGTTGTTGCTCTTTCAGATCGTAGACAGCCTGCGCTTGCGCCACCTTAGCCTGTTGGACGGCGAGCTGTGATTCGATGGCCTTTTCGTTGATCTTGACGGTCTCCTCCTGGAGCGTGTTACGGGTGTCCAATTGATCCGCCGTACCCTGAGAGCCGTTGTACGCGATGCCGGAAATCACGCCCAGGCTGTATAGCGTCTTGTCGATCTGCGCCTGCCGCTGTGCCTGCTTGTAGTCGGCACTTACGGTTGCCGCGGCAGACTTTTGCGCCATCAGATCGCTCTGCACTTTCACTTGTACGTTGCTAAGGTCGGCGCGCGCCTCTTTAAGGGACAGCTCGGCATCGATTGCCTCCTGGCTCAGCGTCGGGTCGTTTAACTCCACCAGGACGGTGTCAGGGGTTACGTTCGAGCCGGGCAGCGTGCGGATGCGGACGACCGTGGCCTCGGTCTGTGCCGGGATCTGGCGGATCGCATCTTCGCGGGGCACCAGGGTCCCGAGTCCGCGCACCTGGACGACTAAAGGTCCGCGTTTGACCGTGTCGGTCCACACGGCGGAACGGTCGACGTTGGGGGCGGCTGGCTTGAGCCGCATCACCAGAAACGTGACGGCGGCCAAAACGACCACGCCAACCGCGATCGTCACGGCCTGCCGCCGGCGTTTTTTGACTTTCAGGTCTGGGCGCGAGATATCCATGCTAGTTGCTAATGCATGCTGGTGACCAAAGCCATCCAGCGGTGCTTCTATTGGGATTGTTGGTCTTTGCCACATGCATACCTACGCAGGCGGCCGATGATTTGTTCAATTTTGTCCTCAGATGTCCACTTTCGGACAGCGGGTCCCATCGCGGACTGAAATTGGACGCTCCGCCACCCAGGGGTAAAGAGTCAGCGTGAGAACTGACGGTTCAAGAATTGAGTCCCGGAGGGACGGCTGAAAGTCAGAGCTGTCCAAATTAGCGGTTTTTCGGCGTGTATCTTGTGGAAAAGATTGAGACGGGTGGGAGCGTACGAAATCAAGTTGCCGGAGGATTTCCGTTCTACCCATCCATCAGCGACAACATTGCTTGGAAGCGCAAACCCCCACTTTGTCATCCCGAGCGCAGCCGAGGGACCTGCTGTGCGCCTTGACGCCAAACAAAGGCCATCTTTACTTCGCCACTGCACGCCGGGTAAGTTGTTTAGGACGATCAAACCGCTTGGTTAAGAGTTGCGAGCTCACTGTAGGGCCCTTGTTTGAGGTCAAGGCGCACAGCAGGTCCCTCGGCTGCGCTCCTAATGAACAACCTCCGGTTGAGGTAGGGGGACGAGCTGGAAGCCTAGGGCGCGTGCTTGTTTGTGCAAGCGATGTTGGTTGCGAAGAGCTAATTTTTGTTCTTCTAGGGCGAAGATGCTCTCGTCGTAAGCGGTGCGGGTGGTGATCAGGTGATATACGATGCGGGCCAGTTTATGGGCCGCAGCGGTGATGGCTTGCGGCGCGCCCAGGCGCGCCCGCATGCGGCGATAATATGCGCCCAGGTAGGAGTGACTCTTGTGTAGCGTCTGCGCGGCCAGTCGCAGGGCAGCGGCGAGACGGCTGTTGGACTTGCGCGTCTTTGAAGAGAGAACCTTGCCCCCACTCTTCTTGCTCCCGGGACACAGCGTCAGCCAACTGGTGAACGCCGCCACATTGGGAAAACGACCGAAATCGGTTCCGATCTCCGTCACCAGCGTATGCACCGTCAGCGCACTCAACCCGGGTACGACCGTTAAGTCGGTGCCCAGCACGCGATACAGTTCCTTGCCCATGTCGAAGTGGAACTGGTTCTTACGCCGTTTGCCCCGCTTATGGCCCTGCAACGGTTGGCCTCCGTTGGGTTGGTTGGGCAATTGGCCCATGCGCTGCTCGATCTCCCGATCACAGTCCAGCAGCATCTTCTGATAATGCCGGTAGGCTTCCAGAGACTGACGCAGCGTGAACAAATGCTCGGAACGGTAGTTACCCACCAGCGATTTGATGACTGTTTCCCTTTCCGCACGAATGCGGCCGTCGGCCAACCTGGCCAACTGTTCGGGATCTCGTTTGCCCGCCAGAATGGCGTCTACGATCGACAGACCGCTCTTACCAGTGATGTCGCTGAGCACATGATGGATCTGCAGATTCATCTGCGTCAGCGCTTTTTGCATGTGCTGCACATGCACCGCAGCCGCTTCCACCAGGTTGGACCGATGACGGCTCAGCGCACGCAGGGCGCAGATCGCTGCCTCAGGACGGAACGAGCCACGCAGCAGACCCACCGAATGCAGGTACTGCAACCACTGACAGTCGCTTACGTCAGACTTGCGTCCCGGTACATGCTTCACGTGCCGTGAGTTGACTAGACACACCCGCAGCCCGGCCTCTTCCAGCACCTCGTAGAGCGGTATCCAATACACCCCAGTCGATTCCATCGCTACGCTGGCCACGCCGCACTGCTTTAACCACGCCGCGATAGCTTGCAGCTCCTCCGTAAAGGTGGAAAAACAACGTACCGGCTCAGGGTCTCGATCCCGCGCCACAGCCACGTAAATCTCTCTCGCCCCTACATCAATCCCAGCCGCGTTGGGCTCAATACACTCCAAACTCAGCTCCCGGAACTCCTTCTCTCTTCTCATCCCCTCTCCCAGACTGGGCCTAAGGCCAGGCGGCCGATATCAGTAATCTCCTAAACGGGATCGCTACCTAAAAAAGGCAACCTCACCAATCTCTCCATCACGCAGCCTGGGACCATCCTCGGGATCGGGCTACTACGCTCCAATCGAACGCCGGCCTACTTCCTCCAGCCTCAGTCCCCTCAAGCTTAAACGCACTCACCCTAACACCCGTTCATTGCTCCCTTAACTTGCCCCAGGCAAGTCAGCTCCTCGGGATGACAAAGTGGGGGTTTGTGCTTCCAAGCAATGTTTGTCGCTGATGGATGGCTAGAACCACCGCAAAAAACTAATTTGGACAAGACTGGCTGAAAGTAGCCCAGGACGCAGTCCTGGGGTGTCCTCATCTGCAAAGTCCAGGCAAGACCCAGGATTGGCGTCCTGGGGAATTTTCAGCCGTCCCTGCGGCCGCGTTGGCCCTGGTGTTGGCGGCGGTAGGCCTGTACAGTGTGGTTTCTTACTCGGTGGTGCAGCGGACAAACGAGTTCGGCATCCGCATGGCGTTGGGAGCGCAAAAGAAGGATGTGTTGTGGAATGTGCTGTCTTCGGCCGGCGTGAGCGTCGGATCCGGATTGCTGGTAGGACTCGCGCTGAGTCTGGGATTGAACCGAGTGATCTCCCGCTGGGTGCAGAATACCGCCCATGATCCGTTGCTGATACTGGGCGCCTCTGTTGTACTTCTTGCGGCTGCTGGAATGGCGTGCATGGTTCCGTCGTGGAGAGCGTCCTCGGTCGACCCCATGACCGCATTGCGGTGTGAGTAGGGCAAAGCGATGCTGTGAAATTACAATTACCTGTTGGACCATAAGACTCTCCTGAACAAAGGGACCCTGAATGATTGATCGATGGGCCGCTATCACGGCGGCAATGCTATTGTGTGTGGCTTCACTACCCGCCATGGGGGCAAACGCCAAAGACGCCCCAAAATCTAACAAACCAGCCGAAACCGGCGGCTACGATTACAGCCGCCCCGAGCCTCAACCGGCCACTGAGTCTCTCGACCTTGGCATGTATGCGCGCATCCGCGAAGAGGGTCTCACTCACTCGCACGTGATGGAATATGCCGGCGCACTATTCGACGACATCGGGCCGCGGCTCACCGGCTCACCCAATTTAGCCAAAGCGAACGCGTGGACGCGTGACCAGCTCACTGCGATGGGATGCGCCAATGCTCACCTGGAGAGCTGGGGTGAGTTCGGCTTGGGCTGGCGCCAGATCAGCACTTCGGTTGATATGGTCACACCGGATACAGCCGTCTTTATCGCGCAGGCTACGCCATGGTCGCCGGCTACCCACGGATCAATCACCGCGCCGGTCATTGCCGTACCCAATCTGAAAGAAGAAAAAGACTTCGACGCCTGGAAGGGCAAGCTGGCGGGCAAGATCATCCTCTACGGAGATGCGCCCCCGATCAGCCCGGATCCCGCACCTTTGATGCAGCATTATGACGAGCAAAAGCTAGTGCAGATTTACCAATATCCGCTGGACGGCAACATGGAAGAACAGCATGTCTTTTCCGAAGGGCCTAAATATTGGGAAGAAGCCTTTAAGAAGATTAACTTCCACGAACGGGTTGCCAAGTTCTTCGCCGATGAACATGCGTCGGCCATTCTTGTCCACGGATGGTCCGGCGATGGTGGCATAATGCGCGACGACAACGGCGAGCAGTTGGTAGCACTCGCTTATCTGCCGGATCATAAACAGCCTATTCCATCCGCTGTGGTCTCGAGCGAAAACTTCGGGCGTGTTGGCCGCTTGCTGGAACACAATGTGCCGGTTACTGTCTCGGTCGCTATCAACTCTGAATTCACTGGCGACCACGAACAAGGCTACAACACCATTGCGGAGATCCCCGGCACTGACCCTAAATTGAAAGACCAAGTGGTCATGGTGGGAGGGCATCTCGACAGCTGGATTGCCGGCACCGGAGCTACCGATGATGGCGCAGGCGTGATTATCGCCATGGAAGCCATGCGCATCCTTAACGCGCTGCATGTACAGCCGCGACGAACCATTCGAATCGCTTTGTGGTCTGGCGAAGAGCAGGGTGAATTCGGCTCGCTCAGATATGTACGCCAGCATTTCGCCACCATTGGACTGTCTACCAAACCGGAAGAACTCGCCGTCCCTGAATTCGCACGGGAACAGGTGGGGCCTTTGACAGTTAAGCCTGAGCACGCGCTCGTCTCCGGCTACTTCAATATCGACAATGGCGGAGGGAAGCTGCTCGGCATCTACGCGGAGAACAACGCTGCGATCGTTCCCATCTTCAAGCAGTGGATGGAGCCGCTGAACGACCTCGGCGTCACGACGATAAGCATGCGAAACACCGGCTCCACGGACCACGAATCCTTCGACCAGGTTGGCATACCGGGGTTTCAATTCATCCAGGACCCGCGTGACTACGAGACCCGCAGCCTGCACAGCAACCAGGACGTCTACGAGCGCCTATCGCCTACTGATCTGAAGCAGGCGGCGGTGGTCGAAGCGGTATTTCTTTACAACACTGCCATGCGCGAGCAGATGCTGCCGCGCAAGCCGCTGCCGCATCCAGAGATTTCTGATAAGGAGAATAAGCCGCTCAAGGATGTGTATCCCGGCGCAGTGGAGCCGGAGAAGAAGTAGTACTCGAGCTTCCGTTCGGATCGGATGCTGACTGAGAGAACCGCAGTTCCCGACCGGAGCGTAGCGTAGTGGAGGGAACTGCGGTTTCACTATTCCTTCTTTGCGCTTGATCACTCCGTCCTCAGCGCCTGCATGGGCTCGATTTTCGATGCCCGGATAGCCGGCAATGCGCAGGCGATCACCGCGGTGAGCAAAAGGCTGCCCACCATAGTGATAAGAACAAGGGGATCGAGTGGGCTGGTGCCGTACAGAATGGAACGTATGAACGAAGCAGCTGTCGCGCCGCCGGCCAAACCGATGAGCAATCCAAGAAAGACCGGACGCAAGCCATCGAACAGCACCAGGCGCAATACTTCGGCTCTTTGCGCGCCCAGCGCCATGCGGATGCCGATCTCCGTGTTGCGCTGGGCGACGAGATACGAAAGCACTCCATAAAGACCAATGGCGGCCAGCAACAGAGAGAGCGTGGCAAAGGCCAGCACCAGCGTAGCGCTAAAGCTCTGCGTGGCAGTGGACTTACCCAGAATCTGCTGCATGGTCAAGATGTTAGAGACGGGCAGCTCGGGGTCGAGTGCCGCCACCTGCTGTTGAATGGGAATTGACAGCGCGAGCGGATCTCCGGCGGTGCGCGCTACGATCGTCCCACCCGCCGCCTGGAGCGCGCCGGACAAGATCGGGAAGTACATCATGGCCTTGATAGGCTGGGCAACGTCATAGACAGTATCGCCAACAACGCCCACGATCTCATATGTTCTGTCCAGGATCCCGACGTGGACATGCTTGCCAATTGTATTTTCACCGGGGAAAAACTGATCCGCGAATTTCTTGCTGATAATCATGTATCCGTCACGATCAAGACGATCCTGGTCGGTGAAAAACCGGCCCGCAATCAACGGTATCTGCATTGCAGTGAAATAGCCGGGATCGGCGGTGCGATTGATTGCGTCGTCCTGGAGTTGAAAGCTGCTCGAAGGGTGCTCGGGAAGGGTAAAGACGAAGTCGCCACCGTAGCCTGCACCTGGCGCCGTAGAGACCAGGCCCGCCGCGATGACTCCGGGCAGACGGCGCACGCGTTCCAGAAGAGACTGGTGGAAGGCGATGACCTTCGCCGGGGTGTCATACTGCTTCTTCGGTAAGCCGTACCCCATGGTGATTACGTGATCGGTCGCGCAACCCAAATTGGCGGTGCGCAGGTGCAGAAAGCTCTTGAACAACAGGCCCGCTGAGACCAGCAGGATCACCGTGAGTGCGATCTCCACCGTGAGCAGCGTCTTGCGCAGGGTGGCGCGTGATAAGCTGCCGCCGATCGAGCGGGACGATTCCTGTAGCCCGGCGAAGATGCCTGCGCCGGTGGAGGAGATCGCCGGCAAAAGCCCCGCCATCAAAGCCGTAAGAAACACCAGGCCGACAGCAAAAGCCAGCACCGTCCCATCCAGGTGAATGGCGTCGGCACGGGGCAGATCGTTCCAGTGGTCCGCAAGCCAACGAGTCGCCAGGAAAGAAAGCAGAACGCCGAGCGTTCCCCCGGCCGCGCAGATAAGCAGGCTTTCGGCCATTTGCTCTCCGATGAGCATGAGCCGGCTCCCTCCTAACGCTCCGCGCACGGCAAGTTCTTTACGACGGGATGCGCCCCGCGCCACCAGCAGATTAGAAACGTTGAGACAGGCGATCAGCAGCATACATCCCACGGCACACAGCAGAACCACCAGTGGTGTCTTCACATCCGATGTCACATCATCGAGAATCGGCCGCAGGCGGGCCTCTTCCGCAACCGGCGCTGAACGATTTGCAAGATGAATCTGATACTGCAGCGCGCTCACTTCATTCACGGCAGCCGCAGCGCTTATCCCGGGACGAAGGCGCGCGACCACACGGCTCTGATGCATGTCGTGCCGGGCAAAACCAGCCGCGTCAAAAGTCGACGCATACGGCACCCACACCTGCACCCGAGAATCGGGATAAGTGAACCAGCGGGGTAATACGCCGACCACTTCGTAGGGCGTGCTATTCAGCCTTATCTGCTTGCCAATGACAGAGGCGTCTCCTGCGAAACGCCTTTGGAAGAAGCTCCACGTGAGCAGAACTACATGGTTGGCCCCAACTTTATCTTCCTCCGGCCTGAAGGCGCGGCCCATCGCCAGCGGTACACCCAGGACGGAGAACAGGTTCCAGGAGCCTCCCGCACCTTGGACAACCTCTGGGAGCTCAGCATGCTCGCCCGCGAGATCGAGATCGGTCGTGAGCCAGGCAGCCATATCCTCGAACCCGTGCGTCCGCTGATGCCAATCGTTGAAATCAGCAGGCGAAACAACGTTGAATCCGGATCCGCCGTTGTCCTCACGAAAATGCTCATAAACCATGACCAGGTTGTCCGGGTCGCGGAAGGGCAGCGGCTTCAATAGAACCGAGCGCACAACGGTGAAGAGTGAGGTAGTGGCGCCGATGCCAAGCGCCATGACGAGAATCGCGGTCAGAGAAAAGCCCGGCGAGCGCGTAAGGGTACGTGCGCCATACCGTAGATCGCGCAGGAATTTTTCCAACCAGTTCCAGCTCCAACTAGACCGGGCTTCGTCGCGAAGCTGAGTGGGATTGCCGAATGTACGCAGAGCTGCATACCGAGCCTCGTCCGGGGCTAGCCCGCGAGCGATGTTTTCCTTGACCTGCTGGTCAAGGTGAAACTGCAGTTCGTCATTAAGCCGCGCTGTTTCGCTCTGACGGCGGAACAGCATCAGCACGGCCATGCGGAATCGATCGAACCAGCGCATCGGCGCCTCCTTCGTTCTTTACGCTCCCTCAACCACCAGGTTGATAGCATTCGAGAGCCGGCTCCAGCTTTCCTTTTCCCTTTCCAGCTGAGCCCGGCCGGCGGCAGTAAGCGAGTAAAACTTGGCTTGGCGGCCACTGTCGCTCTCCGCCCATTTGGCGCGTATCCACCCTTGCTGCTCGAGACGGTGGAGCGCGGGATAGAGCGAGCCCTGCTGCACCTGCAAGACCTCATTCGAGATCTGCTGAATACGCTTTGCAATGGCCCAGCCATGCTTCGGCTCAAGCGAGATTGTTTTTAGGATGAGCAGGTCAAGGGTGCCCTGCACGAGATCGCTCGGTTTGCCCATACTATGACTATCTACACGAGTGAATTGTAGATAGTCAACAATGCCGGCTTGCGCCAGGAACGAAGGACTGTCCAGTTGTGGGCTTGGGTGTCCGCTACTGGACACCGTCCTTCTTCTTACAAACTCTTCCTTGCCATTTGCAAAGGACTTAGCAATCTCGGGAACCTGGACTCTGAAATGCTCGTAAAACTGATATGCGGACCCTGCGGCAAGATATCTCGTACGCACTGCGGCAGATGCGGCTGTCGCCTGTCTTCACCCTGACAGCGATGCTCACGCTGGCCCTGGGCATCGGCGCAACCACCGCCATCTTCTCCCTCATTTACTCGGTGATGCTCAAGTCGCTGCCGGTAGTGGATCCCTCGAGCCTGTACCGCATTGGCGCAGGAACTGACTGCTGCGTACAGGGCGGACCCCAAGATGATTGGGGCTTGTACTCGTATCCGTTCTATCTTCGACTCAAGACCGAGGCCCCGGAGTTCGAGCAGCTGGCTGCTTTTCAGGCTGCCGGAGACCAGTTCAGCGTGCGCCGCGGGCAAAGCGACAATCTTGCCAAGCCCCTGCGCGGCGAATTCGTCACCGGCAACTATTTCAGCACCTTTGGTATTCAAGCCTTCGCCGGACGCACCATCGCGCCCAGCGACGACCAAGCTTCCGCCCCGCCGGTAGCCGTGCTCAGCTATCGCGCCTGGCAACAACAGTACAATTCCGATCCTTCCATTGTGGGATCGACGTTCATCGTGAGCGGGCATCCCTTCACCATCACCGGCATTGCACCGCCGGGCTTCTTCGGTGAGACGCTGCGCAGCAATCCTCCCGAACTATGGATGCCCTTGCAGCAGGAACCTTTGGTGAACGCGCAAAATTCGCTGCTCGAGCAATCGATCTCTGGCTGGCTGCGGGTTATCGGCAGACTCAAGCCGGGCGCGAGCACAGCCGGGGTTGCGCCGCGGCTTACCGGAATCCTCCGCCAATGGATGGTCCATGACTCCGGATGGCCAGGCGAGTTTATGCCCATGATCGTGAAGTCCCTGCCCAAGCAGCAGATCCAGATTGTTCCCGGCGGTTCGGGCGTGGCGGCGATGAAAGCCGATTACGGCGACAGCCTTCGTATCCTGCTCACCGTCTGCTGCCTGGTGTTGCTGATCGCCTGCGCCAACATCGCCAACCTGTTGCTGGCCCGCGGGGTTGCCCGCCGTTCGCAAACCTCATTGCGGCTGGCTTTGGGCGCATCGCGGAAGCGACTCATTCAGCAATCGTTCACGGAAAGCGTCGTGCTCTCCCTTCTCGGCGGCATAGCCGGCATCGCGATTGCGTACCTCGGCGTAAAGCTGATCGTCGCGCTCACCTTCCATGGCGCGCATTTTGTGCCCATCGATGCTCAGCCATCATTACCCGTGCTGGCATTCGCCTTTGGCTTGTCGCTATTGACGGGAGTGCTCTTTGGCACTGCACCGGCATGGTTCATCTCGCGCGGCAACCCAGTCGAGGCTCTCCGCGGGGCCAATCGCAGCACCCGCGATAGCGCTACGCTGCCGCAGAAAATCCTGGTTGTGGTGCAGGCCACGCTTTCTATCGTCTTGCTCGCCGGCGCGGGTCTACTGACTCGCAGCCTGCGCAACCTCGAGCATCAGAGCTTTGGCTTCGAAACCGAACACCGAGTCAGCATCGTGATGAATGAACCGCCGGCCAGTTACACCGAGCCCCAACTCAACGCACTGTACCGCGAGTTGCAGGATCGCCTGGCGCGAATTCCCGGAGTCCAACGCGCCGCGCTCGCCCTGTATACGCCGTACATTGACGATTGGGGTGAACTGATCGTTCCCCAAGGCCACGGTGTGCCCCAAATGGACGACAATTCCAATTCGTCCTGGGACCGCGTGAGCCCTGGATATCTCGAAACCATGGGGCAGCCTGTTCTGCGCGGCCGGAGCATCAGCGAAGAAGACACCAGCACCACGCGCGGTGTCGCCGTGGTGAACGAGACCTTCGCCAAACGGTTCTTCCCGGACCAGGATCCCATCGGGAAACATTTCGGCCTGGATATGCCGGAGTACAACACGGCGTACGAAATCGTAGGCATCGTGCGCGACGCCAAATATTCGAACCCCAGCCGTCCGCCGCATCCCATGTTCTTCGCGCCGCTGGCGCAGCACGTTACCTATGATCAACCGGTGATGGCGTTAGTAGACCACCGCTCGCACTACATTACCGGCGCGGTGGTGGAGTTACGGGGAAGCGCCGAGGGGCTTGAATCGCTGGTCCGCAAGGCATTCAGCGAAGTCGATCCCAATCTGACCATCATTGACATTCAGCCCATGCAGCAGCAGGTGGACAGCAATTTTGACCAACAGCGCGCGGTCGCGCAAATGACCGGCCTGTTCGGGATACTGGCGCTAGTGCTCGCCGCTGTTGGCCTATACGGTGTCACGGCATACACGGTAGAACGGCGCACCAGTGAGATTGGGGTCCGCATGGCCCTGGGCGCCGACCGCAGCAGCGTAGTTCGCCTGGTTCTGCGCGGAGCCTTTCGGCAAGTGCTGATTGGTCTCATCATCGGCATCCCGATTTCCATCGCGTGCGGACGCCTGATGGCCGCCCAGCTCTACCAGGTGAAGAGCTGGGATCCGCTGGTACTCGCCGCCTCCATTGCGGCGCTGGGATTCTGCGCACTGGTGGCCAGCGTAATTCCCGCGCAGCGCGCTGCTTCTATTAATCCGGTCCAGGCTTTGCGCACGGAATGATGTGCGAAAAACACGCGCCTATAAAGCTTTGGAGCCTGCGTCAGAACTCCAATCAAAAACTGAGTCCCGAAGAGCCTGCCCTGAGCTTGCCGAACGGGGACGGCTGAGAGTGCCCAGGACTTGAGGACGATGAGGATGCGAAGGACTGCGTCCCATAAGCGCTAACTTGTTTAGGGTAAGTTTGTCTTCGCTCCAAAACTCCGAACAGAATCAGAGTCATCCTGATGCGGAGCGCCTTTCTGCGAGGCGCTCCGCTCAGGATGACGATTCTGTGGGAGCTTTTGACGAAAAAACACCCTAAACAAGTTAGCGCTTATACGCTACGGTCGGGATTCAGCAACTCTCAGCCGTCCCCGTTCGGCAAGCTCAGGGCAGGCTCTTCGGGACTATCTTTGAGCCCACCCATAGGGATGAAAAAATGCTGGCAAAGCTTGTACCGAATGACAAACAGCTCATTGCGCGCGAAGCGTTTCCGCCGGGTCGATGCTTGCGATCCTGAACGTGGGCAGAACCGCCGCAAGAAGAGCGACTAGAGCGAGTAATGCACACACCGCGCACAAGGTAAGCGGATCATATAACGCGACGCCGAAGAGCTGGCTGCGCAGTGCCTTCACTGCCGCAAACGACAACAGCAGCCCGACGGCCAAGCCGGCGCCCGTCGCGGCGATGCCCGTGCGGGAAACCTCAACCATCGCGCCGCGCACCGTGCAGCCAAGAGCCATGCGGATGCCGAGTTCGCGGGTGCGTTGATTGACCAGGTTCGAGACCAATCCGTAGATCCCAACCGAAGAGAGCAACAACGCCAAACCGGCAAGCGCCGCCAGTAGGCCCACCTCCACATGCTGCAAGAGCAATGCCTCTGCAAGTACGTCATTCATCCCATAAAAACCGGAGATGGGCAGATCAGGATCCACACCAGCCGAGGATCTGCTGCATCTGCTGGGTTACACCCGAAAACTTTGCTCTTGTACGGACGATCCAACTGGGCTGAAACCAGACGTGCGCGAGATTGACCAGCTGCGTCGGCATCTGCGTCGCGGGCACATACACGGTGGGCTCTGCGACCATTGGCGCTCCGGAGGTAAAGCCGGGTGGGGCAACGACATTCGCTGTGATACCAACAATCTCGATGGTGTTTCCATCACTCAGCAAGTGGCGCCCGACGCTATTCTCCCGGCCGAGATACTTGCTGGCGAAAGCTCCGTTTACCACCGCGACAAACTGGCTAGTCGATGTATCGCTCACGGCGAGAAGCCGACCTGCGCGCAGCGGTATCTGCAATGCGGCGAAATAGCCGGGCGTCACATAGACCAGGTTGGTCATATCCTGCTCGCCCGTCTGCGGGCCATCGGCTATCCTCACGGCATAGTTGAGAGCGCGTTCGTAGGGAACGCTGAGTCCCACGGCAGCAGACTCCACTCCGGGAATGTTCTGCATGGCCGCTGTGCTTTGATCCAACAGTTTCAAAAACGAGGCCCGATCGTTGTAGCGGGCGTCGTCCAGCGACGCTTTTGCGACCACCACATTTTCCGGATTGAATCCCGGCGGCAGCGTTCTCAGGTAGACGAGTGTCCTTATGAGCAAACCCGCGACGGTGAGAAGAACGACGGTCAATGCCACTTCGCCAACGATCAGCGCATAGCGCGTGCGCGTGCCGCCGGCCTGGGCGACGGACCGGCTGCCGCCACTAGCCAGCGCAGACCGCACATCGATGCGGCGAGCACTGAGAGCCGGCAAAAGACCGAAGAATAAGCTGGCTGCAATACCAGCAGCGGCGGTGAACAATAGCACACGAGCATCGAACGAGACCCCGCCGACTGGCAGGAAGCCTTGCGGGATACGCCGATTCATGAGCTGCAGCGTAAGCCCCCCAACCAGGAGTGCCGCCAGGACACCCACGGTAGTGAGCAGTAGACTCTCGATCCAGAATTGCCGCAGAATCGACCATTTTGTCGCCCCCAGCGCAAGACGGGTCGCAATCTCAGAATCTCTACGGCCAACACGCACCAGCGCGAGGCCGGCCAGGTTTGCGCAAGCGACCAACAGCACAAAACCCACTGCCGACATCAGGATCATCGCGGGCGTGCGCGTTTCCACGGCGAGGCTCTGCTGCAGCGGGACTGCATAGTATGAGATTTGCGCGCCAGGATACTTCTTCTGCAAGACGCGAGAGGTCAACGAATGTAGTTGGCTCAACTGCGCGTCCACCTGCTGCCACGTAGCGCCGTCCTTTAGCCGGACAATCGGATCGAAGTTATCTCCTCCACCCTCCTCGGATGTTTCAGGGCGAAGAGAAGTCCACAGATCTACAGACGATGGAGTCTTAGCTCCTGGCGGCAGGACGCCGATGACTGTGTATGGGACCCCTTTGAGCCGTACTGCCTTGCCCACAATATTGGCGTCCCCATCGAATGTGTCCTTAAACAGGCGGTAACTTAGAACAACCGCTCTCGGTCCTCCTGCTGTGTCTTCTGCGGCGGTAAAGCTGCGACCCAGCATGGGGTGAAGGCCAAGGACGTCAAAATAGCTGGCGGAGACTCGCTGACCATGCACATACTGAGCCCGTCCCGCCGCCTCGAGGTTTACGCCACCTGTCCCGCTGGCGACGGCTGCCGTTACTGCAGGAACATTGTCGCGAAGCTGGCGCCAGGTATCCCCATCGATGGCAACTGGATAGGCGTAATTGGACGGACCGGAGATCCTCTGCATCAGGGACCCAAGGCGCTGAGGCTCCGGATAGGGGAGCGGCCGCAGAAGCAGCGCGTCGACCACGCTGAAAATCGCGGTGTTCGCGCCGATGCTTAGTGCGAGGGTAAGAATGACGACAACGGAGAAGCCGGCGTTCTTGGATAACTGCTTTAACGCGTAGCGTAGGTCGTGGAGTACTGTCTGCATTTGGTTACCCTCGAATCGCGCTGCTATTCCTCTTCCATGCATGCATTTCAATGGCCAAATGATTGGTACCCGCCGGTTCGGCGGCGGGGAGAGATCCCCCAAAGCGAGCCTTACTCATCGCGCAAAGCAACTATGGGATCCACTCTGGTAGCACGTCGCGCGGGAAAGTATGCGGCCAGTAGCGCCACGGTAGAGATAGCAACAATGGCGGTTATCAACGTCGGCGGGTCTGACGGGGTGAGCCCGAAAAGCTGCGCCCCCACCAGGCGGGTCGCGGCCATCGTCGCCGGCACTCCGAGGACGATGCCAATCCCAAGAAGAAACAAAGACTCCCTGAGAATCATCCACTGCACTTCCCTGTTCTGAGCGCCCAGCGCCATGCGGACACCGATCTCATGCGTCCGGCGGGCGACGTTGTAAGTCATGACACCGTAGAGGCCGATGGAGGTGAGCAGCAGAGCCAGCACCGCGAACCAGGTGCAGAGCTGAGAAATCAATTGCTCCTGATCCATCAGATGGTTCACCTGCTGGCTGATGGTCTCCATTTTGAGAATCGCGAGGTTGGGATCGACTTGTGCCAGCGCCCGCCTGACATCTTCGCTGACGCGGGCAGGATTGCCAACCGTCAGAATCTGCAAGGAGTGCGCATAGACGTGGGGACCGGAGATCTGGACCAGGGGAAGATAGATCATGCGTTGCGGCGCCTCACGTGCGCTACTGTATTTCGCATCGCGCACAACACCCACGATCTGCCACGTACCTGGAACCCTGGGATCGGCAATCGTGAAGCTGCGCCCAATGGCGTTGCCACCAGGAAAATAGTCGTTGGCGAAGGTTTGATTGACGACCACGACCTTAGACGAAGTAGCCGTATCCTGTGGCCCTATCGGACGGCCGAGCAGCACGGGTATCCCCACGGTTTCGAAGTACTGGGGAGCGACAAAGTTGCCCACGGTATCAACGGTTTCGTCCTGTTTGGCGGCGTACCCCAAGATGGATATAGGTGAGCCCCACTGTCCCGGATTAATGACGGGCACGCTGGAGAGCGTGGCGGAACGCACTCCGGGAAGAGCGTCGACACGCTCCAGAATATTGTCATAGAGATTACTGAGTTGCGGGGGTAGGTAACCAGCCGCCTCGGGTAAGAACTGGACAAGGAGCAGCTTGCTGCTTTCGAAGCCCAAATTTTCGTTCTCTAAGTTGCGCAAGGTCCGCAGGAATAGGCCGGCACCCACCAGGAGAATGAGAGACAGCGATACTTGAGCGGCCACGAGAAGCTTTGGGATAACCCGGCTGGAAGCTCCGCCCGCAGCCGTGCGGGCGTTTGCCTTAAGCCCAGGAGCGACGGTTGTGCGCGAAACAAGCACGGCGGGCGCAATACCGAAGAGCAACCCTGTCAGCACACAGACACCGAAGGTGAAGACCAACACATGCGCGTCGGGTCTGGGATCGAACACTGTATACGTGGCCCCTCCCACGACGAAATTAATAAGCGCGCGGGTTCCCCAAAAAGCCAGCAGCAGCCCCAGCACTCCTCCGCTGAAGGAAAGAAAAAGTGTCTCGATGAGAATTTGGCCAACGATGCGCGCTCGAGTCGACCCGAGTGCCAAGCGGGTTGATATCTCGCGCTCGCGAGATATTGTTTTGGCCAGTAGAAAATTCGCCAGGTTGGCACACGCGATCAGCAGAACCAGGACGACGATACCCAAGAGGACTTGCAGAGGTTCCTTGTACTGCTCTCGCAGATTGGAACCGCCACGACCGCCCGGCATCAACTTGATCTGCTGTATCTGCTGCATGCGGGCGGGCGTGAAGCGGGATCCTTCCAGGTCGCGCATGTAATGCAGAACCTGGGCACTGAACCACTGCTGCGCCTGGCTCATGTTCATGCCCGCATTCCGTCTGCCCATCAAATGAAGCCAGTACAAGGCCGGGGCGTCGAGCAAAGACGAAGACTGCATCAGTTCTTTCTGCATGGTGAGCGGCAGCCAAAGGTCTGGCGTCTGCGCGTCGGCATTTACGCCAAAGAACCTCGGCGGCGCCACGCCGATTACCGTGAATGGAATTTTGTCGACCGTGATGGACCTGCCCACCACAGATGGATCACTCGCCAGGGCCGACTGCCAGTAGTGGTAACTAAGAACGGCAACGGGGTTGCGTCCGGGAGCCTCTTCATCGCTGGGGAGGATCGACCTGCCCAGGGCCGGTTGAATGCCGAGGACACCAAAGTAGTTTCCCGACACCATCTGGAAGAAGGCAACACTAGCCGGCGCTGCTGAACTCACGCGGAGCCGCACGCCGGCAGGGAGAGTAAAACTGGCAGAGGCGCTGATGTCTTGGAAAAACTCGTGCTGCTTCTCGATCTGGCGGTAAAACTGGTAAGAAAACAGCCCCCCTGTTCCCACCGAGACTGTGCCCTCCACACCACCGCCAAAGGCTTCGCCGAACGAAACCAATTGCTCCGGTTGGCGAACAGGAAGTTCCTGCAGCATAAGCTGGTTGATCAAGGTAAAGATGGCGGTGTTGGCGCCTACGCCGAGCGCCAGAGAAAGAATTGCGATCGCCGTAAAGCCGGGGCTCTTGGCCAGGGTGCGTAAACTGTAGCGGAGGTCGGAAGCCAGGGACATGCCAGGTGCCCTCCAGCCTAGTGTAATCGTCTCCCGGGTTGCCTCGGCCCCGGGAACAAAAAACGCGCCGGCTCCGTATTTTCTTTAGCGCGGATGCGAGCGTAGGCCTGTGCCTGCTCGTCTAACATGGAACTTCGGGTTGCCACCTTTAGATTGGGAGACGGAGCGGCTCATGAGCAATTTCCGGGACAACTTCAAACATGCAGTGCGTATGTTCCGCGCCAACCCTGGGTTTACCTTCGCCGCCATCGCTGCATTGGCGCTCGGCATCGGAATCAACACCGCCATTTTCACGGTTGTCGATACGGTACTGCTCAAGCCGCTTACCTACCCTGACGCGGATCGCATCGTCCAGTTCCTGCTCACCTTCCCCGATGGAAAGGGCCCCGGCGCATCGATCCCCAAGTTCATGCTATGGCAACAACAGACCACCGCTTTTCAAGATGTTGCCGCGTACGACTTTGGCGGTCCCGGATTCAACCTGACCGGCGGCCAGCCGGAGCAGGTGCACGGTATCCACGTTACTCAGGGATACTTCCGTCTCTTCGGCGCATCGCCCACGCTTGGGCGTACCTTCACGCCGCAGGAAGACTCACCCAACGGCGGCAAGGTCGTAGTAATAAGTTATGGCCTGTGGCAGCGCAAGTTTGGCGGCAATCCCAACATCATCGGGAGCGCGCTGTCGCTGGGCAATGAGCCCTACACCATCGTTGGCGTCCTCAATCAGTCCTTCGTCTCCGACCCTGAAGCAGACATTTTGCTTCCCTTTCAGTTCGATCCCAATACCACTAATCAAGGCCACTATTTTAAAGCCGCGGGGAGACTCAAGCCCGGCGTGACTTTGGCCCAGGCCAATGCCCTCCTGAAGGTGGCAGCCGATCAGTTCCGCCGCCGCTACCCGGATGCGCTTGGGCCCAAAAACGGATTCGCCGTGGAACCGCTACGCGACTCGATTGTTGGCGATGCGCGCAAGTCGTTGCTGGTGATGTTAGGCGCGGTGAGCCTGGTGTTACTGATTGCCTGCGCCAACGTTGCCAATCTGCTCCTGGTGCACGCTACCGGGCGCAAGCGTGAGTTCGCTATACGCGCGGCCATGGGAGCAGGACGTAAGCGCATTATCCTGCAGTTGCTTACCGAGAGCCTGCTGCTCTCCGTCACCGGTGGAGTGCTGGGCTTAGTGCTTGGCTACATTGGCTTGCACGGACTACTGGCTATGAGCCCCGGCGATATTCCGCGCATCGGCGAGCATGGCGCCGCAGTCACCATCGATTGGCGGATACTCGCGTTCACCCTTGGCGTCTCCCTCTTTACCGGCATCCTCTTTGGGCTCTTCCCCGCCATCGGCGCTTCGCGTCCTGACCTCAACTCCACACTTAAGGAGAGCAGCAACCGCGCCGGCACCGGATTTCACCAAAGCAAAGCCCGCTCCCTGCTGGTGATCAGCGAGATCTCTTTAGCCATGGTGCTGCTGATAGGCGCGGCGCTGCTGATTCGCACATTTCTCGCCTTGCACCAGGTCAAGCCCGGCTTCGACCCGCATAACCTTCTGACCATGGAAATGTCGCTGACCGGCGACCGCTTTCAAAAAACAGCCGGAGTCGCCCAACTGGTGCATGATGGCCTCGAGCGCCTGAATGCAATCCCAGGGGTTGAAGTTTCCGCTTCCACTTGCTGCCTGCCCATGGAGGGAGGGTTCGGCCTGCCATTCACCATTGTCGGTCGGCCGGTAGATAAAACACAACAGAACGGCGCCGGCTGGATGGACGCCTCGGCCGGGTACTTCGAGGCCTTCAAGATACCAATCCTGCGCGGCCGCGCCTTTACCGACCGCGATGTGGCCGGCGCACCTGGCGTGGTGGTCATCAATGAGAGCATGGCGAAGAAATACTGGCCCAAAGAGAATCCCGTTGGGCAGCAAATCATCATCGGTAAGGGAGTTGGACCGGAGTTCGATGAACCCGCCCGGCAGATCATCGGCGTTGCAGGCGACATTCACAACGGCGGATTGGGACGGGATCCATTCCCGTTGATGATCGTTCCGCAGGCGCAGGTGACCGATGGTATGACCGCCCTCAACGCGCGCATTCTCCCGGTCGTTTGGGTGGTTCGCACGCACATCGAACCGCACCAGCTCATCCCCGCAATAAGCGAGCAGCTGCGCCAGGCGAGCGGCGGGTTTCCCGTGGCCCGGGTACGCCCGATGGACGAGGTCGTAGTCCACTCCACGGCGCGAGAAAGCTTCAACATGCTGCTGCTCTCCATATTCGGAGCCTCCGCACTGGTGCTTGCCTCCATCGGCATTTACGGGCTCATGGCCTACTCCGTACAGCAGCGCACGCAGGAGATGGGCATCCGCATGGCCTTGGGAGCGGACCGCAGCAGGATTCGCAACCTGGTGGTCTGGCAAGGCATGCAGTTGACCATTGCGGGCGTGATCGTGGGGGCCGGCGCGGCGTTTGGGCTTACCCGCCTGATCGCCAGCCTGCTGTTCGGCGTGAAGTCGTGGGACCCGATTGTATTTGTAACTGTACCTGTAGTGTTAGCGGCCGTCGCGCTGCTGGCGGTATGGTTGCCGGCCACGCGTGCCTCCAGGCTGGACCCTATGGCGGCGTTGCGGGTGGAGTAAAGACTGCTACGAAGCTGCTATCAGCTCACCTCAATCACAATAGAGCCCATGCGTTCGCTGCCGGCATAGTCCCGATGTGCCTTCTGGATCTCATCAAGCCTGAAGGTAATTTTGATGGGCACGGAGATCCTTCCGTCTTTGAGCCATGCAAAAAGTTGCTCCAGATCTGAAGCGAAGTGCTTTGACCCGCGATTTACACCGAAGAAGGTGGTGCGCTTCCCCGACCAAAAGAACAGGTTCTTCGAGAACAGTTTGAGAGCCGAAGGGATCACCGGACGTTCAGGGGTATTGGTCCATGCCGGCAGGTTCATGCCATACCCCACGAGAACCCCTCCTCTTTTCAAGATCGAGTAGGACTCGTCGAAGCTCTCAAATCCGAGGGGGTCGAAGACTGCATCTACCCCACCTAGGTCTCGCATGGAGGTCATCCAGTTCTTATTCGAGTAATCGAAAGGGGTTGCTCCGAGTTGTCGCAGTTCGTCGTGCCTTTTCAGTGAAGCTGTACCGAAGATCTGGGCTCCCTGTAATTTTGCCAGCCGGAGGAGCGCGCCTCCCACGGCGCCGCTCAACGCATGAACGAAGATCTTCTGGCCGGCGGTGACATGCGCTGCGCGGTGCAGCATTTGATACGCGGTGACCCAATCCAGGATGAGGACGACAGCAGCCTTTTTGTCTACTGCATCGGGCACGGGTACCAGAAATTGTTCCGGGAGGTTGATCAGTTCCGACTGTCCCTCATACTTCGAAAGACACGCAACGCAGTCACCAATAGCGAACTTTGCGGAGCCCGGGCCATTCAGCCGCACTTTGCCGATAACACTATAACCGGGAGTCAAGGGCGGCTTCTTCTGAAACGGATAGGTGCCGCGACGCATGCTGACGTCGGAACCTGAGACGATGGTGTACTCGACCGACAGTTGAACTTCACCGGCTGCAGGATCGTTTAGCTCGCTTTCGACAATCGCAAGCTTGCTTTCGTCGCCGAACGCCGTAATGACGACTTTTTTCGTCCTGGCCATAAGCTCGCCCTCGATGGATTCTCTCACCAATGAAGAATGCTAATCAGAGCCGGCACGGGTCGTGGAATTTCAAACGCGGGTGAGATCAGGCGCCCCGGTGAGCGCCAGATATTGATGGATGAACGCGATCGACATGCTGCCTTCGCCTACACCGCTGGCTACACGTTTGATCGAACCGTGACGAACGTCACCGGCGCAAAATACGCCCGGAAGGCTCGTCTCCAGAGGAAATGGCTCGCGATCAAGAGGCCACGTGGTCAGGTCTCTCCCGGTGTAAATATAGCCTTTGGCATCACGCTCCAGGGCCGGTGGAAGCCAGGATGTGTTCGCGGTCGCGCCGATCATCAGCAACAACGCATCGGCACTGCGCGTAGTGGAAATTCGTTCACGAGTGGTGGTTACGATCCGCTCGAGCCGCTCTCCACCAAGCACTTCTGTGACTTCTGTCCATGATTCGATACGGATGTTGCGCTTGCCCGCGATCTGCGCGATCAGGTATTGCGACATGCTCACGGCGAGACCGGCACCACGCACCAGCATGATTACTTCAGCAGCATAATTAGAGAAGAACACCGCCGCCTGGCCGGCAGAGTTACCTCCTCCGACCACGAATACCCTCTTCCCAGCTACGCTATGGGCCTCCTGACGAGACGCGCCGTAAAGTATTCCCCTGCCTAGCAGGCGGTCCAGTCCCGGAACTTCGATCCGATGCCACTCGACGCCGGTCGATAGCAACACAGCAGGGGCAAAAATGTGCTCTCCACCATCCAGGTCAATACGATAACCCGTATCTGCCATTTGTACCGCTTCGATGCTGCGGGTTACAGCGATCTCCGAGCCGAAGTGGCGGGCCTGCTTGAGCGCGCGCTCGGTAAGCTCAACACCGGAGATGCCGGAAGGAAAACCCAAGTAGTTTTCAATCCTGGATGAGGTCCCTGCCTGCCCGCCGGCGGCCGAGCGTTCGACAATCAGCACTTTCAATCCTTCCGAGGCTCCATAGACTCCAGCCGCCATGCCTGCCGGCCCCGCACCGGCAACGACAACGTCATAACGCTTGTCCCGCGGCGCGGTTTGGAAACCCAGCACTTGTGCAACGTTGCGGACAGTCGGAGACACCAGGCGAGTCGCACCCTCGACGACTACTGCGACTTCATCGTTCGCTCGCGGAACGCAGGAAGAAGCACGCTCCGGCTCAAGTTCGCTATTCACCCAGTCGTACTGCACCTGATTCGCGGAAAGGAAGCTGCGGATAGCCCGGCAATGCGCGTCATAGGGGGACCCCACCAGAAGAACTCGTGAGGAGGGGGTCTCCTTTACGTACTGCGGCGCCATTGAGAGCCGATCTGTCATCGTTTGAAAAATGGTGGCGCCGCTGGAGGAGGAATCTCGAATCAACTCCTGCAGTTGCTGGCGGTCGAAACGCGCCAGGCGGGAGCGAGATACCGCCAGCACGGAGACGATATTTGCGGTACCCAGGAGAATTGGAATTTCGCCAAAAAACTCGCCGGTCTTGAGTTGCTCAAGATCCCGGCGTTGTCCCACAATATCCTTCACTACCTGGAGTAAGCCCTCCAGAACGACAAAAAACCGCGGATCCTCGCCTTCGCGTATGACCCAATCACCACCTTCAACGTGGATATCTGCAGCCTTTTGTGCAAGCCTTTGGCGCGCGGGTTCGTCCAGGACGGCGAAGAGAGGGATGGGCGCCAGTTCTGCAGCAGTGATCACGTAGTCTTTTCCCCGCTACATCTAAGAGTAGGCCTATGGCGCATCGCGTGGATCCGGCTCGTTCCATAGCACCAGACTCGCCGGTGCATTGCGTATGTGGGAGCAAGGCGGGAGGTAGACGTCTATGGCCTGCTGCCGCCAGACCGTCAGATGAGTGCCCACGAGTGAAACGGCTCAGTATTCCTGCGAAGTTATCAAAGAGAGTTCAGGCCGCGCGGAACCTTAGCCGGCGAGTGAACAACTGAATGATCGACAACAAAAGAAGCTGGGCGGTGATGGCTCCGCACAGATCAATGCAGACGTCTATGGGCGAGCTCGTCCGGCTGGGCAAGAAGCTCTGATGGTACTCATCCAAAATGGCGACGAGCAGAGTGCAGAGCACCGCCAGCACTGAGGCTCGCCTCCAAAGGGTCCAATGTTTGACCGCCATGCGAAGAAGCGTCTGCCGCCAGCTATAGAAAAAAGCCATGCTGACCACTCCGTAGCCTACGAAATGACCGGTCTTGCGGATGAGATGATGCACCTCGGCCCAGTGCGCCGTGCTGATCGGGCCAAAGAACCGAACCCAGTAGGGAAAAAGCCATTGGCTGGTGTTGTTCGCCGACATGGTGGCCGTGGACTCGAGAACGATCATGAGAACGCTGAGTGCGGCCGGTACCCAATCCAGAATTGGTTTCAACCTGGACAAATTGAATGAACCCATGGCTTCAATTATAGAGGCTGGTTGCGGAAGGATCGACGCGCCAGCACCCGCTCGACCAAAGCTGAAGCTTATTGAATACGGGCTCCAGGAACGGTCTTAGCGCGTGAAAAGCGCTTCGTAGGCGGCGCGCAGCCAAATGGAGATGGCCTTCGCGCCTGGATCGGGATAGCCAAGCACTCTACCACCAAGGTAACTTGACCGGCCTAACTTGGGCCGCATCTGGGCAGTGGCTTCGGCGCCGCGCTCCGCTGCTTCGACGGCGGCGAAAACCGCATCCCCTGTCGCCTTCACACCTGCACCGTGCCGCAATGTCCTCACGAATGGATCGAGCGCGTCCAGCATGGTGCGATCGCCTGGCTTTGCTCCGCCCAATTCACTGATGGCCCGGCACCCCTGATCGAGCGCTTCACCCCACTGTGCCACTCCGGTTGCGCGATTGGCCTCAAGGACAGTGCCGCAGCGCAGAAACAGGACTCCATAGAGCGGTCCTGAGGATCCCCCCAATTCACGCCGGAGAGTATGACCGAGCGCTTTGAGCGTAGCAGGAATATTGTCCAAAGGATAGAACGCGACTGCGTCTTGAACGGCCTTTGCCCCACGCGCCATGCTGACGCCCAGGTCGCCGTCGCCGGTAACGCGGTCCATCTCCGTCAGCTCGTTTTCCGCGGCCAACAACGCCTTACACGCTGCCTCAATGGCTTGTTTTGTTTTTCTGCCGGCCTCGGTTTGCGCTCCGCCGCCAGAACTATCCTCTGTGCTGACCTCCGCGGCGATCTGAGTTTCTGGATTACCCGGGCGCTGTTTGGCTGCATTCGGCCACGCAGGAGCCGTGGTCGACGCGTCGAGCCAACGCAGCCGATCTTCGTTCAGGCCGAGAACGGAGATTGAGATTCCTGCCATATCCAGTGATGAGAGAAATGTTCCGGCATAGATTCGCTCTACCGTAAGTCCCTTGCCCGCAAGAAAGCTCGCCGCATGGCGGGCCACAATGGCGAGTTCCATTTCGGTGGTTGCCCCCAGGTTGTTCACCATCACGGCCACACGCTGCTCATTGCCAGAGCTTCCGTGCCGCATAATTTCGGTTAGCAACGTCTCGGTTAACTGGTTAGCGGGCTGCAGTTCCGTGCGCTTCACACCGGGTTCTCCATGAATGCCTAGGCCCAGCTCCATCTCATGCTCGCCAAGCTCAAAGCTGGGCTTGCCGACCGCGGGCGAGGTTCCGGCTGAAAACGAGACGCCCATGGTGGCCAGGGACGCAACCGCCGCCTTGCCTATGGCTGCCAGGTCAGCCAGGCTCTTGCCCTCGGCAGCGGCTGCCCCCAACAGTTTGTGAATGAAAACCGTGCCCGCAAGACCACGCGCCCCGGTGGCTTGCCCCGTACCTTTCAGTGCGACGTCATCATCCACGATGATGAGCTCGACCGGAATGCCTGCTGCACGCGCCATCTCCGCGGCTAAGCCAAAGTTCAGCCGGTCGCCAGTGTAGTTCTTGACCACCAGCAATGCTCCTGGCTTTGCAGCAACGCTCTGGATGGCGGCGAAGACGCTGTCGCTGCTGGGCGAAGTGAAGACCTCTCCGGCCACCGCAGCGCTTAGCATGCCTGCTCCGATATAGCCTGCATGCGCCGGCTCATGGCCGCTCCCTCCGCCGGAGAGTATGGCAACCTGCTGATTACGGACGTGCTGCGCATCTGCGCGGATGAGTGCTTTGTGTCCCGGCAGGCGGACGGAGCCGGGGTGCAGCACGGCCAGACCTTGCAGCATTTCTTCGACCACGTCCTCAGGGCGGTTAATGAACTTTTTCATGGTGCGGCCAATCTACAGCGACTTCAGGCAGAGGAGAAAAGCCGCTGCCCGGAATTCGCTGTGTGAACATGGTAAGATTTTTGCCAACGGAGGAAGACCTATGGCTCACTACTCCAGACGCCAATTCATCAAAACCGGACTCGCCGCGGGTGCCCTCGCAAGCACGGGAAACCTGCCGCTGAGGGCGGAACCGCAGAAAGCTACTGATCTGGTAACGCTGGGAAACTCCGGCGTGAAGGTCACCCGGCTTGCCTTCGGCACCGGGACCATGTCCGGACAAGTCCAGCGCGACCTGGGACAGGAGCAGTTTACGCGTCTGGTGCGCTACGCACACGAGCGGGGCATCCGTTTCTTCGAGACGGCCGAATCATATGGCGGAATGCACCAGATGCTCGGCATCGCATTGAAGGGCGTTCCACGAGATAGTTATCAGCTCATGACCAAGATGACTACCCATAATGGCGTAGACCCACAAGCCAAGATCGACGAGTTGCGCAGGCTGGCGAATACAGAGTATTTCGACGTCGCGTTGCTGCACTGGCAGCATACTCCGTCGTGGCCAACAGACACCCTGCGCTGGCAGGACGGGATTGCTGAGGCGCAGTCGAAGAAGGTTGTGCTGGCTCGCGGCGCTTCGGTGCACGGGCTGCCGGCGTTGCGCCAGACCCCCGACACGAGGTGGCTAGAAGTTGCGATGATCCGGATGAACCATAAGGGCGTGCGCATGGACGCCGAGGATTACGACACGAACGGCCTGGGGAACGTGAACGAAGTGGTGGAGCATGTGAAACAGGTTCGTAAAGAAGGCATGGGCGTAATCAGCATGAAACTGGTGGGCGAGGGTGCGTTTACGGCTCGTGAAGACCGCCAGGCGGCGATGAAGTTCGCCTTTCGGAACGCCGGTGTCAATGCCGTTACGGTTGGCTACAAGAACACGGCTGAGATCGATGAGGCTATCGAAAATCTGAATCTGGCGCTGGCGTAGCAATCGTCGTCGGTACCACTGTTCTCGAACCGGTAAGACGGAGCGGCGGATGAGGCCTGGCATTCACCCTCGTGTTGGCGGCCTCTGTTGCGCTTGGCGCTACCACTCCTCAACCGATAGCTACTCAATCCTGTGCAGGCCTTCTCCGGCTTGCATTGCCGAATGCGTCGATAACATCTGCACAGGTGGTAGGCGCCGGTGCGTTTACGCCTACCACCGGCAGCGCTTTCGCTGATCTGCCGGCATTCTGTCGTGTCGCGGCCACGCTGAGGCCGTCGAGCGACTCCGAGATCAAGATCGAGGTGTGGCTCCCCATCGCCGGGTGGAATGGAAAATTTCTGGCTATGGGCAGCGGCGGCTGGGGCGGAGCGATCGACTATAAGGCGCTTGCCAACGCACTCCGCCGGGGCTACGCCGCCAGCGCAACCGACGATGGTCACGAGGGTCCGGGTGGCTCCTTTGTGCTGGGGCATCCGGAAAAGTTCATCGATTTTGCCTACCGCTCTGAACACGAAATGACCATCAAGGCAAAGGCGATCATCCGCTCCTTTTATGGCCGCGACCCGCGATACTCATATTGGGATGGATGCTCGGGTGGCGGCAGAGAAGGACTCTTGCAGGCCTATCGCTATCCTGACGAGTTTGACGGCATCATCGCTGGCGATCCCGCAACCTTCCGGCGGAACGCGTGGGCGCTGTGGTTGGCGAACGTAAGCTTTAAGGATCCCGCCGGCTATATTCCACAGACTAAGTACCCGATGATCCACCAAGCGGTACTGGATGCCTGCGACACGATCGATGGCCTGAAGGACGGGTTGATCGATGATCCCACCCGTTGCCATTTCGACCCTGAGGTTCTGCAGTGCAAGGAAGGAGACGCGCCGTCGTGCCTGACCACGCGTCAAGTGCAGACGGCGCGGAGCATCTTGAGCCCTGCCACCACTCCCAGCGGGCAGGAGATTTTCCCGCGTCTGGAGCCAGGAACCGAGCTACGCTGGGTTCGCCTGGCAGGCGGCCCGGTACCGGCCGATCTATTTCTCGATTACTTCAAGTATGTGGTCTTCAAGGATCCGCATGTGGGACTGGAAAAGCTTCGACCTGGAACGGGACGCGGCCTTGTCCAACGAGATCGACAAGAATACGATTGCGCTGGATCCCGACCTCACGGCATTTGCCCATCGCGGTGGCAAGCTGCTTCTCTACCACGGCTGGGCCGATCAACAGGTGGCGCCGGGCGCCACGGTTGAGTTCTACGATTCGATTGTCAAGGTGAGTGGCGACCCCGCGCCCGGCTGGGTGCGGTTGTTTATGGCTCCCGGTATGGCCCACTGCGCGGGCGGCGAAGGACCAGATACTTTCGACAAGCTCAGCGCGATGGAGCAGTGGGTCGAGCAAGGCAAGGCGCCCGATCAGATCATCGCCTCGCATAGTACCAACGGAAAAATCGATCGCACGCGCCCCTTGTGTCCTTATCCGCAAGTTGCCAGGTACCAGGGGACGGGCAGCACGGACGAAGCTGCGAACTTTATCTGCAAGTCGCCGCAACCGGGCGAGCAATGAAACGGCGGGATGGGAGTCGCCATCATGCAGCGTTGTGGGCCGCCACTGCGATGGTACTTGGCTTTGCTCTCGTTTGCAGCGCGATGCTGGCAAGCGGGCAGATAAAGGCGCCGCGCTCTACGGTCACTCTGACTGTGCTCGACGAAGATGGCCTACCGGTCTCCGGCGCCCAGGTTACTCTCTCTGAGCCAGGGCGCCCCGCTATCCAGCTGCGAACCGATTACGCCGGACGCTGTACCTATTCACTGCAACGGGACCTGCCCTATCAGCTTGACGTGCAAAAGCCGGGCTTCTACCGAAGTTTAGAAAGCCAGACGGATGCTCATCAGCAAATCATCGAAGTGGTGCTGGCCCATGAACAGATGGTGCAGGAACAGGTGAATGTGGTTGCGTCCACCGCCGGGATTGATCCCGAGCAGACCTCCGACAAGAGCACCTTCAATACTCCGGAGATCGTCAACATCCCCTATCCTACTTCCCGGGATATTCGCAATCTGCTTCCCTTCACCCCGGGCGTGGTGCAGGACGGAACCGGCCAGATTCATGTTGCCGGATCGGCAACGTATGCGACGCTCGACCTGCTGGATGGATTCGATATCCGTTCACCGATCAGCGGTGAGTTGGCCATGAGAGTGAGCGCGGATGCCGTGCGTTCCATCGACACGGAAACCACCCGGTATCCGGTCGAATTCGGTAAGGCCACAGGAGGAGTGGTCGCGTTCTACACCGGGATGGGCGACAACAAGTTTCGCTTTAACGCAACCGATTTTTTGCCTTCCTTCAAAGATCAAAATGGATTGCGCTTCGACAAGTTTGTTCCCCGTTTCACGTTTTCCGGACCGATCGTGCGCAAGCGCGCGTGGTTCTTCGATGGCCTGGAGATAGAGTACGACGACATCTACATCCAGGAGCTTCCGGCGAATGCCGATACCAACCACCTGGTGCGTGGCAGCAACCTGGTGAAAGATTCAGATAAACGTCACGCCCGCCAACATCCTGTCAGTCGGATTCCTCTTCAATGATTACCATTCTCCCTACGACGGCATCTCGTCCCTGGTGCCGCAGGAGAGCACTACCAAGACCGATATCACCGCATGGCTGCCCTATATACGCGACCAGCATAGCTTCGCGAACGGAGCTTTGCTGGAGCTGGGCGTGGGAGTCTTGCACTTCCGCGACGGTTACGAGCCGCATGGAGATAGTCCCTACGAGCTTACTCCGGAACTTCCGCAAGGGAGCTATTTCGAAAACCTGATCTCGCATTCGCAGCGAGAGGAAGGAAAAGTGACTCTATACCTGCCCCCGCAATATTGGGAAGGACGTCATGACCTGAGGGCCGGTCTCGCTCTCGACCATATCGGCTTCGACGAAAGCGTTTCGCAGGCGCCGGTGAGTTACCTGCGCGAAGATCGAACGCTGCTGCGCCGCAGCGTCTTTTCGGAAGTGGCTCCCTTCACGCGCAATAATCTGGAAACCGGCGCTTACTTTCAGGATCGCTGGCTGGCGCATCCGGGCTTGCTTATCGAGCCCGGCCTGCGCTTTGACTGGGACGAAATCCTGCGGCGCCCCCTCTTCTCACCCCGCATTGCCGCCACATATTCGCCGCCCGGTGGGGAAGAGACAACGAAATTGTCCGCGGGAGTCGGGCTCTACTATGAGCACACACAGTTAGAGTATTTAACCCGCGCCCTGACAGGTGTCCGCGATGACACTTATTACGCAGCAGATGGGGTTACTCCGATCAGCGGACCGCTGCCAACGATCTTTACGGCGAACGATGGGTCGCTCAAGGAAATGCGCGCCATCAACTGGAGCCTTGGCCTGGAGAGGAAACTTCCCGGCGCAATTTATGCCGGGGCGAGTTTTCTCCAGAAACGTGCCAGCGACGGTTTCGTTTATGCCAACCAGGGGCCGTTGGGTGCGTTGTATGGGACGTATCTGCTCACCAATGCAAGGCAGGACCACTATACCTCCGAGGAGATCGAAGCGCGGCGCACTTTTGCCAATGGATACAAGCTCTTCGCGGCCTATACGCACTCCTCTGCGCGAACCAATGCGGCTCTCGACTACCAGCCCGATATATCGCTGCTCGGCCCGCAGCAGAGTGGTCCACTGCCCTGGGATACGCCCAACCGCGTAATTTCCTGGGGATGGTTGCCCTTGCTGCTGCCGATGCTGAAGAAGAACTGGGATTTCGTCTATACGCTGGACTGGCATACCGGCTTCCCCTTCGATGCCGTGAATGCCAATCAGCAGGTGGTGGGTGCAGCCGGTTCTCAGAGGTTCCCCGATTATGTTTCGTTCAGCCCCGGCCTCGAATGGCGCTTTCATTTTCGCGGATCTTACTTTGGTCTGCGCGGCGTGATGGAAAATGCCACCAATAGCAGTAACCCGGCTATCGTGAACAACAATGTGGATTCCCCGGAGTTCGGGACATTCAGCGAGTTCGAGGGCCGCGCGTTTACCGCACGCATACGGCTGATCGGCAGCAAATAACTCGAGTAGCTTGTGCTAGCATCTCCGGCATGATCACGATTAACTCCGATCGGCTGTGGAGCCGCATGGAGGCTCTCAGTCGCTTTACGGATCCGGCAAGGCCCTGGACGCGTCGCGCGTTCGACGGCCAGTTTGCACAGGGCCGGGCGTGGCTCGAGGAAGAGTTCAAGGCTGCCGGCCTTGTCAGTCGAAGTGGACGCGGGTGGGAATCTCATTGGCCGCACCCCGGGAACTGGCCGCGGTTTAGGAGCTCTGGTCGCAGGATCGCATTCGGATACGGTGCCTGCCGGCGGCCGCTTCGATGGCATGCTCGGGTTGCTGGCGGCCCTCGAAGCAGCGCAATCCATCCGGGAACAGCAGATCTCGCTCGTGCATCCTCTTGAAGTCGTCGATTTTCTGGCCGAAGAGCCCAGCGATTTCGGTATTTCGTGCATTGGCAGTCGCAGTTGGGCCGGGGTATTGACTGCATCGGATCTGGCGCGAACCTTGCCTTCCAATGTCACACTCGCTTCTGCCATCGAGAGTGTCGGCGGTAGCGCTGAACGGTTGGGCAAAGCCATCCGCAGCCAGGATTCTGTGTCTGCGTACGTAGAGTTACACATCGAACAAGGCCTGGTACTCGCTGAACGAAAGGCCGAGATTGGCGTCGTAACCGCTATCGTCGGCATCCGCCGGCATGAAGTGACGGTCGAAGGACGCGCCGATCACGCCGGGACAACCCCGATGTCCCTTCGCCGGGACGCGCTGGTCGGGGCCGCGGGTTTCATCCGAGCGGTAGACGAGTTGGCGCGATTACGGCCAAGCCAAAGTCCCTATTTGGTGGCGACAGTAGGAAAGCTGTCTGTGGAACCGAACGCGATCAATGCGGTGCCGGGTTCGGTCCGCATGATCGTCGAGACGCGCAGCACCGATGAGACCGCATTGCTTCAATTTGAGCAAGAGTTGTGGAGACGGACGGAAGGCGAATTGAAGGATCGGGGATTGCGCCTGACTCGCTCACTGCTAAGCCAAACGTTACCCACTGCCTGCTCGCCATTGATTCAGAGCACAATCGAGGAAGCCTCCATGGCGGCGGGATTCAATAGCACCCGGTTGCCAAGCGGGGCGGGACACGACGGCGTCTTCGTCGCTCGCATTGCCCCGATGGGTATGATCTTTGTGCCCTGCCGGGAGGGTAGAAGCCATACCCCCGAAGAATGGGCGGAGCCCGGTGATTGCGCAAACGGGGCCCGCGTTCTGGCGGAGACGCTGATCCTGCTGGATAAGAGCCTGGCTTGAACTTACGACCTTCGGACCTTGCTTTCGTATAACCTGATTCCAACGGCCCTGGAGAGCGCGCATGAACTATTTCATTACCCGTGACGGGCAGCAATACGGTCCTTATACGCTCGCAGACCTGCAACGGTACGTGGCCTCGGGAAACATCCTCCTCACCGACTTGGCACGCAGCGAGGGAATGAGCGAACCGCTGCCCGTATCGCAGATTATTGGCACCATCCCGGCACCGCAGGCGCAGATTTCGGGCAGCCCCGTCGTCAACGCTCCCATCTATCCTGACCCTCCCAACCTGCATTGGGGACTGGTGCTCCTCTTCAGCTTACTCAGCTGTGGACTCTTTAGCGCGGGGTGGAACCTGGTGCAGGCGGCCTGGATGAAGAAGGTCGCGCCCCAGAGCACAGCTTTTTACTATTACGTCGCCGCCATATGCGTTCTGGCGGCCACATTCTATGCCGGCTTCGAAGTAGTGCACACCCACTCCTCGCATTCCATTGCGGGAGCCATGAATCTCCTTTACTGGCATTCTCACTTTAATCGGAAGATTCAGCCTTAGGAGTTCTCTTGAGCAGCATTACAACTCGGTCGAACCTATGGGACTTTCCCTCGGCGTCGTAATGACATTTTTCTTCGGCGATATCTACTTTCAATACCATCTCAACGACATCATGCGGCGCAAGTACGCCGGCCGCCTGGGTCCCCTGTCTGCATGAGTGCTAACTCGCGCCGGTGGCTTGCCAATCTCGTTGCGTTCGCGGTTGCGGCAGCTGCCTGCGTACTTTTGCGTTTTCCACCCGCCGGCTCGCGCTTTTATCCGCGCTGCCCCGTCTTCTTCTGGTTACACCTGTACTGTCCAGGCTGTGGGGGAACGCGCGCGCTGGCGGCTCTGCTGCACGGCAGGCTGAACGAGGCGGCGCATTGGAATGCAATGGTGGTCATCTTTTTTCCTTTTGCCGCTGTCTTCCTTGCGTTGACATACTGGCGTGCCATGAGGGCGACCACATTCCTCTGGCCCACGATCCCCGATTCGTTACTTAAGCTATCCTTTGTGCTCGTCGCTATCTTCACCGTGGTCAGAAACTTTCCACCACAATAGAGAGAAGACCCTGATGAAGCCGGCTTTTCGTATTCTCCTGTGCGCCGTGCTCGCGGCCGGTTGCTGCGCAGTGGTCCCGGTCTCTACGTCAGGTGCAGCAGTCGAAGTATGTGACCGTCTCCAATATTGGCGAAACGGAAAGCGCTGTTCATCTTCCATGGAAATCGGTCGGCATCAACGCAAAGAAAGTCAGCGTCCGCGACCTGTGGACGCATAAGGATCTGGGAAACAGCGATGCCCTCGCCCTGTCGCTGCGGCCGCACGCCAGCGTTCTGCTGAAGGTAACGGCGCAGTAAGTGCTCCCGGTGACGATCGCTCAACAGTGGAGTTATGGAGTGGAGTTTCTGGAGCGCGCAGCAGCCGGAGTTCGTTTGCCGCTTTTCTGGGCTTTGCGAAGATCGCGCAGGGTGCCTTTCGGCAAGCCAGTCGATTCGCGTACCACCAGGTGAGTGTTGATCTTGTAGCTTCTTTTGGGCTCTCCGCCCTCTTCCACTAGTGCGCGCAACGCCGTCACGGCCGCGCGAGCCAATTCGAAGCATGACATTTGGATCGTCGTAAGAGGCGGGATCGTCACCTTTGCGATGCGAATGTCGTCGAAGCCGATAACCGACAAATCGTCGGGGACCCTGAGCCCTGCCCGGTATAGCTTGTGCAGCACTCCGATCGCCGTCATGTCGTTGGAGCACATCACCGCCGTGGGCAGATGCCTCGATTTAAGCAGGCCATCCATAGCCTCGATGCCCCCTTCCATGGTGTGGTCCCCTTCCACCAGCCATGCAGGATTGGGCGCGATGCCGCATTCCTCGAGCGAGCTGGTAAAAGCTGCCAGGCGAGATTGCGCCGAGTGTAGCCGCTTGGGCCCGCTGATGAATGCAATGTCCCGATGCCCCATCACTGCCAAGTGCTGCACCCCCTGCTGGATGCCGTGGCGATAGTCCACCCGCAGCAGGCTGATGCCGGGTCTCTCCGGGCCCACGTCCACAAAGACCAGCGGCACTTTGCGCTCGGCTAACTGCTCCAGCAGCGGTTTTTCCACCCCGAAGGTCATTACTGCCACTCCCTCTGCTCTGCGCTCCAGCATGCGTCGTATGCATAGGGACATGCGCCGGGGATCGTAGTTGGTCGAGCTGATCAGTATCTCGTAGCCGTGCTCCACGGCGATATCCTCAAACCCCTGAATCAGCTCCGGGAAAAAGGGATTGGTAATCTCTGAAACGATCAATCCGAGCAGGCGGCTGCGCCCCGACACCAGCGCTCGCGCCTGGGTATTGGGAAAGTAATCCAGCTTCTCGATCGCCTCCCATACCCGTTTGGCCATCTTCGGGTTCACTGTTGACACCCGGTTGATGGTGCGCGAAACGGTGGCGATGGACACGTTCGCCAATTGCGCGACGGTGCGAATGTCCATTTTGCCAGGTTGTTCCGGCGCTGGGGGCCGGCCCCTCTTTCCCGCTTGCTTCACCATGCATCTTGCCTGCTCGAAATAGCTCTTACAGCATACCGCAGCAGCGGAAGACGTTCCGGAACAGTTTTCAGGTGCATTGCGCAAGCCGGGGAGTCAAAGTACTCCGACCAGGCTCTCGCTCGGACCAATGCCGTTTGCTCGCGAGTTGGAACGATTGAAGGGGCTAATCCCGTCTTTTGGCCCATGTACGCCCAGGCGACCCGGATTTCCTGTACGCGGCTCCACTCCATGACTGCGTGTGCGGCTTTCAGTAAGGAAAGCCGCATGAAGTTCGCCAACGCCACCAAGCTCCACAGGAAATCCGGGGGACATGCCCAGGGGAGTGGGCATTGTTGATGCCTCACGAATGCTCAAAGTGGAACCGATCCGGTAGAAGTCCATCCTGTTCGCCGGCCCAGTCAAGAATACCGAGGAACAATTTCGCGCGTAGGGTAATCAACGACCGGGTACCGGAGTGTTTTATGTCGAATGATGAAGAATGACTTGAAACGCCAGACTCGTTATGGTTTTACTCCGACGGCATTTCCCCTCGAACTCTTCCATTGGTTTCCTACAATTTGGAAGCTGATGAAACCGGCTCGCTGTTCTATCCGTCTTCCAAATCGATCAGGTGCTGGAGAGCCAACCATGGCTGACCCAATTGAGCTGTCACGCAATATCCTGACTTTCACGGTGGTTCCGAATGCTATTGAGGTACTGGAGCGCCTACGTGATTCGTATCAAGGGCTGTCGGAGCGGGAGGCTCTCAATGGAGCCGATCGGGCTGTTCTGGTGGCGGTCGAGATTGCTCTGAAGCACATGGCCAGGGCTGGCTAACGTACTCGATGTCTCCTTGAACTTGTTCGGAGCGGTTTGGCCCCAAAAAAGCGCGCGATAAACGCGCCCTTTCCACTTTTTCTCATCTGCTACAGGATGCGGCCTCACACTCGCTGGCGGCGATAGCGCTGGCTGCAATGGCGGCGAGGATGTTGTGGCCGCGGGTGGTGGGATGGAGGTCATCCCAAAAAAGATATGTGTCCGGATCGATCGTGGCAATGCCCTGAGCACTCGCAGGTCACGTTTGTCAGTGAGTATTTTGTGGGCGAAGCGACGATCTGATTGAAGAGAGAGAAGACATCGAGCTGGACAAAATGCAGGTGCTTTTCACGATTGAGGTCGCGCAGAACAGAGAGGCCCGTGGTGAGAGCCTGGTTATATAGGGCGCTCGCCGCGGTCGCAGGAATCGAGGCCGGGGTACCGATGAGCAGCGGCGTTAATCCAATCGGAGGGAGGTTAGGGACAATGAACTGGGTGGCTCCGGCATCGATAAGGTGCTGGATGTTGATCAGCTGATCGATCGCCGCCTTGATGACATCGTCCGTGGAGGTGGCGTCGATAATGTCGTTGGCGCCGCCCCAAATGGCGAACAGAGTCTTATTGTTGATTCCGGGACGGGTGGCAAGATAGTCGGTCACCTGCTGGCCAATATTGTCTACGTTGACGGATAGCGAATTTAAGGATCCGAAGCTAACCGTCGCCGTGCCCTTGCCATTCTTGGCGTCGCCGTAAGCGTAGTTGGTTCCGCCCTCGAGCGAGTTCTTGATCAGGGGCTTGGATGGCAGCGTCGCTGCGAACTGTTCAATCCACAGCCCGAAGTATTTCTGCGCAGCGGGCAAGGTGTCGTCGCCGTCGGTAAAGCGGCCATCCGTGTAGTTAGCATCTGGTCCGGGAATCCGCACTCCGTACTTGGCTTGCGTAAGATCCGCGAAATTGCCGGTATCCGACAGGGAGTCGCCAAAAACGACTATCGAGGTGTAGTCCTGGGCATGGGCCAGGGCGGCAGTGAAACTGATGAGGAGCGCCGAGCAGAGGCACAGGAGCAGGCGCGGTTGCCTGCGGCGGGTTCTCGCTTTGTGGCTGGGCGTTAACCGGGTGCAGGTAAGAGTCTCGACGGGAAGGGTTGGCTTGCCGAATCGCGGAGTGAATCGCATGGGGCGGTCCATAACTGGGAGAATTTAAACAAATGGCCCGGATCGCAGCGAACGTAACAGGAGCAAATCGGCGATGTCAACGTAAGATTTTTTTTGCAGCTGCCCCCCGCACGGGCATGAAATCCTCCGTTCCATCGGTCGCATTGATAAATGCGCGCCGGGAATATAGCCTTTCCACAGAGAGCGTCCCTTTAGGCCATCCGTCTGTCCTCTTGCCCTAAAGCATGAGCCAGGCTTTTTGGGTTGGTAGTGTCAGCAGGCGCCAAGGGTGAAGGCAGGTCTGCGAAGTATGTGGCGAAATACGCTCCGATGCTGGTTAGCCCTTGGGTTGCTGTCGATCTCCTGTGTCGCGGTGCAACCGCAGGTGGCCAGAGTTCCCGTGCGCATCATCGTGACGGAGACACAGGAAAAGGCCGAGCATGCCCTGGGCGAGCTAAAGGCCGGAGCAGACTTCGCGGCAGTGGCCAAGGCCGAGTCGACGGATCCCACGGCGGCCGAAGGCGGATCGCTCGGAATGGTTACCCCCGATGGGCTGCGCACGGAATTGCGCAATGCCATGCAGGGATTGAGTCCCGGGCAGTTTTCCGGGGTTGTGCAAATTCCCACCGGCTACGCCATCCTCAAAATCGATAAGCCTGATGACCAGGTAGCACAAGACACCGCACCCGCCGCGGACGCCTCGCCCATGGGCTCCGCAGAGAAAGGGCCCATCGGAATGGACGCGGTCAGCTTGCCCCTGGGCGGACAAGACATCGTGCGGCTTCCACCGGACACTTCCGGCCTGATGGACGTAGAGGCGGCTTTCCAGACGGTCGCAAAGCCCGAGGGTTGGAACAGCAATATGGCAAGTGTCTGCCGCATCCACGATGGGCCGCTATTACCCATATTGACCGACACTGTCCACAAGCTTCTCGCATCCCCTGACGCGGCCAGTCTCAGCCCCATGGAACAAATGCAATACCACTACGCCCTCGCCGTCTTTGCCTCCTACAAAGGCGATATGGACCAGGCGATCGCCGAATGGCAAAAATGCTATTCCATCGACCAGGCCGATGTGCCGGCCGGAGTGGAAACGATGGAAGAAGTGTCTGGGAAGCGCCTACCTTCATCGATCGGAGATGAAGAACGGTATATACACGGATCCGGGTGACCGGTGCATTTTTCCGCCGAAGAATCCCCGCGAATCTTTCGCGGATCCCGCAGACTCGAAGGTGGCCATTGAGTATTTCCTCAAGTATCTCAAGCGCAAGCCGGACGACCTCGAGGTCAAGTGGCAACTGAACCTGGCGTACATGACGCTGGGACAGTACCCGTCGGGCGTGCCGCCGCAGTACCGCATCACGGCGCCAGCGGAATTCGATCCCGCGGAGAGCATCGGACGCTTCGAAGATGTTGCCAAGGCCGCCGGCCTTGCTCTGCCACAGATAGCCGGCGGCATGCTGGTCGAGGACCTGGAGAACAATGGCCTGCTCGACGTGCTCACCAGCGGTTACGATGCCTGCGATCACCTGCACTACTTCCATAACAACGGCGACGGCACATTTGCAGACTGGAGCGATCGCTCCGGCTTGTCCAAAATTCCCGCGGGCACGAATTTCCTCCAGGCGGACTTCAACAACGACGGCTGCATGGACTTGCTGGTGATGCGCGGCGGCTGGCAGAATCCGTTTCCACTCAGTTTGCTTAAGAACAATTGTGACGGCACGTTTACTGATGTCACCGTTGCGGCCGGCCTGGGCAACGAACTCTTTGCCACGCAAACAGCAGTTTGGGCGGATATCGATAACGATGGGTGGATCGATCTGTTTGTCGGCAATGAGAAAGGTCCGAGCCAGCTCTACCGCAACAAGGGCGACGGCACGTTTGAAAATATTTCGAGCTAGCGCGGGAATCGATCGCAGCGCCTTCTCGAAGGCCGTGGTCTCGGCCGACTACGATGGCGACGGCTATCCGGACTTTTTTGTTTCCAACATGCGGGGAAAGAACTTCCTCTATCACAACAACGGGAACAACACCTTCACCGAAGTCGCAGCCAAGGCAGGAGTGGCGGACTCATGGGCCGACTTTACCGCCTGGTTCTTCGATTACGACAACGATGGCTGGCCCGACCTTTTTATAACCAGCGATTACAGTTCGATTGACGAGACGATGCGGACCTATATGAAGCTGCCGCACAATGCCAAGCCGTTGAGACTCTACAAGAACATGCGCGATGGCACTTTTCAGGATGTGACCGCAAAGGTGGGTCTGGATAAGGTGTACATGCCGATGGGCGCGAATTTCGGCGACGTGGATAACGACGGGTTTCTTGATATCTACCTCGGGACCGGCAGCGCGGAGTACGCGTCGCTGGTGCCCAATGTCTTGTTGCGCAACAAGGCGGCCCAGACTTTTGTGGATATTTCCGCTTCCTCCGGGACCGGAGAGCTGCATAAGACGCACGGCATCTCTTTCGCCGATCTCGAGAATCGCGGTCACCAGGACATCGTTGTCGAGATGGGGGGCGCCGTCCCTTCAGACGCCCATCCGATCCGCGTCTTCCGCAATCCAGGAAATGCGAATCACTGGATCAATGTCAAACTGCGAGGAGTGAAGACCAACCGCTCCGGCATTGATGCGAAGATAAAGGTCGTGGTCGAGAACGGAAACCATACCGAGCAGGCCTTCTATCGCCAGGTGGGCAGCGGAGGCTCATGGGGCGCGTCGCCTCTGGCGCAAGAGATTGGCCTCGGCAAAGCAAGACGGATCAAGACCATCGAGATCTACTGGCCGGCCAGCAAGACAACACAAATATTGAAGAATGTTCCGATGGATGAGTTCATCGAGGTCGAGGAGTCGAAGCCGCAATATACCAAGCGCGAGCTACCCTCATACCGGCTGGGCGCCAAGAAGATGCCGCCCAACCTGCGAGCAAGCCAGTGAGCAGATCGAGGCCGAACGGTCCGCTTGGATATTGATCGTGTGCTCTCTCTTGACAGGCCCAGCCGCATTTGGGGCACAGCGCTATCTCGCCTTTGGGATCGTATTGAAGATTCAGCCGCCGCGAACCATCGTTGTTTCGTGTGCGGAGATTCCTCATTTCATGCCTGCGATGGAGATGACTTTCGCAGTCGACGATCCCGGCGAACTGGCAGCGCTGCGGCAGGGAGTGATGATCGATTTCACGCTGGTGGCGAACCCCGATGCACCGTCTGCGGAACACATTCGTATTCACCACTTCATGAATCCTGACGCGGAACCGCTCGCCGTCAAGCGTATGGAACTACTCGGCAAGATGCTGGCGCCCGAAAACAGCAAAGAATTGCTCGCCGTTGGCCAGCCCGTTCCTGACTTTGCACTCACTGATCAACACGGACAGCCGATCAGGTTATCGGAATTTTCCGGCAAGACGGTTGCGATTACCTTCCTCTACACACGCTGTCCGTTCGCCAACTACTGTTTCCGCCTGGCCAACAACTTCGGGCGAGTCGAGCGGCGCTTTGCCGGTCGTATGGATAAGGATCTGGTCCTGCTCAGCGTAAGCTTCGATCCGCAAACCGACTCCCCGGCGGTGCTCGAAAAGTACGCGTCTACATGGAAAGAGAACACCAAGGGATGGTATTTTCTGACCGGTCCTGTTCCCGAGATCCGGCGCGTTTGCCACATGTTTGGCATGAGCGTTTGGAGTGACGAGGGGATGCTGGCGCACTCCATGCACACCGCCGTGATAGGCCGGGACGGGAAGCTGGTGGCGAATCTGGATGGCAACGAGTTCACCGCCGAACAGCTCGGGGACCTGATCCAGAGCGTTATGGACGGCAGCCACGCCGGCACATAGGGGGGGGGAGGCGCTACGCCGTCACGCGGTTCTGTTCAGCCACACCCCCATACCATAAACCCGAATCCTTCACCGTACGTGTCTGGTCGCGAAAGTCGACATAGGTGAGGCCATATCGCTGGGCATATCCGTCGGCCCACTCGAAGTTGTCGAGCAAACTCCAGGCATGGAAGGCCCGGACGCGAGCGCCGTCCGTAATGGCACGGGAGAGTTCGGTGAGTTCCCCACGAAAGAAAGCGATGCGCCGCGCGTCTGGTACGCGGTCATCTTCCTTCGCATAGGGAGAGTCGAGATAGCTGCAGCCGCTTTCGGTGATTTCGATGATGGGATTGTTGTAGTCCCGGCTGATGCGTGTAACCAGATCGTAGATGCCGCGCGGCCACACTTCCAGACCGGCATCGGTGAGAGGGCCCTCTGCGGGCATGACCGCATGGAAACGGGTATATGGGTCCCGTCCGGCCGCAGCATCTTCTTCGCTTTCGGTGCCGAAGCTGGCGCCTGCTCCGGGGTGCGCAGTGCCGCTCGCATCGGAGACGATACGCCGCGTGTAATAGTGGAAGCCGATCCAGTCCAGAGGAACCTGCATGATTTTCTCGTCGCCGGGACGATAGCCCATGGCTTGGTATGGAGTAGGAACTACAAAGGCCTTCGGATAGCGTCCATGCATTGCGGCTTCCAGAAAGTAGACATTATTCATGGCGTGGTAGCGCTCGGTCGCGGCGCGGTCGGCTTCGCTGTCGGTCTTTGGGTAAGCCGGCGCCATGCCATAGGCGCTCCCGACGGTGGCTTGGGATGAGGCGGCCTTGATGGATCGGAAGGCCTCGCCCTGCGCGAGATTCACCGTATGCGCCGCTTTGAGGAAATCGGTATAGCTGGCGCGCCCCGGCGGGAAGACACCGACGCCATAACCCATCCACGTAAAGGACCAGGGCATGTTGAAGGGAGCCCAGACGGTGATGCGGTCCCCGAGGTGTTTCGCCAGAATTCCCGAGTAGTCAGCAAAGTAACCGGCGAGATCGCGGTTCGGCCAGCCGCCGCGGTCCTCAAGCGCCTGCGGCAGGTCCCAGTGGTAAATCGTGCAGAAAGGGCGAATGCCAGCCTCCAGGAGAGCATCGACGACTCTGCTGTAATGGTCGAGACCTTTTGGGTTGGCTACGCCGGTGCCTGTCGGCTGAATGCGTGCCCAGGAAATAGAAAACCGGTAACTCTTCTGGTGAAGGCGCTTAAGGATTGCGATGTCCTCGGGGAAGCGATGGTAGTGATCGCACGCAACATCAGCGGTGGCTGCACCTTTAATCTTGCCGGTGGTGTGCGCAAAGCGGTCCCAGATGGATTCGCCTTTGCCGTCCTCGTTCCACGCGCCTTCCACCTGGTAAGCGGCCGTCGCCATGCCCCACAGGAAACCATCTGGAAAACCGCGCGCTCCCAGCATCACTGGCGGACATCGGCAGGCGATTGGGCGCTTCTATTCCGAGGATAGAAGAACTGACTGCTCCGTTGAAACCGATACTACCGGCTCCTGCGGCCAGAGAGCCAACCAGAAATTTCCGGCGATTGATCATGCGCTTCTCTCCATAATTTCTACCGCTTTATCGTGTCGCTTGCACTGTACACGATTGCGAGGCATTCTTGACTTGCACAAATTGTGTGGGATCCGCTCTATGTTGGGAGTGATGAAAACTGGATCGTTTCCCGCCCTTACCCATCGATTACGATGACCACGATCAGCCGACGCAGATTCCTCGCCACCGCGGCTTTTTCTGTTGCCGCAACCCGCCTCCGTGCGCAGAGCGCCGCGGGAATCCAGGTCACTCTGACCATACCGGCTGAGGCCACTGGCCCCCACATGCCTGACGACTTTGTCGGCCTATCCTACGAGGTGCAGCAACTCACGGATCCGACTTTCTTCTCGGCGAACAACACCGGATTGATCCAGGAGTTCAAAGCTCTGGCGCCGCGGGGCGTGCTGCGCCTTGGCGGCAACGCCAGCGAGTTCGCCTATTGGAAACCCACCCCTGGTTCTCCTGAACCCGGGCACCCGCCCATCCGCGAGGTCGAAGGCGAGCCCAAAGCGCAGTATTATGCCGTCACATCCGAAGCAGTGCGCAACCTGGCGGGTTTTCTCAAGGCCACGGGCTGGACCTGCCTCTATGGCATTGGGATGGGAACCAATACGCCCGCCCGCGCCGCAGAGGAGGCCGGGTTCGCGGCAAAAACCCTCGGTTCCAGCCTGCAGTACTTCCAGATCGGAAACGAGGTGGACCTATTCAGCCGTCATTATCTTGAACAAAGACCTGGAAAAGGATCTCATCCTGAGCCTGGACTTTGGAACCGGCAGAACCGGAGCGGTGGAGACCGAAATCCTCCAGCCCCCGGCTCTCGATAGCCGCGAAGCTTCACATTGCGCGATCTGCCCAGGCCGGCCCGCTCAAACAGGGAAAAGTCACAGTCACGGTTGTACACGCGACGGGCCTCCGCTTGTCGCTCAGCTGACTAAGGCTCAGGTGAAAACCATAGTGCTCAGCAAGGTTGGTTTGCTGCCTGAAGCGGGGTGCAAATTGGCCGCCTCTCAGGGCCTTGCGGCCTGCGGATCTGAAGTCCGCACTGACATCCTGGGTCATCCTCAGCCGTCCCCTTCGACAAGCTCAGGGCAGGCTCTTCGGAGTCTGTGTCATAGCAGGAGCAGATAAACCCGGTTGAATGCTTTTGCTGTCCAAAGCGCGATTTGCTGGGATTCAGCAAATGCGGTCGTGGGGCTATGCCCCGTCGTCTTCGGCCCAGGTCCGCATTGGCGAACCTGGGGCACCCGTCCTGTTCCTTCTGACCTTGCTATGACACAGACTCCTGCGGGACTGATCGCGATACACCTCGAGGGCTGCACAAATCGGACCGTTCGAA
>CAWBBY010000041.1:0-172639 GCA_963787145.1 uncultured Acidobacteriaceae bacterium
GAGTGGCGCTCATCGGATATTGCCTCATGTCCAACCACGTTCACTTGATTGCTAAAATGGCCATGGACCCGGAAATCGAGGAAACCGCTCTTCTGAGCGGATGGGTACGCTAAAAATGGCCCAGAAACTTGCAATGGCACTGGGAGAAGCACGCTGAATGTTACACCGCTTTCTGCATTTGTCCGACATCCACCTCGGCCAGGAAAAGGACGGCACGTTGGTGAACGGTAGGTAGTGCGATGATACCGTTCCCATTGCGGGCTGAATTAAAGGGCGTCGAGGTCGCACCGGGGATGACCTTGCGATACTGGGAGGCCGGTGCGGGCCGGACGCTGGTGATGTTGCCCGGACTAGGTCATGCCGCGTCGCTGTATAAGTACCAGCTTGAGGGACTGTACGACGAGTTCCGGGTGATTGCTCTCGATCCCCGTGGTCATGGCGAGTCGGACAAACCAGAGGGCGGCTACAACTACCACACATTGGCCAAGGACCTCGACGGATTTCTCCGCGCACTCGACCTCAACGACGTGACGATCCTCGGCCACTCCGGTGGCTGTAAGATCATTTTGACCTACCTCGAGCTTTACGGTGATTCTCGACTGCGGGCGATTGTCTTCTCCGACGATTCACCCTGCCACCTGCGTGATGGAATCTTCAGTGCGGATCAGGCGTTGGCCGCCATTGACGCCTTCCAAGGTCCCGATGCCATCGCCTTCTCCAAGGGTTTTAGCGACCAATTTCTCACCGGCGACGCGCAGGAGTCGGCGAAGGAAGCCTTCTACCGTGAGGGGCTCAAGCTCCCTCGCCCGTACCTGGCCAAACTCTTTCGCTGGGCCGCCTTCGGTGATTGGTGGGATGCGTATGCGTTGGTCAAGGTGCCCACACTGGTCATTGGTGGACGCGTGTCGAAAGTACCAGTGAAAATCGCGCAAGGGATCCACGAGGCCGTTCCGGGCTCTTCCTTCGTCGTTTTTGAGGCTGACGAAGGTGGGGGCCACGCGATGTTCTGGGAAGGTCCTCAGAAGTACAACGACTCACTGCGCAAGTTCCTGAGGGCCTCCTAGGTCATGAAACGATTCGGGGAAACCCGGGGACAGGGAAACCCGGGGACCACAAGATCACCACTCGCAGAGCAGCTACGATCACAAGTTACCCTGGACAGATAGGGGTGTCGGGCAGCTCGGTCACGGCGGACCTCGGAACCACCTCGGTAGCCACTCCCTTGCGCGATGGTGAAGAGACAAAGCGCAGTAATGGTTACCAAAGAGCTTTTCTTGCTTTCTCGACGCGCCCCTAAAACCGTGCTATTGTGCAACCAAGAATCGATATCCAGCGCCGTCTTCACGACGGCCCTGCCTGGCCTTGCACCGGCGCGCTCTGCCCGTGCATCTGCCGCCAACCACCGGGAATCGTCAGCGCCTGCCGGCGCGATGACTTAGGTGTAGCAAAGGCTTATGTGACAGTGAAACGGATTACGCCTTTCCGCAGCATTCCTGCGGCCCCGCAAGGGCGCACCAGGGAAAGCATCCCCGGCGCCCGATTTGGAGCTGCCGGAAAACGAATCAGCTGGCTGACCAGTCCCCTAAATAACTTATGGGGGCGGGAAAAAATTAAATTTGACCATCTTGGGAAAACAAAGGACTTAGCCGCCACCACGACTGAAACAAGGACGGGAACATCGCGTTCCTGAACCCCATATCCAACCCCGGGGCCGCCGCCCCTGGGCACGCCCCAAGGGGCGGACAGACAGTTCTTTCTCATCTCAATGCGCCTCTCAACTCCCCTACCGGACCAGGTCTCGCGGCTGGCCACCCCGGCTGGGCGCCTTCCGCTCCATCGCGCCGGAACAAAACTGCGCTCTTCGTCCCAGCCGCGCAGATTTTTGATGGCTTCGGAGCAGCTCCTCATTTGGCTCAATATCGCGTCGAGATCCTATTCATCGTTGACGAAGTGAGCGTCGCTGTGAGCGGAGGAAGATGCTCATCCTTCGTCGTTGCTCACGCGGCTTTTTGACAATGCAAACCGGGACTGTTTACTAGTCGTCGGAGGCTCATGCTGGTGGGAGCCCCCGCTTGCATGGAGGCGGCGGAAGCCGCGGCTCGCGTGGTTCTTTAGCCGGGGAATCGCTCAGTTAGGGAGCAGGCCGGCGACGGCCGTGGAGCAGACTTAGTCAGCTTAGTTCGCTCACTTCGCACATTTTCTGCACGGCCTTGGTTATAGGAGAGGAATCACCTCGACCAGGACATCCTTTTCCCCCACCATCTTGACCGGGTTGCGCAAGGGTCTGCCGAATCCATCGAAATGGACCTCCATGACGTCCCCATCCTTGAGTTCAACACCCTGCCCAAAGCTGAGGGAATGCGCACCCAGAAAATGGATGTGCAAGTCCCCCGGACGCCGATGCAGTTCAAATTTGAAGTGGTGATGCTCCAGGTTGCGCAGGCTGTGCGACATCTCCTCCTCACCACTCGCGATCGGTTGTGACCAGAACGTCTTGCCATCGCGGGTGATGCTCACCGTGCCCGGCACGGCGCGAAAATCAGGATCGACAACCAGCTCGGGCCCGATCGAACAACTGCGTAACTTCGATCCAGCCAGGTTGAGATAGTTTTTCTTCTCGAAGCGATGGTCAGAGAACTCATTACCCTGGGCCATTCCAACTCGATAGGGCTGACCCTGCGGACCAATCACATACACTACTGCGATCTCCGCCTCTTCGCCGCCGTCGTCCGCGTAGGAGGGAACCAGCAGCGGCTCGCCCTGCGCATGGACGATCGCGCCAGAGCCCTTGTGAAACCACTCCGGGGCGATTCCTATTTCTCCTGCTTTGGGGCGGCCCGCTTCCATGCCCCAGTGAAACATTTTCATGCTGTCGGTCAGCTCATGTTCCTTGGCGGTGTGCATCGAAGCCCGGTCGCGCGCGCTGCCCATGTGGGTCAGTCCCGTGCCCGACACCAGGCATCGGGCAGGTTCCTGGGGATGATCAATGGGAGCAAGCAGCTTCCATTGCGCGCCCCCACCATAAATCGAGTCGTAGTCGAGGGACTCATCCGTAAAATGATCAGCCGCCACGCTGGTAAGTTTTCCGCCGCTCGCGATGGCTGCTTGGGCCAAGCTATACACAGAATCGAAGTCGCGCAGCAAACGCAACTTCGGCTCTTCCACCACCGCTACCCGGCGCACATCGCCGGCTTTCAATTGCACCAATCGCATCGTTTCCTCGCCCCGTTTACTCAATGATCTGGAACTGCTTGATGCGCTCTTCGTTGATACTTCAGTTGGTTGACCACGTCACGCGCAATAGCGAAAGACCCGTGCGGGGCAGTTGCACATCCACTTGTATCGCTCCATTCTCTGGAGTAATCCACCGCGGAGAGTCGAGCAGTTGGAGCTGGCCGGCGGCTTGCAACTTTGCGTATTGCTCGGGCGTAGGGTTCTGCGGCGATCCCATCTCTTTCCACACCGTGTAGGCGTTGCTGTGATGATCGTCAATGCGGTAATGCTGCAGCAGCACGCGAGACGCGGAGCCGGGAATGGATTTGATCGACACGACGATGGCAGTGCCGGGCGCAGCGACGTCATCATCGTGATAATTCCACAGCAGCACAGAAGCTTGGCCAGGAGCGCTGGTCGCCAGGGCATCAATGTCCGGAGCCTGGCGCACACCGCTCTTCAAAATACTATCCAACGGCGCTGCTCCGTTGCTGGTCGTCGCCACGCGATCACCACTCATCAATCCAGCCATGCGGAAGAAATTCAGCACTGGCTTATCGACACCATTAGTGGCCAGCGTGCGATAGCCGTCGAAATAAGGCTTCCCTTCAAACTCGAATGCCCAGGTCAGCATCCCCAGCAGGTTTATGTGATCGCGATCCGCCAGCTCCAACAGGCCCTTCATCGCCGCCGCGGTATAGCTGGGATAAAGCGGCCCATTGCGATAGGCGTTGGGCGGATAGAGGCGCGCGGAGCACGCCGCACACCCTTCCGGATCCGCTTCACTCAAGATGATAGGAAGGCTTTGGAAATGCGGGAAGCTGCGCACGATGGCGAAGCCGGCTGCAGCATTGTTCAATTCGTGGTCGAGGCCCATTTGCACATGACCATCCACTACGTTGGGGCTTCCCTTAACGTGGAAGGAGATGAAATCAAGCGGGATCGGACCGCCGTTCGCCGCACTCTTCTGCGTCGCGCAGTGCGCGAGAAAAAGCTGCAGATACTGTGACGCATTCCCCTTTGGGCCAGGGCCCGTCGTCGCTGGTCCACCTACGAGCGCATGGGGAATCGCCTGGCGTACGCCCGCGACGGCGTAATCGTAAAGCTTGTTGTACTCGTCTTCGGTTCCTTTCCAGTAGTACTTCCCGTCGGGCTCGTTCCACACCTCCCAATACCAGGTGGAAACCGTCTCCATTCCATAGCGCTGGACCATGTGCGCGGCTACTTGATGATTCAGATCCTGCCATCGCTTGTAGTCTTTCGGAGGAAACGACCAGCCCTCCACCTCCCCTGGCTTGAGCGGCCATCCTATATGGTAAGGATCGGGATGGGTGGAAAGCGCCTTGGGCATAAAGCCGAGCTCCACCATCGGGCGCACATGGGCGGCGGCATACGCATCGAAAATCTGGTCGAGAATGGTCCAGCTATAGATTGGGTTCCCGTGCGCATCCTCGGTGTAGACGTTCGACGAGCTCCACTTGAGATCGGGCTTGCCATCTCCCGTGGCGAGCAGGAAGTGGGCCCGAACATAGACCGGAACCGGGCTCAAATCGTGCAGCTGGCCAAGCAACTCCTTGCCATTTGGCGTGATTGTGTACCCGGACTCGTCGTAGCCAAACCAGCTGTAGATGGGCGTGAATTTACCCGCGGATTTCGCCAGGTCCACGTCGATATGAACCGGGCTTTGCGCCCTCGCGACCGACGCAATCAGCACCAGGCCGAGCAAGGAACGATAGCAAAAGCATCTCAACTGGGTGAGGCCCACCCTGGGCGTTCTTATCTTGTTCACGACAAACAGGCTACACCTTTTGCCCGACGCGGTTCCTGCAGCCTGCATCTAAGCCAGCTGTACGTTGTAAGGAGAAATACACAATGAACTTCGGCAGCCTCAGGTCTCTGGCTTTAATCGCCACCCTCGCTCTCAGTCTCCCCGCGCTTGCGCAGACCTCCGATTCCGGAGCAAAGCAGGATATGAAGAATGCCGGAACCGATACCAAGCACGCGGCGACCAGCGCTGGGCACGGCGTGAGCGAAGGCAGCAAAACCGCCTACGACAAGACAAAATCGGGAACGGAAAAAGGTTACGACAAGACCAAGTCAGGAACCGAGAAGGGATACGACAAGACGAAATCGGGAACGGAAACCGGGTACCACAAAACAGTGCAGGGAACTAAGACTGGGTACAACAAGACAGCGCAGACGACCAAGACCGGGGTCCATAAGGTCGAGGGCAAGCCGGACAGGCCAGCCAACAACCCTCCTCAATAGGGCCCCGGTGTATCAGGGGCTTCTGCCTGAGAACTACTCTCTCCGAATTGAGTCCCGCAGAGCCTGCCCTGAGCTTGCCGAACGGGGACGGCTGAGAGTAGCCCAGGACGTTAGTCCTGGGGGAAGATTCGAGAGACGAACAGTCCCGCAGAGCCTGCCCTGAGCCTGCCGAACGGGGACGGCTGAAAATTCCCCAGGCTGAAATCCTGGGGTGCCTCAACCTCTGAAATGGACTATTACGTCCAGGGGCTCTCCGAATTGAGTCCCGGAGGGACGGCTGAGAGTAGCCCAGGACGCAGTCCTGGGTTTAGATAAGAGGCAAGGACCAGTCCCGCAGGGACGGCTGAGAATGTCCCAGGACGTCAGTCCTGGGTGAACTTGGTCGCGCGCGAATGCTGATACGTGATCATCAAAGATTTAGTTCTCACGCAGACTCTCAAGCCCAATTCTCTTTCAACCCTTTATGGCCCAACTAAACAGGCTGTGGAAGAACTCGCACTAATATCAAGAGTTTTTCTCCCCCACACACTTTACGGACTCATGGCTCCAATCGCACCTGATCGTGCAGCCGCTGCGGCTGCTCTCCAGGGCCATTTCCAGTATGCGTATGGTTCTCCACGCCTGCAGCGGAGTCACCTCAAGAGCAGCGTTGCCATGGATGGCATCGCGCAGGTTGATGTAGTAACCGCGGTAGTCTCCGGGCTCAGTGGGGACGCGCGTGCTTACCGGCTCACCGCCCTCATCGATCGTGAGAGTGCCCCAGTGCTCCGGACTTTCCACGCCCCAAGGCTTGGAAGAAAACATATCTCCGGCGAGCAGATGGGCCTCCTGGGGATCGATACCGAATTTGCGAAAAGTGCCTAGTGTGCCGTTGAGGGTAAAGCGCGCTCCGGGAGCGCGCGCCAGGCAGGTGGCGCGCAGCCACACCCCCAGCCCCGATGCGGGGTAGTGCAGGTGGAGGTCGAAGGCATCATCCGACCGGGCCCCTTCCCGCTCTACCCGGACGCTCGCCCAGACGGATTGGGGAACACCAAAGAGCACCAGTGCTTGGTCCACCAGGTGCGATCCCAGGTCGAAAAGCACTCCGCCGCCGGGCGAGCCGTCTTCCCGCCAGGCGTGCAGCCTGGGCGCAAGACGATAGCGGTCGTAATGAGACTCGAATTTGACCAGACGGCCCAGTTGGTCGCCGTCAAGCAACTTGCGCACCGTCAAGAAGTCGCCATCCCAGCGGCGGTTCTGGTAGACGCTGAGCAGCCGCTGGCGCTCACGGGCTAACTGGATCAGCTCCGCCGCCTCCTCTGAGCTCAGGGTAAAAGGCTTGTCAATGACCACATGGCGGTCGGCCAACAGGCACTGCCGGGCGATGGGCAGGTGGCTGGCATTTGGCGTTGCCACCACCACCAGCTGGATACTCGCATCCTCTAATAGGGCGTCGACGGAGGGTACGATATTGGCGTGAGGAAAAGCGGCAGCGGCCTCCGAGCCGCTCCGCTGCACAATGGCGGCTAACTCCAATCCCTCCACTGCTTCGATGACGTTTGACTGGAAGACGCGTCCTGCGAATCCAAAGCCAATCAGGCCGACCCGTATACATTTCATGAATCCCGCAGCGCTCCTATGACTCTTTATACGTGAAGGGCAGTTGCCGCAGTGGTGGTTGCCGGCCATCACGCGGAATCGAGTACGTTCTCGTGCCTTTCGAGATGGTTTCCGGGGCCGTCCTGTGCTTGACAAAAGGGCAGCCAGGCAAGAGTATAAATCCTATGCAGACTACGCATTATCCCGCTGGTTGTTGTTGCTGTGACAAGTGTTGTTCGTTGTCACTGCAGTAGCGGGTGTGAGTTTTGCTAGCTGAGAAGTAGGGTTTCCCAACCAGACTTTCGCGTAACTCAGACGAGTATCACAACCGCTGCCAGACCCCTGGCGAGCGGTTTTTTATTGAGCCAAAGCAGCAATACACAGTGGGGACCGAAGGAGCCGCAGTGGCAAGCTTGGGAGTCCAAACGATGGAAGCAGGCGCCGCGCCGAAGCTTAGCCATCTACAGTTGTTGGAGGCGGAGAGCATCCACATCTTCCGCGAGGTGGCGGCTGAGTTCGAGAAGCCGGTCATGCTGTACTCCATCGGCAAGGATTCCTCCGTCATGCTGCGCCTGGCGCAGAAAGCCTTCTACCCCGGGCCTATTCCGTTTCCCTTGTTGCACATCGATACCGGCTACAAATTCAAAGAGATGCTCGCGTTCCGCGATGACTACACCCGTCGGCTCGGAGTAAAGCTGCTGGTGTGGCGCAATGAAGAAGCCCTGGCTGCGGGGGCCAACCCGGTCGTCCTGGGCACACGGCGCTGCTGCGGGCTACTCAAGACCACCGCGCTGCTCGATGGCCTGCGCACCCATGGCTTCGATGCCGCCTTCGGCGGAGCGCGCCGCGATGAAGAGAAATCCCGCGCCAAGGAACGCATCTTTTCCTTCCGCGACGGCGCCGGGCAATGGGACCCCAAGAACCAGCGGCCTGAACTTTGGAACCTCTATAACGCGCGCGTGAACCCGGGCGAAAGTATTCGCGTCTTCCCGTTGTCGAATTGGACAGAGCTGGACGTTTGGCACTATATCCACCTGGAAAAGATTCCGGTGGTGCCGCTCTACTTTGCCCAGGAGCGCCGGATGCTGGTGCGCGGCGATAGCCTGATTCCCGTGGAGCAGCCGTTCGTGCAGGGCCTGCCCGGGGAAGAGCAGTGGGTCAAGTGCCGCCTGCGTTCGCTGGGGTGCAGTCCATGCACCGGTGCCATTCGCTCCGATGCCGACACGATTCCCAAGATCATTGCCGAGCTGGTCGCGTTTCGCTCTTCCGAGCGGGCCAACCGTGTCATCGATCACGATCAGGACGGATCGATGGAGCTGAAGAAGCGGGAGGGCTACTTCTGATGCCTGCTTCGCTAGATCGCGGCGCTATGGAAATGGAAGATATGTTTTCGATGGAGGAGTTTCTCGCCGCGGAGCAGGCCAAAGAACTGGTGCGCTTCAGCACCGCGGGCAGCGTGGACGATGGCAAGTCGACCCTGATCGGCCGCCTGCTGTACGACTCGCAGAACGTCTATGAGGACCACGTTCGCGCAGTCACCAAAGCAGCCATCGGGAATGTCGCGAGCGCGATCGATTTTGCCCAGCTTACCGATGGCCTGCGGGCGGAGCGGGAGCAGGGCATCACCATCGATGTTGCCTACCGCTACTTCTCCACCACCCATCGCAAGTTCATCATCGCCGACACGCCCGGTCACGAGCAGTACACGCGCAACATGGCTACCGGCGCGTCGACCGCCGACGTGGCTATCATTCTGGTTGATGCACGCAAGGGCATTCTCACCCAGTCACGCCGTCATGCCTATCTCGCCTCGCTGCTGGGCACGCGCCACATCGTGGCCGCGGTGAACAAGATGGACCTGGTGGATTATTCGGCAGAGGTCTTTGCGGCGCTGGAACGCGACTTGCAGCACCTCGCATCCAAGCTAGGCATCGACGGGTTGCTCTCTATCCCTATCAGCGCCCTGCACGGAGACAACGTGGTCGACCGCGGCACAAGGATGCCGTGGTATGAGGGCCCCACGCTGCTTGAATACCTGGAGGCCGTGCCCACGGGCCGTGATGTGGCCAACGCGCCCTTCCGCCTGCCGATTCAGCGCGTCATCCGTCCTGACCAGCACTATCGCGGCTTTGCCGGACAAATTGCCGCCGGCTCGGTGTGGCCGGGCGATCGCGTGGTGGCGCTGCCTTCGGGCAGAACGAGCCGCGTGAAAAGCATTACCACCTTCGATGGCGATCTGGACCGGGCGGTAGCGCCCATGTCGGTGGCGCTCACGCTTGAGGATGAGCTCGATATCAGCCGCGGTGAGATGCTGGCCGCCGCGCACCAGGCGCCGGCAGTGGCATCGAACTTTCTCGCCGCGTTGGTTTGGATGGATGCCGAGCCTCTCGATCTGAGCAAGACCTACCTTCTGAAACATACTTCGCAGACAGTCAAGGCCAGCATCGGGTCGATCCAGCATCGCGTCAACATGCAGACCCTCGAGCCCGAGCAGGCAGCCACGCTGGAGCTCAACAGCATTGGCGTAGTGGAGGTGGAAACCACTCGCCCGCTGTTTCTGGATACCTATGCTGCTCAGCGGACCACCGGCAGCTTCATCCTGATCGACCCGGCATCGCACGCGACGGTAGCCGCCGGCATGGTGCGCGAGGTTCTAAGCGGCCGCGCACCCAGCGATAAGAAAGCTGTTGCGGCCGTGGCCATTCGTGATCCTGAGTTGCTGCGCCAGGTCGAGACCGCATTGGGGAAGAGTGGAGTCGACGTCGTGCGCACGCGGACAGCGAATCGAGCTCTGCTGCAGCGGTTGTTCCAGGCAGGAGTCACGGTGCTCATCGAGGCTAATGACCTGGATGAGTTTTCCGGCGAAGTCTCGCTCGCCCTACCCAGTACGGACGCGTCCTTCGAGCCCATAACCGGATTGCCCGATGAGACCGCAGAGAAGCTTGCCTTTATCTTGCGTGCGCTGGCGGCGGAAGGGAGCAACCAATGAGCACGTCTATCCCCCTTGCTCACCACGCAGCTCTCGAAGACAAGATCGCCACTGCCCGCAGCCTGGTGAACGAACAGATCGCCGCGGCCCGCGCGGAGGAGGTCTGCGTGACCAGCAGCTTCCAGGCGGAAGATATGGTCGTGGTGCATTTGGTGCGGGCGGCGCTGGGCAACGTGCCGGTGATCTTTCTCGACACCGGCTACCACTTCGCGGAGACCTACGAGTATCGCGATCGCCTGAGCAAGGAGTGGGATCTCAACCTGGTGAATGTACTGCCCAGCCTGACTGTGGCGGAACAGGAATCGCAATTCGGCATTCTGAACCAGACTGCGCCGGACCGGTGCTGCGGCATGCGCAAGGTAGGTCCCTTGTTCGCGTCGCTCGAGCCCTACCGCCTATGGTTCACCGGGCTGCGCCGGGAGCAGGCAAAGACCCGCGCAAATCTTCAAGCAGTAGATGCGTTCGCCTTGCCTACAGGAAAGCAGCTACAGAAGATAAGCCCGCTGGCGGATTGGTCAACCAGGGATGTATGGCAGTACGCGGAACAGCATGATATCCCCCTGCTGTCGCTCTACGAGAAGGGCTACACCAGCATCGGTTGCGAACCATGTACCAGCCTGCCTTTCGATCCCAATGACCCGCGCTCGGGCCGCTGGGGAGGACGCAAGCAGGAATGTGGTATCCACGTGCAACCGGAATAGAAGAAAGTCTCCATGCTGCAGTTGCTGATCGGCTTTGCTATCGCGGTGGTGATCGCGCTCACGGGAGTGGGAGCGGGCGTAGTTACGGCGCCGTTATTGATCCTCTTTCTCCATGTGCCGGTGGAGATCGCGGTGAGCACCGCGCTGGCCTATGCCGCGGTAGTCAAGCTGATCGTGGTCCCGGTCCAGATCTGGCGCAAGCAAGTCTCCTACCGCATCCTGTTATGGATGCTGATCGGCGGCATACCGGGAGTCATTCTCGGGTCGCTGATCTTTAGGCACGTGGCGCAGCACGGCCCCAAGGCGCTGCTCTACATAGTCCTCGGAGCCATCATCATCTTTTCCTCCGGCTGGCAGATTTTTCGCCACTTTCGTCCCGATGCCATTGCCAGACCGACGACTGACCGTCCCAAATGGGTCGCCTTCATGACCTTCCCCATTGCAGCGGAAGTGGGCTTTTCTTCCTCCGGCGCCGGGGCGCTGGGCACCGTTGCCCTGCTGGGACTTACATCCCTCAGCGCGGCGCAGGTAGTGGGGACCGATCTTACCTTCGGCCTGGCGCTTTCCGTCGTGGGCACCGGCGTCCACATGATCAGTGGGACCTACGACGCAGCGTTGTTGTGGAAGCTGGGGATCGGCGGAGTCTTTGGCGCCCTTGCCGGCAGCGGGGTAGCCCCACGCATTCCCAACCGGCAGCTGCGCTTCGCGCTCTCTCTATGGCTGCTAGTCATCGGGTTCCAGTTTGTCTATCAAGCAGTCTTCGCGGGCCGCTAAGAACCGCAGATCCCGGCGTGCCGTGGCGCTTGAGTGGGATACCACAGCACTCGACGCGCCTTTTTGGAGCGGGATATAAAATGGGCGGCATCATGAAGATCCTGACTGGCGAAAAGCGCGGCTGCCGCAAAGGTCCTGAGACGTGGTTTAGCGGAACCGTCTGGCTCAACGAGATCGTCAACCCGTCAGCTCCCTCCCGGCTTAAGGCTAACCATGTCTGGTTCGGGCCGGGAAGCCGCACCGCGTGGCACACCCATCCTGTCGGACAAACGCTGCACGTGTTGGACGGCCTGGGATTGGTGCAATTAGCCGGCGAACCGCCACAGGTAATTCGCCCTGGCGATACCATCTTGATTGCTCCCCAGGAACGTCATTGGCACGGCGCAGCGCCAGGACGGACGATGGCTCACATCGCTATGCAGGAGGCCGACGAGCACGGTATCGATGTGGTCTGGCTAGAGCATGTCACGGACGAGGAGTACGCGGCTATTTGATCGCTCCGTGCTTGGTGGGGATATGCCGGGTCTGCTCCGCGCTCTTCACCGGATCGCGATCTTGACTCTTCTGTCCTGGCGCGCGATCAAACTCGGTGCTGTCATCCTTCTTTGACCTTGCACTGGAATCAGTAACGCGTGACTGCGCGTTGTGCTTCGTACTCCTTGGCATCGAACACCTCGTCGTTTTGAGATGGCGATCGGAGGAATTGCGTTGCCATCGCCGCGCATATTGACTTCAGCGTAGCGCCAGAGCAGAAATAGATAAAGCCAACTCGACCGCCTGGGCCGAACTCTCCGGGGGGCACTCGACCGGAGCATGGCCGTTGCGGCAGCAGTCGAGAAAATAAGCGAGCTGGGTTGTGTAAGGATCCTCTTCCGGGAGGGCGATCTCAGTGGGCGCCGCAGGCGGACGTATGAGCTGCAGATGATCATTGGCATAGTGCAGCTCAGCCTCGCTCGCCTGCAGATCGAATTCCATGGCAAAGGGAATGTTATCGGCGTACCAGCCCCCGTTGATAGCTACCTCCAACCCGCCCGGGTAGCGCAGGAAGCACTCAATCACGTTGTCGGAGCCCACAGTGCGTGCGGTCGCACTCTCGGGCGCGCCGAAAAGCCACAGCGCCTGATCATAATCGTGCACCAAAAGATCGAGCGGCGCTCCTCCACTCTCCTCCGGCCGCAACAGCCATGGACCCCAACCAGGCAGACCTGATCTGCGCGCGAACCTCGCCGAGCGAACAGCGCCATAAGTGCCCCGAGCCACGGCTTCATGAAGCACGCGGTAGGCAGGCCAAAAGCGCAGCACGTGGGCCACCATCAATACGCCCTTATTACGCTTGCCCGCTTCCAGCATGCGCCCACAAGCCTCCACGGTGAGCGCCATGGGCTTCTCGCAAATCACGTGTTTGCCGGCGTCCAGGGCGGCGATGGTTAGGGGGGCATGCAATGCAGTGGGGAGGCAGATGTCGAGGGCATCTAATTCGGGATCCTCGATCATCGCCTCGTAGAGGGCGTCAGGGTCCTGCAGGTGGGCGAAGCGCGCGCTGGTGCGCGTGAGCACCTCCACTCCAGGCAGGGACCGGTAGGCATCAAGATGTCGCCGGCCCATGAAACCGAGGCCCAGCAATCCGACTTTGAACGGTTTTTCCGCCATAAACCTCCGCGTACTGCGCTACGTGTCCAGGCGGAACTTGGTCTCGGCCAGCCGGAACATCGGCCGCCAAACTAGGCGATTCACCGTTACTACCATCAGCGACATAATAATCGTAGCCAGCAGCAGAATGGAAAACTGACCATGATCGCTGGCTGCGCTGATCTGAGCGCCTAGCCCTAGTGTCTGCAGGGTGCGATCTTTCAGGTGAAAATACTCGGCGATGATGCTGGCGTTCCATGCGCCGCCGGACGCCGTCACCAACCCAGTGACCAGGTAAGGAAAGATGCCTGGCAGAATCACGACCTTCCAGCGCTGCCACCGGGAGAATTTGTAGAGCTCGGCGACTTCCCTCAGGTCGGAGGGAATCGCGGTAGCCCCCGCGATCACATTGAACAGGATGTACCACTGGGTGCCTAACAGCATGAGAGCAATCGAACCGATGCCCAACCCTCCGCCCCAGCGTACAAGAGCGATCAGCAGGATAGGAAAAATCGCCGTCGCCGGATAGGAGGCGGCGATCTGGGCCAGCGGCTGCGCGATTCTCGCCAGCCGGGGATGAAAGCCAATAGCCACACCGGTAGGAATGGTCCAGGCAGAAGCAATCAGCAGCGCAGCATTCACCCGCAAAAAGGTCGCGCCCGCGCCCTTAAGCAGTTCTACGATCTCCGGCCCATGCACATAGCGCAGCAGCTCGAGCGCACGAAAGGCGGCAAAGGCCACCAGCAACGTAACCGCGGCGATGAGCACCACCGCGCCCAGCCCTGACCGCTTGCGCGGTCCGTGGATGGGGCGCGCGACCAACTCCCGCCGCTGCCGCGCAAGGGCGCCATAGATATATTCGCTCGCCGGTACCAAAGTCGCCTGCCTCAACCAGGCAAGCGCATTCGAATTCTGCAACGCATAAAGGATGGGCGACGTCTTGCGGCTGGTGCTCTCCCCTTGCTCGAACTTGAACTTGTCGGCCCAGGCAATCACCGGGCGCCACACCAGCTGATCGGTAGCCACAATTATGAGGATCATGGTCACCGATCCCCATAACATGCCATGGGTGTCGCCGGTGCTGGCCGCCGTCTGCAGATAGGAGCCGAGGCCGGGCAGACGGAAGTCGCGATTGCCCAATACGAACATCTCGCAGGCCATCAGGAAAAACCAACCGCCGGCTACCGAGACCATGGAGTTCCACACCAGCCCAATGGCCGAGTATGGCAGTTCCAGCTGCCAGAAGCGCTGCCATGCGGAAAAGCGAAAGACATTGGCGGCTTCACGCAGCTCCCGCGGCAAGCTCTTAAGTGAGGAGTAAAAGCTGAAGGCCATGTTCCATACCTGCCCGGTAAAGATCAACAGGATGGCGCCCATCTCGATTCCCAGCTGGCGGCCGGGAATCAGCGACACCATGGCCAGCATCACTCCAGGCAGGAAGCTCAATACCGGAATCGATTGCAGGATATCCAGCACCGCGATCATGAAGCCTTCGACGCGGGGGGTGTAAGCGGCAATATAACCGTACCCAACGGCGAAGATCAGGCTCAGCAGGTATGCGACGCCGATGCGCACTACGGAGTAGAAGGCGTACAGCGGCAGCATCTTCGCGGAATTGGAGATGGCAACCGAGGCTACCGGATGCCCCATCCAATATTGTGCGATGCGCAAGACAGCGTAGAAGAGGGCGAGCCCGCAGGCAGCCACGCTGAGGTCGAGAAAAAAGGGCCAGGTCCGCTCCAATACCAGCGAGCGGGCCAGTGTTGGGTAGCGGGAGAGCGGAGCCGGCGCGCTCATTCCGCCTGGGCCTCTTCGACCGCTTCTGCCGTCTCCTCCTGCTCCGGCAGAATGAATCGCCGGCGTGAAGCGTCGAAGTCGAACAGCTCCGCATAGCGGCCCCAGCTGATCGCCGTCTCCAGCTGGCGCAGCGTCTCATCCGCGCTGAACTGCTCATCGAGCATGTCGAGAAAGAATTCTTCCGGGACGGTGTGATCCGACTTGGTATCGATTGCTCGCGTAATCTGCCGCAGCAGCAGCACGTTTTCCACCGCTGCCTTACGAAAGAGCTCCTTCTGCTGCTGGATCTCCGATTCGGCATATTCCCGTCCGGCGGGAGTAATCGCGGCATCGCCCTCCTCTACTTTGAGGAAACCGAGCAATTGCGCCGCGTCGACAATGGGCAGTAGATCATCGATCTCAAATGCCAGATCATCGGCCAGGCGATATATGTCGGCCCGGCCGTTGTAGTCGATCACCAACTCGAGCAGGCCGGCGATGCCGCCGGGGCGGGCGTGTGGAAGCATCTGGTAGTGCATCTGCCGTTGGTCACGCGCCGCCAGCCGCTGGGGCACGGCGGAGGGGGCCACGTCGGGCCGGGTAAGCACCTTATAGATGTAGTCCACCAGTTGGGTGAAGGCGGCGCTCTTGCGGTCCCGCGGCTGGGTCAGCGTTACAGGAAAATCCACCCGCACATGCCCCGGGTTGCGGCCCAGCACGATGATGCGGTCGGCCAACAGCAAGGCCTCTTCAATGTTATGCGTGACCAGAAAAATGGATTGCGTAGGAATGGTCTTTTTGTGCCACAACTCCAGCAGTTCGCTGCGTAGATTCTCTGCCGTCAGCACGTCGAGGGCAGAGAAGGGCTCATCCATAAACAGCACTTCCGGCTGTACCACCAGGGCGCGGGCGAATCCCACCCGCTGCCGCATTCCTCCGGAGAGTTCCTTGGGATAAGCCGCCTGAAAGCCGTCAAGGCCGACGGTGTTCAGGATCTTGAGACTCTGTTCGCGCCGATGCTCACTGTCAACACCGCGCGCCATGAGCGGAGCCTCCACGTTTTCGAGCACGGTCAGCCAGGGAAACAGGGCAAAGCTTTGAAAGACGATGCCAACGTTGACCTCAACCTGGAAAATCGGCTTGCCGTGCCAGAAAACCTGGCCGCCGGAGGGCTGGGAGAGACCTGCCAGCATGCGTAGCAGCGTAGACTTACCTGAGCCCGACGGACCCAGCAGGGCAACGATTTCTCCCTGCACTATCGCCAGGTCAGTAGGCGCGATCACCTGAATGCGGTTTTCGCTCGGTTGGGCGTAGTACTTTTCTACCTGCTGGGCGCGAATGATCGGTTCAGCCATGCAAACGTCCAACGAAAAAGGTTTATGGTCAGATCAATCTTATATGGAGAGCAGGCCCCAGGGCCGTTGCAGCAGTCGCCAGGCAGGCCACAACGCCAAACCGGAAAACAGCATCAGAGACATGAGCGTATGATTCCAGTAATCCCCACTGGCTCAGCATTTTCCGTCTGTACCACCTTATCGCGATTTGCGTCAGCGGATCACGATTATTGAGCGCAGCGGCTGAGCGCAAGAACGACTTAGGTCGTCATTCAGGAGCAAATGACCAATCAACAGGTAAAGCCCAAAGTGCTGGTGGCCGATGACGAACGCGTGATAGCGGACACACTGGCCATCATCCTAAACCAAAGCGGGTTCGAAGCCACCGCTGTCTACAACGGCGAAAAGGCCGTGGAAGCCGCGCGTACCCTCAGGCCCGATATGCTCATCTCCGACGTCATCATGACCGACATGAACGGCATTGACGCGGCGATCACCATCCGGACCATTCTGCCCAACTGTAAGATCCTGCTTTTTTCAGGCCAGGCTGCCACTGCGGATCTTTTGGACCGCGCCCGTTCCCAGGGACACGAATTCGAGATTCTGGCCAAACCGGTACACCCGCAGGATCTGCTGGCGCGTCTGCGCAGTTAAAAGCGCGGGTCCGGTTCATGGCTTTTTCTTCCTTGCTTTGCAGCGTCCTACGGGAGGCGTAGCTACATCTTCCCCTGGACGGCGCGGCCGCTGCTTGGCCGAAATCGATTTGATGATGATGCGAGGAGCGCCATGCGGAGCGAAGGGAACTGCCGCTCTTGCCGTGGCTTCCAGCATCAGTTTTTTTACAGACATTTCATTTAATGTTGCCGGTGACGGCAGACGAATGTGCCGCGCGACGTTTCCATGCCCTTGCATTAACTTGTCGGGGTCGGGCAGGTCTTTGCCGTTCAAGAAGAACAGGCTCACCCATTTGGGAAAGACAGCGACGGAAAAAATCGCCTGGGATGGCCGTTCCGTAGCGCTAAAGCCGATCGCTAATGCGTTGTAGTTGTCATACACCAGCTCGAGTGCCGTGGGATAGCGCTCTCTCATCTTCGCCAGAATGGAATGCGTGAGCGAGGCCACCTCGGGCGTGAATTTGGCGATGAACGAAGCGAGTTGCTGTTCTGCCGAATGTGCAGATGGTCCCATTTTCGAATCCCTCTGATCACGTTAATTATTAAATGGCAGGCGAAGGCAAAATTAGGCTTGACATATGCTTATATAGGAATATATTTTTCTTCATGCCTAGAGCAGCTACCACCGCAGACGAGCGCTACTGGACGCATCAGTTGGGCCAGATCAAGCAGCGGGCCGAGTTGAAGACGGCCAACCAATTAACCAGGCAATTGACGAAACACGAGGAGGGAGAATGATGGCGGTGAGTACAGAACAGGAAATACGTACGTTCGAGATTGTGAAGGAGGAGGCGATCGCGGCCTCGATAGAGATCGTCTTTGAGACGCTCCTGGAGCAGTTGGGGCCCTATAACGAGACTCCGGATGGAACGTCGCTGACGATGCAGATCGAGCCGTGGCCGGGCGGGCGGTGGTATCGGGATTTGGGAAATAACGCGGGCCATTTCTGGGGACACGTTCAGGCGATCAAACCACCGACGTTGCTCGAAATTTGCGGGCCGCTTTTCATGTCTTATCCGGCCATGTCGAATGTGCAATACCGGCTGACCGAAGAGAACGGCCTGACGCACTTGAAATTTGTTCATCGCGCGATGGGGCTGATTCCCAAAGACGTTATCGACGGGCCCAGGAGCGCCACCACAGGCTGGACTTATATCTTGGAAAGAATTCGCGAACGTGCGGAGAGCCGCTCGTGAACGCCCATCGGTGCTGCGTTGTTCCTCTGGGCGGTGTCGAGCAGAAGCAGGCTGGAGTGCGGATTGCCGGGGGTGATCCGCATCCGCCGTCCTTCACGCGGCGGTCTCTCGACCTCACCGCGAAAATTGTTCCAGTTGCCATTCTGGCAGTGCTGCCGAAATGCCCCGCATGCCTGGCTGCTTATGTGGCGCTTGGGACTGGAATGGGGCTTTCGCTGACCGCCGCAACCTACGTGCGGTTGTCTCTGGTTGTGCTGTGCGTGGCATCACTGGTATTTTTCGCAGCCAAGGCTGTTGCGCCCTAGACTAGGCGGGATGCGGATCTTAAAATAGCGTAAGCGGGACTCTGTGGCTTCAGTCCTGACTTCCGCGTCTCGCAATTCTGATCATCGCTGCCACGCTGCGCTCGACATCCTCATCCGTGGTGGCCCAGCTGGACACGCTGATGCGCATCGCCGCCTGCCCGTGCCACCGCGTTCCGCCGCACCAGCAGGTCCCGTCTTTCTGAACGTCCGCGATCACTCGCAAAGTGTCTTCCTCACTGCCAAACGAAACCAGCACCTGGTTCAAGACCACGTCGTTCAGCACGGTGAATCCCGCCGCGCGCAGACGATCCGCAAACAGCTTCGCCTGCTGACAGTTGCGCTCGACCAGTTCGGCCAGCCCGGTTCGTCCCAGCGAGTGCATCGCCGCCCACAACTCGACCCCGCGCGCCCGGCGCGATGCTTCCGGTGCGAAATGCCAGGGCTCGCGCCCGGCGCCTGGTGTCAGATATGCCGCGCTCATCGCCATGGCGGCTTGGAGATATTCCGGTCGCCGCACGATCGCAACCGCGGAGTCGTAGGGCACGTTTAGCCACTTATGGCAATCGATTGCCCAGGAATCGGCGGCGCCGGCGCCCGCCAGCAAAGGTGCATATCGCGGGCAGAGGGCTGCCCAGTACCCGAAGGCGCCATCCACGTGCACCCAGGAACCCGTCTCATGCGCACGGGCGCAGATTTCTCCCGCAGCATCAAAGGCGCCTGAATTCACGTTGCCCGCCTGAACGCAGACCAGTGTGCGCTCATCGAGCGCAGGCAGCGCCTCTGGCCGCATCCGTCCCTGGGCGTCGACCGGAACCCGCGTCACTCGCGAACGCCCCAGCCCGAGCATGGAGAGCGCCTTCAGCAACGAAACATGGACCTCATCGCCCACGACCACGTGGATCGGCGGCGCCCCAAATAGTCCATCCTCCTCGACATTCCATCCAGCACGTTGCAACAGTGTGGTCCGCGCTGCAGCCAAGGCGGTAAAGTTGGCCATCGTTGTGCCGGTGACAAATCCCGCCCCCGATCCTGGCGGGAGACCGAGCAGGTCCACCATCCACGCGAGAACAATTTCTTCCAACTTCGCCGCCACCGGAGACATGATCTGCATGGCGGCGTTTTGGTCCCACGCACCCGCCATCCAGTTGGCGGCAAGCGCCGCAGGCAGCGAACCACCGATGACGAATCCGAAATAGCGTCCTCCTGCGGTTGCCACGGTCGCGGGCGACCCGAAGTCATCCAGCAACGCCAAAACCTCTGAGGGATCGGATGGCACCTCGGGTAGCGGCCCGGCCAGCGCTTCCAATCGCGCCACGTCGGCAGGCAACGGTGCTACCCGCCGATTGGCAATCTCCTCAAGGTATCGTGCCGCACGTTCCGCGGTTTCTACCAGCAAAGCTTTCATGGATGGTGCTCCTTAGCGCGCCGGCGCCTCGCCCGGGAACCACATCGGGTTGCCCGCTTGAATATGCTCTACCTTCATCGCGGGAAACACCAACCGCAAATCTTCCGCGCACTTTTCCATGCCAGGTTCCTCAGACACCTCATGCCCCAGCAGGATGAGCGCCTTATGCCGCCCTTGTGCGCTCGCGTCGCGCACATACTCGACCGTCTCCCACTCCGATGCTTCCCCGGCGATGAGCAACTCCACCTCTTCGGATCGCAACGCCGTCACCTGTTTCTCCAGTCCCGAAGCGCCGGGCCTCAGAGCTACGTGTGTAATCACCAGGTTGGGATCTCCCACCACTCGCATGGTGTTTGCCTTCAGCCTGGTTTGTAGCTGCTTCGCCAGAGCGGCGAGGCTCATGGGCGGAATGGTCGCGTGAAATGGATCATTCGGTTGGATATAGCTCTGCCAGCCGAGGGCTTCCACCAACCCCAGCGCAATATGATCGGGAGCCGTTCCATGGATCTCATCATGCAGTCGAAAGACCACCATGTGGTGTTGCTCGATGAATGCCAGCTTCTCCTTATAAACAGGGTCGCCGGCAAAAAACGCGGTGTTGTCGCGATGATTGTAGAAAGTTGGTTCGTGTGTGATTACCAGGTTCAATCCGCGGCGGTTCGCTTCTCTCAACACGTCCATCGTGTCCAGGAACGTCGTAGCAATCCCGGTCACAGGAGTGGCGGGGTCTCCGGCCTTAATGGTGTCCACTGTGTCGGCAACCGGAGCAGGATACCGCTGCTGGATCCGGTGAATCACGTCGGCAGCTGTGGATGTCTGGGCGACTCCGCAGCTAGGGAGCAACGCGGAACAAAAGAGGAACATCAGCACGCGCATCTATGAATCATGCGCGAAGCGACTGCTGGAACGCAATGCGAGTAGAAAGCAAATCCCCAGTCCACCATGACTCAGCCACATGGGCTCTGGTTTCCTAATGAAGGACGAGTGCCCCATACCCCCGGATTCGCTGCTGGTGGAAAGAACTGCAGGTCCCTCGCCTTCCTCCGGATTTCCTGTCAGGCTCAGTGGCGTCGGTAAACCTCGTGCGGCTTTCCTTAAAGAAAGCCGCATACGTGGCCGTTGATGGGTGCAGCGAGTAGGAAATCCGGAGTTCGCTCGGGATGACAAAGGGTGGGGTGGCGCTTCCATGGGGAATTGGCTAGTGGATGGGAAAGCTGTATGCCAAGCGCGAAGCGAGCAGGTCATTCCGTCCACATCCACGACTGTGAAGGAAAGAACAAATCTAAACTTTGTCATCCCGAGCGCAGCCGAGGGACCTGCAGTTCTTTCCACCGGCAACGAATCCGGGAGTATGGGGCGCCGGTCCTTCGTTAGGGAACCAGAGCCTCTGAGGAATTTGGTTCTCTTAATCTTGATGTTCGGGATGAGTACATTCCGGAAAAGCGCCGAGGTAAGCGTTGCCGACGTATTCCATATCTTTGTGTATCCCGATTTCGGAAGTGTAATAGCCGTTGACAGTCATCTGTTTCAGCAATATGAAGAACCGTTCCAGATCGGTTGTCGGATTCTCCTCATTAGCCGCGGCTTGGTGCAGAGCGTCAGGCAACGATGAGCGATTGGCCTGCTCGCGCATCAGGCGGATCCCGTCTTGCCATTGCTTCTTGACCGCGTTGTCACTGGTAGCCACCATCAGGTCAGCAAATAGGTTGGTCTGTGCCTCGTGTGCGCCTGGAGAGTGGTCGTCGGCAGGGATAATCATTTCCATGAGTTGGTCCAGAAGTACGCTTTCCTCGTCACTGAAGAACTGCAAGGTGTGCGGAACCGTGGGGACGGCCTGCATATGGCTCATAGCTGCACCCGGCAGCGCGTTCAATCTATGCGATAACGCGGTGAGGGCGACTATTTTGAGCACCGCTCTTCTTTCCATATTTCCCTCTGAGCCTTATAGTTCGCGTTTATTTCGTTGCGCCTTTATGTAATCGGCAGCGCGCAACGACAGGGCCATGATGGTAAGCGTCGGATTCTTCTCGCTGGAAGTGGTGAAGGAACTTCCGTCGGTAACGAAAAGGTTTTTCACGTCCCATGCCTGGCAATAGCCGTTGAGCACCGACGTGCGCGGATCTTTTCCCATGCGAACCGTCCCCACTTCGTGGCTCGCAAAGCCAGTGGGACCCTTACCGAAACTCGGAAATACCGTGCCTTTCATGTGCGACGAAACTTCCAGCATGCTCTGACTGGACGCACGCCACAAAGCACGATCATTCTCGCTGAAGCGAAAATGCACCACGGGAGTCGGAATTCCATGGGCATCCAGGCGGGCCGGATCGACCGTCACATAATTCCGGTAATCGGACGTCACCTTAGCCCAGCTTCCAAAGGACAAATATCCCGGCTGCATTCTCCGCACCCGCTCCTTAAAGGTAGCCCCATAGCCTGGCATTCTGGTCGCCTGGTGCGGGAACATGTAACTTGAATAGTTGACTTGAAACCCCCAACCCCCGATGTAATCGTTCTTGCCGAAAAGATGGTTGTAACGAGGCACGTAGACGTGATCGGTGGCGCCATCCTGGTTGGAAGGCTTCTCCCCTTCCAGTTCCTCCAGATAAATGCTCACCGATTCATTCAGGTGACCGTGGAGATGATGCCCGACCCGGCCGTTGGAATTGGCAAGTCCCATCGGGTATTTGGGAGAACGTGAATTTAGCAGCAGTCGCGCCGACTCCACGGTAGAGCAACACACCACAACGATGGCAGCCTTAACCTGTTGTTCCGTGCGCGTCTCCGTGTCGATGAAGGATACGGCGCTCGCCAGGCCCTCGCGGTCAGTCAGAATCTCGCGTGCTAGCGCATTCTGACGAAGGGTGAAATTGCCCGTAGACCGCGCTTTGGGCAACATGCAGTCTGGAGTGCTGAAGATCGACGCGACATCACATCCATCCATGCAGTGCCCACAATAATGGCAAGGTGGCCGCTTGTCATAAGGTCGTGTGAGGACCGCCTTCCGCACCGCAATAAGCGGAATGCCCATCGCGCTCGTGGCCCGCTTCATGATGTGTTCGCTGCAGCGCCAGGGAATGGGAGGCAAATAATTCTTGCCGGCAGGCAGGATTTCAAGATGATCGTCGTTGCCGCAAACCCCGATTATCTCTTCGATGCGGTCGTAATAGGGTGCGAGTTCCTCATAACTCAGCGGCCAGTCTTCCTCGAGGCCCTGCAACGACCACTCTTTGAAATCTCTAGGGGCGTAGCGCAGGGTAACTGCGTTCCAATGTAGGGTTCTGCCCCCGAGGGCGCGCACTCGATCGACTGCGACGTTATCGGAATCGGCATAGGCAATCGATTTTGAAATGTCACCTTGGTAGAAAGGCGCTTGCTTCTCGCCTCGAAACCCCCGAAAAGGCAACTCGTACGGCCACCTGTGGGAGAGCAACTCCGACAGAGGGACCCCACGTCCCGCTTCCAACATAACCACTTTGGCACCACCTTCGCACAGTTCCTTAGCCATGACGCCGCCGGCGGCGCCGGAGCCGATGACGCAGACGTCAAAGGTGTCGTCTTTGCTCAACAGTTCCTTCCTTCCAGTTCCCAAACGACGATCCTTTGCGAGAGACTAAAACAATTCTCATCGATGGTCGATGGCCAAATTCTAGAACAAGAACTGGTGGCGCCGGCGAATAGGAGCGGTACGGCCATAAGAATGGGACGGGTGCCCCTTACCCCGGATTCGCTGCTGGTGGAAAGAACTGCAGATCCCTCGGCTTCGCTCGGGATGACAAAGTTTAGGTTTGTTCTTTCCTTCACAGTTGTGATGTGGATGGAATGACCTGCTCGCTTAGCGCTTGGCGTCCAGCTTTCCCATCCACTAGCCAATTCCCCATGGAAGCACCACCCCACCCTTTGTCATCCCGAGCGAAGCCGAGGGATCTGCAGTTCTTTCCACCAGCAGCGAATCCGGGAGGTATGGGGCACCGCAAAGGGTACTGGGCCGAAAAAGACGGGCCCAGGCTGGGCCCTTCAGCTCCCCTCCGCCGCGGATCAGGGCAACAGACCAAAGACGGCAACGCTGGTCTGCGTGCCGACGTAGATCTTGCCGTTGGCGATCATGGGGGTAACAAATTTGTTATCGGAGAAATTATCCCGTCCGTTCGCGGCTTGATTGCTGTCATACAGCTCAGTGGATATGTTGGTGGGGTTATAGGCGTGCAAGACTCCGGCGCCACTCTGGTTTTCGATGGCCCAGACAATGCCGTTCTGTGATCCATTGGAGCTTACGCTCGGAGTCGCCCCAGGATAGGCAAATGTATTCGCAGACTCGGCGGCCGGGGTCGTGGCCAACAATGCATTGGTGATGGGAAACGCTTTGAGGTGATCGCCAACGCCCGCGTAATAAACAGTGTTATTGAAGAGGGTAGCCATCGACCAGGCGCCGCCGCTCAGCGCATCCGGAATCTCCTGGTAAATAGCATTGTTGCTGCTGGCATTGAACTTGCCCATGTTGTCGCGATTGACCACATAGATATTGGTGTCTTTACCGGCGCCCACGGCGAGATGCTGCGTGACCCCGTTGGCATCCGTTTGGTCGGGCAGCAGCATCGCGCCGCCGGAACCCAGGTCCTGGTCTGCGTCGCTCTCCGCTTGCAGGTTGTAGGCGGCGAAATAGTCGGCAGCCGCGAGCACGTTTCCGGTGGTCGATACTTTCATGAAGGAGTTGCCGAAGTCTCCGCTGGAAGGAAAGCCGCTGGCGCTCAACGTCGAGTCGAAGGTGCCGTTAGCGTCCAGGAAGAAAATATTTCCTTGCGTATCCCCGGCCAGGCCCGCGCCGCTCATCCACACCGCGCCCTCACCATCGCCATAGTGCGGAGTGGAAGGGCCGTTCGGCGTCAGGTTCAACACGCTGGTTTGCTGTAGCGTGGTTTCACTGTAAGCCATGAGCCAGCCAGTGTAAGGATCATCGTCGCAGTGCGAGGTCCAGGCCAGATAGACCTGGCTGTTCATCAAGAGCAACCCGACCCGCTCCGCATATTGACCAGGGTCGAAGACCTGCGTCCCATTCGTGGAACCGTATCCGTTACCAGGGAAGCTGGCCTGAATTTCCGACGGACTTCCCTGCAGCTCCGCGCCTGTCGTGAGGTCTAACGCGTGCAGCCGCTGGTGGTAGTTACTGCTCGCGTCCTTCGACATGGCCACGAAAAACACCGTGCCGTTCGGGCCATTGGCCCGGTCAATCACCGGGGTGTCGGTGATGCCAATCTGCGGCGTGATCTGCCCGCAGCCATGATCGTCACTGGTGGTCTCGTTAGTGCCTAGAGCCGAGACTTTCCACAGCTGCGTACCCGTTTCGGCGTCGAAAGCATAGGCGCTGGCATTTTCAGTAACGACGATCAGAACATTATGTGTCTGCCCGGCGATAGAGAGGCCGCTCACATACAACGGTTCAGCGTCCACTTTGCCGTCCACCGGCAACTCGCGAAGCTTGCCAAAGGTGTTGAAGTTGACGTTTTGCGGGGTGAGGGTGGTTTCCGAGGCGTTCCATCCGTCGCGCGCATTATCGTTGTGATAGGTGGTCACATTCACGCCGGCGGCAGCAGCCACCGTGAGCGCCAGGGTGGCGGTGTGGCTGAGCGCGCCCGAGGTACCGGTAAAGACTACGCTGGCATTCCCCGGCTGGGCGCTGTTACCCGCGGTGAGCGTGACACTCTGCGGCGTGCCAGGAGTGAGTTGGAGCGAGGCTGGGTTGGCGGTGACACCGGCGGGCAATCCGCTGAGCGCAACGCTGGCGGTCCCGCTAAACCCGTTGAGTGCAGTTGCCGTGAGCTGTACCGGTTGCCCGGTCGCACCCACGGTCAGGCTGAGCGACGCAGGCGTGACGGCAAGCGAGAAGTCTGGTTGAGACGGCGGCGGTGGAGCAGTCACACTGACGGCCACCGAAGCGGTATGCGTGAGGCTGCCTGACGTCCCTGTTAGCGTGACTGTGGATGACCCCGCCGCCGTTCCTGCTGGGGCAGTCAGAGTAAGCGTGGCAGCGGTACCTGGAGTCAGCGTGAGGGGCGACGGCTGCGCTGTCACCCCGGCTGGTAAGCCGGCTATCGTGACCTGAACGTTGCCAGAAAACCCATCCTGCGCTGTCGCCAGCAAAGATACAGTTGCCGGTGTGCCATTGGCGGTTAAGCTCACGGTGGCAGGAGTCGCGCTGAGCGTAAAGTTGGGCGTCGTCGGCGCCGACGTCGCTGCCTGAACCGCAAGCGACGCCTGCGTGCTGGCTGACTGCCCGTTCACCGTGGTAGTAAAGGTGATCATCGCGGTCGCAGCGGTTGCCGAGGAAGTGGCCGTAAACGTCACTGGCAGCGCTGCTCCAGGAGTGACCGACAGTGTCGACGGAGACATCGTGACCCCGGTGGGAAGGCCAGACACCGTAATCGTCACCGCGCCGGCGCCGGCCGGGGCGGCCAGCAGTAGAGAAGCTTGCTGTCCGGCTGCGCCCGCCGTCAGACTGATGGTCGAAGGTGTGAGCGTAAGCGAGGCCTGAGACCCGTTATTACTGCCGCCGCTGTTATTGCAGGAGCCGAGGCCGCCGGCAAGCAAAATGCAGGCAAAGAGCGAAAGAACGCCCTTGGCGATCCGGTTGGGGTGATGCATAGACGGGGGCATGGTGGCTCCGGGGGATGGGCTGGTCTGCCACGCAGGCCGCTCCTGAGATCTGATGCTGCTCCTGTGACCACAGGAAGCTCATCGCAAGGCCCGCGCGAGTTTCGGATGCAACATGGCTCTACCATCCCGCCGAAAGTGTTAGGCGACAATCACACTTTAGGGACACTTCTGTTGCGATAGCAAGCACCATGCCTGCTGCAACACGCCAATCGACAGACCGTCGGATGCTGGATTTCAACACCCGCGGAGCCTGATCGAAAACCATGAACACGCCGGTTCACAGCCGTTCCGTGATTGCGGATCTAGGGATAATTCAGTGGTAATTGTGTTGATGTTGCGGCAAAAATAAGGAAAAATTCTTGACTTCACAAAAATGTTCTGATATTGCTCAGGGACCATGTAGCAATTCGCTTCTGGTTTTGTTTATGCGCCGCGCCTCGCGTCACGCCGAGTATCGAATCCGCGGTAAGTGGAAAATGTGCGACCTGCTTTCGTAGGTGCTCACGGGGCGCTCTTATATTTCTTTCGCAATCTTACAAAATTACTGCGGCGCTGAGGATTCGCCATGGTGATGCCGGTGCGTATCTTGCCACTGTCGAGCAGTACTCTTATGTCGCTAAGAGATACATGTCTGCTGTTCAGCAAGGCTTGTGCGCTGTACTCTCGCAGCAAATTCTTCCGCTCATTGGATCTTGGAGCCACTCATGAAAGTGCTCACCTTTCTCCCTCGGTTCGATCTACAAAGACGCGTTGCCAAGGCCCTCAGCTCGGCGCAGTTTGTGGTGGAGACGGTCGTCTCTGCAAAGGAGTGCCTGCAGTTCGCTCAGTTCGCCCAGTATGAGGGGGTTCTTGTCGATTCCGATTCCCTTATCTTCGCCGATGCTCTGGCGCTGGTAAGGCTGCTGCGCCAGGAGAATTCCGGCGCATCGCTCTTTGTCCTTGCCCGCTACCTGGATCTGGAGCAACGTTTGCGTCTGTTCGAAGCCGGGGTTGATGACTGCATGGACGAGCCATTCTTTGCTTCGGAGCTGGCGGTGCGACTGGGCCTATCGATACGCCTGCGGCAGGCAGCGTCGGACCTGGTGGCATGCAATACTTTCAATGTGCTTCGCTCCGGTGATCTGGAACTGGATCTGGTGCGGCGAAGAGTCGCGCGGCTAGGCAAGGCCATCGAGCTGCGGCCCAAGGAATTTCTGTTGCTCGAATACCTGGTACGCAACGTGAACCGTCCGGTGACGCGCACCATGATTCTCGAACATGTCTGGAACTCCTCGTTCGAGGGTTTGACCAACGTGGTCGATGTGTACATCAGCGCTCTTCGCAGCAAGGTAGATCGCGACTTTCCGCAGAAGTTGATTCAGACCAACCGCGGCATCGGCTATACCTTTACCTGTGTGAGCGGCCTCGACCCGTCGGCCGGCCGCAGCGGAAGAGTGGATAGAAGCGCAGCTGCTTCTTAGGCTGCGGCATGGGGACAGCCCCGTGGCCATAACCTGTGCCATGCCGCATCATTGGCTTAACCGATCTCCGGGAGAAGGTTCGCTGTCGCGGGTGCTTTGCGTGCGCGATATGATTGCAAGAAAGGTTCGCTCCATGGCAGGGATTGGTTTAAGGCTTCGTACAATTCGACGGCAGTGGCAACTCTCTTTGCGCGAGGTGGAAGAGCGGAGTCTCCGCTTTGCCCAGCAGCAAGGCAACCAGTCCTACCAGGTTTCTGCCAGCTGGCTGGACCGCCTGGAACGGGAAGAACACGAGCTGACGGTCAACAAGCTCATTGTCCTGGCCGATATCTACAATCTCCCTACCGAGCAACTGTTGCGCTCGATTTATCCGGGAGATGCCCAACCTGTGTCCCTGCGCCAACTCTCCAGTCCGAATGCGACCATGCTGTTGACCGAAGGGCCCCTGGATGACCAGGCAAGGTATTTGCTTCCGGACGAGCTTGGCGTGGAACAGCCGCCGGATGAAACTACGTTGCTGGCGGTAGAGAATAACGCGTCGCTTGCGCCCTACAGGCGAGGCATTATCGGGAAGCGCGATCGCACCCTCGATCCTATGATCCCGGCCGGTTCGATTGTTCAGATCGACACCCAGAAGCGCGCCATCTCGTCGCGCAGGGATTGGACGCATGAGTTTCAGCGACCCATCTATTTCTTAACCACGCGGGATTCCTATGTCTGCGGCTGGTGCGAACTGGACCGGGAATCCGACTGGTTGACGCTCATACCCCACCCCTTGTCACCCGCTTCCAGCCGGCGATGGAGGTACCGAAAAGAAATAGAAAGTATCGGCCGTGTCACCTTTGTGGCTATTCGCTTGACCCCGTGAGTTTTGCATGAGAACTGGAAAAGAAACCGCAGGTTCCTCCACTGCGCTACCCCGGATTTCCTGTTGGAGTTGGTGGCGTTGGCGAACTTCATGCGGCTTTCTTTACGGAAAGCCGCACACGCGGCCACATCCAGCGCTGCGTGGCAGGAAATCGGGTTCGCTCCGGTCTGGATGACAATTCTTTTGAGGGAACTGGCCTCAAAACCGATCAGACGAATGGCTGTCAATGGTCCGCCAGAATTGTCATCCCGACCGGAGCGAAGCGCAGTGGAGGGACCTGCGGTTTCTTTCCAGTTCTCATGCGGACTTTAGAGCGCCTCTTGTAACTTTGCCAGCATGGAGAAGTTTACTGCCTGGTAAAGGTCGAGCAGGCGGCGGGTCATGAGGTAATAAGTCACCACCGCGCGCTGTGCGTAGAACGGAAAGGAGATCTGCAAGTTCCCGGTCTGGGCTGCCCCTTTCAGCCGAGCCACATGCCATTTCAACTCCCGGGCATCCAGGCGCAGCCGTTCTGCAATCACTAACGCCTCTGGATACCACTGCTGGAGGTAGAAAGCCAGATCGATCAATACATCACTATTCGTCTCCAGCGCCTCAAGCCCCTCAAGTCCGCCAATCAACTTCCAGAGCTGCGCCGGCTCAAGATTCCCACCATCACCGGCTCGCTTGGGCTCGCCGGATTCGTCCACAAGGTCGAGGGCCACTTGAGCGATGGTATTCCGGTCTATCCAGGTTAGCTTGTTAAGCAGCTCTTCCCAGCTTACCTGGGGCGATCGGCGCCCCCGGAAGTAGTAATACCCCGCAATCGAGAGGAGAACACCTACAAAAGCCCCGATCGCAGCTAGGAAGTACAAGTTATGCGTAGTCACAATTTTTTCCGTGATCGCAACTGGTGAAGATGGTATTCCACTTGTCTTTGTAAAGTAAATATGCTATCGCGCATTTCCTGTGTCATTGCGCGCCCGGGCTGTTCGTCAGGCCAAAGCATGAGGATCCAGTAGCTGACACAAGCTAGATAAGCTGCCATGCGAACATGAGATAGGAAGACAAAGGCCGGTGCCTCTCGACCCACGCCGAGGTAGGTATGTCCAGTCTCGATCAACATACTAACCAGAGAATAGGCGCCAAGTCCCTCGGCAATCTTAGCCACGTGCGTTCTCCAGGGAAGCCTCGCGCTTATCGAAAGAGCCATCATCAGAACGAAAAGCTCGCTCATCAAGGCAGCTGCAAACAGGTAGCCTTTGGTCACAAACGATTGCGCCCATGTTCGCGCCGGCGGACTTGCCAGCCAGCTCAATCCGAAAGCTACAGTTACGCTCAGGCCTACCAGCCAGATGAAACTGCCGCGTATGTCGCGCGCCCACCCGCCCATGGGACGGAAGACACGACTGGCGACCTCATAGACGATGCAAAGTCCCAGCACCGTATCCAGCAATGCCAGCGACCAAAAGGTGTAGAAGTAGTTAGCCTTTGTCCCCAGTCTCAGCACCAAGTAGAGAACGATGGTTCTGACGACGTTGAGCGTGATAAGTGCCGTAAAAAATGGGAAGTTATTAGCCCGGCGCCGATACCAAAGAACGAAGAGCAACGCGAGATTCTCTATGAAGCCGGCCGCCCAGAACAGGAGATCAAGACCTGTCAGATGCACCTTCTGGAGCTCCCTTCAAGGCGGCCGTTAGAGATCGCGCTTGAGGGTATCTTACGCCAGGCCCAGGTAGGTAAGAATCACTTGAATCACCACCCCCGGCTCAGGGTCCGTGCCCGTTAGCCCTGGCTCAGGGTCCGTGCCGGTTAGTGCGAAAGCGGCTGGGGTAACTAGCGACAGGAGCGCTGCGCCGATAATGAGTTTCGAAGCCAGGTGCTTGAGCATGGTGTATCTCCTCAATGAGCGCATGTTGCGCTGCACGGAGATTACGAAACCAACTCAAAAGATCCGAGATATTAGCATCTGTTGTTGTGGATGCGTAACAGAGCGCCGCGTCCCATAAGACGCAACTCGCTGCCATTAGATTGCCGATAAGTGACTGTGATTTGAATAACTCCGTGCGCCTCATCCCGATTATCGTTTCCGATGCGCAACAAGAGGCGATGTCCACTCGCGCTTTCGAAGGCTCTTGGTTTATTGCTTTGGTGGGACAGAATTCCGGCCATCGCAGAGCAGGAAATGGTTGGAATGTCCCACCACTATCTACTATGAGCGGCACCCGCTCATTCGATATTTCAACCAGGGCCCGCCGCGCCTTCACCGGGATGCTGCCTATTGCTCAACTGTCCTTTTTCGTTAGTGATAAATACTAAGCCGTTGCGAAACAAATAAGACGCAGTTATTGACAGACTAACGGCTCTTCTGATATTGCTCAGTCGTCACTATGTAGTGTTTTGCGTTCTGTCTTGTGTCTTTGCGTCGCGCCTCATGTCAGGCTGAGTATCGGATATGGCGGTTGAGTGAAATGCGCGGTCTGCATTCCCTAAACGCTAACGGGCGCTCTTATATTTCCTTGGCCATCCATGCGAATCGCTCGCATGGCGCTCGGGATTCATCTTGCCGTTGAAGAATTCTTGCGTTCTGTTTCTCGCGGGCCCGTGCCATTCAGTCTTGGAGCCACTCATGAAAGTGCTCACTTTCCTCCCCCGGTGTGATCTGCAAAGACGCGTGGAAAAAGGGCTCAGCTCGGCGCAGTTTGTCGTGGAAACCGTAGTTTCCGCGAAGGAGTGCCTTGAATTTGCGCAGTTCGTGCAGTACGAAGCTGTTCTCGTAGATTCCGATTCTCTTATCTTTGCCGATGCTCTGGCCCTGGTAAGGCTTCTGCGCCAGGAAAACTCCGACGCTTCACTTTTCGTTTTCGCCCGCTACCTTGATCTGGAGCAACGTTTGCTTCTGTTTGAAGCCGGCGTGGATGATTGTGTGCGCGAGCCGTTCTTCGCCTCGGAACTGGCCGTGCGCCTGGGCCTATCGATACGGCTGCGTCAGGCAGCGTCCGATGTCGTCGCATCCAATGCGGTGAATGTGTTGCGCTCCGGTGATCTGGAACTGGATCTGGTCAGGCGAAGAGTCGCGCGGCTAGGCAAGCCCATCGATCTGCGCCCGAAAGAATTTCTGTTGCTTGAATACCTGGTGCGCAATGTGAATCGCCCGGTGACGCGCACCATGATTCTGGAGCATGTCTGGAACTCCTCGTTCGAGGGTTTGACCAACGTAGTCGATGTGTATATCAGCGCTCTGCGCAGTAAGGTAGATCGCGACTTTCCTCAGAAGTTGATTCAGACCAACCGCGGCATCGGCTATACCTTTACCTGTGTGACGCCCTTCCCCGGAGGCCAATTGGCCGCGCAAGCGGATCCTGCCAAGGGGTTTCCTGTCGCGTCGGTTGGAACCGGCGAACTGGGCAAGCGGGGAATTTTGAAAGGGCAGAAAGACCGATCGTCCCACCTGGCTTTTAACACATCTCGATGAAGCATTTTTAATTTTCCCCCCATAAAGCCTTCAGCTTCTCCCCATACAGTCTCTGTATACAAGAATCCCCACGACAGCATGTTCACTTCTGGTGTATACAGGGCGACCGCTCCCGACGCGGCTTTTCCTTAAGAAAAGCCCCACCTCGCCTGACCAGACGGCACAGAGTAGAAGTGAAAGTGCTCTAGACAGTGACTCGGAGGCGCAGATGGCGTCAGTAACCGTAGTTGCGACAGATCCCCCTCTCCCGCTCATCGGTCTTCCCAGGATTCCTTGCAACCCGTGGCTGTGTTCGCTGGTGGTTTTCGCCTGCGATGCGATTGCCCTTACGTTTACCGCGAGCCTGGTGCTGCTGGGCAAGCGCGCCAGCGGAGGAGGCCTTGACATCCATCGCTATTTTGCTCTCTGGCCGGCTCTGGGATTGTTCTTCGCCATCTTTGCCGCCTCCAGCCTCTACCCGGGAATCATTCATAACGCGGTCACTGAACTTCGCCGTCTTGGCCTTGGACTAACCATGAGTTTCCTGGTGATGGGCGGTCTGATTTTTCTTACCCGGAGTGTCGACGACTATCCCCGCGGCGTTCTTTTTCTGTGGTGGTTGATGGCCATGATCGTGACCCCGCTGTTGCGATCCGTGGTGCGCGAGTTAGCTTGCCATAAGCCCTGGTGGGGAATCCCGATTGCTGTGTTTTACACCGGCGTTGAATCGGCTGACATAATCCGGGAACTGGAAAAGCATCCCGAGATTGGGTTGAGGCCGGTGGTCATTCTTTCCTCTCCTCATGCCGTTCGGCCCCGGCATCGCCTGCCGGTGATTGATATGCGGTTTGCTGCGGCGGTCAGGGCCTGCGGTGTGGACCGCGCGCTGATCGCATTGCCCGACGCGGGTTGGGGAAAGCTGCTGCAGGAGTTGGAGGTCTTTGAGAGCCTCTTCCCGCGTTTGCTGATTATGCATAGTTCGCCGGCTCTTTACAGCCTTACCGTCGATGCCCGGCAAATTGGTGGTTCCCTCGCGGTTGAGGTGAGGAGAGATTTGCTATTACCGCTTCCCAGGTTGGCCAAGCGGCTCATGGATCTGTTGATCGCTTGCCTGGTCCTTCCGGCGGTGGGGTTCACCATTCTTCTGCTGGGCATCCTGGTAAGGCTTGAATCGCCCGGACCCGCGTTTTACGGTCATCGCCGTATTGGCCGGAACCACTCCTCATTTCGTGCCTGGAAGTTGCGCACCATGCAGGTCAACGGAGACGAGTTGCTGCAGAAGGCGCTGGCTGAGAACGGAGCCCTGCGCGAGGAATGGCTTCGCGACCGCAAACTCCGGCAGGACCCACGCATCACCCGTGTGGGCAGGTTTCTCCGGAAAGCGAGTCTCGACGAACTACCGCAGCTTTGGAACGTCTTGCGAGGAGAGATGAGCCTTGTTGGCCCGCGCCCGATCGTAGAAGAGGAAGTAGTCGCCTACGGCCAGAATTTTTCGTTGTATTGCAGAGTCACGCCGGGCCTTACCGGTCTATGGCAAGTTTCCGGACGGAACACGGTAAGCGCACGCGATCGCGTGCGCCTGGATAGCTATTACGTTCGCAATTGGTCTCCATGGCTTGATCTTCATATCCTCGCGCGTACGGCGAAGGTTGTCCTAACCGGCCAGGGCGCGTACTGATTCACCTCAACCAACGAAGGCAGGAGAGAAATGATGAAGAGAGCGAAAGACAGACGAGTCCTGGTCACCGGCGCTGCTGGTTTTATTGGCGCCCATCTTGTCCACCGGCTTCTTGCCGAGGGGTTTGAAGTGGTTGGGGTGGACAACATGAACAACTACTACGATCCTCGGCTTAAAGATGCGCGGCTTAGAAAGCTTTGCATAGGGCCCCGTTTCTGGTTTATCCCGCTCGATCTGGCCGATAGGGACGGCATGGAAAGTCTCTTTCACAAAGGTGAGTTTGAAGCCGTGGTTCATTTGGCTGCGCAAGCAGGCGTAAGGCGCTCGATTACAAATCCCGACGAATATATTGCCAGCAATCTGGTTGGCTTTTTCCATGTACTCGAGGGCGTGCGGGCTTGCGCCTGCCGCCATTTCGTCTTCGCTTCTTCCAGTTCGGTCTATGGGTCGCACAACAAAATCCCTTTTGCTGAAGAAGATCCCACGGATTGTCCGGTCAGCCTCTACGCTGCGACCAAGAAGAGCAATGAGGTTCTGGCCCACGCGTACAGCCATCTGTTCCACATCCCCACGACGGGACTGCGATTTTTCACGGTCTACGGTCCGTGGGGGCGGCCGGATATGGCAATCTTTAAATTTGTGGACGCGGTCATAGGAGGCCGGGCTATTGAGCTTTATAACTTCGGCCGCATGCAGCGCGATTTCACCTTCATCGACGATGTTGTGGAAGGAATTGTTCGCCTTCTGCCCTTGCCGCCGGAATGCGGCAAGCCCGCGGGGACGAGCGCACCAGCGCCCATGCGCCTGTGCAACATCGGAAACCAACGGCCGGTCGATCTTCTCCACTTGATTCGCACCATTGAGAGATGCCTGGGCCGATCCGCCGACATTCGCCTGTTGCCCATGCAGCCGGGGGACGTCTACGAAACGCAAGCTCGCGTGGATAAGCTCACAGAGGTTACGGGATATTGCCCACGCTTCTCCATCGAAGAAGGCATACAAAGGTTCGTGGACTGGTATCTCTGTGACTATCTTCCGATGGGTCTGGCAGACGCGCCCATCGATCATCTGCCCCTGCCGGTACAGAACGGCTTCCAGGGCGTTGCCTCGATTGCTCCCTAGGGATTGGGGCTGCGCCCAGCACCGGCAGTTAGCTGACCGGTACAGAAAGGCTTTCAGTATTTATGGATCCGATCATCCTATATGTAATTATCAGTCTTGGGTTTCTCCTTCTGCTCTTGCAATGGATGAAGCTCGCCGAGTTAAGCCGCAAGAGCACGGACCTTCGCCCCATTCTGGATACGCTGCATATCTTACAAAGCGACCGCGGACTACTCGACAGAGGGATGCGTGATGAGAATTCGCGCAATCGCCAGGAACAGGCCCACGAATCGCAGGCATTGCGCTCAGAGGTCGTGGCTACTCTTATTGCAGTTGGCGATTCGCTTGCCGCCAAGGTTGGTGGGGTTATCCAATCGAACGACCAAAAGGCCGAGCTGCTGCGCACCGCCTTGGAACGGCGAATGGATTCGTTTGCGTCGGAGTCAGCGCGCAAGATCGACGGCCTGACGCAATCTCTGAACGTTTCCTCGGCACTGCTCCAGGACGAGGTGTCGGCAAGACTGAGCGACTTCAAGAAGTTGATGGAAGTCACCGTGAGAGAGGCGCATCAGCTTCAGCTGTCCCAAACCGAGACTGTCTTTGGAGCCATTCGGACCCTGGAGTCCAGTGTTGGACAGAGACAGCTCCAGCAGCAGAATGTAATCGACGCCAAGCTCGCGCTGCTCGGTCAGTCGGTCTTATCGACCCTTACCGAAATTTCTCAACTGCAGAAGGCTGAGATGCAAGATCTAAAGGCGACTGTGGATGCACGGCTATCGACCATCCAATTCGAAAACGAGAAGAAGCTGGATCAGATGCGTCAGACGGTAGACGAGAAGCTGCAGGGCACCTTGGAGGCCAGGCTGGGAGAGTCCTTCAGGCAGGTGAGCGAGCGTCTGGAGCAGGTTTATTCGGGACTGGGCGAGATGAAAACGCTGGCCAGCGGGGTTGGCGATCTGAAGCGTGTTCTGACCAATGTCAAGACCCGTGGAACCTGGGGAGAGGTACAGTTGGGTGCGATCATCGAACAAATTCTTGCCCCCGAGCAATTCGAAAGAAATGTGGCCACGTCGGGCACCGGCGAGCGCGTTGAGTATGCCGTCAAGTTGCCCGGCCGCGACAGTAGCGGCGAGCCGGTCTGGCTGCCGATCGACGCGAAGTTCCCAATGGAGGACTATTGGCTTCTGTCGGAAGCGTCTGAGCGGGGGGACGTGGAGGCAGCGGAGAAAGCCTCACGTCAATTGGAAATGACAATAAGGTTATCGGCAAAGAACCTTAGCGAAAGGCACCTTGCACCTCCCTTCACGACCGATTTCGGCATTCTGTTCCTTTCCACCGAGGGGCTCTATGCGGAGGCGATGCGCCGGCCCAGCTTCGCGGACGCGATCCAGCGAGAGTATCGGGTTGTGTTGTCGGGGCCGAGCACGCTCGCGGCACTTTTGAATGCCTTGCAGATGGGCTTTCGTACCCTTGCCATCCAAAAGAGATCGAGCGAGGTTTGGGAAACCCTAGGGTCGGTAAAGACCGAATTCAGTAAGTATGCCCAGGTCTTAGTGGTGGTCAAGAAGAAGCTAAGCCAGGCGCAGGATTCGATCGATAAGGCGGAGACCCGCACCAGGGCTATCCAGCGTACGCTGCGGGATGTGGAGGCACCGGACGCACTGGAACTGCCTGGGGATGTTGAGGCCGAGGACGCAGAAACGGACAGAATGCCAATTCTGGCCAGTGCAATGCAGGCAGAATAGGGGTTGCCGCAACCTGGACTCTCCCGGTCGGCAACGTCGCTCGGCCAAAGCTCGTGTTTCTTTCCTGTCAGCGTTCGTAGCTTTCTCGCGACACGTTGGCTTGCCAGTTGGCATCCAATATCTTTGAAACCCGGACGCTATCGGATTCGTCTTGGTATAAGCGACACCAACAGTTACCGGATCGGCACTCTGGAATGCCAGCAGAGGCTGTCGCTTTGGGACCGGACCGTTAGGCCTCGCTCGGTGGAAGGGAAAGCATGCCGATCGAAAGACGACTTGGTCTGTTGATTTTTGCCTCAATGCTGTGCATCGCTGCGCTGTTCGCGCAGCAGAAGACGCCGTCAACGCCGCTCGCCGAGTCCAGCGTATCTCTCGACGTTGTGGTGACGCCGAAGTCCGGGCCGCCCGTCGCCGATCTCCAACAACAAGACTTCACCATTCTTGATAACAAGACTCCCCGGCACATCACGTCCTTCCACGCTTTCGGTGGCAGCCAGGCTCCCATTCACGTCTTCATTGTCCTCGACGCGGTGAACGTCCCCTACCAGAGCATCGCCTACTCACGGGGAGAGGTTGACAAGTTTCTGCACGCCAATGGCGGCCGGCTCGCCTACCCTACCCAACTCGCCTTTTTTACGGACAACGGGATGCAGGTCCAGCCGGCCTTTTCGACCGATGGCAATGAGCTCAGTAGCTCTTTTGACCACTACGCCGTTGGTCTCCGCGACATTCACCGTTCGTCACAATGGCAGGAGAGCGAACGGTTTGACCTTTCCATCAGCGCCCTTCGTTCGTTCACCGAGAGCCAAGCCAAGCTCCCAGGCCGCAAGCTGATCCTCTGGGTCTCGCCCGGCTGGCCCCTTCTTTCCGGTCCCCGTATCTACCTGGACTATAAGCAACAGAACCAGCTCTTCTCCCTGATCGTCGGCCTTTCTACGGAGATGCGAGAGGCCGCTGTGACCCTCTACAACGTCAATCCTATCGGCGCCGCAGAGGGGTTGGGCCGCACTTTCTACTATCAGGACTTCCTTAAGGGCGTTAGTAAGCCGGGTCAGGTCCAGGTCGCCGATCTCTCGTTGCAGGTTCTAGCTACCCAGAGCGGAGGTCTTGTCTTTACCGGCAGCAACGACCTCACCGCCATGTTGGAGCAAAGCGTCGCCGATGGCCAGGCGTATTACGAGTTGTCCTTCGACCCTCCTCGCGCTGATCATGCCGACGAATATCACCACATAGAGGTTCAGGTAGCGAAGCCCGGTTTAACCGCCCGCACCCGGGAGGGCTATTACCTGCAACCTTAGGCACGCGGCCGTCCAAATTAGCCTCTCCGAACCGTTCTGGTAGTGACGGCTACGACGCTTTGTATCACCTGAATCTGGCGCATTCTCGGGATGAAAATCACCGGCTCGACGAAACGGACGTGGACCAAAAACTGCCTGCCGCAGCACACGCGCCCTCGAAGCTATTTGAGTAACTTCGCCTGCTTCCCTTGATGAGAACGTAAGGCGACGGCCCGCTTGTCAAAGGAAACGAAGGTGTCGCCGCCTAACCAATTGCCCTCGTAGGCGATCAGGCCATCAGCAAAGTCCCCTCCTGCCTTGAGCACTGCCAACCCAGCATCCACGGCAGGACGATTGACGGCGACGTTGTCCGCACAGAGCAACGCTTCAAGGGCAGTGGAAATATTCTCTTGCCCAAACTGGTAAACGCGGCGCAGAACCCAAACAAACTCACACAGGCACGGGAGCGTAACTGCAATGAGCTCTGCTTCCTTCAGAAGCCTGGCGGCCGCCTGGGCCTGTTTCTTATCGTCTGCGACCACGGCGCGGACAAGGATGTTCGTATCGGCAGTGATTCTCATTACTGTCTGGACCAGCCGGCCGCCGCAGCTTCGTTAATCTCGTCAAGAGTCGCAATCTTCCTGGTTTTACCCGCGAGCAGGCCAAGGAAGCTGTCTATCTTTCCGAGTGGACGCGCAGCCTTGAGCATCACGGCCCCATCCGGCTGTTTTTCCAATTCAATTTTCTCTCCTGGCCGGATGCCAAGATGTTGAAGCACATCCTTGCGGAAGGTAACCTGGCCCCGTGCGGTCACGGTCAAAGTGGTCATGCTTTATCCCCTGTGCTGATTTCAAACAATAATGCAAAAAAGCATTACAGGCAATTATCCCCGGGTCTCAGTGGTTCCATCAGTCTGGCAAACGCAACCGGCCAGTAAAATCTCTGCATGAATGAGCACACGTCCGCTTTCTCCGGTTCAAAAGAGGCGCAGTCTTCCCCTGCTCCATTTCTTGGAAAAACAGCCCTCGTTACAGGAGCCTCACGCGGTATTGGAGCAAGCGTGACGCGGCAACTTGGACAGCTTGGGATGGATGTCGCCATCAACTATCGGAGCAAGGGACCGAAGGCGCAGGGAGTAGCAGATGAGTTAATTGCTTTGGGAAGGAAACCACTGCTCGTTCAAGGCGACATAACCGACGCCGGGGACATCGCGACCATCTTTGATCGCATTCAGTCTGCATGGGGGCGCCTTGACGTTCTCGTCCTGAATGCTAGCGGGGGCCTGGAGCAAGGTAAGGGTCCTGATTACGCCATGCAATTGAACCTCACGGCACAAGTGAACCTTGTGCACGCAGCGCTACCGCTCATGCAGCGCGGAAGCCGAATCGTTTTCGTGACCAGCCATCTTGCCCACTTCCACGGTAAGGGACCAGGGTACGACAGTTATGAACCCGTTGCGGCCAGCAAGAAGGCGGGTGAGAACGCCTTGCGCGAGATGATTCCGAACCTGTCCGACAGAACCATTCGTCTCGTGATTGTTAGTGGCGATTTGATCGAGGGCACAATTACGCCAAAACTCCTGGAACGGCAAAGCCGCGGTTTGATCCAGAGGCGAAGGCAAGCGGTGGGTTCTTTACCAGATGTAGAAGAGTTTGCTGCCGCCATTGTTCAGGCGGGGATTAGCGATACGTATTCCAGCGGTGAAACCATCTACGTTGGAAGCACAGAGTGGGGTTGAGCAGAGGAGGGTTACGGTGCATCCGCGAGCGAAAGCCGGCAGGTCTTCCCATTTGGGGCCTGCCAACTTGTGCCGTCAGCATAGCTCACGGAATCCAAGTCAACAAAGTTGACGCCAGTGAGGCCGGTTACCCAGGCATACCATCTCTGGGGCCAGGTACTGCGTACGAGAACCGGCTGACCTATCGTACCCAGGATGGCGTCGAGCTCTCCCAACTGTCCCTGTGCTTTAGGGCTTTCCTTCTGTTCGGTCGATGTGTACGGTCTCCGGTCCATCACCCGGTTAAGCACTAAACTTTCCGTAGTTTCAGACTGCGCGGGACTATTGGCAACTGGCGCCATGCCATGCACCGTGATGCCGAGAGAACTCACGGGGAAATGATGGTTGGTCAGGGTCACCTCTAACCTTTGAGGTGCGAACAAGCTCCTACTCCTTTCGAGCTTCGCACGTACGCCGATGGGACAGTTGGCTTCCCGCAGCGGCGAGGGGAAACCCTTCACAGAGACTTGAGCCAATGACGCGGTTGAAGCGAGAGAGAGAATGAGCGCCAACCTGCTGACGCGATTCATAGCGACCTCCTAAGGAGGAAAGCCGGCAAGAAATTCGTTCACCTTGTTGGACACCGCCAACTCAGAGAGAGTTCCTCTCCAGATCAATGCTTATGGGGTCCGGCTCGTAGCCCTCGTCCTGTAAGGCTTTCTGGACCATCGAGCGAAGTGTTTGCTCGTCCGAATCCTTCGGAATCTTGGAATGCCGCCGAATTACCTCTTCACCGCTAGTAATTCGGACCAGCCAATTTGACTTGCTCTTATCCCAAGTGACTTCTACCCGATCCGCACGCATGACCACCTCCGGCTGGAAGCTCTACAACACAGTAGTCCAAGGTACAACCGAAAAGCGTATCCGTGAAGCCAGGAATGATCGCCGGGGCGTAAAGTGAGAGAATGTCCCGTCTTAAGACTTCGCTACTAACTGGAGGGTTGGTGTGGCTCGTCGACTAAGCATGGTTGCTGTCTCCTGTGGGGCCCTGGCTCTTCTCGCGCATCCGGCGCTTGCTTGGCAAACGACTAAAGACTCCGCCGCGCAGAAGGATTCCAGTTACATCGACGCGGATGGCACAGCCCACATCACCCGCGTGGTGCCTCTGCCGGCCACCGTCAGCCCCGAGGCGCAGAAGGGATTGGCACGCCAGGTCTCCGATGCCAACCCGAACCAAACCCTGGCTCAGAGACGCGCGGAGACCGATACCGCAGCAGCCGCCGGAGCTAAGGTAAACCGCGCCGTCTACCCAGTCGATATCACCTCGTCGACGGTCGCTGGGATTCCGGTTTGGGTGGTTACTCCCCTCGACGGTGTCCCTGCGGATAAGCAGGCTCGGGTCTTGATCAATGTCCACGGGGGCGGCTTCAACGCCGATTCCGGTTCCCTTAACGAGTCCATCCCGATTGCCCACCTTACCCGTACCAAGGTCGTCTCGGTACTCTATCGGCTCGCTCCCGAACATCCGTTTCCTGCCGCCGTCGATGATACGGTTGCGGTTTATCGTGAACTGCTCAAGACCTACAAGCCACAAAATATCGCTCTGTACGGAACCTCGGCCGGAGCCATTCTAACCGCAGAAGCAGCGGTGAAGTTCAAACAGCAAGGGCTACCTTTACCGGCGGCGCTCGGTATTTTCACGGGTTCAGGTGATTTCAGCAAGGCCGGCGATTCGCATGCAATGTACACGGTTCGCGGCCTCGCCGGATACCTGGAGCCGCCGGCCCCGGGCGTGCAATGGCTGTCGCAGTATGTCGGCTCCACCGATCCCAAAGATCCGGTCCTCTCGCCCGTCTATGCCGATCTGCATGGGATGCCACCGGCCCTCTTCGTAACCAGCACGCGTGACCTGCTTCTGAGTGATACGACGACACTCCATCGCGCTTTTCTGCGTGCCGGAGTGGAGGCACAACTGGTCGTTTTCGACGGTCTCAACCATGCCTTCTGGTATAACCCGGATACCCCTGAATCACGAGAGGCCGACTCCATCATGGCGCGTTTCTTTGATGATCATTTAGGCAAGCCAACAGCGCACTGAACCGCCATCCTGGCTTACACAGACGGTGTGTCTGGCATTCTGGCTAGATGAGGTAACTGTGGAGACTTCCGCTTCGGGTCAGTCCGCATCAGGCCGCTATCCCCGAGTTGCCAGCCCAATACACACGATCTTGGTGCTCGCAGCGTTGGGCGGTTGGGCGTTCTGGCATAAGATTTCTGTGGATCAACTGAGCGTGGCGGCCAATCCGAACCGCGTGCGCTTTTATCTGGTCACTCTTTTCTTTGAATGGCTCTTGTTCGTTCTGGTAGTGGCGGGCGTGCGAAGTAGTGGCGCGTCTCTCCTCGTCGTTCTCGGAGATCATTGGCATTCGCTCCGCCAGGTGCTGCGGGATATTGGAATTGCCCTTGGGTTCTGGCTCGTTGCGGCGATGCTCCTTTGGATATTCGGCTGGCTCCTGCGCATTGCCGCTCTGGGTCGCAATGTATCCATGCTCCCCCAGCGAGGGATCGAACTGGCATTTTGGATAGCGCTCTCGGTTGCCGCCGGTATTTGCGAGGAGACAATATTTCGCGGTTACCTGCAACGGCAGTTCATGGCGCTCACTAAGAGCGCTCCCGCCGGCATTCTCCTTTCTGCCGCAACATTCGGCGCGGCTCATGCGTACCAGGGCTTCCGGATGACGATTCTGATCGCCCTGTACGGAGCTATGTTCGGCATTCTGGCCTATTGGCGCGCAAGCGTCCGCCCGGGAATGATCGCGCATGCATGGCAGGATTCATTGAACGGGGTGCTGGCCATTGTAATGAGGCATTAGAGTCTGCGTGGTGCCAGTGACGCGCAGTGAGTGGAGTGGGAACGTGATGTTCTGGTTGCAGCACCGTATAAGGATAAAATGCGTTCCTGACGCGGCATTCTGCATTTGCCTTGTCTCGCCGGCCTTTAGAGTCTGCGTGAGAACCTGCAGCTTCCGATTTGAGTCCCGCAGGGGCGGCTGAGATTGGCTGAGATTAGCCCAGGACTACGTCCTATAAGCGATAACTTGTTTAGGATGTTTTTCGTCAAACTCCCACAAAATCGTCATCCTGAGCGGAGCGCCTCACAGATTTATCGTGTGACACAGCGCTTGTGGCGCGGAGTCGAAGGACCTCGGCGATGCTTATTTTACCCATGCTGCTCGGAGCTTTTCGGCCACCGAAGCCCGACAATAGGATATGCTGCGATACGCACTTGATGCGTACGGGCACATCTTTTCATGCACTGTAATCATCTTCCATCCCCACGTGCTAGCGAGTTCTTGGTTCTCGTCCCGAGGGAAAAACCGTAGCGGGGCCGCCCCGGGCGGCTCGGTGGTTGAAAAGCTCGGAACAGCATGGGTAAGATAAGCACCGCCGGGGTCCTTCGACTCCGCGCCACCAAACCCTATATCACGCGACAAATCGGTAAGGCGCTCCGCTCAGGATGACGATTTTGTGGGAGTTTGACGAAAAACACCCTAAACAAGTTGGCGCTTATGGGACGTAGTCCTGGGCTAACCTCAGCCGTCCGCGCGGGACTCAAATCTGAAGCGGCAGGTTCTCACGCAGACACTTTTGGGCCCTGACGTACGGATCGCTTGAATTTCCGCAGCCTCTTCGGCCCAGCGGATCTGACAAATCATTTGCTAAGACAAATCCCGAGTACCGCTTCGGCACGATCGCTAAAGAATGATCTATTTTGCGAGGGTTGTAGCAGCGACTCTTGCGTCGAGGGTTTTCGCAAGATCCAGAATAATTTTGACGACCGCATGCTCGCCGATACCAGTATTAATCATGGTGTGGTAAATGCCGCGGTCAGGCCATTCGACGCGAAAATATTTGTGCAGAAAATCGGTGCGTTCCCGATCAACCGTATCCACAAGTTGTTCGGCATCTTTCTGGCTTTTGCCGCGGGCCACGAGGCGCCGCAGTTTATCTTCTCTGTGAGCATACAGAAACACCCGCAACGTGTCCGGGCGGTTCCTGAGAAACTGCTGCGACCCCCTTCCCACGATGACGGAGTTTCCTGCGTTCGCGGCGCGCTGAACGACACGTTCCGTAATTTTCAAAATGCTTTCCGAGTCGACCAGCTTGAGCTTGTACGCATTGAGGCTTCCTTCATAACTTCCGCGCAAGAATGATTTGAAAAGCCGGTAGTACAGGGGATCCGTTCGTTCCTCGCGAAGTTGGACAACCGACTTAGGGCATTCAGCAAGCCTCGCAATCTCTTCCGTCAGCAACTGATCCCAAAGTTTCCAACCCAGCTGGTTAGAAACCAGTTGAGCGATTTCGCCTCCGCCGCTTCCGTATTCGCGTTCGATGGTGACAATTCTGATCATCTTTAGTCCACTATCGCATGCCCCCCGCCCCCGGGATCGTTCTTCTTCAACACAAAGGCCAGAAGAAACATGATCACCGCCCCCACGGCAAGAACCTTAAAGGTATCGACGTATGCCAGGCTTGCCGCCTGCGCCTGCAGAGATTGGTAGATGCGGGCGTAAGCCTGCAGGTGTCCCCGGTAACTGCCCAAACCGGCGCTGGCCAAATGCCCACTGAGAGCGTTGGCCGCTTTCACGAAATTGGGGTTGTCGACCCTGGCGTTCTGCACCAGCCTTGCCTGGTGGAATTGCGAGCGCCGGGCAATCATCGTGGTCACTAACGACGTTCCCACGCTGCTTCCCATATTGCGCATGAAATTAGCGATGCCGGCGACCGCATTATTCTTCTCCGGCGGAATTCCGACGTAAGCCACCAGCGTGATGGGCACGAACAGGAACCCCAAGCCGATCACCTGGGCGATGCGCAGCCACACGGCGGCCTGGAAGCTGATCTGCAAGTCAATCCGCCGGGTGGAAAAGAACATGGCAATGGACAGGGCGAACCAACCGAAGGCGATCAGGTAGCGCGCCTGGACCTTGGTCGTCAGTTGGCCCATGATGGGCATTTCACACAGCAAAACAAGGCCTCCGGCCGATAGAGCAAACCCAGCCAACTCAGAGGTGTATCCCAGGAGCGTTTGCAGGAACTGCGGCATCAGGACCAGGGCGCTAAACAACAGGATTCCCAGGGTGAACAGCATCAGGCTGGCACTGGCGAAGTTAAAGTTCTTGAACATCCGCACATCGATCAGCGGGGCCTTTTGAAACCATTCCCAGATAACCAGGGAGATCAGGCACACGGTTGCGACGACGACTAAAGTGGTGATGAATCGCGAGCCGAACCAATCATCTTCCTGGCCCTTGTCGAGCGTGATCTGCAACGCCCCGATACCGAGAGTCAGCAGAGCGATGCCGATGTAGTCCAACTTGACCCCGGCTGCTTTGATTCGATTTAAGTAGGGAGGGTCTTCGACAAAGCGCCGCACCAGAAACCAGGTGACCACGCCGACCGGGAGATTGATGAAGAAAATCCACCGCCAGGAGTAGTTGAAGGTGATCCACCCGCCCAGGGTTGGTCCGACGGTAGGCGCCAGGATGGCCGTGATGCCATACAGGGCAAACGCCAGGCCTCGCTGCTGCGGTGGAAAGCTATCCGCCAGAATAGCCTGGGCCATTGGCTGCAGGCCGCCACCGCCCCCACCCTGCAGTACCCGGAAGACCAGAAGAAGTCCGAGATTGGGCGCGATACCGCAAAGCAAGGAGCTCACCGTAAAGATACCCAAACAGGCCATGAAGAAGCGCTTGCGTCCTAAGGCGCCTGCGAGCCAGCCGCTGATGGGCAGGATGATGGCATTCGAGACCAGGTAAGAGGTCAACACCCAGGTACTTTGGTCGTTGCTCGCGCCCAGATTCCCCGCCATATATGGCAGGGCCACGTTAGCGATGCTGGTGTCGAGGACCTCCATGAAGGCGGCCAGCGCAACCACAACAGCAATCAGCCAGGGATTGAACCTCGGCCGCCAGACTGCCTGCTCGATGATGAGGGCAGCGGAACTCATTGCAGGTACACGTCTGGTTCCACGTTCATGCCCGGCCGCAGCCGATGGTCCTGATCCTCGCCCGGATCGAGAACGATCTTTACCGGGATCCTTTGCACAATTTTGACGTAGTTTCCGGTGGCATTCTCCGGCGGAAGTAAGCTGAAGAGAGGTCCGGTTGCTCCGGCGATGCTGTCCACATGGCCTTTGAAGGTCTGGCCGCTCGAATCCACATGGATTTTCGCTCGCTGCCCCACGCGCATGTGCTTGAGCTGCGTCTCTTTAAAATTGGCAGTGACCCACACTTGATCGAGCGGCACCACGGTGAGCAGTTGCTGCCCGTTTTGCACGTTCATCCCAACCACTACGGTCTTATTGACTTCGCCGCTGACCGGGGCAACGATTTTTGTGTATTGAAGATTGAGTTGGGCCTGCTGGAGTAAGGCGCGTTTTTCCTCGACGTCGGCGATGGCCGCGCGCACCCGAGCCTGGGTTGACGATACTTGCTGCGCGCCGGTCTCCGCATATTGGTGGTTGGCGGTGGCTTGCGCCAGGCGGCTCCGCGCCTGTTGGACGAATTGGTTCGCGGCGGATTCATTGGCGGCGGCAGCCGCCAGGGCCGCGGTGCTGGACCTGGCCGTGGCCAATGCCTGATCGTAGACCTGGTCCGCCACTTCTTTCTTGTCGACCAGCAACTTGTAGCGATGGAGATCGTCTTGCGCCTTTACATCGATGGCCTGGGCCGATTCCAGTTGGTCGTGGGCGGCGGTCGCCTGCCGCTCGGCGGCGATGATTCCGGCGTTGGCGTCTTCGATGCCGGAGGCAGTGAACTGCAGTTGGCTCGATGTGTTCACCGAAGTAATGGGCACCGTGATATGCAGGGATTGGGCCGTGTTTTCAGCGTTCGAGAGATTCGCTTTCGCCTGCGCTACCGCAACCTCGTAGTCTGTAGGATCGATTTCCACCAGCACCGTCCCTTTCTCCACCCACTGGTTGTCATCCACGTTGACCCGCACGACGTAGCCGGAAACGCGCGCGCTGACGGGATAGAGGTGAACATCCGCCTGCGCATCGTCGGTCGATTCGTAACTACTGAAGTAGCGCCACGCGGCCACGCCGGCAATCACCACGACCACCGCGATGACGGCGAAAATCACCAGCTTTCTGCGCCGCCTGGAAGCTCGAGGCACGGGCGGTTCATTCTCCGTTTCGGGGAAGTCCGATGGCTCACCCGGGGATTCCGGGTTTGTGTCAGGCAGCGAAGGAGGTGGATTTTCCGCCATATTCATTTTCCTTTGAAGTATTCTTTTACGCTCTGTTCCGCGAAGCCGAGGGCGCGAGCGAGGGAAATTTTCGCGTAGTTGTAGTTGTACAGACTCGATATATATTGCTCGTGCGCGCTGGCCACTGCCTCCTGGGATTGCACGACCTCGACGGTGTCAGTAACGCCCGCGGTGAAGCGATCGCGCGACTGGGTCAGCGTTACTTCCGACAAATCAATGTTGCTGCGGGCCACATTCACCAGGTCTGCCGACGACTGCAGGTTCAGCAATGCGGTGCGCACGTCAGAGTCGATTTGCGCGCGCAGATTGTCCAGCCGCTCGCGGCTTTTCTCGAGTCTCGCATCCGCCTGCAACACGTCACCGTGAACACTGCCACCCTGAAAAATCGGAATCGACAGGGTTCCGCGCAGGTCGAATACCTGGGTTGCATTTGAGGGATGCGACCCTCCCGCGCCGTAGTCCCCGTTAAAGGAGAGTGACGGGAGATAACCGGCCAGTGCAGATTTGTGCGAGAATTCGGCGGCGCGCACGTCGCTCATCGCCGCCTGGTAATCGGAGCGCGAGGCGTAGGCACGCTGCAAAGCTTCATCCAGGTTGATGTCTTCGAGCGGCTGGTACGGCGACTTGTCAGTCAGTTCGAATTCCTGCCCCGGAGCCAAACCGATCACGCGGCCCAGGGTCAGCTTCTGGATGGCGAAGTTGTTCCTCGCCTGGATCAATTGTTGCTGCCGGGTCTGGAGCTCGACCTTGGCGCGCAGGGCGTCGATCTGCGGCGATGTGCCGGCATTCACCTGGTCTACCGCCTGATTGTAGACCGCCTGTCCTGTCTCGACCTGCGCTTCTGCGGTCTCAATGCGGGCTGCGTCGGCGATGGCCCGCAGATAGCTATAGCCCACGGCCAGCACCACCAGATCGCGAGCGTCCTTCATGGTATAGGTGGTGGATTTAACACTCTGGCTAGCCGCGCGGGTAGCGTTGATTGACTTCCAATCGAAGAGGGTCTGAGTCACCGAGGTTCGCGCGTCAAAATAAGAGTAAGGGCCAATAGAGTCCGAAATAGCCAAACGGTTTCCCAGGCCGGCGAAACCGATCTCGGCGATATTAATTTCCGACTCGGCGATATAAGGAGCGGCGGTCACATGCGGCAGCAGAGCGCTCAACTGCTCCCAGCGTTGTCCTCGGGCCGCGCGAACGTCTGCATTGGAAAGCAGCAGGCCGAGATTCTGCTTCAATCCGCGGTCGATGGCATTCCGCAACGAAAGCGGCAAGACTCCCGGAACGAGCTTTGCCGGCACGCTGGCCGCGAACGGACTCACCCCATTGGTTCCGGGGATGGCTTGTCCCGGCGTACCGGGATCGGCCGCTGTCTCGGTTTGCGGAAGCGATATTGCCGATCCAGCAATCAAGACTGCGGCCACCAGGAAGATGTAGCGTAGCTTGAAATTCAGCCTCAATCAGGGCCTCCTGCCTCGACTTTTCGCCTGCGGAGGCGAGGGGAAATTTCTTGAACTGGCCGGGCAACGTCTGCATTCTGATCCGTCCCTCTCCTTGGTGCGGCTGATCAAGCGAGACCCTTGACGCCATCCGTAGAACGCCAGCAACACAGAGATCCAAACAACTTGAATTGCACGCGACAAGACCCCGTGTCGAAAATCAGCCCGGCCGTGTCGAGATTTCGACTGACACTCCAGAATTCCGCTACAGGCGCAGGATTTTCGTCTGCGGTGGCTCTCGCATGGCAAATTCCCTTTAGCTATGGTGAATCGTGGTCCAACGCCGGTGGCTAACGCGCCCTCCAGCCCTCGGGAAATCGAGGCGTTTGAGCTGGTTCAGTGCAATTGTCGGGCCATCGCCGGGGTGGGACAACCAGCAGCAACGAGAGCGCCCGCGTTGAAGGCTTTATGATCAAAATTGCATGGGACTCCTGAGCCATCTTCTATTCCCATGGGGCTTGCTGCTCCAGGGATTCGCGATCGTCCACTTCATCCGGCGACGGCCGGACATGTATTGGATTTTCATCATCCTCTTTCTCGGTCCGCTCGGCGCGCTGGTATATATCTTCGTCGAGGCGCTTCCCGACCTTGGACTGCTCCGCCAATCCTTCAAGGTGTTTCCGCGTCGCAAGCGGATTCGCGAACTCGAGACGATGGTGCGAGACAATCCGTCGGCGGGGAATTACGAAGAACTCGGCGACCTTTACATGGACGACGGCCGGCTCCTAATGGCGCGCGCCGCATTCGATAAAGCCATCGCCGCGCGAGCCGACACGCTCGATCCCTTTTACCGGCGTGGCGTTTGCGCCATCCTGTTGGGCGATGCAGCAGCGGCGTTACCTGACCTAAAACGAGCGGTGGACAAAGACCCGGAGTACGATTTTCATCGCGCGGCCGGATTGCTCGCCCACGCCTACGCGCAGACCGGACAAAAAGAAAAAGCCGAGGCGCTCTTCCGGCAAACGACGATCACGTCGACATTATCGGAGACCTATTTGAATTTCGCAGATTTGCTGGCGTCTGAGGGACGCAACGCTGAAGCCCGTGCGTGGGCGCAGAAGGTGCTTGATAAGAAGCCGACCATGCCCGACTACCTGCGCCGCCGGGAGCGGCCGTGGTTCCGGAGTGCGCGCGAGGTGCTGAAGCGGCTGCCCGCCTGAAGCCTCTTGATTGGAACGGTGCAATGAAAAGCAGATCGAGTCTTGGGTGTCCGGCTTCCGCATCAGTCAGATCTCCCGATCCTTGCGCAAGGGATTGGTATCTTCGAAGACTGGCGCACGCACAATCCCGTTTCGATACGGATAGGGAACTCGGTAGAGTGGAGAGCCCCAATGAACGAGGTTTCATTGTTTCGCCTGTATGTCTTGCGCGCCATGTATTTGTTTATCGTCCTAGGGCTCGGCGTCTATCTCTGGCCCGGCGTACTAAATCCTGAAAAACATTGGGAACTTATGGAGGGGCAGGCCTCCTGCATGCTCGCCGCCTTTTCCTTGCTCTGCATACTCGGGCTGCGCTTTCCGCTGCAGATGCTGCCCGTGCTCCTGTGGGAAGTGCTCTGGAAGACGCTTTGGCTCATGCTCGTTCCCTTACCGCAATGGATGGCAGGCCATATCGACGAGTCGATCAAGCCCTCGATCTTTGCCGTATCCCTGGTCGTGCTCGTTTATATCGCCATTCCCTGGCGCTATGTGTTTGCGCACTATGTGAAAGCGCGCGGCGATCGTTGGCGATCTCGCGGCTGATGCTTGGCTTGCTGAAGTTGCCGACGGTTCACTCATCCTCGAATCGCCGTCGACTCCTTTCCCCTTTTGGGAACCAGCAGGAGATAACTAACCAGTAACACTACTGCAAACGGGTCATTGATCGGGTTGAGCAAATTGCTACTGTCGTATATATGAAAAGCTTGGCGCTTGCTGTCTTGCTAACTTCCGCAGCATTCGGTCAAACCAACAAGACCGAAATAGCCATCCACTGCGTCTCCTCGCCGGGAGATATAGTCGGAGGCCAGCTTTGCAGTGCACTTAAGCTCGCTGTAGCGAGAAGTCCCCGATATCAGGAGACTGCTGCCAATCCACAAGGATGGCAGCTTAGGCTTGCGACGACGGGGATCGAGGACGACAAAGGCACCGCAGTCTCGATGACCCTGGTCTATCGCGCGCTTTATGTCGTGAATACTGTCCAGGTTTGCGGGGCATCCGTGATCTCTGATTGCGCCCAAGGTATGCTGTCTGATTCTGATGATCACATGAGGTTGCTTGACAAGCAGGTGGAAGACCAGGTGGCTAAGCAGCTGGCCCCCTAAGGATGCTGTTGTCTATCCGCTATTTCTTGTTGAGCACCTTCCCGCTGTTGGCATCAATGAAGGCCACATAGCCGGACTTCTTGTCTCCCCACGCCAGATACCAGACGGGCGCCTGAAACCTGTAGGTGTTGCCAAGTGCAAAAGATGAGAGTGCCTTGTCTGGATTTTTCTTCAACCAAGCCGCCCCATCCGCTGCTGCGGCTTGGTACGCGACATCCGAATCAACATTGAAGCTAGTAAGCTCAACCGGCATAGCGTCGCGCGTTACGCCGTTCCAAGGCACCCGGAGGCCAGCACTCACGCCCTTGAAAATGTCCGGCGGGGAGTTAGCGATTGCGTAAGAGTAGACCCGGTACTGATGCAGGCTGGGAGAAGCAAACATCGCCTCCCACATTGCCGCTTTGCCCGCTTCATTCTTAAACCCTGGCACTTCCTTCGGCGTGAGCCTAAGTATCACGATATCGGTAGACCAGTGCCGGCCGGCCGTGTACATCGGCCAAAAAGCCGTCTTGGCCGTCACGGGTTCCGGAGGGCCTGCCGGCGGCCTTGCCGTTTTAGACTCGTCGGTGACAGGGGTTTTGGTCTTTTCCAAGCAGCCCGCAAGAAGCAGCATTGCAACAGCTATTGCGCTTACCGCGCATTGTTTGAGCGCAGGGCTCATCGGAGTCCTCCACCTGCCGCCTTGTTGCTCTGCGGGTGAGGCGTCAGCTCTTCTTCGGTCGCGGTGCAGCAGTAGTCGGTGCTCAGGCGCCGGGCATTTGCCCGCATTTGCGACGGCCAATTATAAACACATCGGCCTGCTGATCGGAGGCGGTCTTCAACCATCCCCGGATTTCCTGAACGCAGCGCCGTCCACAGCCGAGTGTGCGGCTTTCTATGAGGAAGCCGCATGAAGTCCTGTTCCACCAAGCTTCACAGGAAATTCGGGGTCCGGGCGGCAGTCGAAGACACCAAAGCCCCGGACGAGGAGAGCAATGCCGGGACTTGCCTAGCATGAAGAAGCGGCTTGCCCGGTTTCGATCCGGCATCTTGCGTTCAGAACTGATGCTGTAATCAGCATCGAATGGTGCTAATATTGATGCAGGAGAATCCGTGCGAACTACGATTGCTTTGGACGACAATCTCGTTAGGACTGCGCAGGAGTACACCGGTTTGGTGGAAAAGAGCGCGCTTATGAGAGAGGCGCTCAAGGCGTTGATTGAACGCGAAGCTGCACGAAGGCTGGCTGAATTAGGTGGCGCCTCTCCGGATATGGCCTACATTCCGCGCCGAAGAGCGAAGGCGGAATGATTCTTGCAGATACCTCGGTATGGGTCGATCACTTTCGCAAACGGGACGCCGCACTCTACCAGCAGCTGCAACAGAACGCTATTTCCATCCATCCGTTGATTGTTACCGAGCTCGCTCTTGGCAACTTGCCACACCGCCAGAAGACGATTGCTGCTCTTGATCTGCTTCCGATGGTCAAAGTCGCACAGCTGAGCGAAGTACGACGCATGATTGAAGCCCATTCATTGTTTCAGCGAGGTATTGGTTTGGTGGATGCGCATCTGATTGCCTCTACTTTCATTACGCCGCACACCGTTCTTTGGTCACGCGACAAACGTCTCCGCGATGTTGCGCTGACACTCGGGCTTGAAGCGAATATCTCGTGAGGAGTGGCCCATTCAATCCTGGCGAGACACGCCCAGGTCCAGGATTCTTCAATGATCCCTTACCTGATGGTCGCCCGTTTAGGAAAGAAGACTGGTCTTATGCGCGGCATCACGACCACGTGCCACCAGAGCAATAGACGGTCCCAAGGAGTGCCCGCCCGCCATGCCAGGGCCTCTTCTGCGGAAGGGGAGGGCCTATGCGGGAATCTGTTCTCATATGCGTCGATAGCGGATTGAATCGCCAACATGTCTGAGGGAGTAAGAGTCATGCGCCACCTTGACCACCGTCATACAGCCTCCCATTGGGCGGCAGGTAACGGGTTCGTCTAATTTCGTCAAATGTAATCAAACAGATTACATATGCCTACACGATTGTTCTTATAGGGGGTGCGATCGTAACCAGCAATAGATTACCAATGGTGGCCGAGCTGCTTACCCAGAGATATGAGGGTGCTGGAGTGGTGGCGGTCGTCGGGCACTTCCGCTAGTGCAGCCGCATTCGCAAGGCCCCGGGCAAAAATACAGGCCGGCAGCTTCGCAGCCTCCAGCCTGTTCTCAATGCCGTCACTCGTGCGTTGCCTGTTTCCAATGCAACAGAAGTCATCTTAGACCATTACTAAAGTCCGTGGGTGTATCACACAGACTGTTTCCAGGCACCAAAGGAATCAGAAACGGTTACGAACGTGTCTCGACCTATGTTGACTTGTAAGGCAATCACCCGTAATTACGTCGGTGCCTCTCCGTAGTGACCTGTTCAGGTCAATCAGGTTACCGGTAGGATGCACTCGATGCATATCCTCTGGGTTATTGCCAAACTGTTCTTCCTCCTGTCCCTGGTCCCAGCGTTTGCGGTGCTGGTCGGGTTTCCCCTGTTCCTGTTGTCCGAACGGATCGAGATACTTTGGGCAGATCAGCCAGTAGCAGCCCAAGATGGTCTCGTTTCCCTGGTAAGGCTTGGCTAATGAAAGCAGATGGCCCTCGTTAGCGGCACCACCACCATCCGAACCAGGCGATATAGGCACCGAGGCAGTAACGATTCAGTTTCGCGGCATGCCCCGCGGCAATCCGCTAGGGGGGTTAAGACCGCCTCGCACGTGCCGTCAATTGGGCGTGCAGCCTGCGTCGGACTCAGCTATTCAGCACTCAGCGCTTTCACCGGATTGACCGACGAGGCCCGGTGAGCAGGAATCAAGCTGGCCAGCAATGCTGAAAGCACCAGCACCGCAGCCACTCCTGCCAGCGTCGAGAGGTCCCACGCCTGCACGCCGAAGAGCAGGCTGCGCATCAGCGTCGCCGCCGCAACCGAGCAGGCCAGCCCAGTGATCATCCCTATTCCCGTCAGCCATCCCGCCTCTTTCAAAATGAGACGGTGGATAGCGCCGCGCTGCGCACCCAGCGCCATCCGCACGCCAATCTCGCGCGTCCTCTGGCTTACCGAATATGCAACCACTCCATACAGCCCCACTACCGCCAACACCAGGGCCATCGCCGCAAACCCTCCCACCAGCCAGGTGGAGAATCTATGCAACAGGGCGCTTTGCGAAGCGCTCATTTGCGCGGTCATGGTGCTCTCTCCGTAGACCCCGAGGTTGGGATCGATCGCGCGCAGCGTCTTCACCAACTCCGGCAGCAGAGCCTTTTCATCCTGAGCAGTGCGTGCCGCTACATCGAAATAGCTGTCAGGCCCGTGATAGATGGAGAAATACTCCGCCGGCCAGGCCTCGTCATCAGGTGCTCCTTCGCGCACATCTTCGATCACTCCCACTACCTGTCGCATCGATTTCGGCGTCAAATCCCCGTCGCCGATCATCTTGCCGATGGGGTCCTCGCCGGGGAAGTACTTTCGCACCATCGATTCATTGAGGATGGTCGCCTGGGAATGGTTTGCATCGTCGGCTTCAGTAAACATGCGCCCTCGCACCAGCTTCGCCTTCAGCGTTGCCAGATACTGTGGGCTCACGTCGCGTTGCAAAACCTCATTGTGCTCGCCGTGGAACGGCTTGCCAGGAATTCGTATCCAGTCGGTGTCGCAATTGCACTGCAGCGGAAGATCGCTGCTAATAGCCGCCGACTGCACCCCCGGCAGTGCCGAAATTTTCTCCAGGATCTGGTGATAAAGGGCGACCTGTTGTTCAGGCTTGCCAGACACATTTTCCGGAGCCATGACATAGACCGTCGCCAGGTGCGAAGTATCGAATCCGGTTTCGACGTGTAGCAGCCGGTAGAAGCTTTTCGCCAGCAAACCGGCGCCGGCCAGCAGCACCACGGCCACCGCCAACTCCACCACCACCAGATTGGCTCCCAGGCGGCGCCAGAATCGGCTGGCCGCGCCGCGTCCGCCCTCACTTAGCCCTTCGCGGATCTCTCGGAACGCGAGCCGCAGTGCAGGCGTGGCTGCCATCAGCAGCGCTGCCATCAGCGTGGCTCCAGCAGCAAAGAGTGCGGTATGTGCGTTCAATCCCACGACGTCGAGAAACGGCATAGCTTGCGCCATTGGCTTGGGAACCAATCGCGCCAGCAGATACATCATTTCGACGGTGACCATGACTCCCGCCCCACACCCCAAGCCGGCCAGCAGCAGGCCTTCCGTGACAAACTGCCGAACCAAACGCCGTGGTGTAGCGCCCAGGGCGCCGCGCACGGCTGTTTCGCGCCTGCGACTTTCCGCTCGCACCAGCATCAGGCTGGCCACATTCACGCAGGCAATCAGCAGCAGCAGCCCCGCACCGGCGAGCAGCGTCACCAGGGTCGGCCGCAACTTGCCCACAAAGACCTCATACAACGGAAGCACGCTCGCACCCTGATCCTTGTTGGAGCCCGGGTACTGCAGAGCCAATTGTGCCGCAATGCCTTTCATTTCGGCCAACGCCGTCTGCACGGTGACGCCGTTGCCCAGCCGCCCCACTCCGTCGAGGTTGTGGCAGCTTCGGCGCTTCTCGCAATCGTTCTTGTCCAGCAGCGGCACCCAGAGCTCCGCGCTGGCACGGGGCGCAAACGCAAAACTGCGCGGTAGTACTCCCACAATCGTGTAGGCCTCGCCGGTCAGGCTTAGAGATTCCCCGATGACATCGCGACGGCCGCCGTAGCGCTTCATCCACGTGCCGTACGAGAGGATTGCAATCTTCGGCTGCCCTGGTCTGTCCTCGCCCGGGCGGAAGCCGCGTCCCAGCATCGGTTCGACTCCGAGGGTGCGAAAGAATCCGTCGCTGACCCGGGCTGCCGGTACAGGCTCTGAGATGGAACCCAGGCGCAGCAAAAAACCGGTGCCTCCATATACATCGAGCGAACTGAGCGTCGTGTTCAGCCGCTTCCAGTCCTCGTAATCACTGCGCGACAAGTTGGTGCGCGGAAGCATCGCTGAGCTTTCATCTATGTCCACCAGTTGGTTAGGACTGGCATACGGCAGCGGCTGAATCAACACCGCATCCACGAACCCAAAGATTGCGGTGCTGGACCCAATGCCCAGCGCAAGCACCAGGATGGCAGTCACGGCAAGTCCGGGACTCCTTCGCAGCTGTCGCACTGCGAATCGCAGGTCCTGAAGCACGGTCTCCGCGCGAAATCCCATCACCTCGTGGCTGCGTTCCTTGAGCAGCGTCGGATTGCCAAACTGCCGCATCGCGGCATCGCGGGCGGCTTCCGGAGTTATGCCGCTGGCTTCGAACTCCTTTGCCGCCTGCTCGCGATGGAAAGCCATCTCTTCCTGCAGTTCCTGATCGAAGCTTTCCCGCCGCACCAGAACCGCAATCTTCCTCAGCAAACGGAGCAGGGCATTCATATGGTCTCCTCTACGTCCTTGAGCACTCGGCCGATGGCCGCAATCATCTTCTGAAACTCCGAGACTTCGATACCCAGTTGCTTTCGGCCTGCTGCCGTCAGGGTGTAATAGCGCGCCCGCCGGTTGGTCTCCGTCTTCCTCCACTCCGCCTTCACCCAACCCTGAAGCAGTAGGCGCTGCAGAGCGGGGTAGAGCGAGCCCTCTTCGACAGTCAGCACAGCATCCGACACGCGCTTGATCGACTGCGCGATCCCGTATCCATGCAGCGGCGCGCGCGTCAGCGTTTTCAGGATCAGCATGTCCAGGGTTCCTGGCATCAGCTCCGGTCTAGTCGTCATGGTGTAACCATAGATAGTCTATGGATAGATTGTCAACGGTAAGAACACGAAAGCCGCCAATGCGGGGCACTTGATGGGGGACTTAAGGGTCTGCGTGAGAACCGGAAGAGAAACAGCAGGTCCCTCCACTGCGCTGCGCTCCGGTCGGGATGACAATTCTGTTGCATGGAAAAGGGCCGAAAACCGGTCAGACGAATGGCTGTTAATGGTCCCACAGAATTGTCATCCCGACCGGAGCGCAGCGCAGTGGAGGGACCTGCTGTTTCTCTTCCGGTTCTCACGCAGACTCTTAAGGCGCTTAGGGAGCTTTTGGCGCAAACTTTCCGGCGCTGGCGAAGCTGTCCAATCGACGAGACCTGTTTTCATCTCATCTACGATCGTGCCAGGTTGGCGCAGAAGGAGCAAAATAGAGCGATGGCGACCGAGAACATCGGACTTCCGGGTCAACTGCTGGAGAAGGTCAAGGAAGCAGCTGCGAAAGAGAAGACCACGCCAGAGGAGTTCATCCGCGATGCCGTGGAAAGTCGCCTGAGCCGCTCTGAATGGCTGAAGACCCTTGAGTTTGGAGAGCGTAACGCTCGGGAACGTGGTTTGAAGCCTGAGGATGTGGAGACCGAGATCGCCGCCGTCCGCTCCGACCGCATCCGTTAACGTGCTCCGCGTCACGGCAGATTCAAACACTTTCATTTCAGGCCTGAACTTCGCCGGATTCCGCGGCGGGAACGCTAAATAGCGCGCAGCATGCGTACTGGCAGCGAGATCAGCGCGACCACCAGCTCCAGCGCTCCGTGCACCGCGATGCCGGCCAAGCGGAAGGGCAATAAAACCAGCCATACTATTGGATACAAGAGAATCGCCATCACGGCGAGTGGCCAGCAAAGGATGAAGAGAATACACCACAGCAAAAACTTGATCATGATTCCATCCGCTCCATCGGGGGAATGACCGCCCTTGATAAAGATACGCAACTCGGGTGCTGCGGGTTCCGGAGGACAGCCGCTTATCGCTCCGGCGAGACTTATCATAGAGCCGCACGTCCAAAGGCAGTCGATAAATAGGAGGGAAACCACCGTGTCCGACAATGGAATCGTTCGTAAGCCCAGCAACTATTCGGTCGATGAAACCGTGCGCAAGCTGCAGGCCACCCTGGCGGCCAAAGCAGTCACCGTTTTCGCCTTGATCGATCACAGCGGGGAAGCAGAGAAGGTAGGGATGCAAATGCCTCCGACCAAGCTTCTCGTCTTCGGTAATCCGAAGGGGGGCACTCCCCTGATGCTGGCAGCGCCGAGCATCGCCATTGATCTGCCGCTCAAGATTCTGGTTGCCGAGGATGACCAAGGAGTAGTTTCTGTCTCCTATAACAGCCCTGCCTATTTAGGAGAGCGGCACGGGCTGCCCCAAAACTTGCTGCAGAATATCGCCTTGGTGGAGTCGCTGGCCGCGAGTGTCGCGGGTTGATCATGCAGCAGCCCCCCTCCGCCCTGCACGAACAAATCGCCGCACTGGCCCAGAAGGAAGGATTTTCCAAGGCGGGCATCGCTCCCATTCCGCCGCCGGGCGCGGAGGCCCCCGAGCTCAGCCACTTCGAGCCCTGGATCGAGCGCGGCTATGCCGGCGAGATGGAGTACCTGAAGCGCCGCGATGAAGCCAACCGCCTGCTGCGATCCGGGTTGCGGATAGCCGTGCCGTGGGCGCGATCCGTTATCGTCTGTGCCGCCAATTACAACACCGAGGCGCCCAAGTCCATCGATCCAGCTTCAGCGGAGAGCGGCTGGATCGCCCGCTACGCGTGGACTGGCGATGCCGGCCAGCCGAGCGACTACCACGATGTTCTGCTTCACCGCCTGCAGAAGCTGGAGCAGAGCCTGCAACAGGAGCTCGGCCCCTTTCAAGCCCGCTGCTACGTGGATACGGGGCCTCTTGTCGAGCGGGTTTACGCCAAGTACGCCGGCGTTGGCTGGATCGGAAAGAACACCTGCATCCTCAACCAGGAGCTCGGATCATGGCTTTTTCTGGGGGTGATTCTTACCGCGCTGGAGCTGCCGTCCGCCGCGCCGATCCGGATTGCGGAAGACCGCTGCGGCAGTTGCACGCGATGCATCGATGCCTGCCCTACTGGGGCCCTGGTTGGTCCCTACCAGATGGATGCAAGCCTGTGTATCTCCTATTTGACGATTGAAAAGCGGGGACCCATTGCTGAGCCGCTCCGTGCGCAAATGGGTCGTCAGGTCTTTGGCTGCGACATTTGCCAGGATGTGTGCCCTTGGAATCGGCGCGCGCCGGTAAGCCAGGACGCGGAGCTGGCGGTCCGTCCAGAACTGGTCAACCCTGCGCTTGCCTGGCTCGCGGAGCTGGATGCGGACAGCTTTCGTAGCCTGTTCCGGCACTCTCCTGTGCAACGCACCAAGCTGAGCGGCCTATTGCGCAACGTGGCTATCGCCATGGGGAACAGCGGCCTGGCGAGCTACGTGCCCAAGCTACGCGAGTGGGCTGCAGGTCCGGAACCCGTGCTTGCCGAGGCGGCGCAATGGGCTCTTGCCCGCTGCCGGCAGTAAGGCAGCAACTGCTCTAAAAAATCAGGCGCTACGCACAACGTTGGCGGCATTGAGTCCCTTGGGGCCTTGTTGGCATTCGAACTCCACCGCATCGCCCTCGTTCAGGGTCTTGTATCCGTTCTCCTGGATAGCGGAGAAATGAACGAAGACATCCTCTCCAGTCGAACGCTGGATGAACCCGTATCCTTTGGCTCCGTTGAACCACTTCACCACGCCATTTTCCTTCAAGCGAACTCCCTTTCCCTACTTGATTAACCATCTCCAGCGTTCCTTAGGGACACCACGAGCCGCCGTTTAGCACACGGCAAATCCTGGAGGTCGCCTGGAATGCTTTGAGAACGGTGAAACAATTACACCAATTGGCCTTCCGAGCGTTCCGAACAGGGAACTTTTGTTCGAGCTTGATGATGTTATGGCAGGAATTGGAATCCAGTGCAAGCAAAATTTGCCTGACGGAACCATACGGCAATAGACGGCGACCCCACCAAACCAGACGGGTCTATTGTCATGCAATACAACGCTCGAGTTACTTGGATCGTGCGGGTGATTTCGAACCGGCTCACGTGCTGCTAGCATGAGACCCTATGAGGCTTGGAGCATCAGCCACACCGTCGGTTTTGGCAACGCCTGAAGAAGAAGCCCTGGTCGGTCTTGCCCCTGAACCGCAGCCGCCGGCAAGATTAGCCGCCAACGCCAGCCTGGTGGATGAGGTCGTCAGCCTTGCCCGCTACATGACGCAGACTGAAGTGCACACCTACGCCTTCAGCGTTGCCGCCAATGCCATCCTGTCGCTGTTTCCCTTCATCGTCATGATGTTCACCATTGCGCGCCTGGTCTTTCATTCCGCGGCCATGGAGAGCGCGATCGCGGACATGATTCGCTATTTCCTGCCCACCGGGCAACAATTTGTCACCAAGAACATGGAGATTGTGGCCCACGCGCACAGCGGGGTACGGGTTGCGTCAGTGGTGATGCTGCTGATCTCTTCAACCGGTGTCTTTCTACCGCTCGAAGTAGCCTTGAACCGGGTCTGGGGGGTAACCAAGAACCGCTCCTACTTCAGGAACCAGCTGGTCTCTGTTTGCCTGGCCGCAGGCATTGGCACACTGGCCTTGGCCAGCGTCGCCATCACCGCGGCGCAGCAATCGGTCTTGCAGGTTTTGTTTCTGCGCCACACCGATAATATGGTCTTCACCTTTGTCTCGCACTGGCTGCTGCAGATTTCGGCCGCCGTCGCCAGTGTCCTGCTCTTCTTCTTCGTCTATTGGATACTTCCCAACCGCAAGCTGCCCGTCCGCGCCGTGCTACCGACCGCCATTGTGATCGGGCTCTCGTGGGAGGGGGCCAAGATGCTGTACGTCGCGGCTTTACCCTGGATGGACCTGCAAAAGGTATACGGCCCGTTTTCCGTGTCCGTGGGCTTGATGTTGTGGGCGTTCGTGACCGGCCTGCTGCTGCTTGCGGGTGCACACTACTCGGCCTCGCGCCACGCCCTACGCATCGCGTACCTGGCAGACCTGGAACGCGCCAAAGAAGAAAAGGCTGCGGAAAAAGTCGCTGTTGGGTAGGTCCGGGTGTCCGTGTCCAGAGCCTATCGAGCGTGTGTGAAAACCGGAAGCTTTGGGAGCCATCCGGGGCGCACAGCAGATCCCTCGGCTACCCCGGATGGCCCATTCGCGGCTTCGAATCGGAGCAGCGTGTGCGATTTTCCTTAAAGAAAATCGCATGCAGCCCGGTGGTCGCCACCAACCTGTATGGGCCATCCGGGTTCGCTCGGGATGACAAGGGGGAGGGGAGCGCTTCCATGGATGAGGGCGATTAGGATGGCAGAGTGCGTTGTGCTGCTTCGGTCGAAGGGAGTCTTTCCATCCGTATTTACGAAGCCCAACGAAGGTGTCAAATCTAAATTTGTCATCCCGAGCGAACCCGGATTTCCTGCCACGCTGCACTGGACACAGCCGCGTGTGCTGTTTTCCGTAGGAGAAAACCGCATGAAGTCCGTCAACGCCAACAAGATCAACAGGAAATCCGGGGAAGCCGAGGGATCTGTTGTGCGCCCCGGATGCTTCCCAAAGCTTCCGGTTCTGACACACGCTCTTACGTCCTGGGCTACTCTCAGCCGTCCCTCCGGGATTCAATGTAGTTCTCACGCAGACTCCTATCGGGCTGAGTTCCGCAGCCTGTAAGCCCGCGCCTTTCATCCGCCTAGCGAACCAGAAAGGCTTTCACCACGATGTCGTTGGGCGCGCGCCCGGCGGGAAATAAGGTGAGAAGGGAAGCAGTGTTGGCGTCGAGGCGCACGGCTGCAATGTCCCCGGATTGCGCATTCGCCACCAGGAGCATCCGTCCGGATGCCGAGAAAGCTAATGCGTCAGGACCCTCGCCCACCCTGACCCCCGGAGGAACCAGCTTGCCATCGTCAATGCTGTAGATCACCACTCTCCCGGCGCTGAAATCGCTCACATATAAAAGAGAGTTGTCCGCACTCACCAGTCCACGTACGGGGTGCGCACCCACCAGATACGCTCCGCCTACTTCATTGGAGGATGTGGTGAGCTCCGAAATGATGTCGCTGTCGTAATTGGAGACGAACGCCTCTCCGCCATCCGGCTTCAGGGCCATATGGATCGGTGTCTTGCCTACATCGAGAAAGGTGAGCAGAACGTCGGCCGGCGCGGGGCTGCTGCCGGTGGCATGAGCCAGCCCGATCACCATGATCTGGTGGCCTCCGGAGCAGGCGATGAAAGCCTTGGAGGAGTCGGGCAGGATCATGACATCGGTTGCGCCCGGGCAATGATCGAAGCTGCTTCTCACTTTGAAGGAGCGCGCGTCGGCAATACTGACGCTGCCGCTGGCACGGTTGGAAATCACCAGCGTGGTGCCGTTGTTTGCGATACGAGCGATGCCGGGTGCCTCACCGGCGCCGATCACGCCGATCACACGGCGAAGCGCGAGATCGATCACCGAGACATTGTTGGAACCGGAGTTGGCGACGTAAGCGCGCTCACCCTGGGCATCCACGTCGATAAAGTAGGGCTGCCGTTGCACGCGAATGGTTGCGGCGACGGTGTTGGTCTCGGCATTGATCACGGTCACCGTACCACTGCCGGAATTCACCACGTAAATCTCGTTCCGGCGAGGGTTGACCGCCAATCCTGAAGGACTGGCGCCAACGGCGATGACGCGGTCTTGCCGCATGTTGACCAGGTCGAGAACAGTTACGGTATTGCTGCCGCCATTGCTGATGTAGGCGTACTCGCGATAATTCGCTGGATAGCCGACATCTCGTTGGCAACCGGTTGCGGCGAGCGTAATCAGGACCAGCCACGGCAGCCAGGGGCGCAACCACATTCGTCGCACTACCCTCTCCAGAGCATTTTCACTTCTACTCTGCAAGTCAAAATGCTTTAACCCCTCGCGGAAGGGAGGGCTCAGCGATCGTAATTCCGCGGGGCAGAGACCGGTGCACGGCGTTGGCGATCGGTGAGATTTCGTCCATCAGCTCGACAAACTGATCCGGATAGAGTGATTGGGCACCGTCGGAGAGGGCCTTATCCGGTTGGTGGTGCACTTCGATGATCAGGCCATCGGCGCCGACCGCGGCTGCCGCCCGAGCCAGGGGTAGAACCATGTTGCGCTTCCCGGTGCCATGGCTCGGATCAACAATGATCGGCAGATGGCTGGCCCGCTGCACCGCCGGAACGATGCTCAGGTCAAGAGTATTGCGGGTGTGATCGGCGAAGGTGCGTACCCCGCGCTCGCACAGAATCACCTGGTAGTTGCCTTCGCTCATGACATACTCGGCAGCCATCAGCAGTTCGTCGAGGGTGGCTGACATACCGCGCTTGACCATCACAGGCTTGCGGGTTCGCCCGGCGCGCTTCAGCAAGGAGAAGTTCTGCATATTGCGGGCCCCGATTTGAATGACATCGGCGTAATCCGCAACCAGGTCGAGACTCTCGTTGTCCAGCGCCTCGGTAACAATCCGCAGGCCGAATCGGTCGCGTATCTCCGCCATGATCTTCAGGCCGTCTTCGCCCATCCCTTGAAAAGCGTATGGAGAAGTGCGTGGTTTATAGGCGCCTCCGCGAAAGAACTGGGCTCCGGCGCGAGCGACCTGCTCCGCTATTGCGAACGCCTGCTCCCGGGATTCGATCGAGCAGGGTCCGGCGATCACCGCCAGCTCCCGGCCGCCAATGGTCGCATTGGTGCCGGGGAAGGCAATCACGGTGTCCTCTTGTTTTACATCGCGGCTGACCAGCTTGTAGGGCTTCGTGACCCTGATCACCTCGGCCACGCCGGAAAGATCTTCGAGGTCGCCCTGATCCACGGCGCCACTGTTGCCGGTGATGCCGATGGCCGTGCGTTGCGCGCCCGGCATGGGATGGGCGCGGAAGCCTAAGAGTTGAATCTGTTCGCAGACCGCCTGAATTTCTTCCGCCGTAGCCTGCGGTTTCATGACCACGAGCATGGGGTTATGCAACCTTTCCTGGCACACTAAGTGTACTGACTACAGTGAGCTGCGGCAAACATCGGCAGAGCAGGTTTATCCCCGCGCACGGTTCAGTCTGATATACCTGAGCAGATGGATTACCTACGAAGGCTCCGCTCATTGCGCCGGCAGATGAAGCAACGGGGCATTGACAGCTTGCTGGTCACGCACTTGCCTGATGTGCGCTATCTTTGTGGATTTACCGGCTCCAACGCGTATCTCGCCATTACCGCGAACCGAGCCGCCATGTTCACCGACGGCCGGTACACGACGCAGGCGCGGCAGGAGACTAGCGCAGCACGGGTGGTCATCGCGGCCAAGTCAGCCCGCGATGAGGCGTGCCGGTGGCTGGCCTCCAGCGGGGTCGAGCATTGTGCCTTCGACCCGGGATCTACCACGGTTACCGAGTTGGCGCTCTACCGCAAAGCCCTGAGCCCCGGGCATCGCGGATTCTTCCGGCCGCTGGCCGAATCGCTGGTCCCCCATCTGCGCCTCATCAAGGACCAAGACGAACTCCGGCTCATGAAACAGGCCGCTCAGCTGGGCGTGGAATTGTTCCATGAGCTCTTGCCGCACCTGCAACCGGGAGTTCCGGAGACGACAGTAGCGGCACAACTGGAGCACAGCGCGCGGCTGCGTGGAGCCGAGGCCATGTCCTTCGATACCATCGTCGCCAGCGGCGCACGTTCGGCCTTGCCGCATGGCCGCGCGACCTCTCAGCGGTTGCCGCGTAAAGGATTCTTAACGCTCGACTTCGGTGTTATTCTCAATGGTTATTGTTCAGACATGACACGCACCATCTTCCTGGGCCAGCCAACACGCCGGGAGCGGTTCACGTATGATGCTGTGCGGGAGGCGCAACAGGCTGCCGTCGCGGCGGTCAAGCCTGGGGCTTCCTGTGGAGAGGTAGACGAAGCAGCGCGCAGCGTCCTTCGCAAAGCTGGCTTGGCTGAGTACTTTACGCACTCCACCGGTCATGGCGTTGGACTGGAAATTCACGAAGCACCCCGCATTGCCGGGGACCAGTCGCAGTCCCTTTTGTCGGGAATGGTGGTTACCATCGAACCCGGCGTCTACATTGCAGGTCACTTTGGGGTCCGCATCGAGGATATGGTTGCCGTTAGGCCGGAGGGTGGGCAGGTTCTGACACCGGCATCCACCGGTTGGACGCAGCTCTGAGGCCATTGGTATTAAGCAGACGAGAGATTCATGACGCCTGATGAAATCAAAGAGTTGAAGGAACTCATCGAGTTCCTGAAAGAGAACGATATTGGCGAGTTCGACCTCGAACGCGGCGACCTCAAGGTACGCATAAAGTTCGGACATCCATCGCAAGCAACACCCGCATCGGCTCTTGATATTGCCCGTCTCGGACAGTTGTTGTCCCCCGGGCAGCATGCTCCGGCCAGTGCATCGCAGGGCATACACGCCGTGGCGTCCGCTTCGGGGGGTTCCGCCACAGATGCCGTCGCCGACGAAGAAGAAAAGCTGCATATCGTCAAGTCGCCCATCGTGGGGACGTTCTACGAGTCTTCTTCTCCCGGCGCCGCTGCCTTCGTCAAGATTGGGGACGAGATTGAGAGCGGGCAGGTGCTCTGCATCGTCGAGGCCATGAAACTGATGAACGAGATCGAATCAGACGCAGCCGGAGAAGTGGTCAAGCGTCTGGTCACCAATGGCCAGCCGGTCGAATACGGCCAGCCGCTTTTCGCCCTGCGGCTCCACTGAGCATGCTCACGGTCTCTGATTGATACCTATGTTTCGTAAATTGCTCATCGCCAACCGTGGCGAAATCGCGCTTCGCGTCATCTGCGCCTGCAAAGAACTCGGCATCCGTACGGTCGCGATCTACAGCGAGGCCGATCGCAACTCGCTCCACGTCCGTTTTGCCGATGAGGCGATTTGCATCGGGCCGCCGCGATCAGCAGAGAGCTATCTGAATGTGCCGGCAGTCATTTCCGCCGCGGAGATCGCCGATGTCGACGCCATTCACCCCGGCTATGGCTTGCTGAGCGAGAATGCGAACTTCGCCGAGGTCTGCCGAGCCTCGAACATCAAATTCGTCGGGCCCCCTCCCGAAGCCATGCGGCTTATGGGCGAGAAGGACAAGGCGCGCCAGGCGATGAAGAAGGCGAAAGTCCCCATCCTGCCCGGGTCCGAGGGCGTGCTGCAGAATGAGGAGGAGGCCCTGGAATGGGTCCGGTCGGTTGGCTTTCCCGTCATCCTCAAAGCCTCGGCGGGTGGCGGTGGGCGCGGGATGCGCGTGATTCGCTCCGAGGAGGAACTGCCCCAGCTCTTTCAGGCCGCACACACCGAGGCATCGAACGCCTTCGGCAACGGCGACCTGTACATGGAGAAATTCATTGAGCGTCCCAGGCACATCGAGTTCCAGATCCTGGCCGATGAGCACGGCAACGTTGTCTCGCTGGGCGAGCGGGAGTGCTCCATCCAGCGTCGCCACCAGAAGCTGATTGAAGAGGCGCCCTCGCTTCAGGTCACGCCCAGGATTCGTGAAGACATCGCCAAGACGCTCAAGAGGTGCCTGACCGCCATCGGTTATCAGAACGCCGGCACGGTCGAGTTCCTCATGGACGAGGACGGCAAGCTCTACTTTATCGAGATGAACACGCGCATTCAGGTGGAGCACCCGGTCACCGAGGCTGTGACCGGCATCGACCTGGTGAAAGCACAACTTCGTATTGCTGCCGGCGAGCAGCTGAGCAACATTCTTCCCGAAGTGGTGCCCATTCGCGGCCACGCCATCGAGTGCCGGGTCAACGCCGAGCATCCGGAGAAGTTCACGCCTTCCGCCGGCCGCATCACTGCATTTAATGTTCCGGGCGGCAACGGGGTGCGCGTGGATACGGCGCAGTACGCCGAAGGCATCGTCCCTCCTTATTATGATTCGCTGATCGCCAAGCTCATTGTCCACGGCAAAGACCGGGCGGAGGCTATGGCGCGCATGTCGCGTGCGCTCGAGATGTTTGTCGTGGAAGGCATACACACCACCATCCCGTTGCACCGCCGCATCCTGGAAGACCAGGAATTCCGCGACGGATCCTTCGACACCAAGTTCATGGAGCGCTTCTTCGAGCGGGAGAAACTTCGCCGCGAACAGCTTCTCGCCGGAGGATGACCATGGCCCGGCGGCAGGGTTTGCCCCGCTTTTATCCCATCCTGGATGCTGGTCTTCTCTTACGGGCCGGCCTCTCCATCGAGAGCTTCGCTCGCGAACTGCGTGAGGCCGGCATCCGCTTTCTGCAATACCGAGACAAGGACGCGTCGGATGAGGTCTTGCTTCAGCGGGCAGCGACTCTGCGCAGGATCTTCCGCGCGTTGGACAGCCGTCTTATCCTGAACGACCGCGTCCCGCTCGTGCTTTCTGCAGGCTACGACGGAGTGCATGTGGGCCAGGAGGATCTTTCTCCCGCTGAAGCGCGAGCCCTGCTGGGGCCGGAAGTTATAGTGGGGGTTTCGACGCACGGCGAAAGTCAGTTAGTCAAAGCGGCAGATAGCCCGGTGGACTACGTTGCTATCGGTCCGGTCTTCGCGACTTCATCCAAGCAGGTTCCGGATCCGGTGGTTGGCCTCGAGGGGGTCCGGGCAGCGCGCGCCCTCACCGATAAGCCGCTGGTTGCGATAGGAGGCATCACCCGGGCCAATTGCGCCGCGGTGATAGAAGCCGGGGCGGACTCAGTGGCGGTCATCTCCGATTTGATCCAGAGCCCGGGCAAAAGCGTAGAGGAGTTCTTCGGCCGGCTGGGCGATCACAGCCTGCCCTGCCTGTCCCGGCGAGCCGTGGAAGCGAAGTCGAACGGGGCGCCGTGAGATGAAATCCTTTGCTGGACATGGCTACGGGAAAACGGTATAGAACATACAAGCACCGATGCCTAGACTGCTGGCAACCAAGCCCCTCTCGACGCTTACCAAAGAGGCCAACGAGGTAGGGGAGAACACTCTCCGTCGCTCTCTCGGCCCGGTCAACCTGATCACGCTCGGGATCGGCGCCATCATCGGCGCGGGGATCTTCGTGCTGACTGGTCAGGCGGCTGCGATCCACGCCGGTCCAGCGGTTGCTCTCAGCTTCGTCGTTGCCGGCATCACGTGTGCGTTCGCCGGGCTCTGCTACTCAGAGTTTGCCTCCATCATTCCCATTGCCGGCTCCGCTTATACCTACGGCTATGCCACCCTGGGCGAGCTGGTGGCCTGGATCATCGGCTGGGATCTGGTGCTGGAATACGCCTTCGGTGCTGCCACCGTGGCCTCCGGCTGGTCCGGATACTTCGTGAGCCTGTTAGAGGAACTGCACATTCACCTGCCGCCGCAGTTCACCACCACCTATGGCAATGTGCTGTATCTCTATGCCGATAAATGGCAACCCGCGATGTCGCTTCCGTCGACCGTCAACGCCGCGGCTCTGCCCCACGTTGCCGGCTTGTTCAACCTGGTCGCTTTCCTTGCCATCCTGATAGTCACCGCGGTCCTGGTCATCGGTATCAAGGAATCGGCCAATCTGAACTCCGCTATCGTGATCGTCAAACTGACGATTGTGGGCATTTTTCTTGTTCTGGGCGGGGCGTTCCTGCTTCACCATCCTGAAGTCGCCAGGGCTAACTGGCATCCCTTCATTCCGCCATCGCAAGGCCCGGGAGCTTTTGGTTTCGGCGGTATCACGGCCGGGGCAGCCTCGGTCTTCTTTGCCTACATCGGCTTCGACGCTGTCTCCACAGCGGCGCAAGAGGCGCGGAACCCGCAGCGCGATATGCCGATCGGCATTCTCGGTTCGTTGGTGGTCTGCACTCTGCTTTACATCCTGGTCTCCACCGTGCTCACCGGCCTGGTCAACTATCGCAGCCTCGACGTGAGCGACCCGGTGGCGGTGGGCATCGATGTTACCGGCGTGACGTGGGGCAGCCTGTTGGTGAAGATCGGCGCTGTCTTTGGGCTGGGTACCGTCATGCTGGTGATGTTGCTGGGCCAGTCGCGCGTCTTCTACTCCATGTCCAAGGACGGCCTGTTATGGAAATGGGCTTCGGCCGTTCATCCCAAATTCCGCACCCCCTGGATATCGAACATAGTGGTAGGCACGATTGTTGCGTTTCTTCCCGCACTGCTGCCGATCGATAAGCTCGCAGCGCTGGTCAACATGGGAACGCTACTCGCCTTCACCATTGTTTGTGCCGGCGTCTGGATCCTGCGCCGGCGTCACCCGAACATGGAGCGTCCGTTCCGGACGCCGATGGTTCCGCTGGTTCCCATCCTGGGCATCTGTAGCGCCTTCTATCTGATGTGCAAGCTGCCGCTGCTCACCTGGGAAGTGCTGGTGATCTGGCTGGTCATCGGCTTGGGGATCTATTTCGGGTACAGCATCAAGCACAGCAAAGTGCAGGCCATGAGTCCGGCGGAGACCACTGGCCGTACCCGCTGAAGCGTTTTCACTTCTACTCTGCATAGTCAGGTTCAGCGGAGTGCCGCTTTTCTTCCACTCCGGCAAGCAAGCTTGCCGGGGACCCCGTTTCTTCGGCAAAAGCGGCGCCGGGTTTGGTTGCTCTGTATCCACTGGAAGTGAAAATGCTGCAAAGGCCTAGTAAAAGCCCTAGTATTCATGCGCCAAGAATGGCCGTATACTTCTCGGACCACGGGCATTTTCCTTTAGCTGTGCGCTGAAAATGCGCTGATGGAGCCTTTTCCGTCACGAGAAGCTGCTCCTAGCCGGTCGTGGAACGGGCCTCGCAACAGAAAAATGATCTAAGAGGAGGCGTCCATGAATAAATATTTTGCGGAACTGGTCGGTACGTTTGTCCTGGTTTTCGGGGGTGTCGGCAGTGCGGTGCTTGCGGGGAGCCATATCGGCTTTGCCGGCATCGCCGCAGCTTTCGGGCTTTCACTGCTCGCCATGGTGTATACCATCGGGCCCATTTCCGGCTGCCACGTGAATCCAGCGGTCACACTCGGCGTATTTCTGGCCAGGAAAATTAGTGCCAAGGATGCCGGCGCCTACATGGTGGCCCAAGTTATCGGCGCCGTCATTGCTTCCGGAGTCATCTTACTTATCGCCAATGGCCTTCCGGGCGGCTATAGCGCGTCTGTCGGCGGGCTCGGGGCAGACGGCTACGGCCTGCACTCTCCCGATCACTACTCACTGGCTGCCGGCTTTATTGCTGAAGTCGTGCTCACCATGTTTCTTGTACTCACCGTGCTGGGTGCGACCGACATTGCCGCTCCGGTGGGTTTTGCGGGCTTGGCCATCGGCTTGGTCCTGACCCTGATTCACCTGGTTGGCATTCCCATCACCAACACTTCGGTAAACCCTGCCCGGAGCATCGGACCTGCGATCTTTGTCGGCGGTTGGGCACTGCAGCAATTGTGGCTATTTATTGTCGCCCCTTTTGCAGGTGCGATCGTTGCGGCAGTTATCTATGCCGGCTCTTGGCCACCCAGCCATCCTGATCACCACGAAGAAGGCAGAGCAAGCGCTGCCTGGGGAACAGATCGACAGGATTGCCTAGCACAAATGTCCGCGGCCGGTCGTGGGAGACCGGCCGCGAAACTGCCTTAGATGATTCTTCGTGCCACGCGGCGAACCAGCTCCGTGGTGACGCCGTAGATCGCGTGCGTCACCAGTTCACTGGCATGCTCACGTGCGGGTTGATTGTCCGGGCTTTCCGTCAAGCCCATCATGGGTAATGCGGAGGCGTGCGTGATCCCGCAAAGGGTCAAGCCGAAGTTGGCTCCCATACGCCCGGTCACGATGGGCTGATACTCCGCCACCGCACCGTACACCCCGCCTACCAAAGCCCCGAAACCCCAGTGGATGGCTTGCACGGAAACCACCTCTTCCGTCTCCGTGAGGGTACGTCCGGCCATTCGATTGGCCAACACTGCCGGCGGAGGGATTTGCCCTTGGGTACGCGGTGGATAGACTGCTTCCCCCGCGGCCTTGGCGGCCGCTCCCACCAAGCCCCCGATGGCCCCGGCGAGAAACCCCTTCAACAGCGATCGCGTGCGGCGAGGAGCCGCAGTTTCTTCGGTTGTTGTCATATATCGATCCTATAGACGCCTGGATGATTTGAGGTGGTACGGATCGAACGCACGCGGTACGTGTGCGTGTAGACGGGGGCCCTGTCCTGCTAACCTATAACGTCACCGTAGGCAATGCAAGGCTGGAGAGAGCATGGCCATTAGCAGACAATGGACCGAATGGCATCTGACGCCGGCCGGTTGGGTTTCCGGATCGAGCCGCCGCGACGGGGAAGGGAACGTCTGGCGCGATGAGCCGGGGGACCGGGTGGTCACCTTTGTCTACCAGGAGCAGATCGATAAGGCTCATCCGACGCCGCATGCCACGGTGCAGGAATCCTGGCGCTCGAAGGCCGCAGGGGCCGGGGCGAATATCGAGGCTCTCCTCGCCCAACATGGTGCCTGCCCGAGAAAGCTGTAGCTTTCATCGGATCTGGCTAAAGCCGGGCACAGCTACCTAGCCGTGCCCTCGGTGAGAGTTCATCCATCACGTGCGGGTTCGAATGTATCTAGATGATTATGCAGGGGTCTTGCTGCACAGCTCGTTCATGGCCCGAGTCAATTCCTGGGCGATCATCGGCGCCGTTGCGGTCTCGATGGCAGAGCGCTGCATCAGGTAGACCAGCTTGCCGTCGCGCAAAAAAGCAATGGCGGGTGAGGTCGGAGGATGGCCTTCGAAGTAGGAGCGGGCACGCTCCGTCGCTTCGCGATCCTGGCCGGCGAACACGGTAATCGCCTGGTCGGGCAGGTTCTTGTTTTGGAGCGCCAGCCTGACGCCGGGGCGCATCTTGCCGGCGGCACAACCACAGATCGAGTTGACCACCAGCATCGTGGTGCCCGGCTTCGCCAAGGCCGCGTCGACTTCCTCTGCGGTCCGCGCTTCTTTGATGCCTGCGCGGGTAAGCTCTTCGCGCATCGGTATGACCATGATCTCGGGGTACATGCTTGCTCCTTCAGTACTCTGGTGTGTTGCAGGTTCTGACACTACCTCGAACCCTCCCTGATTGTAAAGATTCAACCAGGGTTTCGCCAGTGATATACCCTGATTGCAAAATGCAGGTTTTTGAGGAAGTAGCGCTCGCGCCCTACACGACCTTTCAGATTGGCGGTCCAGCCCGTTGGTTTGCGGAGGCGGTGAGCGAAGACGATATCGCTGCCGGCATCGCTTTCGCCAGCGAGCGCAAGTTGCCACTCTTCATTCTTGGCGGAGGCAGCAACCTGCTGGTCTCCGACGCCGGCTTCCCCGGTCTCGTCCTGCGCATCGCTCTGCGCGGGATCGCATCCACCGAGGAGAGCGGCAGTTCGATCATTTCGGCCGCGGCAGGAGAAGACTGGGATGGGCTTGTCGCTTATGCCGTCGCCGCGGACCTTGCGGGGATGGAGTGTCTCTCCGGCATTCCCGGCACGGTGGGCGGCACGCCGGTGCAGAATGTGGGCGCCTATGGGCAGGAGGTTTCGCAAACTATCGTCACGGTACGCGCGTTCGACCGGAAAATGGGGCGATTTGTGGATCTGCCCGCTTCCGACTGCGGGTTTTCTTATCGCCGGAGCATCTTCAACAGCAGCCAGCGAGAACGTTACGTAGTGAGCCGCGTCCACTATGCGCTGCGCAAGGATGCTCCCGCCAACTTTGTCTACGCCGATGTTGCCCGGTACTTCGCCGCCCGTAACGTAACCGCGCCCACGCTGGCTGAGGTTCGCGACGCCGTGCGCTCCATACGCGCGCAGAAGGGCATGCTGTTGGTGCCCGGTGATGCAGACTGCCGCAGTGCCGGTAGCTTCTTCAAGAACCCGGTCGTGCCGGCATCGACACTTGATTCACTAGCTCTGGAGCTAAAGGTCGAAAAGCAGAGCATCCCTGCATATCCGGCACAGCAGGGCGAGGTAAAGCTGTCCGCTGCGTGGCTGATCGAGCGGGCCGGATTTGCCAAGGGTTATGCGCTCGGCAACGCGGGCATCTCCAGCCGCCATACGCTGGCTCTTGTCAATCGCGGTGGCGCCAGCGCAACCGAGGTGACTGCCCTGCGCGATAAGGTCATCGCCGCGGTGGTATCACGCTTCGCCGTCCGCCTGGAGCCCGAGCCGGTCTGGGTGGCTTAGGACCGGCTAGGGCAGTTCGCAATTGGTGTAGACCGAAGCGATAGGCCACTTCGTGGTTTTCTACCAAGGAAAACCACACCTCGCGATCTTTATCACGCCACAGTAATTGCGAAACTGCCTTATGTGAAGAGGGTGATGAGCCTGGCGAGTACGTCATCAAGGACGTGCTGCGGTACGCTTTCGAGTTTACGACCATTGCGCGCGGCTAGATCGAGGGGCCGAGGCTGGTCACAGCGAATGACGCCGCTGGTGCGCGTTCCGGTTAGCGAAACAGTGAACCCGGCATTGCGGGCGAAGGAACCGCCGGAGGTGATTGGGACGACGATCGGTACGCGCGTGAGAGCGTTGAAGCGGTCCGGAGAAACCAAGAGAACAGGCCGGGTGCCTTGCTGCTCATGTCCCAGGGTTGGATCGAGCGAGACGAGGTAGATATCACCCCGCTTCACAACTCCCGGCCTATCGAGTCGAGATTGAGCCACGCACGATCCTCTTCTGAGATCTCAGGCTGAGGGTCATATTGCGCCAGCAATTCATCGAGGGTGTATCTCGGCTTGGGTTGCGGCAGGACGACCAGACGTTCTCCGTCCACAGCGAGACCCACCGTTGCACCAGCCTCAAGATGAAGCATGTCGAGGATGGCGCGGGGTACGGCCAGCATCACAGAACCCCCGACTTTGCGAAGATTGGTGGTGTGCATGGGGGCCTCCATAAGTTATATCCAAATATAACATGGTGGCGTCTAGGTCGCGCCCAGTTGCCGCAGCAATTGCTCCCGGCGGCCGGCTAGCACCGCTTGCGCTGGGCCATGAGCCTGGATCTGGCCGCCTTCGATCACCATGACATCCGCCGCAGTCTCGAAGGCTTCGGCCACATCATGCGAGACGTAGAGTGCGGGGATATTTCTCTCTGCGAGCCATGCCGTCAGGTTCTCCAGGATGGACGCCTTCAGATCGGCGTCGAGGCCATTGAACGGTTCGTCCAGCAGCAGCAAGCGCGGCTCGGGAGCGAGGGCGCGGGCCAAAGCTACACGTTGCTTCTCGCCTCCAGAAAGATCAGCGGGACGGCGCCTGGCGAGGTGGCCGGCTTGAAAGAGTTGAAGCACTTGTCCCACGCGCTCTCCGCTCGAGCGGCGGTTAAGCCCGGAAAGCCCAAAGGCAACATTGCCGGTTACATCCATGTGCGGAAACAGGGCGGGTTGCTGGGTAACAAACCCGATGCCGCGTTCTGCAGGGGGAACCCAAACCCCGCTTTCCGTCTCCAGCAGTGTTCTGCCGTCGAAAACCACCCGGCCACGTTCCGGCCTGCTCAACCCCCCAAGGACGCGCAACAACGAGGTCTTGCCCGCACCCGAAGGGCCGAAGAGCACGGTCCACGGGGCCGACAGGGCGCACGAGATGCGCAGCGAGAGATCGCCGAGGGTGTGCTTGATGTCGGCCTGCAGATAGACGCTAGACACCGGCTCTCCCCCGGCGTCCGTAGATAATTAGCAACGCCAGGAAGGAGAGACTCAGCAGCAGCAGGGCCGTGTGGTTGGCTTGCGCATAAGCAAAGTCCTGAACCTGATCGTAAATAGAAATGGACAGAGTTTTGGTCACTCCCGGGATCCCTCCGCCAATCATCAGCACCACTCCAAACTCGCCTACGGTGTGGGTGAAGGCCAGCACCGCAGCGGTAAGCAGGAACGGCCGGACCAATGGCAGCAAGACCCGGGCAACAATCCTGCCGGGGCGAGCGGAGAGAAGCAGGGCCGCCTCCAGGATCCCTCGATCCACCGAGCGGAAGCCTGAGGTCATAGGCTGCACGGCGAAGGGGAGGCTGAAGATGACGGAGCCCACCAGGAGGCCGGCGAACGAGAAGGCCAGGGGATGACCGAAGACCACGGTAAGCGCTCTACCGGCCGCAGTACGGGGCCCCATGAGCACCAGCAGGTAGAAACCCAGAACCGTCGGAGGCAGTACCAGCGGGAGCGCCACGGCGGCTTCCACCAGCGGCTTCCAGCGCGCCCTTCCGTAAGCCAGCCAATATCCCAAGGGGACCGCGATAGCGAGCAGGATCAAAGTGGTCAGGGCGGCCAGGCGAAAGGTGAGGAAGATAACTTGCCGATCCATATGAGCGCGAAGGCGTCCTTAGGGCGCTCTCAAGCCCCGTTCAGCCAGCTGCTTTCTGATCGGCGGCGAAAGCAGGAAGTCGAGGAATTGGTGAGCCTCTGCAGCATCGGCTCCATGCTTGAGCACAACCCCGCCCTGCAGTATGGGAGGGTAATCATCCTCTGGGATCACGACGTATTTCCCGGACGAGCTCAAGCGCGGCGTCAGTGCCGAAGTGAGCGAAATCAAGCCCACATCCGCGTTGCCCGAATCGGCATACTGCGCAGTTTGCGCGATGTTCTCCGCAACCACCAGCTTGCCTTTCAAGGCCTCCGTCAATCCCATCTTCTCCAGTGCGGCCTTGGCCGCGCGCCCGTAGGGTGCGTGCTCGGCATTTGCAACTGCGACGGTACGCAACGATGGGCTGCGCAGCGAATCGATGCTGAGCGGTTGTACCGGGGAGTCGTTTCGTGCCCAGAGCACCAGCGTTCCGCGCGCGTAGGGAACCGGGGCAGTGCTGTCCGCCAGACCTGCGTCGACCACCTTTTGGGGAAAGGACAGGTCAGCGGATAGGAAGAGAGAGAAAGGGCCCCCATTCAAAATTTGCGTGGCCAGGGTGGCCGAGGATGCGTACGAAGCGTCTGCTTTCTTATTGGTCTGCTTCTCAAACTGATCGATGAGCGCGGGCAAGACCGGCTGAAGGTCGGCAGCCGCGGCAATCTTGAGCGTGCTGTTTTCCTGGGCGAAGGAACTCCCGCCCAGAAGTAGAAGGATCAGAAAGACTCGTCTAAACACGCAGCACCATCACTTCGGTCGATTTGATGAGCGCAGCTGCGGTTTCACCCACCTGGAGGCGCATTTCCCGGGCTGCCTCGGCGGTGATGATCGAGGTAATAATCTGCCCCCCGATCGAAAGCTTGACCTGGGCCAGCAATCCGTCAATCTTCAAGTCGACGATTCGGCCAGTGAGCTGATTGCGCCCGCTGAGCGAGCGCAGCATCTCTCGCTTAGGCGTCTCAGGACGTTTCGCCTGGTGGAGCAAGCTATCCAGCTCAGCTTCAGGAATGCGGTAGTGGCCGCCCGGAGTCTTTACCGCCTTCAGCTTCCCGCGATAGAGCCACTGCTTGATGGTGGCATACGAAATTCCCAATCGCTGAGCGGCTTCGCGGGGTGAGAGCAACATGGCGAAAGTATACGATGCGTGGCGACGCGCTATACGACTTTAAACGAAATAGACGCGTTTTTCGCCCCTCGGGGGTTTTTAGCTTCAGAAAGCTCTGAAGGCCATGGGCGAGTCCCTGCGGGGTCTCTACATGTGCCCTGATACAAAGCATCAGAGCCGCGAATACCGGAAAAGTCGCGCATCTCGGAGATTTGGATCTACCCATCGTATCGCCGAACGGCTGCATTCGCGGATTCATGAAACGCGATGCTAGGCTAGGCTTAAAGCATGCACGAAGCTTCTCATCAACTGCGCTGCGTCGGTTGTAGCGCCGTGATCCCCCCGGATACCGTAGAAAAAGACTTTCGTTGCTTCGACTGTGGAGAGCTTCTCGAGGTGGAATATCCCTCGTGGAGCGAGGCCGGCGCGCCTTTTCCCAGCCCGCGCCGCATGCCCAATCCGGGCGCCTTGCGCTGGCTATGGCAGGAGAGGCTACAGTCCAGGCTACCCATCGATCAGAGCGGGGTGTGGCGCTTTCGTGAGTTGCTGCCGATTCTGCTCCATCCGGAACAGGCGGTCACGCTGCGCGAAGGCAACACGCCCCTCTACCGCCTGTTGCAAAGCGCAGAAGAGCTTGGCTTGGAGCAGCTCTTCGCCAAACACCAGGGCATGAATCCAACCGGCTCCTTCAAGGACACGGGAATGACGGCTGCGCTCTCGCAGGCGCGCGAACGGGGTTTCCAATGGGTGGCTTGCGCTTCCACCGGCAACACTTCGGCGGCCATGGCGGCCTACGCCGCCCGGGCGCGCATGAACAGCCTCGTCTTGCTGCCCGAAGGCAAGATCTCCTGGTCGAAGCTCTCCCAGGCAATCGACTACGGCGCCGTCACCTGCCAGCTAAACACCGACTTCGACGGTTGTGTGCGGGTGTTGGCGGAGGTCGTGCGACGCGCCCCGGTGTATCTGCTGAACTCCGTAAACCCCTACCGGCTGGAAGGGCAAAAGACCCCCGCACTCGAGATTGCCGAGGAGTTCGACTGGCAGGTTCCTGACCACGTGATCGTTCCCGGAGGAAATCTGGCCAACGGTTCCGCCCTGGGCAAGGGCTTTCTGGAAATGATGCATTTAGGGCTCACCAGCAAGGTGCCAAAAATTACCGTGGTGCAGGCCGAGGGAGCAAACCCGCTCTACCTTAGCCTGCTCAACCATCACGGGAGTGAGATTCAGCCCGTGCAGGCTAACACCCGGGCCACCGCCATCCGCATCGGAAACCCGGCTTCCTGGCGCAAGGCAGCCCGCATCATTCGCCAGACGGGCGGCTACTGCGAGCAGGTCAGCGAAGCCGAGATCGCCTTGGCCAAGGCACAGATTGGCCAGGAGGGCATCGGTTGCGAGCCGGCATCCGCGGTAACCCTGGGCGGCCTGAAAAAGCTGGTGGGCCAAGGCAAGATCCATGGCGCCGAATCGGTTGTGCTTCTGCTCACCGGCCACACGCTCAAGGACTCGGAATACACCATCGATTTTCATCGGGAGAAGTTGTTGACTGCGGAGGAAAGTGCCGGACTGGAACGGGAGCTCGCCGAGAAACGCCGGGCTACGCTCTCCCTCGAGGCCTCTTCCGATGCCGTGCTTCGTGTTCTTGAGGCGGCTATTCAAGCATGAAGACGGTGCGACTGCGGCTTCCTGCCACCTCGGCCAACCTGGGCCCAGGTTTTGACGCCATGGCTCTCGCCCTGGAGTTGTTCCTGGAAATCGAGGCCACACCCGCACCCAGCTTCTCCATCACCGCTACCGGCCGCAATCAGAATGTCTGCGCCGGACTGAACAGAAACCTGCTGATTCAGACCTATGAGTCGGTGTTGGCAGCTCAGCAGCGCCAGGTAGTGCCGCTGGAAATTCACATGCGTAACGGCATTCCAATAGGTATGGGTTGCGGTTCCTCGGCGGCGGTGCGATTGGCCGCAGTTGCTCTGGCCTCGGCTTTCGGGCACCTCGATTGGGACGCCGCCAAAATTGTCGAGCAGGCGGTGCGGATCGAAGGGCATCCGGACAATGTGGCGGCCTGTTGGCATGGCGGCCTGACGATTGCGGCCAATGTGCAGCAGCTCGCCATCATCTCCATTCCACCGCCCGCGCACTGGCGCGCTCTGCTGGTACTTCCCGAGACTCCGGTGGCCACCGCCAAGGCGCGCGGGATGCTGCCCATGAGCTACGGGCGGCAAGACGTGGTCGCGAACCTGCAATGCGTAGCCTTGCTCACCGCTGCCTTTGCCTCAGGGAGGGCGGATTTGATGCGGCTAGCCACGCAAGACCGCTTGCATCAGCCCTACCGCATGGAGCTATGCCCGTTGCTCCCGGCTCTGCTGCCTCTGGCCGGGAGCCACGGAGTGATGTCGGTTACCCTAAGCGGTGCGGGGCCAGCGGTGTTGCTGTTGACGCAAGAAGCGGAGGCAGAGGCAACGGAGCTGCAGGCAGGGATTCTGGAGCTTGCGCGACCGGTGTGCCCGGTTGAGATTCTGACCGCTCAGCTACGCCGTGGGAGCGCTGAGATAAGCCTCGGCGAGCAGCGCCCACTATAATCAAAAGGTAACCCTTTTGTTTTCTTTCTTGTTACCATGTTGTTACCTAAGTTTTGTTTACAACCTCGTTGCGAAGCCCTACTTTTCCCGACGTGGGCAGTTCTGGGGGAGGGCTGCTCTAGCGCCTGTGGCCGTTAAGGCCCGGGCGCTTTTGGTTTTTGTGGCGTCTGCACCTTTTGCAACCGAGCCGCATCCATTGCTCAGTGCTGAAGTGTGGCGTGGATGCTATGCTCAGCAAGGGAGTGAAGGAGGAACATGGCAGGACCAGGGGTCTTTGAAGTAAACGATGCGACATTTGAGCAGGAGGTGCTGCAGTCTGAGCAGCCTGTTTTGGTCGATTTTTGGGCCGCCTGGTGCGGGCCGTGCAGAGCATTGGCGCCCGTCGTGGACGAGGTCGCGGTGCAGTACAGCGGCAAGCTCAAGGTGATGAAGATGGATGTGGATCGGAATTCGGCCACGCCGATGCGTTATGGCATCCGCGGCATTCCGGCTCTGCTCCTCTTCAAGGGCGGCAAGGTGGCGGAGCAGATTGTCGGGTTTGTTCCCAAAGATACGATCGACAAGAGCATCAGTAAGCTGATCGATCAGCCGGCCGATCGCAGTGTAAGCGCCTGATCCACTCATAAGACGAGAAAGCCCCGGCGGTACCCGGATTTCCTGCACGCTGCTCAAGTCAGTTCTGCGTATGCGGCTTTCTTCACGGAAAGCCGCAAAAAGCTCCTTGACTCGACTAGGCTACACAGGAAATCCGGGATTAGGCCGGGGCTTTTCTTATGTTTGCTCTAGGCGTAGCGGCGCAGCACACCAAGCACACGTCCCTGGATAGCGATCTGCGAAAGCGGAACGTAGATGGGCTCCATCTCGGCATTTGAGGGCTGCAATCGGACCATGGTTCCTTCAATGTAGTACCGCTTCAACGTCGTCTCGCTACCGCGGACAAGGGCGACGATGATCTCTCCTTGGCGCGCGGTACTGGTGTGCTCTACCAGGACATAATCCCCGTCCACGATGTGCTCATCGCGCATGGAGTCTCCGCGCACCTGCAGCGCAAATACCTCCCGATTGCCAATTACATCTCCCAGCGAGATGCTTTCGCTGGTTTCCGATGCCTCGACCGGTTGCCCTGCCGCGATCCGTCCTAGCAGCGGAAGCCGATCGGAACGCCGTGTCTTGCTGCGTGGCGGCAATATGTCGATCGAGCGGCTGCGGTTGTGCGCGCGCTGCAACAGGCCTTTCTTCTGCAGGTTTGTAATGTGCTTGTGCACCGTGGCCAGTGACTTGAGACTCAAGCCGCGAGCGATCTCCTCAAAGGAAGGGGAGTAACCGTTGCGCTGCACGAAATTGCCGATGAAGTCGAGTACTTCTTTCTGTCTGCGAGTTACCGACATCCCCGCATTATAGGGAACAAAAAGCGAATTAAGAAAAAAACTTTTTTCTCGGCCTCCCGCGGGTGGATCCGGGCACCGACGCAAGACATGCGCGAACAGTGTCTCGTTTTGGGTCAATATCGGCGCAGCTATCCCGTTATGAGACTGCACAGAAACTTATGTCTTCGCGGTGCTTGTTGCAGGAGTGAATCCGATGCACGGTAGAGATGCGACGCGGGAAAGCGGCACTGCTCAAGCGTTGGCTGAGCCGCTAAAGGGTCACTGAAAAGTAAACGGAATGAAGGTTGAGTTTCCCAGAGGAATGCCGATATCACCACAAAGCTTTCGTTTATCGGCGCGAATGGGATCTTTAAGCAGCCCAGGCCTTTCCTTAGACAAATCAATGGTACTTCGGCGGCGCTCCACGGGTCTTCAACAGAACTCGGCTCCATGTTGGCTGGATGGTGATTATGCAGGAAGCAGGAAAAGGTCAGAAGCGTCCCCGGCGGAGTGGAGCACCGACGCCAGATGTGAGCGCAGTGAACCGGGCCGCATCCGAGGTTGCGCAGAAGGAAGCGCCGGTCGCCGCGCCCACACCAGCGTTCGGGCCGCGGAGAGGCGATCTGCTCACCGCCGAACAGGAACTGCTGATGATCGAGCATCTACCGATCGTGCGTTTCATTGCCCGGCGCATTCATGAGCGGCTGCCCCAACATGTGCCGATTGAAGACCTCTACAGCGCAGGAGTGGTCGGGCTGTTGGATGCCTTTGGCAAGTTTGACCCATCCAAGCAGGTCCAGTTTCGCAGTTACGCGCAATTCCGGATTCGCGGGGCGATTCTGGACAGCCTGCGGACGCTCGACTGGAGCCCGCGTGAGTTAAGACGCAAGGGGCGAGCCATTGAGCAGGCGATCCAGACGCTGACCGCCCAGTTCGGGCGTTCCCCGTCCGATACCGAGATCGCTCATCAACTGCACATCGATCTGGCAGCCTATCAACAGTTGCTGGGGGAACTGAAAGGCCTTGAAATCGGCACCTTACATTCGGAGCGCTCCGAGGATTCGGGCGAAGAGGAGTTGGTCTACTTGCCGAACCGGCCCGAAGACGATCCGCTCTTTCGCTATCTGCACGCCGAGATGCGGGAACGACTGACGGGCGCAATTGGCGACTTGCCCGAACGCGAGCGCCTGGTCATGACCCTTTACTACTACGAAGAGACGACCATGAAGGAGATTGGCCTCATCCTTGGTGTGGTGGAATCCAGGATCTCGCAAATTCATGCCTCCGCTGTGCTGCATCTTCGCGCCCGCCTCGCTGATTTCGGCGTTCGCCAAGAGCCAACCATCAGTCCGGCCCGGCAGGAGCCCTCTTCCGGGCGGACCGCAATCTCCCACGAACGCGGCTAAACAGGCTGCGGAAAAAGCCGCCGCTGGGTATGTACGGCCTTTGGAGTCTGCGTGAGAACCCAACTCTCAAATTGAGTCCCGCAGGGACGGCTGAAAATCAGAGCTGTCCAAATTAGCGTACGAATGGCCTTCTGAACGACGCAACTTGCTGAATGGGTTGAAGAAGAACGCGGGCAAACCGAAACCGAGTTGGTTGCTGTTGTGCGGGTTCTGTCCCTCAGCCTCCACCACTGCCAAGGTGGGCCGCCACCCTTCAATTTGTCATCCCGAGCGAAGCCGGATTTCCTGCCACGCTGCACTGGACACAGCCGCGTGTGCGGTTTTCCGTAGGAGAAAACCGCATGAAGTCGGTCAACGCCAACAAGATCAACAGGAAATCCGGGGAAGCCGAGGGATCTGCGGTGCGCCTCTCCATCAAGCAACTCCGCAGCCTTTAAAGCCTTCACCCTTCGGAGTTGCTTTGCGGGAGAGGGAACTGCAGGTCCCTCGGCTTCCTCCGGAAGGCCCATTCGCAGCTTCGAATCAGAGCAGCGTGTGCGATTTTCCGTAAAGAAAATCGCATGCAGCGCGGTGGTCGCCACCAACCTGTATGGGCCTTCCGGGTTCGTAGTCTTCGGCCAGCCGCACCACTGCCTCCCCATGCTCGCGCATAGCCTCGGCAGTCGCGCCGTTCAGCTCAGCGATCTGTTGGTCCAGCAATTGCAGCCGATCCAGATAAAGCGTGAGCAGCTTCCGGTGCATGGGCTGGAAGGTTCCACGCAAAGCATCCACCAGTTGCTCCTCGCTACAATGCAAACGATCACTGCCTAAGGCCGCCAACTTTTTCGGGTCGATCTCACCCTCGGCTAAGGCGCGCAAAATGCGCAGTCCGCTCACTCCGAGCAGATCGCTCAACACGCTGGATAGCTTGATCCGCATCTCCTCCAGCAGACCCTCCAGTTGGTTGTGCAGCCGTACCCGGTCTCGGGCCAACTGGACCTTGGCCCGTGTCATCATGCGCCAAGCTCGCTGCTCCGGCTGGGGCACGAAACTCAGGATCAGCTCCTCGGCTAGCAGCCGACGCACCAGTCGCTCCGCGTCCCTGAAGTCCTGCTTGCGTCCCCGCGGAGCACGATTGGAAAATGCTTGCGCCAACTGTAAACGCATGTGCGGCTCTAACTCATACCACACCGGCTTCCAGTACTGCGCAGTCGATTCCATGACCGCCTCTTCTACCCCTTGCTCCCGCAACCATGCCGTTAAGCGCTGCAGTTCGCTCGCCGCCGTGCCGAACCGTCGCCGCTGGAAGTCCTCTGCCCGGCCAGCAATCTGCTTCAATACCACCACCATCAGCACTTTCTTGTGAATGTCGATTCCTGCTACTGTGTAGGGCATAGCCACCCTCCTGGTGTGGAAGCGGTAGAACGCGCGGAAAAGTCGTTACGCACCGTCACGCGCTATCACCCTTCCCGCCAGGAAGGATGACGCCACACTCATTGGTTCAAAACGCGCGATCCAGGCCACACTCGGGAACGGACTCGCTTAATCCAGAGCGAAGACGACCTTCACCGTTCCACACCGGCTTCATCCTAACCCCCCTCTGACCGATTTTCATCTTCTTAGGTGGACCGCACGTCCATCCAACACTCGGGATGACAAATTGAAGGGTGGCTGCCCACCTTGGCAGTGGTGGAGTCGGAGGGACAGAACCAAAACAACAAGGTCCCCACACCTACCAAAAAGCTAATTTGGACAAGTATGATTTTCAGGCGTCCCTGCGGGACTGAATTTGTACGGGCTTTAAGCCCAACTTTTGCCTGTTACCAATGCTCCCTTTTTATCTGCTGACGATGCTGCTAGCCTGAAGGTCCATCATGGACCCGTTCGACAACCCGCAAGATCCCGCTGAACCAGCCAATAAAACAGAGATACGCCAGCCAAGCGACAGCGAATCTCCTATCGATGACGCGCGGCGGGAAAAAATCGAAAAGCTAAAGAAGGCTGTGGCCGACGGAACCTATAACGTCAGTGCCGAAGAGGTGGCCAACAAGCTGATCGAGCACATGCTGGAGCCTAAAGAATAGAGCAGCTGGATATACTCTGGTTAAGAGGCCCATGGTATGCCGTTTCGCTTTTTGTGGAATGCGACACGAGGCCATCGGTTCATGCCGTGGCAGAGCGAATATCTCAAATGGCGTATCGAAACCTACTCCGGCCGCAAAGCTGACACGATCGACGCAACTTACTTCTGGTTTTTTCTCTGGAAGGAGAGGGCGCAACTGATGCGTTTCCTCGGTTGGACGCGGAATTTTGGAACACGGCGCCGGCAACCCTCTTGAGTCTTTGCTTCCTCGATCATCGTCTTACCCTCCGGTTTCGCCCGCTGATTGCCTCCCTGCTCATCTTTGCCGTGCCAGCTCACGGCCAGCAATCACCCTCACCCGAAACTACCATTCGCGTGGAAACTTCGGAAGTGCTGGTTCCGACGCTGGTCGAGATGCCCTCGGGGGAGATTGTCTATGGCCTGGGGCCGACCGATTTTCAGTTGACGGACAACGGAGTGCCGCAGCAACTCCACGTCGACGATGACCTGGACAATGAACCCGTTTCCGTTGTGGTGGCAGTGGAGAAAGGCCGCATGGCGGCGCTGGAGTTCGAAAAGATCAATCGACTGGCTCCGTTAATCGATCTTTTTCTGGGAGATGGGTCGAGCGAAGCAGCGTTCGTGAGTTTCGACTCCAAGCCGCAACTGGTGGTGCCGTTCACCAAAGACGGCGACCGTCTCGGTCATGAGTTGAAGCGCATGGAGCCTGGTGACGGCGGAGCCGCCATCCTCGATACCGTGGGCTTTTCGGTGAAGCTGCTGGAAGATAGACCGAAGGACTACCGCCGCGTGCTGCTGTTAATCAGCGAGACTCGCGACCATGGCAGCCGGGATGTGGACGCGCAAAAGGTAGTGGAACAGATCGGCATCAGCAATACGCTGGTTCTGAGCGTCGCCTTCTCACCCTCAAAAGCTCTCTTGTTGCACGATCTCAAAGATGGCGGCCAGAGCGCGGGGGTAGCGGATCTGCTCACCCCCCTGATGATGGCCATCCAGGCGGCGCGCAAGAATGTGGCACGGCAGATTGCGGTGATGAGTGGCGGGGAATATGCGCCCTTTACTACCGAGCGCGGCTTCGAAGCGCGCGTGCAAGAGGTTGCCAAACATGCCCGCAATCGATATCTCCTGAGTTTTCGCCCCACGGATAGCACTCCCGGACTGCATGTGTTGGAGGTTCGACTCACTCGCGACCTCGGGGCCCGGGTGGTGGCCCGGACCAGCTACTGGGCTCTGGAAAAGCAGGCGCAAGCGGCTTCCCCCACTCCTTGAAGAAGTCTTTCCTGGCGAAATCGGCTTCAGGCTCTTTGGCGCCATGGAACCCGATCTCAAAGCAGCTTCATGATCGAGCGCCCTAGCCCATGTACCCTACAGAAGTGTCTCCGATTTCTAAAGATTTTCTGAACGACAAAGAATCAAAGCGGAGGAGAAGTATGAGCAAAGCAGTAAAGTTGCGGGCCAGTGACGGTCACGAACTGGACGCCTACGTGGCCCAACCAGAGGGTAAGCCTCGGGCGGGACTGGTCGTGGTGCAGGAGATTTTTGGAGTCAACAAGCATATCCGCTCGGTGGCAGATCGATTCGCGCACGAAGGTTTTTACGCGGTGGCCCCGGCACTATTCGATCGCGTGGAGAGGAACGTTGATTTGGGCTATGACGGCGAAGGCATGAAGAAGGGGATTGCCATCCTGCAAAAACTCAGCATCGACGATGCCGTGAAGGATGTGGATGCGGCGCTGCAGTATGCCAGCAAAGAAACGGGGAAACCAGCCGGCGTGGTGGGCTACTGCTACGGTGGAACGCTGGCCTGGTTGAGCGCGACCCGGCTGTCGCCGGCGGCCGCTGTGGGCTACTACGGTGGTCACATCGCGAGCTTTGCTCAAGAGAAGCCGCGCGTTCCTGTCATGCTTCATTTCGGGAAGCAGGACGATCACATTCCGGCGACCGATGTCGCCAAGGTACAGGCGGCCCATCCCGAGGTCGAGATCTATTGGTATGACGCCGGGCATGGATTCAATTGCGACATGCGCGGCAGCTACAACGAAAAGGCAGCGAAGGAAGCCTTGGCGAGGACGCTCGAGTTTTTCAACAAGCATCTTTGATCGCCTGCCGATGAGAATCGCAGAAATGGCGTCGATCGGGTTGAGCCGTGCATCTATCTGACTGGTTCAAGGAGAAGGATGGCGACCACCACTGCCGACGGGTCCGCCGCAAACGCGGCGATGTACGCATGGAAGCCCAAGACAAATCCTTGGCTCATTGCTGCGACGGTGGCTCTGGCGGCCTTTATGGAGGTGCTGGACACCTCGATTGCGAATGTGGCGCTCCCTCACATAGCAGGCAGCTTGGGAGCGAGCGCCGATCAGAGCACCTGGGTCCTCACCTCGTACCTGGTCGCCAATGCGATTGTTTTGCCGATGGGCGCTTGGGCCGCGAGCGTAATTGGGCGGAAGAACTTTTTCATGCTCTGCATCGTGATCTTCACCCTCAGTTCATTCTTATGCGGCATCGCCCCCACCCTAGGCCTGCTGCTGCTCTTCCGCGTGTTTCAGGGTGTGGGCGGAGGTGGCTTGCAGCCCATGGCACAGGCCATCATGGCCGATTCCTTCGAGCCCTCAAAGCGCGGCCTCGCATTTTCCCTGTACGGACTGGTCGCGGTGCTGGCGCCCTCCATCGGGCCAACCCTGGGCGGATGGATCACCGACAACTACTCCTGGAACTGGATCTTCTACATCAATATTCCTGTAGGCATCCTGACACTGTTCCTCACCAACCGGTTGGTGGAAGATCCTCCCTTCCAGAAGTCGGACCGGAAGAATCTCTACCGCATCGACTACATCGGCGTCGGTCTGCTGGTCATTGCCATGGGAGCGTTGCAGATCACGCTGGATAAGGGTGAGGAAAAGAACTGGTTTGGATCGCACTTCATCGTCTTCTTTGCTTACACTTTCATCATTTCCTTTATCGCCTTGATCCTTTGGGAGTTTCATGCGGAGAAGCCGCTGATCGATCTGCGCCTCTTCAAATTCAAGAATTTTGCTGTCTGCGCCTTTCTCATGCTGTTGACCGGAGGCCTGCTTAACGCAACCACCGTGCTGCAGCCGCAATTCCTGCAGCAACAACTCGGCTATACGGCCACCATCGCAGGGCTTTCCCTGTCGGGTGGGGGACTGGCTTTGCTGGTCGTAATGCCCATGGCTGGGCAGGCGGTGAGCCGGTTCCCGGCGCGAAATTTGATTGCGATGGGTTTTGTTATCTTTGCCATCGGGTATTTCTACACCGCGAAGAACATCAGCCTGCTCATCAGCTTCGGTTTCGCGTCCAAGCTGCGTGTGGTGCAAATTGTCGCCATTCCCTTCGTTTTTATTTCCGTGACCACGGCTGCCTATTTCGGAATCCCTCCGGAAAAGAACAACCAGGTGTCGGGACTCATCAACTTCGTCCGTAACATCGGTGGCAGCATTCTCATCTCGCTGACCAACGCCCTGGTGACGGAGCGGGCGCAGTGGCATCAGAGCGTGCTGTCCAAGAACACCTCGCTGGCGGATGGTAACTATCAGCAGCAAATTGATGCATTGCGGCACACCTTTGACACCACGGCAGGGAAGGCCAACGGACTACACCTGGCCCAGGGGCAGCTATATGACCACCTTCAAGCGCAGACCCAAGCCTTGGCTTATGTGGACGTTTATTATGTGCTTTGCTTTGCTGCGATCCTGATGGTGCCGCTGGCCTTCCTCCTTGATCGCAATCAGCCAGGCGGTGGCGGAGCGGTGATGATGGAATAAAGTGGTGGGAGCCCCCGCATTCATGCGGGGGAACTCGGCTTTGAAGCCCAGCGGCTCGCGTAGGACTATTTTCCTCCGGCTTTAGCCGCGGGGGTTCGGCCACGGCAGCCGGGGCTAAACGCCCAATTGATGAAGTGTGACTTTTTCCGCGACGCTGCAGCTGTCGCTTCCCCTGCTGAAGCAGGGGGCTCCCGCCGACGCCGCATCGAGCCTGCGGGCCATTTCTCCTCGAAGGCGGCTTAGATTGAGCAACATGACGGGGAGCGCGAGCTTGTTTTGAGGCCCAAAGCGGGAACCTTGGCGGTTCCATTCCGTGGACGCCACAATCGAAGGCATGTTATTCTTAGTCAGACACTTAGAGAGTGGACTCGATTTAACGTAGAGGAGTAAAGCGCTGCCGTGCTGGCAACTGCAAAGAAGACCGAAGTTATTACGCGCTTTCGCACCCATGACAGTGACACGGGTAGCCCGGAAGTGCAGATTGCGATTCTCAGTGAACGTATTGGCGAGCTGACTGAGCACTTCAAGCTTCACAAAAAAGATCACGCCTCAAGGCGCGGTCTGTTGATGCTGGTGAGTAAGCGCCGCCGTCTACTGGACTATCTCAAGACGAATAATTCTGACCGCTACCGTGATGTGATCGGTAAGCTGGGCATCCGCAAGTAACAAGCGAGCAACTTGTACCCCACAATCAGGCGAAGAGACTGGATCGGATTGAAGGCTGAGACGGCTGGTGCACACGTGGTTGCACCGGCTGGAAAGCTCATGCCGGCTGGTCTATCGTGGTTCGTTGCGAGCGGGGAGCGAAGTAGCATTCATCGCCAAGCCCTCTCTCCGCATTTTGCCTCTCGCGCCGGTACGATTCCCGCCTTCTGGGCCGCCGATTGTTCCGCTTATTGCCGCGCTCATTGTTTGACCAGCGGCATCGGCTTGCGCCTCCCCGCCCTATGTGCACATACGAAATGAGGATTTTATGAAACAGGAAGTGACTGTCGAACTTGCCGGTGGCAAGCGTTTGACTTTTGAAACAGGCCGGATGGCCAAGCAGGCCTCTGGCGCCGTGGTCGTGACCCAGGGTGAAAACGTAGTTCTGGCTACCGCCGTAGCCGCACCGGATCCCAAAGAGGGGCTCGATTTTTTTCCCTTGACCGTGGATTACCGCGAGTACACCTATGCGGGTGGCCGCATTCCCGGCGGCTTTATCAAGCGCGAGGGCCGTCCCAGCGAGCGTGAGGTTCTCACCTGCCGCCAGATCGACCGCCCCATTCGCCCCATGTTCCCCAAAAACTTCCGTAATGAGACCCAAGTCATTGCCTTGGTCCTCTCTGCGGACAAAGAAAACGATCCCGATGTGGTGGGCATTAATGGCGCTGGAGCGGCTCTGTCGCTTTCCGACATCCCTTTCGGCGGTCCGATCGGCGCCGTGCGTGTGGGCCAGGTAAAGGGTGAGTTCATCGTCAATCCCACCTATGCCGAGCGGCTCGAGAGCACGTTGAACATCACCGTTGTGGCCACCAAAGATGGCGTGGTGATGATCGAGAGCGGCGGCACTGGTGTGAGTGAGGATACGGTTGTCGATGCCATTGAATTTGGCCACACCGAGATCAAGAAGATTTGTGCCGCGATCGACGAGCTGGTTGCCAAGGCCGGGAAGACCAAGCGCGTCGTGCCTCCCGTCGAGTTTGATCACGGGTACCTGGCGGTGCTTCAGGCCAAGGTGGGCGACCGGTTGAAGGATGCGCTCGACACCAAGACCCATCCCAAAGCGGAAAGCTACGCGCTGGTCAAGCAAATCAAGGACGACCTGGCCAAGGAGCTGCCCGAAGGGGACGCGGACGCCAAGAAGAAGCTGGCCAAGTATTACGAGGTAATGCGGGAGAGAATTTTCCGCGAGCAGGTCACCAAAGAGCGCATACGGCCGGATCGCCGCAGCTTCGATGAGATTCGCGAGATCACGATTGAAGTCGGCGTGTTGCCGCGTGTCCACGGCTCCGCGTTGTTTACCCGCGGCGAGACTCAGGCATTGGTTACCGTAACGCTGGGAACCACGGACGACCAGCAACGCCTGGAAACCTTCCAGGGTGAACAGCGCAAGCGTTTCATGCTGCACTACAACTTCCCCCCATTCTCTGTGGGCGAAGTCGGTCGCATGACCGGAGTAGGCCGGCGTGAGATCGGCCACGGCGCGCTGGCGGAGCGTGCTATTGCCGCGGTGCTGCCTGGAGAGGACGAGTCTCCCTACACCATGCGTGTGGTCTCGGACATTCTGGAATCGAATGGTTCTTCCTCGATGGCCAGCGTCTGCGGCGCGAGTCTGGCCCTGATGCAGGCCGGCATTCCCCTCAAGGGGGCCGTAGCCGGTGTGGCCATGGGTCTGGTCAAGGAAGGTGATGACTACGCCATCCTGACTGATATTGCCGGTGCAGAAGATCACTACGGCGATATGGACTTTAAGGTAGCCGGCACGCGCGCAGGTATCACCGCGCTGCAAATGGACATCAAGATCAGCGGCGTCACCGGGCAGATCATGCGCGAGGCGCTGGAGCAGGCCCGCCGCGGCCGGCTGTTCCTGCTGGACAAGATGGACGAGGTACAGGCTACTTCGAATACCGAGAAGTCGAAGTTCGCCCCCCAGATTCACACCCTGCAGATTCCGACCGATAAGATTCGGGACCTGATCGGACCTGGCGGCAAAACGATTCGCGGCATCATCGAAGCCACGGGCGTCAAGATCGATGTCGACGACACCGGACGCGTGAACGTTGCCTCCAGCGATGAAGAAGGCCTGAAGAAAGCGCTGGCCATGATCAGCGATCTGACCGCTGTGCCTGAAGTAGGCAAGACCTACCTGGGCAAGGTGGTTCGCCTGGCTGAGTTCGGTGCATTTGTCGAGATATTCCCTGGCACCGACGGTTTGCTGCACATCAGTGAGATTGCCGAGCATCGCGTGAAAGACGTGAAGGACGAATTGCGCGAAGGGGATCAAGTATTGGTCAAGGTTCTGGGCATCGAGGGCAATCGCATCAAGCTTTCGCGCAAGGCCCTGCTCAAAGAACAGCGCGAGAAGCTCGGGCTTCCAGAGCCATCGAGGGGTGGGTCGGGAGACAGTGGCGGCGAAGCGCCGGCTCCGCGTGCTCCGCGGGCGCAATCGCAATCTCCGGTGGAACGGCAGCCGGCTTCGAACGCCAGTACAATTACCATCGAGGGTGGGGAAGACTTCGATGACGATGAGCCCTTTGTCGAAGGTGGGGACGAGCCGAACTTCAATCGCGCGGATGGTACATCCGATGCTGTGCCGGTAGAGGTTCGCAGGCCGTCATCGGGTGGTGGTCCGGGTGGCCCCGCAGGTCAGCGGCGCCGGCGGCATCGCAGCCGTGGCCGGGGTCCAGGCGGTGGCTCCGGTGGTGGCGGAGGAAGCCGCGGACCGCAGTAACCGTTCTGAGAACTGAGTAAGCGAGGGGTTGCGTGCTGTGCGCAGCCCCTTTCTTTTGTGGTGTAGATGGATGGATTCGAGAGCAGCAGTCGGCCCCAAGCACTGGGTAGCTTTTGCCGCGCTGGGCATTGTCTGGGGCACCACGTGGGTGGCTGCGGACACACTGGCCGAGTACGTTCCGCCCTTGCGTGGAGCGGCTGCCCGCTTCCTGTTGGCCGCACTGGTCGCGATTCCGGTGACTCTGTGGAAGCGGCTGAAATTGCCTCGCGGGCGCGCTCTGGGCTTTGTACTCATTCTTTCCGTCACCCTGATCGTGCTCCCGTCTGTTTTCCTCCTGTGGGCGCAGTCACGGGTTTTATCAGCAACCGTAGCGGTGTCATTTGCCGCAATGCCGCTCCTGGTAATATTCCTGACGCCTGCCCTTGCCGGCAGGAGTGCGCCGCGCACTGCCATGCAGGCGTCGATCGTAGGGTTGGGGGCGGTTGCCCTGGCGCTGGGCGCCTCATTCTCGCTGGCTCAAGCCAGCGGCGCCGCGGTGGTGCTGCTTGCCGTGGCATCCATCGGCGCTTCTTCGATTCTTGCCCGCCGCGAACTCAGTGGCGAGCATCCCGTTGTGGTGACCGCACTGCTGCTTGGCGCGGCTGCGCTACTACTGTTTCTGGCCAGTCTGGCGTTGGAGCACGGGCAGCCGGTGCAATGGAACCGCAGTGCCATCGGGTCGGTGGCCTTTCTGGCGATGGTGGCCGGCGCCCCGGCCTATGCCACCTACTTCTGGTTGCTGCAGCGTCTGGAGGCGTATCAGGTTGGGACGGTGCAATGGATCGAGCCCCTGGTCGCGATACTCGAGAGCGCCCTATTTCTGCGTGTCGGCCTGTCGTTCAGCATGATCGCCGGATCCCTGGCTGCTTTGGTTTGCCTGCTGTTGGTGATGCGCGCACGAGCCGAAGATGACAATACCGTTTCCCTTCTTGGTAATTGATCGCGCAATGAAACCTAATCCCGCGCAAGTATGCGATAAACTGCTGGCGATGGGCGCCACTTTATACATCGTCGTCGAAGGCGAGGACCCCGGCTTCGACATCTTCGTGAATGGCAGGGCGCTCGCTCGCAACGAGGATGCTCTGGAGAAGATGGCGCAACGCATTGGGGTCAAGCCTCTGCTGGAGTTCTTCTCCGCCGACGAAAACTCCATGGCCCTGCTGTTGGAAGAAGGCGCGGGCGACCCGGAGTGGGCCAAGACCTTACCTCCGCCGCAGTGGTTTTCACCCGAAGATGGCCTGATTACCGTATGCACTCTGCTCGATCATCTGAAGGCATCGCCGACCGCGCTGGGAACAGAGACCCCGTCCGTTCTGCGCGAGATGGAAGAGTTCGAGCGCGTCTTGCGCAAGACAGCACAGCGCCAGATGCGCTGGCAGCTAGCCGTCAGCTGGAAGTAAGTAGCCCACTGCTCGGACCTACCGTCCATCGTAAGGAAAATGTACAGGAGACGGACGGGTGCCCCTCGATCGCCTCAGCGTACCTGGGCCGAATATGACGGGCCGAAGGCCCCATAAGCGCTAACTTGTTTAGGGTGTTTTTCGTGAAAACTCCCACAGAATCGTCATCCTGAGCGGAGCGCCTCACAGATTTGTCGCGTGACACAGTGCTTGGTGGCGCGGAGTCGAAGGACCTCGGCGATGTTTATCTTACCCATGCCGTTCGGTGCTTTTCGACCACCGAAGCCCGACAGCAGGATCTGCTGCGATACGCACTTGATGCGTCACGGTTACATCTTTTCATGCACTGTAATCATCTTCCATCCCCAGGTCTGTGCAGGTGCGGGTTCGGTGGTTGAAAAGCTCCGAACGGCATGGGTAAGATAAACATCGCCGAGGTCCTTCGACTCCGCGCCACAAGCACTGTGTCACGCGACAAATCCGTGAGGCGCTCCGCTCAGGATGACGATTCCGTGGGGGTTTGACGAAAAACACCCTAAACAAGTTAGCGCTTATGGACGCTGAGACGGGGGGCACCCGTCCACTACCTCGACTTTAGTTGTCAACCCTTCCAGGCGCCCAGGAGGCGGCGCAGGAAAACCAGCTCGCCCGTGTGATAGCTATTGTGATCGGCGGCTAACAGCACTTCGCGCAGGAGCGTCTGCTCTTTCTCGCCCCAGGGAATTTGCGCATACAGGTTGCTGTGCGGGTCCTTGACCAGCTTTTCAAAGGCCGCCAAGTCTTCCTCGAGCGCTCTCACTGAACTGTGCCACGCTTCCTTGGAAGGCGGCTCGGCAGAAGCGGGCCAGTAATCGTCAGGCCATTTCTTCTCCACGTACTTGTCGTTGGTGGAAAAATCCCACAAATCACGCAGCGCGATGCGCATGTGTTCCAGAATCTCCCACCCGGAGTGGGCCGCATTCTCTGGTTTGGCGCCGTAGAGCTTCGCGGGGAAGTCCTTCAATGCAGTAAGCACGTCGACGTGGGCATTGCCGCCGCGGAGGAGTTGTACAAGGTGATCGCGAAGTGCAGCGTCTTTGTCTGGCATAGAGGATCGGATGCAAGAATGCCCGACGGGGTCGCAAAAGACGCTTACGTGACCTGGGCCTCCTGAGCGACCTCGCGCTTGCCACTGCTGAAGAGGTCGCCCATGCGACGGATCTGCGCGCCAACGCCGCGCAGCTTCTCTTCGATCCGCTCGTATCCGCGGTCGATATGGTAGACGCGGTCAAGGATAGACTCGCCGTCGGCCACCAATGCGGCGATTACCAGTGAGGCCGAGGCGCGGAGATCGGAGCACATGACCACCGCCGACGAGAGCGGCGTTTTGCCCCGCACCGTCGCCGTCCGCCCGTCCACCTTGATATTCGCGCCCATGCGGACCAGCTCGCCCACGTGCATGAAGCGATTCTCAAAAATGTTCTCTACCACCGTGGTGGTGCCTTCGGCCTGGGTGGCCAGCGCCATGTATTGTGCCTGCATGTCGGTGGGGAAGCCGGGGTACTCTTCGGTAGAGATATCATTCGCCTGCAGATTGCCTTCGCTGCGCACGCGCAACGAATCAGATCCCATAGGTGTGACCCGTACTCCACAGGCTTCGAGCTTGCTAACCAGGGCGGCAAGATGCGCTGGTTGGCAATTGGCCACCACCAGGTCACCCCCACTGATAGCGCCCGCCACCAGAAACGTTCCAGCTTCGATGCGGTCGGGATTGATACGGTGCTTGGCGCCGTGCAGCTTGCTCACACCCTTCACCTGGATGGTTGCCGTGCCCGCGCCCTGGATATTCGCGCCCATGGCCACCAGCAGAGCGGCCAGGTCGACTACCTCCGGCTCGCGAGCGCAATTCTCCATCAGCGTGTCGCCCTCAGCTAGAACCGCCGCCATGAGGAGGTCTTCTGTGCCGGTCACAGTGATCTTGTCGAAAACGATATGCGCGCCATGCAACCGTTCGGCGCGTGCTTCCAGATAGCCGTGCTCCTGCACGATGGCTGCCCCCATCGCTTCCAGGCCTTTGAGATGCAAGTCGATCGGGCGGTCGCCAATGGCGCAACCGCCAGGCTGGGCCACGCGGGCTAGCCCACAGCGCGCGACCAGGGGACCCAACACCAGCGAAGAAGCACGCATGGTCTTGACGATCTCGTACTTGGCAGTGGGGTCAGAGAGGACGCGACAACTGATCGTGGTGCGGTGTTGTGCGCGTCCATAGCCGAGTTCGACCTCGGCGCCCATTGAAGTCAGCAGTCTCCGCTCTGTCTCAATGTCGCGGACCTGGGGAATATTCTCCAGTACCACTTCGTCTTCGGTGAGAATCGCGGCGGCCATGCAGGGCAGAGCGGAGTTTTTTGCTCCGCTTACCCGAATCGTTCCTAGCAGCGGGTTACCGCCGCGAATCACAAACTTATCCATGAGAGCCCGGGGGTGCTCCTTACTAGTCTCTTAGTGCTATAACTCGAGCGTTGTATCTTCGATTGCCAGCCGGACATTGCCGTCCGACTTAGCCAGGCGACGCACTGCTTCGGGCTTGTCGACTCCCGCCTTGAGCATTACCAGGGCGACGGGCACGCTGCGCCCGGCGGACTTGATGGTGAGTACGGCCTGTTCACGGTCGATATTGCAGGCACGCATCAGAATACTGATGCCGCGCTCCACCAGCTTGGTGTTCTGCATGTGCACGTTGACCATGAGGTTGTCGTAGACGTAGCCCAGCCGGGTCATGGCGCCGGTGGTGATCATGTTGAGCACCATCTTCTGCGCCGTGGCGGCTTTCATGCGTGTTGAACCGGAGACCACTTCCGGCCCCACTTCAGCAACGATGCAGATGTCCGCGGCGGAAGAAAGCGGGGTGTTGTGATTGCAGGTGACGGCGGCCGTCTTGGCGCCGCGAGCGCGGGCATATTCCACTGCGGCTACCACGTAGGGCGTGCGGCCGCTTGAAGAGAGGCCGATGACCACGTCTTTTCGTGTCGGGCGGCGACGGGCAATATCACGCTGTCCCAGCTCGGTTGAATCTTCATTCACTTCTACCGCCGATGCCAGAGCCTTGGGGCCGCCCGCCATGATGTACTGGACGCTTTGCGGAGGGGTAGAAAAGGTCGGCGGGCATTCGGAAGAGTCCAGTCCGGCGATGCGGCCGCTGGATCCGGCGCCAACGTAGATCAGGCGCCCACCGTCGCGCAGGCTGCGCGCCACCATGTCGATGACCAGAGCGATTTCGGGCAACGATTTCTTAACTGCGGCAGCAATCTTTGAGTCTTCGTGGTTGATGATGCGTGCAATTTCGAGGGCAGATTTGGTATCGAAGCCCATCGAGGCTTCGTTAGAACTTTCTGTCGTCAGTTCGTGCAGGTCTTGCGGCTGATCGTTACTTGTCTCGCCTGTACCTGTCTCCGTGTGAATAGTACTTGTTGTGGCCATGTTGGTTTACTCAGCTCCACTCAACTACATGATTTTATCTCTAACTGACTATACTTTGCTCTGAAATAAGGGCGTAACGTGCCATCCACGCAAACACTTTTGGGTTATGGCACTTTAGTCTCGCTCCTGCCCAATTTGTTTGAGAACAGAATCGTGGAAGGCGGGACGGATAGTACGAATGGCCTGGCTCTGGCGGTGCGGCCAGGTACGATTGGTGAGCAGTACGACGGCGAGCTGGCGTTCGAAATCGATCCACAGGGAAGTTCCAGAATAGCCGAGATGACCGGCTGAATGGCGGCTAAAGAATCTGCCGGAGGAGGAAGGCTGGGAAGGTGTATCCCATCCCAGCGCCTGGGAGCTGTCTGCCGGCAGGACGCGACTAGTGAAGAGTCGAATCGTATCCGGCGTGAAGAGTTGCCGATTGAATAGGGATTGCGCGTAAAGCAGCGGATCCAGTGCGTTGGAGAAAAGACCGGCATGGCCGCCTGCTCCCCCAAGTACAAAGCAATTCTCATCCTGGACCTCCCCTTGTATGATGCGGTGGCGAAACGTCAAGTCCTCTTCAGTCGGCGGGATGGCGGATCGCCAATCAGCCGGTGGTCGAAAGCAAGTGCTGGTCATGCCCAGGGGAGTGAAAACCTCGCGTGAACAAAAGTCTTCCAGGCTCTCGCCGGCAAGGACTTCCAGCGCGCGTCCGAGCAAGATGAAGCCGGGGTCGGAGTAGACCGCACGGCTTCCTGGCGAGGCTTCGAGGGGCAGGCGGAGGCAGGCATCGAGCAGCGCCTCGCGGTCTCGAGCTACTTCGAAGAGGCGAGCGTAGCCGGGCAATCCGGAGCTGTGCGCCAGCAACATGCGTAGCGTCACCTGGTCTCTCGCGCCTCCGGCGGTTTCTCCTTCGCGGAAGGCGGGAAAAATCTGCACCAGAGGCTGGTCGAGTGAGAGCCGCCCCTCCTGGTACAGCCACATGGCCATGGAAGTGGTCGCGATTACCTTGGTCACACTTGCCAGGTCATAGACGGTAGAAGCGTTCACCGCCTCAATTGGTTGCCCATAGGTAAAGCCGCCAATTCCATCGAGCGCCAGCACTTCGCCCCCCACGAGCACGCCAAAGGCTGCCCCGGGAAAAGCCTGTTGTGAAATCCCCTGCTCGAGGACGGAGTAGGCGGCGGCGAACCGTTGGCGCTGCGCAGAAGCGGAGGAGGGAACTGTGACCCGGGGTGGAGGCATAGGTTCTAGGTTGAGGTCGGCTTCTCTACACTACCCATGTTAGCTGACCACCCCCTAGCCCGGATTTCCTGTGAAGTTTGTCGGCGCTGGTGAGCTTTATGCGGCTTTCCTTAATGAAAGCCGCACACGTGGCCGTCGCTTGGGGCCGCGTACAGGAAATCCGGGTCTGGCGCCCCAATTGGAAACAAATCCCAGGCATGCGCTCGCCGAACGCTGTCCACAGCCGTCTATACTTATGACCTGAGGCTAGTGACATGAACGTTCGCGGGTTGTTCGTCATAGTCGGGTTGCTGGCTGGAATGGCTGCAGCCCAGGGACTTGGGCAAACGACGACCGCGACTCCAGCCGCGACGCCTGCGGTTGCTGCCGAAGCACCATCGCAGACGTTCACCGTTCCCGCGGGAACCAAGGTGCTGCTCTCCCTCAAGAGTGGGATCAACACCAAGACCGCTCAACAGGGAGATGGCGTGTACCTGGTGTCTTCTTTCCCTGTGGTGGGCAGCTCGCGGGTTATGATTCCGGTCGGCGTTTATGTGCAGGGTGTTGTGGACCATGTAGTCCGGCCGGGCCGGGTAAAGGGGCGGGCGCAAATCAACCTGCACTTTACCACCATGATTTTCCCTAATGGATCGGTAGTCGAAGTTCCTGGCGTTCTGAATAGCCTGCCGGGATCCGACGGGCCCAAGGTGAAGGACAGTGAGGGCACGGTGGAGCAAGCAGGGAACAAAGGGCGTGACATAGGCAATATTGCCAAGGGCGCGGCCATTGGCGCGGAGGCTGGCGTCATCGGCGGCGCCGCCTCTGGAGATGTGGCGAAAGGAGTCGGCTACGGTTCGCTCGCCGGGGCGGCTGCGGGCACCATCTACACCCTCTTCACGCGCGGGAATGATATCGTGATTCCTTCGGGAACATCGGTGGAGATGGTTTTGCAGCGGCCGTTGGTTTTGCAGCAATCGCAACTCGCCGGTAGCAACCAGGCGAACGGGCAGGCGCAGATGGTTCCCGCCGGCCAACAGCAACCCATGCGGAAGCAGCGAATCCTGTGTCCCTTCGGCAGCCCGGGCTGCAACTGAACTCTACACCAGTGAGTCATTGGGATAATCGATGAACCCAGAACGAGATAAGAGCGGGCCTGAGCCCGCCGGGCCACATGAGTCGTTGCTCCAGGCGCCGGCGGAGTCGCCGGGACGAAGTTTCTGGCTGTGGGGACGCGACATGTTGTTTTCGCTCGCGGTCTCTTTCTTCATCATCACTTTTCTTTATCAGCCGGTACGGGTAGAGGGCACCAGCATGCTGCCTCGCCTGGGAGACCAGGACCGGCTGTTCATCAACAAGTTCGTTTATCACTTCGCCGAGATTCATCGCGGCGATGTCGTAGTTTTCCACTATCCGCGCGATCCGCAGAAGAGCTATATCAAGCGTGTGATCGCGGTGCCGGGTGATGGGCTGCGCATCGATGACGGTCGCACCTACATCAACGGCAGGCTACTACCTGAGCCGTATGTGCCCAGAAGGTTCCACGACACCCGATCGCAGGATGCGATGGTGATTCAACCCGACCAGTATTTCGTCATGGGCGATCATCGCTCGATTTCGAGTGACAGCCGCGATTTTGGACCGGTGCCGCGGGACTTGATCTACGGCAAGGCAGCGTTTGTTTACTGGCCGGCGGAGGACATGGGCATTATCCACTAAGCAGCCCACACAGCGGCGTCGGATACCTGTTAAACTTGACTCAATCCACTCTACGGAGAAGAGATGCAGGCAATCCTGGCGCTCGAAGACGGGCGCATCTTCCGCGGTGAGAGCTATGGCGCCAGACGTGAATGTTTTGGCGAAGTGGTCTTCAATACCGCCCTGACAGGCTACCAGGAAATCTTCACCGATCCCTCCTACGCTGGACAGATTGTTGTCCTGACTAATCCCCAAATCGGAAACTACGGAACCAATGCCGCCGACAACGAGGCCAGCCGCCCGTATATCGAGGGTTTGGTTACGCGCGAATTCTCGCCTATAAGCTCCAATTGGCGCTCACAGCAAGTGACGGAAGAATACCTGGAACGCTTTAACGTTCCGGTGATAGCTGAGATCGACACGCGCGCTGTGGTTCGCCATCTGCGCACCCATGGCGCGCTGCGCGGAGTCATTTCCTCGCTCGAGACAGATCCCGAAAAGCTCATCCTTAAGGCTCGAGGCATCCGCAAGATGGATGGCACCGATTTGGCCAAGGTGGTGAGCACCAAGGCTGCCTACGAGTGGGACTGTAATGACCGGCGAAACTTCAACGGCGACCCCTTGCAGCTGGGAGACGAGAGCCTCAAGCTACCTCCGCCCGATCTGCATGTCGTGGCCTATGACTTTGGCATCAAGCACAACATTCTGCGCATGCTTGCGCGTGAAGCCTGCCGGGTGACCGTGGTGCCGGCGGAAACCTCGGCGGAGGATGTGCTCGACCTGAAGCCCGACGGAATTTTTCTATCGAATGGGCCGGGCGATCCGGAGCCGGTAACCTACGCCCAGGAGAATATCCGCAAGCTGGTCGGACGCCGGCCGATGTTTGGCATCTGCCTGGGCCATCAGTTGATCGGCCTGGCACTCGGTGGCAAGACCTACAAACTGAAGTTTGGCCACCACGGGGGAAACCACCCGGTACAACAGACCCAAACGGGCAAAGTAGAGATCACCGCGCACAACCATAACTTTGCGGTCGATCCGGATTCGATCAACCAGAGCGAGGTCGAGCTTACCCATGTCGACTTGAACGACAACACGCTTGAAGGCCTCCGGCATCGCACGCTGCCACTCTTCAGCGTGCAGTACCATCCGGAGGCCAGCCCGGGTCCCCACGACTCCAACTATCTCTTCCGGGACTTCCGAAAAATGATGGAAGAGTGGAAGGGATGAACATCTCGGCTGCTCCGACCGACGAGGGGTGGCGGGCCTTAAGAGTCTGCGGAGAACCGGAAGAGAAACCGCAGGTCCCTCCACTACGCTGCGCTACGGTCGGGATGACAGTTCCGTTGCAAGGAGATGGTCCAAAAGCGGTCAGACGAATGGATGTTAATTGTCCAACAGAATTGTCATCCCGACCGGACCCGGATTTCCTGCCACGCATCGCCGGACACAGCCGCGTGTGCGGCTTTCGTTACGGAAAGCCGCATGAAGTTTGCCAACGCCACCAACTTCGACAGGAAATCCGGGGGAGCGCAGCGTAGTGGAGGGACCTGCGGTTTCTCTTCCGGTTCTCCGCAGACTCTTTAGCCCCGCCCCTTCAAAGCCCTGAAGCTATGTCTCCAGGCGCAAAGCGAATGGAAAAATAAAATGCCACGCAGGAACGATATAACCAAAATTCTAGTGATCGGGTCGGGTCCGATCGTGATTGGGCAATCGGCGGAGTTCGATTACTCCGGCACGCAGGCCTGCAAGGCGCTCAAGGCGGAAAGCTACGAGGTGGTGCTGGTGAATTCCAATCCAGCCACCATCATGACCGATCCCGAACTTGCCGACCGCACTTACATCGAGCCCTTGACCCGGGAGTACGTGGAAGAGATCATCCGCCGGGAGAGCGAGCGGATGACCGACGCCGACGGGCAGCGCGTAGGCAAATTCGCGCTGCTGCCTACTGTAGGCGGGCAGACAGCCCTGAATCTGGCTGTCGATCTTGCCGATGCCGGCATTCTCGACAAGTACGACGTGGAAATGATTGGCGCCCGCCTCGAAGCCATCAAGAAGGCAGAGGACCGGCTACTGTTCAAGGACGCCATGGCGCGCATCGGGCTCGATGTCCCGCGCTCCGCACTGGTGAACAATATTCGCGATGGCGCGGAATTCGCGGCCAAGATCGGCTTCCCAGTCATTATCCGGCCATCCTTTACTCTGGGCGGCTCAGGCGGCGGCCTGGCCTACAACCGCGAAGAGCTGATGGATATTCTCGGTCGCGGGCTCGATCTTTCTCCCGTGCACGAATGTCTGATCGAAGAGTCGGTGCTCGGTTGGAAGGAATACGAGCTCGAGGTCATGCGCGATCTCGCCGACAACGTGATCATCATTTGCTCCATCGAGAACATGGACCCGATGGGTGTGCATACCGGCGATTCGATCACTGTAGCGCCGGCCCAGACATTGACTGATCGCGAGTACCAATCGATGCGCGACGCGGCGATCCGCATCATGCGCGAAATCGGCGTCGAGACTGGCGGATCCAATGTGCAGTTCGCGGTAAACCCTTCGAGCGGGCGGATGACGGTCATCGAGATGAATCCGCGGGTATCGCGATCTTCGGCCCTTGCTTCCAAGGCGACCGGCTTTCCCATTGCCAAAATCGCTGCCAAGCTGGCCGTCGGCTATACGCTCGATGAGATACCCAACGACATCACGCGCAAGACGCCGTCATGCTTCGAGCCCTCCATCGATTACGTGGTGGTCAAGATTCCCAAGTGGCAATTCGAGAAGTTCCCTGGGGCGGATGAGAACCTGGGGCCGCAGATGAAGTCTGTAGGGGAAGTAATGGCCCTGGGCCGCACCTTCAAAGAAGCCTTGATGAAGGCGCTCCGTTCGCTGGACACGGGCAAGAGCATACGGTCGGAGGTGATTGAGCCACGGCGGCTGACGCAGCGCCTGGTCACTCCGCAACCCGAACGGCTCAACTACATTCGCTATGCCTTGCGCAGCGGGCTCTCGGTGCGGGAGGTGGCCCGGATGACCTCGATGGATCCGTGGTTTCTCTACCAGATCAAGGAAGTGACGGAGACCATTCAGAAGCTGGCCGACTTTTCGTTAGAAACGATGCCGGCGGATTTGCTGCGCAAGGTTAAGCGCATCGGCATCTCCGATGCCAGGATCGCCGAAGAATGGAACCTCGATGGCCTGGATGCAGCAGCGCCGGTCAGGGAACTGCGGCGGCGCCACGGCGTCCTGCCGGTATTCAAGAAGGTGGACACCTGCGCGGCTGAGTTCGACAGCGATACGCCTTATCTGTACTCCACCTACGAAGAGGAAGATGAAGCCCCGCCGACGGCGCGACGCAAAGTCATTATTCTGGGCAGCGGGCCGAACCGCATCGGGCAGGGCATCGAGTTCGATTACTGCTGCTGCCATGCGGCGTTTGCGCTACGCGATGACGATTACGAAACCATCATGGTCAACTGCAATCCGGAGACGGTCTCGACCGATTACGACACCAGCGACCGGTTGTACTTCGAACCGCTCACGCTCGAAGATGTGTTGGCCGTGTACGAGCACGAGGCATCCTCCGGCGCCGACATCGGGATGATCGTGCAGTTCGGCGGTCAGACTCCGTTGAATCTCGCGATTCCCCTGAAAGCCGCGGGCATTAAGATCCTGGGCACTTCTCCCGAATCCATCGATCTGGCCGAAGATCGCAAGCGCTTTGGGCGTCTGTTGGAGGAGCTGAATATCCCTCAGCCACCGGGCGCGATGGTGACCACTATTGAAGAAGCCGTCGCAGGCGCGGAGCGCGTCGGCTACCCGGTGCTGGTGCGGCCCTCCTACGTGCTGGGCGGCCGGGCGATGGTGATTGCTTATGACTCCGATGCGGTGAGCCGCTACATGAAGGAAGCGGTCGAGTATTCCCAGGAGCGCCCGGTACTGGTCGACCACTTTCTCGAGGATGCGGTGGAGGTCGACGTGGATGCGCTGTGTGACGGTAGAGACGTTGTGATTGCCGGGATCATGCAGCATATCGAGGAAGCTGGTATTCATTCCGGCGACTCTTCGTGCGTGTTGCCTGCAGCCGACCTGGTGCCCTCGACCCTCGATACCATTCGCACCTACACGCGCAAGCTGGCGCTGGCTCTGAACGTGGTTGGCCTGGTTAACTTGCAGTTCGCGATTCAGCGCAGAGCCGGGGAACAGGACAAGGTCTTCGTCATCGAAGTGAATCCACGTGCTTCCAGAACCGTTCCCTATGTCTCCAAGGCGACCGGAGTGCCGTTGGCCAAAATAGCGTCGCGCCTGATGACTGGGCGCACTTTGCGGGAGTTGATGCCGGAGCAGGTTGCCGAGCGGACGGATCTTGCTACGGGCAGTCACTTTTTCGTCAAGTCGCCAGTCTTTCCCTGGAACAAGTTTCCCGGTGTGGATACGGTGTTGGGGCCGGAGATGAAGTCCACCGGTGAAGTTATGGGTGTGGCGGATAATTTTGGCGAGGCCTTTGCCAAAGCACAGCTTTCGGCCGGACAGGTGCTGCCGGTGAAGGGCACGGTCTTCTTCAGCGTGAACGACCGCGACAAGGCAGTAGTCGTGGACCTTGCCCGGCTGTATGTGGAGCTGGGTTTTCACCTGGTTGCCACGCAGGGTACCGCCGATGTGTTGGAGCGGGCCGGCATGGTTGTTGAGCGTGTCTACAAGGTCAAGGAGGGCCGGCCGAACGTAGTTGATCTGATCAAGGGTGAGCGTATTCATTTGATCATCAACACGCCGCACGGCCAGGACACGTTTTTTGACGAGAGAGCGATTCGCCGAGCGGCGGTCACGCAGAGAATCTCCACCATCACGACCATTGCCGCAGCCCGGGCTGCGGCGGAGGGAATCGCCGCGACCCAGAGGCGCCAGATCACCGTCAACGCCCTACAGGAATTGCGCCGCGAACCGGTCGTCGCCCAGTAGCGCGGTTCACACTTGTCCAAATCAGCAGCTTCGAACGTTTCGCCAGTCACGGCTGTGATGCTTTGTATCAGGGCACGACTTTACAAGCTGCGGAAAAACTCATGTCTTGTATCAGGGCACGACTTTAGTCGGGCCGTAAAGGACTAAAAGAGAATTGGGCTTTAGCCCCTGCTACAGCACGTCCCGTACGAAATGCTTGTCCAGGAAAACTCTGGAGCGGTGCACGGTGTTTTTCCGCCAGGAGACAAAGAGAAGCCCAGGGGCTAAAGCCCAGATTTCGGTGGATGTTTACGGCCCGACTAAAGTCGTGCCCTGATACAAAGCATCACCGTGGTGACTACCGGAACTCCCGCCTCGCTGCCCCCAACCATTATGGACAGCTTTGAGAGCGGTTAGTTGCGAATATCGAAGGTCAGTTCTTCGACCAGCCGCTGCTCTTCCGCGACCAGGGGCAACAAAGGCATTCTTGGCCGCCCTCCGTAATAACCATTCAGGTCCAGCGCATACTTCACGCCCGGAATCCCCATCTTGCCGCAAACCTCGATTCCCGCCCGCACGATGCGTCGCTGCTTATCCGCAGCCAGCACAGCGTCGTTCTCTTTCCACGCGGTGTAGACCTCCTGGCAGGCCTGAGGGGCGAAGGTTGCCAGCGCCAGCACACCACCCGTGGCTCCCGCTTCGAGCGAGGGATAGAGCGTTTGGGCAGAACCGCAGAGCAGCTGAAATCCTACTTCCCGGGACCGCGTCTTTAGCGCTGGCTTGGGCGGCGACACTGCCACCGCCGTCATACCAGAACCAAGCTGGTCCGCAGCCACAAAAGTCGGCCCCGCATGGCTCTCAGCTTGCACGGAGGGCTTTAACATTCTCGCCGTAACCGCTGAAAATACAGTGGTTACTGGAACGCTGCGCTTTTTGAGGGAGCGCGTGGCGTGAACCAGCTGCGCGATCCGATCCACGTTGCCGCTGGAGTCCTTCATGCCCACGATATTCGGATGCATCACCAGTTCAGCGACCACCTCGACCGGCAGGTCGTATGCCGTACATGCTGGCACGCTATAGAGAAGCACCGGCAGCGGAGAACGGTCGGCGACCGCCTGGTAATAGGTCAGCATCTCGCGGTTCCGCATCTGCTTCCGGTAGTAGTGTGGCGTGCGGACAAGGACTGCATCGTAATCCAACGCCGCCGCATAATCCGCCAGGCGCAGAGTCTCAAATACGCTTTCTCGGCCTACTCCCGCGAGTAATACCTTGTCGGGCGCGGTCGCGTCCCGGGCCACGCGCAACGCTTGGCGCGATTCCTCGTCGCTCAGCATGACGGCCTCACCCGTCGAGCCCAGCAACACCATCCCGCTCATCGGCGTTCGGGAGTAGCGATCAACATTCTGTTCCAGCTTGCGCCAGTAAGGCCGGCCATCTGGGTAGAAACACGTGGTTACCGCGGCAAAAATACCTTCAAGCAGCATTCCATGATTGTAGTTCCGGACTCAGCCGGGAGTCAGTCGCCGGGAACGGCGGTTCAAAAATGACATTTCTTGTTTCCCGCACTAGCTAAGGCTTACCGAGTGCAAAATCGCCATTGACATGAGAGTTACTCCCGCCCAGTGGCGAATTAGAGCCATTGAGCGTCGCAGGTAAAAGCAGGACAAAGCGCTGAACTATAATGTTCTGAGCGGAGATCAGGGTCCTTCTTGATTCAGACGCAGTCAAAAGTCTGGCCGGCGATGGTGCCGCTCAATTCATCGGGGAAGGAATCCTGCCAAATGGCGACGGGAGACGTTGCCGTTGGAGCACCCGGAGCGGGTAGCTCAGCGGTTCTGCAAACGCCAACATCCAAGCGGATCGTAAATGACTTCAGCATCCAGGTAGCGACCGTGAACGGGTCCGGGTCGCAGTCTGCCAATCTGGTGCTGCTCAAGAGCATATTCGGGATGGGCATCCCGGTAAGCGGCAAGAATCTCTTTCCATCCAACATCGCAGGCTTGCCCACCTGGTACACCATTCGCGCCAGCAAACAAGGCTACGTCGCGCGCAAGCGGGAAATCGAACTCCTGGTCGCCATGAATGCTGAGACGGCGAAGGAAGACATTCTTTCCCTGCCCACCGGCGGCGCCGCTATCTACGACGAGGCCTTGAACCTCAAGCAGTATCGCGATGACGTGGTCTGCTATCCGGTCCCTTTCGACAAGCTGACGGCTGCGGTTTGTCCTGAAGCAAAACTGCGCAAGCTGGTGCGCAACATGATCTATGTGGGCGTGGTGGCACAGCTGCTCGCCATGGATCTGGTCGCGGTCGAAAACGCCGTGCGACGCCAGTTCGCCAAAAAGCAGAAGGCCGCCGATCTGAACTGGGGGGCGATCAAGGCCGGCTACGACTTCGCGGCAAAATCCTTGACCAAGCAGGACCCTCTGGCGCTAGAGCCCATGCACGCGACCGAGGGCAAGATCATCATCGACGGCAACGCGGCGGCCGCTCTGGGCGCCATGTTCGCCGGGGTCACGGTCGTGACCTGGTATCCCATCACGCCCTCCTCATCCGTGGTTGAAAGCCTCATCGACTACATGAAGAAGTACCGCGTGGAAGAAGATGGCAAGGCAAGTTTCGCCATTGTGCAGGCAGAAGACGAACTGGCTGCGATCGGCATGGTGATGGGCGCGGGCTGGGCCGGAGCGCGTTCCATGACCTCCACTTCAGGTCCCGGTATTTCTCTGATGGCGGAGTTTGCCGGCCTGGGCTATTTTGCTGAGATCCCCGGGGTCATCTTCGATATTCAGCGGGTTGGCCCTTCTACCGGTATGCCGACGCGCACCATGCAGGGAGACTTGCTGGCGATTGCCTACCTTTCCCACGGCGACACCAAGCACGTCATATTACTGCCCGGTTCCGTCAACGAGTGCTATCAATTCGCGATGGAGGCGTTCGACCTTACCGAACAACTGCAGACACCGGTCTTCGTTCTCTCCGACCTCGATATTGGCATGAATAATTGGATGTCCGACCCGTTCCTCTACCCCGAGAAGCCGTTGCAACGGGGCAAGGTTCTTTCCAAAGAGGATCTGGAACGGCTGGGTGGATTCGAGCGCTATAAAGACGTGGACGGCGATGCCATCCCATACCGCACCCTGCCCGGAACCGACCACCCCAAGGCTGCCTACTTTACTCGCGGCAGCGGCCACAACGAGAAGGCACTTTATACCGAACGGCCGGATGATTACCAGAACCTGATGGAGCGCCTGGACCGGAAGTTCCAGACGGCGCGGACCCTGGTGCCCCCGCCGGAGGTGGTGCAGACGGACAAGTCCAAGATTGGACTGATCGCCTTCGGCAGCTCTGATTTCGCGGTGCGCGAGAGCCGCGATCAGCTGAAAAAGGAATACGGGCTCGAAACCGACTACATGCGCATCCGGGCCTTCCCCTTCTCCCCCGAGGTGCATGCTTTTGTGGCCTCTCATGCAAAGGTCTACGTGATCGAGCAGAATCGCGATGGGCAAATGCTCAGTTTGCTCAAGCTCGATCTTCCCGCTGCCGAAATCCCCAAACTGAGAAGCATTCGCCACTTTGACGGCTTGCCTCTCGACGCACGGACCGTGACCGACAAGCTTGTTCTGCAGGAGGAAATCTAATGGCGACGACTCTAAATCCACCGGTGGCTCCCGGCCCCAAGAAAAACCGCCTGGGCTTGCAGGTTCTGGACTACCGCGGGGGTAAGACGACCCTCTGCGCCGGATGCGGGCACAACGCCATCTCCGAACGCATTGTCGATGCCATGTATGAGATGGGTGTCGCGCCAGAGCGGGTAATGAAGCTCTCAGGCATTGGCTGCTCCTCCAAGACCCCGGCCTATTTCATGAGCCGCGCTCACAGCTTCAACAGCGTGCATGGCCGTATGCCCTCTGTGGCCACCGGCGCACTCATGGCCAACCACACCATGATGGGTCTGGGTGTCAGCGGCGACGGCGACACGGCCTCCATCGGCTTTGGTCAGTTCGCCCACCTCATGCGGCGCAACCTTCCACTGATCTATATCATTGAGGACAATGGGGTTTATGGGCTGACTAAGGGGCAGTTTTCGGCCACCGCCGACATCGGTTCCACGCTCAAGACAGGGGTCGTCAATGACCTGCCTCCCATCGACACCTGCGTGGTGGCGGTGGAGTTGGGTGCGACCTTTGTGGGCCGCTCCTTCTCCGGCGATAAGAAGCAACTCTCGGCCATGCTCAAAGCGGCGATTGCCCATCGTGGCACGGTCATGCTTGACGTGATCTCGCCCTGCGTCACCTTCAACGACCACGAGGGATCGACCAAGAGCTACAAATACGTCCAGGAGCACGAAGAGGCGGTAAATGAGGTAGGCTTCGTCTCCTCGTTCGAAGAGATCTCCGTGGATTACGACCCCGGAACAACCTACGACGTGGAGATGCACGACGGGTCCCACATGAGGCTGCGCAAGCTGCATCCGGATTACAACCCGACCAGCCGTATCGGCGCGGTCACCGCCCTGATGGAAGCCCACGAAAAGGGCGAGGTCTTGACCGGCGTCTTTTATGTCGACACCACCAAGCCCAGCTTCACCGACATGTTGAACCTGGTGGACGAGCCCCTGGCCACGCTCCCGGAGTCGCGGGTACGTCCCTCACGCCAGGTTCTGGATCAGATTATGCAGAAGCACCAGTAGTCAGGCAGGTAAATTGTTACCTTGCGTTACCGGAGCGCGAGCAGTTTTGTCGCTGTGAGTACCAATATCTGCAACGAATGTTGTTCAACCTTCCCCTAAAAGTTGTATCATCAGCTCGTTTCTCTCAGCAGAGCAAGGGGATAGGATGCGTAAGAATTTCCTACGAGGGGTTTATTTCGCCGTTATAGCGGCAAGCACGCTGGCACTCGCCAGCGATCATTTGGCAGTCCCCCCGATTGCTCCGGAGTTAACCAAGATGGATGTCTGGGTAGGAACGTGGGAGTCCCAGACCCAGGTGATGACCACGCCTTACAGCGAGGCTGCTTCGGTAACCTCGGAAATGACATGCACCTGGTCGCCGCACCATGGCTTCATCCTGTGTGACCACCTGATGAACGGCGTGAACGGCGTCAGTAACAGCTTGTCTGTGTACACCTACGACGAGGCAAACAAGACCTACAAGTTCTTCGGGGTCGACAAAGACGACTCTCCGCGGGAAGTACCCATGCAGGTGAAGGGGAACATCTGGAGCTTCGGCACCGAGGTCAGGAATCAGGACAAGACCATCATGTTCCTGACCAATGATGAATTTCTTTCCGACAAGGTAATGCACTTCCGTACCGAGTTCAGCGAAGACAACGGACGGAACTGGAAAGAACTGAACCAGGGCCAACTGACCAAGATTGGTTGAGCAACACTTCCTGGCGACCCGAGAGAACCGCAGGTCCCTCCACTGCGCTGCGCTCCGGTCGGGATGACAAATTGGTTTGAGTGCTGGGATGCTCGTACCCAAACAGAATTGTCATCCCGACCGGACCCGGATTTCCTGCCACGCATCGCCGGACACAGCCGCGTGTGCTGCTTTCGTTACGGAAAGCAGCATAAAGCTCGCCAACGCCACCAACCTCAACAGGAAATCCGGGGGAGCGAAGCGTAGTGGAGGGACCTGCGGTTCTCTTTTTTCCTAGATAAAATCAATCAGGAAGATATACCCGCTATTCGGGCTATGCGTGAGGTCAAAGCCTGGCGGCCCCACGCCGGCGTCGCAACTGATCAGCTTGCCGTTGTACATCGCCAAGCCATGAGGATCGGCTGATCCTTCAATAAACTCCGCCGTTTCCAAAGGTCTCCCCGTCGCTGTGTCGTACTTGATCAGGCCCGGTGTGGTGGTGTGGACGAGCTTCCCGTCCTGCTCAATAAAGCGATCGACATCTGAGGTGCCCGTCACCATCCAGACCGCTCCATCGTCCCAGGCAATCCCGTGCCAGCGTGCAGTCGTGATTGGAATGATGAACTCCGGTTCCCAGGTTTTAGGATCGACGCGCAGAATGGCGCGCAGACGGTTGGCCACAATCCACAATTTGCCGTCATGCCACATCAAGCCATGGCAGCCGCCGCCATTGTCGGGCCGCCCCAGCGGAATCTGGCGGTGGGAGACCGTCTTGGAGTTCATGTCCGTCTGGTAGATGCCCTCCGGGCCGCCATTGGCGCCCATCCAGATGAAGCCATCGCCATACGCCATGCCGCTGGTGTTGCAGGATTCGGTGAGCACCGTCTTGAGCAGATTGCCATGCCAATCAAGCAGCCAGCAGGCTTCCGGCGAACTCTTGGCGCCCGGGCCGTAATTCTGCGCTTTTTGCTCCGCGACCCACAGACCTTCTGGGGCGATGGCGACCGCGTTGGGATAGCCCGGCGGCGCCTTGAACAGTGGAGTGGTCTTCACCTTGCGATGCGGCAGCTCCCGTTTCGGTGGCGGCGGTGCGGCGTCCAGATGCTGCGGTTCAGCCTGGGCCGACACCTGCTTCGCCATCAGTCCCGCCCCCAGGCTGAGACTCGAGATCAGAAAATTCCTCTTGCTGATGTTCATCAAGGTCCTCCATCCGGCAAAGCGAAAACATAGAGTGCCTGCCCGTTGTCGGGGCGATGCACTTCGGTGAGGATCACGTTGGGCATGTTCTCCGGACTGCCGCCGCCCAAACCCGTGGTAACAGCGATATATTGTTTGCCGTCGATGCTAAATGAGACGGGGTAGCCCTGTACCGTCGTGCCCAGCTGGGTCTCCCACAAAATCTTGCCGCTCCTGGCATCTACCGCTTTGAAGGTACGGTCATAGTCCCCCACAAAGGCGACGCCTCCGCCGGTTGAGAGCACCGCGGTGAGGAAGGGTGCGCGCTGCTGGAAAGACCAGACTTCCTTCATCGTCCTGGTGTCATAGGCGGCCAGCTTGCCCATATTGCCGTTGCTGCCTGGCATCTCATAGACCCGTACCGCCGCGGCGACGCCGCCCGATCCCGCCTTCTTCTCCACATCATGTCCGTTCATCTCGTCGCAGCTCTGGGAGAGCGGGATGATCAGCAGGTCGTTGGGCGCGTAGTAACTGGCTGCCGTCCAGTTGTGGCCGCCCTCCGGGCTGGGACAGGACTGAATCCACTCATTGGTCTTGGCGTTGAGGATGTCGTCGCGATAGGTCGGCACGCCGGTCTTAGGATCGATGTGCACGAAGATGTTTTGCAGAACGGTCTCCTTGTAGTCGAGGAACTTGCCGTTGCTGCGGTCCAGCTTCCATAAGATGCCGGCCTTGCCGATGGTCATGAGCGTCTTCTGGTCCCCATGGTCTATGAGGACGCGCTCGAAGACCTCGTCCAGGTCGAGCGACTCACCCGGCGCGTGGCTGTGATACCAGCGCAGCTTGCCCGTGTCGGGATCGAGCGCGACTGTGGTGCTGGTGTAGAGTGCGGCGCCATTGCCGGTTCCGCGGCTGGCCCGCATCCAGGGCTTGGCTTGGGCCACTCCCCAGTAGGTGAGGTTGAGATCGGGATCGTACGTGCCTGCGATCCAGGTTTCGCCGCCCGCGCGATAGAGGTCGTCCAGTCCATTCCAGGTATCGCCGCCCGGTGCCCCGGTGAGGGCGATGGTAGAGAAGCGCCAGTCCTGCGCGCCGGTATCGGCGTCGAAAGCGATGATGGCGCACTTTTCGCTGCCGTAAGAGCTGCAGCCGGTGAGGCCGGTCAGCACCTTGCCGTGGATGACCATCACCCCGCCGGTCTGGTTATGGCCCTTGCCCGCGATGGGCACATTCCAGGCGACCTTGCCGCTGCGCGCGTCGAGCGCCACCAGGTGCGCGTCGGTAGTCGCTACAAAAACTTTGTCCTGGTAAAGCGCGAGGCTGCGATTGCCGCCATACAGTAGGGGTGATCTGGGGCCGATGCGGTTCTCCCAGATCAGCTTGCCGGTTTTGGCGTCGAGCGCTTGCACTATGTTGTCGGTATTCGAAAGGAAGAGGATGCCGTCGTGCACGATGGGCGTCACTTCATTTGCTCCGCCTTCGTTCATCGCCCAAGCCCATTTCAACTGCAGATTTTTGACGTTGTTCACGTCGACCTGCTGCAGCGGGCTGAAACTCCAACCCTGATAGTTGCGCCGGAACATAAGCCAGTCGCCATCTGCGGGGTGAGTGAGCATCGCGTCGGTGACGGGGGTGTAGTGGGGTAGCCGGCCCGCGACTGTAAGACCGCTTCGCGCGGGCGGCGCTGTCTCTCCCGCTCGGGCGATCCCAGGGGGCATCTGGCCATTGGCTACGTTGCCGATCTTTACATCTGTGTCCGCTGTGAACGGTTTGCCGCCGGCTGTTGCGCCGTTAGCCTCCAGGAGGAAGGCGACGATGTTCGCATAGGTTTGGTCGCTCAGGCTGCCGCCCTTGCCCAAAGGCATGGCCGACTGGATGTAGTCGTAAAGCTCCCGCGTCGAACGGCTCCCCCAGGACTTGAGGAAATTACCACCGGCGAGGGAGGGCGCTTCGCCGCCGCCGGTTAGATTTTCGTGATGACACGAGGCGCACGCAGAGGAATAGTCTTTACGGCCTTGCGCGGCCTGGCCTGCGGTGAAAGGACCCGTGTCCTGCTGGGCGATGCAACTCCACCAGGCTAAAGCACACGCCACAAACGCAATACCCCGGCCCCGCATGTCGTTTCTCCCGCTGCATAGGGTAACGCACGCGAGCCTATTACGGCATGAGCCAGCCCCAAAGGTCGCCTTCCGGCGCCTTGTCACTGTCGATCTCCACATACAAGCCGCCCTTGCGCAGGGCCTCGAGCTGCTGAGCATTGAGCTGCAACTTGCCACTCAACGTGCCCGTAAGTTCCGGGGTGATGGTGAGATCAGCGACCAACGGTCCGCGCACACCGGGCAGCGAACCCATGCGCAAATGCGCGCCCGTGGGAACGGCGAGCAATCCGCTGAACGATCCCTGCAGAGTGAGCATGTTGCCGTCAAGCGTGGCCGTGACGGACCCGCCGCCCGAACGATCGGCGCGCGTGCCGACCAGGCGTGGTCCCGGGGAAAGACGGGCATGGAATGTGGAGGAGGCCGCGGCAGCGCCGGGCAGCACGCTCAGAAAACACGCGCCCAATAGAAACGCTCTAGCGATGTTCTCCGCTGTGTTCCGGACTTGAGCCCGGCTCAGGAAAATCGCTATCGGAATCTTTAAGCATTTCATCCTGATCGCGGTGGCCCAATTGATCATGAAGATTGGGGTCCCCGTTGGTGGAGGGCTCGCTGGTTTGTTCTTCCACCGCTCCCTTTTTGAAATCGCTGTCAGGGTGCTCTTGTTTTGGCATCGTGCCTTAAGGGATGAGGGTTTTGCTTACGGCGTTGTACACAAGAAGCCCGGGGGCCGGATCATCTCCGGCCCCCGCACCATTTTGGTTATAGGGCCGCGGTCACGGCCTTTATTTCCGTATAGTTATGGAGCACTTCTTCGCCCATCTCGCGTCCCCAGCCGGATTGTTTATATCCGCCGAAGGGCAGGGAGGCGTCGAAGACGTTATGGCAATTGATCCAGACGGTCCCCGAGCGGATAAGCCGCGCCATCTTGTGCGCGGTGCTCAGGTCGCGGGTCCACACACTGGCGGCCAAGCCATAGATGGAGTTGTTGGCTTCGCGGGCGACACGATCCAGGTCTGCATCGGAGAAGGATTCCGCGCACACCACCGGCCCAAAGATCTCTTCCCGCACGACCTTCATGCTCGGCTTGGTGTTGGTCAGCACGGTTGGCTGAACAAAGTAGCCGCGATCTCCATACCGTTTGCCTCCGACAGCCACCTTCGCGCCCTCTTGGACTCCGGATTCGATAAAGCCGGTCACCCGGTCGAACTGCTCTTCGCTGACCAACGGCCCCATGGCAGTCTGCGGGTCGAGGCCAGGGCCGATGTGAATCCCCCCGGCGATGTCGCTGACTCCCTGCAGAACCTTGTCATAAATGGTTTCGTGCACGAAGAGGCGGGAACCGGCGCAGCAGCATTGTCCCTGGTTGAAGAAGATGGCGCTGGCCGTGCCGGCGATGGCGCGGTCCAGGTCGGCATCGGGAAACACGATGGCCGGGCTCTTGCCCCCCAGTTCCAGGCTGACCTTTTTGAGGTTGCCGGCGGAGGCTTTCACGATCAGCTTGCCCACTTCTGTCGAGCCGGTGAAGGCCACTTTGTCGACCAGCGGATGCGCAGCCAGCGGTGCGCCCGCGCCCTCACCGTAGCCGGTGAGCACGTTGACCACGCCGGGAGGAAATCCTGCCTGATCGAACAGCTCTGCCAGGCGCAGGCCCGACATCGGTGTCTGCTCGGCAACTTTGAGCACCACGCAACATCCGGCAGCAAGCGCCGGCGCCAGCTTCCAGGCGGCCATCAGGAGCGGGAAATTCCAGGGGATAATTTGCCCCACGACTCCGACCGGCTCGCGCAGGGTGTAGGAGTGGAAAGCGCCCGGTGTAGAGAACGAGAGCGTGGAGCCGCCGATTTTGGTCGCCCAGCCCGCCATGTAGCGAAACATATCAATGGCCAAGGGAACGTCGGCGACCCGCGCGACGGACAACGGCTTACCGTTGTCGAGTGACTCAATCTCGGCGAATTCTTCCAGGTTCGCTTGCAGTAGGTCGGCGATTTTCCAGAGCAGCTGTCCGCGGTCCGATGGAGACAGCTTCTTGCTCCATGGGCCCTCATCGAAAGCGCGGCGCGCAGCGGAAACGGCGCGATTCACATCTTCCTCTTCGGCTTCCGGGACCCGCGCCACCACTTCGCCGGTGGCCGGATTGTAGACGGGGAAGGTTTTGCCGGACGCGGCGGGAACGAAGCGTCCATCGATCAGCATGCGGTGTTGCCGCGAGAAAAACTCCGCGGTTTTGGAATCAATACGGGAATCAACGGGGATGGTTGCCATCAAATACCTCCGGCGCGATCGGCAACAAGTTGAGTGGAGGGGGAGCGCTGCCGACTTCTGACGCCGTTGGAAACGATAGCACCGTGGCCGAATGGCAGTCCAGTGGATCGCCGGGAGAATACAGCTTGATCCCAGCCAAGCTGTACTAAGACAATCTGCGTGAGAACTACCCTCTGTCCCTCCACCTCGCCCACTGCCAAGGTGGGCCGCCACCCTTAACTTTGTCATCCCGACCGGAGGGAAAGCATAGGGGAGGGACCTGCAGTTTGCGTTCATGGGGAAACGGAACCCGGAGGCGATTTGCTCATAGCGCTTTCGCTGTGCCCGAAAGTGAAACTGCAGGTCCCTCCCCTACGCTTTCGCTCCGGTCGGGATGACAAAGTTAAGGGTGGCGGCTCACCTTGGCAGTGGCGGAGGTGGAGGGACAGAGCCAAGCAACGAGGTCCCACACCTACGAAAAGCTAATTTGGACAAGTATGACTCTCAGCCGTCCCCGTTCGGCAAGCTCAGGGCAGGCTCTACGGGACTCAATTTGGAGAGGAGTGGTTATTGCGGGGTCGGAGGTGCTGCGGGATAGGCGCTTGGTTTGGCGGCATAGATGCGCACCCCCATTCCATTCAATGCACTTCGCCCTTGCTGAGCCTCGGGCGTTTGCGGATAGCGCTGAATCAAGGTCCGCAACTCGCGTACGCCGGCGTCTTTCTGGCCCATTTCAATCAACGATTGTCCCTTGCGCAATTCAGCGGCGGGAGCCAGAGGATTCCCGGAGAACTGTTCCAGAACTGCGTCGTAATACTTGACCGCAGCGGGAAACTTGCCTTGCCGGTAAGAGATCTCACCGAGATAAAACTGGGCGTTGCCCGAAAGAGGATCCTGCGGGTAATAGTGGACCACATCGCCGAATTCAGAGGCCGCAACGGTGTACTTGGCCGAGTTGTAGTCACGCAGACCGCTTTGGTAGAGCTGGTCAACTGGCGGGGCCTGGGGCGTCTGCGGCATGGGCATCTGTGCCCCAGCCTGTCCTCCGGGACCCTGATTTGCCGGCGGCGGTCCGCCGCCGGGCTGTGCCGGCATACCATTCACGTTCTGCATCTGGCCCTGGATGGCCTGCAACTGCGTACTCAAGTTAGCGATGCGTGTCTTGAGCTCATCGACGGAGTCATTCAGCGACTGGATCTGAGTCGAGAGTTGAGTGCTGCTCGAACCCCGCTGCTCGTTGTCCGCTTTCAACGTAGTCTGCAGGGCATTGACCGAGGCCATCATCCGGTTCATGTTGTCGGTGTTTTGCTGCACCAGGTTGACTAGCACGCCCATGCGTTCGTCGTTCGATGTCTGCAAGTGCTGCACCATGTCCTGCAACTGCTGGACCTGGGTTTGCAGTTGGACCATTTCCTTGGAGACGGCGAAGGCGTGAGGCAATCCGCTGGGCAAAGCAAAGAGGGCAACGGCAGTGAGCCGGATAATGTGTTTACGCATGACGCTCCCTTCTTCTTCAGTTTAGTCCAGCAGGCGAATGAGAGGAGTGAGGGCCAAGCGGTGGCGTCCACGACCATCTTGGCCTTCATCCCACTACCTACCGGTACTACTGATCGAGCGAGAAGCCGGCACGGCGATTTTGCTGCCAGCAAGCTTCGCTGTCCTGGGTGCAGAACTGCTTCTCCTTGCCGTAGCTTACGGTGCGGACGCGGTCCGGGCTGACGCCTCCATTGACCAGCGCCTGCTTGGCCGCATTGGCACGGTTTTCGCCCAGCGCCAGGTTGTACTCAGCCGATCCCCGGTCATCGCAGTACCCGCCGACAACGATCTTGAGCGTGGGGTGCGCGGCCAGGAAGCTCGCGTCCTGAGCCAGGACAGTCTGGGCGTCGGGACGGATCTCATAGCTGTCATAGTCGAAGAAGGCCGGCTTCACATTCTGCTCGAAGATTTGCTCGTTCATGATCTCGCCCGCGGGTGCGGGCGCAGCCGGAGCATTGACCGTCAGGGTTGCACTCGCATCTGTGGAACCGCCGGGGCCCCGGGCGACCAAATGGTAGGTCGTCGTTTGGCTGGGTAGGACGTTCAGCGTGCCGTAGGTATTCTCATTGCCTAATCCGTCAATGGAGACGTCCGTCGCATCGGTGGTGCGCCAGGCGAGCACTGCACTTCCGCCCGGGTCGATGGTGCTGGGGGTCACCGTGATCGTGGCCGTCGGCGCCGGCGACGTTGGTGACGGCGGTGGCGGTGGCGGAGGAGGCACCGCTTTCTTGTGGCAGCCGGCTGCGAAGGTGAGGGTGGCGACAGCGATGAGCGCTGCGAGTTGCCTGTGATGCGGTGTCTTCACGATGTTCTCCTTACGTAGTTCGTTCCCAAGCCTCTTCCCAATCAGGGAGCTATTTCCAGCTCCAATTGGGCATTGAATTTCCGCTGCTCTGGGTGAGGCGATGCTGTTCGGTGCCGTCGGAAAGCATCGTCCATATTTCAGATCCGCCACCGTTCTCGCGTTGGAAAACGATGTGCCGCCCATCCGGAGACCACGAAGGGAAATCCTGCCTCCCCGCATCATGCGTGAGCTGGGTCCAGCGCTTGCTCGCAATGTCCATGATGTAGATGTCCTGGCCCCCGGGTGCGCCAGGACCATATTTGCGGTTCCAGGCAAACGCCAGAAATTGTCCGTTCGGCGACCAGGAGGGAGAGGTAGCGTATCCGCCGTCGGTCATGCGCTGCACGCCGGTTCCATCCGAAGACATGATGTAGATCTGCGGCAGGCCGGTTCGGCCGCTGCACCATGCAATCTGGGAGTTGGTTTTAGGGTTCCAGGTAGGCGAAACATCGGGTCCGCGGAAGGTCGTGACTTGCTTTACGTTGCCGCCGCCTGAATCGGAGGTAAAAATCTCAGGATCTCCGGAGCGCGAGCCGGAGAAAGCCAGCTTGGCGCCATCGCTTGACCATGCCGGGGAAAGGGTGGTACCCGCCGTGGAAGGGAAGCTGACCATGCGGCCCAGAACCAGCGAAAACATGCGGATGGACCAGCCTTGACGACCCAAAGATGAGAACGCGATGCGATCGTTATCAGGGGAGACGCGCGGCGAAAGCGAGATGGTGCCCAAGTGGGTAACTGCATGCGCGCCTTGCCCGTCGTAATCCATTTGCCACACTTCTTTGTTTCCGCCACGGGCAGCGATGTAGTAGATGTGGGTCTCGGCAATGCCGGAGATTCCGCCACCCAGGCGGGTAATGATCTCATCGGCAAAACGGTGAGCGATCAGGCGCGCGTTATCCTGGCTGGCAGCTTCGTTGTACTGCTTGCCCAGGATCTGCGGAGAGGCGGGATTCTTGGCGTCGAAGAGCCAACCGTAAACCGCTACGCGGCCCGCGTTCACCGCAATCGACCCGAAGGCTACGAACGCAGCGTTCGCCGGCGCGGCTGCCCATTGTGCCAGGTTCATCTGTTGCGGAGAGGCGGGCATGACCGGCGGAGCCATGCTCTTCGAAACCATGTCGAAGATACCGGCGCTATTCAGGTCGTTGTAGAACGTGTTGTCGAAGGTGGTTTTCAGCGCCGGCGTTTGGGCGTCAGCAGAAGAGGGATTGAAGTCGGCAGCGGCTAAACGGATGCGCGCCGCCCCTAGATTTGTGCCCGTCTTTACCCAATCCTGCGCGCTTGCCTTCCAGCATGCGAGTGCGGGCAACAGGAAAATCAGAAACAGAACGCGGGAGCGGAGGATTGAATTTCTTTTTCGAGGTCTCATGCCTAACGCAGTCTTGAGTTTATACGATAAAAACTCAACTTAGTTACAGCGGTAACCTCATCGGGTACCGGGGTAAGTGCAGTGATACAGCACATTCAAGCTGCTTTCGTTGTAACCGCTCGGTAGCGGGCCGAAGGTATCCACGCGCTGCACCGCATGCAGGCACGACGAATTCAGTGATGCAGAGCTGCTCGGCGTCGCCAGCGAAATGCTGCCTGGAGAGCCGTCGCGCGCAACCGTGAACTGAACAAAAACTGTGGCCCCGGCCGGAGTACTCGGATCTACTTCCTGCAAGTACCAATCCTGCGCCACCTTGCGTTTAATCACATCCACATACCAGCCGAAGCGCGAGCCAAAATCTCCTCCCGTTTGTGCGATGGGAGAATTGGCGGTGTTGTTACTTGCTGTGGAGCGAGGAACATTCGCCGGCGCAGCTTCTCCGTAGTTTGCTTTGTTCTGCACTTTGGGTGGTGGCTGGTGCTGCGGTGGAGCCTTGGGAAGCGGCTTGGCCTGCGGCTTCGGCGGGGGCTGCTTTTCAGGAATCGGCACCGCTTCAGGTACAGGAACCGGCTCCAGTTTCTGCTCCTCCAAGGCCGGCGCTACGCTGGGTGTTTCGGTGGCCAGCACGTTGTCGGTCGGCGGGTGATCCTGGGGCAGGGGCAACGCTGCGGTAGATACCAGGGTGGCCTGGATCGCTCCCTGCTGGAAGCTGTTCGAACCCCACTCGCTTGTGTGGAACAGATTGTGCACGTATCCATAGCCGATCAGCCCTGCGAAAACCAGCAGATGCATAACCGTGGATTTAGCGAAGGGCGAGCCTATGCCATCCGGCTGATCCAGTATGTCGTGGTGGCTCGAAAACCCTGCCATAGCCAGCTACTTCGCCGTCTTCTGTAGGGGCTGGGTCACAATGCTGATATTGGTGATCCCGGCTTGTTTGACCGCATCCATGACCGAGGCGAAAGCGCCAAAGGGGACCCGCTCGTCGGCCCGCAGATAAATAACCTGGCTGGCTGGATTTGTATTGGGCTGGCGCAATAGCGTGGGCAGCTGCGCCAGGTTGACCGGCTTATCGCCCAGAAAAACATTTTGTTCGCGGTCGATGGTCAACACCAGCCGCTGCTGGGTGATCTCTTTCACGCTGCGCGTTTTTGGCACTGAGACATCGATGCCCGACTGCAGCACCGGCGCCGTAACCATGAAGATGATAAGCAGCACCAGGACCACATCGACCAGCGGCGTGATATTGATTTCCGCGAGCGAGGTTCTGGTATGGCCGGAACTAGCGGTGAAGGCCACTCGCGGCCTCCCTCTCCATCGGGTCTGGTTTGGACTGCAGGCTGATTTCTTCCAGGCTGTTGAGTAGTTCGCGCGAGAAATCGTCCATGCGCGAACCAAACTCGCGCAGGGAAGCAGTGAACTGGTTGTAGGCGATCACGGCCGGAATAGCGACCACCAGGCCGGCGGCGGTGGTGATCAGGGCTTCGGAAACTCCAGGCGCCACCGCGCGCAGTGTGGCCGCGCCTTCCGTGCCCAAGCCGTGGAAAGCATCTACGATGCCCATCACGGTGCCGAAGAGGCCGACAAATGGAGCCACTGCGCCGATGGTGGCCAGCCAGGTGAGGCGTTGCTCGAGGACCGTGAGCGATTCGCTCGCCGCCGCCTGGGCCGCGCGCTCCAGGGTAACGATGTTTTTCGGAGGTCCGAACCCGCCTGTTTGGCGGCGATACGTGTCGTACACCTCATCGAAGACATTCACCAGCGGGCTGGGTTTGAACTGCTCGCTGACGGCTGCCATCTCTTGTAGCCGGTTGGACTTGCGAAAGGCGCGCAGAAACCGCCGGCTTTGCGACCGGGCGCGGCGAAAGGTAGCAGACTTGCCCAAAATAACTGCCCAGGAGTAGAGGCTGGCAATCAGCAGCAGGCCCAGCACGGCGATGGCTACAGGCCCGCTGTTGCGCACCATATCAACTATGGCGCTGACTCCGTAGGTTGCAGTATGAGGCACGGGCGCTGCGCCGTCGTCTGCCTGCAGGATGAAAAAAGCGGCGATATGGACCGGGGACATTATCACTTCCTCTTTCACGGTAGCAGACAAGCGCACGCGAAACCAAACTGCATATAAGATGCAGCTGCAAGGTAACCCGGCCTATAACGGGGCCGTAGGCGCTGTCGTGCTATGCTGCGCTCGACTCTCGAAACTGCCCAATGCTGCTCGAACTCCGCGCTGAAAACTACGCCGTCATTGATCATGCGATTGCTGTCTTCGGCCCTGGCCTCAACTTGCTGACGGGAGAGACCGGGGCGGGTAAGTCCATATTGGTCGACGCGCTGGCGCTGCTCATGGGCGACAAGGCCTCCTCCGATGTGGTGCGGCATGGCGCAGACCGTGCCGTCGTGGCCTGTGTTTTTGAGAGCACGCAGGGGGCGGAGAATACGCTCGAGGCCAACGGCATTGATGCCGAAGGCGCAGAGATTATTCTGCGGCGCGAGATACAAGCCGGGGGCAAAGGCCGCGTTTACGTCAACAATCAGCCGGCCACGGTCAACGTGCTGCGCCAGCTTGCCCCCGAGCTGGCCCTGGTGCATGCGCAGAGCGAGACCATGGGCAGCTTTGACCAGGCACAGCAGCGCCAGTTGCTGGACCGCAGCGCCGGTATCAACATTGACCGGGTGGCAGCTGCATTTCACGAGTGGACGGAGACGTGTGCCCGGCTGGAGCGTTTGGAGGGCGATGAACAGGCACGCCTGCGCGAGGCTGACCTGTGGAGTTTTCAGAAGAACGAAATCGAGAGTGCGGCGATCAGGGAGAAAGAAGACGAGGAGTTGGAGATCGAGCGGCGCGTTTTGGCCAATGCGGAGAAGCTTCTAACCGCGGCCGTGAGCGCGCATGAGCTGCTCTATGAGAGCGACCGCTCCGCCGAGGCTGCCTTGCGGGCCGCGCTAAAAAATCTGGAAGAGCTCGAGCGCTACGATCCGCAGTTTGCCGAGGCGGTGCAGCAACTGAAGTCGGCGCGCGCCCTGGTGGACGATGTCAGCGCCACGGTGCGTGACTACGCCTCCAGGATTCAGGCCTCTCCCGACCGGCTCGCGGAGCTGGAAGATCGCCTCGAAGCGCTCAATCGCCTGAAGCGGAAATATGGAACTACGCTGGCGCAGGTACTGGCTCATGGCCAGGATGTGGCCGCCAAGCTGGCGGAGGTCGAGAACCGCGACCAGTTGCTGCTCGAGCTGCGTGCCGCGCGGACCAAGGCAGCGGATGCGTACCGTGTGGCGGCCGCGGAAATAACCGCGGAGCGCGCGGCCGCAGCCCGCAAGCTGGAGAAGTTAGCCGAAGCGCACATCAATGACTTGGCGATGAAGGCGAGGTTTGCCGTCCAGGTGACGGCGCAGGAAGCGGAACAGCACTGGACCCGGCAGGGCTGGGATCTGGTCGATTGCCGCATCGCCACCAATGCCGGGGAGCCCTTGAAGCCGTTGGAGCAAATCGCATCCGGCGGCGAGTTGTCGCGCGTCATGCTGGCGCTCAAGGTGAGTGTCGAGGAGGGAGCATCTCGAGGGCAGGGAAGCGCGCGTCGCAAAACGCCCGTACCCCGCACCCTGGTCTTCGACGAGATCGACATCGGCATCGGTGGCCGGGCTGCTGAGGCAGTCGGCCAGAAGTTGAAGGAGCTCTCCCGCGCGCAGCAGGTGCTGTGCGTCACCCATCTGCCCCAGATTGCTGCATTCGCCGATCAGCACTTTCTGGTCGAAAAGCAGGAGCGGCAAGGAAAAACGAAGACCTCCGTCCGTCTTCTCGAGGATCAGGAGCGAACCGAGGAAGTGGCTCGCATGCTAAGCGGAGCCAAGCTAACCGACACCTCCTTGCGGCACGCGGAGCAGCTATTAAAAACCAGCCGCAAAGCTGCCAAACGTTCCTAGCGGATTCGAGCTCCCAACTGTGGCCTGATTTGATCTCCTAACTGTGGTCTATGGTTCTGGACGGGTGCCCCATATTCGCGCCACCTGCCCCGGCGTGCCGTGGGGCGTACATGGGCCGAAAAAGACGGGGCGTAGTCCCATAAGCGCTAACTTGCCTATGACGTTTTTCGTCATTACTTCCACAGACTCGTCATCCTGAGCGGAGCGCCTCACAGATTTATCGCGTGATACAGCGCTTGGTGGCGTGGAGCCGAAGGACCTCGGCGGTGCTTATTTTACCCATGCTGCTCGAAGCTTTTCGACCACCGAGGCCGGCCACGGTTTTTTCCCTGGGGCCGAGAACCAAGAACTTGCTTTCCATCTAGTGCATGAAAAGATATACCCGTGACTATCAAGTGCGTATCGCAGCAGATCCTGTTGTCGGGCTTCGGTGGTCGAAAAGCTCCGAGCAGCATGGGTAAAATAAGCATCGCCGGGGTCCTTCGACTCCGCGCCACCAAGCGCTGTATCACGCGATAAATCTGTGAGGCGTTCCGCTCAGGATGACGAGTTTGTGGAAGTAATGACGCAAAACGTCCTAGGCAAGTTAGCGCTTATGGGGCCCCCCAACGGCGGGTCAGGTGGTGCGAACATGGGGCACCCGTCCAGGGAAGTGGGCTGGGTTGCTGGCACAAAGTCTGCGACCGAAGGCCGGCCTGTGCATCCTAAAATCATCGCCCCGGGTGCCGAGTTAGATGATGGCCCAGACTCTTTATCCATCAGACATTTAAGGGCCGGCGCGGTATACTGGTTGATGTGACGAGTCCCCTATTATCCTCGCCAGGGAGCGGTCCCCGCTCCGCAAACGCACCCAAGAGGGTTCTTCTTCTCAAGCCGCGCGGTTTCTGTGCTGGCGTGGTGCGCGCCATTGATGTCGTGAACATTGCCCTCGACACCTTTGGCGCTCCCATCTACGTCCGTAAGGAGATCGTGCACAACCGTTTCGTGGTCAACGAGCTGGCCGAAAAAGGTGCGATCTTCGTCGATGACATCGACGACGTGCCCGAGGGAATGCGCGTCATTTACAGCGCTCACGGCGTCTCTCCGGCAGTCCGCGCGCGCAGCAAGTCGCGCAAACTAAAGGTGATCGACGCCACCTGCCCGCTGGTAACAAAAGTGCACGTGGAGGCGGTCAAGTTTGCCCGCCAGGGCTATTCCCTGGTGCTGATAGGGCATCGCGACCACGACGAGATCGAAGGCACCCTCGGCGAGGCCCCGGAAGTGACCCAGGTGGTCTCGACCGTAGAGGAAGTGGACGCCCTCGAAGTCTCTGATCCTGAGCGAGTTGCCTATCTAACCCAAACCACCCTGAGCCTGGACGAAGCCCGCGACATTATCCACGCCCTCAAGGCCAAATTTCCCAATATCGTCGGACCGCACACCCAGGACATTTGCTACGCCACGGAAAACCGCCAGGTAGCGGTAAAAAACGTTGCTCATCAAGCAGACCTGGTACTGGTGGTTGGATCGACCAACAGCTCCAACTCCAATCGCTTGGTAGAAGTTTCCCGTAATCTGAGCACCAACGCATTTCTGATCGAAGATTCGGGAGCTATCAATCCCGAATGGCTGGAGAACGCGACTACGGTTGCGGTCACAGCTGGGGCATCCGCGCCCGAAGTTCTGGTTGCCGAAGTAGTGGCTTATTTGCGCGGACGCGGCTTTTCCGACGTGGAAGAAGTAGAAGTCATGCCGGAAAATGTCCGCTTTGGGTTGCCTCCGGAGATCGTTCAGGCCATCCGGCCTGTTCCGGTCTAGGGGCCAGCTTTTACAGCAAAAGACTGCTGTTTTTGAAAGAGAACTTCAGGGTCAAGCATGAGCACATCCTTTGAAAGTGGACAGCCCGCTATTCCCCGGTTTGGCCGCATCGATGCCGGGTTAGATCAGGTAGAATCCGCCGTCGCGCGAGCCCGGGATTTCCTCTTTTCCCAGCAACATCCGGATGGCTACTGGTGCGGCGAACTGGAAGCGGACACCACCCTCGAATCCGACTACATCATGGTGCATACGTTGCTGGGTACCGGCGACGAGCGCAAGATGAAGCGCGCTGTTTCAGAGATCCTGCGCAAGCAAAATGAAGATGGTGGCTGGAGCATCTATGCCGGCGGCCCCTCCAACATCAGTGCGTCGGTCAAAGCCTATTTCGCCTTCAAGTTGATGGGCTGGCTCCCCGCCCACCCGGTCATGGCCCACGCCCGGCAATGGATTCTCGATCATGGCGGAGTGGTAGAGTGTAACACCTTCACCAAGATCTATCTCTGTTTCTTCGGCCAATACGAATACGACGCAGTCCCCGCCATCCCACCCGAATTAGTCCTCTTTCCCAACTGGTGCTACTTCAACATCTACGAGATTTCGTCCTGGTCGCGCGCGATCCTGGTGCCGCTTTCTATCGCTTATGCCAAGAAGCCCTTCAAGAAGCTTGCCTCGGAAAATGGAATCGACGAGCTCTTCGTCGGGGGTAAGAGCCATGCCGATCTTCACCTGCGCTGGGATCGAAAGCGCGTACTGGGCTGGCGCAACTTCTTCCTGGTGGTAGACCGGCTCTTTCACTGGGCCGAGCGCGTGCACATCCGGCCGCTACGAAAGATGGCCCTCAGAAAAGCGGAGAGGTGGATCCTGGAGCGCCTGGAGATGAGCGACGGCCTGGGCGCCATCTATCCCGCCATGCTCAATGCCATCCTCGCCTTGCGCTGCCTGGGTTACTCGATCGACGATCCGCAGACCATCCGGGCCATGGATGAGTTTGAGAAGCTGGGCATTGAAGAGGAAGGCATTCCCGACTTTCTGGAGCCAACCTTCCGCATGCAGCCGTGCATGTCTCCGGTGTGGGATACCGCCTACGCAGTCTATGCCCTGGGTCAGTCCGGAGTTTCACGCACCGATCCGCGCCTGCTGAAGGCCGCCGACTGGATGCTGTCCAAGGAAGTGCGCCACAAGGGCGACTGGGCCGTGAAGGTACGGAATGCTCAGCCCGGCGGGTGGTATTTCGAGTTCAACAACGAGTTCTATCCCGACACCGACGATTCCGCCCAGGTTCTTCTAGCGCTGAACAAGGTCGACAACCATGCCCGGGAACGCTATCAATACGATGTTTGCCAGCGCGCAATTTCCTGGATCTTCGCCATGCAATGCAAGAATGGCGGCTGGGCCAGCTTTGATAAAGACAACACCAAGATGGTCTTCGAAAACATTCCCTTCGCTGACCATAACGCCATGCTCGATCCACCGACCGTCGACATCACGGGGCGCATCCTGGAGATGCTGGCCACCTACGGCTACACGCAAAAGGATCGCCGCGTCGAAAAGGCCATCCGCTTCATCTACAACGAGCAGGAGCCGGATGGAAGCTGGTTTGGCCGTTGGGGCGTTAACTACCTTTACGGAACCTTCCTGGTGCTCCGGGGCCTGGAAGCGATAGGGGTATGGAACCACGAGCCGCAGATCCAACAAGCTGCGGAGTGGATACGCATGGTGCAGAACGCGGACGGCGGTTGGGGCGAGAGCTGCGCCAGTTACGACGATCCCATAACCCGAGGCGTTGGCCCCAGCACCCCGTCGCAGACCGCGTGGGCTATTTTGGGTCTGCTATCGGCTGGGGACACGCGCAGCGACTCGGTTGCCAAGGGAGTTCGCTGGCTCATCGAGCGGCAGCTGCCCGATGGTTCGTGGGATGAAAGCATGGGAGAAGGGCCCACCCGGCAGGCTGTGATTACCGGCACCGGATTTCCCCGCGTCTTTTATCTTGCCTACCATCTTTACCGGAACTACTTTCCCTTGCTGGCGCTCACTGACTACCGCCGGGCTATGGAAAGAGCTTAGAGCACTCAGAGGAGATTTGAAACGATGGCAGTGCCGATCTCACAGATGTGGACCGTGGCCAGCTATGTGCTCAAGAAGCGCTTGAGCGGGCAAAAACGCTACGCCCTAGTCCTTATGCTGGAACCGCTGTTCCGCTGTAACCTGGCTTGCGCCGGCTGCGGCAAAATTCAGTATCCTGCGCACATTCTGAAGAAGGATCTCTCGCCGGAAGAGTGCTTTCGGGCGGTGGAAGAGTGCGGCGCCCCCATGGTTTCTATTCCCGGTGGCGAACCACTGATGCACCCGCAGATCGCCGAGATCGTGGAAGGGCTGGTGGCGCGCAAGAAGTACATCTATCTATGCACCAACGCCTTGCTCCTCAAGGAAAAAATCGGCCTGTTCAAGCCCAGTAAGTATCTAACCTTCTCCGTCCATCTCGATGGCCAGCGCGAGCACCACGATTTTTCCGTTTGCCGCGAGGGTGGCTATGACAAGGCGGTCGAGGGGATCCGCGAGGCGGTGCAACGGGGATTCCGGGTCACCACCAACGCCACCCTCTTCGACGGTGCCGATCCGAACAGCGTGCGCGCTTTCTTCGACGAAGTAATGGCAATGGGTGTTGAGGGCATTGTGATCTCCCCGGGTTATTCCTACGAAAAGGCGCCCGACCAGAAGCACTTCCTGGGCCGCGCGCGCACCCGCAGGCTTTTCCGCGCAATTCTGTCCAATCGAGAAAAGCACTGGAAATTCAACATGTCTCCGCTATTCCTCGAGTTCCTGATGGGCAAGCGGAACTACGAATGCACGCCATGGGGCAATCCGGCTTACAACATCTTCGGCTGGCAGAAGCCCTGCTACCTGCTGCAGGATGGCTACGCTTCCACGTTCAAGGAGTTGATCGACGAGACGGAGTGGGAAAACTACGGCACCGCTTCCGGCAATCCAAAATGCGCTAACTGCATGGTCAGCTGTGGTTATGAGCCGTCCTCGGTGAACGAGATGTTTGGCTCTTTCCGGGGATTTATGTCCGCGGTGCGCGCCACGATTTTCGACAGGTACGAGGATCAGGGTGCACGCGATCTGTTGACCTCCCCGCAGCTTAACGGGCATTCATCACCATCGCTGGTGCAGATCTCGGGCGACGCCAAGCGGCAGTTGGAAGAGACACGAGTATGACCGGGAAGGCCGCAGGCAACATCGATCCGGACACGCTGGAGCTGGCGCCGGGAACCAAGCACGAGAACCTTGAAGGCTGGGCTCCGGTTCTGGGCAGTGACGCGGAAGTGCTGGACGCGCTGGAGAAAGCTTTCGACTATCGCGGCGACGTGACTATCACTTGCAAGGATGGCTCCGTCATCGAGGGCTATATCTTCGACCGCAAGACGGGCGTTACGCTCGGCCAATCCTGGGTCCGCCTCTTTCCCAAGGATTCGCCGGAGAAGCGGTCGATCGCTTACAGCGAGATCGCGGGACTGACCTTCAGCGGCAAAGACCGCGCCGCCGGCGCAAGCTGGGAAGCCTGGGTGAAGAAGTGGAACGAAAAGAAAGCGGCCGGCGAAAAGGGCTTTGGACTTCATCCCGAAGCGCTGGACTAGTTTAAATAACCGCAGGTCCCTCCACTACGCTACCCCGGATTTCCTGTTGAGTTTGGTGGCGTTGGCGAACTTCATGCGGCTTTCTTTACGGAAAGCCGCACAAGTAGACGTTGGTTAGTACCGCGTAACAGGAAATCCGGGTGCGCTCCGGTCGGGATGACAATTCTGTTTTGGGCGCAAAACCTTTGACCTTCAAACAAAATTGTCATCCCGACCGGAGCGCAGCGTAGTGGAGGGACCTGCGGTTGTACGGTCCCTTCTCCGTACAGGGGTATAGGTCTGAAAATCTTCCTCACAGGAGCTACGGGGTTCGTCGGGAGCCACGTGGCGCAAGAGCTGTCCCGTCGCGGCGCTCAGTTGCGCATTCTCATCCGCTCTACCAGCAAGCTCGAGAATCTAGCCGGGCTCGCCGCAGAAACTGTCCTCGGTGATTTGCTGCGGGTGGACGCCTTGCGTAGCGCCATTGCGGGTTGTGATGCTGTCATGCACGTAGCCGCCGATTACCGGCTTTGGGTGACCGATCCAAAAACCATGTTCGCCACGAACGTGACCGGTACCCGGGAATTGCTACGCATTGCCCGCGAACAGGGTGTCCCCCGTGTGGTCTACACTTCGAGCGTAGCCACCATGGGCTTTCTCTCCGACGGGTGCCCGGCCGATGAGGCGACGCCGGTTTCCATCGACGACATGATCGGGGACTATAAGCGATCCAAATACCAGGCGGAGCAGGAAGCCGTGGTAGCCGCGCGCGCAGGCCAGCAGGTGATTATCCTCAATCCCACGACACCAATCGGATCAAATGACATCAAACCCACGCCGACCGGACGTATCGTGGTGGATTTTCTCAACCGGAGATTTCCCGCATATATGGACACGGGCCTGAACCTGGTGGATGTGAACGAGGTGGCCAGAACCCACGCCGATGCCCTGGAGGCCGGCCGGTCCGGCGAGCGCTACATCCTGGGCGGGGAAAACCTGACCTTGAAGCAGATCCTCGATAAGATGTCGGCCATAACCGGCTTGTCTTCACCGACCATGCGCGTGCCGCACAGCGTGGCTATGATCTTCGCGCTATGGGATCAGACCATTACCGGCAAGCTGCGCGGGCGTGAGCCGCGTGCTACCGTGGAGGCCGTACGCATGGGAAAGAAAAAGATGTTTGTCTCCTCTGCCAAAGCGGAGCGCGAGCTGGGATTCCGCGTGGTTCCCGTATATGCGGCGCTGCGCGCGGCCATCGAGTGGTTTCGGGCGCATGGGTACGCGCCCTCCGCATGAGCCGCGTTGGTATTATCGCGGCCTTGCCCGGCGAATTGAAGCCGCTGGTGCAGGGATGGAAGCCTTTGCCCCTGCCCGGTGTCGCGTAAAGGGCAGGCCGCATGGGCTTCCCGCGTGGACGACGTAGATTGCATCGCGGTCTGCGGCGGCGTTGGAAGCGAGGCTGCGGCCCATGCCTGCAGCCATATCCGCTCAGGGCGGCGCGCTGGATGCAATCGTCTCGGTAGGATGGTCTGGAGCCCTGTCCTGCGGTATCCATCCCGGGAATGCGTACGCCGTGAACCAGGTAGTAGACGCCCGCACCGGGGAGCATTTCACCACCAACTTCCCCTTGCCCGAAGGAAGCGGCGTTCCGCTCCGGCTGGTAACGACCGACCATATCGTCCAGTACGCGGAAAAGCGGCAACTCGCTGGGCTTTACCAGGCCGTGATGGTCGATATGGAGGCCGTTACGGTGGCCCGTTTTGCACGGAGCCAAAACATTGCGTTCTACTGCCTCAAGGCGATATCGGACGAAATCGCCGACATATTGCCCGACTTCGGCCGCTACACCAACTCCGATGGCCATCTGCGCGTAGCACCTCTGTTAGGCCATGTGGCCATCCGGCCAAAGTACTGGCCCGCCATGCTGCGAATGGGCCAGAATGCGAAGAGCGGCGCCCGGGCGGTGGCCGGTGCGCTGGGCCCACTCATAGGGAATGCGTAATATGCAGATCGCACATGGTGTTCAAGAGATGCACCGCCCACTCGCCGTCCCGGCGACCATGCAGGCCGCTGTCTATCGCGGCGTGAACGATGTCCGCATCGAGGCCGTTCCTGTGCCCGCGATTGGTCCGGGCGAGGTGCTCATCCGGGTGCACAGTTGCGGCATCTGCGGCACCGACTTGAAGAAGATCCACACCGGATCGCACTCCGCTCCGCGCATCTTCGGCCATGAAACGGTGGGCACGATCGCCGCCGTGGGGGAGGGAGTTGAGCCCTTCGCCGTAGGCGACCGGGTAGCCGTCTTCCACCACATCCCCTGCGGAAGTTGCTACTACTGCCGCAAGAAAACTTTTGCCCAATGTCCGGTTTACAAGCAGGTAGGCTGCACCGCCGGGTTTGAGCCTTCCGGCGGAGGCTTTGCCGGGTATGTGCGGGTCATGGACTGGATCGTCAAGCGCGGGCTGGTGAAGATTCCCGATGGCATCCCTTTTGCCCAGGCGATCTTCGTCGAACCGCTCAATACCTGCCTCAAGGGCGTGCGCAGCCTGAATCTGTCGTCGGATGAGACCGTGCTGGTGATTGGCCAGGGTCCCATCGGGATCATGCTGGCAGCGTTGGCCAACCGGGCGGCCGCCAAGGTGCTGACGTCGGATCTCTACCCGGAGCGGCATGCCGTGGCGGCCACCTTCGGGCTCGATTCGCCCATCGATGCCTCGCGCGAAGACGTGATTCGGGTGGTCCATGCGGCCACCGAGGGCCGGGGAGCGGATGCCGTCATCCTGGCTGCAGCCGGCAACGCGCTGATCCCGACCGCAATGGACGCGGCCCGTCCCGGGGGGCGTGTGCTGCTGTTCGCGCAGACCCAGCACGGGGAGGCCACCATCGATCCCGCCGCGGTATGCGTGGACGAGAAGACGCTGCTAGGCTCCTATAGTGCCTCTGTAGACATTCAGGAGGAAGCCCTGCGCCTGGTTTTCGAGGGCTACGGGCAGGGATTCGACCTGACCCGGCTGGTCTCCCATCGTTTTCCCTTGACCGAGGCCGTGGCTGCATTGGCCGTCGCCTCCGAGCCCAAGGCGACATCGATGAAGATCGTGATCGAAGAAGGCACATAGAATAGGAATGCATGTTAAGTGAGATGAACGCTGCCGTGCTCTACGGCAAAGAAGACGTCAGGATTGAACGGGTTCCCATCCCCGCCGCTGGTAAGGGGGAGATTGTGATCCGCGTTCACGCCGCTCTCACTTGCGGCACCGACCTGAAAGTTTTCCGCCGCGGCTACCATGCCAGGATGATCGCGCCGCCGGCGCTCTTCGGCCATGAGCTGGCCGGTGTTGTCCATGAGACCGGCGCCGGGGTGCGCAGCTTCAAACCGGGCATGCGCGTGGTGGCGCTGAATTCAGCGCCTTGCGGTGTCTGTTACTGGTGTGTTCGCAAACAGGAAAACCTTTGCGAGGACCTGCTCTTCAACAACGGCGCTTACGCCGAGTACATCCGCATCCCCGCCCGCATCGTGGCCAAGAACACGCTCATCGTGCCTGAGAGTTTGCCCCTGGAGCACGCGGCGTTGACCGAACCACTGGCCTGCGTCGTGCGTGGTTTAGAGGAGACGGGGGCCAAGCGCGGTGACATCGTGGTGGTGATCGGGGCAGGCCCGATCGGCCTGATGTTCATGCACGTGGCCCAGCTATCGGGCATGAAGGTAATTGCGGTGGTTAAACGCGATGAGCAGATTGCCTCGGCAACCACCTTCGGCGCGACCCATGTCGTGCATACCGCTTCCGTTGTCGATGCCGTGGCTGCAGTGCGCGCCCTGACACCCGATCATCGGGGTGTCGATGTGGCCATTGAAGCAGTAGCCACGCCTTTGACCTGGCAGTGGGCGGTGGACATGGTTCGCCGCGGGGGCACGGTGAACTTCTTCGGGGGCTGCGCCGCCGGCACCAAGGTAGAGTTCGATACCAATCGGCTGCACTACAACGACATCACGCTGAAGGCGAGCTTTCACCATACGCCTGCGGCTTGCCGCAAGGCCTTCGACCTGCTGGCCAGTGGCCGTTTCAAGTGCAGCGAATACATCACCGGCAGAGCTCAGTTGTCGGAGCTGGAAACAGTCTTGCGCCGCCTGAAGGATCGCTCCAACGACATCAAGACGGCTATCATTCCATAGGTATGGCCCCATAGGTAGGGCCGAATTGAAGCGGCGGGAGAGAGACCGTCTGGACGAAGGGCACGGGCTTCAGCCGTGGCGTAAGGGTTGGATGACGAGGGCTTTAGAGGGTGTGTGAGAACCCGAAGCTTTGGGAGCCATCCGGGGCGCACTGCAGATCCCTCGGCTTCGCTCGGGATGACAAGGGGGAGGGGAGCGCTTCCATTGATGAGGGCGATTGGGACGGCAGAGTGCGTTGTGCTGCTTCGATCGAACGGAGTCTTTCCATCCGTATCGCGAAGCCCAACGAAAGTGCCAAATTTAAATTGTCATCCCGAGCGAAGCCGAGGGATCTGCAGTGCGCCCCGGATGGCTCCCAAAGCTTCGGGTTCTCACACACGCTCTAAGCCCCTGAGGTATTGCTTTCCTGCCTGGTGCAGATAACGAGGAAGAATGACAGTCGAGAGTGCTCAGGACAATAGGGAATTGGTAGAGCGCGGTTGGGCCGCGCTGCCGCCGGAATACCGCATCCCCGAGCAGCGGCCGACCCTGGAACAGGCGCAAGCCTACTGCCGGCGCCTGGCCACCACTCACTACGAGAACTTTCATGTGGCCTCGTGGTTTCTGCCCGCCCGGCTGCGCCCTCACTTCCACAGCATCTATGCCTACTGCCGCATCTCGGATGACCTGGGCGATGAGGTGGGGAATCGCGAGCAATCACTGGCGCTGCTGGATTTGTGGGGTCGCGAGCTCGACGCCTGTTACCGCGGTGAGGCGCGCCATCCCGTTTTTGTCGCCCTCGCCGAGACCATCCGGATTTGCGATATTCCTCAGAAGCCCTTTGCCGACCTGCTGGTGGCTTTTCGTCAGGATCAGACAGTTCCGCGTTACCAGACGATGGAAGACGTGCTGGAGTACTGCAAGTACTCCGCCAATCCGGTCGGAAGGCTCGTCCTGTATGCCTGCGGTTATCGTGAGCCGGAGATGTTTCTGCTCTCCGACTTCACCTGCACCGCTTTGCAATTGGCCAACTTCTGGCAGGATGTGAGCTCCGATTATGCGCGCGGCCGCATCTACCTGCCCCTCGACGATATGCATCGTTATGGAGTGGACGAGGCAACGATCGCGCGGCGTGAGCCCACAGCGGGCTTCCGTGAGCTGCTGCGGTATGAGGTCGGTTATGCCCGTCAACTATTCACCCAGGGCTTGCCCCTGATCGATTTGGTCGATCGCGAGCTGGCGCTCGATCTGGATCTGTTCAGCCGCGGCGGCCTGGAGATACTGCGCGCCATCGAGCGCCGGCAGTACGACGTGCTCACCATGCGTCCTGTGATCTCGAAAACCAGGAAACTGGCGCTACTTGCGCGTGCGCTCTGCGGCAAATGTGTGCCTGGGCTTGCAAGGGGAAGGCGGGCGGCGTGACCCCTGAGGTCCAGGCGGCGTACGCGGCCTGCCGGGCGATCGCGCGCAAGAAGGCAAAGAATTTCTACTACGCCTTTATTGCCCTGCCGGCGAGCAAGCGGGACGCCATTTGCGCGGTCTACGCCTTCATGCGCCAGGCGGACGATCTCTCCGACGATGAAACGCATTCCATCGCCGATCGGCGTGTTGCGCTCGACGCTTGGCTGGCCAATTGGCATCAGGCGCTGGCTGGCGCGCCCACCAGCGACCCCGTTTTTGTCGCACTTTTGGATACGCAACGCGGCTTTGCCATCCCCCCGCAGCTACTCGATCAGCTGGTACAAGGCACTGCGACAGATCTCGAACCCAGGGCAGCCGCATATGCAACCTTCGCTGATCTCTATCGCTACTGTTACCTGGTAGCGTCGGTGGTCGGGCTGGTCTGCATTCGCATCTTCGGATACCTCGATCCGCGGGCGGAGAAGCTTGCGGAAGAGACCGGCATTGCTTTCCAGTTGACCAACATCCTGCGCGACGTGCGCGAGGATGCGGAGCGCGGCCGACTCTATCTTCCTTTGGAAGATTTGGAGCGCTACGGTGTGACCGCCAGCTCTATAACGGCAATTTCCAGTGGTAAGCAGTTGACTCCCTCGCAGCGGCAGGTGCTGGCCATGCAGGCGGAGCGTGCTGGGCAGTTTTATAAATCCGCGGAAGCGCTCTTGCCCTTGATCTCACCCGACAGCCGGGCAGCGATGTGGGTGCTGGTCACCATTTACCATCGTTTGTTGCGGCACATCGAACAGCGCAATTTTGATGTGTTTTCCGCCCGCATCGGCGTTCCCGCGTATGAAAAGCTGAGCATATTGGGATGCGGCCTATTCAAGACGCTGGCGCAGGGTGTGTGGGCCTGATTCGTTCAGTCATTGTGGTCGGTGGTGGACTGGCGGGGCTTTCCGCAGCGTGTGCCCTCGCTGAGGCAGGCTATCAGGTCCGCTTGCTGGAGAAGCGCCGCTATCTGGGCGGCAGGGCCTCCTCTTACGAGCATCCGGGAACGGGAGAGGTGATCGACAACTGCCAGCATGTGCTGCTGGGCAACTGCGTCAACCTCATCGACCTCTATAAGCGGCTGGGTGTGAGCGATGCCATCCGCTGGTTCGACCGCCTTACCTTCATCGAGCCGGGCGGACGGAGGAGCATTCTTGAGCCCTCGTTTCTGCCGGCGCCATTTCATTCCATGCCCGCCTTCCTGCGCGCGCCGGCGTTTTCTTTTTCCGACAAGCTGGCCATCGGCCGCGGCATGAGCGCTTTCATCACCGGCATTCCCAAAGATTCCGCAGAGAATTTTGCCCACTGGCTGGCGCGCCATGGGCAGACCACCGGAGCAATAAACCGCTTCTGGAAGCCGGTTCTGGTGAGCGCGCTCAATGAGGATCCGGATCGCATGTCGGTGCATTATGCCGGTCAGGTTATCCGTAAGTCGCTCTTGCTTTCGCCGGGAGCGGGGCGGATGGGTATTCCCAGCATTCCTCTGAGTGAACTGTACGGCCGCGCCATCGATTACGTGGAAAGCCGCGGCGGGCAAGTGAATCTGAGCGTGGCGCCAGAATCATTCCAGTGGTCTGAAGAAGCCCAACAATGGACGGTGACTGCACGAGAGCAAAGCTTCACCGGCGACGCCATGGTGTTGGCGCTGGCGTTTGAAGGTTTGATTAAGTTGCTGCCATCGATGCCGCGCAACCCCGAGGCCGAGCAACTAGCGATCAACCTGGGACATTTTGGGCACTCGCCGATCACCGGCATTCACCTGTGGTTCGATCGCGAGATCACCGATCTGGAGCATGCGATCCTGCTCGACGCAACCATTCAGTGGTTGTTTCACAAATCGCGCTTGCAATCGGAGAAGCGTCGTGGTGCGCCGGGCAGTTATGTCGAGCTGGTAGTGAGCGCCTCCAAGTCCATGGTGGAAATGCAGCGTCAGGAGATCATCGATCTGGCGTTGCGGGAATTAGCGGAATTCTTCCCCCTGGTAGCGCAGGCGAAGCTGGTCAAGGCCGCCGTGGTCAAAGAGGTGCGCGCCACCTACTCCATTCGCCCGCAGCTTGATTTACTTCGACCGGCAGCGTTAAGTCCGTGGCCGCGAGTTTTTCTCGCCGGGGACTGGATAGCCACCGGGTGGCCGGCGACGATGGAGGGCGCTGTGCGCAGCGGCTATCTGGCCGCCGAAGCCGTGAGCCGCGACGCCGGGAAGTCAACTCGCTTCATGGAACCCGACCTGGCGCCCACCGGCCTGATGTGTTGGTTGCCGTAGCGAAGACCTAGACGCGGAGCAATTGACAGAAGTGAGTAAATGTTTTCTCATACGGCGCAGATGTTCTTACCCTTCGACGGAATCCTTTTACGAGGATGAGCATGCAACGACGCAGCTTTCTAAAGACCGGCGCGCTGGCCGGGTCCGCCTTTCTCTTCTCCCGCAACCTGCCTGCAGCAGCAACTGCGTCTGACGAGGCGGGTATTGAGATCATGCTCGACGAACCGCTCGGGACCATCTCACCCCTGATCTACAGCCATTTCACAGAAGAATTGGGTGCAGTGATCTATGACGGTGTGTGGGTGGGCGAGAAGTCAAAGATCCCGAACACTGGCGGGATTCGCACCGCCCTCATCGAGAAAATGCGTGAGATTAAAGCGCCGGCGGTACGCTGGCCGGGCGGCTGCTTTGCCGATAGCTACGACTGGCGTGATGGAGTTGGTCCCAAGGATAAGCGTCCGCGCCGTACGGATTTCTGGGTCGACGATCCGGATTCGAAGAACCTTCCCAGGAAAGGCTTACCCAGTTATGACCCGAATGAGTTCGGCACCGATGAATTTTGCCGCTTTTGCAAACTTGTCGGCGCACAGCCGTACATCGCGGCCAATGTGCGCAGTCTGAATGCCTACACATTCGACCAATGGGTTGAGTATTGCAACTCCCCGGCCGGCAGCACAACATGGTCTGACGTACGCGCGGCTGACGGATCTCCCGAGCCGTACAACGTGCAGTATTGGGGCGTGGGCAACGAGAGCTGGGGTTGCGGCGGTAACTTCACGCCCGAGGAATACGCCAGCGAATACCGCCGCTATCAGTCATGGTTGCCGAGCTATGGCGTTGACCTGAAGCTGATTGCCTCGGGGCCAAACCAGGACGACGTGGAGTGGACCACGCGTTTTTTTCAAAACATCTTCACTTCAGGCCGCGCAGTGAAACCGCCCTTCGGCTGGTCGATGCACTACTACACCGACTTGCCCGAGGCGCTGAAATTCACGGCCGAGGATGTGTATCCCGGCTATGAACTGGCCGACCGGATGGAGAAAATCATGCTGGACCACTGGACAGCAATGGGCGTCTACGACCGCACCCATCGCGTAAAACTGGTGGTTGACGAATACGGCCCGTGGTATCGCTTCAGCGATACGAAACTCGACCCCAGCCACGTGCTGGGGCAGCAACTCACGGTTCGCGATGCAATTATGACTGCGCTTACGCTCGATACTTTCAATCGCAACCCGGACAAAGTGGCCATAGCAGCCTGCGCGCAGCTCATCAATTGCATCGATTCGCTCTTCCTTTCCCATGAGGAGCACTTCATCACCACGCCGGTATTCCATGTATTCGACATGTACAAGGAACACCAGGGAGGGCAGGCAGTACGTGTCCAATTCTCAGTGCCAGACATTTCCTTTCCCCGCAAAGCGATTAAGAAGCAGCTCAGCTCTACCGGCGACGAGGCTGTTGTTGGTGGCCCCGACTCGCGCTTGTGGGGATTGAATGGCTCCGCTTCGGTTACGGGAAAGGTGTTAACGCTTACGGTGGTGAACCCCCACCTGACCGAGTCCCGTCCGTCGCAGATTACGCTGAGAGGCGACGCCAGCGCATCGTCGGCCCAGGCTGAAGTCCTGGGTGGGGAAGACGTGCACGACCACAACACCTTCGAGCAACCCGATGCGGTCACAACCAGGAAGGCAACGGCGACTGTTGCTGGCAAGGTGGTGAAATTCACCTTGCCCCCATCTTCGGTGACGCGGTTGACGATTGCGCTGACCTAAGAGGCTGCGGAAAAACTCTAGTCTTTGAAGGGTACCCTTTAGAGTCTGCGTGAGAACCGGGAAAAGAAACAGCAGGTCCCTCCACTACGCTTCGCTCCGGTCGGGATGACAGTTGTATTGCAGGTCAAGTATTTCTCGCCGAAGCTCTTGCAGGCGCAACAGAATTGTCATCCCGACCGGAGCGAAGCGTAGTGGAGGGACCTGCTGTTTCTTTTCCCGGTTCTCACGCAGACTCTAAAGCCCGCAGGTAACTGATTGAAAACAGGTCCGGCTTTAGCCGCTTCCTATTCGCAACAGCGACTTTTTCCGCAGCCTCCTAAGGCAGTTTCGCAATTACTGTGGCCTGATAAAGATCGCGAGGTTGGAAGAAAGGCGCCAGGGCCCGCAAGCCCTGGCGCCCTTCTTCGTCTAGCGGACTAGAAGTGGAATTTCCCTCCGAGCTGCAGGGTGCGAGGGTCGTAGGCAGTGGTGACTTGTCCGAAGTTCCCATCCCCGGAGTTTTGATCGATGTTGTTGAATTGCGTGTGGTTGAAGACGTTGAAGTATTCGAACCGCAGTTCCAGGTTCATGCTCTCTGTGAATCTAAAGGTTTTGAATAAGGACCAATTGAAGTTGACGAGTCCCGGTCCCACGATCGCGTCCTTTCCGGCATTGCCAAAGCCATTGTTTGGCCCGCCGGCCCATGGTGCGGTTGGATTTGCAAAAGAGGCGGTGTTAAACCATGCAAGCCGTTTCTTTGGGTAGGAGACCGGCGCCACCAAGTCCGGACGGTTCGTAGTACCGCCGCCCAGACCGACCGTGTCTGTGGCGCCCGTGTAGTAGATGTATTGCGGCGTTCCCGATTGCCATACCGTCACCCCGGAGAACTGCCAGCCTCCGAGAGCCGTGCGCGCCGCGAGGCTTGAACTGTGCTCGAAAAATGGGAGGTTGTAGATGTAGTTTATGTTGAGGATATTGCGCCGGTCGAACCCTCCCGACCCATAGTCATAGCGCGGATTAAACGGATTTGAGAGCGAGTTGAGATCATTGGTTACCTCATCGATCTCATGAGAATAGGTGTAGGCCGCTTGCAGGGTAAGCCCATGCCAGTTGTCCATGCGCACACCTATCTGGAGCGAGTTGTAGTTGAAATTAGTCTCGTTCTCCTCTTGCGTAATCCCGGCAAATCCAGGTTGGATTCGATACAGGTTCGCGTTCAGTGTGCCGTTGGAAACGCCCTCGCGAAGGTCGTAGGGATTTGCTGCGTTGTTTGGATCGGTCAAGGGCAAGGTGTTGATGGCCCGGTCATCGTTCTGGTCCCAACCTAAAGAGCCGGCGTACTGAATCACCCCGACCACCGACGGTGCGAGCTGCCGTTGCACGCCAAAGCTGAAATCCGCCGTCCCAGGAGGCGAATACTTGTACTCCAGATTGGTCAAAGCGGAGGGAAAGGTCTGAGCGGTTGTAAGTCCCGTCAAGGCGCTGGTATTCGGGTTGGAGAAGTAAACATTGGTCGCGGTGGGTATGTACGCAAAGGGTGGATTCAAGGCAGCGTTGTATACATCGTTGCCCTGAACACGCTCAAAGAACATTCCAAAACCACCCCGGACAACCGTCTTTCCATCTCCGGTGAGATCGTAGGCAAAGCCGATTCTTGGTTGCCAGGTGTTGTATTTATTCTGGACATTCCCCCGGGGGAAACCATCGACACCGGCTAACCTGATGCCATTGAGATAGAACGGTGTGCCGTTGTAAGGCGTGAGCGAAGCAGGATTCAGCGTGCCCGCCGCCGTCACAGGATTCCCCAGGGAAGTGTTGTAGTCCGCCGGAACAAAATTCGAGAACTGGTTGTATCGCTCAAAGGCATGCGGCAACCCGTCGAAACGCAGGCCGAGGTTAAGGGTCAGCCTGGGTTGGACATGCCAATTGTCCTGGACGTAGAAGCCATAGTTGTTGTTGACCCAGTGCTTGCCAAACAGATAGTCGAGTTGTTCAAAGGTGCTCGCGTCGCCGAGCAGGAAATTTACATAAGAGTCGCCGGAAAATGCGCTCGAATTGAAAATAGCGGTTCCCTGGGTGTTGTACTGCAGTTGTTGGTTCTTATAGTCGTGTAGCCAGCTGAATCCAAACTTGAACTGGTGCAGTCCTTTGGTCCAGGATAGATCGTCCCGCCACTCGAAACCCTCGTAGCCGTTCCTCCAGGGATAGTAGCTCGAGCTCCAGTTTGTATTCAGCGGCTTGCCCTGTAGATCGATCTCAGGCATGCGGCTGCCTTCATTGTTGGCTAACGGGAAGAAGCTGGTAGCCGTCCACCCGGCAGGCTGTACAAATGAGCCGCCGCGACCGGCGATCGGAGTGAGGGTGATCTTGTTGCCGCTGTAAAGGAAGGCGGTCTCGTTGAGCAGATTGGGTGAAATCGTCTGCGTGAGTTTGATCACCGACGACCAGGCCGGATTTTGCATGGCCGTGCCCACCGTTGGATAAGTACTGTCACCCCATAGCGGTGGGTAAAAGCCTATGTTGACCGCTTCATGGAGCAAATGGCCCATCAGCTGTAGCTTGCTGTTGATGGAGTGGTCGATGCGAACCACGTCTTCTCGGACATTGGTCGGCTGAGGGATGGACGAAATGTATTGATTGGTACCCAGGTTCGGCTTCGGGAAGGTACCCGCATTCAGTTCGAGGACAGCGTTGGGGTCGATCAGGTTCGCGGGGATGATATTACCTGGGAAGGGTTGCCCGGGAGTCAGCCCGTCACCTGCGTAGATCAGAAGCCTCGCGGGGTCACTGGTAACCGGAACCACCGGGACCGCGCCACCGGAGGGAACGGCATAGGCCAATGGCGCTCCGGCCGTGGGGAAATTGTTGGCTGCGATGGTATTCACAGTCGTCGGCGAACTTCCCTGAATCAGCCTTCGCCACTCTTCATTCACAAAGAAGAATGTTCTCTTGCGGGACTCGTTATAAACGTGGGGAATGAAGAGCGGTCCGCCGATATTGCCGCCGGGTTCGTTCAACCGGAACTCGGGCCGCGGCTGCCCCGCTAGCTTGGTGAAATAATTGTTGGCGTCGTAGTCTTCATTCCGATTGAAATAGTACACGGTTCCGTGGAAGTCATGGGAGCCGGACTTGATCACCATGAGGATGGTCCCGCCCGAGCCTATGCCGTAATCGGGCGAGTAGTTGCTGTCGAGAGTCTGGAACTCGGATAGCGCGTCGATTGAGGGCAGGGAGCTGAAGCAGCCGCCGCAGCCGCGATCGTTCAGTTCTCCTCCATCCAACATGTAGATGTTGTGGGTACTGCGGGTTCCATTGAAGCTGATGCCGTTCGCGGATGTCAGTCCAGCCACGCCGCTAAAAGCCGGCAGGGTGTTGGACACTCCCAAGCCCAAGGCCGCAAGCGCGGTCACATTGCGGCCGTTAGTCGCCAACTGGGTGACCTGCTGGCCGGTGATCAGGGTGCTGAGTTCGCTGGTTTCCGATTGGACCTGCAAGGCGTTTGCCTGGACGGTAACCGTCTGGGCTGCGTTGCCGACCGTGAGGGTCACGTCCTCTTTCAGCGTCTGATCGGTGTTGACAACCAGGTCTGTTCGGGTGAATTTCTGGAATCCTGCCGCGGTGGCGTCCAAATTGAAGCGGCCGACGCCCACGTTGGCGAAGGTATAGATGCCTGAGCCGTTCGTCGCAGTCTCTCTGACCTGGCCGGTGGCGATGTTGGTGAGAGTGATGGTGACATTTGGAATCACTGCGCCGGTGGGATCCAGCACCGATCCTGTAATGGTTGCGTTTTCCTGAGCCCACGCAAGGGGCGCCAGTAGGACTGCCACACCGAATGCGGCAGTCAACAAGAAATGAGAACGACGCATTTTAGCCTCCAAAATGAAACATTCGCTAGGGAGAAGGTTCCAGGCCGCATCAACCTTCGCGCGCCCAGGACACCAATGGAAACGTTTTCTCAATTTGGCCGGACAAGTATCTGTGCACCGCCTTTTAAGGTCATCGCTTTTTCTGGGCGCGGCCAGTGAATAGGATTTCCGGCCACACGACACACTGGCGGTAAATGTTTACCGCGCAGAGTATATAACTCACCGGAGGAGAGACTGTCAACATCATTTCGCCACACTATGCAACGTCAGCTGCATAGTACGAGGAATGCACCAGTTGATTGTCCTTGCCTGGCAGGGGACAGAGGTGGTCCTTCGCGGCCCTTGATGGGAGAAATTGCTACTCAGCCGGTGCAGTTTTTCGCACCTGGGCAGCGGAGGCTCGCTTTGCATCTTTCCCCCGCTTGCGCAGGTGGAGCATCGTGCCCCTGGGGAAGCCGGTGGATTCGCGGACAACCAGGTGGGTGTTGATCTTGTAGGTGCGTTTCGCATCCCCGCCCTCTTCCACGTGCGCACGCAGCGCCGTCACCGCCGCTCGCGCCAACTCGAAGCAAGACATTTGGATCGTCGTAAGCGGGGGGATCGTTACCTGTGCGATGTGGATGTCGTCGAAACCGATGACCGATAGATCATCGGGCACCCGCAGGCCCGCGTGGTAAAGCTTGTGCAGCACGCCGATGGCCGTCATGTCGTTGGAGCACATCACCGCGGTGGGTAAGTGCTTGGACTTCAGAAGGCGATCCATGGCATCGATGCCGCCTTCCATAGTGTGGTCACCCTCCAGGATCCATGCCCGGTTGGCCACGATAGCGCATTCCGCCAGCGACTTGGAAAAGGCTAACGTCCGTGACTGCGCAGAGTGCAGCCGCTTGGGACCGCTGATGAACGCGATGTCCCGATGCCCCAACGCAGCCAGGTGCTGCACGCCCTGCCGGATGCCGTGGTGATAGTCCACCCGCAGCAGACTGATGCCCGGCCTCTCCGGACCCACGTCCACAAAGACCAGCGGCACCTTGCGCTCGGCCAACTGTTCCAGCAGAGGTTTCTCCACGCCGAAGGTCATCACCGCCACCCCCTCCGCCCTCCGCTCCAGCATGCGTCGTATACACAGGGACATACGCCGCGGATCATAGTTGGTGGAACTGATCAGAATCTCGTAGCCATGTTCCACAGCGATGTCTTCGAACCCCTGAATCAACTCCGGAAAGAAGGGGTTGGTGATCTCCGAAACGATAAGTCCAAGAAGCCGGCTGCGCCCCGACACCAGGGCCCGCGCCTGGGTATTGGGAAAGTAATCGAGCTTCTCGATCGCCTCCCACACCCGTTTGGCCATCTTCGGATTTACCGTCGACACCCGGTTAATGGTGCGCGAGACAGTGGCGATGGATACGTTAGCTAACTTGGCCACCGTGCGGATGTCCATCTTTTCGTGACCGTCACTGACGGCTCGGGCCTTCTCTCCCGCCTGTTTCGCCATACAAGTCGCCTGTCGGGTATACGTTTACAGCATAACCCCGGAAATTCTCCGACACCATACGCCTGACACACCGAAAAGCCTCGCCCTGCAGCCTATCATGCCTGTCTGCTATCGCGTGGAAATCGGCTTCTCTACAGCCTCCGCGGGGTGCAAGTCCGTGGCTTCCACCGGCAAGAGCGGCATGTTGGAAGCTCGCCGCACCGTCAACAGCAACAGTACTCCAGCTACCAGCCACGCACTTACGAGAATGGGGGCGTAGCGCAGCGGCTTGTCCGGCAAGGGCACGACAGAATGATAGGCAACCCACATTAGCGAAAGTGTGGAAAGCACGGGGAAGACAAAGTGGAGCACCGGGTTGAACTCTGAGGGCCGTTGGCGCCGGTAAAGAAAGTAGACTCCGATGTTGCCTGCGGAGTAGACGAAGATGAGGACCAGGGTCGCGGTGACGCCGAGAAAGTAGTACTCCTGATCGGGACCGATCCAGAAGCCGATGGCGATGCCAATGGTCAGGGTGATGAACGTTTGCAACGCAATGGCATTGACCGGGGTGCGAAAACGAGGATGAATATACTCGAGCGCGGCGGGCAGGGATCGCGCTCTACCCATGGCATAAAAGACGCGGACCGCGGCATTGGTACCCGCGATCGCCACGCCGAGGATGGAGTTGATGACCGCCACCATCACGAATATCCAGGCCCCACCCCACAAACGCTTGGCCAGCAAAAGGACTGGATTCTCTGCTGACGCGGCGAATGAATCGATATGGCTCGGGCCCCAGCCGGTGAGTATGGCCAGGGTGGCAAACACAAAGAAAAACCCCATGAGCGTAATCGAAAGAAGGACGGCGCGGGGAAGCGATCGTCGCGGGTCGCGTGTTTCCTCCGCCAGCGGCGCTATTGCCTCAAAGCCGGTGAAGGTGAAGATGGAGAAGACGATGGCGAGATAGAAGCCCTTCTTCCCAAAGGCGTGCAAGGAAACGAAATCCTGCAGATGGACTCGTCCATCGCCCGGATGCATGAAGCCGGCAATCGCCAGCGCCATCATGATCACGACTTCGACGACGGTTAGCCACATCACGAAAGCGGCCGAGATTTGGATACCGCGATAAATGAGCAGGGTGATCAGCAGCGCGAAGATGACATACACCACATACCAGGGACAGGTAACGTGGGCTTCCATCCTTAAGGTAGTCTGCACCAGAAAGCCCAGGTACGCCAGGTTCACCGCGCCGGTGAGCGGTTCGTACAAAAAGAACATCCAGGCAGCGAGAAATCCGGCCTTAGGGTTGAGAGATCGGCTGACGTAGGTGTAATACCCGCCGGCCGAAGGCAGATGCAGTGCCAGTTGGGCGAGGCAAACCCCGAGCACAAGGACGATCAGGAACGCGATCAAGTAAGCCAGAGGAGAAGCGGTGCCCGCCATTGTGATAACAAACTGAACCGTGACCACCAGGCTCATTGCGGGTGCGATATGAGTGATGCCCTGGGTAAGTACCGCCGAGAAGGAAAGGGCGTTGGCTCGCAGGCTCTCGGTCTGTGGAGACGAAGGCTTCATGGATTATCTTGGAAACAAAAGGCCGGGGAGAGGACTGGTCCGTTTATTGTAAGTCCAGTTGTCTGGAGGAAAGAACGTAATGCTCGAACGTTTACAAGTGGAGGGGGCGCCTAAGCCTCAGGGTCCTTATTCAAGCGCAGTGCGCGCTGGCGATTTTTTGTTCATCTCCGGTCAGGGCCCAGTAGATGCCGCGACCGGCGAGATGCAGTCGGAGGCTACTGTGCAGGAGCAAACCAGGCTCGTGTTGCAGCATGTGCAAACCATCCTTCGAGGCTGCGGCGCGGATCTGCGGGATGTCGTCAAATGCTCTGTCTTCCTGAGCGACGCGCAAGACTTTGGCGCCATGAATGAGGTGTATGCCGAAGTCTTCGGCGCCTACAAGCCCGCCCGTACTACGGTCGCAGCGGGTATGGTAGCCGCCGGCATGAAAGTGGAGATCGATTGCATTGCCTACCGGCCCCAGGCCGCCTAGAGACGGATCACTCCGCCCCATGACATCATCAGAAATTCGGCTCATCGTTGTCACCGGTGGTGGCGGCGGTATTGGTCGTGCAACTGCGCTTTTGTGTGCCAAGCGTGGTGACCGCGTTGCCATTCTGGATAAGAACGGTGAGAGCGCAAAACAGGCTGCCGATGCGGCGCGAGGCGAGGGTGCAAGCGGATCTGTCGGCTTGGCTTGTGACGTCACGGACGAAGCCCAGGTAGCGCAGGCCTTCGCGCTCATCCATGAGCAATTCGGCGCGCCTTACGGCATCTTCGCCAACGCGGGCATCGATATCGGCGGGCTCGTCCATGAGATGCCGCTGGAACTCTGGAAGCGCATTCTCGACACCAATCTGACCGGCATTTTCCTCACCTGCAAACATGGTCTACGGCAGATGTTGGCCGCTCAAATTTCCGGCTCGATTGTCTGTACCTCTTCGCCTGCAAGCTTCATCGCTTTCGCTGCTGGCGGTAGTGCTGCCTACAGCGCAACCAAGGGAGCCATCTCTTCGCTGGTGCGCTGCATGGCCATCGACTACGCAAGATTTGGCATACGGGTCAATGCCATTGTTCCCGGGGCAACGGAGACGGGCTTGATGTGGGCTAATGTGAGTGCCGGCGAAGTCGAAACCATGCGCGCCCAGCTCGGCCGCGAGATCCCGCTAGGACGGCTGGCCAGCGCGGAGGAACCAGCGCGCATCGTAGCCTGGCTGCTCTCCGATGAGGCCGCCTACATGACTGGTTCGCACGTGGTTTGTGACGGAGGAATCCTGGCCAAGGGGTCGATCAGCGTATGACTCGAGCGGCAGCCTTAGCTCTTGAGCAGGGCCACGCCGCAGCACACGAATACCGCTGCCAGCCAGCGCCGGCGATCGACATTCTCGTGTAGAACCCACTTCGCCGCCACCGCATTGCTGACAAAGGTGAGGGAACCCGCCGCGGGGGCAATCAGGCTCACGTCCGCGTGGCTGAGCGAAAAGAGCAGTGAGAAGAAGCTGAGGGCCATACAGGTGAATCCGGCCAGAAAGCGGCTCTCGCTGACTACGGCCCAGACCGCGCCTGCGAATCCTCGCGCTGCCTTGATGTGGTCCAGGTCGCCGACACTGCGCATGGCCGAGGCGATAAACACATCGCCCGCAGTGGCGGTCAAGACGATAGCGCCAATCATGGCTGCGATCGCCGGGCCCGAGCTCAGATTCATTTGCCTTCCTGCAATGACCCGGTAAATCCCAGGTTGGGGGCTCGATCGGCGGAGTGACGCTGAGTATACGCCGGCCCCCGGGTTACAAATCCCACTCCGGCAGTGATCAGGGCTATGCCCAGCCAGCGCTCGGTCGAGATTTGTTCATGCAGCCAGAACTTGGAGAGGAATGCAACCGCGACGTAAGCGAGCGAGGTTGCGGGCAGCACGAAGGTCAGGTCTGCCCAGGAGAGCGCCGTGAGGTAGGAGGCAAAAAAGACCACCAGCAGCAGCACTCCACCCAACACCCAGGGGGTCCGCAACGCAGAAAGGAGCGCATCGGGGTGAGACAAGGATACCGGCCCGACACGCTTCATCCCCACGGCGAGCGAAGTATCGCCAAAGGCTGAGGTGAGCGCCACCAAGCCAAGAACCAGGTAGCGCCGTAGGGTCATGGTGGAGGTATTCATGAAATTTGGATGCGGTACAACCGGCTCAGGCTCCAGCGTTCACGGCGGGCCCGGCAGTCTTGGCGGCATTCACCTTACCGTCCGCCACCACCTTATTGCGGGCGGCGCGGAGTTTCAGGAACGACTTGGCCTCGACATACAGTCGCTTGACGTCGCGATTGACGATGGCCTTGCTGACGATGCGCCATGCCGCCTTGGGGCGGAAGTAGTACTCATCGTAGAAGCGGTGCACCATCTCCAACACATAGTCCTTGGGCAATCCCGGGTACTCGATGTGTGCAAGCTGATGCCCGCCTTCATCGACCATGGCTCCATTGTTGATGATGAAACCGTTCTCGGCGGCGAAGTCATAGAATTCCGTGCCCGGATAGGCGTGGGCAATCGAGACCTGGATGGTCTCCACGTCGAGAGCTTTGGCAAAGTTGATGGTGTTGCGGATCGACTCCTTGGTTTCGCCCGGCAGGCCGAGGATGAAGTCGCCGTGAATGGTCAGCCCGAGCTCGTGGCAGTCGCGGGCAAAGTCGCGCGCGCGCTCCACGGTGGCGCCCTTCTTGATGTTCTTGAGAATCTGCGGATCGCCCGATTCGAATCCCACAATCAACAGCCGGCAACCGGCTTCACGCATCGCCTTCAGCGTCTCGCGGTCGGTGGTCACGCGCGAGGTGCAGGACCACGTCAGCTTCAGCGGCTTGAGCTTGGCGCAGAGTTCCACTGTGCGCGCTTTCTGGATGTTGAAGGTATCGTCGTCGAAGAAGAACTCTTTTACTTCGGGGAACAGCTCCTTGGCGTGCGCCATCTCTGCCGCAACGTCGTCGGTCGAGCGCTTCCGCCATGCGTGCCCACTGAGGGTCTGCGGCCACAGGCAGAAGGTGCACTGCGCCGGGCAGCCTCGGGTCGAATAAAGCGATACGTAGGGATATAGCAGAAACGGGACGTTGTAGCGCGTCACGTCGATGTCGCGCTTATAGACATCCGTGACCCATGGCATTTGGTCCAGGTTGTCTACCTGCGGGCGGTCGGGGTTGTGCACGACCGTGCCGTTTTTGAGGTAGCTGATACCCAGAATCTGGTCCAGGGGCTTGCCATTGGCAAATTCCACCACTGAAAAGTCAAACTCGCGCCGGCAGACGAAGTCGATCGTCGGACACTCGTTCAGTGCTTTGTCGGGCGATGTGGTGACCGGCGGTCCGACGAAAGCGACCTTGATCTGCGGATTGGCCCGCTTGATGGCTTCGGCCAGCTTCTGGTCACCGGTCCAGCCGGGTGTGCTGGTAAACAGAACCAGGAATTCATAGCTCTTGCAAATTTCGATGGTTTCCGTCGCCGAGATGTGGTGTGGTGGGGCGTCCAGCATCCGGGAGCCTTCCAGCATCCCAGCCGGGTACGCGAGCCAGACTGGATACCAGTAGGACTCAATCTCACGCGTAGCAGGCCAACGTGAGCTGGCTCCGCCGTCAAAATTCTCGAACGATGGGGGGTTTAACAGTAACGTTTTTAGTGGCATAGGCTCAACTTACAGTCTAACAGCACTACCGGCGCTGAGGGTGAAAACAGGATACTTAACAGCTCCCCCCAACCATTAGACGCCCGCCATGTCAAGAGGGTTCAAGAACCGCTTTAATCCCCATCCGGTCCCCCTAGGGGTGGGCTGTGGGCACCGCTTTGGCCCAGTCTTCGATCCTCCCCATGGACCGCAGCAGAGAGAGGCGGGCCTGCGTCAGTTGGAAGCTGGTTTCGAGCGCATCGACAAAGCGGTTTCGCTCATTGATGTGAGCACCCTGTTCGTCCTTGGGCAATGGCGCTGCTGCTCCAGGATTGCCGCTGCCCAGGTGAAGCTGGGTTGTGATCGTGTCCAGTTGATCCTGGGCCAATTCATTTTGCAATTCTGCCACCTGCTCCTGTGCCGTGAGCTCGGCCACGCTCTTCCGCAATTGCAGGATTTGCTCCCCAGCCTGGTTGCGCAGTTGATCCGCTTCGGCAGTTGCCTGCACCGCCTCGGCACTCGAGCTTTTGGCCTTTGCGTTGCGCGTTGCGTCGAAGAGCGGCAAAGTGATCTCGATTCCTACATTGAAGTTGTTGTGCTGAAAGCGCAGATAGTACTCGGCGTAGTTGTTGAACTTGGCGTACCGGTTGTATTCCCCCCCAAAACCGAAGGTCGGGCGGTTATTCTGCCGCGCATCCCCGAAAGCGGTGAAAAGCTTCGAGTGGGCCGAAGCATAAGCAGCCTTCACGCCGTTATTGCTATCCATAACCAGGCTCTCCGTAGAGCCCTCCTGCGAAATTTCCGGCGCTTTGGGAACGGTTTGCGGTTCGGAGACCATGTCAGCCGCACTCAAACCCGTCAAGTGAGCGAGCCGGACGCGCAGCACATCGGCCTGGTCCACAAGATGGAGCCGCCTGAGCGCAACCTGGGCTGCGGTCAGGCGCGCCCTCGTCAATTCCACCTTGCTGTCGACTCCGGCATTGACACGGTCGGTCTCGATCTCCACCAGTCTGAGCACGAAGCCGCTCTCCTGATCGAGCGCCGTGATCTCCTCCCCAACGGTGGTCAGCTGAATGTAGGCTAGCGCCGTGTCCATGATGACCTGTTGCCGGGTATCTTTCAGCTGCAATTGCGCAGCCAGCAGCGCCGCACGAGCAGAGCGGATGTAGTCCGGCTGGGAGAAAGAGAAGGCCACTGAGCTTGCGCTGACGCTGTAGACCGAAGGTTGGCCCACGGGGAAGCCGTACGAGTATCCCAGGCTGGAACCAACCACAAAGCTGGGCATATAGGCGTCGATGCTCAGCCTGACCGCGGCCTCGGCGTGTTGCACCTGGGCCGCGCCAATGCGCACCGGAGTACTGTTACGCAGGGCTAGATCGATCGCAGTATAAAAGGAAACCTGGGCCAGCGCTCGACTCTGCGCAATCAGCGTAAAGATACCCAACAACACGAACTGGCAGGCGCCTTTCACCGATATAGTTGACCCTCGAATTTCCGCAATCTGCATTTGGTCAGCACAGTCTTATTCGACGATGCGAATGGGAACACTTTCGGAAATCGGCGCCCCATTGGTCGTGCCCAGCGCGACCACTGCATGCTCCTTCAGGCCGCTCACGATCTGCACCATTGTGAGATTGATAGCGCCCACCTGCACTGCGGCGCGGTGCAGTGTGCCACCCGAGACCACGTAAACATAATCGCGGCCACCCTCGATGTGGAGAGCCTCACGAGGAACCGTGAGTGCATTGCGCACTTCCTGGGTAACGACTGTGACGACGACACTTATATTAGGCAACAACACCCCGTTCGAATCTTCGATGCTGATCAGGACTTCTCCGACCCTCCGGGTTCCATAGTCGATAATGGACGAGGGCAAGCGGATGATGTGGCCGTGGAATTTCAAATCCGGTTTGGCATCCCACACAATGGTGACCGGATTGTTGAGTTTCAGATCGCCGATTTCCGGCTCGTCGAAGTAGGCGTGCACCTGGAGCTTGGAGAGGTCAGCCAACTGCAATATCTCCGCTCCGGGCTCGACATAGGAAAACCGCGTCACGGGGAGTGAAAAAACAGTGCCCGCGAAGGGCGCGCGCACATTCGATTGCGCGATCACCCAGGCTGCGGCGGAGCGGGCTGCCTCCGCTTCCTCTACGCTCGATTGGGCCTTGGTAAGATCGACCGCCGCAAAGGGTTTTTTCTTCTGTTCCTCAAGCGCGTGGAGAGATGCCTGCGCGATCTCTAAGCGCGTTTGCGCCTGGGCCACCTCGCTGGGGGCCGCAGCTCCCTTGGCCGCCAACTTCTGGATCACGTCGAGGTCGCGAGCGGCCTGGTCACAATCGATTTTCGCCTTGGCGATGTTACTGCCAAGGGCGAGCTGCTCCTGATGATTGCCGCCGGCCTCCACCGTCTGGTAGCCGGCTTGGGCCGTGCGCACTGCCGCGACTGCGGCGGCCAGCTTGGCGCGCGCGTTGCTATCATCCAGGGTCACCAGCAGCTGGCCCGCTCGAACCCGCTCGCCCATGTGGACGTATACATCCTTGACCGTCGTCGCATCGGGGGCGTGCGCCGGAAAGATCTGATCTGGCTCCACGCGGCCGTTGGTGCTGCTGGGCTTGACCAGGTCCTGCACCTGGGCCTCGGCCACCCGCAGCGGCAGCTTGTCGCGCGTCGCCCGGCGGACAGTGAAGAAAATGACGACAAGCGCGATGGCGGCAGCAATCCAGAGCACACTGGTGCTGATTCTTTTTCGTCTTTCTTCTACCATTCAGTCGCGCCCGGAGGCCAGTATATAAGACGCGTCCTCGGAACGAGTTTTTGGCGCTCCGCGAAACTCCTCTGGTTTTCGAAGGGTACGGTCTTCACGGGCTGCGGAAACACTCATCTTCAGAAGGGTACGGCCTTGAAGTGTTTGCGTGAGAACCCGCTGGTTGGGTAGATCCGGGCTTGAATGGGGCACCCAGCCTTAGTTGCTAGCCCGGACCTTAGCTCGCGTGGGGTCTAGCGGACTTCGATCAACTGCTCTTCACGAGAACCCGACCCGTAGCGGGCTGCGACATAATCGTCCAGAATCTTCTTGAACTCGTTGACGATGTTGTCCCCGCGAAGCGTCGTCATCAGGCGTCCGTCCACGTACACCGGCGCCTTAGGATCTTCAAAGGTGCCGGGAAGGGAAATACCGATGTTGGCATGCTTGGACTCGCCCGGCCCGTTCACCACGCAACCCATGACCGCGAGCTTCAGCTCTTCGACACCGGGATAGCGCTCGCGCCACACCGGCATACTGTCGCGGACGTAGCCCTGAATATCCTGGGTCAACTCCTGGAAGTAGGTGCTGCTGGTGCGTCCGCATCCCGGGCAGGCGGTCACCTGTGGAGCAAAACTGCGAATGCCTAGAGATTGCAGGATCTGTTGCGCCACCTGCACCTCCTCGGTGCGATCGCCCCCGGGTTTGGGGGTCAGTGAGACGCGTATGGTATCGCCGATGCCCTTAAGCAGGAGCGGCGCGAGACCTGCTGTGGAGGCGACGATGCCCTTCATGCTCATGCCGGCTTCGGTGAGACCCAGATGCAGCGCGTAATCGCAGCGCGCAGCCATGAGTTCATAGACTTCGATCAGGTCGCGCACGCCGCTGACCTTGGCGCTGAGAATGATCTGGTCGTGGCGTAGCCCGTAGCGCTCGGCAGCGCGCGCGGAGTCGATCGCGCTCACCAGCATGGCTTCGATCATCACATCCCGCGCCTCCGCCGGCTGGGCGCGTTTGGAGTTCTCGTCCATCATCTTCGTCAGCAAGGCCTGGTCCAGCGAACCCCAGTTCACGCCGATGCGCACTGGCTTCTGGTTTTCTACCGCGCACTCAATCATGGTGCGGAAGTTGTCGTCATCCTTGCGGCCGATCGAGACATTCCCTGGGTTGATGCGGTACTTGGCCAACGCGCGCGCACACTCCGGGTACTTCTTCAACAACAGGTGCCCGTTGTAATGAAAGTCGCCAACAATCGGCACGTCGATTCCCAGTTTGGCCAGCCCTTCGACAATCGCGGGCAGCGCGGCCGCCGCGGCGTCGTTGTTTACCGTCACCCGCACCAGCTCCGAACCTGCGGTGGCCAGCGCGGCAACCTGCTGGATCGTACCTTGCACATCAGCGGTATCGGTATTGGTCATGGACTGCACCACAACCGGCACGGAAGAGCCCACGCGCACATTCCCCACTTTGACTGTTGTTGACTTCCTGCGTTCCAGCTGTGCCATAAATCCCTCGTTCATAGTTTACAACTTGCCTTCCTACCGACGCCTATCGTCTTGACATGCCTCATATGCGTCAATAGGTTGAATCCATGGGCTTGGCTACCTCGGACAGGCAACAATCACGATCAATGAGGCCGGCGATACCCGAACAGCTAGAAACGCTTAGCGATACCGGGGCGATGAACACCTTACTTGGCGATCCATTTGCCGCCAAACTCGAGGCTCTGGGCAAAGCCAGGGCGGAGGAGTATAGGGCAAATACTCCTTATCCCCACATCTATTTCGATAATTTCCTGCCCCTTGAGGTAGCGGAGGCCGCGCTGCGGGATTTCCCTGAACCCAAAGAAGCGGACTGGTACGCCTACACCGATGTGAACCAGCGCAAGAAGCTGGCCTTCGATGTAGTGGAGAAGCTGCCCCCATCGATTCGCGATGTTCTCTACTTTCTCAACAGCCGGCCCATGCTGAAGTTTCTTGAAACGCTGACGGGGATTCAGGGAGTGTTGCCCGATCCGTACTATACCGGCGGTGGTCTACACCAGATCCGGCCCGGGGGTCTGTTAGAAGTGCACGCCGACTTCAGCTACCACAAAGCATTACGGTTGGACCGCCGCGTCAACGTTCTGGTCTATCTCAATAAGGACTGGAAAGAGGAGTACGGGGGCCACTTCGAGCTGTGGGATCGCGACGTCAAGCGAGCAGAAAAGAGAATTCTTCCCGTCTTCAACCGCTGCGCGATCTTCAGCACCACCAGTGTCTCGTTCCACGGTCATCCCATACCGCTGGCATGCCCGCCGGACCGTAATCGGAACTCTATTGCGACGTACTACTATTCGAATGGCCGCCCTGAAGAAGACCCCGCACTCACGCAGAGGCACGAGGTTGCCTTTCAAAAACGACCCGGCCTGAACAGCGTCAAAACGACAATTCGGATCAAGAGCGCAATCCGCGCGATCACCCCGCCGGTGATCACCGACCTTATTCGTGCCATCCGGAAATAGGAAGTGCTACAAACCACGGGTGCCACGCGTCACCTGTCGGGCTTAGGCTGCCGCGGCTTTTTCCCGTAACGCGACGCCGGGAGGATGCTGTTCCAGGGCACGGGAGAAGCCAGAATCATGGATGTGTTCGTTGAGACATAGGGCATCATCGAGTCGATCACTTCTTCCATATGTCTTACGTCGCGCACTGCGACCTGGACGATAAAGGATTCAGCGCCCGTTACCCGATGACACTCCAGAACCTCGGGCAGGTTGCGCACCACGGCAGCAAACTTTGCCAGCTTGTCTCCCGCGACCGTGACATGAACAAAGGCGCGCACCGGCAGTCCCACCTGGGCCGGATCGATCAAGGTGCGATAGCCGAGAATCACGTGGCTCTCCTCCAGGCGGTGAACCCTTTCAATGACCGCCGGCGTGGATAGCCCGACTCTGCGCCCCAGTTCCGCGAACGCAATGCGCGCATTGGCCTGGAGCTCCGCCAGAATTTCGCAATCGATGTCGTCAAGCGACGGATGAACCAATCCAGTCATCGGTAACTTAGTACCTCCTCTATTTAGCCGCGTGTCCTTAAATTATGAGGTCCGAGGGGGACTTGTCGATTCTTTATGGCGCGAATCGCGAGATTTTCCATATTTCCGCGATTCCTGCGCGTGCGGCCTTTGTCTATGATTCAACTGTCGCAAGAGTCTGCCCTGAGCGAAGTCGAAGGGTTTACGAAAAAGGAGCAATTGTTATGGCAAGGGCGTTAGGGGATGTAGCAGCAAGGCAGTTAGCGAATACAACGAAAACGCCGCCGCAGCTTACGGCCATCACTCCGCGCTGGCTGGTGCAGTTGCTCAGTTGGGTGCCGGTCGAATCCGGTACCTACAGAGTGAACAAGGTTAAGAACGATGCGGACATCGAGGTCGCTTGCGGCTCGCGCGATGAACGTGAATTGCCCGAGACCTTTGTCGACTATGTGGAGACTCCGCGCGAATATACGCTGAGCGCGATCACCACCGTGGTGGATATTCACACCCGTGTCTCTGATCTATTTAGCCATCCGCACGATCAGATCCGGGAGCAGTTGCGGCTCACCGTGGAAAAGGTCAAAGAGCGCCAGGAAAGCGAGCTGCTCAACAACGCTGACTATGGCCTGCTGAACAACGTCGATCCCGCATTCAAGATCCAGGCCCGCCAGGCGGCGCCCACACCCGACGATCTAGATGAATTGCTCTCTCGCATCTGGAAGGAACCAGCGTTCTTCCTGGCTCATCCGCGCGCCATCGCCGCCTTTGGCCGTGAGTGCACGTATCGTGGTGTTCCTCCTCCAACGGCAACCATCTTCGGATCGCCATTCCTGACCTGGCGAGGCATTCCGCTGATTCCCACCGACAAGATGAATGTTGACGGGGCAGGGAAGACCAGTATCATGTTGCTCCGCACCGGCGAAAGAAAGCAGGGCGTAGTGGGACTCTTTCAGCCCGGCCTGGCAGGCGAACAAACTCCTGGCCTTTCCATCCGTTTCATGGGTATTGACCGCAACTCCATCGCCTCCTACCTGGTGTCGCTCTATTGCTCCGCAGCAGTGCTGACCGAAGACGCCCTGGGTGTGCTCGAGAATGTAGAAGTCGGACAGTACCATGAGTACAAGTGATCAAAACAACGCCGAAGATTTCGCTGCAGGGCTAAGCGAAAGGATGCCGGCGGACGGGAACAGCATCGGCCACGCGGGTTCGCTTCCCGATGTGACGCTGTTGACTCGCATGGCCAACGAGTTCTTTCGCGGGCAGCCGGCGCCGGCTTTTCCGGCTGGCGTTGCGCCATCCATGCCCGACGCATCCTATGCCGGCTCGGCCTTTGAGACCAGACTGCCGCAATTGGGTATGCCGCTGCCCTCGGTGCCGGCCATCCCATCGGGCGGCAAGTTTCCCGTGGCACCGGATATGTCCGGAACGGAGTTGTCACCCTTCGCGCCGGGGCAAGTAACTGCGGTTGCTCTGCCGGCAGCCGGATCAGTCCCATTGCAGCAATATGATCCCCGAAGCGCAACCGCCGCGTTTCCCTCATCACCCTTCTCGCTTCAGCTGCCCGAGTTTGACGATGCCTTGTTTCCGTCCTTCGCAGCCGGTCTGCCTGCGCTTCCGCCCCTTGCCCCACTGCGGACGGAGGACGATGCAAAATCAGCATTGACAACAGCGTCTCCGTTCTACTTCCTGGACCACGCCGGCGCCCTCAATGGACCTGCCACGGCTCCTCCGACTGCACTTCCCGCGGGAACTTCTACTGTTTCCCAGCCTGCGGCATCGCCCTGGATTGCGACGGGAATTCCGCAGCAGGATCCGCAAAGCGCCGCCGCGGCCTCTCCATTCTCGCAACCTTTGCCGGAGTTCGACCGCGCGTTGTTTCCCTCCTTCCACGGCGCGCCGGGACAGGTCGCCGCCGGAGTGCCCACGCTTCCGCCTCTGCCTCCGTTACTGAACGAAAACGATGCCAAGGCTGTTCTGACAGGACCCTCTTCGCTTTACTTTCTCGACGATGGCGGCCTGCTGACCACATCCGACAAGGCTGCGAAGAAGGCATCTGTTCCCGAGCCCACGTCTGCCATGTCGCATCCCGCGGCAGTTGGCGATCTAAAGCTTCCACGGCAGCAGTTTGATATTGGCTCGGTGCGCCGCGATTTCCCGATCTTGCAGGAACGGGTGCACGGCCGTCCGTTGATCTGGCTGGACAACGCGGCAACTACGCAGAAGCCGCAGAGCGTGATCGACCGGATTTCGTATTTCTACGAACACGAAAACTCCAATATTCATCGTGCCGCTCATGACCTGGCCGCGCGCGCGACCGATGCCTATGAGGATGCCCGCACCAAGGTGGCGCACTTCCTCAATGCCTCTTCCTCCAAAGAGATCGTATTCGTTCGTGGCGCGACTGAGGCCATCAACCTGGTCGCCCAGGCATGGGGACGGCGTCACATTAACAAGGGCGATGAGATCGTCATCACCTGGATTGAGCACCACGCCAACATCGTTCCCTGGCAGATGTTGTGTGCGGAGAAGGGTGCGTGCCTGCGGGTCGCGCCGGTCGACGACGATGGCCAGATTCTGCTCGATGAGTACGAGAAGCTCCTCAGTCCGAAGACGCGCCTGGTGTCCTTTACCCAGGTTTCCAATGCTCTCGGCACCATGACCCCGGCGCATCAGATGGTGCAAATGGCTCACCGCTACGGAGCCCGCGTTTTGCTCGACGGCGCTCAAGCGGTTTCCCACATGCCGGTCGACGTGCAGTCTCTCGATTGCGATTTTTATGTCTTCTCCGGCCACAAGGTCTTCGCGCCCACCGGTATCGGAGTGCTCTACGGCAAGCCCGAGGTATTGGCCGAGACGCCTCCCTGGCAGGGAGGCGGAAATATGATCGTCGACGTCACCTTTGAGAAGACGACCTATCAGCCACCGCCCGGCCGCTTCGAAGCTGGCACCGGCAACATTGCGGATGCTGTTGGACTGGGCGCGGCCATCGATTACCTGGAGCACATCGGCATGCCGAACATTGCTCGTTACGAGCATGAACTCCTGGTCTACGCTACCCAGGGGCTCTTGACGGTTCCCGGTCTCCGCATCATCGGCACAGCCAAGGAAAAGGCGGGCGTGCTTTCCTTTGTGCTCGCCGGCTTCCGTACCGAAGAGGTGGGCGCCGCTCTCAACCGCGAAGGGATCGCCGTGCGCTCCGGCCACCATTGTGCGCAGCCCACGCTACGCCGGTTCGGGGTCGAGACTACGGTGCGTCCGTCTCTGGCGCTCTACAACAGCTTTGAAGATATCGATGCTTTGATCGCGGCGCTGTTCCGCTTGAAAAGCCTCGGCGCCTAGAACAGGCTGCGGAAAAACTCATTTTCCTGAAGAGTACGGTCTACAGTGTCTGCGTGAGAACAGCCGGTTCCTACTGGGTTCTCTTTACCATGGCCTTTTCAGGAGTACGTGAATGTGCGGGGTTGCCTATGTGGGTACTGCCACCAATTGGCTATAGCACGAACGAGTGATTGTTCGTGAAGCCATGTGCGCCCAAGATGCCTGCATGCCTCCCCCGCCCCCACTGCGAACGGATCCACTGGCTGGTAGCAGGGCGCGCCCTTAGAGGTGCGTCCTGCCTCACACAAATAGCACGAACATAATCTACCCCTGCGTGTATCGGCTCTATTGGCCTGCTTGCCAATGTCCTCGAAATCGAGAATAATATCTCTCGGAGACGAGATCGTCAAATGGCAACAGCAATGGCTGCGCCCAATGTGGCGGGATACTCCTTCGACCAGGCTCCTGACCTCACCGATGCCCAGGAGCGGAGGAAACTGAGCGAGAACGCCATCAAGGTATTCGTGAATATCGCGCAGAAATGGGATTTGGACGAAGCCCAGGCGCGAGGGCTGCTGGGTGGTGTGGCCTCCTCAACCTTTCATGCCTGGAAGACGAAACCCAAGGGCAAGCAGCTCGACCAGGACACCTTGACGAGGATTTCGCTCGTCATCGGAATCTATAAGGCGTTGAACATCTACTTCGGTAAGCCCTGGGCAGACCGATGGATCACGCTCGAAAACCGAGGCCCCCTCTTCGCTGGCCAGGCTCCCATCAACTACATGATCCGCCACGGCCAGCCGGGCATGGCGGAGGTCCGCCGTATGCTGGACGCCTGGCGGGGCGGGCGTTGACGCCCCCGGTCCGGGAATTCCGCCAGAAAGGGATGCATCGGCTGATTCCCTCGCGATACAGCGACACCGGAACCGTTTTGGAAGAGGTCGCAGGCAATGAGGCGATGCTTGCGGATGCCGCCCGGCTGGATGCGGCAACCAACGAGCGTATCCATGGCGAACTCTATGGTCTAAGCGGAATCAGTCATTTCGAACTGGTATACGGGATTCCTAACGCTCATATCATTCGCGCCGCATTTCTTCATCCTGGTCCATTTGGATCCCGCTTCAATGACACCACTCGAGGCGCCTGGTACGCGGCGAAAAAGGTGGACACTTCAATCGCGGAAGTTGCTTATCACAAGTCGAAGCGGCTTTCAGAAATCGTCGTTCCTGGTTTGCCACACGGCCGGCCGAACGAAGAAGTTTCCACCTATGACGATTGGCAGGCTGACTTTCAAGGTCCCTTTCATGTTCTGGAACCAGCGGAAGAGTATAAGGAGTTCCTTCAGCCAGAACCCGTGCCGCAATGTTACCTGCCGTCGCAGCTGTTGGCGGGGCAACTCCTCGCCCAACAGTCGAACGGGATCCTTTATCCAAGCGTGCGTCATAAAGGCGGCACATGCCTGGCCTGCTTCCGACCTGCCCTGGTGTATCAGCCGCGCCGGGCTGAAAGGTATGAAGTCCGCTTGCAGGCCGTGAAGGACGGCTATAAGAGATCCGTCCGAACGGTTCCTGCGTAGCCCCACGCCAAATCACAATAATTGTGAAAATGCTCTAAACTGGAGCCGTAGCAGTCAGTCAAGACAAGGGCCCCGTAGCTCAGGTGGATAGAGCAGCAGTTTCCTAAACTGTTTGTCGGAAGTTCGAGTCTTCCCGGGGTCACCATCCTGCTTGAAAGCCTTGCGCGTCGGACCGGTGCGCGGCGTCTATTGAGGTGCGGGCACTTCCCCTCCCCCGGATTTCCTGTCGGGCTTTGGTCGGATCGGGGAACTACATGCGGCTTTCCTTAAAGAAAGCCGCACACGGGACCGTGGGTGGAGCGGCGCGGTAGGAAATCCGGGGTTCGTTCCGGGAGAAAAAAGGATTTTCATGCCGGTTCGATCGCGGCGCAAGTACTTCCTGCCATATGGCTTCTGTCTCTTCCTGATCCTCTCCACGGCTCTTGTCACCCGGGCCGCGATCGTTCGCGGAACCGTAACCAATTCATTGGGCACCCCCGTCGTTCATGCCAATGTCTTGTTGCTGCAAAATAGCCAGATCGTGGCTATCGCGGTGACCCACTCGGATGGCACTTACCAGATCAGCAGTAGTGCCTCCGGACGGTTCTACGCGCTGGTCTCGGCGAGTAATTTCAAACAGATCACCACGCTCAGCTTCTACGCTGGCGCCGCTGATAGCCACCAGGAAGACATCGTGCTGGAGTCGTCCAACGCGCGGCAGGAGATTGTGGTTTCTGCCACTGGCACGCCGGCCCCCGAAGCCATGGTCAGCGCTGCGGTCACCGCGCAGCGCAGCGGAACCTTCCCCAACCGCACCGATCTGATCGATCCGCTGCGCCAGGTGCCGGGAGACTTTGTGGTGCGCCAGGGCGAATACGGCGCCCTGGCCTCGTTGTTTATTCGCGGCGGCAATGCCGACTCCAACCAGGTGAACCTGGACGGAGTTCCCATTGGTGATATCGGAGGCGCCTTCGACTACAGCAACCTGTCGACGTCCGGCATCGCAGACCTCGAGGTTTACCGCGGTCCCGACAGCGTGCTCTACGGCTCGGATGCGGCTTCCGGAGCCGTGAATGTGAGCATGTCGCGCGGCAGCACAGCCTTTCCGTCGCTGTTTTATGAGGGAGATGCCGGCACCTTCACCACCTTTCGCAACCGGGCGCAGCTCGGGGGCACCCACAAGAAATTCGATTACTACGGGGGCTTTGAAGCCTTCCAGAGCGACAATTCCATCAAGTTGGATGAGTTTCACGACGACACGGCGAGCGCGAACCTGGGCTACGCGTTCTCGTCGGCAACCCAGCTTCGGGTAGTCGCCAGCAATAGCGATGCGGCCACAGGGACCCCCGGCCCCTTCAACTTCTACGGCATTGCCAACGCCGGCAAGCAATCCAATCAGGATATTTATCTTGGAGCATCGATCGAACACCGGACCTACGGCAACTGGCACAACCTGGTGCGCTATGGCATGACGCGCAAGCGCGAAGAGGATATCAACTTCTACCCCGCGGGTATTCAGCTCAGCCCATCCAACAACTATTACGGTTACAATACCTTGATTGACGGCGCCAACGGATATTCGGTAATCGGACAGGCGATCCTGAACTTCCCCGGCGTTTATCCCAATACCGTGGAACAGGTCAACAATCGCGACCAGGTCTACTTTCAGAGCGACTACCCGTTCACCCAGCACATCTTCGGCTTGTTCACCTTTCGCTATGCCGACGAGCGCGGGGCGAAGAAATCCGTCGCCTACGGGCTCGATCAGAATATAGAGCGCGCCAACTATGACTACACCGGGCAAGTTCAAGGGGACTACAAGGGCCGGCTCTTCTACTCGCTGGGAGGCGGGGTGGAGAAGAACCAGCTTTTCGGGACGGTGGGCACGCCTCGTCTCGGGTTGACCTATTATCCGGTCCGGCCGGGCAACGGTCCCTTCCACGGGACAAAGATATGGTTCAACTTCGCCGAAGGCTACCAGGAGCCGTCCCTCGACGAGCAGTTTGCGTCCCTGTATGACTTTCTTCTGGGCCAGCAGGGTGGGGTCGAGGCTATTCAGCAGTACCGTATTACACCCATTGTCGAGGAGCAGTCGCGCACCTATGAAGGCGGCGGGGCGCAAAGCTTCCTGAGTGAGCGCGGCCTGCTGCGTATCGGCTATTTCCATAACCAGTACGGCAGGCAGATTGAGCCGGTCCCTGCCACCGAAGTGCCGGCGTTGCTGCCGCAATTGAGTTCCAGTGAGCAGCAGTCGCTCGAGAGCCTTATCAGCAGCGCCGGCCCCCTCGATGTGAACTCGCAGGCGTTCCGTGCCCTAGGCGTAGAAAGCGAAGTGCAATACAGCGTCTTCAGGACTTTGTTTTTGCGCGGAGGCTATACCTATCTGGATGCGGTGGTGCAGCGCTCATTTACTTCCAGTGCGCTGGAACCCGCATTTAACACCGGCCTGCCTGGACAACCTGCGCCGTCCTTCTCGAAGGTGCCCATCGGCGCCTTTGACCCGCTGCCGGGCGCACGTCCGTTTCAGCGGCCGCCGCATACCGGCTTTGCTGCGGTGAACTACAGCGGTAAACAATATGCCGTGGCATTCACGGGGGTTTTTGCAAGCCGGAGTGACGACTCCACTTTTCTGGGCGGCCGTGATTTGGTGGAAGGGAACTCGCTGCTCCTGCCCAATCGCAATCTCGACTCCAGTTATGCCAAGCTCGATCTTGGCGGAAGCTACCAGTTCCTGTCTTGGGTTGCCGTATATGCCCAGCTGGACAACCTGACCGGCAACAAAAGGATCGCCCCCATTGGCTATCCATCGTTGCCCTTTACCTTCCGCGCGGGTTTACGTTTCACCATCGGGCATTCGTCCAGCAAGTAGCAAAAGAGTGTGTGCGGTTGGCAAGTCAGTCTCCGGCGTCTTTTGTTCCTGCAGAAATGTGCGAACAAAGCGAACAAAGCGAACTAAGTCCTGGGGTGGAATCTCTCTGCGTAAAGGGCGTAATGGGCGTGTTGTTTTCTTAAAGACGTAGGGACTAGGTCGCCAAGTGCAGCCTGTTGGGCCAGTTTTAAAATTTGATATTTTTGGGTCCTTTTGAGGTTTGGGAGTTCAGCGGGGGTGGGCGTTGCCGAATAAGTCCTTTGTTTCACGAAGATGATCAATCAATTAATTTATCCGCCCTCATTCGACTGAGAGGCTGTCCCAGGGATGTTTCCAAATAAATGAGCGCTAGAAGCGTTATAAGTCCCCTGAAGGACGGAGAGCGAAGCGTATCTAAAGTTCTGAAGGCCCGTGCTCTAGGGAATGGATGTCCGGGCTGAGACTCGCTGGACGAGGTGGCTCGCTGCGGCCAAGCAGCCCGGACCCAGCCAGGAGTTCTCGCATACAGACTGGAGCTCCGCTGAGGTGTGGTGTTTCCCAAGTTTTCAAAACTGCTCAATCAAGAGGACGCACTGAGCGCACCCTGCTCTCCGCAGGCGCCCTCGCGGGGCGCAGGAATGCTGCGGACAGGCGTTATCCGTCGCTTCGAGGTCACATTACTGCTTGCGATCACCGACTCATGACACCGGCAAATGCTTTTCCGGTGGTTGGGCGGCAGTTGCACGGTTGGAGCGGACCGGTGCAAGGCCAAGCAGGGCCCTCGTGAAGAGGGCGCTGACGTGTGGATTCTTACTTCCACAGTAGTACGGTTCTTGGGCCGCGTCCAGAGCAAGAAAAAATCATTTTGGTAACCATGGCGGCGCTCTGTTGGGTCCATTACTTGACCAGCTCTTGTGCGAACGCCTCGATCGTCGTCGGCCCGCGGAACCTCTCGGTTCCCGGATTACCGAAGTGAATCCAGCCTGAGTTGAAGCTCTTCACCATCTCGATGTAGAGCCCTGTCCGGTCGCCCGGCATGCCGATTGTTTCCAGAACGCTCTGCCAGGCCGCCTCGGGCAACTGCACGGCCTTCACATCGCGGCCCAGCGCCCTGCCGAACGCGGCCGCCGTTTCGTGCAAATCTGTTCCACCCTCCGGCCCGTCCACCTCGAACACGCGCTCGCCCGTCCAGGTTTCCTGCAGCACCTTGGCGCCCGCCAAGCCGATGTCTCGCGTGGCTATCAGCGGAAATTTGCGCTCGAGCGGCCCATAGAAGAAGGGCATCTCACCGGTCGCACGTATGTGGTCCAACGCTGCCAGCCAGTTCTCCATGAAACTGCCCGCGCGCAGATAGGCCACAGGAATCGGCAGCGTGCGGGTCGCCTGCTCCATCAGGTGTGTCGACGTGATCAGCCCCAGACCGCTCGGTTGCTCCGAACCGATGGACGAAAGAAACACGGCCTTGCCGGGTTTCGCCTGCTCGAGCGCCTCGCGGATCGCCGCGATCGTGCGCTTCTGGTCCGGTAGGCCTGGGGCCGGCGCAAAGTCTGGTGGAATCATCGCGAACACGCCCTCCGCTCCGGCAAATGCCTTTGCGAGCCCGGTGGCATCGTCATACGCCGATTGCACCAGCTCCACACCGCGATCAGCCCAGGCTTTCGCCTTCCCCAAATTGCGCACCACGCCGCGCACTGTTTTGCCCGCGGCGAGCAAATTCTCTGCCACTGCCCCGCCGACGTTGCCTGTAATTCCCATTACTGTGAACATGCCGTTCTCCTCCTATGCAAGTAGATACTTATATTGCGGCAAAGATGCAAGTTTTTGCTTGTATCTTCACCTTCTGCGAGAATCGTCCTGTGGCCGTTTTCGATCCAAAACGCAAGCGTAACGCACGAGGCGAGCAGCGCCGGCAGAATCTCCTCCGCGCTGCGGCCGCGGTCTTCGGACGCGTTGGCTACCACGAGGCCACCACAAACGCGATCGCCACGGAGGCGGGCGTGTCTCCCGCCACCCTCTACCAGTTTTTCCCCAACAAGGAAGCCATCGCTAGTGAGCTAGCCTCGATGTACGCACGCGAAATGGCCGCAGCCGAACGGACGATTGACTCCGAAGGCGCCTTGAGCTTCGCAGAGGCCATCCATGCGCTGCTCGATGTCTGCATGAGTTTCAACCGGACGCGGCCCGAGTTCCACACCCTCGTGGTCGACGCCCCGCTCTCAATTGATGCGCGCGAAGAAAAGCGGGTACTTGGACAGGTTTTCGTCGACTTCATCGCAGCCCGCCTCCGGCGTGAGCTACCCAGGCTCTCGTGCTCCGAAGCGACCCACTACGGTCAGGTCGCCCTTATGATCTTCCGAGGAATCCTCGACGAGCTCACCACCGCCCCGCCTAGCGCCCGCCCGCGCCTGCAGCAGGCTATGCGCGATGCCATTCTCCGCTACCTCGAGCCAGTAGTCACACAAAGGAAAACGGCTCGGCCCAAGGGTGCCGTTCGCAGAAGGGGTAAAACAGGGATAGCCTGAACACCTGGACTGCGTGATCCCGTCACTAAATCGACCACTAAATCTGTCCCTCAAGGGAGCCGGCCCGGTCTGCCGCATTGACATGTGCATCACATGCAACTATGTTCATAGCATGGCAAAAATGATCCAGGTTCGGAATGTGCCGGATGCTCTTCATCGCAGCCTGAAGGCTCGGGCCGCGATGGCGGGCATGTCGCTTTCCGACTATTTGCTCGTGGAGCTCCGAGAGATCGCGGAGCGTCCGACGCTGGCCGAGTTTCGCGAGCGTCTGCACAAGCGCAAACCGCTTCCGGTCGTTCTGGACACCGGAGGACTGTTGCGTGAGGAACGTAGTGCGCGATGATCGTGCTCGATGCCTCGGCGGTCGTCGACTGGCTGCTACAAACCCCAACCGGACAGCGCATAGAACAGCGTATCTACGCGCGCAACGACACTCTGCACACTGTTCATTTGCTCGATGTGGAGTTTGCTCAGGTCCTGCGGCGCCTGGTGCGCGAGGGGACATTGGCACGCAAGCGGGCTGAGGAGGCAATGGAAGATCTGATCGCGGTTCGTGTCACTCGGTATGCCCCTGTCGTGCTCTTGCATCGGATCTGGCAGCTACGACAGAATCTGAGTGCTTACGATGCAGCCTACATAGCGCTTGCCGAAGAGCTAAAGGCTCCTTTGATCACGCGGGACCAGAAGATCGCCGCGGCCCCCGGTCACAGTGCGACTATAGAAGTCTTCTAGTTGAACGGACGGCATTCGTGTCACCGGAGGCAAAGCATACTGACGGTGAAACGGGGAGGGCAGCTCTCAAGAGGTGCTGATGGAGATGCAAACAGACGATGCAGACAGACGAACCCACGTCATCAAAAGCCGCCGGGAGAGTCGGGCGACCGGAGTTTAGGGATTATTTCGTCCTGGATTTCCCAAGGAGATGGAATTTTAAGGAGACTAGTCCCTATTGACCATTGCCAATTTCCGCGGCTAACTTCTCCAGACAGCGGGCGTCATCTTTTTCGCGGGCGGATCGTCCAAGGTCGCAGCAGTATGTTCGTTGTCTCCCAGCATGCTAAGCAATGACCTTCATACCGGTTGCCGTGCAGAGTACATAGCAGGTTTGGACAGTTTTCGTTGGAGCACTTCGCAAGATTGTGCGTAGTCCAACAGATTGAGCACCGCGGCTGCATCAGAAGACCTCACACGTCAGAATCCCTGAAGTATAAGGCGAGGCGGCTCAAATGCTTCGACGACAAATGACGCCGAGATGGCGTCAATTATCCGGCGGCTTTCGCGCTGGCTGGTTTCACAAGTTCGAGGTAGATTTCGGGTACCCACTCGAGGGTGGTTTCGTCGTTGTCTCGCTGGACTTGATATTGACGCGGTGCTGTGCGGTACTGCTTGACGGTTAGGTGTTGATTGGTCCCGATGAACCGGACAATGTCACCCACACGGAACTTGGCTGCAGCCATCTACAGTTCTCACCGACGCCTGAGGATAATTGGCTATTCGGCTTAAATTGTACTATTTCTACGAGCAAAAGCGGCTGAAATAGTCACCCTGGCCTGATTTCTGCGGCGACTTTCTCCAGATACCGCGCGGATCTGTACCACTACATACGGCAACCCAAGATGCGGTCGATCTGCCGAAGGTGGTTCAAGCCGTGTGCCGCTTCCAAGCGGACGAACTCCTCGACCGTTTGCCGTCCGCGTACCTCGTGGGCCCCATAGCACTCCACCCACCGTGCGCTGGCTGTCCCCTATCTTTCCTTGCCTGTCTAGGGGACCCAAAGAGTGTCCGCGTACCTGCTACCCTGAACTACGCGGCTACGATGCGCGCATGCTAGGCCCCACAAGCGATCAGTTACTACATTGCCGCGACGTACGTGGTCCACTCGCTGAATTTCACTCACCCGGGGAACGGTGCGCCGACGTACATGATCCACTCGTTCCACACACCGTTCGGCAGGGTGAACTTGACGGTGGTTGTGCCTTGGTTGAATGCATTGAACGTCCCGAACTGGTTAACGTACCCTACCGTCGGGTCGCTTGAGGTCCAAGTTCCGTTCGATCCCGTGACATAATTAGTGTTGAATCCAGCCTGCGCTGATACACCGTTGTTGTAGAAAATAACCGGGTAGAATTGCACGGTGTTTCCTGGACTCACGGTGTTGACGTTGGAGGTGACGACGCCACCGTTAGGTGTGCCCTCCAGGGTGTCCTGCAGGTACAGATAATTTGGTTGTGCATTCAGGGTGGCGAAGGCCGTTTGCGCCATCATGGTCATTACCGTGTACCCAGCAGGTGTGGGTTGGTATTGTGAGTACTGATTGAGCGGGACTAACGGTCCGATCAGACTTCCGTTGGCGTAGCCAAATCCCTGCGCGGTTCCGTTAAAAGCACCGTTGTAGTTGATATAGGGAATGCTGTACTTGGTTGCCACGGCATACACAATGTCGTCCATTTCGAGCAAACCCTGGGGACCAGCGAACTGCTTCGGCTCTATGCCAAGGATTACGGGGATACCCGCGGCCTGCGCCTGCGTAATCATCTGTACCAGTGCCTCCTCCATGAGGGCGGTTACGAGGTTGTAACTCGCATCATCATCCAAGTAAGCTGACCCGACCATGATGTGAATGATGGACGGCTTCTGCGCTATCGCTGCTGCTATCGGTTGTGAGGTGTAGCTTCCGCTGTTACAGCAATCTCCATCATTGATCCAGTTGGCTGGGAACGTGGCACTCCAACCGTCAGTCAGCCAGTCGCCAACGAATGCCACCTTGGGTGGTGCGGTGGCGGCAGAGGCGTAGGAGAAGGCAGAAAGAAACGTGGCTAAAAGGGCTACTGTGAGTTTGTAGTGACTGGTCATTTTGGGCTCCCTCCCTGGGCTGCTTGCTGGTGAAGATAAATTTAACGACAGGTCGATCCATGCGGCTGGGGGGGCAGCAGCTTGTTATCGGTGCACCTTAACTTGCACCTAACCGGCTTGCATAACACGACTTGAAAGACTGCTTGGCACGGTGTAGCAACACTCTTAAATATTCGCGGGTGATACCGAACTCGGCACAAACCACATCTTTGTTGCGTTCTTCCAGCAACACCGACTGAAGCAGACGCCGGTCGCGTTCAGGCAACCGGTTGAGAGTCTGGCGAACCACTCGCTCGGTGTCCTTGGCTTCCAGCAGACTCAACGCACTTGGTTCTCGGCCAGCAATGGCGGCCTCCTCTTCGTCGTCGATCGTCGCCTCCGTTCTTTTTTGCGAACGATAGTGCTCGAACAAGACATGGTTGCAAACCGAATTGACAAAGGGTCCCAGTCGATCCGGCTGCCGAAGGCCACCTTTGCCGCGCAACAGTGTCAGTACGCGCATGAAGGTTTCCTGCCTGACATCTTCAATTGCTTCCTTGGAATTCAAGCGCGAGCGTAGCTTGAGACGGATCAGCTCGCTGAAGTAGTTCACGAAGTGTCCCTCTATATGCGCATCTCCCGCTCGAAGTTTCTCGACGTAAGACGCATCGAACGCAAAGAATGCCAAGCCCTGTTTCCCTGTGGCGACAGCGAGCGCGTTCATGTGTACATCTCCTTGTGGAGGGCGTCTCACCAACCGCCTCACTTACTAAAGCGCAACGTGCGCCCGGCAAGAACACAGAGATAGGGGCCTACTGCGAATTCCATCCGGCTTGGTACGAATCGCTGGATCCAGGAACCCAGCGCGTTCACCTCTTGCATGTTGGGGGCCAACGCGAACGTGGGGCCGCTCTTGGGCAATTTCCTTTAATTTTCAATAGGATAGGTTTCTGCTCATCTCGCTAGGCGGCGGTAACGGTAGCCGAACGGATACCGCGAGGAGCCTAAAGGTTACCGGCGGCGGGGTGAGCTGATTCGACGGAAGCGTTCTTTAATTGTTGCCTGCAGCTTTGTCCGCCAATACGGCATTCAGATTTGTGGTCAAGATTTGTGGACAGACTGTATGTGAAAAAATTGATTTGGTGGAGTTTTCGCGATTTCAGTTTTGAGCCCGAATGTATGCGGGAGTTTCGGGATAGGCGATCCAGGTCAGGCCGCGTAAGTGAGAAGGCGTCGATGGCGGCGATCTCACCGCCTTCCGGTTTAAGACCCTTCCACGCAGGAATTCCTCGTCCATGAACAGGCTATAGAAGAAAACCTCTACACATCGTTCACGTTCTTTTATTCCATTTTCAACGCCACAACCGACTGAGTGCGCTCGCCGAGGCGTTGGCAGCCAAACGGCTACCGCTTACATACGCCCATCCAAGATGCGGTCCATCTGCCGAAGATGGTTCAAGTCGTGTGCCGCTTCCAAGCGGACGAACTCCTCGACCGTTTGCCGTCCGCGTACCTCGTGGACCCCATAGCACTCCACCCACCGTGCGCGCGGGACCGACTCCAACAGTCGCAGGTTGCTCTCGCGCAGCGCCCGAAAGACCCCTGCGGAAAGGCTCGCATCTTGCTGCGCGTAACCCAAGCGCTCCGCCCATACGGCCTGATCCCACCACGTTAAGGCCACGCCCGGATTCGCCAGCATGTTTCGCAATCGCCACCCCATCGCCAGCTCCGCGTCCGCCAAGTGCGCTACGATCTCGGCGATTGACCACTTTTCAGGTGCAGGGCGCCGGATCAACTCCTCGGGCGCGACATCGCGCAGACGCCGATCGAGTTGCGATGGGGTGGCTTGTTGGACACCGATGGGCTCCTCATCGCCAAGGTAGCTTAGGACTCGAGTTCGGTATGCTTCGAACGTCTCTGCCATTGGTTCTCCCGGTAGACTGGATATGCGGCCGAACCTCTCGTGGAGTAGACCGAGCCATCCTGGTTCGCAATCATACGGGTGTGATGACGTAACATAAACACCGCGACCTCACTGCGCTCCGCTACGACGCCGAGCTGTTTCAAAATGTTATCGTCCATGAACGACCCGTAGAAAAGATCGCCACCCTTCGGTCGTCCATCATGGCTCCTTAGATTTGGTCCAATGCAGTCTTAGTTTCCCCCTGCGGCCGTCCTTCGTCAAACGTTGATTCGTCATTGTTACGATGAACGCCGCTCATGCTTTCGCTCCGCGCCGTCGCTTTCTGTCGTGGCGGTGACTACTCCCCAGTTCATGCCGGCATTCTCCGGTGGGGCGAATTTCGCGAGCAATTCAACGAAGGCTTGACGCAGGGAATTGTGCCGGTACCCGCCTCCGCCAACGCGATGCCGGTCCGCCGAGGCGTTCCGGAAAGCCGGCCGGACCGCACGTAAGAGCGTTGGTTGCTTCACCGTCGGGGCGTTCTTCCCCAGCAGATCGATGAACTGGCGCGCGTAGTCCACCTGCGCGAGATCTTTCGGCATCGCGGCGCGCCACTCGCGGTGCATGGCGCGCGCGGTCAGCGGACGCGCGACGTCGTTCTTGGACTTGCTAGCCAGATTTGCCTATGGCGTGTTGCGGCCAATCCGGAAGTAGGCGTGATCTGGCTCACGTTGGGTCCGAGTGTAGGGTCACTCGCCCAGAACTCGAAGGATCCGCCCCTTGCTCCGAACTTCCTGCTCATTTTCTCGGGGAGTGCAATCGCCTCAGACTGAAGCCGGAACTCCCGCGTGGGACAAGGTGAGGACCGTTATATCATCGTCCTGCCCAAACTCCTGCGCCGTCTGGGCGATGTGCTCGGCGTTTTCGCGGCTGATGGCTTCCGTGCGCGCAAAGCCGAAGAGCTCGCCGCCCTTGCCGCGCGCCTCCACCACACCATCGGTCACCAAGGTGAGCTGCGTGCCCGCGCTCAGAGTGAAGGTCCTTTCAGGATAGTTCGATTGCGCCGAGAGGCCGAGGGGAAGGCCGCTTTCGATCTCCTTCTCCGCGCCGTCGCAATAAGGTGCCGGATGCCCGGCGTTGGCTGCGGTGACTGTGCCTTCCGGGTCCACGCGCAGCACCAGGCAGGTAGTAAATCCGCCATTGGAGCGGGCCAACATGCGCTGATTCATGGCGGCGAGAATCTCGCCGGGACTTTGTGTGTAATGAGCCAGTGTGCGGAGCGTTCCCACTAGCAGCGAGACGGTCATCGCGGCAGGCACGCCCTTGCCGCTTACGTCGCCAATGGCGGCAAGCAGTCCTCCGTCCTTCAGCGCGATGATCTGGAAGAAATCGCCTCCCACCTGGCTGGCCGGTTTGTAGACGCTGGCTATAGCGAACCCCGGAATCGCGGGAATCTTCTCCGGGATGAGAACCTGCTGGACGACACGAGCCGCCTCAAGTTCGGAGGAATGGCGCTCCTCGTCGCGGCGAGTGCGGGCGAAGCGCAGAACCAAGATGGCGAGAATCGAAATCTGCATCAGGAAGTCGGCGATGTCCTGGACGGAGAAGGGAAACGGCCACGTGAAGAGATGCTGGTATCTATCCAAGGCGGCGCCGCTAAGGTGCCCGGTGCTAAAGAGCACAACAAGGACATTTCCGGCAATACGAGCTCCGAAGGACAGGCTGACGGGAACGAGCAACAGGCGTGCATCCAAGTTACCTTGCCTGGCTGGGAAGTAGAGAAGCAGAGGCACGCAGACCCAGAACGGCATACCTGCGAAAGTGGCAGAGGCGGCCCATACCGGAATGCTGATCCCCGAGAATGTTCCAAGAATCGTCGAGAGACCTGCGATAAGGTTGGACGCAATCGCAATCCAATAAAGCCAGCGCTTGGGTTCCCTTAGCAGAGCAACGAGAAACGTGGGAAGACAGATTCCGCTCGCTAAGAGAAGAAGGCCAAACAGCCCATAGTACCCCTGAAACCATGTGTTATGGAACGGCTTGTAAACGACCCAGCCGCAGAGCGCTGCGCTTGCAATTTCGGTTGCGGCGAACCATAGATACTCGCGCTCGCCGGGGCGCAACAGAAAGAGACCCAATCCGGCAAAACCAGCCAGCAGATACTCGAGCAGCAGGATATTCTGCGCGGAGACGGTCCGGAAAATCTCGCTAGCGTAGAGCGATCTCCACTGGTTCAGGAGACTGGCGTCTCCGATGCGAGTAGCACCAAGCGGCCCGCCGCCGAGGAATGTCACATTGCGCCAGAGCCAAACGCGGATGGCGATGGTAAGAAGCCCCCTGGATGCGAGATCGTTTGGGATGGGTATGACTTGCCCTGCTCCACTGCTTCGGACGTTTTCGCGAGGCGGAATTCCGCCCAGCCGACCAATAAGGCGTCCGCCAGCGAATACTTCGTAGGAGGTGTTGATGCTGGGAATGTAGAGGGCCAGAGGCGGGTGTTTCGGGGGCAGGGCCACCTGGAATCGATACCACGCCATGCCGGCGTAATTCTTGTATCCCTGGTCATTCCACGGCTGGTCGGAGCGAAGCAGCGTCCAGGATGAGTCGTCGAAGCCCGGAGCGGCCCAGCCCAGCTTGCCATCCGGGTCGTCATCGGTGTGGAAGCGCCATAGGCCATGAATCTCCACAACGGGGAGGCGCTCGCTCTGAAAGTCCACCACCTGCGCCCGCGCGCACAGCAGCGCCGCCCCTGCGAGCACGACAGCAGCAATCCCTGAACGAGCGTGGGAAAGCATGTGGATCATCCTTGCACGCCAATATACGCGCGCAATCGGAAAGAAAGCCGAACAGCTTTTGGAATCTCGGCAACTCGATATCCTGAAACTTCCCCCAAATTCGTTGCCGACGCGCCATTCCGCTCAGAAATGAGCCCTGTCTGTGTTCCGAGGGTGTAGTGGCAACCCTTCCTTTACCGGTGGGCTTAGTACGTGTAGGCGGTTACTCGCTCGCAATCCGAAAAAGTAAGATTCGGCGCCAGCAGTCCTCAATGCGTGCATTGGCGGAGATAACCGGCCAAAAATCTGGATCAACGCTCAAGAGCTGTTTATAAGAAGCTATATTTTCTTTCAGTTGGATTCTTCAGGAGGCGGGGCTCTGTTTCCAGCTGAGATCTTGGCGGGTCACGCCGGGAGCAGAACCCCTGTGAGGTAACGATCCTCTTTGTCCCAGTTTCCGTCTCGCTGGACAGGGCTGTAGCCGGCTGGGCGGAAGACTGCGACGAAATCATCTTACGCCATTGTCCGGTTTGTGAGAGCGATACGATCATCGGTCACGGGCGCCGACGCAAGCAGGCGCACGATGAGCATCATGACTGGATCGGGATTCGCCGGGGCCGCTGCATCCAGTGCGGAAGGACCTTCACCTTCCTGCCGGTGTACTCACTCCCTTACACCCATTACAGCCTGGTGGCGCGCTGCCACACATTGCTGCGGCGCTTTGTGGAGCACTGTTCATGGGAAAGAGCAGTGTCGAGATTCAAGGATGCGGATCGCGTGCCGGATTCCTCCACGGTTCGCCGCTGGTCGAAGGGTCTGGACTGTTCTCAGCCGGAACTTTCGTTTCTGCGGCACACGATGAGTCGCGTGGCTCACTGGCTGGAGCGTGGTAACCCTGGCGCTCAGAGAGCAGTACCGTTGCCCCGGATCATTTCGGCTCTCGAAGTCCTCTGGCCCATGCGTGTATAAAAAATCCGCTCGCCCACCATCCTTGCCTGGGAACCGAAGAGGAGTCGTCCCAGACTGGGTTCCAGAGGCGGGAAAAAGCGTGAGCCAAGATGTCGAGACGCGCAGACGGCGAATGCCCCTGCTGGATTACCTGCGGCAACAGAACTGGATTGGCCGGCCTGCGGGCCATTGGGAGTATGTGGGTCTCTGTCCGCTGCATGAGGAGAGCCGGCCCTCGTTCTACGTCAACACACGCAAGGATGTCTTCTACTGCCACGGCTGCGGGCAGGGCGGCGATCTGATTCGCTTCCTCCAGCTCTCACATCACCTGGCCTTCCACGAAGGTCTTGCTTATCTCGATCCACCGGCCACTCGAGAAAAAGATGCAATCGCAGTGCTCGAACAGGCGGCCACTTTCTATCAGCACCAACTGGATCAGTATCCGGAGGCGCTCGGCTATCTCTGGCAACGCGGAGTTTACCATCCTGCCTTGATTCGAGAACTGGGCATCGGCTATGCGCCCGGCGGAAATCTGCGTCGTCATCTCACAGCGCAAGGTTATTCCTTCGAACTTTTGCGGACAGCCGGTCTTATTAACGCACAGGGCGCGGATGCTCTTTATCAGCGCATCGTCTTCCCATTGCGTCAGGGCGAGCACATCGTCAACCTCTAC
>CAWBBY010000042.1:0-36844 GCA_963787145.1 uncultured Acidobacteriaceae bacterium
TCTTTCGGCGAATCGTGTTCCTTACGAGTGGGTTGATCGAGATAGCCACCCGGAGCGGGTGCCGGCCGGCCTCTCCGACGACCCTGATTGCCCGGTCGTAAGTGTTGACGGACAACTTTTCATGGAGCCGCCGACAACCAGGGAGATTGCAGAGGCCTTGCAACTACAGACCAAACCCAATCATGACAGTTATGACGTGGTGATTGTGGGGGCCGGACCGGCCGGTATGGCCGCCGGCGTTTATGGGAGTTCTGAAGGGCTTAGAGTACTGATTGTCGAGCGCTGTGCCGCAGGCGGGCAAGCCGGGACATCATCCCGTATCGAGAATTATTTGGGATTTCCTGAGGGGATTTCAGGGGAAGACCTGACCGGGCGGGGATTCAAGCAGGCGACTTATTTCGGCGCGGAAGTGGCGTTGACGCGTTCGGTCGAAAAGCTTAGCCCCTCAAGTGAAGGCTATGTGTGCGAGTTTGACGGAGGCCAGTCGGTATCGTCTCGGGCCGTGGTGTTGGCCACAGGCGTGGACTGGCGTCGGCTGCAGGCGAAGGGTGAAGACCGCCTGCTTGGACGCGGCATATTTTATGGAGCGGCCCGTCAGGAGGCGACCAATGTAGTCGGCAAGAAGGTCTTCATAGTAGGAGGCGGCAATTCAGCGGGACAAGCAGCCATGTTTTTGTCGAGCTATGCGACTGAAGTAAAGATATTGGTTCGGGGCGAAGGGCTGAAACTCAGCATGTCGCAATACCTGATTGATCAGATTGCATCGAAGGCCAACATCCAGGTGCTCCCCTTTACCCAGGTCGTTTCGGCTGACGGTGAAGATCGCCTGAAACGTATTGAGGCTCGTGTTCAAGCGCCTCATGAGATGGAGAAGATACTTGGCTATGAAGCCGATGCCTTGTTCGTGATGATCGGCGCCGATGCCAGCACATCATGGCTACCAGACGATTTGGAACGGGATCCGCGCGGATATATTTGCACCGGGCGCGACCTCACCACCTGGAAACCTTGATCGCCACGCGTTCCCCTTGGAGACCAGCCTGCCGGGTGTGTTCTGCGCCGGAGATGTGCGTCATAACTCCATCAAGCGAGTATCGAGTGGAGTGGGCGAAGGCAGCATGGCCATCGCCTTCATCCATCAGTACCTTGCTTTGCAGGAAAACTCGTAAGAGATCCTATCCCGAGATCATTCAGTCGCCGGAACCCGCGAACACGGATTCCAGCGAACGGTTGGTTTCGTCTGGACCTACTTACATCAACCTTCGATCCCTCGATTCTCAGCTTGCCGGCAACTTCAGCCAGGAACGGCTGGTTGCCCGCTTGACCGTGCTTTTCGGCCTACTGGCCCTCGTCCTCACAGCTATCGGGCTATACGGCATCACCGCCTATCAAACTACGCAGCGCACGCGTGAGATAGGGCTCCATCTGGCGTTCGGCGCGGACCGGGCGCAGGTGGTTGGCATGGTGATGCGCAGAACATTTGGGCAATTGATTTTCGGCCTGACTCTGGGGATTCCGATTTCTCTAATGGGCGGCCGCATGATGGAGAGTCAGCTCTACCTGGTGAAGTCATACGACCCTTGGAGTCTGGCTGTTGCCATCTTCGTCCTCGCTGCAGCCGTTGCTGTTGCAGGCTTCGTTCCCGCGCGCCGCGCGGCCTCTATTGATCCGATGCGGGCACTTCGTGCGGAGTGATCTCTGTTTCCGGCGCAGAAGATTCGTCTTGCCCAATATATATATTGCTTGATATAGATATACATCATGACACAGGCGAAGGTTCGAGCCTTCCTCCCCCTCAAATCGCAGTGGTTCGAAATCATGCTCGCCCTCGCCGGCGGAGAGCAGCACGGCTACGGCATCATGCAGGACGTCCTCAACCGCACCACCGGCAAGGTGCGCCTCTGGCCCGCAACGCTCTACGGCTCGATCAAACGCCTTATCGAAGCCGACCTGATCGAGGAGTCCAACAAGCGGCCGGCGCCTGCCGACGACGACGCGCGCCGGCGCTACTATCGCCTCACCTCGCTCGGCAAGCTTGTCCTCGATGCGGAGTGCGAGCGCCTTCAAGAATTAGTCCTGGCTATCAAGTCAAAGCGCGCAATGCTGACGGAAAGGTGACCTTATGAAGATCGCGTGGCCTATTTACAGGCGGCTGGCCGAAGCCTTCCCGCACGAATTCAAACTCGCCTTTGGCGACGAGATGATGCAGGCCGGTGAAGATTGCATCGCTGAGGTCGCCAAACGTCACGGCATCGCGGGAGTCGTCCGCCTCATCGCCGACCTTGCTCTCCGCCTGCCTCTCGAATATCTCAGCGAGATGGGTCGCGATCTGAAATACGCCGCCCGCACCCTCGCCAAATCGCCGGGCTACGCCTTGGTCGGCATTGCTTCCATGGGACTTGGCATCGGCCTAACCACCAATGTCTACACAGAAGCCTGGGTCCTGCTCACGCGCACGCTGTCCGGCGTCGCGAATCCCAACCAGCTCGTCACCGGTGAAACTCCCACCTCCTACCCCTACATTGAGCGCTTCCGCGACCAGAAGAACCTCTTCACCGGCGTTGCGGCGGTTCAGAAGAACGTGCAGTTCAACGTCGCCCTCCCCGGCCAGTCCGGCAAGCCCAGCCGCGTCTACGGACAACTCGTCTCGCCCGATTACTTCTCCGTCCTCGGCATGGAGGCGCAGCGCGGCCGTCTGCTCAGCGCCGACCTGGACAAAACCGGCAGCCCTGCAGCCGTCGTCATCAGCGATCGCTACTGGCGCAGCCGCTTCAACTCCGACCGGGACACCATCGGCCGGACCATCCGCCTCAACGGACAGGACGCGACCATCGTCGGCGTCACACCCGCGAAATTCGACGGTGCACTCACCGCCAGCCCCGCTGAGCTATTCGTGCCTATCACCGTTCCCGCAACCGTCGCTCCGGAACTGGGCAATGACGCACCTCACAACCCCAGCCTCAAGTCCTTCCAGTTCCTCATGCGCCTTGCTCCCGGCGTTAGCATCGACTCCGCGGAGTCTGCCCTCGACGGAATCACCCGCCGCCTGGACAAAGACGATCCCCTCGCACCGCGTCAGGCCGACAAAGCGAAACGCGTTGTCCTGATGGGCGCGGGCACGCGCGTGCAGGTCCCCCGCGAAGTTCGCCCTAAAGTCCTCGGCTTCTACACCGCGCTGATGACCATCGTCACCGCCATCGCCTGCCTCAATCTCGCCACCATGGCCCTCGCGCGCGGCATCAACCGCCGCAAGGAATTAGCTATCCGTCTCGGCGTCGGCGCCAGCCGCTTCCGTCTCGTGCGGCAAATGGTCACCGAAGGTGTTTTGCTTTCCCTCCTCGGTGGCGGGGCAGGATTCGCTCTCGCCTGGGCCCTCGCGGCCATTACCGCACACACGCAACTGCCGGTTGGCTCGCCCCTTAATCCGGAGCGCTCCATCGACTGGCACACCGCCCTCTTCGCCTTTCTCCTCGCGATCGTATGCGGCATCGGTTTCAGCCTCCTTCCCGCCCTCCAGGCCACCAATACCAACGTCGCCTCTGCAATGAAACAAGGCACAGCTCTCGAGCTTTCGGGCCACAAGCGCTTCGGACTCCGCAATCTGGCGATGGGCGCGCAGGTCGCCGGCTCGCTTCTGCTCCTTCTCATCACAGGATTCCTTGTCCTCGGCATCGTTAAAAGCAATAGCATTCAAACCAACTTTAACCCGAAGACCATGGCCTTTGTCTTCATCGATCCGGTGCGCGACGGCTACTCCCCTGAAAAAGCCCAGGCCTTTTTCGAGAGCCTGCCCGATCGACTGCGAAGCGTCCCGTCCATCACTAGCTTCGCTCTTGCGGCACAACCGCCCTATCTGCCCGGCGATGATGACGACTTCCATCTCACCGTTGATGATTCGCACCAGTCAGCGCCGGTGCAGAGAGGCTTCATCAAACAGACGGTGGGCGCAGGCTTCTTTTCCGTCCTGAACCAACCCCTTGTTGCCGGCCGTGAATTCGAGGAGCGCGATCAGCGTGCCGGCCTGAACGTAACCGGCGCTTCCGAACCCCCAAGTACACGCGTGCCTCTGGTGCTAAACCGAAAAGCCGCCCGCGTCCTCTTCGGCGACAACAACGCCATTGGCAAACATCTCCGCGACGACCAGCACTCCTACGAAGTCGTAGGCGTGGTTCCCGATATGAAAGATGCGGCTGGCATGACCCAGCGCATCGCCTACCTTCCGCTCACGCGCCGCGACTTCTCTCAGACCCCAAGCGGCGGCATCGTCATCGTGGTGCGCGGCCATTCCGCCGAGGACGCGCTCGGTGGCGTGCGCCGCGTGGTCGCTTCCATGGATCCCAATCTGACCCTCTTCAACGTGCAAACTCTCAACGAGTACCTCGAACTCACCCGGGCCGCCATGCGCTCGGCCCTCCGCACCTTCGGCGGCATCGGCCTCTTCGGTTTGATCCTTTCCGCGATCGGACTTGCCGGGGTCACTGGCTACGCGGTCGCGCAGCGGCGCAAGGAGATTGGCATCCGCATGGCTCTCGGCGCGCGCAAATCGCAGGTGCTCAATCTCGTGCTTCGCGAAGGCGCAACCCTCGTCGGCGTCGGGATCGTCATTGGATTCCTAGGCTCAGTTGCCCTCGCCAAAGCACTGTCCGCCATCACCACAGAGTTCTCCGACGCCTTTTCCCTGGGAGTGGACGATCCCCGTCTTCTTCTTGGAGCGCCGCTCCTGCTCGCCGGCCTCGCCCTCGTCGCCTGCTACATTCCCGCGCGCAGAGCCATGGCCATCGATCCACTGAAGGCCCTGCGCACGGAGTAGGACTCGTCAAGGTACGCGTGCAATGAAACTGTACAGGACCCTTCTTTCTTCTCCGGACGACCAGGAAGGGCCGGGCCCGCAGAGCCCGGAGTAAGGGAGTAAGGTCCAGCAGATGATGGTCGCCATGATCCTGACCAACCTCCTGCTGCGCGAACCGCCAGAGAGTCTTAGGAGTCTGTGTCATGCAGGAGCAGATTGACCCGGCTGACTGCTTTTGCGATCCAAAGCTAGATTTGCGAGAATTCAGCAAATGCGATCGTGGGGGCTGCGCCCCATAAGCGCTAAGTTGTTTCGTGTGTTTTCGTCAAAACTGCCACAAAATCGTCATCCTGAGCGGAGCGCCTCACCGATTGATCGCGTGACACGGCGCTTGTGGCGCGGAGTCGAAGGACCCCGGCGGTGCTTATCTTACCCATGCTGCTCGGAGCTTTTCAACCACCGAGCCCGCACCGGGCGGTCCCGCTACGGTTTTTCCCTAGGGCCGAGAACCAAGAACTTGCAAACACCTGGGGATCGAAGATGACTACAGTGCATGAAAAGATGCATCCGTGACTAACAGGTGGGTATCGCAGCGGATCCTGTTCTCGGGCTTCAGTGGTCGAAAAGCTCCGAGCAGCATAATAAAACAAGCACCGCCGAGGTCCTTCAACTCCGCGCCACAAGCGCTGTGTCACGCGATCAATCTGTGAGGCGCTCCGCTCAGGATGACGATTTTGTGGGAGTTTGACGAAAAACACCCTAAACAAGTTAGCGCTTATAGTGCTGCGCCCCACCGTTTTCGGCCCAGGTACGCTTTGGCGAACCTAGGGCACCCGTCCTATTCCTTCTGGCCTTGCTATGACACAAACTCCTTAGACACGCTCTATTCGAGAGCTTTCCTGGTTTGAGCGGCTTGATCGCGTAATCCCAACAGGACGTCGAAGATCGTACCGAGCATGCCTTTCATCTTGCGCTCAGAGAGGACATTAGGTTCCAAATCGGCCTCAAGCACAAGCACAGAGAAAATTCCCCCGAGGGCTTCTCCGGCCGCTCGAGCAGAGTTGCCGAAAAGTCGAGTTACTGCCCCCTCGATGCTGTCTCCAGCGTGCTCGTCAATCTGACGAAGTCGCTCTCGTACCTCTGGATGGCGCCTAGTGAAGAGCTTGACTTCAAGGGTGATGAGCGCCCAATCCTTCTCCCTGGACAAGTTGATGTAGAAGCTCCGGAATGCATCAATTTTTCCATCGCGAGTGGGGGCGCTGTCCAAGGCGTGACGAAGTTTTGCCAGTGAACTGGCTGTTTTCGTCTCATAGAGCCCTAGAAACAGTTCTTCTTTACTCTTGAAGTGAGCGTATAGAGCCCCTTTGCTGAAGCCCGCCGCTTCCGCAATCTCTTCCACCTGTGCCTTTTCATAGCCGACCCGCGCAAAGACCTGCTCTGCGGCACTCAAGAGCAGATTTCGGGTCACAGCTGCTCGTTCCTGTGGCTTTCGTGGTTTTCGTATTCTCACGCTAGCCAAACTAGCATAAACCGACGGTACGGTATTTTTAGTATATTAAAAACCGACTGACCGGTATATTATTTCACTATGCAAAATGAAAACTCCCCACGAGATCCTTCAATTCAGGATGTCATTATTGCCGGCGCAGGGCCTGTCGGTCTATTCCTCGCCGGTGAACTGGCCTTGACCAAATGTTCCGTCCTCATACTGGACAAGGCAGAGAAACCCCACTCGCCTTTGAAGCAAATCCCTTTCGGGATACGGGGACTCTCGGCGCCCACGATCGAAGCGCTTTACCGTCGCGGGTTACTTGAAAAGCTTGAGGTACACAAACGCCTTAGGAACCCACACAAAACTTCAACTCCCGAAGGACCACGTCGTCAGGTAGGACACTTCGCCGGCATTCCATTTCTTGAAGGCAATATTGACTCCTCACAGTGGAGGCAACGCCTGCCAAGCTCGACCGAGACCAATCTGATTTCTGAAATAGAAGAGGTTGAATCTGTACTCGCTCGCCGCACAGAAGCCCTCGGTGTAGAGATCAGGCGGGGGCGCGCAATTACGGACTTTCAGCAAACCGCGAATGGGGTGGCGGTTCAGTCAGGGGATCATTTTTTCGAAGCGAATTGGCTAGTGGGTTGCGATGGAAGCCGCAGCGTTGTTCGCAAGGCGGGCGGTTTTGAGTTCGCCGGAACGGAGCCGGAATTTACCGGCTACTCTGCGCAGGTCGACATTGCGGACCCTGAGAAGCTCGCTCCAGGCCGGAACATGACACCAACAGGCATGTACTTTCAATCGCAGCCAGGCTACCTGTTGATGTTGGAGTTCGATGGCGGCGCTGCTCACCGCGCAGAACCACCTACGCTCCAACACGTACAGGCAACGTTACGCCGCGTCTCGAACACCGACGTGACGATCACCGCCCTGCATGCCGCAACCACATGGACTGACCGGGCACGGCAGGCCACAACCTACCGCAACGGGCGTGTCCTTTTAGCCGGCGATGCCGCGCACATTCATTCTCCGTTGGGAGGCCAGGGGTTGAACCTGGGGATAGGCGATGCCATGAACCTCGGCTGGAAGCTTGCCGCAACCATCCAAGGGGAAGCGGCGGAAGGCTTGTTGGACAGTTATCAAACGGAACGACACCCATTGGGTGTACAGGTTCTGGATTGGTCACGAGCCCAGGTTGCCATCATGAAACCAGATCCGGCCTCCCGCGCGCTGAACGCAATCGTTCGCGACCTGATGAATACGCGCGATGGCGCCACTTATTTTGCAGAAAGGGTGTGGGGCGTTTCCACACACTACGATCTGGGTGGCGATCACCCTCTCGTAGGCCACAGCGCTCCCAACTTCGAGTTCGAAGACACTGCAAGCATCGGCGATCTAATGCACGACGGCCAAGGGATATTGCTTGATTTCGATGGGAATGCTTCGCTGAACACTTTGGCGAGCGAATATGAAGGTCGAATCAAGTATGTTTTTGGCCGGGCAAGAGAACAACTAGGCTTGAGCGCTGTACTGATACGCCCTGATGGGATCATCGCCTGGGCTTCTGACAGCGACCCAGATTGCAGCGAACTCCAAACGGCTGCTGCTCGCTGGTTTGTTAGTAGTCCGGCGGTCAAGCGATGAAAAAGCTGAAGGTCAGAGTAGCGCAAGGGCAAACAAATTCTATACATAACGGAGTGAGGATAATTTCCAAGTTGCCCGTCATCCTCCAGGAGAACGCAAAGCAGGAGTCGAGCACTCCTTCGGGCATAAGCTCTGGCTAGAGTAACTTTGCGTATTCGGCTTTTGCCGCCTTGAATATGGAAACGCCGGGGTCGGCATCTTTCCAGAGATCGAGAAACTGTTTGTATTGACTTAGAGCGCGCACACGGGCGGCGTCCGCGGCTGCGCCCTTCGCCTTCTTCGATTCCAGCGTATTTGCGCGAGCCAGACCAAGATGAGCTAAGGCTCCCGTTGAACAATTCCAAACCATTCCGGTGTGACCAATAATCTTCTGAAATTCTGTGGCGGCGTCTGTGGCTTGTCCTAAAGCCAGATAGGCCTGGGCCTTAATGTAGGTCGGATATAGACACGAAGGGTTATTCGTGAACGAGATCATCCCGTACTCCATGGGCGACTCAACCGTCTGCAGAACGCGACCGGCCTCCGCTGGGTTCTTTCTATTCAGCGCCACTTGTGCACGAATAGCAGGCAGCCAAAGTGCTTGCATCTGGGTATCGAGCGGATACCTCTTGTCCAGGTCTTCGGCCAAAGATTGGGCTCGGCCATTCTCCGAGGCCATGGCGAACGCGAGCGCAGCTTCAACACCCGCTCCCTGACTCTCGGGGGCCAATTTGAGTCCATCGGCGGCATCTTGCACGCCTTGCGATGTATTCCCAGAAGCCGCTTCGCGTAAGGCGGCATTCTCCCACCAGATCGCCGCATTTTCCTTGCTGTCGGCAGTGATGGCGGCTTCTGCCGAACGCTTCGTCAGCTCTCGTGCTGTCGTCAATTTGCCTCCATAAGCCTCAGTGTCGGATGCGAGCGAAAGAGCATAGTGCTTCGAATCAGGGTGAGAGGTGAGCCATTGCTGCTGTTCCGCCATGCCTGAGGAATCGACGCCGAGAAATGCCATCGCATAAAGCGGAAGGCGAAACATGTAGCCGTCCATGCCGCGCGCCTTCGCGCGGGCAATCGTCGCGCGAGCCTGGCCGAAGCGCTGGAGCGCCAATTGATAACTAGTCAGATTGGAGTAAGCAGGGACTTCGCCGGGGCCAAACTCCTGCGCCTTGGCAGTCATTTCAACAGCGGTCTCATATTGCCCCAGGGCGGCATACTCTTCGCCAAGACTGAAGTACGCTGTCGCGCTTCGCGGGTATGTCTCAATCATCTCGTGGAAAGTTCGCGCCGCCTTGTCATGCTCCCCGGTCACGGTGGAATAGTAGTTCCCGGTAATCAGGAGCTTCGAACGATCGTTGGCGTGTTGCCTCAGTTCGAACGCCTTGGTGTAGTACTGGCTGGCGCGCCCTAGTTGGTTGAGGCTGAAGTAGTCGTCGCCCACGTCGTAATACGCCATTCCAAAAGTGGGGTCAAGTTCAATGGCGTGTTGATCAAGCGCGAGAGCTGCCTGAACTCCTTGTTCGTTGTATGCCTTCAGGGCGCTCGCATATGTGCTCAACGCCTCGAGAGAGGGGGTCGTTGCCTCAGACAAGGGCACGTCGAACTCCTGGACCGTTGAGGGCGGCTCTCCGAGTTCAGCGCGCAGTTTCTTGGAAGCTCGCCCGATCGTATCGAGGACGTCTGTCTTGCCGGCCGCAGTCATTTCCGCATGGGCTACAGTCTTGCCGCTTTGGCAGTTGACAGCGTTCAGGGCTACTACGTACTTGCTGTCCGCGCTGCCAATCGAACCGGCGACGTACATTCTGCTTCCCGCTCGTTGGCAAAGCTCGCGGGCTAAATCGGCAGTGAGATTCGCATTGGACGGCAGCCCCATTTGCTTCGATATGGCGCTGACCCTGTCACTCGAAAGCAGGTTTACGAAGGGTGATTCCGTGAGGGCCACATTCAGTGCAATTTTCAGCGTACTGTCGAACAGCGGGTCGCCCGTGTTGTTCGTGAAGTCCGCTAGGAATACAGTGTCTGCGTCGGTGAGAGTCTGTTTTCCGCCCATCCGGGAGTAGACCCCTCGAGCTATCAGGGCAGCTATTAACAGGGCTGCCAAGCCGCCGATGGATAGCCACAACCTCGTGGCGAGCGTCCGCGTGGTCAGCTCTCGCGGTTTCACAACTGCCACTTTCGTAGAGGATGGTGTCGTTGCCGGGGTATAGGCAGCAGGTTTTTGATAACCACCGCTGTCGGTATCGCGCTTCAACCTCTGTAGGTCAGCCCGCACCTCCGAGGCGTGTTGATAGCGCAGGTCGCGGTCTTTCTCCAGCGCCTTTCGGACGACTGCTTCCAGCCCCGGAACGATCTGCGGATTTATCAGGGACGGTGGTGCAGGTTCATCGCGCAGAATCGCACTGAAAGTCTCTCCCGGACTCGATCCCTCGAACGGCAGCTTGCCAGTTGCCATCTCGTAGAGCACGGCGCCGAAGGAGAACAGGTCTGTGCGGGCGTCCAGGTCTTTGGCCTTCACCTGTTCCGGCGACATGTAAGCGACCGTTCCCAACATCGCTCCGGGGCTGGTCAAGTGCACGGCATCCGAATCTGCGATTGTTTCAGCATCGCTACTGGAGGCGGCGGTCTTGCCCGCCACTTTCGCCAGACCGAAGTCGAGTATCTTGGCGTGGCCGCGCCGCGTTACGAAAACATTTCCAGGTTTGATGTCGCGATGCACGATGCCTTCGCTGTGAGCCGCGTCGAGGGCGTCCGCGATGTCAATCGCGATGGGGAGAAGCCGGTCCGTTTCAACCGGACGACCGGCGATGAAGTGGCTCAGCGTTAGACCATCGAGGAACTCCATGACCATAAAAGCCCGGCCCTCGTGTTCGCCGATGTCGTAAATGGTGCAAATATTGGGGTGGTTCAGGGCCGACGCGGCCCGAGCTTCGCGGCGAAAGCGCTCCAGCGCCGCGGAGTCGTGCGCCACGCTATCGGGCAGAAATTTGAGGGCGACAAACCGGCCAAGGCGAGTGTCCGCTGCCTTATAAACCACGCCCATGCCACCCGCACCAAGCGGGGACTGGATTTCGTAAGGTCCAAGTTTCGCGCCAGGGGTGAGGTCCATCCGTCGGCGTCATTATAGCCTGTGGAGCACATTGCACGCCGGGGCCCGGATTCCAATGTCGGCTTCTGTTTACGAATGCGGTTGGAGCTACTTGGACGTAAAGCCGACGCACGGCAACTTGGGCCGTCGCGGTCAACGAGTGCTTTGGCGATTTGGCGTCATCCAAAAGCATCCCTGACGCAGAACGCGTTCCTGGTTACATATTCTCGGATTATTTCCGGGTCTCGATTACCTTATATACTCGCCAAAATGTCTTATATCCGAACGTTTGCCCTACTCGCCGCAGCTCTTGGCAACCGCGCGTCGCTGCGCGCCCAGCAGGCCGACATGGTGCTCATCCACGGCACCGTCCTGACTGTCGATGCGAAGGACACTGTCGCTCAGGCGCTCGCTATCCGCAGGGGCGGGATCGTTGCCGTCGGGACCGACGCTCAGATCATGAAGCTGGCAGGAAAGACAACCCGCATCGTCGACCTGAACGGACGCACCGCGACCCCCGGGATGATCGACACTCACAGCCATTACGCGGAAGCTGGCGCCGAGGACCTGTACTTTATCAAGCTCAACGACGCTACCAGCGTTGCTGACATCGTAGCCCGGGTAAAGGAGCGCGTCGCCGTGGCCAAGCCCGGAGAGTGGGTGCGTGGGCGCGGATGGGATGAGGGCAAACTCTCCGAGCGCCGCTATATCTACGCCGCTGACCTCGATGCCGTCTCACCCAATAATCCTGTTCTTCTTACCAACACCAGCGGCCACTACGCGACGGTGAACAGCTATGTACTCAAGCTGGCGGGGATCGACGACGCAACCAGGAATCCGGCGAACGGCACCATAGATCGCGACGCCGCCGGGCATATCACCGGCGTCTTAAAGGAAGGTGCGCTGGCTCCAATTAGCGCTCTCATTCCGCCGTTCACGGCGGAGCAGATCAAGCAGGGAATCCTGAAAGAGATCGACGACCTCCATCGCGAAGGCGTCACAGCCTTCAAAGACACTGCCACACCGGCCCAGTGGGGTGCCCTTCATGCGTTGAACGATGCGGGCCTGCTCGACGAACGGGTCTGCATGCTGTGGCGCGCTGGGGATTCGGTCGACTCCGCCCGGCAGACGCTCGCTGCGATCCAAGCCGCATCACCCACGCCTCGCGAATATCAACATGGACGCCTCGCAGTCTGCGGGGCAAAGATCTTTATGGACGGCGCCGCCATCGCCGGCACAGCGTGGAGCTATCAGCCCTGGTTCAAGAACGGCGTCATCGACCCCAGGAATACCGGTTATCCCAACATGGCCCCGGAGGTATACCGGCAGATGGTCCGGCTCTTCCATCAGGCCGGCATCTCGGTCGGAACCCACGCCATCGGCGACCGCGCCATCGACAGGGTCGTCGATACCTATGCGATCGTGGAAAAAGAAAAGCCCATCCCCGGCCTGCGTCACTCCATCATCCATGCCAATTTTCCCACGACGCACGCCCTGGACGTGATGGCCGCGCTCGAAAAGCAATACGACGCCGGCTATCCGGAGGTGCAGCCTGTCTTTCTGTGGTGGTTTGGCCAGAGCTGGCTGCCCACCCTCGGAGCGGAGAGACTTGCCCTTATATTTCCGCTCAAGACCTATTCAGACCGGGGAATTCGATGGAGTTCCGGAAGCGACTACGGTGTCGCACCGCTCGCCCCGCGCTACGGCCTCTGGGCCGCGGTCGAGCGCGAGGCTCTCGACGGAACGCACCCCTTCAGCGCTTCGCAAGATGTCGACATCCACGTCGCGTTGCGCTCTTACACCGCCTCGGCCGCTCCGCAGCTCTTCCTGGAAAAGCAGATCGGGACCCTCGAAGCAGGCAAGCGTGCCGACATCGCCGTATGGGACCACAACCCCTACAGCATTCCTTCAGCAGACTTGAAGAAGCTGAAGTGCGAGATGACCATCGTGGATGGAAAGACCGTCTACTCCTCGCCTGAATGAGAGTCGACCACTCTACCACCGTCGCACAGCACCTAATTTAGCGTGCTCTAACCCGTCCTCCGTGGACAACATGCGCTTGCCAAAAGCAGATAGCGCTCTATTACGGTCGTCGCTCTTTCACGACCTTTGCCGTATCGTCTATTCTTCGTCAGGTGAGCGTCGGCGAGGGGAGTCCCTTTGCCGAGGGCTCGGATCCAGGTGGTTCACGGAACGGTTCCACAGAAATGCGCTCGTAACGCACTTCCAGCACCGTCAGGTATTCTGTCCCGCCCGGCGCTTCGAGAACTACGCTGTCACCCGCTGCCGACTTCATCAACGCGCGCCCCAGAGGTGACACCCAACTGATGTGGTTGCGGTTGAGATCGACCTCGTCCGTGCCTACGATGCTCACCACTCGTTCCGCTCCCGCGGCATTGGCATAGCGCACGGTCGCCCCGAAGAATGCCCTCGTCTTCCCCTGCCCCGCTCTCGGAGCTTCCGGGTCCACCACTTCCGCGGCTTCGATTCGCTTCGTGAGAAAGCGAATCCGCCCATCGATCTGCCGCAGCCGCCGCTTGCCGTACTGATAGTCGGCGTTTTCGCTGCGATCGCCGTTGCTGGCAGCCCACGCCACCACCTCCGCCACAGCCGGGCGGTCCCTGGTGAGCAGAAACCGGTGCTCATCTTTGAGGCGCTCCAGCCCGCTCCGAGTTATGTAGTTCTTGCTTCGCGTCGCGGGCTCGTCCCGTTGTGGTTCTCTCGTAAACCCTTTCGGCATCTCGTAGTCCTTCCAGCGCGCATCCAGTGGGTGCCCCAATGGATGCGGATGAACGCCAATGGAAAACGCAGTAGGTTATCCACTTCATGACAGTTCATCTGCGGCCCTAACTGATTTTTTCACGTCTTCCGGTCCCTTTGCGATCCTACTTGGGTAGATCAGTATTGATAAGTCGGCCAGTGTGCAGGTTTCCAAAACCGAATCGGACTGGCTCGTTGGCATGTCCCATCGGCGTTATCGTTATCAATCCGTTTCTGCCACTGACGACCTCTGCCGAGACAGTTACGCTAACTGATTGTAAGCAAATTATTTCATCGGCATCGAGGGTCGCGACGAGCCCTGCGGCTCCCTCGATTGTTCCGTGGACTATTCCTCGGGAGCTTGGGGCTTTGTGAGGTCGGCAGATCTACCTCCAGCGATCCTCACGAGACCAACGCCCTATCGAGACGCATAGCGCTGACTCTCAAGAACTCCACGACGATCGGGTGCGGGTGATCTTCGGTCGAATTTGCTTGCGGAACAAAGAGAGTTCCAATGAAGAACGGATGCCCGGGTAGCTCCATAATTCGTGCCTCACCAGCCTCATCGGCACCCGAAATTTCAATACCCGCACGTTCCAACTGGTTCTGATAAGTTGGGTTCAGCCCGAAATTACAGTAGTATCTTTCGGTGGCTCGAGTGTTCTTGTAAATGTCAGCAGCTCGCGATCCCGGCTTCACGTTCACCTCCATGGTCTTTCCCACGAGCGAACAGCTCAAAGGAGTGATGAACAGGCACGATGCATACGGATCGCTCTCTGCATGCGACGCCTCTTGGATTCCCATGACGCTGCGCGCGTATTCGAGGACGAGATGTTGCGAACCACCGCATGTCCCGAGAAACGGAATTGTGTTTTCCCTGGCGCATTGAATGCCGCGCAAGGCGCCTTCTAAACTCTTGTACGGACTGCCTGGACTGCAGATCAGTCCATGAAAATCGTCGAACCGATGGCGTTGATCGGTCGGCAGCCAGATGACCTTCACAGTAAGAGATGGAAGGAGTTCGGCGGCGTGACCGATACCTTCGTTGGTGGCAACGTGGGTAGGATTGTTGCGGTCGTAGTCTCCGATGATGCCGATCTCGATTGTGTTCGTCATGTTTCAAGAATTGGGTCAAAATGGAAATGAGTCAAATCGAATGATTAAAAGATAGTCATGAAATATTTCGAACCATCGCTTGCAGCTTTGCGCCTCGTCCCCAAGATCGTCCAGACGGGAAGACTGACGCAAGCAGCGAGCGAACTGCACATCTCCCAATCAGCAGCCAGCCACGCTCTCAGTTCTTTGGAATCACAGCTCGGCTCCCGGCTGTTTGTGCGGGAACATGAGGGGCTCCGGCTTTCCGAAGCTGGCCAACGCCTGTTGCCTCTGATCGAGGATGCGTTGTCGACCATCGAGCGTATCCGCGCGGAAGCCGTGGGTCTGTCTGCGTTTGAAACCGGCAACCTCCGTGTCGCAGCTGTTCCCAGTTTACTCAGCACCATTCTGCCCCCAATTCTTCGCGAGTATGGAGCGCGCTATCCCGGGATCGAACTGTCGATCTTCGAGGGGACGGACGACGAGGTTCATGCGTGGATCAAGTCGGGAGTTACCCATGTCGGCTTTGCAGCACTCCCTATAGAAGGCGTTGAAGCAGAGGAGGTCGCGCGGGATGAATGGCTTGCGCTTGTACCCGCCACCGGCCTTCAGGACAGGACCTCAATCACCCTCAAAGAACTTGCAAAAAATAAGTTCCTGATGTCCGGAGGCGGCTGCGAGCGCCACATTCAAGGAATCTTCGCCTTAGCAAACGTCGCTATTCGCGAAACGATGATGGTGAAGGAAATGTCGACCATTCATGCGATGGTCGCCGAATGCCTTGGTGTCAGTCTGATTCCTCGACTATCGTTCGTAAATTCTGGTGCCTGCAAAACTTTGCCGTTGAGACCGCGCCTCTATCGGCAGATCGGCATGATTCGGTCGACAAACCACATCGATACCCCCCCGATTGCGGCCTGGGAAAAGTTGATTCGAGCAAGACTGAAGGCATCAAAGACTCCTCCATCCACGGTTTCGGGCAAGTGAATTGGATCGCGGACATATATCCTAGAGACATTAACTGAGTTCCCGTCGAGGCGTCATCATGATCGAATCTTCCGATTTTCGGATTACGAAAATACAGCTCAACCATGGAGCCGGCCATATGCCCGCACTCGGATTTGGCACCCTGATCCCCGATGCAGCCGCGACGATAAGTGCTACCACACACGCGCTGGAAGCCGGATTTCGACATTTCGACTGTGCGGAACGATACCGGAACGAGCGTGAGGTGGGCGAGGCCTTGCAAGCAGGACTTGCGGCTGGAGGGATTGCGCGCGCGGACATCTTCGTCACAACCAAATTGTGGAATACCAATCATCGGCCCGAGCGCGTGGAACCGGCTTTCGAGGCGAGTCTTGACAGACTCAGGCTCAACTATCTGGATCTCTACCTCATTCACACTCCATTTGCGTTTCATCCGGGGGAGGAGCAGGATCCGCGTGATCAAGACGGCAATGTCCTTTACGACCGCGACGTGACTTTGCTCGACACCTGGAGGGCGATGGAGAGTCTTGTGGACCGTGGCAGATGCCGGGCCATTGGACTGTCAGACATCAACTTGGACGGGCTTTTGCCCATCTACGAATCGGCGAGAATCAAGCCGGCGGTGGTCCAAGTCGAAGCACATCCGTATCTGCCGGAAACGGAGCTTCTGGAATTTTGCAGGGAGAAAGGTATTGTGCTTTTGGCGTTCGCGCCTTTGGGTCATGGAATGAGGCCGGGGCCGCTGGAAGATCCAGTGATTACGGCAATCGCTGCGCAGGTTGGAAAGACGCCGGCCCAGGTGCTGCTGGCATGGGCGGTGCAACGCGGCACGGCTTTGCTGACCACGCCCAGGACTGCGGACCGGGCGAGAGAGAATTTCAACATCTCCGCCCTTCCAGAAGACGCATTTGACGAGATCAATCGCATCCAGACGAGACAGAGGCTCAATGACGTAGTGAATACCGGCAGCCCAGGTTTCATTCCAAGGGTTAAATCAGCATGAAAGCCAAACAACACCCGGAGGGGTCTATGCGAGAAGAACAAATACGTGACGCCCTGAATGCGCATTGGCATGCGTCTGCAGCCGGCGATGTAAACGCCGAACACAATATTTACGATGACGATGCTATCTGCGATTATCCCCAATCAGGCGAACGAATCCTCGGACGAAGAAATTTGCAGGCCTTGCGGAGTCATCATCCCGGCAAGCCGTCGGGGTTCGACGTCAAGCGAATTCTCGGGAAAGGTGATCTCTGGATCACGGAATACACAATCACCTACCAGGGGCGACCGGCATACACAGTGAGCATTATGGAGTTCCGCAACGGCAAGGTCGTGCACGAGACACAGTATTTCGCAGATCCCTTCGAGGCGCCATCCTGGCGAAGCCAATGGGTTCAGCGGATGGCGTGACGCCGGCGTTGAAAAACGCAACTCGCTCTTGCGGAGGCTGAGACATCGTGACGCAGCGATCAGAGGAGGTAAGGCACCAGGGCAGCGGTCTGGTGAGCATAGGTGGCATACGTCTCGCCGAACTGGGAACGCATCCATTGTTCCTCCATACGGAGCTTCATCCAGAGCACGAGAAAGATGAGAACGAAGGCGACGAACCCGCGCACTTGGGAGAGGGCAATCGCCATGCCAAGGAAACCGGCCAGAATGCCGGTGTAGATGGGGTGACGGACCACGGCATAGGGACCAGTGGTGATCAGCTCGTGGCCCTGCTTAATGGTGACGGAGCGGCTCCAGTTTCTGCCGAGGTGCTCGCGCGCCCAGACAGCGAAGAGAAGGCCGAGGATGGTGACGGCTGCTCCCAGCCAGAAGGGCCAAAGGCCAGCCGGCCAGAGCTGAAGGTAAAGCCATCGCAGCGGGATGCGAGTTGTCGAGAGGAGGACGATCACGATCAGGAAGATGAAGACGCGCAGGATGCGCGAGGCAGCCGGCTCGAGACGCTGGGTGGTTTTGGTATTGATGGCCTTGATCTGCCAGTAAAGAAGAAAGAAAATCCAGACCACGGGAAAGAAAGACTCGTAGAACCAGAGCATTCAGGACCTCCGGCCGCTGAGGGTGTTTACGCAGGTGAGCGAGGGGAGGTTCCAGGGCATGCGACATTTTATCTTTAAACGAGAAGGCGTTTGTTACTCATAGCGTAGGGACACCACCGGGTCTATCTTGAGCGCATGAAGAGCCGGAACGAGACTCGCGAAAAGGGCAACCCGGGATCCTCACCCAAACACCCTTCATAGAAGTGTAAGCACGCAGGCGAACCGGGCAGCCGGCATGGGCGCTGTCCAAGGTACTTGCCAACATCATGGCTTACCGAGGGCCCTGGCTTGGATAATAGAAGGCGCGAACCCCTTTCAATTCTCCACCAACAACATGACACAGATCTATCACATGATCCACGCCGTTAAGCGTCTCCATGTCGAAAACGGTCGCGACATAATCGCCATCGACTACGTGCTGCCTTATTTCTATACCCTTGATGAACGGAAAGATGCTAGTGAGGAAGGCCACGATCGTCTCACGGCCCGCCAGCTTAGGCATCAGTGGCCCCTCAAACGTTATGCCTGGTGCGAACGGCACAGACGATAGGTCTTTGCGGGCGAGGCCGCTCAAATAGCTTTCTACCACCGCTATGTTTTCTGATCGAGACATCCGCTCACCCTAACACAGTCTTGCCCTTCCGTTACTTGAACGGAACATGAAGAATCCCTTGTAATGCTGTGGCTTTTCAGCATGGGGATGCAGCGCAAGCTGCTAGTTTGTTGGGCGCGAGCCGGCGATGAGAATGTCGACGAGACGGCGAGCGGTTTGCTCCCAGCCGGGTTCGTAGGCGGTGTGAAAGATGCCGACGAGGGCGCGGACGAGGTCGTTGGGATCGATGTCGCGGCGGAGATCGCCGCTGGCGATGGCGCGTTGGGCGAGGGCGGCGAATGCGGCGCGGATGAGGCCGCGTGACCCCATGATGAGGCGCGACGAGCCGCCGGCGACGGTATCCATTGCGGGGACGATGAGCATTTTTCCGGCGACGTGGTCAATGAAGAGAAACATCCAGGCGCGGAGGGCTTCGAGCGGCGGCAGGGTGGCAGCGAAGCGCGGGCCGGCGGCGGCGAGTTTCTCAACTTCGCTGCGGTAGACGGCTTCGATGAGGGCATCGCGAGTTGGGAAGTGCCGATAGAGCGTGCCGGAGCCGATGCCCGATCGGCGTGCGATGTCGTCGAGGCTCGCGGTTGCGCCAACGCGGGTGAAGACCTCCTTGGCTACCTCTAGGATGCGCTCACGGTTGCGCTTCGCGTCGGCGCGGGGTCTGCGGACGGGCTGAGGCGGCGGGAGCTTCTTTTTCGGCATGTGAACGGCAGGCGGAAAATTTTCTGCAACCGGGGACAGTCTCCGGTTATCTATCTATCCGGGGACTGTCTCCGTTTTAACCGGCTGAGGCGCAGATGTCAATTGGCGCGATCGTCACGGGTAGCGTCACAACAACAGGAGGAATGACCTTGCGAGTATTTGTTACAGGAGCGACGGGATTTATTGGAACGGAGTTGGTGAAGGAGTTGATTGCGGCAGGGCACCAGGTTCGTGGGCTTACGCGCAGCAATGAGGGTGCGGAGCAACTGAAGGCAGCGGGCGCGGAAGTGCATCGCGGCAACCTTACAGACCTGGACAGCCTGCGCAGCGGAGCGACGGGCGTGGATGCAGTGGTGAACCTGGCGTTCAGCCATGATTTTGCGAACTTTGCCAAGAACGCCGAAGACGAAATCAAGGCGATCAAGGCTCTGGGGTCGGTGCTGGAGCCTGGCAAGCTGCTGGTGGTGACTTCGGGTACCGGGCTGGCCAGCGGCGGCCCGGGCCATCTGCGCACGGAGAGCGATCCGCCGGTGGACTCGCCGTCGATACCCCGCCGCCCGGAGAAAACGGCGCGCGAGATAGCGGCGGAGCGAGGTCTGCGTCTGGCGGTTGTGCGATTGCCGCAGGTGCATGACACGCGCAAGCAGGGGCTGGTGCCGCTGGTGACGCAGGCGGCGCGTGAGAAGGGTGTGTCGGCGTACGTGGGCGATGGCGCGAACCGCTGGGCCGCGGCGCCGCTGAAGGATGTGGCCCACCTGTACCGGCTGGTTGTCGAGAAGACCGGCGTGGGCGTGACGGTGTATCACGCGGTGCAGGAAGAAGGCGTGTCGATACGGGAGATCGCGGAGACCATCGGCAAAGGGCTGAAGGTGCCGGTGGTTTCGATTGCGCCGGAAAAAGCGGGTGAGCACTTTGGCTGGCTCGCGCACTTTGCGGGGACGGATATGCCGGCTTCGAGCGAGTGGACACGCAAGGTGCTGGGGTGGGAGCCGAGCGGGCCCGGGCTGATTGAGGATCTGACCAATATGAGGTATTTCTGACGGAGATCCGGGCCACCCGCCGCTCAAACAATGAAAGGGCCGGGGCATCACGCCTCGGCCCTTCTGTTTTCTCCCCCGGTGAAACCACTTCCTCGCCGTCTCCGTTATACTTCATCACAACCCCATCATGAGGCGCCACGTCCTTATCTTCGGTCTCGTCGGCGGCCTCCTCATCGCCACCCTCCAATACACCGAATACCGCTTCGTCATCATCGAGCACTCCGTCGAGCTCTACAGCGCGCTCGTCGCTATCCTCTTCGCGACCTTCGGCATCTGGCTCGGCCTCCGCATCACGCGCCGTCGCGAAGTCATCCGCGAAACGGTCGTGGTGAAGGAAGTGCTTGTCCCCGCGGAAGCCCCCGCCCTCGAACCCTTCGCTCCCAATACGGCCCACCAGCGGACCCTCGGCATCACGGCACGCGAGCTCGAAATCCTCACCCTGATCGCCCGCGGCTTCAGCAATCGCGAGATCGCCACGCAGCTTTTCGTTTCCGAAAACACCATCAAGACACACTGTGCCCGCACCTTCGACAAGCTCGGAGCCGCCCGCCGCACGCAGGCCGTCCAGCGCGGCAAAGAACTAGGCCTCCTGCCGTGACCGCGTCACCCGAAAGCACGATTTTCGCTCCATTCCTCAAAAAATCATCCGAAAGGGTGACGACATCCGGCCCCGTTACACCGCATCGTGACTCCATCCTCACTCGCACCGGGAGCCTCACATGAAGAAAACCGTCCTCACCTTCGGCCTCATCTCCGGCCTCATCATCTCCGTCCTTATGGACGGCTCGCTTCTCCTCGCCGGCAAGATCGGCTCCAGCCACAGCCTGCTTCTCGGCTACGCCAACATGGTGGCGTCGTTCCTGCTAATCTACTTTGGCATCCGCAGCTACCGCGACAACACCCTGGCCGGCCATATCTCCTTCGGCCGCGCCTTCGCCTGCGGCATCCTGATCACCCTCATCACCACCGTCTGCTACGTCGCCACGTGGGAGGTCCTCTACTTCAACTTCATGCCCCACTTCATGGACAGCTACTTCGCCGCGCAGATTCACGAGGTCCAGTCCTCGGGACTTGACCCCGCCACCACCGCCGCGCGGGTAGCCGCCATACAGCACTCTCAGCAGCTCTATCAAAACCCCTTCGTCAATATGGCCTACACCTTTATGGAGCCCCTGCCCGTGGGCCTTCTCATTACACTCATCTCCGCTGCCATCCTCCGCCGCAAAGCCCCTGTCGAACCCACCGCCGCTCCCGCAGTCATAGCCACATAAATGAAAAGGCCGGGACGTAAGCCCCGACCTTGCGTATTCTGAACTGTCAAACGTTTCTCATGAGGAGGCTGCATGGCTTCAATCACTGGCTTTGGCGGTATATTTTTGCGAGCGAATGATCCAAAAGCTCTGTATCAATGGTACGAACGGCATCTCGGTCTGGTGAAGGGCGACGGATCTTTCGCGTTTCCTGCCTCGACGCAACGCCCTCAGGTCATCTTCGCCCTTTTCAAACAAGACAATCCATACTTCCCTCCGGCGCAGAAAGCAATGATCAATCTCCAGGTGGACGACCTGGACGGTGTGCTGGACCGTCTGATAGACGAAGGTGTCACCGTCGATCCAAAACGCGAAAGTTATGACTTCGGAAAGTTTGGCTGGATCACCGATCCGGAGGGAAATCGTGTCGAGCTTTGGCAGCCTGTCGGAGCTGACTAATGCCGAGCCGACCCGGATTGGTCGAGCCGTAGCGTGGTTCTGTTTTCCCAAAGTGCCAGCTTCGCCTGTCCACGAGACTCCAAAATATTTTCAATTCGTTTGCCCCTTTTCCCGCCATCCACTTGCCCGTGTGACCGACTTCGGCCCAGTGACGAGAAGCGATCGTTACCGGGCAGACAATGACAGGGCTGGTCGGGCCTTTCCGGGGGCGATGGCGGACCGGACTCGTCAGCCGATGCGCTCTGCCAGCTCGACAATGATCCCTTCTGGGCCGCGTACGTAGCAGAGCCGGTAGCTGTCCTCGTAGCGCTCCAGCTCGCCCACGAGCTCAGTGCCTTTGGCCTGTAGGCTTGCAACGACGGCGTCAATGTCTTCGACAGCGAATGCGACATGGCGGATTCCAGGTGTGTTCGCCGGTGCGTATTTGTTGCTGCCCTGAGGCGACGGTCTGTGGAATTTCGTTAGCTCAAGTCGTCCGTGGCCGTCCGGGGTCTGCAGCATCGCGATATCTGCCCGGACACCTTCGAGCCCTACGACGCGGTCCACCCAGCGGCCCTCGACCGAACCCTTCCCCTTCAGTTCGAGTCCAAGTTGGACGAAGAACTCGATTGCGGCCGCGAGGTCGTCAATCACGATGCCGACGTGCTCCATTCGTTGGATCGCCATGTGCTCCATCGTAACGAATTTAGATTCGAGTCGCTGCGAAAGGCGCACGTGTCGAGATTGGGCCCAGTAGAGACAAGTCTGCTTCTGTTTACTAATTGTTCTTTTACTTGGCCGTATAACCGGCTTGAACGAAGCCGCTGGTGCGGCGGACCATACTTACTGAAATCCCCGTTCCTCGGGCAGGTCGCGCCCGCTGCCTGACGGGCTCTTGTTCGAGGTGCCGACCACCCGCCAAGCGACGAAAAGCTTATTTGCGCTACCAATCCCTCCGCAGCCTCAACCCTCACATTTCCAGAGAGCAGAGCCAAAGCGCGCCAGACCAATACGTTCCTACTCAAGAGTTCGGTTTCGGACAGAGGTGTTCGTAGATGAACACCTGTATCAGGGGCTTTGACGAAAATACCTGGGAATTCTTTGATTTGAATGGCCCACATTTTGCAAGAATGTTCCGTGCCTGGAAAGGAGTCCAGCGATGATCCACACCTGTAAAGCGGCTTTTCGCCAGTTGCAACGATCAGCTGGTTTTTCACTCACCGTCATTCTGGTCCTTACCATTGGCATTGGCGTAACCACGGCGATGTATAGCGTCCTGTACGCCGTCGTTCTGCAACCTTTGCCATTCCCTCACCCCGACCGGCTCGTTGCCCTCTCGGCCAAGCCCTGGGACAACTTCTCCTTTCCCACCCTCCAAGATTGGCAACGTCGCACTCACGCTTTCCAATCTATGGCTGCCTATACTGGCTGGTCACCGCGAATTGAGTCCGCCGCCGGAGTGGGTCACGCCGATGCCATGCTCATTTCCAAAAACTTCGTCAGCACCCTCGGAGCCAAACTTGCCCTCGGTCACGATTTCACGCAAACCGGCAATGAAGCCGACTGCCTCGATCAGGCCATCGTGACCGATGCCTACTGGCGCCGCATGGGCGGCGGCAAATCACTCGCCGGGGACACCCTCCAGTTGGACCACAGGACCTACGCCGTCATCGGCGTCCTCGCGCCCATCGAAACCGGTGGCAATCTGGATGGATCTACAGTTCTCACGCCGCTCAGCTGCGATCAGGCCAAGTCCGTTACAGATCGGGGTGATTCGGCGTTTCAAGGCATCGGGCGTCTGCGGCCCGGCGTCTCGCTTGTAGAGGCCGCTGCACAACTCGCCGCCGCGCAAGGTCAAATTACTCATGACTATCCCAACTTATATCCCGCCGCCTTCACCCCGGTGCTGATGCCCTTTGCCGATCACGAGGTCGGTACCGCTACCCGCTCCGCGCTTTTCGCCACGCTGTCTGCGTGCGGTATGCTTCTGCTGATCTCCTGCGCTAACCTCACCAATCTTCTGCTCGCCCGCAACACCCGTCGCCGTGTCGAGTTCGCCATCCGCGCTACCCTCGGGGCCACGCCACGTCAGCTGCTGGGAGACCTCCTGGCGGAAAACTGCACACTGGCCATCGTCGCCGCAACCCTTGGCATGTTGCTCTCTACCCTGCTCGTCCGGACTGCGCAGGAAATCAAGGTGGTGCACCTCGCCCGGCTCGGCCAAGCCAGCCTCAACTTTCCCGCGCTGTCGTTTGCCGCTGCGATCACTCTCCTGGTGTCGATACTGCTCACCATCTTGCCCGCGATGCGCAGTCTCCGCCCCGCTCTTCTCACAGATCTCAGCAATGGCTCAACCCGGTCCTCCCCCTCCAAGGGACTGCATCGCGCCGGTCGGCTTCTGGTCGCCTCGCAACTCGCCCTGGCACTCGTTCTGGTCGCAAGCGCTGGGTGGATGGTCTCCTCGGTCTTCATCCTGCTGCATCAACCGCTTGGCTTCGACCCCGACCACCTGCTCTTTGCCAGCACCAACCTTCGCGGTCCGGTGCGGGATCGGGAATCCGATCCCGCCCGAACAATCGCCGTGCTTAACAAAACCCTAGCCGATCTCCGCGCCGTCCCAGGTATCGACGAGGTCGCAGCCGCTAACGATAAGCCCCTAGGCGGCCGTGTCAACCAGTACGACTTCTGCAGCGACCTTCATCCTGAAGCCTGCAACCAGCCGCACCTGAAAACACCTGACGTCTTTCAAGTCACCCCCGGTTACTTTCACACCATGAACCAGCTGCTTTATCGCGGTCGGGACTTCAACGCCGCCGACGATGGCCGCAACCACGTGGCCATCGTCAACCACGCGCTCGCAAACCAGGAATGGCCTGGGGAAAACCCCATTGGCCACCGCATCTTCACAGGTGAACTCAAAACCTGGGCCACAGTGGTGGGCGAGGTTGGGGACGTTCACAGCTACTCGCTCGAACGCGCCCCCGTCCCCAATCTCTACCTGCCCGAGGCTGACGACCCAGACGTACACATGACCGTGATGATGCGGACAGCCGACGATCCCGCAGCTATGGGCGAAACCATCCGGCGCCTTTTGCGTAGCAACAGTCAGATCACTACGAACTCCATCGAAAGCATGCCCGAGCTGATGGGGCACCAAGTCGCTCTGCGTCAGTTCTCAATGCAGATCGCCCTGGCCTTCGGCGCTCTTGCGCTCGCTCTTGCGGTCTTCGGCACCTATGGCCTGATCGCCTATGAGGTCTCTCTTCGCGAGCGGGAGATTGGCATCCGCCTTGCCCTCGGCTCCACCCGCGCCTCCATTGTCACCCTACTTCTGTGTCAGGAATCGCGCTGGATTGCCGGTGGTATCCTCTCCGGGCTACTCACAGCCGCAGCAGTCGGCTTCATTCTTCGGGCGCAGTTCTTTCATACAGGCGCAACCTCAATACCCGTCCTGATTACGTCTTCTTTGTTGCTCGCAGTGCCCGCTCTACTCGCCGTTGCTGTGCTCGGTCGTCACGCCAGCCTGCTTGAACCGTCTATTTCCTTACGGCGAGAGTAGGATGGCATTTGTTTCGGCTCGGCTCCGAAAACGTACGCAAGCCTTGAGGGATCTCCTTCAGAGAGGGCTTTGGAGGCACCGACATGGTTCTCGTTGTTGGTTCTACCGGTATGGTCGGAAGCGAGATTTGCCAACGACTAACGAGGCAAGGAGAAAAGGTCAGGGCACTAGTTCGCGCAACTAGTTCGACCGAAAAAGTCGCGTCTTTGCGACGATGCGGTGTAGAAGTATTCGTGGGTGACCTGAAAGATACCGGCTCGCTAGCTGTCGCATGCCGGGGGGTGGATGCGGTCATCTCGACTGCGTCCTCTACCTTGTCCCGGCAGGTGGGAGACTCAATTGAATCGGTCGACGATGCTGGACAACTACACCTGGTAGACGCTGCAAAGGCTGCAGGTGTCAGCCGGTTTGTTTTTGTTTCATTTCGCCGCCAATCCGGTATTTCCTTCCCGCTGGCAGAGGCGAAAGCGCGCGTCGAGCGCGCGATCGCCGGACTTGACTTTACTATCATTCAGGCTAGTTGGTTTATGGAAGTGTGGCTCAGCCCAGCGCTTGGATTCGATTATTTAGATGCTTCCGCTCGCATCTATGGGGCCGGCACTAGCCCGGTGAGCTGGGTCTCGTTCCTGGACGTTGCCGAAATGTGCGTCGTTGCTCTGCGGCATCCGGCGGCAGAACGCAGAACTATCGAATTTGGAGGCCCCAGCGCACTGAGCCCACTCGAAGTTGTCGCTCGTTTTGAAGAAATCGGTGGCAGGCCTTTCAAGCTTGAGCATATTCCTGAGGAGGCGCTGCGCAAGCAGTTTGAGGAAGCCACGGATTCGCTGCAGAAGAGCTTCGCCGGGCTCATGCTCGGTTATGCATCAGGAGACACGATCGACATGACCTCGATCCGACGGGAGTTCGGAATCAAGCTCACGAACATAGATCAATTTGCCCGGGCTGTCCTCGGGAGAGAATGACCGATTGAAGTTACGAGCCAAATCGAGGGCGAGAGAAGTAGATGGAATCGAACAGTACATTACGCGCTCAAGACCGGGGCTCTTCCAATCTGTGCCGCGCCGGCGGGTCACTCCTCGCGCAGCAATATCATGGGATCCACCGAGAGCGCACGTCGCGCGGGGATCCAAGTAGCCAGGAGCCCCAGCAATGACATTGCCAGAACTACACCGGCCAATACCAGCGGATCGCGGGGCGTTGCCTGATACACGACAAACGCGAGCACCCGGCTCGCCAGGATTCCGAGGAACAATCCTGCTGTTCCACCCCAAGCCAGCAATTTGAAGGCTCGTCCCAATGCTGCCTGTAACACCTGCTTGCGCTGCGCGCCGAGGGCGACGCGAATGCCCAACTCCCGCAGGCGCTTGCTGACCGAGTAGGCAGCCATCCCGAAGATGCCGGTAATTGACAGCATCGCGCCAATGATGCCCATCACACCCAGCGACACCGTCGCCATCTGGGCGGGAAACAGAACCGAGACCATTTCGTCGTGGCGCGCCTCAACCTCAACTGGCATCGCTGCATCTAATTGGTGCAACGTGCGCCTTATTGCCTCTCCCAGTTGCCGCGCATCGCGGCTCGAGCGGACCACCAGCCACGGGGCGCTGGATGGCCATTGCAGGATGGGGAGAAACATCGCTGCATGGGGATCTTCGGTTGGGCTGCTGTATTTTCCATCTTCGGCAACACCCACCACTTGTATGCGCGTTCCGTCGGGCATTTTGTAATAACTGCCGATTGCTTTTCTTACGGAGCCAAAGATTTCGCGCGCAAATTCCCGATTCACTTCGGCCACGCGTGGCGAATTCTTGTCGTCATGCCAAGTGAAGGCCCGGCCGGACAACAACGTAGTGCCCTCTGCGCGAAGGTATTCGGGAGATATGTGGTACATGAAGGCTCGCGCGGCGGCATTCGACGCCCGCAAATTAATAGTTCGATCGCTAAAGACATTCGAAGCGTTCGTGTCATTGAGCAGCAGCACATCGGTTAGTCCCACAGACTCTACTCCAGGAATCGCTGCGACGGCATCGATCATGCGCTTTTGCATGGGGGGCACTCGATCCCCGCTGTAACCTGCCATGTGCAGATCGGCACTTACCAGCATCGCGTTCTTCGGTTCAAAACCGAAATGGCCGTGCAGAGAGCGCACCAGGCCACGGACTGCAACCATCGACGAAGTAACCAGCACGGCACAGATCGCAATTTGCATTGCCAGCAATACCTCTCGGGCGCTGATCCGCCGTCGGGCCATCCCCGCGGTCGGGGCGACCGATCCCGACTTGACGACCTCGTAGGGATTGGTGCGAAGTACCTGGCTCACGGGGACCGCTCCAAAGAGGAATCCACTGACTAAGCTCAGCAGCAAAGCTAGTGCATACACAGTTGCGTCCGGGTTCACGGGCGCATGCACGGGAAAATTCCCAAACGGCTGCCATACGCTCAACCAGCGCAACAACGCCACGCTGGCCCATAGCCCGACTGCGCCGCCGATAAGCGATATCAGCACGGTCTCGGTAAACAGACCGCGCAGAATGCGCTTGCGGCTCGATCCGAGCGCGAGCCGCAGAGCAATTTCGCGAGAACGGTCAGCGGCGCGTGCGGCAAACAGGCTGCCCAGATTTGTGCATGCCGCCAGCAGAATCAACCCCGCCAGCAGCATCAATCCCGCAAGGAATGCCTGTAGCGGCCGGCCAAACTGATCGCCCAAAAGACCTGGGCGCGTCAGTAGGAAGCTCATTTGCCGTTCGTCTTTGGGATAAGTCTTTTCCAGATACGAGCCAATCGAGTTCAGATCGGCAGTTGCCTGTGCCGGAGTGACTCCCGCCTTCAAGTGCCCGATGACGCTGAGAAGCCCACTGCTCCCGCGATCGTTCAGGCTGTTCCACCCTTCTATTTGCTCCTGATTCACCTTTGGCACAAAGAAATTGGGAGAGGCAAACACTAAAGTCCCGCGAAAGTCAGGCGGCGCTACGCCGAGGATGGTAAAAGGATGCTTGTTCACCTGAACCGTACGGCCCACAACGCCACGATCATCGTGAAAATGGCCGTGCCAATATGCGTAGCTGAGCACCATATACGGAGCGCTGCCGGGGCCATGCTCATCGGAGGCGTAGAAGAAACGGCCGAGATACGGCTGAATCCGCAATGCGTCAAAGTAGTTACCGCTCGCCTCCACGCCCCAGACAAGGGATGGATTTTCACCCGTGTCCAGTGCTACCTGAGCGATGCTATAAGCTGCCAGACCATCAAAGCTGCGGTTGCGGTCGCGCAGATCCAGATAGTTGGGATATGACTGACTCCCGTCCTTATCGCTCGCACGCTCGATTCCGTAGAGACTCTGTGCCTGAGGCACATCCAGCGGACGCAAAATCAGCCCATTCAGAACGCTGAAAACCGCGGCGTTTGCCCCGATTGCCATGGCCACGGTCAAAATGGCGGCGATGGTAAATCCGGGAGACTTGCGCAACTGGCGAAGAGCAAATCGCAGGTCCTGTGACAGCGTGGTCATAGCCGGCCTCTGGATGCCAATTTGACGATACAGAAAATGGCAATTCGAGAGCCAAAGTTTTGCTGAATGCAACTTCATCAGAACAAATCGGCTTGCAGGATCTCGCAGGCATAGGGGAATTGAACCGTCCGTCCGGTTTCAGCCGTAGGTGTCCGTAAATGAACAGAGACAGCGATGAGAACCACCGCGCCCAAAACAGGTGACAGCGAGTTTTTGCCGCAGCCTGCACACCTCGCCAGTGGCTCCTGCTGAAGCATGGCAGTATGTTCTTTCGAAGATAGAATCCCATGGATTTTCAGGCAACGCTCTTCATCATCTGTGGACTTCCCGGCGCCGGTAAGACGACCCTGGCAAGAAAGATTGAGGGATCCCTTTCGGCAGTCCGAATGTCTGCGGATGACTGGATGACAGCCCTCTCCATTAACCTCCACGCTGAAGAGCAACGCACCAAAATCGAAGCGTTGCAATGGGAGCTTGCAAAGCGTCTTCTCTCTCTTCGGCAGAATGTTGTCATCGAGTGGGGCGCATGGGGGAAGTGGGAGAGGGATGCCTTTCGAACAGAGGCCCGCGCTTTAGGCGCACGCGTAGAACTCTATTATCTCTCGGCACCTTTGGAGGAGCTCTTCGCAAGAATCCAGCAGCGCAACATGGAAGATCCGCCTATCGAATGGCCGGAAGTACAAAAGTGGGCCGATGTCTTTGAAGCGCCAGCCCCTGCGGAAATGAAGCTCTTCGATGCTCATTCCTGGACCCAGTGAAGTAGGTCAATGCGCGGCCAGAGCGAAAAAATTTCGCTCCGTCCCTCATCCCGCATGATTTGTCTCCTACCAGTTATTTGAGGGTGGTCTCTATTCGAGATTTAACCGCCATCATGTCCTGGGCATTCCTCCAGGCCATTGCGCGGGCTACCAGCAGAGCGGCGCCGCTCATCGCCAGCGTATCGGCAACATAGTCCAGTTCTCCGCTGATGGCGATCGACGGATGAACAATCTCCCTGGGCAAATAGATCAGGACGGTCAGCACGAGCAATGTAGCACCCAACCAGGCGGCCGCAGCCTGCGCGTGCTTGTCCGCAAGGATGCTGAGACCGCAAACCACAAGAACGATACCTGTAGCGTATGCCCAGACTACGCGGCCGGGAACCCAAGCCGGCGTGAGCAACGGAAACGGCATGCCCGGAGCAAACTCCGGGTGCAGAAAGTGCTCAACCCCAAAATAGAGCATCGGCACACCGAAAAACCACCGTCCCACCTGCACCAGCCAACGGGCCGATTGTCCACGGCGCACGGAGCCCAGAACGCCCGCCAGGGACAGCGCTCCCCCGCTCAGAGCGAGATCTCGCAGAGGCACGGTGATGGCGAACCGGTCGCCCGGATTCTTGATCAGGTTCGGCAGGTGGAGCATCAGCACGAAAAGAAACAGCATGATCCCCACCAGCAAAGCAGCCAGATCTGCACGGATTTCCGTGAGAATGCTCAGGCATGCGGCGATTAGCGCCGCGCCCACCAGGTATGCCCAGAAAAAGCGAGCCGGCATATAAGCCGGTACGCCGAACTTCACGCTGTCGTAAAGAGCAAAGTGCTGCATCCCAAAAACCGCCAACGGCACAGCGAAGAAAATTGAACCAAATCGAACCAGGTTCCCTATACCACTGACTGCTGGTGTTTCTCTTCGAAGTGTCACGATGAGTCCAAAGGCGAAAAGGACCACGGTGGCAAGGTGCAGCCAAAGGGATGGCCCGAAAAGCCACATGGGCAACAGTAGCGCCAAACAATCTAAGGAGGATCCGATCCGATCTGCGTTGATGATGCTCACAGCCCAGATAGATCACGCCCAGCGGATTTTGGCAATAACCACTTGTGCCCCGCGCGCCATGACTACTTTCGTATTGTGGTGTGAAGGAGTAGAGCTAATCAGGTACAGGACGGTATCCCGGCAGCATCCGCGAATCCGAACGAAAGACGTGATATTGCCCAAAGGCAACATCGTTCAGTATCGTCTCGAAGCGTCCGTTGACCCCGAAGCGTTCGCCCCATTCGTTCAAGATCGTTACTGTGCGCTGCCTCGACATGGAGACACTTCTTGCCGGGCCGATGTAGCTCTTGCCACCAATCATCACCGGGCCGTACTCGACCATGATTTCGGAAGTTAACAACGGCAGTCTTGGCTCCAAATCGGCAATTACTGTCAGGCGCAGAACAGTCCCACTCTCCGGATCGATTGCGATCTCCCCGTGATAGCCGGTCCTTTTCCGGAAGACGATGGTGCCATCAGGATCCGCAAGACAGCAGAACCCCACCTGAAATTCAGATGCTTCCAACGGGACCGCATAGCGGAAGACTGCGAGCGGTGTGTCCGCTCCCTGCTCCCAGTGGGAGAACACAAATTCGCTTTTGCTATTAGCGGCCCCGGCAAACGCCATAGCTAAGATGGGTCCGAAGGTTCCCTGGATTTCCAGGTTTCGGCCTTGCACTCCCAGCTTCCTTTCCTTACCAGGGTCTATCCTGGGAGTCAACCAGGCCAGTTCCGGAACTGCGTCTGCGACTTCCTTGCCTTCGAGAAAGCGTACTGTGGTCTTCAACGTTTTCGTCGCATGCAACGATTGGTTCATCGCTACGGTCTTCCATACCTGCGGATCTTTTCGCTCAGGCTCGTCATACTGGATGGTGGTGCGCGTGGCAGAAAAGTCTGGCAGCTTGCGCATTGTCTTGTTCAGGTATGCAGCCGTTCTTGAGAGCATTCGCCCTTGCGCTACCCAATCCGGCTGCGCTATGGAGGGAACTTCTGACGGCGGGAGGGAGAGGAATACCGATCTGTCAGCAACCGCGGCGAGTGCCACACGAGACCTTTCCCCGGGCAGGCGGGCGCTCCACAACTGTAACTTTGCGCTGCTCGCCCTCTCGGTCAGCTCTACGCCAGAAAGCTGCTCAGCGACCTCCTTATCTCCGCTAACCCGGGCCGCCCCCAGCATCTGTTCCAATTGAGCCACCGTGATGCGTTGCGCACCCGAAGGTTGATCGTGGTAAGTAGGTTCATCGTAGTAAGCGGTGGTGGTGCGCGCCGTCAAGCCGGGCTCGGCTACTGCTACTTCCAGATGGTGATATTCATCCACCTCCTGGGTGAGTAGCGGATCGAACGTAAGCGAATAGGAAGCGTTCGCTTGCTGAATCTGTTCATCGATTTGCCTGCTCAGGTCGCCGGCGGTATTCAACTCGCCGCCGCCGCTTTGCGTTGCGAGCACCGCCAATGCCAGATGGCCTGCTTTGGCGTCCTTTGCGGACGTCGCCGGTTGCAACAACAAATTCCGATAGACAAAACCCGGTTCCCTGTACGGCCACGCATTAGCGCTCCAGAGGGTGATCCGAGCCTCGCGTATGCGGGTAGAAAATTCAGTGACGGAATCGAAAGAGGCATCGCAGCCCCCTTGATCGACCGGCCAGCCTGGACCTATCCAGAACAGCAACTTCCTGCCCGGCTTTCGGCGCTCCTCAATCAAGATGGAGCCCAGAGCGTTCAAAGAAATGCGGTTCGCCACACCTCCCGGAGTCATTACCGGAGAGCCCCCGGTGACACTATAGGTTTGACCTGGCCGCAACACCATAGTCGGCCTAACGACCGGCAGGCCGGTTCCACGGGCAACTTGATCGGCTAAAGTGTCCCCCTCGATGGAAGGCGCGAGCGTAGACGAGAGGACTGCAGGGGAAAGGAGAAAGACGGACACCGGCTGGGCGAGATGCCCTTGATTCGCGCGCAGTAACCTCTCCACCGCACTCTTTGCTGCCGAGACCTGTTCCTGCGACAGGTTCACGGTATCGATCACCAGAATCACTTCAACGGGTGTGGCGGGCTTGGCGGCCATTCCATCGAAGGCTTGAAGGGAGACAATCTTCCCGGGTTGGGCGTTGTCCCTCAACATAAAGTCCTGTTGCTTGAGGCCGGTCACTGGATTTCCTGACTTATCCGTCACCACAACATCAAGCCTGATCGTCCCTTGGGTGGGATCGGGCATAGGGCCGGGCTCAACCTCAACCGGGACAGAGACCGGGGGCTGATCCTGTTGCGCAACTTGCGCAACCGCGGGCGCCGGCAAGCATAAGAAAAGCGCTAAGCAAATTCGGAATGGACCAGGCAGCAGAATTAGATTCGTCCCGACTTCATCGCAGAAAGTATACCGCCAAGACTGTCGTCACCAGGTGCGAGAGCTCGATGAACCTGGCGGTGAAATTCGTCTAGGCGGTACAGCGAGCTACGACCAGTGTGATGTCGTCCGCCTGTTCCCCGTTCCCAAGATTGATTTTCGGCGGAGTCTGTGCCCTTCGGGAAAATGAGAAGGAGTTTCGCAATTCCAGCGCAAACGAAGCTCTACCCGCCGCCACCTCGCTAATGGCGAGCGTCATCGTGTCAGAAGCTGAGGGGCCTGAGTACCAGCGGCGGCGGGGCAAGTATGGTGGGGGATCGGCCCGGCGCCACAAGATTCACCGGTTCCAGCGACGGCGCGGTTTCCCTACCTGCCTCCGCGATGGAAGATAGCGCAGCAAAACAATCCGCGTCCAGCTTGCCAGGAACGTCACGCTCCATGATCTTCAACGCCTCCGCTGGGCTGAAGCCGCTGCGATAGGGCCGATCCTCGGTCAAGGCGCCGAATACATCCGCGGCTCCGAGGATACGTGCTTCGAGCGAAAGACGGCCGGCAGTCAGCCGCTTTGGATAGCCTGTGCCATCCAGCTTTTCGTGGTGAGCGCCGGCCACCTCCGCTAGTTCTTGAAACTCTTTCACCCGAATAAGAATGGCACGCGAGAGCCCAGGATGCTGCTGCATAACGGACCACTCCGCATCATCGAGTTTACCGGGCTTGTCGAGGATGGAGTTCGGAACACGGAGCTTACCTAGATCATGGAGCAGAGCCGCGCGGTTCAACAGCTGCATTCGCTCCGGCTTGAGCCCCATGGCGTTACCAATGTTGCGGGCGACTTCTGTAACACCCATGGAGTGGCGAAAGGTGAAGTGAGACTTAGCGTCCACCACTTCCGCAAATGCTTCACAGATTAGATCTATATGCGAGGCGCTGAGGCGGTTGTTCTCATGGGGCGATAAGGCGATGACCGCAGCCCGCACGGCCTTCGCCGGGTCGCTGGAGGCCTGAACTCCATTAGGCGAACGCTGTCGCCACAATGCAGATCGCTTGTGCAGCGATTCGGCTGCCTTGACTACCTCAGGATCGAACCAGCGTCCACTGCGCTGACGCAGAACGAGCATGGCTTGCACCGCGCCCTGCTCCACCGAGAACACGTCCAGATGTTGCGCCACCGCCATCACCCGGGCCAGTGGGGAGATAGCCGCTCCCTTTAGCCGCTGCGGATAACCGCTGCCGTCCCAATGCTCATCAAGCCTGCGGACAGCAAGCGCTGTCTGTTCGCTCATGCGGATCTTGCGCACGATGCTCGCGCCGCGGTCGCAACGGAGTTGGATCATCTCCTCATTGTTAGCGTGTTGGTTGAACCCGATATGCAGGATGCGGCGCAGCCTGCGCATGGGATTCTCATCGGGTGACACGTTATCCCACAGGAGCCGTAGGGCGGAAAGTCTGGGTCTATCCGAACGCGTCCAATCTTCAAGCTTTACGCCCGATTTGACCGCACGATCATCGCCGCCGCCGAGAATCTGGCACATACGTGCTGCGTTGCTGCTACAACCAACGTCTTTTAGCAGAAGTGCGTGATAGAGGTCGGCCAGTGCGATCGGGGAAAAGCCGAGCTCCATCCCCAGGCGCATGCCAAGCAGACAGCTGCGCAGTGCATGCCCGGGCACGGCACCCTCGGTGAGATCCAAGGCAAAGGACAAGGCGGAAAGTATCTCAGGCAGAGAAGGGGCAGCACTCTCGGTAGAACCCAGCTCTAATGGCGCACTTTGGCAATAAGTTTTCAGCATCCGATAATTCCTCAGCGACAGGTTGCTTATCGGCAGGATGGGTGAGTAAGTCCTGAGTTGATTCGTACCAGCGATACGACTTTCGCGTAAGCCTTGACGGCGTTGCGGAGCCGCCGCTCACGCCGAAGTCACTGCCGGAAACTCTGACGGACGATTTTTGCGGTTTGACGCTGAAGCCTTGGTTGGTTTGCGGGTCACATATCGATGAGCAGTTGCGAGTAGTCCCTTTAGCGCCTCCGGGCTGATGATCAACAGCCGGACCAGCACACCGTCGTACTCTTCATAAGGTCAGTAGTGCTCCCATGTGACAGACCAGTGCTCGTCGGGCCGAACCGACCTGATGACCAGGCGCCCATCCCCGCTGAACTGGTAAAGGCGCGGAAGATCCTTGCCCACGAGGAGATCACGCGTAACCGACCCCTGCACGTGATGCATCAACGTGTGCATCGCTTCATCTACGTCGTAGCTCCCGAAGGAAGCCTCGTACCCATCCTGGACGTATTCATTCGATTGGGCGGTCGCAGACTTGGGATACATGAGCTGCACGGACATGTGTCCATCCCGGGTATAGATCAGCATGCCTTTCGGCTGAGCGATGGATACCGGCCTCCCATCCGGTCCCGGAGCGTCGATGCGCACCAAATGCCACGCTCCGATTAGCTTTTCCCGTGCTGAGCCGTGGTCTCCGCCTTGTTTGTTCGCTGATTGAGCCTGAGTGAAACCAGAGATCGCCACAACCATGGCAAACACGCCATAACGCAGAACTTTCATGTGGATTCCTCCGCCGATTGCTCAGCGTCCCACCAACTGTTCATGGAACGCCGAGTAACGAGCCCCTTCCAGCTTGATCTCTGAGGAAGCGTCTTCCAGGGCACGCACATCTTGCGGGGTTAGTTCCACGTTGCCCGCTCCGAGATTTTCTTCCAGCCGGGCGAGCTTCGTTGTTCCCGGAATCGGAACGATCCATTGCTTCTTTGCCAGGAGCCACGCAAGTGCGATTTGCGCAGGCGTCACCTTCTTTTGCTCTGCGAAGGAGCTGACCACGTCGACCAAAGCCTGATTTGCTTTGCGATTCTCCGGGGTGAACCTCGGAACAGTGTTGCGAAAGTCGGTACTGTCGAACTTCGTATCTGCGTCGATCTTGCCCGTAAGGAAGCCTTTGCCAAGCGGGCTGAACGGGACGAAGCCAATTCCAAGTTCTTCCAGGGTGGGCATCACCGCCTCTTCCGGTTGTCGCCAAAACAGCGAATACTCGCTTTGGAGCGCAGCGACAGGCAGAACCGCGTGGGCGCGGCGGATCGTCTGCGCGCTCGCTTCCGAGAGACCGAAGTGCTTCACTTTGCCTTCCTGAATCAATTCTTTGACAGCGCCCGCAACCTCTTCGATGGGAACGTTCAAGTCGACACGATGCTGGTAGAACAGATCGATCGCATCGACCTTGAGCCGCTTGAGCGACCCTTCTGCAACCTGCTTGATGTGCTCTGGCCGGCTGTTGAGAGCGCTCCACTTGCCTCCGTCGCCGGGATTCGCTTCCCATCCGAACTTGGTTGCGATGACGACATTGCCGCGAAACGGAGCGAGAGCTTCACCGACAAGTTCTTCGTTCAGGAGCGGCCCGTAGACTTCAGCGGTGTCAAAGAATGTGACACCCCGCTCGACCGCGGCGCGGAGAAGAGACGTCATCTCCCGTTTGTCCTTGGGCGGCCCATAGGACCAACTCATGCCCATGCATCCAAATCCGATGGCTGAAACTTCCAGGTCACTTTTTCCAAGTTTTCGTTTCTGCACGGTTTCTCCTCGTTGGGGAGGACCCCGCGGACTAGCCCGCGTGTTTCCGCCCTATTCGAACGGTAGCAGGGGATCTCCAGTGATCGCTTTCCCGATCCTGCCGATATTTTGCCTGATCCTGTCCGGATTTTGGATTTTGTGCACAGCGGTT
>CAWBBY010000043.1:0-23994 GCA_963787145.1 uncultured Acidobacteriaceae bacterium
CGCGCTTGTAGACCTCGACGGTGCGCGCGGTCATAGTGCTCGCTGTGAACTGAGCACTCCAAAGACGCCGGCCCGCGGTGCCCATAGCAACGCGCAATGCAGGGCCGTTGATCATCCGGGCGAGCGCATCACGCAGGCCGTCAACGTCTCCCCGGCGTACCAGCATGCCGGTCTCCTCGTGCCGCACCGACTCGGCGATGCCTCCCACGTCGGTAGCAACCACCGGCAAAGCGGCGCGCATGGCCTCCAGGATGCTGATGGGCAAGGCTTCGAAGTTCGTAGATAGTACGAAGATCTGCGCTTCCATGAGCAAGCGGCTCACATCGCTCTCCGGCGGCAATATGCTGACCCGGCCGCTAAGCCCGAGCGCGTCGACTTGGGCACCGACGCGCGGTTTCAACTCGCCCTCCCCTACCAACAGCAAGCGCCATTCCATGCATAGCAAACCGGAGAGCGCCTGGAGAAGGGTGCCGTGATCCTTTTGCGAGGCGAAGCGCGCTACCATCACGATCACCGGCGGCTGAGCATCGATCGGCCGGAGGCGTGCCAGCGGGATCTCCGCTATGCCGTTATGCACCATCTCCAGCGCCTTTGCCGGGCAGACGCTGAATCGCTGGGCCAGCGCCCGCTCGTACTCGCACACGTTGATGACACGCGTACCGAGCCGGCCTGCCACACGTTCTGCCCAGCCGAAGAGTGGATTTGGCCGCAACGAGACTGCGATCCAAGATCGACCACCCGTGCGGAGTAAACACACTGGGGATGTGGTGCATCCGCGCAGCTGCGCGTGCCAGCGAGCCAGCCTTAGCGGTATGAGCGCATACCAGGTCCGGTTTCAGCTGGCGTAAGGCGCACCAAAGCTCGACCAGAGCCGCCACATCGCGGTGTGGCCTCACCGGCCGGACGAGGCTCCTAACCGGCAGCCAGGGAATCCCCGCCTGGCGGAGCTGGTCGGTGAAAATGCCGGGCGCTCCGGTGATCACGGTAACGTCATGGCCAAGGCCGCGCAGCTCGAGCGAGAGCTCGCGCACATGGCTCTGTGCCCCGCCAAGAACATCGCCACGGGTGAGCACATGAACAATCTTCATGCCCGCCCCCGCCGGTCCTTTTTGCCCGCTAGCAGCGACGCAGGGAGGAAGGTCTCGCTCGACGGCCTCCCATACCAGGCGGCGAGCAGGTTCCACAGACTGCGCCACTCCGCGAGCTCTGCCGCGGAAGGCGCGCGCGCGGCCTGATGGCCGATGCGGTGCTCGAAGCCGACGAAGACTGCGGCGCAGTTGACGGCAAACCTCGCTGTCGAGACAGCCACTAACTGCAACTTTCCCCAGACGCCGCGGCTGACGCCGGGCTGCTTGCAGACATACCGTATGTGGAGCAATTTGTAGCGCAAGAGCTTCTTGAGTGTGATCCGTTCCCGCCTGTACCCCAGCAAAACCTGGGGGAGATTGGCAAAACGGCTGAGCCGGTAACTGCGCAGCAGCAACTCCTGATCCTGAGCCAGCCACGCGCTTTCCTCGTAACGCCAACGGCGAAACCATTCGATGTGCCCCATCCACAGCGGATGCCACAAGGGAAAACCCCGGAAAGGAGAGCGGATGATGCTGGCATGGTCCGTTGCCGGGTGGAAGCGCCATAGCGGGCGCCCGTGTTTGCCGAAGACCATGGCGCCGGCACTGCACAGGTCTATCTCCGCATGAGCAACTAGGAAGGCCATCTGCCGTTCCAACCGGTCGGGATAGGCAATATCGTCGGCATCCATTCGGGCCAGGTAATGGCCGCGTGCCCGGTCGATACATTCATTCAATCTCGCCGCGAGCCGTAACCGCCGTCCGTCACTCCAGCAGATCACGCGCGGGTCGCGAAAACTCTGTGCGATGAGCAGACCCTGATCGTCGGAACCGTCGTCGCAGAGCAAGAGCTCAAAGTCGCCGTAGCTCTGATTCAAGACCGAACGGACGGCCAGCTCCAGGGTGGCGGCGCTATTGTAGAAGGGCATCGCGATGGTGATGACGGGGTTGGTCATTGGCTGTGGGCAACCATTCTCGAACCGGAACCCCGCGGCAAGCCTCCACCCAGGGAGTGAAATATAGCCGCATATTGTTGCGCCAAACGCTGCAGGCTAAAGTGCTGCTCAACCACCGCACGGCCGGCAGCCCCCATGCGCTGGCGCAGGTCCGCATCGGTGAGCAGGGCGGTGAGCGCATCGACCCACTGCTGCTCGGAACCTGCGCTCAAGCCCACCTCGCCCATGGCCAGGACTTCGCAATTCATGCCCGTGGCGGTAACGACCACAGGCAGCCCCGCTGCCATATAGCACAGCATTTTGTAACTGCACTTGCCGTTGCACCAGGCGGTGTCGGCCAGCGGCATCAGCCCGATGGACATGTGCGCGAAGGCCCCTAGCTCGGTTCGTGGCGTCCAGAGTTCAAACTCGACCCGAGACTCCGGGAGGCGCTTGAATTGCGGTGGTCGATCAGCCACGATGAGCAGCTTCGCCCGGCTGCAGTGCTGTAACACGCGCAGCAATGCTCCCTCGATCGAGTAGAGGAAAGGAAAATTGCCGCTGGTGCCGGTCCAACCCAGCACCAGCGCGGGCTCGCGTCCCGGGTAACGGCGCGGGCGATACCAGGAGGTGTTTACCGCCGTAGGGATGATAGTGACGTTGGTGTTCCATCGGGAAAATTGCTCGGCCAAAAAACTGTTGCCGCAAACCACCAGGTCGCTGGCTCTGGCCAGATCCTGGGCGCGGTGGCCACCTGTATTGAGCCAACCGCGTCATCGACGTCGAGGATCATCGGCCGCTTCGCCAAAGCCTGGAGAGGCGCAAAGGCGGGCAGGAACTGGCGCGAGATCCAGGTCACATCGGCCTTCCAGGAGCAGGTGAGAGCCGCCGTACGCGCCGCTGCCGTCGCCGCCATCCATAGCGGACGCAGGCCGGGTTGCCGCGGCAGTATGTTGCCCCAGGGCAGTGGGTACTCGCGCACTGCGATGCCGAACTTGCCCAGCGGGGCGATGTATTGCCGCACCCGCGCCCTGGCGCTGGGCACCATCACGCCGCCTGTATATGCAGCTACTCGCATGATTGGGACTCCTCCCTATCCGTCGAGCGCGGATGACCGCGCAATGTAATGTTGGGAGCGAAGTAAACCAGGGTTGGAACCGCCCCCGCTTTGACCCAAAACATGACCTGGGCGAAGTACTCCTCGGAGAAGATGGTCATGACCGTTGCATAGACGAATGCTCCCAGGGTGAAGACCGCCCAGCACTTGCCCCGGATGGCACAGCGATATACATAGGCGCTGAGAAAGCCGACCAGGAACATAAGCCAGATGACTCCGCGCATTCCGCCATGATCCATGTAGTAAGGCAGGAACGCGGTATAGACGTTGGTTATCTGGCTGGGTGAGATTTTTGTGTATTCAAGATTGCGGTCGCGCTCAGAGTAAGTCGCGCCGAATCGGTTTGCTATCCGCTTGTAGAACTTACCCAGGTCCCAACCATACCGCAGCTCAGGATTTTGCCGATTCTGGTCGAAGGCAATGATTCCGCCCAGCCAGTAGGTACCGAAACCCTCGGCCACGCGAGGAAGATTCTTAGTCAACGATGCTGCCGCATCGGCGCCATATTTGCCCATGGCAACCTGTCCGGCGGAGAAGACCAGCAGGAAGACAAGGCCCATGATCCCCAGCAATCGGATGGGCGCGAAGCCTCGCTTGAGCCAGAGCAACACCACGGAGCTGATCAGTAAGAGCAGCACCTCGGAGCGGGCGCCATTCAGCAATTGATATCCCCCGGCGAGCATGACGAGGAAGAGAGTGCGGCTCCTGCGCCTGCCGGTATCGGCATACTCATACACCGCGATCAGAGCGACGATGCTCAGCAGCGGCAGGATGAAAGACTCGAGCGCAAAGGCGTTGTGGCCGGATACGTTCGCCTTGTTAGTCGCGATGCGGATCTGTCTCCACATACTTTCCCGCGGAGCGATGGTTTCGCTGAGTTGTTTGAAATAGAGGTAGGAGAAGGGGATATTCAGCAGTAAAAGTAACCCCGCGATGGTCAGCCATCGGTCGACCTGGGTTCGCCGCTTTGCGCTCACCGCGGTCAGTGTTTGCCCTCCCCGCAGGAAACAACAACGGCGCAGATTCCTCCCAAAGAGAAGGCGAGGACGCCGGTGAGGACGATTTCATTTGCCCGGGTGGTAAGGGGAAGTACCGATCACCGCACACCCAGATGGCAAAGAGCGTGATCGTCCACACCATTCCCAAAGATGCCGGCGGGAAAAGGATGGAGCGCCCATAGCGGTGCATCGCCACACTCCAAAGGGCAAGTAGTGCAACCGTGAAAGGCAGCGTCATGCGGCCGCCGATTCCGGCAAAGGGGTTGTGTTTGCTAAGAACCGGAGGGACATCTTAGGGATGGGACACCGATCCTTCGCTATGCTCTTTAACGTATCTGGCACGATGTGAAGCCCTTCTCCTGAACCGGGGACGGAATCCGTCCGGTCTAGGCGCTGCTTACCGCCGTGTAGTAACGGGCATAGGCTTTATCGGTGGCATCCGTGACGATAGCCGACTCATTCAGCACGATGCCGGCGATCGGTACATTCACGCGGCGAAGAGTTTCTACCGCAGTTCCCACCGCCTTCATCGGAGTATGTCCGCTGCGGACTGCCAAAATCGTTACATCCGTGCCGCGGCCAGTTCCAGGGTCTCCGCGCAACCCAACAGCGGCGGTGAATCCAAGACGACGAGGTCGAACTCCTTGGTGGCCTGGGCCAATATTCCGCGCATCTGCGGCCCGATCAGCGCCAAGGCCATAGGCAAGGGCAATCCGGAGCCAAGAACGAAAAGATTCGGGCGGGCGGATACCGCACGGGTGGCGGCTCTCCAATGAACGGTCTGCGCCAGCACCGCCGCCAAGCCGGCATCGGGATCCAGGCGTACCATCCGCTCAATCGCCGGCTGGCGTAAGTCGCCGTCGATTAACAGCGTGCGTTTGCCTTGTTCCGCGTTGGCCATGGCCAGGGAGAGCGCGAGGGTAGATTTTCCTTCGCCAGGGAAGGCGCTGGTTACCAACACGCTCTTGGGCCCATGCGCCTGGGTCGAGAGCATCAGATAGCCTCGCAGGTGGCGTACGCCCTCATCGAAGAAACCGCCTTGCATGGTGCGCCAGCGGTTTCCTGCGAAGCGCATGCCTTCAGAACCAAGAGCCAGCCGGAGATGCATGTCCGTCACTTGGGGCAATGCGCAGACCACGGAAACGCCAAGGGCGTCTTCCATCGGCTCGATCTCTTTCGCGGTCACGTCGGTTAGTTCTGCCGAAACAAAATATGCGGCGGACCCAAGAGAGAAAAAGGCCATGCAGCACCCAACAATCAGCGGCCAATTGGGAAAGATAGGTTTGGCGGCGGGACGAGCGGAATCCGCCAGCCTGATGATGTTGTTTTGCAGTTCGGAATTGATGCCTGACTGCTTGATCTTGGCGAACAGATCTTCGTAAACGCGTTCCGCTGCATCCGCCTCGTGCTTCAACTGCAGGTAATCAAAAGACTGTGAGGTCAGATCATCGACCTGCTGTTTGGTTTCGGCGACCGCGGCCGATAACATGCGTTCGCGCACCAGTGTCTGGCGGTAATCCACGTCTATACGGGTGGCGGCATTCCGGCGGCTCTCGTCCAGCGCTGCACTCGCTTCCTCGACCTGGGCCGCCGCCTTGCGGTACTCCGGATGCTGGTCTCCGTAGGTTGCGCCCACCAGCGCCAGGTTTGCCTTGGCTACCTGCAGCTTCTCTACATCTTTGGAGAGATCGTTCGACTGGCCGGAAACCTCGACCTCGGGCAGGGAGCCATCTTTTGCTTCGCGGTACACTGCTTCTTTGGCGATGCGATCCGCTTCGGCGACGCTGTTCTCCGTATTTAGCGCCTGCAGCCTGGCGACCAGCACACTTGTCTTCTGCTCCGGATCGGCGGTGCCCAGGTCTCGCTGGTACACCATCAGTGCGTTGTGCGTCGACTCCATCTTTTGCTTTAAGTCAATCAGCTGCCGCTCCATGGAGGAGGTGAGACGTCCTGCCTCCTTGGTGCGCGTTTCGAAAATCTCCCGCAGGTAGGAATCGGCAATGGCGTTGGCGACACCAGCTGCGACCTGAGGATTTGTATCCCGGTAAGTAATCGTCAATAAGTACGTGTTGGGATTGCGATCGACCTTCAGATGCTTCAGCACGATCGGCGCATTCCTGATGGCGGCTTCCTTTTCCCGCGAATAGCGCCAAAACAAGTAACGCCGCAATTGGTGTTCGCGCTCCAGCAGGTTGTAGCGTTCCGCTACCGGACGCAGGATGGTGTCGGCCTGCAGCAAGCCTTGCTGTGTCGCCATGAACTGGTCGTCCCCGGTGGTCATGACCTGGTCGGATCCAACGGTCTCAGGGACCGCTTGCCGGTCAATCGCTATCAACGCGGATCCCACATTGACGGGTGGCGCCAAGGCACACGCGAGTGCGACCAGAGCGGTGAGTGCGATGCTGAGCACAGCAATCATCTCCCAATGGCGGCGTACGATCTCCGCGTAAAAGGTGAGCGGCCGCTGGAATTCAGCGGGATCGCTCAGCCTGGGATGCGGCTTGCGTATTGCTATCGAATTCGGCATGCACGTGGCTCCATTCTGGCGGCAGATCTAGAGGTTCCTATGAACTTATCGGGCGGCAGCAGGGCCGAGAGATGGTTCATCGTGCAGGCCCGGGCTTGCTTAGAGCAGTTTCGCAATTACTGTGGCCTGACGAGATCGCGAGGTGTGGTTTTTCCTGGAGAAAAACCACGAAAACATCTGTCGCTTCCCCCGGATTTCCTGCAGCGCGGCACTGGCCGAGAACAATAATGTGCGACTTTCTTCGCGGAAAGTCGCATGCAGTTCGGTAGTTCCAACAACGTCTACAGGAAATCCGGGTTCGGTCTACACCAATTGCGAAATTGCTTAATGGCTCCAAATGGCGGCCGACACTGCAGCGTTGCCCATGCCGGTTACATGGTTCACCACGCTCGCACTCGCCTTCAGCTTTCCATTAGTTGGAACGTAGAGAATGTCGTTGGGGGCAAGCTTTACGTCCTCAGACTTTCGATCCAGAATGCGTCGTAGTGGGACCTCGATCTCTGTCTTCTGTGCATTTCCCGGCCGTGCCCTGTAGATATAGGCTTTGTTACGGCTGAATGAGTCAAGACCACCGCTGAGCGCCAGCAATTTGAGCACGGTGGTGTCCTGCATATCTTGAAAGGGAAACGCTCCCGGCCGCTTCACGTCTCCTACGACAAATACCTGTTCGCATTCCGGTACACGGATCTGCGCGCCTGCGGTGACTGGGATATTGAGCTGCGGGTGAAGCCCGTCGAAGAGCTGGCGCACGGAGATTCGTTGCGCGCTGCCGTTGGCTTGCTCGACGATAATCTCCGGGCCGGCTTCGGGCAGAAGACCGCCCGCCTGGCTTAACGCGCCTAGTACGCGCAAGTCACCCAACTCCTGAATGGTCATGGGGGTCTTGACCGCGCCCGCAACGGTGACATCGCGGCTGCGATACTCCACTACGGAAACATCGACGACGGGGTTTACCAGCAGATGTTGCGCCTTCAGGGCGGCGGCAATTTCGTCGCGCAGAGCATCCGGCATCAACCCCGCGGCGGGGATGGGTTTGTTGAGCAGTGGCAGGTTCAGATTTCCCTGCTGGTCGACGCGGAAAGTCTGCGAGAGTTCGGGCGAATCATCAACGATCAGGCGAATAAGATCGGAGGCTCCAATCGGCTGAAAAGGCAGATTGGAGCCTCCAATGGCGACAGGCGTTGCAGGAGAGGCTGGCCCAGGTTGGGGGGAAGACAAACGCTGCGCCGTGGCGGCGATAGAGATCAGGCTCGGGAGGATCACTATTGCCACAGTAAGTTTTCTCATGGCTTCACGCTTGTATTGGACCAGCGTAGTGCGGTGGGATTAAACGAAGGCGGAGGCAAAGATTAATTATTTCTCAGGCAAGTGTCGCGACGCGGAGAAGAATGAATGCATTTTTGCTAATACTATGGTCCAACGGCCATTCCTTACCATACTTGTCCAAATTAGCTTTTTTGGTAGGTATGGGGACCTTGTTGTTTGACTCTATCGCTCCACCTCCACCACTGCCAAGGTGGGCCGCCACCCTTCAATTTGTCATCCCGACCGGAGCGCAGCGGAGTGGAGGGATCTGCGGTGCGCCTCTCCATCAAGCAACTCCGCAGCCTTTAAAGCCTTCACCCTTCGGAGTTGCTTTGCGGCAGAGAGAACTGCAGATCCCTCCCCTCCGCTGCCCCGGATTTCCTGTCGAACTTGGTGGCGTTGGCGAACCTCATGCGGCTTTCCGTTACGAAAGCCGCACACGCGGCTGTGTCCGGCGATACGTGGCAGGAAATCCGGGTCCGGTCGGGATGACAAATTTGAGGCTGGCGGCCCACCTTGGCAGTGGTGGAGGTGGAGCGACAGAGTCAAACAACAGCAACCAACCGGTTTCGGTTTGCCCGCGTTCTCTTCAACCCATTCAGCGAGTTGCGTCGTTCAGAAAGCGATTCGTACGCTAATTTGGACAGCTCTGATTCTTTACCGCCCCGGGCACGCAAAGACCGCGTGCCCGGGGGCCGGGTTTTAGCGGAATGGCCGCGGCGGGTTCAGGGGGTTATTTTTGCCTGCTGTACCTCTCCCTATCTGGTACAGGCTTACAGGCAGGGATCAATCTGACTCAGGAGTCGGCACCGGCCGGCAACCACTGCGAGTATCACACATAGTAGCCGCAGGCGTCGGCAATACAAACCCCGGAGGCGGTTTGAAGTTGTCAATTGCGCTCACCTCACCCTTGCGGAATGCCGCCCTACTTGAACGCTCCCTCATACCTCAAGTTCAGAGGTTTATACCAATAGCAAAATGCTCTAGCGTCGATAACTAATGACCCTTGCAGGCACACCGGCGCAGATCGACATGGGAGGCAAATCTGTGGTCACTACCGCTCCCGCTCCGACCACGGCGCCATCACCGATGGAGACGCCCGCCGTTACCACCGCGTTGGCTCCAAGCCATACATCATCGCCGATCCTGATGGGCGCATCCTGTCCGGGCTGATTGCGAATCAATTCACCACGGGCTATTCCATGATTTGAAGAGAAGATCGATACGCAGGGGCCGAAAAGCACGTTGTTCCCGATCGTGATTGGGCCCGCGGGTGAGGCCCATACGGAGCAAAGATGATTGATGAAGGAATGGTCACCGATCTGGATCATCTCCGGGTACTTGAAGATCACTGTCGGGGAGATCTTCACCCCTTTGCCCAGTCGTTTCAGCTTTGCCTTGCGCAGATAGCTGCCGCCGGTGATAAAGGCCAGCAGGTAGAGCCACCCTCTCAACGCCTCTGCGATCGATCGGATCAACCTGCCCCCTTCGGGGTACACTTTGCGGGCGAGAGAGTGAACTGCAGATTCTCTCCACCACGCTGCCATGCGTAGCCTAAGGGGACAGCCTAAACCAGTATTGATAGGAAGATTAATTATTTCTTAGACCAGCCTCGGTGCCGGCCACATCTTCGTGGCTCGCCGCTGGATACCGCAGCGGACTATCCTTACTTATGCCACGGAGTCATTAACGAGTGTCTTTCTTTAACTCAGCTCATAATTGCCGTTACATCAGTAATACACACCAAAGGTAATTGCCGGGGGCATCGCACGATAAGATATTGGGCCTCAGCTTAGATAGCAATTCTCACTTCTTTGCGCACAAGTCGTCTTAGCACCCCGCGGTAGACGAGGGTGGCGCTGCTCGCTGCAAGCGGGCTGAATGCCACCCGCGATACAGCTGCGCTCACGGATTGCCGCTCTAAATTGCGGAGGCTGAATTGAACAAGGTTATGGCGTTTTTGGTTTTTAGCATGGGCGTACCTGCGCTGGCTACGACCTATACAGTCCCGGCCGGCTCCAGCGCAGCCACCATTCAGGGAATTGTGAACACGGCCGGCTCGGTGGCGGGCAATACGGTGATGTTCTCCGCGGGCTCCTATAGACTCGCGTCCACGGTGATACTGCCGTGCTCCAACGGCACGATTTACACCGGGCCAAACGTGGGTCTGGTCACTCAGACCCACAGGCCGGCCGCGGTTCTGACCAGCACTGTGACGACGGCCTATGCCCTGCAAACGAACAGCAACGGTAGCACTTTTACCGGGAATCAGGGATGCACGGTTCAGTATTTACTTTTTTCTGGCACGCAGGGCGGCATTTATGTTACTCATCCATCCTCGGGAATTGTCATCCAGTCTAACTATTTCACTCTCAATAATCCCCCCGTGGGTGGCGCGGAGTCACTACAGGCTGTTTACGTCGATGGCGACGGAGATGAAGGCTTAGATCCATCGACCGGCGCTTCTTATATATCTATTCTCTGGAATGTCTTCTATAACAATTGCGCTCTGATCAATGCCGAAGGCGGTGGCAACGGCAATGTCGATTCCGGAGGCTTGTGTGCGGCGACCCTGGTGAGTGCATACAACAATCACTTAGCCTGGAATAATAACACCGTTAACCTGATTGAAGAGGGGCTCAAATTTGAGGAACAGAGCAGCTTGCAGCAGACCAGCCTCAATGCCGATGTCGAAAATAATAACATGCAGGGGAACTCCCGAATCATGATAGAGACGCAGCAGGATACGAATGGTGCGGCCGCATACAATCACAACGCTTTTTATCAGCCTGATAATCCTAATAACGGCACCTTCGAATTGTCTATGCCGGAGTTTACTCCGTCAGCCTCTCCGACCCACAGCGCAGACGATAACGTATTCATCTCCAACGTCCCAATCACCGGAGAGACTGGCCCTGGCGCACATTACGGCATTGGTCTGGAGCTATGGGGTGCGGGCAGCATAGCCACCAACAACCTGTTTCAAGGCGGAAACGGGGCTGAGTCCTGCGGCGCAGGTTATGGCTGTACTGGGTGGAACATATCGGTGGGTGAGGCGTTTACCAACGCTAACGTGACCGGCAACTACTTTTCCGGTACAGATACATGGTCAGGTACCGTGAATAATGTGAGCGACGCGGTGGATTATGAGGACGGTGGGTCATCATCGAACGCCGGAATCAAGATCAGCCCTAATACCGTGGTTAAGACCAGCACGACCATACCAACGGTCGCGCCCACCATCTCACCAGTGTCCTCTTCCGCTGCTTCCACGGTAACGCTAAGCGACAGCGATACGAACCATAGACTCTCCATTTTCTACACCACGGACGGAACCAACCCAGCCATCTTCGGACCAGGCAGTTCTGCGGGAAGTTCGCGCGTATACAGCGCACCATTTTCGGTACCGGCGGGAACAATTGTGAAAGCGATCGCCTCCTGGGGGCAGGGCGCCAACCAGGGCATAGTATTTCCTTCCTTCGGATACATCCCCAGCGCTGTTGTGACTAGTGTTGTTACGTCAGGGCGCACCGTTAAGAGTTTCGCTCTGCACCCCGCGTCGAACAGCAAAACCATGACCACCGGCAGCACAATGCAGCTCGTCGGGTATGCGACTTACTCAGACGGCTCAACGGGTACATTGCCTGATGCGGAAGGTAACAAGGTGACGTGGTGGAATACCACTAACCATGCGGTGGCCAAGGTCGCCGGCGACGGTTATGTTACTGCGCTGGCGGTGGGTTCGATAAACATGGAGGCCATGGTCGGCGCCCTGACGACGACTCCGTGGCCGGTCAGCGTAAGCCCGGCCGTGGCCGCTGTTGCCGAGGCTGCTCCTGCGGCTGCTATTGAGGACAAGGCCGCGGCTAGTATCCAGTCTCCTGCTGCTGCTGCTGATACGCAGGCAGCTGCGGTTCCAGAAACCCAGAGCCAGCTCACCGCACTTACCCCTGGCCCGGCGCCGGAAGCTCCTGGAGCTGCTCTCCCGGACACGTTCCTTGGACCATTCTGGAAAATTGTGACCCCAGCCGGCGGGTCGGCTTCGATCTCAAATTCTCATCTTTTCCTCGGCGTTCCCGGAGGCGGGAACCACGATCTGCTGGTTCCGTCCAACCAGGCCGTGCGTGTTGTGCAGGCGATCGGCAACGAGGATTTTGATGTGGCGGTGAAGATCGACTCTCCGCTTTTTGCTACGGATGGGAACACCAGCCAGGGTCTGATGGTGCTTTCCGGGAACGAGGACTTCATCACCTTTGCTCTGACGACCGACGGAACCAAAGTAGGGCTCAATGCCCGTATTGTCACCGGTGGGGTGGCGACCACGGTGCTCGATGATACTGATTTCAGTCAATATCAGAATCCCATGTATTTGCGAATCACGAAGGCCCGTAGTGCTTACGTCGTGCTTTACTCGGTCGATGGAGAAAATTGGACGCAGGCCGCCAGCTTCACCGATGCCACCAGTTTTACTTCCATTGGTCCGTTCGCCAGCAACTACAACAGCACTCCTGCCAAGGCAAACCCTGTCGTCATGTCAGTGAACTGGTTCGACGTGCGGCAATGAAGACGCATGAGAATGACTTATAGCTTTCTCATATGTTATTAATGTTAGCCTTCTTTCCAAACGAAGATAAGTAATCGGCCTCGCCATGCGCGCCTACTCTCTCCCCGGAAGCCATTCTGTAACTTCAGTAATGCACACCAATGGTAATTGTTACTAAGAGCAGCGGCGAAGATAGTGGGCACAGGTTAGCAGGATGATTCCGTGTACCTTTTGCCGGCTCGGCGGGGACGGGCATCGGGGGTAATATCGATGTATAGAAATAGATCACAATTTATCTTCGCTATCATTTGCTCGCTGAGCATGGTGGCGGCGGTGCAATCCGCCCGGGCAGCCACCCCGGTTCCGGCTGCTTCGGGAGCGCCATTGTCAAGCAGTTTCCCGGGCCCGCTCTGGGAAGTGATCGCTCCCCAGGGTGGAACGGCCTCGGTCTCGAATGCGCATCTCTTCCTGAACGTTCCCGGCGGTAGCAACCATGACCCGTTGCATGCGTCAAACCAGGCTGTCCGCGTAGTGCAGCCCATTGGCGACCAAAGCTTTGATGTCTCCATCAAGATCGACTCACCCGTCGTAGCGACGGATGTTGGTACCAGTCAGGGGCTGATGGTGCTCGCGGATGACAAGAACTTCATCAGCTTTGCGCTGGTGACAAACGGAACCAACCTGGGCCTCAGCGTCCAAACCATTACTGATGGTGCGGCGGCCACGGTCTTCGAGGAGGCCAGTTTCAATGAATATCAAAACCCCATGTATCTGCGTCTTACCCGGACCGGTGTCTCGTATATAGCGTATTACTCGGTCGATGGGGTGGTCTGGACACAGGCCGCCGGCTTTACCGACGCCCGGGTTCCGACCTTGATTGGGCCCTTTGCAGGCAATTACAACGCCACTCCGTCCAGAGCTATTCCTGTCGTCATGTCCATCAATTGGTTCAACATTCTGTAATGCGTGTGCGCAAGCTAGAGCAGTTTCGCAATTACTGTGGTCTGGCAAGGCTCGTGAGGTGTGGTTTTTCTTGGAGAAAAACCACGAAAAGGTCTTTCGCTTCGGTCTACACCAATTGCGAAACTGCTGTAGTCGCTGGTTGTTTGGAGAGATTCCCTTATGAATAAAAAGCCGCTCCAGGTTCTGCTCGTCGAGGACAACGCGGGCGATGCGCGTCTGTTGCGCGAGATGTTCAGCAAGGAGCCCATTGGTAGCTTCGAATTGTCCCACGTGACGCATATGTGCGCGGCTGAGACTCGGCTTTCAAAAGGGGGAGTCGATATTGTTTTGTTGGATATGGGATTGCCCGATGGGCATGGCCTCGAGACCCTGCGACGGGCGCAATCGGCGGATCCTAATGTAGTGATGATCGTGATGACCGGCCTGGAGGACGAAGCACTGGCCGCGAAAGCGATGAAGGAAGGCGCGCAAGATTATCTGATTAAAGGGCAGATCGAAAATCGAGCGCTTCCCAGAGCCCTTCGCCACGCGATTGAGCGCCAGCGCATGCAAAGGGAAACCGATCGCATTCGCAAGCACCAGGTCGAACTCAGAGATGAGTTCCTCTCCCATGTGTCGCACGAGCTTCGGTCGCCTCTGACATCTATCTACTCATTCAGTACCATCATCGCGGATGGATTGGCGGGAGCGACGAGTCCGCAACAGGATGAATACCTGCAGATTATTCTGCGGAACGTGCGTCAGCTCCAAGCCATGATTGAAGACTTGCTCGAGGTCACGCAAGCGCAAGCCGGTAAGCTCAGCGTGGAGTTGCAGTCCGTTTCGGTGAATGAGGCCATCGTTTACGCCGTCGATACACTTCAGGGAACCGCTGCAGAGAAAAAGATCAACCTTTCCTTCGATCCGTCCCCGGATCTGCCTGCGGCTTATGCCGATCCGACGCGCGTGCGGCAAATCTTGACCATTCTGCTCGATAACGCGATGAAGTTTACTCCTGCCGGCGGCGCGGTGAAGGTCGCGGCCAGGCCACACGAGAAAGATGAGAACTTGTTGCTGGTCGAGGTCTCCGACACTGGATGTGGCATCGACCCGGGGGCGGCCGAGCACATCTTTGAGCACCTCTACCAGGTAACGGACCCGGGCCGCGCCGGGCGCAAGGGCTTAGGGCTCGGCCTGCATATTGCCAAGGACCTGGTGACACGGCAGAGCGGGAAGATCTGGGTTAAGAGCGAGCCGCAGATAGGCAGCCACTTTTTCTTCACCCTGCCCATTTTCTCCTTAGCGGGCCTGATTCGACCGATCCTGAGACATGAGAAAAAGCCCGGCGAGGCGATTGCGGTCCTTACAGTGGAGATCGACTCCCGCGACGGCTCGCCGGATGTGCCGAGAAAGATTCTGGATGTGGCGCGCTCAGTTCTGCAACAATGCCTGCGACCCGACACAGACGTACTGCTCCCCAATATCGGCCCGGATAGCGACCACAAACTCTTCTTCGTCGTTGCCTACACACAACCGCCCGGAACAGAGATTATCGGCAGCCGTATTCTGGCGCAACTCCGCGAGCATGAAGAGTTCCGATCGAACGACTTCAGCTTGGCCGTTTCCCACAGTTTTCTGCCTCCGATAGCAAGAGGGGCAGACGAATCGATGGAGATATTTGTGGAGCAGGTGGCTGCTGAAGTGCGAGATCACATCACCAACGGTTGCTTACAGGGAGAAATCTAGCCATGGTTCAAAAGAAAATTCTGGTTGTGGATGACGATCCTGATGTGCGATTGGGCCTCCAACTCCGCCTCAACGCAAACCATTACGATGTTATTTGCGCTGCGGACGGAGTGGCCAGTATTGCGGAGGCGAGGAAGCATATGCCCGACCTGGTGATCCTGGATCTCGGCCTGCCCGCGGGTGACGGCTTTAGCGTCCTGGAGAGATTGAAAGCAAACGAGAAACTATCCTCAATCCCGGTGATTGTGTTGTCGGGGCGCGACCGCGTCGGCAACAGGGACCGCGCGCTCAAGGCAGGGGCGAAGACATTTCTGCAAAAGCCGATGGCGAACGAGAAGCTCCTGGCAGTCATTCGACTAGTCCTGGAGGCAGAGGATCATACTCCGGAAGTGGTGTACGATTTGGCCGGCCCCGCTTAGCCAAGGCTGGTCGAGGCCGTCGTCGGACAGGCTACTGATTCGCAGCGCACCCATCATTCTGTGGCGGGGAGAGATGGACACAAAAGAAGTCGCTGGGTTGCCCCATAAGCGCTAACTTGTTTAGGGCGTTTTTCGTCAAGACTCCCACAGACTTGTCATCCTGAGAGCCTGTGACTTTATTGACCTGAGCGAAGTCGAACGGGGACCAGCTGTTTCTCTGTCCATCCGATCCGACGGCTCCTAGCAAAAGTAACCGCCCTACACTTTGTCATCCCGAGCGAACCCGGATGGCCCATACAGGTTGGTGGCGACCACCGGGCTGGATGCGATTTTCTTTAAGGAAAATCGCACACGCTGCTCCGATTCGAAGCCGCGAATGGGCCGTCCGGGGAAGCCGAGGGATCTGCTGTGCGCCTTGATGTCAAACAAAGGCCCTCCAGTGAGCTCGCAAGTCTTAACCAAGCGGTCTGTTCGTGAGCGAAGCAAAGATGGCCTTTGTTTAAGCGTCAAGGCGCACTGCAGGGGAGTATTGACGAAAAACATCCTAAACAAGTTACCGCTTATGGGGGTGCCCCGTCCTTTCGGGTCCAATCCCAGATCCTGCCGTCTTGCTCTCGACCCCAATCTGGTGCAGCATGGTCGTTGCGGCTTTTTGGGAGGTGTACGTGCCTCAGCGGCTGTCCTGTTGGGTTGTGCTCGTCCTGCTTTTTGCCGCCGGAGCATCGGCGCAGGAGACGCGGGTGGAGCTGGACCGCGGTGGTAGCACCATCGTTCTCGAGCCCTACGCACCCAACATCATCCGCGTCACCCTCAGCCTGCTTAAGCAACCGGCGCTCGCTCCTGCTGGATATGGTTTTACTGCCGCGCCTTCCTCTGCCGGCTGGAGCCATCAGCAAAGTGAGCAGGGAGACACCTACCGGTCGGGCCGGCTCACCGTGATGGTCGCCGCCAACAGGCCAGGGACAGGCAAGCCCCTGCCTACCGAACTGGATATCGCCAAGTACTTCAATGGCTCGGCCCCCGGAGCGCACATTACCTTCAGCACGGGCGACGGAACCAGGCTGCTCGATATGCAGGGCTGGGCAATGGCGGTGCCCAACCATAAAGACGGCACCGCCGGCGTGCTCAACGATAAGCGGCCTGGCGACGCAGCCTTCTACCAAGTCGGTGCCACCTTCGCTTCCCCGGATGATGAGCACTATTACGGCCTGGGCCAGAACCAGGAGGGTTTTCTCGATCATCGCGGCCATACCGTCGAGTGCTGGAATAATTACACCGCTACCGGAGGGCCCACGTTCTGCGTGCCCCTGCTGGTCACTAATAAAGGATATGGCGTGCTCTGGGATAATCCGTCGCAGACTACCATCCAGCCCGGCTTCAACGAGCAGACGCGGTGGACTTCACAGGTAGGCGACCGGGTCTCCTTCTTCGTGATCGCCGGCAGCAAGACGGACGAGATCTACTCCGGCTACCGGTTGCTTACCGGAGATACTCCGATGCTGCCTAAGGCGGCATACGGATTTATCCAATGTAAGCAGCGCTACAGCACGCAGGACGAAGTGCTGGCTGTAGCTAAGGGCTACCGCGAACGGCACCTGCCTGCGGATGTCATCGTGGTCGACTGGTTCTACTACAGCAAGATGGGGCAGATGGATATGGTGCCCGCCAATTGGCCCGATCCCGTGGCCATGAACAAACAACTCCATGCCATGGGCTTCCAGACCATGATCAGCGTATGGCCGCGCTTCGAGAGGGGCACACGCTATTACGACCTGGTGCTGAAGAATGGCTGGTTTGAGCATCTCGCGGATGGCACGCCCATGGATGGCCTGCCCTATGACCGCGCCGGCTCCGACATCGACACGACCAACCCCGCGGCCGCTCGCTGGTTTTGGGATGTGGTCCGGGAGAATATCATCAGCAAAGGCTTTGATGCCATCTGGGCGGATGAAACCGAGCCCGACCTGCCGCCCAACGGCGGTTACTTTTCGATCGGTCCGGGCACTCGCTACTTCGACGTCTATCCGCTCTTTCATACCGCGGCTCTTTATGAGGGTTTCCGCCGCGATGTCGATCATCGTGCGCTGATCCTATCCCGCGACGCGTACCCCGGCGCGCAGCACAATGGCACCATCTTCTGGTCTTCAGATATTTTTCCCACCTGGGACACGCTGCGGCGCCAGATTCCTACCGGGCTCGATGTGACTGCTTCGGGTATTGCTTATTGGGGGAATGACATCGGAGGCTGGCAATATCTGCCCGCGGTGCATCATCCTGCTCGCCCCCTGCTGCTCGATCCCTCCGATGCGCGCGACAACGTGGGCGGCTACGATGACTACCCCGAGCTGTACACCCGCTGGTTTGAATACGGGGCCTTCCAGCCGAATTTCCGCACCCACGGCAGCCGGCGGTACAACGAGGTGTGGTCCTACGGAAAGCAGGCGGAGCCGATACTGGAAAAGTATCTGCGTCTGCGCTACCAGCTAATGCCTTACATCTATTCGCTCGGCTATCAGACGCACCAGACGGGCGCCCCGTATATGCGGGCGCTGTTTATGGATTTTCCCCAGGACCCGAAGGTGCAAGACATCGGCGACGAATATATGTTCGGGCCCGCATTCCTGGTAGCCCCGGTTACGGAACAGGGAGCGACCAGCCGCATGGTGTATTTGCCCGCGGGTACAGATTGGTACAACTACTGGAGCAAAGAACGCGTGACTGGCGGCCAGACCATCCGGGTAGATGCGCCGATCGATACGCTTCCGCTCTTTGTTCGCGCGGGATCGATCGTGCCGCTGGGCGAAGCCGTGGAGAATACCGGCCAGGTACAAAAGATAGCCAAGGTCCGCGTCTATCCCGGCGCCAACAGCGACTTCACCCTTTATCAGGATGACGGCAAGACCACGCCTACGAGAAGGGAAACAGCAGCATCACGACGCTGCACTGGGATGATGCTGCGGGCAAACTTACGCAACAGGGAGTTTCCGTGGGCTCGGAGAGTGAGCTGCTCGAAGTTGTGGGTCGTTAAGCTCGTCGCGCAACGCTTCCAGCCCATCTCAAAGAGACGTTAATCACTGGACGTGATAATACTCTCCCTCAAACAGACGTCTACTCACTGGACGGGTGTAAGACCTGGACGGGTGGCCCATGTTCGCCAAAGCGTACATGGGTCGAAAACGACGGGCGAAGCCCACGAAAGTTTTTATGTTCAACTAAAAAAGCTCTCCATAACTGCGGTCGGGTTCAGTCACCCCCTCTTGGTAAAAGCATTCGAAAAAATCGTTTTCGGCCCATGTACGCTTTGGCGAACATGGGGCACCCGTCCAGGTCTTACGCCCGTCCAGTGAGTAGACGTCTGTTCGAGGGAGAGTATTACAACCGTCCAGGTGATTAACGTCTGTTTGAGGTGGGGTATGAAGGTGCGAGCGAAGGCGATATAACATGGGGCATGCAGCTTCCCGTGAACCCGCCGGTCTTGCCCATGCTGGCCAAGCGAGTGGCCGAATTACCAGCCGGCAAGACCTGGATCTTTGAGCCGAAGTGGGATGGCTTCCGCGCGTTGGTCTTTCGCGATGGGGACGAGATTCTTATCCAGAGCCGTGATCAAAAATCATTGAATCGCTATTTTCCCGAGCTGCTCGATACACTGCGTTCCCAATTGCCCGCACGCTGCGTGCTCGACGGCGAAATTGTAATTGCCACAGAGAGTGGTCTTGACTTTGAGACACTCCAGCTGCGCATTCATCCCGCTGCATCGCGGGTGAAGCTGCTGTCCCAGCAAACGCCGGCGTCTATTGTCTTCTTTGACTTGCTTTGCGAGGGAGACCGCGATCTGTCCGGTTGGCCATTCGAAGACCGGCGTGCGGCGCTGGAGGCGCTGCTATCCGCGGCTGCGCCGCCGATTCACATCACGCCGGCAACACACGAAGCAGATGTCGCGTCGGATTGGTTTCTCCGCTTCGAGGGAGCCGGGCTCGATGGCGTAATGGCCAAGCCCTCAGCAGGCACTTACGAGCCCGACAAGCGCGTGATGCTCAAGGTCAAGCACGAGCGAGATTGCGACTGCGTGGTTGCCGGCTTTCGCTGGCACAAGAACGGCCAGGGCACCGCGATCGGCTCCCTGCTGCTGGGGCTCTTCGATGATTCCGGCGCGCTGCAACACGTCGGAGTTTGCGCCAGCTTCACGCAGGATAAGCGCCGCGAGCTGGTGGAATTCCTCTTGCCTTATCGAGAGAATGCGCTCACGAACCATCCCTGGGGCGGATGGGCGGACCTTGGGTCCGCAAGCGAGGGAGGTCCGCAGCGCATGCCGGGCGGACAAAGCCGCTGGAGCCAAGGCAAAGACCTGTCATGGGAACCGCTGCGGCCGGAGCTGGTCGTCGAAGTGGCGTACGAGCATATGCAAGGCAGCCGCTTCCGCCACATGGCGCAATTTCGCAGATGGCGCACGGACAAGAAGCCAAGCGACTGCACCTACGCCCAACTCGAAGTGGTTCCCCCGCACGAGCTGATGGAGATCTTCGCCCTCAAGCGTTGACCTGTAATTACGCCTTTTTCTTCGAACCGCGGCTGGTGCGCCACTCCCGCGTCGGATCGTCGTCAGGGTCGGGAGTTTCCTGCGCCGGTCTCTGCTCTTCGGGAACATGACGCAGGTTGACCCGGATGCGTGTCCAGGTCGAGGATGTGCCGCGCATCGAGTCCACCAGCACGTCATCCACAGCCAAAAGTCCGGCCACCTCGGCATACTTGCTCTTCCACCTCTCCAGGCCCGCCAGCGCAGCATCTTTGTCCGGTGAGTTCGCCACCACGATCAAAGGCATCTTCGTCCGCGGCGCCTTCTTCGCGGCGGACTTGGCGCGCGAAGGCGCCACCCGCGGCGCTTCGCCTTCCATCTTGCGGAAGTGTGGGGGCCACGGCGCATCGCCCAGCCCTGCGGCCTCATCCTTTGCTGCCAGCTCAAGCAGCCCTTCGAGCGAACCTGCCTCTCCGTTCATGGCTGCGTGCGGGTCGCCGATCTCCGCAAAGCGCCCCGGCATGGTGAGCACGGTAAAGTCCGCGGGCTCGCAGTCCGGAACTTCATGCCAATACAGGGGTGCGGACACTCGAGCGTCAGGGAGCGGGCGCACGGAGTACGCAGAGCACGTCGTCCGATCCTTGGCGTTCTGGTTGTAATCAAGGAAGACGCCGTGACGCTCCTCTTTCCACCATTTTGAGCTCGCCAGAGCGGGCACGCGCCGCTCCACGGCTCGCGATAGCGCGAGCGCCGCGCGGCGCACTTCGCTGAAGCTCCAACGCGGTTGGATGCGCACATTCACATGCATTCCGCGCGAGCCGCTGGTCTTGGGCCAAGCGCGAAGCCCGAGCTCCTGAAGCAGCACCTTCACTTCAAGAGCGACGTTGCGTACGTCCTCCCAGGCGACGCCAGGGCCGGGATCGAGATCGACGCGCAACTCGTCCGGGTGCTCGAGATTGCCGGCACGAACCGCATGGGGATGTAGCTCAAGGCAGCCCAGGTTGGTGATCCAGGCGAGGCCGGCCGCGTCATCAACCACAATCTCTTCCGCAGTGCGGCCCGAGGGGAACGAGAGCGTTACCGTGCGCATCCATGAGGGGCGATCGGAGGGGGCGCGCTTCTGGTAAAACGCGGGGGCTTCGGCGCCATTCACAAAACGTTTGAGAACGATCGGGCGGTCCTGGATTCCGTTGAGGGCGCCCGGCGCAACCGAGAGGTAGTAGCGCACCAGATCAAGCTTCGACAGCTTGGTCTGCCGGGAAAAATAAAGCTTGTCCGGGTGAGTCACACGGACTTCGCGGCCCTCGATCGAGAGCACCTCGGCGGCCTCTTCTTTGCTCACGAAAACAGGCTACACGTTGGGTCCGGATCTTGTCGAAGCTCGCCGCCTATTTTGCATCATGTCGAAATATGTGCCAGCACATACTTATCCGGCTGTTTATCAAATGTCTGCTTGCAGCCGCCACAACAAAAGTAGAACTGCCTACCGTCAAACTCCGATTGATACTTCGCTGTCGTGATGTCTACGGTCATTCCACAAATTGGATCTTTCGCTTCCGCTTTCTCCCCTGGCGCTGCTGCAGTGCTGGTCTGCTGGATGCCCTGGCTTCTGCTCAGCTGGACAATTTCCGCCAGGATACTCACCGCGATCTCCTCCGGCGAACCCGCGTGGATATTCAGGCCCGCCGGAGCCCGCACTCGATTCAGTCTTTCCGGGCTGATCCCTCGTTCGGTCAGAGATTGCCGAACCTTGGCCGCCTTTGCTCTGCTGGCCACGAAGGTCACGTACGAAGCATCTGTTTCGAGTGCTTCTTCGAGCGCCTCCTCGTCGCCCTCTCCCTGGGTGGACACAACGATGAAGGTCCGCGGTCCAACCGACAGCCCGCCCAGGTCCAGACCCGCCTGCACTTGAAACGCATCCGGATAACTCTCGCGGTCCGCCTGGGGAGCCGCGATGGAGACCGTGTAGTTGATAGTCCTGGCGAGACTGGCCAGTGTTCGCCCGACGGGGGAGCGGCCCATAATCAAAATATGCGGCTTGGGCAGAACCGGCTCGACATAAATGTCGAGCGTGCCACCGCTGTGACAGCTCATGTTGTATGCCACGATACCTTCCTCCTCAGACCCAGATGGACTGATGCGGACCAGCCGCGGCCTTCCATCCTGCAGCGACTTCAACGCCTCCTTGACCACAGCCGGCTGTGCGCAGCCGCCGCCAATCCAGCCCCAAAGTGTGCCGTCGGCCAGGATGATCGCCTTGTCGCCAACTTTGCCCGAGATCGGCGACAGATAGCGCACCACTTCGGCCACTGCGAAGGGCTCGCCTTTCGCAAGCAGTTCGCTGGCCTTACTCAGAAATTGATCGAACATCTACAGGTACCTCTCTAAGGCCAGCAGGCTCTCCAGGTTATGCGCTGGGGCAAATACATCCACGTGAGGGAGCGCCGCAGCCATGCCCCGCGTAATGGGCTGATAGCCCTTCAATCCCAGCAGTGGATTCAGCCACAGGACCTTTTGCACGCGCCGTTTAATAGCTCGCATCTGCGCCGCCAGCACCTCCGGTTCTCCTGTATCCCAGCCGTCACTGAGAATAATAAAAACGGTATCGCGCGAGAGCAGCTTCCTCCCATAGATCTGGTTGAACTCGAGCAGCGACTCGCCGATCTTGGTGCCGCTCGACCAGCCCGCTGCCCGCTGCGAGAGCCGCCGCAGAGCGTCCGGCAGATTATTGGTGCGAAGCAGATCGCTGATCTCGACCACGTTGGTGCTGAAGAGAAACGTATGCACACGCTCAAAGCGAGCCTGCAGCGCATAGGCGAACCGCACCAGGAACATGCTGTAGAAATTCATCGAGCCGCTGATATCGAGAAAAATGACCAGCCGGTTCTTTCTCGGCTTTCTTCCTTTGTAGGCCAAAACAATGGGCTCGCCGCCACGCATGATACTTCGCCGGATACTTCTGCGAAGATCGACGCGCTCAGCGAGCGTGTTGATGCCCAATCTTCGCGACCGGCGCAGGCTCATCCGGCGCAAAAGTCGCAGAGAAAGCTCTTCCAGCGAGGCCAGGTCATTGCATGGCACTTCGGAAAAATCCACCTTTTTCAACCGCTGTTGTGCGCTCGCCCCGTACACCGCTTTGCCATTCCCGTCTTGTGGCGCGGCCTGGTTGCCGGGTTGGTCGAGAAATATAGCCGCACTGTCGTCCCCGTTCCTGGGTGTTGCTCCTGGAGGATCCCATGTGCTCGCCGGAAGCAGACCTGGGCCTGGATCGCGACTCGCGCCAGAATCTATCAAATAGCTCCGGGAATAGCTCCCATTCCTCTTTGGTCGAGCAAAGCGTCGACTGCAAGGCAAACGAGAAGGTCTGGGCGATGTCGATGGTTTTGGCAGCTTCGAGGGCAGTGATCGCCTGGCTCGTATCGGTGGATAATCCATGGCTCCTGAGGAAGCGCGAGAACTCTACGATCGAGGCAGCCAGGCGTTCGGATTGCTCTTGACGCATTGTGCCCTCCCCACTCAAGAGATCTGCGGAAGCAGCAGGTCGATCCCTGCCTGCTTGAGCTTGGCGCCATCTTCCATGGATTTTGCCAGGCAGCCCATCGTCGCCTCGATTACTTCCGCATTCAGCCGCCGGCTTCCCAGCGAGACCACGGCCTGAGCGCAGTCCAAGGTCTCTGCCACTCCAGGCGGCTTCGCCAGATCTAGACGCCGCACCGCCTGCACATACCGTACTACCTGGCTGCCCAGTTCTTCCTCAATACCCGGCAGCCGGGCGCGCACGATGTTCATCTCCCGTTCTCGGGTAATCGATCCAGTGATAGAGGCACCGCCGCTTCAGGGCATGGCTCAGTTCCCGCGTGCGGTTGGAGGTGAGGATGACAT
>CAWBBY010000044.1:0-280674 GCA_963787145.1 uncultured Acidobacteriaceae bacterium
CGATCAGCTTCAAGTAGTCCGGCTGGTCAGCGATGGTCTTATAGCGAAATGCGCGCACGATGGCCCGCTTTTGCAAATAGAAAATGCCGGGCATCTGGTCCGCATCTTCCTTAATCATGCCAATGCCGTGCTTTTGCACTGCGCCTTGCAGCCAGCCCTTCCAGACCGCGGGAACGAGGAACTGGGTAAAAACGTTCTTTCGCGGTAACTGAAAGACGGAGCTGGCATAAAGAGAAGCGCCCGGATCGCTGACCCGCTCCACATCAGATAGATGATAGTAGTCAAAGTAGGGTTTCGCCCGCTCGGGCGACCCGAGATGGACAAAAACAGGCCGAACCCCTTTGGCCTCAATCAAGTCACGGATCCTGGAGACGTCGTCCAAAGTCTGGCGGCAAAAGGAGCAGCCAAAATGACGAAGGAAAATCAGCAGTAACGGCGACTCATCCACAAGCTCCAGAAGGGTTCGGCCAGTTTCCGTCCGGTACGCCCGGAGTACCGCGGCCATCTCCGTGTCTTTAATATCGGTCGCCGGCAGCGGCATGCACACCTCAGGCGCTGGGCCACGGTAACTATTTAGATACCGAAACGGGGTTACCTCCCCCGAAGCGCCCAGAAAGCCATCCTTAAACAATATGCTACAAAGCGGCGCGGTGATTTTCTGCGAGCGATTTCATCGATTCTTTCGGGGGAGGGATTCGATGGATCGGGACAGACAGGAGAATCACCGCGCCGGTCTTCTTCGCGCCGGGGCTTTATTCGCCCCCGGTCTGTTCGATCATCAGCTGGTGAAACTCCGGGGTGGCGCGGAGCGAGGCGAACTCCTTGTCCTTCATCAACTGCTTACGGTCACGGAAGCCGGCTTCGAGCGCCTTGCGCAGGTAGCTGAGCGCTTCGTCCAACTTTCCTTGCGTGGCGTAAGTCTTGGCCAGGTAGTAATTGACCGCGACGAGCTGGCGGCGCGTGCTGGTCTCTTGAACGATCTGTGCCTGACCCGGGTCGAAGATGTGGGGGTTCAGCGCCAGGGCCTTGTGGTAGGCTGCCATCCCGGGCTTGTATCTCTCCTCTGCGAAGTAGGCAGTCCCCAGGTTGCAGTAAGTGATGGCCGCCGACGGAGCATATTTGAGCGCCAGCTTGTAGGTGTGTTCCGCCTGCCTGTAATCATGTTGACCGTGGTAGACGGCGGCCAGATTGTTGAGCGCTTCCGGATCATCCGGCTTCATGGCCAGCGCCATTTGATAGTACTTGCGCGCCTGCTCCAGCGCGAACATGTGATGGTAGGCGACACCGATCTTGTTAAACAGCACCGCGGATTTTTCGGGATCACGCTGATAGGCCTCAATCGCTGCTGCATAGCTGCGATGAACCATGAGCAGATCGCCTTCAGCCTGTGGCGAGAGGGGTGTGGTTGTTGTGGGGGTGGCCACTTCCGGAGCGGAAGGAGATGAGTTTGGAGTTGCGGCGAAGGTGGTGTGAACGCACACCACAGCGATAAACACGAACAACAGAGCGAGGCCGGAGGACCTGCGACAAGGAAGGTCACTCATAATTGCCTCCTTTCCTGACGACAGGGTCAGATTGGACGCGGAACCCATAGTACTCCCCAAAATTTCCGATGACAGATCACACTTTCGCGGCAGAACCCGTGAAGCTATCTGTTTCTGTCAAACCATCCGTTTTATTGATGGGCTGAAATCGAGATCGGCTGAAATCGCCGGCAGCGCGAGGACGTTTTCATCGACCCACCTGAAAGAGGACATCGGCCGCCAACCTTGGCGGAATTTGGCGTTCCGCAGCCGGCAGGTTCTCACCAGGGCTAAAGCCCGGGTCATTGCAAGGAAGAGCGTTCTCGCGGGTTTGAAAACCCGCTTCCCCGGACTGAAGTCCGGGGCTGGCACAGCTAGTCTGGGGCACAACTGATCTGGGGCTGGCCGTCAGGGCCGCAAATGCATCAGAGCTGTCCAAATTAGCGAGCAAATCGGGTTTGGCGTGCAGGTAATCCTTGATTGTATGGAACCGCGTGGGTATGAAGGAGAATCGGGTTGGGTTTTGAGGATGGCCTGAGCGTTCGCTGCGGTCTAGGTTCACCCAGGACTGACGTCCTGGGTCATTCTCAGCCGTCCCTTCGGGACTGGTCTGGAGGGAATTGCGCACCCAGGACTGACCCCGGATTTCCTGCACGCTGCTCTAGACATGTCTGCGTATGCGGCTTTCTTCACGGAAAGCCGCACGAGGCTCTTCGATTCCACCAAGCTGCACAGGAAATCCGGGTCCGTCCTGGGCTATTCTCAGCCGTCCCTTCGGGACTAATCGCGATACACCTCGATAGCTGATTTGTCTTCAGCGAGTGCTGCACAAATCGGACCGATTGAAAAGCTAATTTGAACAACTCTGCAAATGCATAGGGCCGAACGTCAATCGACTCAAAAACCACAGCTAATCCGGGGCTGGCACGCACCTTAAGTTGTGCGTTGATCCAAGTCGGCAACATTTCTTCCGCCGCCAATTCACAGTTCCGCAATATGGAGCTGCCCTTGCCAGGGGATGAGGGTTGGCCTAATATTCGGGGCTATGGGTTTTCAGCACGTCAGACTGCCCGCCCAAGCACCATGTTGGTGTAAACGCATCGATGCGGGCGTTTTGGGAGACTGGCCAAAGGGCTGAAAGCTTACAAGACCCAAGTTTCCCATCGGCCTGCGGTCCACCCAGACAGCAGGCCTTTCGCTTGCCACCACCGCTCTCATTCTCAAAGTTCACAGGAGTCGACAGATGTCAGAAAGCAAGAAGCAACATCTCGGAACACTTTCCGTGCACGGCGGGCAAGAACCCGACCCCACGACCGGATCCCGCGCCGTCCCCATCTACCAGACCACGTCTTATGTGTTTAAAGACGCCGATCATGCCGCCCGGCTCTTTGGCCTGCAGGAATTCGGCAACATCTATACCCGCATCATGAACCCGACGACCGACGTCTTCGAGAAGCGCCTCGCCGCGCTCGAAGGGGGAGCAGCCGCACTGGCCACCGCCTCCGGCCAAGCTGCTGAAACACTGGCCATTACGACGTTGGCCGGCGCCGGAGACGAGATCGTCTCCACCACTTCCCTCTATGGCGGGACCTACAACCTCTTCCACTACACCCTGCCGCGGCTGGGCATTAACGTACGCTTTGTCGACGCCGACGACTTTGACGGCCTGCGCGCGGCCATAAACGGGAAAACGAGGGCTTTGTACACCGAGACCCTGGGGAATCCCAAGCTCGATATCGCCGACGTTGAGAAACTGGCCAGCATCGCCCACCAGCAGGGGGTGCCGCTGATGATCGACAACACCGCCGCTACTCCGATTCTTTGCCGTCCCATCGAGTGGGGAGCCGACATTGTGGTGGAGTCGGCAACGAAATATATCGGTGGCCACGGAACATCGATCGGCGGCGCCATCATCGACGGCGGCAAGTTCGACTGGAAGGCCTCAGGACGCTTCCGCGACTTTGTCGAGCCCGACCCTTCTTATCATGGCCTGTCGTACGTGGAAGCGTTCGGCCCGCTGGCCTTTATTCTCAAGGCCAGAGTGCAGGGTTTGCGCGACATGGGGGGCTCCCTCTCGCCCTTCAATTCTTTTCTGTTTTTGCAGGGGCTGGAGACGCTGCACCTGCGCATGGAAAGGCACTCGCAGAACGCGCTCGCCGTGGCTAAGCACCTGGCCAATCACCCGGGAATCGAGTGGGTCAATTATCCCGGGCTCGCTTCCAGCAAGTACGCGGCGCGGGCGAAGAAATACATGCCGGACGGGCAAAGCTCCCTGGTCACGTTCGGCATCAAGGGCGGCTTCGAGGCAGGCAAGAAGCTGATCAATTCGCTGAAGCTGTTCTCGTTGCTGGCGAACATCGGCGACGCCAAATCGCTGGTCATCCACCCGGCATCCACCACCCATTCGCAGCTTACTGTCGAGGAGCAGAACGACACTGGGGTCACCCCCGAGCTGGTGCGGCTGTCGGTCGGTATCGAAGACGTGCGCGACATACTCGCCGACCTCAATGATGCGATCGAGGTGGCCAACGGGCATGCGGCCCGGCCGGAGGAAGCACTCAGCGCACGATGAGCTCCAGCCCCAGCGCGGCCCTGGTAGCACCCAGTTTCGAGGGAGACTTTTCTCCAGGCGAGGCTTTCTCCCTCGAAGCCGGCGGAGTGCTGCCATCGCCGACGCTGCGCTATGCGATCTATGGCGAGCCCAATGCGGCGGCCGATAACGTAATTTTTGTTGCGCACGCGCTCTCCGGTTCGGCGCGGGTGGCGGATTGGTGGCCGCGGCTGTTCTCCGATGGAGGCTTGCTGCAGGCCGGCGATCAATGCGTGATCGGCATTAATATGCTCGGCTCCTGCTACGGCTCGACCGGGCCGGGTTCGATCGATCCGCTGACCGGCCGGCCCTATGGACCGAACTTCCCGCTGGTGAGCATCCGCGATGTGGTTAGGCTGCAGGCGCGCCTGCTGGATAAGCTGAAGATCCATCGCCTCAAGCTGGTGATGGGCGCTTCGGTCGGCGGCATGCAGGCGCTGGAGATGGCGATCCAATTTCCGGAACGGGTGGAGCGGGTGATTTCGATTGGGGCCGCGCCCCTGCGCGCGATGGGCCTGGGGTTGAACCACCTGCAGCGACGGATGATTGAGCTCGACCCGGCGTGGAAGGGCGGGCACTACTCGCCGGATGAGCCGCCGCGGGACGGGTTGGCGCTGGCGCGTGCGCTGGCAGTTTGCACCTACAAGTCGGCCGAGTTATTCGAGCACAGGTTTGCGCGCAAGCCGGATCGCGGCGGTGACGATCCCTGGGCCTCTGGGCACGAGCGGGGACAGGGTTTGACCGGACAGCGATTCGATGTGGCCGGATACCTCGATTACCAGGGAGAACGGTTCGTCGAGCGCTTCGATGCCAACGCCTACCTGGCGATCACACGGACGATGGATACTTGGGATCCTACCCGCGGTTACCCATCCGCCGAAGCTGCGTTTCGGCGCATCCAGGCAGAGGTGATGCTGGTGGGGATTTCTTCGGACTGGTTGTTTCCACCGGATGAAATAGCTGAACTTGGGTTACGCCTGGAGAAGGCCGGGGTCCGATGCGAACATCGAGAGCTGGTCTCCTCGCACGGGCATGATGCTTTTCTGGCGGAACCGGATGAGCTGGCTCGGCTGCTCCACCCATACCTCTAGTAGCTGCGCAGGAACGCAATACCTCAGGTTTACTAGCAGTGCCGTAGTTCCCTCACCAAGGACGCTTCAGATATCCGTCTTTACAAGAGCCTGGAAAGCCCAGGACTAGACGTCCTGGGTAATTCTCAGCCGTCCCTGCGGGACTGGTCTTGCGGGGCACGTACACCCAGCACTTACGTGCTGGGCTATTTTCAGCCAGTCTTGTCCAAATTAGGTTTTATGAATGAGGCGGAAAGCCTGCTAGGTTGAGGTTGGGATTTCTTCCAGGAAAACCAATCTCAATCAGGAGGAGCTTTCCGCCATGAGTGGAGTATGCAGTATTTTTTCGCAGGTTTTGGGGGTATTTTCTCGGGTCGAGTTTGAACAAGCGGTTTGCCAGCATCGAGCGGAGCATCACGCTCGTGGATTTAGCAGTTGGAGCCAGATGGTGGCGATGTTGTTCTGTCATTTGGGCAGAGCGCAGTCGTTGCGAGAGATCTGCGGAGGGCTGGCGGCCTGCGAAGGCAAGTTGAGGCATCTGGGGGTGGATCAGTGCCCTAAGCGTTCGACGTTGGCCTACGCCAACGAACATAGACCATGGGAGCTGTACCAGACGGTGTTTGAGCAGTTGCTGGAAAAGTGTCAGCGGGAGGTGCGGGGAGGGAAGAAATTCCGCTTTAAGAACAAGTTGCTGAGTTTGGATGGCAGTGTGATTGACCTCAGCGCGACGATGTATGACTGGGCCCGGTTCCGCCGGACCAAAGGTGGAGTGAAACTGCATTTGTTGCTGGATCACGACGGATATCTGCCCCAGTACGCGGTGATCGAGCCAGCCAGCAAGGCGGAAATCCAGGTAGCGCGCAAGCTGGTTTTAGAACCGGGCACGATTTTGGTGTTCGATCGTGGGTATACCGATTACAAGTGGTTCGCCAGCTTGACCGCGCAAGGTGTGTACTTCGTGACCCGGCAACGGTGGAACAGCTATCGGAAGGTAGTCAAGGAGCTGCCGATCCCGGAAAAGGGCAACATCCTGGCCGATCAGATGGTGCTGTTGGGCCACCGCGGTTACCGCACCGGGGTGCCGGTCAGGCGGGTGGCAGTGCGCGATCCAGAGACAGGCAAGAAGTTCGAATTTCTTACCAACAAACTGGATTTTGCTGCCAGCACGATTGCGAAAATCTATCGCGATCGTTGGCAGATCGAGACTTTTTTCAAGGCCCTCAAGCAGTCTTTGCGGGTCAAGACATTTGTAGGCACCAGCGCCAACGCCCTAAAGACGCAGATCTGGACCGCCTTGATCGCCATGTTGATTCTGAAATATCTGAAGCTGAAATCAACCTTCGATTGGTCGCTCTCCAATCTAGTGGCCTTATTGCGCCAGCAGTTGTTCGTATACCGCGACTTGTGGGCTTGGTTAGATTGTCCTTTTGAACCGCCGCCTGCCCTGGCAGGAATTCATGATCAGCTTCGGCTGGCGCTCTAATTTTCTTAGCTTTCTTTAGGACAGCTGAAACCTAGCCGACCGTCAAAAAACCTAAATCGCCCTACAATCGGGAGCTCTATAGCAAAACACTTGGACAGCACGTTTCTCAATCTACCGCTCCCCTCACCCCAACCTGATTTTGCAATGACCGGTTGCAGCACTCGTTTGTCCAATAAAATCAACGCTACAGGGTCGACCAATCCGCTAATTTGGACAGCTCTGATTTTCAGCCGTCCCTGCGGGAATCAAATCCGAAGCGTCCTTGGTGAGGGAACCAGAACCTTTGAGGCTGAGTTCGTAGGTCTGCTGGTAGCTGTTAGGGTATAGGCGATAAGATGACTGCCCATGAGTGAGATCACAGGCAAGCTCAGCGCGGAAGAACAGGAATTTTATGCAGATAATGGTTATCTGTATCCAATTCGAGTTTTCAGCGACGCTGAGACTGCGGAGTTCCGGCGGCAGTTTGACGATTACACCGCTCAGCATAATGATCTGCTCGGCAAGATGATTCCACGTGAGCGGCGGGCGGTCTACGGGCTCACGCATCTTATGCTGCCCTGGGTCTACCAGATCGCCTCTCATCCCAGGGTGCTGGATGCGGTGGAAGGCGCCATTGGGCCCAACATCCTGGTTTGGGGGTCGGATTGGTTCGTGAAATTTGCCCGAGATCCGGCGTTTATCTCGTGGCACCAGGACGGAGCGTACTGGGGATTGAACCCGCCCAAGGTGACGACCGCCTGGATTGCGCTCTCTCCCAGCACGCTCCAGAACGGATGCATGCAGGTAATGCCGGGGACCCAGAAGATGCAGCTTCCACAACGGGAGACGTACGCGGTGGATAATGCTTTGTCTCGGGGGCAGGAGATTGCGCTCGAGGTGGATGAATCGAAGGCTGTCGCCATGATGCTGGACGCTGGGGAGATGTCGTTGCATCACATCGGGATCGCACATGGCTCCAAGGCGAATAGCTCCGATAAGCCGCGGATCGGCATCGCGGTTCGTTACATTGCTCCTGAGGTGGTACAGAAGGGGGCCGAGCGCCAGATTGTTCAGTTGGTGCGCGGCCGGGACGAGTATGGCCACTTCGAAATTGCTCCTGCACCGACTGATGCCGTCAGTGCAGCGGAGATACGGACGGAAGCCGATCGAAGGATCACGACGAATTTTATGCCAGGGGTTAAGCCGAAGTAGGATCAACCGCTGCGCTGGCTAGCCCATCAAGCCCAGGTAGGGATTGCTGCCGAAGTTGGCGAAGTTCGGAAAGACCTCGCGGATCTGACTGTCGGAAAGACCCATCCACTGGCCTAGCGTTCCGCCATACTGCTCGACGGCAGTGGTTGGGATCAACCGTCCTGCTCCAACATCATTGGCCTGGTTGACACCGATGACGGGGTACTCGCCGTAGATGTTCTGCCCCGCTACAGCTCCACCGGTCACGATGTGGTGGCTGCCCCAGCCGTGGTCTGTGCCATCGCTGTTGGCGGTGAGCGTGCGGCCAAAGTCAGAAACGGTGAAGAGCGTTACCTGGCTGCTGAGTCCGGCGGTGACCATGAGCTGATCGAAGTACTCGAACGCAGCGCTCAGCTGGCTCAACAAGGTGGAAAGGCGCTTAGCCTGCGTGTCGTGGGTATCGAAGCCGCCCAACTCCACAAAGAAGACCTGGCGGCTTACTCCCAGAGCTGTGCGCCCGGCAATGACACGGGCAACCGTCTGTAACGAGATGGCGAGCTGGTTGTCGGTGAGTTTTCCGGTGGCGGGATCGAGAAATTGCGTGGGGTTGGGCACGCCGGTTGGACCCGCGGGCGCCATAGCGGTGGCCAACGCTGCCTGCGCTGCGAGCGAGCGGCGAACGACGACGGCATACTCCTTGGCGAAGAGGTTGGTATTGTCGGCGCCGATGATCTGCTGCAAGGCGGCGGTTCCCTGCGCGGAACCGAAGAGCGGGTTGGTGAGCCCGTTGGCGGCCATGGCTCCGGCATTGGTAACACGGAGCTGGAAGGCCTGCTCGCCAGAAAGAAAGAGCGTGGTGCCGCTGGTGCTGATGCAGGTAAACGATGCGTTGCTGTTCATGCTCTCGAACAGGTCGGCCATGCGGCCGCCCCAGCCCACGTTGGCGCCATCAGCGGCGATCGCTTCCCATGCGTTGCTTTGATCGAAATGCGAGAACAGCTGCCTGGGCAGAGGGGCGTTTCCCTGGTTCCACTGATCCTTGGTGATGGGCTCAATCAGGGTTCCGGTGTTCGCGACCAGCGCACAGCGACCGGCATTGAAGAGATTCTGTACCCCGGTCAGATAAGGATTCAGGGCAAAGGTGCGTCCCGACTGCGGAGTGGTGGGGGTAATGGGCAGCAACGAGCTCAAGGGATAGGCAAGCCCTTGCGCTCCACTGCGAGCGTGGGTAAAGGCGGTGAAGGAATCAGGGTCAGTGGCGATCAGCGTGCCGTGGCCGTCATTGCCACCCTGAAGATAGACGCAGACCAAGGCGCGGTAATCGGTGGACGCGGACGCAGTATGCGAGGTCATCGCGGCCAGGGCGCGCATGCTGTGCAGTGCCGGACTTGCGGTGACGCCGGTCATCGCCGCATAGGAAGCCGTCTTCATGAATTGGCGCCGTGAATGGTTGATCTTGCACATGGTCGATAAACTCCTGGTGGTGCTGCGTCTTCAATGCTGGGCAGTGTATTCAGGCGAAGCGACGGTTAGAAAAATAGCGGTTTGGGCGCGCGTCAGAAGGGCGTTGTTCATCGCAACAGGATCGCCATCTGCAGGGATAGGAATGGCGCTGACTGCGCCCTCAACCTCGCTGCGCAGTGTGGATGACATCTGGCCGCACAGCAGCAGCAGGTTCATGCGATCCATCAGCGCATCCGGATTGGCGGCAAGAGCAGTCTCTGTAGTCAGCGGCAAATAAAGGTCGTTGTGGTTGCCATACCCTGTAGAGACCGCAGCCTGCATGCTGTTCAAATAGCCGATCACGGTGGTTACGTCGGTGATCTCCATCTCGGGCGCGACCAGCCCGGCCGCAGCGATGGTTGTCGAGGCGGGCACGAAACCGGGGGCGAACCAATTGAAAACGGTGGGCGAGCGTGAAGCCATCTCGCCAAAGCCATAAGCCGGATCCTCGGTGCTGCCGACATCGAAAGCGCCGCTGAGCGATTCCGCAGTAAAGGCGCGCGCCATGTGGGTAAGGCGAAGCATCGGCTCCTGCACCCGGCCGTAGTTGGGGCCATTGTTCGAAGTCAGATTGCGCGCTTCTTCGTCCATCAGAATGGCGGTGATGACGGCTTGCATATCACCACGCACTCCCTGGCCGTCATCCTGGAATACGGCCGCCACCCTTTGAACGTAGGCTGGACTGGGGTTGCTGGTGACCAGCCGCTGGATGAGCTGCTTACAAACGAAGGGCGGCAGGTTGGGGTGATTGAAGAGCGCATCGAGGGCAACCTTCAGATCGGCAGTGGGATCCGACGAACCGGCCGGTATGGTGGTTCCGATAAAGTCTTTTTCATCGGTGGAGTGGTGAGTGGGATAGGTCGCCATCGGCAGAAGGTCCTGCCCAAAGCTGGGCCCCACATAGACAGCACTGTAGCCGGACCATGCCTGATCGCTGGTGTTGCCGTTCATGTTCCAGCTGAAGCCGGTGAAGACTTTGGCGATGCCCATCACGTCGGTGTTGGAGTAGGTAGGGATGGGATTACCGCTGCCATCCAGTTGCTGTGAGCCATCCGGGTTGAGCTTCCAGAGGCCGATGGTAAAGAGCTGCATCACCTCGCGAGCGTAGTTCTCGTCAGGATCCACGGTAGCGTTGCCCTTGTCATTGGCCAGGGTCGATAGGTAGATGCCCATCATGGGGCTCAGGGTGACATCATTCAGCAACTGGCGGAAGTTGCCGAAGGCATCGTTGCCCAGCATGTCGTAGTAGTTGGCAACGCCGCGCGGCATCTGTCCGACGACTGCGTCCTGGCTGGAGATCACGAATAATTCACTGAGCGCGAACTGCACCCGCTTACGTAACTCGTCTTGGCCGGTGAGCGCGGTGGCCCAGAAGGGCTGTTCGAAATATTGGTCTCCGCCTGTACCCAGGAACAGCGTTTGGTTGCAGGTGGTGTCCGTGGCAGCGCAAGGGGGATTGTTGTTGAGGATGATCTCCCGCTCGGCATAGGGCTCGTGGAGCGTGTTTGGTATGGCGAATTGCTGAGCAAACCAGGCGCTATAGCCAATGGTCGAGAGGTTGTTGATGTCCGCTTCGGAGCCGCCAAACGTGGCCTGCATCAGGAAGCGGGAAGCGTCCGCCGGATCGACCAGCGGGGTGGGCGGCGTTCCCGCTACCTGCTCGATCACGTCGGCGGAAACCGCACCGCCTGGATTGGGGTTGAGAACCTGCAGATCAAAGGGACCGGCAACGGTGGGATCGACGGTCGCTGTGAGCTGACCGGAGGAGTTGAACTGCGTCGGGATCGGGACGCCATTGGCCAGCGCCGTGGCGCCGTTGATAAAGTTCGCGCCGGTAAGGACTACTGTGCTCGAACCGATGTTGAGGGAATTGGGCGTGGCGCTAAGCAGCGTTGGCACAGGGTTTAGCACCTGCACGTTCACAATCATGGTGGAGTTTGGATTGTCGACGCTGGTCGCTTGCACTACCACCAGGTTGTTAGGGGTGGGCACGACTGCGGGTGCCGTGTAAACGCCCTGGGGGGTGATGGTGCCGATCTGCGCGTTGCCGCCGGCGATGCCGTTGACCGTCCAGGTAAGTGCGGTGTCTTGCGAACCGGTTACTGTGGGCGCGATGGTGATGCTGTTGTTGACCCGGACGCTGGTCTCTGAGGGTTGTAACTTGATTACAACCTGGCCCGGCTGAACCAGTGCGTTGACCTTCTGGGAAGAGGCCGAACCAGGATCAGGATTGACCACCGTCACCGGGTAAGTGCCCGGCGTGTATTCCGTCACCATGGCCACGAGCTGCGTACCCGATAAATAAGTGGTCGGAACCGCTACGCCATTCCAGAGAATTTGCGCGCCGTAGACAAAAGCCGATCCGTTCACCGCGACTTGGGCTACGCCTTCGGAAAAGGCGCCCGGCGTAATGGTGGTGACAATTGGAATTGGATTCAAAACGGCAACACCGTAATTTCCCTTTGAGGGGTAGATTTCCGCTGAACTTCCAATCGTTACTTGATTATTGGGCAGTGGTACGATGGCCGGCGCGGTATAAAGGCCGGTGCTGGAAATGGTGCCGATGTCGGCCTTGCCGCCCGGAATTCCGTTAACCGACCAGATGACCGGCGCCTCGGTTTTAAACTGCATGGTTTGGGTTACGCGCAGGTTGTTGCCGGTCGCCTGGATGGCCGACATTTTTTCTATAGCAGCTTGGTTGAGGCTGAAACCACAACCCGCAGTGACGCCACTGACGACCGCCAGGCAGAGCGCAGCCGCTCTGCTCTGCCACCTTGCTGATAAGTTGGCTGTCCACATACTGCGCTCCGCACTTGACCGTTCTAAGCTGGGAAGATTGACCGCCGGAAAGCGCGATGCTCGCCGTAGTGACAGCTTGAAAGTACCCAAGCCGGGCACCCAGGGGAACAGTACTTTCGAGGTACTTAATGGGAATCCCTAGCAATAGCAGCCCAGTCAGTCCTTAGGGCTGGTTTCGCGGGTTTGCGGGCGAGCTGGCCACTGTTTTGGTGGCGAAAAAAAGATATCCCCAATGATCGCAATGGATGTGCGATTGGTGGTAACTCACTATGTGCCAGTTAGCAGCAGATACATCATTGGCTTAGGAGTTATCTGCGCGAGTTACCGCGACCGGCTTAGCACGGTGGGAGGGTTTCTTTTCGACCTGAGGGAAACTCGGGGGCAGGCGCAGCCTCGCGGGGCATTGGAGCAGGGTGGAGCGGATCTTCGCACGCGGGGAGGCAATGAACAGAGGTCAGGAAGCGAACAACTGGGTCAGGTTGCTGAGGCTAAGCAGTTCTCTTACCCGCGGCGACAGGTTGACCAGTTCCAATTTGCAGTAGCCTTCTTTTAAAGCTGAGACCTTGAGACCCACCAGGGTTCCCAGGCCGGAGCTATCCAGGTAGCTCACATCGGTGAGGTCCAGAACGATGCGGCCACCCAGGGGTATGAGCGGCTTAACCACTTCCTTGACCTGACCCGCGGTTTGGCCCACCAGCCTGCCATGACACAAGATCGTGGTGATTGGACCGGCGGTCTCATCCTCCGACTTTTGGACCTCATAATGGAAGTCTGCCTCTGGTGTCGCCGGCATGCGTTCTCCTTTTGGCCGAACCTTGCGCCATATTAGTCTCCGCTGTCGAACTCCTTCGTTAAAATCTGGTTACCGGCATCAAAACCGTGTAAACGCTTTCTGGTCCATCCAGCCAACCGTAGGCTCACTCTTCCCTTCTGAGTAGACAGGCAACGAGTTGTCGAAAAGGCAGACTTGTCGTCGTTGTCTGCGCTTGATCCCATGTGGTTGTGAGTTTCTCTTGCCAGAAGACGACCCCACTACCGAGCAGTTGCGCGCGCGCCTCCGGATGGCGGAGGAATCGCTGCGCAAGAGTGAACGGCTTGCGATCGCAGGCCGCTTTGCAGGCGCCATTGTTCATGAGGTGAACAACCCTTTAGAGGCCCTCGCAAACCTGGTCTACCTGACCCAACAGGAGGCCAACCGTCCGGACAACGTACGGAAGAATATGCAAGTGGCAGAGACACAACTGAATCGACTGGCAGAGATCACCCGGAAGACTCTCTCGTTTTATCGGGAACAAAGCGAAGCGAAAGAGTTTGACTTGGTAGAGGTCGCCGAATCCGCCTTACGTATTCACGCTCATCGCTTCGCAGCAGGATCCATCGAGCTGCGTAAAGAGTTACCGGAACAGCTGATGGTGAAAGCCATGGGAGGTGAACTCCTGCAGGTCTTTTCGAATTTTATTTTGAATGCTCTGGATGCGCTGCCAGAGAAGGATGCGGTGCTTTGCCTGCGCATGCGCGCCGATAAAGAGCGAGCCTACATCACGATCTCTGACAATGGACATGGAATCCATCCCTCCATCCGGACACACCTGTTCGAGCCGTACGTCAGCAACAAGAGCTCTGGAACCGGAGTGGGCCTTTGGCTTTCCAAACGAATCCTTGAGAAGCACAAGGGAAGCGTTCGGTTCCGCAGCTCTCATGAGCCGGGAAAAAGTGGAACCACGTTCCGTGTCTGGTTGCCCATTGGCATTGAGAGTAAGACCCCCGGGGTGAAGACACTCTAGGCTTCGCTGGTCGCAGACCCGGGGAAGAACAACGAGAAGACAGTTCCTGGGCGGCGCCCATCAGCCGCCACGCTTTTCAATCAGCTCGCGAGAGACCCACAGTCCCAGGGCAACGATTCCGAGTGCCAGCAGACGGAGATGCAAACGTCGATATGCTGCGACTTCCAAGTAGTCTCCCGGGCCTGCGATATCAAAGCTTGCTTGAGCGGCGAACATGCAATTTTGCCTGATCGCCGCGTAGCAGGCAACGGGAGGGGTTCGCACGGGGGCAGCGGAGAGCTCTTGTATGCTAAATGCACTGTGGGCGTCCAAAAAGATTCAAGGCGAAAGAGGTCAACATGAAAGGTGGCCCGGTGCGGGTAGGCATCATCGGCTCGCAATTCCAGGCGGATTGTCACGCAGCCGCGATTGGCATGATTGAGGACGATATGTCGGTTGTGGCCGTGGCTTCCCCGACTGCTGCGCATGCACAGGGTCTTGCCGATCGCTACAAGATTCCGCATGTTTACACTGATTACAAAGAGCTGGCGAGTGATGCTGATGTTGAAGCGGTCACCATTACCGCTCCCAACGCACTGCATTGCGAAATGACCATCGCCATGGCGCAGGCGGGCAAGCATGTCATCTGCGAGAAGCCGCTCTGTGTCACACCGGCCGAGGCCGATGCGATGATCGAGGCCTGCCGCGCCAACGGCGTGCTGCTGCTCTACGCGGAAGAGCTTTTCTTCACCCCAAAGTACCGCAAGGCGAAAGAGATGGCAGACTCCGGCGCTTTTGGCAAGGTGCACCTCATTAAACAAAGCGAGAAGCACTTCGGTCCGCACGCGGAGTGGTTCTGGGATGTGAAACGAGCTGGGGGCGGGGCGCTGCTCGATCTCGGCTCTCATGGGATCGGGTTCGCCTGGTGGTTCCTGGGGCGCCCCAAGATACTGAGCGCCTACGCGCACCTGGGGACTTACGTCCATGGTGACAAGACACAACTCGATGACGAAGCCGTGACGATCATCGAGTTTGAGGGCAACGCCTTCAGCATCATCGAAAACAGCTGGGCGCGCCGCGGCGGCATGGATGATCGCATCGAGATCTACGGCGAGGGCGGCCTGACCATTGCCAACCTGCATATGGGCAATGCGCTGCCGACCTACAGTGAGCATGGCTTCGCCTACGCCGTTGAAAAAGCGCCCACGACCACTGGTTGGACCTATCCCGTCTTCGAGGAGCTGTGGAATTACGGCTTCCCGCAGGAGATGCGCCACTTCGCCCGCGCCATCCGGGGATTGGAGGCCCCGCAAGCGACTGGAGAAGACGGCAAGGTTGTGCTGGAAGCGATCTTCGCTGCTTACGCTTCCGCCGGCCTGGGGCGAAAGGTCAGCTTGCCCTATCAAACGACAGCGGAGCGTCCGGTCGACGAGTGGCTGAACAGGAGAAAAGCATGAGCCGGATTCCCATGCTGGATAACATCCTGGCGCAGCCCGCATCTCATCGCGGCCTGTTGACGCTTCACCAAGGCAACGCAACTCTGCGCGCGTGCGCGGAAAAAATCCGCACAGCCCAGGGGCGGATTATCCTCAGCGGCATGGGGGGCTCGTTGTTCGCCACCGTGCCCACGGTAAGCCGGCTGACGCAGCAGGGCTATCCAGTGCAGGCGATGGAGAGCGCCGAGCTACTGCACTATGGCAGCGCTACTTTGCGCGCGGGAGACGTAGGCGTAGTGGTTTCGCGCTCGGGCGGATCGATCGAGCCGGTTCTGGTTGCCGAAAAGATGCGCCAGGTGGGCATGACCGTCATTGGGGTCACAAATGTGCCCGGCTCCGACCTTGAACAGATCGCCGATATCACTCTGCCGATCGGCTCCCGGGCGGACAAGCTGATTGCGGTGCAGACTTATACCGGCACTGTGCTCGCGCTGCTGCTGCTAGCGGAGGAGGTGCTGGCCGGGGAAAGCGCGACGCTGAGCGACGAGTGCGCCGCTACGCTGCCGGCGCTATCAGAACATATCGATGAATGTCTGCGGGAGAGCGAGGGTTGGGAAGACTGGCTCACGGGCGGACCGCTTTATCTGCTGGGCCGGGGACCGGCGCTCGCTTCCGTCTACGAAGGCGCGCTGCTGCTGCATGAAACGGCTAAGACGGCGGCGGTGGGCATGTCTTCAGGTCAGTTCCGGCACGGGCCCGCTGAGATTCTTTCGGCCGATTTCCGCGCCGTGGTCTTCGGTACACCACCGATCACGCGATCTCTCGACCGATCGCTGGCTGACGATCTCTTCTCAGCCGGCGCGCAGGCCCGCTGGATCGGACCCGCGGCCGAGGCGGGCGACAGCCACGCACCGTCGCTGGTTCCGTGGCCGGAAGTTGCGCCCGTGCTTGCACCGCTCTTTGAAATCGTTCCCCTGCAAGCGGCGGCATACCGGCTGGCACTGTGGCGCGGGATCACACCCGGCGACTTTCGTTTCGTCACCGAGGTCACGGCCTCGGAGTCGGGTTTTCTGACATCAAAGTAGGTTAGAGATGAAGTTATTCACACGCCGTAGTGTGGTTAAGGGCGCACTTTTTTGTTCGGCAAGCGCTGCCTTCGCGACAACGCCTCCGCGGGCGATGTTTCCGGTTGACCCGCGCGCGCGTATTGCGGTCGCGACTTATCCTTTCCGGGAATCGATCATCGCACCCGGGAATCAGGACCGGAATCCCAAGAAACCCGGCATGGATCTAGCCTCATTCGCACGCTTTGTGCGGACGGAATTTGGGGTGTACGGGATTGAACCGCTGGACGGGCACTTTGCTTCGACTGAAGACAGCGAGGTCCGCAAGCTGGGCGCGGCGTTCGATGCTGCCGGCGTGCACACGGTGAACATCCCGGTCGATGAAAAAGTCGAGCTATGCAGCGACGATGAAGCCAGGCGCGATGCGGGCAATGCGCGCTACCGGCATTGGATCGATGTCGCCGTGCTGCTTGGATCCCCCAGCATTCGCGTCTGGATCCCGAAGTGCTCCGACACTTCTGATCTTCCCCGGGCTGTGCGAGCCCTCAAGCCGACGCTTGATTACGCAGCCACCCGCAACATCGTTGTCAATCTTGAGAATGACAATCCGGTTTCCGCTTCTGCTGCGCGCACCGTCGCGGCAATCGAGCTGGGTGGTACTCCCTATTTGCGGGCACTTCCTGATTTTGGCAATGGGCTCATGGGGGGCGATGAACGCTTCAATGCGCAGAATGTGAAAGATATGTTCGCGCATGCGTGGAATATCGCGCATGTGAAAGACGCCGAGTCCGTTCACGGCCAGCGGAAGACGGCATCCCTGGTGGAGCTTTTCGGCATCGCCAAAGCTTCAGGATATCGAGGGTATTATTCGATGGAGTCCGACTCGGACGTCGACCCAACGGTCGACACCAAGCATTTGATTGAGCAGAGCCTTCGGCTCATCTGAGGGGATACCCCCGCCGTGGACAATAAGCGCTAACTTGTCTAGGATGTTTTTCGTCAAAACTCCCACAAAATCGTCATCCTGAGCGGAGCGCCTCACCGATTGATCGCGTGACACAGGGCTTGTGGCGCGGAGTCGAAGGACCTCGGGAGTGCTTATTTTACCCATGCTGCTCGGAGCTTTTCGACCACCGCATGAGATGGGAGTGTAGATGCAGGCTTCCGGACATAGCAACATGCTAGCAAGTTCTTGGTTCTCGGCCCCACGGAAAAACCGTGGCGGGCCCCGCGGTTGAAAAGCTCTTAGCAGCATGGGTAAATTAAGCACCGCCGAGGTCCTTCGACTCCGCGCCACAAGCCCTGTGTCACGCGATCAATCGGTGAGGCGCTCCGCTCAGGATGACGACTTTGCGGCGGTTTGACCAACACCCTAAACAAGTTAGCGCTTAGCGGGATAGCATTGGTTGCCGCTGGGGAGAACTGCTGGTCCCTCGTCCCTCGACTACGCTCGGGATGACAAAGGGTGGGGCGGTACTTCCATGGGAGATTGGCTAGTGGATGAAAGGGTCAGAGAGGAAGAGCAGTGGAATCCCACATCTCGCGAAAAACGAGCGAGATATGGGGCACCCGTCCTTTGTGAGGGGTACAGGGCCCTGTCATACTAGTCCGCCAGCGTGAAGGCTAATAACTCGCCGGGATACCCCTGGCCTCCGATGGCTAGCACTATGTATTGCTTTCCATTGAGCATGTACGTCATGGGCGAACCTGTTTGTCCGGAGGGCATGTACACTGCGCCTGCGTCCATGCCGGTGGCCTTGTCGTATGCACGCAATAGGGCTCCCTGGCGACCCGCCTTATTAGTAAAGACACCACCTTCTCCTGCTATCACGAGGGTTTTGGTGGTCAATACTCCAATGATCCCTGGCCGTCCGGTGCGCGGGATAGTCAGCCCCTTGAGGGCCGGGCTGTTACGAATCTCATCCGGTGTTTCGCCGTGGGGCACTTGCCATACGATCTCTCCCGTGTCGAGATTGATTGCGCTGATCCTGCCATAAGGCGGTTTCACGAGCGGCAGCCCTTGGACGGTCAGGCGATGGAAGGCACCCCCGCTCTCATGGACTGTACCGACAAAGTACTTCACATCGGAATCTCCGGCTTTCGGTGGAACCAGACCCAGACTGCCCACGACCCGCTGAGAGAAAACGTAATAGATGTGGGTCTGGGGATCGAACGATCCACCCGCCCAATTCGTTCCCCCGAGAGGATAGCCGACGATCAGAGTACCCAGCGGCCCCTCAGGTTTGCTTACTACAGGCGGGGTAAAGACAGGTCCCATCTTATATTTCGACACTAACTGGATCGCCTGCGCTCTTAACTCCGGAGTGAAGTCAATCAAGTCGTCGATGGTGGAGCCGTTTTGGTCGTAAAAAGGCGGCTTGGTAGGAATCGGTTGCGTGGGCGAATACCATTCGCCGGGCACGTTGCCCTGAGGCGCCGGCCGCTCCACGAAGGGCCAGACCGGTTCGCCGGTCACGCGATTGAGCACGTAGAGAATGGATTGTTTGCTTGCTTGGGCCAGAGCTTTGACCGGCTTGCCATCGAGCGTGATATTCACCAGAACAGGAGCGCACGGGATATCGAAATCCCATATGCCATGGTGAACGAGTTGGTAATGCCACTTGCGTTGGCCCGTTTTGAGATCGACTGCGACCAGACTTTCCGCAAATAGCGCACTTCCCGGGCGATCGCCGCCATAAGAATCCTGGGTCGGCGACTCGACTGGAAGGTATGCCATGCCGAGCTCTTCATCCACGCTGATTTGTGCCCAGACCCCGGTGTTTCCCGTGTACTCGGCAGAGCCCTTCTCCCAGGTGTTGTAACCGAATTCCCCTTGGCGCGGTATGGTGTGGAATATCCAAAGGCGTTTGCCGGTCTTCACGTCGAAGCCGCGCACATAGCCTTTCACATTGGTCTTGCTCCTGGGCTGCTCGCCGGAACGATGAGCGGCGCCGACGATGATCGTATTGCCGGCCACGATCGGTGTGGAATGCAGCCCGATGTCAGCAGTGACCAGGTCCATCTCCTGGTCGTCATCCAGCCGAAGATCGACTACACCCTCCTTGCCGAAGGTGGGTATCGGGATACCCGTCTTTGCATCCAGCGCGATCAGCCGGTAGCCGAGCGTGACATAGAGAATCCGTTCTGTGTTGCCGTCGGTCCAGTAGGCCAGACCGTGGCCAGAAAGCCGCCGCGGTGCCGCCGTGCCGCGCGCGCCTTCGTGCTCCGCATGCATCCACAGAAGCTCGCCGGTTGCAGCATCCAGCGCGACCACTGCCCGCCGCGATCCAGCGGTGGTATAGAGGACGCCGTTGGCCATCAGCGGGGTCACTTCGAATTTATATTCCGGCTCGGGTCCGAAGTTGGCGGTTTTGAGGCTCCAGACAATTTGGAGTTTGTTGAAATTGGAGGCGTTGATTTGATCAAGAGGCGAATAGCGCGTGTTGCCAAGGTCGCCGCCGTATGTCCGCCACTCCCCACCGGGTGCTCCGGTCTGCGCAGATAAAGGAAGCGCTGCCAGGAGACACATGCTCAGAATCGCTCTATCGCAATGCATGTCTCTCCCTGACTAGAAATAGGTAGCACGCGATGCCTACCAGAAGCCAAAAGGCAACCGCGATCAATGGCGCGTTGAAACTTCCCGTCCTTTGTACCAGAATCCCGGTAATCCAAGGGGCGGCGATGCCTGCCATGTTGGCTGCGGTGTTCTGTATCCCCGCCACGCGAGCAGAGGCGGAGGCCGGCGTCAACGTCTGGGTGAGCGCCCAATAGTTGGCTGTGGCCAGGCCGAGCCCGCTGAGCGAGAACACGGCCAGAAAAAGAGTCGTCGTAGTGGAATGCGAGAAGGCTCCGAAGACCTCGGTGAATGCCAGCACGAAACCCACGATGGTGAACGCTTTTCGTGTGGTGACCGCGTTACGTCCGCGAGCAACGAGCCGATCAGCAGCCCAGCCTGCCAGTATCGCGACTGTTGCCATTCCCCCAAAGGACATGAAGGTAAACCAACCCGACGCCGTCAATGATAAACCGAAGCGGTCTTTGAAATAGGTGGGCATCCACGTCATGCAGAAATAAACAAAGTACATATAGCAGAATGTGGCGACGCAGGTGCCCCACATAAGCGGGGAGCCAAAAAGGGCGCCCCAAGAGACTGTGGCACCCGCTTCTGCTGCGGGAGAGCTTTTGCGACCATCCCTGACAAACAGAAGCCAGGGAACCAGCCAGAGAACGCAGAGCGCTCCGTTCAGAACGAACATCCACCTCCATCCGTAAGCCAGGACGAGATAGGTAGCAATCGGCGCCCCAATTGCCGGACCGTACTTGGTTCCGGAAAAATAAATGCCGATGGGCAGACCCCGCTCGTGCTCGGCGAAGTTCTCGCGGAGATAACGCATGCTAGCCGGGGTGACGATGGACTCGCCAATACCAAGCACGATCCGCATGACTATGAGGCCGTTGAGGGAACTCACCAGAGCGGTTGCCGCGGAAACGGCGCTCCATAGGAAGAGTCCCGCGGCATAAGGCCACTTGAGACCGAAGCGATCGACCAGCCATCCAGCCGGCGTTTGCAGCAAAGTGTAGGCCCAGAAAAAGGCCGATAGCAGAATTCCTGACGCCTCCGCCGAGATGGGGAAACTCATTCGAATCTGGGGAAGTGCAGCGGACAGATTGATGCGGTCGGTGTAGGCAATCACAACGCCCACGGTCAGAAGAGCAACCACGAGCCAGCGGGCGTTGCGTCCCGTGGGGGAGGCGACTGCGACGCTCGAAGTTGTCATAGTCCGTTAGTAGACCTCGTATAGCAGGCGGCTGTAATTTTTGTCGGTTAAGCTGCCCTCAATGACCGGCCAAAGCTGCTTGTGCGTCTCGGTCGCGATCCATTTTTGCCGCAACGCCTCGCTGGCAAAGGTCAGGACGAACTGGTAGTTGACTCCGGGCGGAGCGGCGCCACGCAGGGCGGACTTGAACTTCAACATTTTAAGATCGATATATCCAGGCTGTTGGGCAGCTGCGGGACGGAATTTCTGCTCAAAAAATTCCAACATCTCCTGTTCCTTCGCCGGATCCACGGAGAGGTCTGCGTGCAGTTGGATGGGCCGGTCGTCATTTGCACTTGCCGCGAGCGCGACGGCGGGAAGGACAGCCCCGCCAGCCACGGCCAACATTGCTTTCAAACAGCTTCTGCGTTTCATTGGTACAACACCTTCTCTCGGGCAACCATCATCTTCCCGGTTGATGCGGCGCACCCAGCTCCGTGTCGAGCGCGTCCTTCACGGCAGAGATACCGATGATCATAAGCTCGAGATCGGAGGATCCATTGTTGGTGAAGGAGTGCGGCTCGCGGAAGAAGATCGGCACGGCGTCCCCTTTTTTGATTGGCTCGGTCTCGTCATTCACTCGAACCTGGCCACCACCGTCCATCACGTAATAGATCTCTTCGACGCCGGCGTGGTAATGCAGCCCCTCCGATGCTCCGGGCGGAATCAGGAGATGATCCACGTAGGCCCAGTTGGTCTCGAATGTATCTGAGTCGAGCGCGCGCCTGTATTTCACAGTACCTTGCCCACCACGATAGCTCGGCATGGGCTGCAGCAACGTCTTGTCCAGCCTCATCAGCATGAACTGCGGGATTTCATCTTTCGCCGTCACCTTGTCGCGCGAGTCACCAAGGTTGAACGCGTCATAATGACCCTTGACCATGGATACGTTGATATTCAGGTAATCGACCAGCTCGTTGGTCGGGTTGTAAATTGCGTGCGAGTGACCTTTGTGCTGGGGCGCTCCCGCAGGCCCCTTTACGAGCGAGGTATGACTATCAACGGTGAACTCCGCCTCCCCATCGAGGATGGTGAACATCTCCTCGACCGTGTTGTGAAAGTGTTCCGCCACGCCGCCGCCGGGCTGCATCTGACAGCGGAAGAGAAAGTTCAGGTTCACATCCATCACGCCGCCGGCCACCAGCGTCTGGCACTTGCGCAAGCCGACGCTCCCGTGGGAATGAGCAGGCTCGACTTTGCTTAGATCCGTGTGCCCGATCCTTTGCGCAAGTGGCGGATGAGGAGAGGTCATTTGCGAGTAGCCGGCCAAGGGTAAGAGCACCAAACACAGGTTGATCGCTTTTCTAATTTTCATAACTCCTCGCTCGCTACCAGTTGGTGATCGAACCATCCGGACGGAAGTAGGTTTGCGCCCGCGCAGTGACTGGTTCGGTAATTTCGGCGATCTGGGTAAGCTGCTTGTAGTCCAGCTCCACGCCCAATCCTGGCCGGTCATTGGGATATAGCTTGCCGTCTTTGAAGTCGAGGCATAGGGGCAAGTAGGGCAGGGTGCGGCCCTGGTAGTTGTATTCCATCAGCAGCGGCCCGGAGAAGGTGCCGAGAGAGTTGACCAAAGCGGCTGTGGCGATGGGTCCGGTGAAGTGGGGAACGATGCCGACGAAGTGGGTTTCGCAGATCGCGGCAATCTTCATCATTTCGGTAATGCCGCCCACATTGGGAAGCGTGGCGCGCACAAAATCGATGGAGTGCTCTTCGACCAGGCGATTGAAGTCCCAGCGGTTGCCCCACTCTTCGCCGGCGGCCAATGGAACGTTCACTTTGCTGCGCAGGATGGGAAGGTCTTGCTGGAAGGCCTCAGTGCGCACCGGGTCTTCTACGAAGAACGGAGCAAGATCTTCAATCGAGTTACAGCCGCGAATAGCGTCGGGCAGATCGAAGCGCTGATGGAAATCGATGCACCAGTCGCCATCTTTGCCGACGCCTTCTCGCACCTGGGCGCATTCCTCGCGCATGTGGTTAATGCGCTCCCTGGTGTTGTAGGTTCCGTTTGCCGGCGCTTCCGAAGCGCCGAATCGGAAAGCGCGATAACCGGCTTCGATCGTTAACCGGGCGCGATCTTTGAGGCTTGTATCGTGCGTAACACCCGGAATGATGCCGGCAGTGTTATAGCACTCGACATAGTTACGAACCATGCCCTCTAATAATTGATGGACAGGCAGACCCTGCACCTTGCCCTTGATGTCCCATAGAGCCAGGTCGAGAGCGCCGATGGCGTCCGTCCTCTCCCGGCCCGCGGGATAGAAGAAGGCGCGATTCATGTCCTGCCAGAGACGCTCGATATACTGCGGGTCCCGTCCAATCAGTCTCCCGGCGGACTGCGATATCGTGTCCTTCACGCCGCCTTCGCCTATGCCGGTGATTCCCGCGTCGGTCTCGATGGTAACCACCACGTCGCTCTGGTTGAATAGCGGATTGGGATGCGGAGGCAAATAGGCTCGTACTCGCGTGATCTTCATCTTCGGGAGAGGAACGGCATAAGCGGGCAGTGCTCGCACGCCGCCGGCAATTGCGGTGGCCGCCAGGGAACGGAGGAACGCTCTTCTTTTCATTTCAACTCCTTCAGATTTCGAAAACGTTTTGCGAACCACAGGACGCCGGACGGGACAGAACCGCAGACCTCGACCGGAGCGTGCCCTAAAATCCAGAACCCAGGACTCCGTCCTGGGCCACTTTCAGCCGTCCCTTCGGGACTGGAGGTAGTTCCCATACCACCCAGCACTACGTGCTGGGCTACTTTCAGCCGTCCCTTCGGGACTAAATTCTGGACCGACGGGCTATCACGCAGACGTTTTAGCCCATGGTTTCTGCTTCCTTTAACAACCAGCGTTTTCCGCGGCACTACCTACCCTGCCAAGCATGCACCGCTGCCACCAGGGCTTGCGCCTTTCCTTCGACAATCCGGGCATCGTCTCCGGGTTTGTAGATCGACGAGCCTACGCCCAGACCAAGGGCTCCTGCGGCCATCCATGGTGCGACCTGTTGCGCGTCTACCCCGCCCACGGGTATTACGATGGCCGACTTGGGAAGCACCGCACGCAGGGCCTTGAGCATGGGTGGACCCAGAACCTCCGCAGGAAAGAGCTTGATTGCGTCGGCGCCGGCTTGCAGCAAGGCGAAAGCCTCGGTCGGATTGAAAAAGCCAGGGGCGGCAAAGAGACCAGCCTGCTTGGCGGCACGCACAATCGCGACGTCGGCATGAGGAGTGACGATAAACCGGCCGCCGGCTGCCGCCACTTCCCCAACCTGCGATGGCTCGGTGAGAGTGCCGGCTCCAATCAGCATCCGGCTGCCGAAACTTCGCGACAAGATGGAGATGCTCTCGAGCGGACTGGGTGAATTGAGAGGAACCTCAACGATGCAGATGCCCACACTTTCCAACGCCGAGCAGATCGATTCCGCCTCGGCCGGCTGAACACCGCGCAAGATGGCGACCAGGGGGCAACGTTCGAGCCATGCTCTTACGTCCAATGCAGCCTCCTGCCGATAGCGGCCAGCCCAAGTGCCGCTGCATCCTCGTCCTCCATGGTTGCTTTGCCTCCGCAAGCTTCGATGGCCTGCGCGTAGAGACCACAAAGATGCGCCGCGCCCACCAGGTGAACATGGCTCCCTCGCGGCATGGTCGCGCGCACCTCGTGCCCTATCAATAAACCCGAGAGGTACGAGGCGGACACCTCTTCTCTGAGCTGACCCATTAACGGAAGCGTGCGCACGCCGAAAAGATGGTGAAGCAGGCCGCCTGAATCCGTGGAGCGCGTAACCCCATCGTGAAACGCGGTTTTGTCCACGACCGGATTGCTTTTCATGGTGCGTTCCAGGATGGTGCATTTACGCAGGGCACCGTAGAGCTCGCCCGTCATGCAGGTGGTAAAACTCACAATCTTCCGATCGCTCAGTTGAATCCACTTGGAATGCGTTCCGGGAAAACACACCAAGCCTGCCCCACCCCAAGCATCGAGCATACCCATAGCCGCGGTTTCTTCGCCGCGCATCAGCTCCGGCACACCCGCGGCATCTGGCCCTATCACGCCCGGAACCAGCCGCACTTTTGCCCCGGAAAATGGTACCGGCACAACAGCGTCCGCCAGCTCCGCTATTCCGACCGGACAAGGAAGGTATTCCGCTTCGACCCACCCCTGCCGGCTGCCGATCATGCCACAGAGCAGGATGTGCTTCTCACCTGCTGCCAGCCAGACACCCACCTCGGCACGTAAGGCTTCTTCGAAATTCCCCTCACCCACACGAAGAATCCCCTGCGGCGAGGAGCATCTGGCAAAGACTGATCCGTCTGCACTCACCCTAAACGCACGGAAATTGCTGGTACCCCAATCCACTGCAATCAAGGCTTATGCTCCTGGGAGTTCTCTCCTGAGCCAATGTAACAAGGGGTCAGGTCAGATGCCGCGCAGGGCGTGGAGCCGATCCCGGAAGAAGCCTACCTGGCCGCATAATCCTTCGTCTGCTTGGTCCCCGAGTTGTAGACGGTGAAGCTGCCTTTGGGACTCGCGGTCAGCGCAAAATAGTTTCCCTGGTCGGCACCCTGAGGATTGGCGATATATTCCGCGGCCGTGTTGTGCTCCGCCGCTCCTTTCTCTGAGTAATGAAGCTGCCACAGGGTTTCCAAGCCTGGAGACTTCAGGACCTCATCAATCACCTCCGGCGCTCCGCCCTTGGTTGCTGCGTTGTTCATGATGGCGACCCTGGGGTGGATGCCGTAGACCAAAGCATGACTGGAGCTCGCATTCAGGCCATGATGCGAAACCACCAGGATGTCGATGCTTCCGAGTCGATTCACCGGACACATAAATAACATCTCCTTGTCCCAGGTGAGATCGCCCAGATCGAGAATCTTGAGTTTGCCGAAGTTGATGAGCACACCCAGCGAATGCGAATTTTCGCTGCGGTCCGTAGGCTTGGTTTCGGGCGTACTGCAGTATTGATTCGTCTCCCCGCCTCCCGGGAGAGGATGATCAATCACGTTGCCGTCGCTGCTGATGACCGTAACCTTCATGCCGGTTATGGGCAGCACATCGCCAGGATGCGCGACTATGTGCTTGTACTTTCCCGTGGCCAGCACCTGCTGGTAAGCAGCGTAGATCCCCAGCGTTTTATTCCCGGGCTTAGTGTCGATGTTGGCTCCGTGATCGATGAAGGTTCCTACAGGGACCTTGTCCACCAGCTGGGGGACGCCTCCGCTATGGTCATCGTGATAGTGGGTCAACAGCACGTAGTCGATCTTGCTGATGCCCGCGCTTTTGGTTGCCGCAAGAATCCGGTCGGCGTCGCGCCCATCGTTGTCTGGCCATCCTGTGTCAATGAGCAGAGATTGCCCGGTAGGGGTTACAAAAAGCGTGGATTGGCCGCCCTCGACATCGATGAAGTAGACCTGAAGATCTCGCTTGGCCGCCGCCGCCGGCAGGGCCGCCAGGAATAGGGCAAAAAGAGCGAGCAAGACAGCGGACCTTTTGCGCGTATGCATTCGAAGGAGATGAATCATTTATGCTTCCTAGCTTCCTCAAGATTGCGTTGTGTGCGGCAGGGGTTGGTGTCCCATCCTTACCACGCCTGGCAAGGATGGGACACGGTTTGCACTGCACCCTCAGGCTAGAACTGGAACCGCAGCGAGGCCTGCAAGTTACGAGCGTTGCCGACAATCGACGTAATCTGACCCACCTGCGAATTTCCGACAGTCTGATTCGGATAGCTAAACTGCGGATGGTTGAAGACGTTAAACGCTTCGAAACGGAACTGGAGCGTCATCTGTTCATGAATGGTGAAGTTCTTGAAAAGCGACTCGTCAAGATTTGTGCGGCCCGGACCGACCAGTGAGTTACGACTGGCGTCGCCGTAGGTGTAAGGCGCCGGGTTGCTATACGCGGTTGGGAGGAACCAGTGCAAGAGAGTCTTCGGGTAGACGACCTTTGCACCTGGAATCAAGTTTGGGCGACTCGATGTACCTGTGTTGGTGGTGGATGTCTGCAAGACCGGTGAGAACCAAAGCCCGCTCTGCGTGAACAAGATGCCATTGTTCTGCCAACCGCCAAGAATTAAATTTGATATGCCGCCACGATTCATCCACTTTTGACCCTTGCCAAAGGGGAAGGCCCATAGATAGCTCAGAGTCAAACGGTAGCGCTGGTCGATGATTGAGTTGCTGACCTCGTGCGGGAAGCGGGGGTCCTGGGGATTCGGGCCGGCATCGCCGCCTCCGAATTCCAGTGGTACATCATCGATGGCATGAGAGTAGGTGTAGCCAAGCAGTGCGCTTACTCCCTGGCTGAATCGTTTGTCGGCGGTGAACTGGAAGGCAAAATATTCCGCGAAGCCATCCGATATGTAGTAATCGACGTCGCTCTGAGCTGGATCTTGGGCGTAAAGCGGGCGCCGTGAGGCCGTTGAGGTCGGTCCGGGGATCGGCTGGTTAGCGTTCCAGGTATCTTGTAAGTGACGGCCCAGGTTACCCACCCCAATGAACTTCAAAACCATATCCAATGGAACAATCTCCTGTTCCACACCCCCGTTGAACTGCTCGGCGTAAGACGGACGAAAGTTCGGAGCGACCCCATAGGCTACTCCAACGCGAGGCGGTGGAATGACGACCGGTTGCAGATTAGGAAAGCCCTCGCTTACCGTCGGGCCAACTGTGACGTCTCCGGGGGAGATTTGGTAGGTGAAGCCGAAAGGAAGATTGCGAGCCAGGCGCATGTTGCCTGCCTCGCTTCCGGAAGCATTGTAGAAGAGACCGACGCCGCCACGAAAGACCGTGTGCGGGAATGCCTGGTAAGCAAAGCCGAAGCGTGGACCAAAATTTGGCCAATACTTGAGGACACCAGCGTTTACATTGACTCCGTTCACGCCGGCGACGTTATATACGCCCGTAGTAATGTCGAAATTGGACCAGCGGTTAAACGCTTCGTCCGGCGGGCTGAAGTAATCCCAGCGTAAGCCATAGTTCAGGGTCAGGTTCTTGGTCGCTCGGTAGTCATCGGCAAAGTACATGCCGAATTCGTTGAGTCGTATCCCTGGAAATTGATAGTTGTAGTCGTGCGCGTCGAGGGTCGGATAGCCAAGAATGAAGCTCGCGGCGGCATCCCCACCTTTGCCTGCCGGCTCGCGCGAATCGGTAAACGCAGGGGAAAAATTGAACCGGCCATTACCCTCGTTGGTCTGGTAAATCGTAAGCTGCCGCCGCCTGAAGTCAGCGCCAAGCTTGAATGTATGTAAGCCCTTGGTCCAGCTCAGGTTGTCGAGTTCCTGAAAGGTATTTTCCCGGCGATACAGCGGCAGGGAGCGGGTCTGGCCGACGCCGAGATAACTGGACGGGGAAAAGATGGGAAGGTTTTGCTCGCGCGGAGTGACATTGGAATTCGTAACGCCTAATTCGTTGCCTAGGCCGCCATTAGGAACAAAGTTGATCGGCACGTAGTCCAGCACGTAACGGTTGAAGCCAAACCGAAAGTCGTTGAGGAGCGTCGGAGTGAAGAGATGCACATAACTTGTAGCCACATGCTGGGTGGGCTGGAATGAGGTGCCGGCAAAGGAGGCCTCATCACTGAGACTCACCGGCGTAGAGATGCCGGGGATCGTGGATTGTACATAGGTACTAGGTGAAATGGTGGTTGTGTCCTGAATCGACCAGCGCCCGAAGATGGAATCCTTGGCCGTGAGTTGTTCGTCGATGCGGACATCTCCCTGGTCGTAGTTCTGGGGCTGGATGCGAGGCATCGCGTAGTTGTTGAGCCGGGCGGTGCTAGTCGGCATAGGGTAGGCATTGATCATCTTGTACGCAATGGGATCAAAGCGGTCAACGGGTATCACGTTGTTTGGGAAGGGCGTCCGGGAGAAACCGCTCGGTGATGCGGGATTCGCGACCGTCGTCAGCGGATCGTAAATCAGGGTGCCCGGCAGCAGTTCGCCGAAATCTCCCTGCCGCATGCGCAAGGTTGGAATGTTGCCCCGCTCGAATATCTGCGTACTGCTGCGGAAACCCTCGTAGTCGACGAAAAAGAACGTTTTATCCTTGCCGTTGTAGACCTTGGGTATGCTGAGGGGGCCACCCAGAGAGCCACCGAATTGATTCAACCGGAAGGTGGGGAAAGCGGTGCCGGCCGCATTAAAGAAGGTACGCGCATCCACATCCGAGTTACGCAGGAACTCGAAGAGGCTGCCGTGCAACTGATTCGTCCCCGATTTGGAGACGACGTCAATCACCGCACCCGAATTGCGGCCGACGTCAGCGCTGTAGAGGTTGGTCTGGATTTTGAACTCGCGCACGGCATCGATGGCGGGTCGGAGGGCGAGGGAAAGCGTGAGGCGCTCATTGTTATCAATACCGTCATAAAGAAAGTTGTTGTCGCCTTCGCGGTTGCCGTTGGAAAAGATCTCGTTGCCGGCGCGGCGGTCGTCAGGCCGTGTTCCGCCCATGATGGTTCCAGAGGCGGATTCCCCCACGCCGTTCACTCCGGGACTAAGCGTCGCTAGCTGAACAAAGTTGCGGCCGTTCAGCGGCAGCTCATTCACCAACTGTCGATTAATCACGGTTCCTACTGATGAAGACTCGGCTTCGAGGAGCGGCGGATGGCCAGTGACGTTCACGGTTTCGGCCGTCTGACCCACCTTAAGCGTGAGATCGACGCGAGCCTGCTGGTTAATCTGGAGAATGACGCCGGTCTGCTCGAGCTTGGCGAAGCCGGGTGCTTCCGCGGTCAGAGTGTAGTTACCCGGGGGAAGCGAGCTAATCACATAGTCGCCGCTCTTGCCGCTGGGCACGGTGTGAGCAATGGAGGTCTCAACGTTGGTGGCCGTCACGGTTGCATTGGGGACGGCCGCGCCGGAGAAATCGAGGACGTTTCCGCTCAATTCCGCCGAAGCGATCTGCGCCGGGCACCGCGAGCACACGAGGAACAGTGCCGCCACAAAACAAAGCGCCTTTGCCAACCAAACCACATTTTGCAATCTCTGTTTTTTGACCACAGCTCTCGCCTCCTAAATTCGTGCGCTGAAACCTATATCACTGCGGATGAACGATGCGCAACATTTTTTGAATCAAGTTTCAAAATATTGAGGAAAAGTCGACAAGTCGGCACGAGTTCCGCTATCATCTGCCCAATTTGGGACAGCAGGTTCCGTTATGATGAAGCCAGCAGACCTTTTATGTTGAAAACCAAGACCGCTCGCCCGGCAAAGGCTGGGACCTCCAACCTGGTAAAGGCCGAAACGGCTAAAGAGGCGCGCGGCGGAGATCAATACTTCTCACGCGCTGTGGGCAAGGCGCTGGAGGTTCTGGAGTTCCTTCAGGCTGAGCTGAAACCGTTGTCCATGAACGAGATTGCGCAGCGGATTCAACTCTCAAAAACATCCGCATTCCGGATTCTGCGCACACTTGAAACGCTGGGCTGCGTGACCGTCGATGGGCGCGGCCAGTACATGCTGGCCCCGGGAATCCACGCCGTTACTCCTACGCAGTGGTTGGGCAAGCTGCATCGCGTCGGTGTGCCTTACCTGGACGCGCTCAGCCGCGAACTCTCCGAGACCTCTACCCTGGCCGCCTTATTCGAAAATCGGGTCGAGGTGATCGCCGTGGTCGAGAGCCCCCACGTGATCCGGATGAGCAATGTTGTGGGGCACATCCTGCCTCCCAACGCCAGCTCTCTGGGAAAGGCGATTACCGCGTTTCAACCGCAGGAGCAACGGGAAAGACTGCTACGGAGCTTTGGGACTTATCGCTTCACCACGCACACCATCACCGATCGCAAGGAACTGAGCCGGGAATATGAGGGTATACGGCTCCAGAAGTACGCCATCGACCGTGAGGAGTGCGCTTACGATGGCATCTGCTTCTGCGTACCTATTTTTGGTCCGAATGGGCAGGTTTCCGCGGCGATTAGCTCCTCCATGCCCAAGACGAGGGTGCGCGACACGGCTCACGAGGAGTCGATCATCGGTGCAGTACGTGCGACCGCGGAACAAGTGGCTCAGGACCTACGCAAGGCTTGACCCATCGTTCGTGGTTGGACGCGCCGCCACCAGGGCTAAAGCCCGAATTTATATTCCGGCGTTCTCGCGGGTTTGAAAACCCGCTCCCCCGGACTAAAAGTCCGGGGCTGGCACAGTTTCCCTCAGCGGCTGAAGCCGAATTCATTGCAAAGCATTCACGTACGGCCTAAAGGCCGTACCCTCCAGAAAAATGAGCTTTTCCGCAGCCTGTAATGTCCGAGACTGGCACAGCTTTGCAAAGCCGTAAGCGTGCCGTTTGCAGCTGGGCGAACTGCACGCCGTGCCAGGTAGCTTATTTTTGAAACCAAATTGATGTAAATCGGACTGCGATTCCGAATTTCGCCTTGACGCTCCTAGGCTCGGAATATATTCTTGGGCGGCTTAGGATGTGCCTGCGAGGAAAACGATATGATGCGACGCGTGTACCCGCTCCTGATGCTTAGTGCCTTTGCCTTTCTTAACTTGTCCTCCTTGTGGGCGCAAACTCCGTTGGCAGCTAGAATCGGCCACACCGACCCCAGCAAGTACACCCGCAGCCGTTCGCACAATAGCGCCGGCGATATGGCCTGCGAGCTCCTGGTTCCTCCTTCGGCAATGGACGTGAACCTCAATTTCATGCACCGCTGCGAAATCATGCCCGGTGGAGGCGTGGGACATCACTTCCATAACACGACCGAAGAGATGTTCATCGTTTTCGATGGTCAGGCGGAGTTCACCATCGACGGTCGAACGGCAGTGCTGCAGGGAACCGTGGGAGCGCCTTGCCGGATGGGCCACTCACACGCCATCTACAACCCCTCGGATAAGCCGGTGGAATTTATGAACATCAATGTGGCGCAGATTAAAGGCCACTACGATGCCTTCAACCTTGACGACGCCCGCGTCGGCGCCCCCAAAGATCCCATCCCCACCTTCATGACCATGCACCTGGATAAGAAGCTGCTGAAGCCCATCGCAAACTACCGCGGCGGCCAGGGCACGGTGCAATACCGGCGCGCGCTGGACGCGGATGTGTTCCTTACCAACTGGGCGTACGTGGACCATCTGCTGATTCCTCCCGGAGCATCCGAAGGGCAGCACTACCACAAGGGCGTGGAAGAGATTTATTACGTGCTCAACGGCGATGGCCAAGTGAAGGTGAATGGCGAGACCGCAGACATCCATAAGGGAGATGGCGTACCCATTCGCTTCAATGAAGCGCACTCCTTGGTAAACAACGGATCAGCCGACCTGGAGCTGATGATCGTCGGGATCTCAGCCCAGAAGAACGTGCTCGACACTGAGTTGGGCGAGATGCCCCGAGCCCACTGATGCATACCCCGGCAAGAGAATATTGGAACGTCTATAATGGCCGCTTCGCCGGCAAACACATGCATCGACGAGAGGATTCATGACCAAGAGGATTGATACCCATGCCCACCTGGGCGAATGTTGTGTTTTCGGCCTGCTCAGCACGGAAGAGGATATGCTCCGGCGGATGGAGGAATGCCAGGTGGACGCCACCATCGTGCAGCCATATCCAGGGGCTACGGTGGCTTCCCAGACCCATGACCGCATTGCGAACCTGTGCGCCAAGCATCCAGGACGCTTCTTCGGCATAGCTAGCGTGACTCCGCACGGGAATCGCGATGCTTATGAACGCGAAATGGAGCGCTGCATCAAGGACCTGAAGTTCGTCGGAATCAAGCTGCACACCATCGGGCACGGGGTGAACCCCTTGTCAGAGGATGGAGACCGTGTTTTTGCCACCGCCCATTCTCTCGGCGTTCCGGCGATGGTCCACACCGGCCCCGGAGTTCCCTTCGCATTGCCTGCACTCTGCATTCCTGCAGCCCGCAAATATCCTGACTTGAAGATTATTCTGGCGCATGCCGGTTTTGCCGTGTTCACTGCCGAGGCACAAGTCGCTGCTACTGTATGCGGCAATCTTTATCTCGAAACATCCTGGTGTATCGGCGAGGACATCCGCTGGATGATCGATACCATCGGACCGGATCGGGTGATGCTGGGAGCAGATTTGCCCAGCAACGTTCCCGTGGAGTTCGCGAAATACAAGGCGCTCGATCTCGCCCCCGACGTCTACGACAAAGTGTTAGGTGGCACGGCTATCGATGTATTCAAGCTGAAATGGTGAGGTAACGATGTTCGTCCTGTTCGTTGAAATGCGCGTTAGGCCAGGTGCGCAGGCGGCCCTGGAGAAGACCTACACCGAGATCTTTCGGCCGGCGATTTCCCGCCAGGAGGGATTCCGCGGTGTAGAACTGCTGCGCCCGAACCACGAAGGCGACGAGTGGCGGCTACGCATCGCCTTCGAGTCGCATGCTTTGCAGAAGAGGTGGGTGGCGCTGGATCTTCACCAGGAAGTGTGGCCGCAAATGGAAAGCCATTTTGCGGATTATTCCGTTAACGACTACACCGCGGTTTAAGGAGCCCTATGGAACGCAGCGTTCCCGAATATGTAAGCGCGTCAGTTCCCGTACCGCTCTCAGCCAGGGTTCCCTGGTACAAAAGCACCTTCCCCAGCTACTTCGGCATTTTCCTTTTTGTTGGCTACTACCTCAAGCTGTCTGGACCAACGCTTGGGTATGCGAGTGTCAGCGTCTCCCTGTGGGGGCTGCTGGTCGCGGGGCTGCTTTGTTTTGGGCTCTATTACTATGTGCCGGCGATGCTGGGCATGCAGACCGGCCGCAATCTCTACGTAGTGGGCACTTCTACCTTTGGAACAACGGGTGGGTTTCTGATCCCGGGAATACTGATGGGCCTGTTGCAGGTGGGCTGGGTGGGGGTGGACGGGACCCTGGCGGCCCACTTCATCATGCAAGGACTCAACCAGACATCAAGAACCCTCTACAGCGTTATCGTGATCGTCTGGCTTTACAGCCTCGGATGGGTTGCTATCAAAGGGATCAGTTACGTCAGCCAGTTCGCCAAGTTCATGAACTGGGTTCCGTTCGCCATGATGCTGATCGTCCTCTGGGCCAACCGCAGCGGCATTCCCCAGTACCAGCCTCCGCAGCATGATTCGTTGACCGGATTTCTGAATGCACTGATGATCACCATCGGCTTCTTCGCTACCGCCGGCGCAGCCGGTACGGACTTCGGAATGAATAACGGGAGCAGGAAGGACGTTGTTCTGGGAGGGCTGACTGGTGTTGCTGCCGGTGCTTTGATTGCCGGCGGCATCTCGGTTCTTTCGGTCGCAGGCTACCTGGGCCGCACCGCCGGACCGCGGAACTACGATTACACCGCTGCCATTGCCAGCGTGGGAGCTTTGGCGCCGGTCATGTTTTTCCTCTTCGCCGCTGCCTGCCTGGTGCCTACGTGCTTTTCCTCCTTCATCGCAGCCAACAGCTTCAGCACCATGCTGCCCAAAATTTCCCGCCCCGTATCCACCATGGCCGGGGTCACGCTCAGCGTCATCCTGGCGCTGACGGGTGTGGCCGATAACCTGGTGGGATTTTTCAGCATTATCGCTGCGTCCTTTGGCCCTATATGCGGCGCCATGGCGGCAGATTACCTGCTCGCAGGCAAACGATGGTCGGGGCCACGGCTGGGCATCAATTGGGCAGGGTACATTGCGTGGATTATCGGTTTCATGGTCGGGATGCCGGAACATATTCCCGGACTTCCGGCGGCCTTGGTGAAAGCTGATAATCCAGCTGCGCTGTATGCGTTTGCCAGCGGCTTTGTGATCTACATTGTGCTTGCACGCCTGGGATTGCGGCCGCCGTTGGTGGAGTTGAAAACGGGAAAACGTCCATGACCAAAGTTCTCGCTGTTCTCTCTCTGCTGGCGTCGATGGTGCCTGGTTTATCTTTTGCTCAAACCACGCCGTCGCTCCCGCTGGAGCAACGGATCGCCCACGCCGACCCATCGAAGTATCGCAACATGAAGGCGGTGCATGATGGCCCGGGTGCGTTGGACTATAGGCCGCTCTTCGATGCGGAGACGCTGGAAAGCAATCTGTTTTTCATGCATCGCGGCGTGATTGAGCCCAAGAGCGGCATCGGCGCCCACTTCCACAACCAGTGCGAAGAGATGTTCATCATCCTCGATGGCGAAGCCCAGTTCACGATCGATGAGCGCACGTCCGTGCTGAAGGGGCCCGCAGGCGCTCCGGCGCGCCTGGGCCACTCGCACGCCATCTACAACGCCAGCGATAAATCGGTAGAGTGGATCAATTTCAACGTGGGCACGATGAAAGGCGTCTACGATGCCTTCAATCTCGGCGATGGACGCGTGGGCGCCCCGCTTGACCCGATACCCACCTTCATCACCATGCACCTGGATCGATCGCTGCTGAAACCGGTCGATCACATGGATGGCGGTACCGGTACGGTGCAATACCGCCGGGCCCTCGATCCGACCGTCTTTTACACCACATGGTCGTACGTCGACCATCTGCTTATGCCCGCGGGAACCACGATTGGTCCCGTGGCCAAGCCGAACATGACCGAGATTTACTACGTAATGGCGGGCGACGGCAGCGTGACTATCGGCTCCGAGACGGCCCAGATCCACAGCGGAGACGCCGTTCCGGTGCGCCTGAACGAGAAGCAGTCCTTTGCAAACACGGGCAGCGGACCACTCGAACTCATGGTCTTTGGCATCGCCAGCGACATGGCCGCGAAACAAGCACTCATGGAAAGCAATCGCAGACTGCGGTAACGGATGAAGGAATAAAGCAATGTTGGGGCTTCGCCCCTCTTTTTCGGTCCATGTACGCTGGGGCCAACATGGGGCACCCGTCCATCACTCAACGGCCTTCGATTGCTCCCCAAACTCTGTGACGCCGTACACAACTGAGGTGTCGCAGGTTACTCTACATGTTCGGAGTTCAATCCATCCCGCGCGGTCGCCCCGATGCCAAGCTCTGCCGATCTGAGTCACACGAACACCTATAACCGCCTGCTCCTTCTGGTTGCTGGGCTGGGCGGCTTGCTTTACGGGGTGGATGTCGGCATCATCGGCGGCGCACTACCTTACCTTGAGGCAACTTCGGGACTGAACGCCAGCCAGCTCTCGATCATTGTCGCCGCGGTGTTGCTGGGCAGCGTTATCTCTACGCTCTTCGCCGGCCTGCTCGCAGACTGGCTGGGACGCAAGCCGCTGATGGTGATCAGCGGAGCGATCTTTGTTCTGAGTATTCCGGTCATCGCACTCTCTCACGGCTTCGCCCCACTCTTCTTTGGCCGCCTTCTGCAAGGCGTCAGCGGAGGACTGGTGGGCATCGTTGTTCCGCTGTACCTGGCGGAGTGCCTGTCTGCGCAGGATCGAGGGAAAGGCACTGGAGCTTTCCAATGGCTGTTGACCCTGGGCGTTTTCTCTGCTGCAGTCATTGGCATCTATTACAGCTATCGCGTGGCGGGGATTACCGCCTCCGTATCCCCGGCAGCGCTGCTTAGCGTGAAAGACCAGGCGTGGCGGCGCATCTTCTGGATGTCGATGCCGCCAGGGATACTGTTTGTGGCGGGTAGTTTGTTCGTTGCGGAGTCGCCCCGGTGGCTCTTCAGGCGCGGGCGCAAGCAGCTCGCGTTGAGCGCACTGCTTCGATCTCGCAGTACGGAGCAGGCGACGGTCGAACTGGAGGAGATGGAGCAGACATCACTTTCCGCCCAAAACAAATCATTCGCTAAAAGTGGAATCAAGGACTCTCTGCTGCGGCGAAAATATGTGCTCCCGTTCCTGCTTGCCTGCGTCATTCTTTTCTGCAACACGGCGACGGGAATCAACTCCATTATCGGATACAACACCGACATATTACTGCAGAGCGGTTTGTCGGATTTGTACGCGCACTGGGGATATGTGCTGTTCACGTTCATGAACTTCCTGATGACTATCGTCGGCATGACGCTGGTCGACCGGAAGGGGCGGAAGTTTCTGTTTATTCTGGGAACTTCCGGCATCATCGTGTGCTTGCTCTTTGTGGGCACGCTGTTTCTGCGCACGGAAAAGAACAGGGTCGACGTCCGCGGCGCCATCCAGTCGACGGTGGGGCCGGAGCAAAGTCTGCTGCTGCACTTTGATCAAGCCGACGCGCGGCGCCTTCTGCCGGCTAGCGCTCTGTCTGGCGGCTTCCAAGTGGACCGGCTGTCCATGACGGTGATCTACTCGTATGGTGGATTTACCGCGGCCACCAGGACCATGCGCTCCGGCGATGGGGGCGAAGCGCCGGTTACCATCGACCGGCAGAGCAGCCTTCCTTCGAGCAAGGTGGAAGCATTTTTCCGCAACCCGCTGGTCGATCTCAATGCGGCACGCACGGCTCCGCTCACCATTGAGCATGCCTTTATCGGCCCCGTGCCCGACGCGGTGCACGGCTGGCTGGTGGCGCTCGGCTTGTACGGTTTTGTCGCATTCTTTGCCCTGGGCCCGGGCGTTTGCGTATGGCTCGCGCTGTCGGAACTGATGCCCACGCGCATCCGCTCGAATGGCATGAGCATTGCCCTGGTGATTAACCAGATGGTCTCGACCACACTCGCCGCAATCTTCTTACCCGTGGTCGGCAAGTATGGATATTCCATGATGTTCTTCTTGTTCTGCGGTTTCACCGTCATCTACTTGTTGACTGCGGTGTTCTTTCTGCCGGAGACGAAGGGCAAGACACTGGAAGAGATTGAGGCCTACTTTGAAGCTGCGTGAATTTTTGATTCCGGAGTGCACGACGCAATGAGTTTCTTTCTCGCTCTGGACGCCGGGGGAACAAAGACAGACTACGTGCTCGCCGACGAGACCCACGAACTGGCCAGAGTGCGCACAGGGACGATCAAGCGCATGCGGGTGGATGCCGCGACAGCCAGCCAGAATCTCGAGTCGGCTCTGGCTCAACTTTCCGCACAGACGGGCATCTCCATGGCATCGATTACCCGCACCTGCATAGGGACTGCGGGGGAAACCGTTCCGATGGTGAGAGATTGGTTGCAAGCGTCGTTTCGTGCAAGAGTCGGCGGGGCACTGCTCATCCTGGGTGACGTTGAGATCGCTCTCGAAGCGGCCTTTCCCGGCCATGCCGGGGTACTCGCCATGGCGGGGACAGGATCAAATGTTCTCGGCCGCACCAACGGAGGCTTGCTGATCACTGCAGGCGGATGGGGGCCGGCACTGGCAGACCAGGGTTCCGGGCACAGGATCGGCCTGGAGAGCTTGCGCGCTATCTTCCTGGCGAAGGATGAGCAGCGACAGACTCTACTCTTATCCGCGGTGATGGAGTTCTGGCAATTGTCCTCAGTTGATGGCCTAGTCGAATATGCGAATAGTCAGCCGGCGCCCGATTTTTCCAAGCTGACCGGAGTTGTCGTGCATTGCGCGGAACTCGGAGACGAAATAGCGTTAGCGGTCCTGCGGCAGCAAGGAGAAGAGCTTGCGTCCCTGGTACGGCTGGTGATTCGCCGGCTGCGGCTGGCCTCGAACGAGCCCGAGTGGACACCGCCCATAGCGTTTACCGGCAGCATACTGGAGAATGTCGCCCTGGTACGCGATGCTCTGATTGCAGCGGTGCAGCGCGAATTTCCCAGCGCTCAGGCACCGGATAACGTCGTTGATCCCATTGAGGGCGCGTTGTGGCGCGCACGGACGGGCAGCTTCGTATAAAGATGTAGATTTTTGCAGGTTACTTCAGTTTGCCTGCCGCGGTGACCGAAAGCACCCGCTCACAAACGTAGCGATTGTGATAATCGCTACATTCAGAGGCTGGCAAAGCGCTTTTTTCTTGGTAAGCTACAAGCGCACTCAACGCACTGCTTTTCGGCGACCCCCGGGCCAGTAAGATTCACGACCATGACCCGTTTTGGCGGCCCTGCCGATCTGTCGATTCACAGAAGATACTCGAGAACCTACGCTCGGGGGTCCGATGACCGGGCTTTCCGGATGCCCCGCTGCGCGCAGCACGGCTGCTCCTGCTCCGGGCCCGCAATCGGCGAGTGGAGTTGCAGCGGCAACAGGTTGTGTTCCGGATGTAACGGTCGACTGCTCTGCGACACAGTTGAACAGACTTTTTCTCTAGAAATGAACGAATTAGGGAGGCAAAGATGAATATTCGCAAGGTAGCAGCCCTCGGAGTCATCCTGTTGGGGAACCGGTTTTATGTTTGCCGATGCAAGCTATCAGGAGACTACGCAGGTGACTGGCGGGAGCATGGTGGACTCGCTCAAATCGGTTAGCTTTCTCAGCAAATCGCTGGGCAACATGTTTGCGCCCATGACCACAATCACCATGGTGCACGGCAACCAGAAGGCAGTGGTGAGTAAAGACTCGACGGAGATCACCGACCTCGATCGCGAGACCATTACCCACATCGACACCATCCACAAGACTTATACGGTGGTGACCTTCGCCGAAATGCGGCAGGCAGTCGCGAATTTGCCGAAGCAGATGGAGCAAGCCCAGGCGCAGAACAAAGAGGCGCAGTCTCAACAGGCACAACAGCCGAAGACCGGTTTGAAAACCAGCTTTGACGTTTCCGCAAAGAACACCGGCGTGACCAAAGAAATCAACGGGCTCACAGCACAAGAGCAGGTGGTCACGATGCAGATGCATATCACCGATCCCAATGCACCACCCACTGAAGCCGTGAACAGCATGACGTACGTAATCACGACCGACGCGTGGATCGCTCCCGACCCACCGGAGGTGAAGGAGATTCAGGACTTCGATATGCGGATGGGGCAAAAGCTGATGGCTGGGGTGGATCTTTCAGCATGGAAATCGCAGATGAGCCAGAATGCGGGGATGGCGCAACTCTTCGGCGGTAAGCCCGGCTCGGCAGAAGCCATGGCGCAGATGTCGAAGGAGATTGCAAAGCTGAAAGGTACACGCGTCCTGGAAGTGACGCGGATGAGCGGAAGCGGAACTGGGCCAGGAGTCGGGCAAGACTCTACGCAGAATACGGCGCAGGCAGCTCCGGCGCCAGCGAACTCCTCGGGCGCGGTTGCAGGCCAGGGGGCGACGGATACGGCAAACCAGACACCAGCGGGAATCTTCGGGAGTGCGCTGGGCAGTTCCGCGCTGGGCGCCTTCCACAGGAAGAAGGCGGCCACACCGCCGCCGACGGACGCATCTTCGACTACGACGACAACTTCGACGGCGAACGGAACCCAGACTACAACCAGCGCTGTCTTGATGGAGACGACGACACAGAAGTCAAACTTCTCGCAGGCAGCAGTTCCCTCCACTGCCTTCCTGGTGCCGGCAGGATTTAAGAAAATCGAGTCACCGGTTTACGGCGCTGCCGGCAAATAGCAGAGGTTCAAGGGTGGGAACCGCCGCTGCGGACCGTGGTGGTGTCCCATCCTTCGCGGCAGTATCTGCCGGGCCACCCGTTGTGGCAGGCTGAGGGGAAAGGCTGCACCGGGCAGGAGAGCAAACACCTCAGGGGCTAAAGCCCTCATGGCTGTTGCTTTTTACGGCCCGACTAAAGTCGTGCCCTGATACAAAGCATGAGCTTTTCCGCGGCATGTAAAGCCCCTGCACTTCTGAAAAAACGTACCTCAGGGCCTAAAGGCCTCACCCATTCCCATATCCTGACGGCACGGCTGAAGCCGTGCCCTTCGTCCTGAGTTTTCCCGCAGCCTGTAGAGCCTCGACGTATTCTGAATCATTTACGGCCCGACTAAATAGCTTGCCAGGACCGCGCCAGCGACCCGTATACCCCGTCAGTAACTGGATCAAGTAACTACATTAACGGTACCCTGCCCAAGTCAATAAGACTGCGAGGCCAGGCATGCGACTCGTTCGCGGACACGCAAAGGCTTTGCTCCTGGTGATATCGGCGACCGCTTGTGGTCACGGGGCAATTGCCCAATTCGGGGGAACACCCACGCTTAGCGTGGATGCGGCTGCATCCCACCATCCGATAAGCCCGAACATCTATGGGATAGCAAACTACGGCCTCGATGCAACCTTCGCCCAGGAGATCCAGGTACCGAATATCCGCTGGGGAGGCGACGGCACAACTCGCTATAACTGGCTTGTCGATTCGAGTAACTCGGGTTTCGATTGGTACTTCATGGGTGGTAACGGGGAAACCACGCCGGTGCCCGGCGCCGGGCCCGATCTTATGGTCAACACCTACAAACCGGCAAATGCCAATGCCCTGATCACCATCCCAATCATCCCGTACGTTAACAAAATGTCGGCATGGAGCTGCAGCTTTCCCGTTTCCGTCTATGGCGCGCAGCAGTCTACCAATCCTTATGTGTTCCCAAACGGAGAAACCTGCGGCAACAGTATTGCCACCAATGGAACGCAGTTGATCGACAACAATATCTATTCCAACCACATCGACAACACCACCAGCCTACAAGAGCAGTGGGTACAGCATCTGGTCAGCACCTTTGGCACCGCCGCCAACGGAGGAGTGAAGTTCTACCAACTGGACAATGAGCCCTACGGATGGTCGAACACCCATCGCGATGTGATGCCGAACGGCGCCACCTATCCAACCATCACACAACTGGGCCAAGAGTATGCGGCTGCCGTCAAACAGGCTGACGGCACGGCTCTGGTCCTGGGACCCTCCGATTTTACGCTGGGCGGTTGGATCGGGAATACCGCTCAACAGGGCGGCCTCTTCGCCGGCCAATACTACCTGCAACAAATGGCCGCCTATGACCAGGCACATGGTCAGCGCATTCTGGACTACTTTGATGAACACTATTACTTCAACGTCTCCACCCCAGCGGCACAGCTTGCCTCCACGCGCACGCTGTGGGATCCCACATACAACGGAGGCACCTGGGTAGAGCAATGGTACTTCGACGGCCCCATGCAGTTGATCCCCCGCTTCCGCAACTGGATCAGGACGTACTATCCCGGTACTTTGTTGTCTCTCTCTGAATACAGCATCGACAGCGGACAAAAGTCCATCGTCGATGCAATTGCTGAAATGGATGTGCTGGGTATTTTTGGCCAGCAGCCGATTGACTTCGCGAATATGTGGAGTGCCCCGGCGCCCACGGATCCCATCGCCTACGCCTTTCGCATGTTCAGAAACTATGACGGCAATGGGAGCCAGTTCGGCGACACTTCTATCAGCGGCGTCAGCTCGGATCCAGGCGAACTCTCCATCTACGCCGCCCAGAGATCAAGCGACAACGCTGTGACGATTCTGGCCATTAACAAGACGACCGGCGCACTAAGCAGTGCAATCGCCCTCACCAATCTGAATCTTCCGTCAACCGCCCAGGTCTACACCTACACCCAGGCGACTCTTACTTCGATCATTCATGCTCCGGATGTGGCGATCACCAGCGGCTCTATCAGCTACAGCTTCCCAAGCTACTCGGCGATCTTGTTTGTGATTCAACCCAGCGCCGCCACGGTCACTGCCACAACAACTGCTCTCTCTGCCTCAGCCACGCAAATCACCGTCGGCCAGAGTGTCACCTTCAGTGTTACGGTTACTCCTGCAGCAGGGTCTTCAGCCGCGGGAAATGTCACGCTGCTGGATGGCTCTACGTCACTTGGGACGTCTGCCCTGTCAAATGGAGCAGCTACGTTCACGATTGCATCGCTCGCCGCTGGGACTCATAGCATTACTGCCTCCTATGCCGGGGACACTACGGATGGTGCTTCCACCTCTAATGCCGTGTCTGTGCAGGTCAGTGCAGCCACAGCCCCACTTCAGGCAACCGCGGTTACCCTTATTGCTAATCCGACATCAGCCGTCTCGGGACAAACAATTACTCTCAGCGCAAATGTCTCACCAACTTCTGGAACCTCTGTACCTACCGGAACGGTTACGTTTCTGGATGGCAGCAGCGCGATTGGATCCTCAACGCTGGCTGCGGGCACGGGAACGCTTGCCGTCAGTACGTTGAGTGTTGGAACTCACAGCATCACCGCGTTCTACGCCGGGAACACCGCGGATGGTTCGTCCACCTCTAATGCTGTGTCTGTTCAGGTCAATGCAGCCACAGCCCCACTTCAGGCAACCGCGGTTACCCTGGCCGCTAATCCGACAACAGCCGCGTCGGGGCAAACAATTACTCTCAGCGCGAACGTCGCACCAACTTCTGGAACATCTGTACCTACCGGAACGGTTACGTTTCAGGATGGCAGCAGCGCGATTGGGTCCTCGTCCCTGTCTGCCGGCACGGGAACGCTTGCTGTCAGCACGTTGAGTGTTGGAACCCATTCGCTGAGCGCGGTCTACGGCGGAGACACAGCCGACTCGCCGTCTACTTCCAAGACGGTTTCGGTAACCATCACCACAGCCTCAGCGCCTCCTCCGACGCCTGCTACCGATTATGGGCTTACTCTGTCGAGCAGCACCCTGACCATGACGCAAGGCACGCCCGGATCCTTGACGGTTTCAGTAGCCCCGAAAAACGGATTCAGTGCTTCGTTATCCTTCGCCTGCTCCGGCCTGCCGAGCGGGTGGGGCTGCAACTTTGCGCCGCCGACGCTTTCCGGGAGCGCGCCTGAGAGCACAAAGTTGACCATCAGCGCTACCAACAGCGGCCAGTTGATAGCCTCTCCATCGGGACTTATTCTGGCACTGGTGTCGCCGATTCCGTTGTTCTTCTTCGGCTTTTCCGGGAGCCGATCACGCAGGGCGCTGTGGATGTTGCTTTTCCTATGCTTGATTACCTTGACTGGATGCGGAACTTCATTTAAGGGCCCGGGGCAGTCGGGCCCTTATAACGTGACTGTAACTGCGTCTGGTGCATCAGCACCCACGCATACGCAAACGTTTGTGCTTACGATGACGTCGGCGCAGTAACAATATGGGGCCCTACCTCGCTTCGTGGGTTTGGCAAAAAACCATGGTGGGCTTCCCCCGGATTTCCTGTTGAGTTTGGTGGCGTTGGCGAACTTCATGCGGCTTTCCTCACTGAAAGCCGCACGCGTGACCGTAGGTGAGTGTCACGTAGCAGGAAATCCGGGTCGCCCGTCTTATTCGGCCCACGTACGCTGAGGCGAACGTGGGGCACCCGTCCAGTTCCTTTTGGTTTCGTGGTGGGGACAGAGGTGGATTAGCGACAACTGAAGCTCACGACTCGAGGGCGAAGATCTCGTTTGGCGCCAGGAAGAAGGGCGGCACGATGGCCGGGATGTTAGACAGCGGCAAGACCTCTTCGGGGAGCTCGATGCCCAACACATCGGTCATGAACTTCCGCCTCTTCTGACAGCGAGCGTAGCAGTCAGGGAAAGCGTCCTTCAGCTGCTTCCGCAAATCTTTGTCGGCCAGAACCACCCCGTCCTCCATGCGCGTCGATGCATATACCGGCGAACTGGGGATGACATCTACCTGAATTGCCATGCCAGAATGAAGCGGCACATCCGAGTTTGGATAGATCGGAGAACTGAGCCACTCATCGAGGTGAATCAAGTGACCCGGATTGAGGAAAATGCCGAAGCGCTCAAAGGGCAGTCGATCCTGAATCAGGCGCCACAATTGCCCCCCGGCCGTACCCGGCTTGAGCAGAGCAAACCAGTCGCTCATTACCTCGAAATAGAGACCGGCAAAGTCTTGCACGTAACCGGCAGCGGCCGGCGACAGGTCATGGAACGAAGATGCAATCCATCCTGAGCGGCAGCTGTTGCTGCCCCAGTAGGAGAGGTTCATGGAGAGAGAATTTCCTCGCTTAATCTTTTCCCCGCGAGGGCCGGAGAGACCAAGGTTCGCGGTACGGCCAGTCCCAAACGTGGTGTGGCATCCCAGGGGCTCTCCGCAGGTGCCGCCCAGCGCCACTACCTCATGATCAGTCATGCCCTCACGCATGCCAAAGATCATCCGTTTGATACTCTCAGACGCCTGCACGCTGGTGTATTCAAAATAGGCGATGTCTGAAGGAGAGCAGAAGGTACGCAGGCCGTGTCCCGGATGCATCAGCAAATCCGTGGAGTTTACGACATTGTTCCTTCCGGCAAGTTCTCGCAGAGTATCTACCAGATACGAAGGGAGCTCAATCGCGTGCTGGGCATCTGGAAGTTCGTCGTTAGAGAAATATTTCCATCCGGCGCATCCGACTATGGAGGATGCATCGATCCCTTCTCCGGCAAATATCTCCTTTATTTTCCGGCTGTGTTCTCGCGGTTGATTCAGCAAGGAGAAGGGCTGAAAGCGTTCTCTTCTCAACTTGCCGTCGTTAAATAAGGGGCTAACGCCGACATACGATTCACATTCGTTGCCCACCACCAGCAAAGGTTTGCTGTTGGGGCCAACGATGAGCACGGCTTCCTCAAATCGCGGATCGAAGCCAGTGAGATAGGCCAGGTTAGCAAAATGCTCGCGATCGCCATAGACGACCAGATGGGTAAGCTTACGTTCTTCCATCCTGGTGCGGAGCTGAGTGACTCTCTGCTCCAGCTCCGCACTCGACACCGGGGGAGGGTAAGCGGCTTGGCCGAATTCAGGCCATCCAATTTGAATGATGCGATGCGTTCGCGACACTAGAACACAATCCGCAGGGCGCCCTGGCCTATGCGGCCGGCATTTGCTCCAGTCACCTGGCCGAAGTTGCTGGCGGCGAAGTTGCCCACCGGAGCCTGGAATTGCGCGTGGTTGAAAATGTTGAAGAACTCGACGCGAAATTCCAGGGAAACTCTTTCGGTGATGGGAGTGACCTTGTGTAACGCCATGTCAAAGTTATTAATGCCAGGTCCGGTAAAGAACAGACGGTTTGAATTGCCTGGAACCCCTAGCGTCTCCTGTGAGAACACTGAGGTGTTGAAGTACTGGTGCCCGGCAGAGTTACGGGGATTATATTTCATGATTTTCTGCCCATTGTAATTCGGCAGGTCGATGGAATGGATGCCCTGGCCGTCACAATCACAAAGAGAGCGGTCGTCGATTTCCTGCATCAGGACGGGGAAACCAGTGGTAAAGCGAGTAATACCGACAAACTGCCAACCGTTGAGCAACTTGCCGGAGACGCCGCCGGGGCTGGAAAGCCAGTGGCCGAAGGGCAAATCGAGGTTGTAACTAACGACGAAATTATTTTTGATATCGAAGGTAGAAAGCCCACGGCTGAGACTCGCGTTGAACGGATTCACCGACATGGTATAAGCGGAGGCGTCATCCATCGATTTCCCGAACGTATAGGCACCTAGAAAGCGGGCGAATCCGACTCTCTTATCGACCGATATCTGCACGCTGTTATAACTAGAGTCGCCGTTTGCCCTACTGTATGGGTTATCCCCAAAATCAAGCTCTCCGATATCGAGATGGCGCCCCGACGTGACCGAGTAGGGCCGGGTTCCATTCCAGGTTTGTCCATTGAGGGAGTAGATGGTATCCGCTCCGTAGGGACCGCATCCGCCGCCGGACTGCCCGGCTGCAGTGAATGCCTGGGCAATCCCCAGGCACCTCTGCGCGTTGCCCGGATTGAACTCCTGAATCTGAAACAAGTGGTGGTTGACTGCGCCGATGTAGCCCAGGGTCAGAATCGTCGTAGGGCCCAGCTGGCGCTGGATGGTGAGGTTGTATTCGATAGCGTACGGAGACTTATTCCCAGTGTAATAAGCCGGGGAAAGGGCGATGGGGAGAAAGGCGGCGAAGCTGCCGTTCTGCGCGGGAAGGGCAAACGGGAACCGCTGCCCGGGGTTGAGTCCACTGGCGCGGCCCTCAAACGGTGTTTCCAGGTAGATGAGCGAAGGGCTTGCATAGTAAAGCCCGAAGGGCGCGTCACCGGTTTCGAAATCGCCCGAGGTGGTGTCGAGCGTGGTAAAGAACTCACCCACTGCGGCATGGATGGTGCTCTGGCCGGCAGGCAGCAGCTTTTGCAAGAACCCACTCTGCGGCGACGGAGAGTATGCCAGACCTAGCCGAGGCGCAAAGTTATTCCAGCGCGTAGGCCCAAGGGTCTTGGGAATTCCCTTATCGCCCGGGAAGAGCCAGCCTGTAGGAGAGTCAGTGAAGACAGTCGATTGTTGACCAGGATTGAAGGCCTGAATTCTGTTGCGAGCGTCCCACCAGGGTTGGGCGACCTCCCAGCGCAGGCCGTAGTTGATGGTCAGATTAGGGCTGGCGCGGAAGTTGTCCTGGATGTAGAGAGCGCCGGCGTTGGAAAGTCCGTCGAGGTATTGCCTGCTGCTTTGAATAAACTGATCCGGCGCACCTATCAGAAAATCAGCGAAATCGATTCCGGTTTCGCCTCCGCTGAAGACGAACTGGCCATTGGGCACTGGTCCGCCCCGCCGATACCACTGTTTGTGCGACACTTCGCCACCGAACTTAACGGAGTGCTTGCCGACGACCCAGGAGAATCCGTCCTGCAGTTGAAACACGTTCTGGAAATTGCCGTCCGTGATGGCGGCTCCCATGGTCACGCCCAGTCCGTTGAGGATCACATCCGGAACGCCCTCTGCGGCTGGATTGGCGGGAATCAGACCTAGGCCACCCTCGGTGAACCCGAAGGAACTTACTTTTCCCAACCCTTGAACCGGAGTGGGACCCGGATACACAATCCTGTAGTAAGTGAAATGGCCCTCGTTCACCTTGGTGGAGCTGAAAACCTTGGTGTTGCTAATGGTGGCTATCTGGGCGCGCGAAGGCAGTATGTAGCCGAAGCCCGGTACATTGGTAAACGTGCCATAGGTATTGGGGGCGTTTAAGGGCTGGTTCACGACTGCACGGTCAAAGTGGTAATAGAGCGTCCAGGTGTCGTTGCCGTTGTGGGTAGGAAAGTCGCCGCGCGCGCCAAACTTGTCGTCAGTAACGTGTTGGTCGGCCGCAGCGCTCGAATAGGTTGGATACACTCCGCCGCCGGCGCCGTTGGAGGTGGGGAAAAACTGCAGCAGCCCCGACCCGGCGGGCGAAAAGGCAGCTTGGGGAATGATCCCGTTGGGAAAGACGCACGCTGCCGGGGTCGTACAACCGGGGGCGAAATAAGGCTCTCCCGCAGTCACTGCGTAGCCCAGGCGCGAGCTGAGGGTGGATGCAAAGTGCCCGGCGAGATTATCTCCACGCACGGCGGGAAGCGGACTCCCGCTTTGTGCCAGGTTCGCGAGCAGCGCCGCGACCGGAGCAGACAGATCACCGCTCTTCTGCGCCGCCGAGGGCACGTTCAGGACCCCGGTTGAAAGCCCCGCAGTCTGCCGCGTTCCCTGGTAGTCGGCAAAGAAGAACACGCGGTTCTTGATTACCGGACCGCCGGCTGAGCCTCCGAACTGGTTACGTATCAAGGTTCCGCGGGTGCTATTGAAGTAAGTTTTCGCGTCTAAGTCGGTGTTGCGCAGGAATTCGAAAGCGGAGCCATGGAACTGATTGGTGCCGGACTTGGTGATTACGTTGATGACCGCTCCGGAGAAGTTGCCGTACTCGGGGTCAAAGGTGCTGGTTTGAAGCCTGAATTCCTGGATGGAGTCGAGCACAGGTATCGCGCCCGCGCCATTGGAGCCGTTGTCTTCCACGATGGATCCATTCACCATGAAAGCGTTGGCGTTTTCCCGTTGACCATTGACGGACAGCAAGCCGGTCGTGAGATCGCCGGATGCGGGGATGGTGGGCTGGAAGGGACTGGGGTTGCTAACCGGGGCAACGCCGGGCTGCAATCCCAGAAGGTCGAGATAACTGCGCCCGTTTAAAGGGAGAGAAATGATCTTCCGGTCCTCGATCACATCGCCTACGGTTGTGCTGCTGGACTCCACTTCCACCGCGGAGCCGGTCACGGCCACAGTTTGGACGACTGCTCCGACGTGCAGCTTGAAATCGACCTTATAGCGTTGGTTTACCTCCAGCCTAAAACCGGATTCCACGGAGGTTTCGAAACCGGTTGCAGTGACGGTGAGGTTGTAGTTGCTACCCACGGGTACAACAAGAAATTCATAGTTTCCGTTTTCATCGGCGGAGGTCTCCCGCTCAAGCCCAGTGCCCGTGTTTTGCAGCACCACCTTGGCGTGAGGAACCGCGGAGCCGCCCGGGTCTGTGATCACTCCGTAGAATTGCCCGTCCTGCGCCCACAAAGGATGCGTGAGCAGACACATAAAGATGCAAATCAATATCCGGTTGTTTGCGGCCGAGAATCGCGCCAGTTTTCCAGTCGTCTCTTGCTGCGGAACAGATGCTCGTTTATTGGACACGTTCGCCCCTCCGTCATGCGGATTGATTTGGAAAATTGACTTTCCCTGGGGTGGTCCCTGCTGAAACGGATAAGCGCCTGGATATAAGCGCTTTTATACGCCATTATTTTTGATTGTCAAGCGGCAATCTATAATCTTTGCAGATGAAGTCTGTGACCATCCGTGATGTAGCTAAAGCCGCAGGCGTCTCCGTCGCAACTGTTTCGTACGTTCTGAATAACAATGGCCGGGTTGGGCGGCTGACCCGCAGAGCCGTCCTCTCTGCAGTTCGGAACCTGGACTATGTCGCCAATTTGAACGCTCGCAACCTGGCGAAGGATGCAAGCCAGACATTGGGCATGATCGTCTCCGACATCGAGAATCCCTTCTTTCCTGAAGTGATCAAGGGCTTCGAGCAAAGAGCACGCGACCAAACCTATGACGTGATCCTGAGCGACACCAATTACGACTCAGCCGTGCTGGCTGAAGCTGCCACCAGGATGCTGCAGCAGCGGGTGCGCGGGATTTCTTTTATTACTTCAGAAGTTGCCATGGCGACCATCCGCCAGATCAAAGCGAGACAAACTCCTGCAGTGTTCCTGGATGTAGGACCGGTTCAGCAATACATAAGCAACGTGAAGATAGACTACGCTCATGGGATAAGAGCCGTGATCGACCATCTTGTCTCGTTGGGTCATCGCCGCATCTCATTTGTCGGCGCGCGCAACGATTTGCAATCGAATGCGGTCCGACGGGATGCCTATCTGCAACACATGCGCGAACTAGGCATGAAGGTGGGAACCGTGCTGGAGGGAAACAGCCATTTCGATGGAGGCCTGGCGGCCGGGGCTGCGATCTGTCAACTTGTTCCCCGGCCTACCGCAGTGATCGCCAATAATGATTTGACTGCCATCGGGATTATCAAGGCGTTGCAGTCAAGCGGCCTGAATGTTCCCAAAAATATTTCAGTTACCGGCTTTGACTGTACGCAATTAGCCGCATACACTACCCCATCGCTAACTACAGTGGACATGAAGCGAGACCTGATAGGACGAACAGCGGCTGAAGCACTTCAGGCTCTGTTCAGCTCTCCTTCACATTTGGGAAAGGAGTATCCGATCATCCCCAATCTGATCGTGGGACAGTCCACGGGAAAATCCGCCCGATAGAGAACCTTTAGATCCAGTAGCTGGATTCAGTGCGAGTGATTGCACATGCTTGCCGTTCCCAGTCATCGCGTCGTTTTGAATTTATGAACACATTGCTCCCCCTAAAGTTGCACTTATTTCCGAAACTTTAAGTTAGGGGAGTGTGTTTCACTCCACAGTGATAGCGATCGCACAATTTACTGGGTGCAGCCAGGATGAGAATGCGTCTGCCTGGCTTTGTTTGTTGAGTCCGATTGCTTCCGGTGCTTACAGCACAAACTCAGACAATTAAGAAAGCAGGCAGCTTTATGAAGTGTATCCATGGGCTTCGCGTGTTCTTGATGATTAGTGTTGCCGTTTGTGTCGCCGGTTGTAGTTCTGGAAGCGGTAGCGCCCCCAGCAATACAAGTTCGACCCCCGCACAGAGCGGTTCCGTATATGTGCTCGTAACCGATGCGCCACTTCCAAGCGTGGTGTCCTTCGCCGTCAACTTGCAGAGCATCACACTTTCGAACGGCTCTGCAACGCCGGTCTCTATACTGAACGGCGCGCAGACGGTCGATTTTGCGCGCTTCAACGGCCTCTCAACCCTGCTTGATTTCAATTCCATCCCCACGGGGACTTACACTACCGCGACCATTACCCTCGGTTCCGCGACTCTCGGATACCTCAATGTGCAGTCCGGAACACCGCCTACCATCGCCTCGATGCCGGCGACGCTTACGCAATCTGTCGTGACCATCAACCTGGCCAGTCCTTTTGTGGTGAATGCGGGGGATATGGATGCACTGCGGTTTGATTTCGATTTGCAACAGTCCATTCAGGTGGACGCCAATGGACAGATCACCGGCCAGGTAACGCCTACACTTGATCTGAAAGCACTTAGCGCAAGCGACCCTGAAAACTATATCGATGAGTTCGACGCGGGTGTTGTCAGCATCGACGCTGCATCTAATTCGTTCGTCATTCAAGGCCCACACAGCCGCCAGTACACGGTGCAGCTCACATCCAATACAGAGTTCGAGAACGGCGAATCCATCACCAACCTGACCACCAGCTCGATCGTCCAGGTCGCCGGCTCCTTTGCGCCCAACAGCCAAACCATCAGCGCGGATTGCGTAGGTATTCTGTCGCAGGATGGGTATTGGGCAGCGGGGCTGATTACCAATGTGACCCCGGCGCAAGGTGCGGCCAATGGTTTCAACTTATACGTCCGTGGCGAGTTGCCGGCGGATACGGGCCTGACGCTGGGCCAGATCGCCAACGTCAACCTGAACGGTAGCGAGATGTATTTCATCTACAAGATGCACACGCCTCTTACCCAGTTCTTCTTTAACCCCAGCCTGCTGGTTCCCGGGCAGCACGTCAGCATTGGTGGTCCGTTGAGCGACGCCAGCAACCCGCAGGCGGTAACCGTTCATCGCATCGTTCTTCGTCACGAGGGTCATACGGGTGAATGGGTAGCGGGAAGCACGAATACCGGCAATGGGACCTTCCAGTTCAATTCCAATGGGTTGGCGGGGGTTCTCTTCAACGGTCCTATCACGGTCTACACCACGCCTGTGACTAACTGGCTAGGTGGCCTAACTGGCCTGAGTGACCTCAGCGGTAATTCGGCCATTTCTATCCGGGTGGTTGGTCTGGTGCTGAAGAATCCGAGTAATGGAAACCCGGTGTTCGTTGCCCGCAGCGTGGAGGAACTGCAGTAGCTTTCAACACGCTCAATTGCAATAAAGAATGGCCGCTCTCGCAACTCGGGAGCGGCCATTTCTACGTCGTGAGTGATTTGGAGGTCCCATCCCTCAGGGGCTAAGGTGTCTGTGTGAGAACTACCCTCTCCAAATTGAGTCCCGTAGGAGTCTGTGTCATAGCAAGCTCAGAAGGAATAGACGGGTGCCGCCAAAGCGTACCTGGGCCGAAAACGATGGGGCGCAGCCCCATAAGCTAACTTGTCTAGGGTGTTTTTCGTCAATACTCCCACAAAATCGTCATCCTGAGCGGAGCGCCGCACAGATTGATCGCGTGACACAGCGCTTTTGGCGCGGAGTCGAAGGACCCCGGCGGTGCTTATCTTACCGAGATGTACCCGTGACCATCAAGTGCGTAGCAGCAGATTTTGTTGTCGGGCGTCGGTGGACGAAAAGCTCCGAGCAGCATGGGTAAAATAAGCACCGCCGAGGTCCTTCGACTCCGCGCCAAAAGCGCTGTGTCACGCGATCAATCTGTGCGGCGCTCCGCTCAGGATGACGATTTTGCGGGAGTATTGACGAAAAACACCCTAAACAAGTTAGCGCTTATGGGGCTACGCCCCGACGATCGCATTTGCTGAGTTCCCGCAAATCGGGCTTTGGATAGGAAAAGCATTCAACCGGGTCTATCTGCTCCTGCTAGGACACAGACTCCGCAGGGGCCGAGGGAAAGCAGTGGTGCTCCCGCGCGCTATTTATACGTCATGGCTTGGTTGCCAGGATCAGTGGCGATGGGCCCGGCGCATCCAGTTTGCGCGCATCGGTGAATCCGGAGGTTTCTAACCAGGTGCTGATTTCTTCAAACGAATATGTGTCTCCACTCTCAGTGTTCACCAACATGTTGACGGCAAAGAAGAGCGCATTCAGTGGGCCGGTTCGATCCGCATTCACCAGGAACTCAGCAATCGAAATAGTGGCCCCGGGAGCAAGTGCCTGGAATGTTTTTTTGAGAAGCGCCTGACTGCGTTCCCTGCCCTCGCTGTGAAGAATATGCCCCAGCGTCGCCAGGTTGTGACCATGGCCGAAATCAACTTGCAGCAGATCGCCTTCGACGAACGAAAAGCGATCGGCGAGGCCAAAGCGGGTTACAGTCTTGCGGGTCACGGGGATCACTTCCGGCCAGTCCACCGCGGTCACGCTGACCTTCTCAGATCCCTGGGCCATTGCAATGCCCCAAACTCCTGAGCCCGCGGCCAGGTCAAGTACACGAACCGCCGGCCCCGCCCCGTTGGCGTTGTAATGACGGCTAAGCACCTGCGCCGCAGGATAGCTCAGGGGGAAGATATCGTCGACGAACTGCTGGAAGAAGTCGCCACCCAGTTCCTCCTTGTTCACCGCCGCATCGGGTTGACCAGTCATGACAATCTTGTTCAGGTGAAGCCATTTGGGAATCAATTGCCCGCTGCCGTGACGGATAGTTCCGCCCAAGAAGCCAGGCTTGGTGCTAACCAGGAATGCGGAGCTCTCGGGCGTAAGTGAGAAATAGCCTTGCTTGTCTTTAGCCAGGAAGTTAAGGCCCACCAGCACATGCATCACGGCGGTCAGCCCTCGTTCCGAGGCCCCTGTCTCTTTCTGGACCTCTAAGATAGTTTTCGGACCAGCATCCAGCAGATCAAAGATGCGATGGCGGATCGCTGCTTCCAGAACAAGCGGCGGAACATATCCCCAGGCAAATTGCATGATGCGTTCAGGAGTTACCGGAGCAGTCACAGGCGTGGTCATAGTTTCCTCGATGGTGATCTTAAAGCGCGGCGTATTCTTTCTTCGCAGCTACCAGCATGGGCAGGTCCGCATCCGCGTCTTTCCAGGTCAGGAAAAACGCCTCGTATGCCTTTTTGGCGCTCGCCTTGTCACCGCCCATGGTATAGGCCCGCGCCAATCCCAATTGCACCTGCGCGCGAAAAGGAAACAGCGTCAGTTGCATAGCGATGCCTGAGTTGGCGCGGATCGCAGCTTGAAAAGCGCTCAGCGCATGGCCGCCATCGTGCAGTTGCAGGTATGCCAAGCCCTGCACGTAAGAAGCCGGAAAGTTTGCATCATAAGGCTTGGCCGGCTCGGCAGCATCCACTGCCTCCTGCGCGCGGCCAGCCGACAGGGCTACAAATGCTTTGCTGAGCGGACTGTACACGTCCTGGATTAGCGTGTCCTGGGGGAACTTCCTACTCAGTTCCAAGCTTAGAGGTAGCGCCAGCTTGCTGTCGCCGCAGATCGCAGCCGCCAGGGCTGCGGTTGCCTGGGTCTGCTTACTCTGGTCCAGCACCAATGCCTGCTTGACGGCCGCCTCGTTACCCTCGCACAATTCTGCTGTACCGCGCGCGGCCGCTCCTTGCAGCAGGATGCCGGCCTGCGCGTCTGGAGCTTTTGCGTGGCCCGCCTGCTCAAACGCCCTCCGCGTAGTCGCAACCGCCATGCGGTACTGGCCAGAGTATTGCTGTGTCTGGGCCAGGACATCGGTCGCAATGAACTCGTCCGGCCGTCCCGCCACCTTGGCCATAATCCGTTGCACTTCCTGAGGCTCCCCTAAGAGAAAATAGGCCGACATGTGCGCCACCAGGTCACCCGTGCTGCTTTCCAGGCCCAGCCTTTGCGCCCGCTCCAACTCCGTCTTCGCTTCGGTCATGCGGCCCAGGCCCAGGTAATCGGTCAAGAGGTCCTGGGAAGAAATCGAATCCTGCGGATCCAGCTCAATCGACTTCTGCCCGTAGGGGAGACCCTGATCATATTGACCCAGGTTTGCGTAGGTCGAATTAATGTTGATGTAGTTGTCATCTTGCCCCGGGTAAGCCTGAATCGCTTCCTGCAGGGTTTCAATCACCTTTGGCAAATCTCCCGTCACGGTCTCGTAGTAGTGGCCGGCAATGTAGAGCCGCTCCCGTTCGCTCACGTTCTTCGACAATGCATACGCCCTGGCGAAATACTTGTTCGCCTTGGCCACCTGGCCGGAATTGATATACACCACTCCCAGCCGCGCATACGCCATGGCAAAGTTGGGATCGAGCTCGATGGCACGCAGATAGTGACCCTCCGCTTCGGGAATGTCATGCGCCCTGTTATGCGCTTTATCACCCAGGGCATAGGCGCGAAAGGCCTCCAGCGACGACGTGGTTGCCTGCCCAAATGGCGTGTCCAGCTTCTTGATGCTCTCCAGATCCTCGCCGAGCTTGCCTCGGATGGCGGCGGCCGCCTTACCCAACGCCTCAAGCACATGCTCCTTATCCGGCGCCTGGGCCTGCTCGCTGACAATTTCGTCCCCGGTAGCAGTGTTCTGCGCCGTCAGGGTAATTACGTACTCCTTGCCCAGGTTCGCGATCGTCCCGGTAAGAATCGCCTTCATCCCCTCGCGTTCGCCGATCTCCCGCGCAATCTCCGGCGTTACCGGGGTGCCCTCCGGCTTGCCCAGAAACTTCACGCTCTGCGCCATGTGTTGCTGGCTGACAATATTGATGACGGGCGACTGCTGGAGCTCAATCTCCAACGCCTGGTTCAACGTGGTGTCAAAGACCGGATCACCGGTGTGGTTGACGAAGTCGGCGAGGATGATGGAATCCTTCTTGCTTTCGGGCGCGGCGCCGGCTCCGCTTTGCGCGTTGCCGGGTTCAGTCCCTGAGCCAACAGCCGGCGGCGTCGCGGCACTCGGCCTCAACTTCCACCATGCGAGTCCACCCACAATCAGCAGCAAGACCACCGCGGCTGCTGCCCACGGCCACTTAGGCCCCGTGGCGGCTACTGGTTTCGCCGGAGGCGTGGCTTGAACACTCAACCCTTCGAGATCTTCTTGCAGCTCCTCGGCACTCGCATATCGCCGGGCTGCCTCCTTGGCCAACAATTTGGCGACGATCGGATCCAGCTGCTTCGGCATGGCAGGATTCACCGTGCTCACCGGCGGCGGATCTTCGCGCAACAAGGCCACGAAGACGTCCGCGGTCGATCCGCCGCCGAAGGGCGTTTTTCCCGTCGCCATCTCGTAAATAACTGTGCCGAGGCTGAACAGGTCTGTGCGCGCGTCCAATGGCGCACCCCGCGCCTGTTCCGGAGACATGTACGAGACCGTTCCAACCGCCGAGCCGGGGCTGGTCAGCTCCAGCGTCGCCTCTCCCAGCCCTACGCCAGTCTCATCTGAGCCGGCACTCCCCGGTAGACCATAGGTTCGTGAATCAACGCCTGCTACGCCAGACTGCTTCTTCGCCAAGCCAAAGTCGAGGATCTTGATTTGGTGCTTGCCCCGGAGGGCGTCGACTACAAACAGATTGGCCGGCTTGATATCGCGGTGGATGATGCCCTTGGCGTGGGCCGCAGCCAGGGCCGCCGCTGCCTGCTGGGCGAAGGCCACCACCTCTTCAGCCGATAAACCTTTTCCCCCGGCCTGCGCGAGATAGCGCTTCAACGTTTCCCCGCGTAGCAACTCCATTACCAGGTAGGGGCGGCCATCCTGCTCCCCGGTGTCATAGATCGCGCACACATTAGGATGGTTCAGCGTAGCTGCCGAACGCGCCTCACGCAGAAAGCGCTCATGCGACGTGTGACTCCCGGAATGAGGCGTGGCTTGCGCAGGCGTGTCGTGGGGTTGCAGGGGCGTTGGCGATCCACTCCCCGCATCGGCAACCAGATAGGTATCGGAAACCAGCTTTAGAGCGACTTCGCGCTGAAGCCGGGTGTCCAGCACGCGATAAACCTCACCCATGCCGCCGGCGCCAATCTTCTCGAGCAGACGGTACGGGCCAAACTGTGTTCCTTCTGCGATCGCCATCGGTGCCAGCAGTCTATCAGTGCTGCCCTGTCAATGACTGCCATTCATTCTTGCCGCCTAAAGCGCAGCGTATTCCTTCTTCGCCGCCACCAGCATGGGCAGGTCGGCATCCGCGTCTTTCCAGGTCACGAAAAACGCCTCGTAGGCTTTCTTGGCGTTGACCTTTTCGCCGCCCATGGCGTACGCACGCGCCAACCCTAGTTGCGCTTGGGGGTAAACAGGCAGACCCGAAAGCACGCTGTTTCCGCGGCTCTGCATCGCCTGCTGAAAAGCGCTGACTGCGTGGCCTGCATCATGAAGTTGAAGGTAGGCCAACCCTTGCACGTACGAGCCCGGATAGTTGAAGTCGTACGGCTTCGCCGTTTCAGAGCGGGCCACCGTCTCTCGCGGCTGTCCGGCCGCCAGGGCTACAAAAGCCTCGGCCAGCGGCTGAAACACATCCTGGATAAGTGTGTCCTCGGGGAACTTCCTGCTCAAGTCCTGTGCCATCGGCAACGCCAGCTTGGCGTTGCCGCAGAACGACGCTGCCAACACGGCCAGCTCCTGGGTCTGCTTGCTCCGATCCAGCGCCAACCCCTGCTTTACCGCGGCCTCGTTCCCCTCGCACAACCCCGCCAGCCCGCGGGCAGCTGCGTTGGTCAGGATTTGCCCGGCCTGCGCGTCAGGAGCCTTGGCGTGCCCCGCCTGCTCGAAAGCCCGCTGGATGGTTGCCGCCGCCTCATTGTATTGCCCGGAGAACTGCTGCGTAGCAGACAGCATTTGGGTAAGCTCGAACTCATCGATTCGGCCGGCCGCTTGCCGCACCAGCGCTTGCATATCGTTCGACTGCCCGGACAAAAAATATGTGGCTAGCTCATTCGTTAAGTAGTCGGTGCTGCCGTCCAATCCTAGCTGGTGCGCGCGGGCAATCTCCGCCTTGGCTTCGTCAAGCCGATCCAGGGCCACAAGATCGATGACCAGGTTCTCTGAAGCGATGGAATCTTCCGGCTGCATCTGCACCGCTTTCCGCGCGTACGGGAGCCCCTTGTCGTATTGACCGAGAGTCTGGTAGGCCACGTTGATGTTGATGTAACTGTCGAGTTGACCCGGATAGGTCTGGATAGACTCCTGCAGCGTCTCAACCACCTTGGTTAAATTGCCGGTTACATTCTGATAGTAGTGAGCCGCGATATAGAGCCGTTCGCGGGCGCTGACTTGCTGGGAGAGGGCATAGGCCTGGGCAAAGTACTTGTTCGCTTTCGCCACCTGGCCTGAATTGACATACACCACTCCCAGCCGCGCATACGCCATGGCAAAATTGGGATCCAGTTCGACCGCACGGAGGTAATGACCTTCCGCCTCGGGTATGTTCAGCGACTTCACGTGCGCTTTATCACCGAGCGCATAGGCGCGAAACGCATCCAGCGACGTTGTCGTCGCCTGCCCAAAAGGGGTGTCCAGCTTACTGATACTGGCCAGGTCTTCGCCCAGCTTGGCTCTAATGCCGGCGGCTGCTTTGCCCAGTGCATCCAGCACATGCTCCTTGTCGGGCGCCTGGGCCTGCTCGCTGACAATCTCATCGCCGGTTGCGGTGTTCTGCGCCGTTAACGTGATCACATATTCCTTGCCCAGGTTGGCGATCGTCCCGGTGAGGATCGCCTTCATCCCCTCGCGCTCGCCAATCTCGCGCGCAATTGCCGGCGTCACCGGCGTGTCTTCCGGCTTGCCCAGGTACTTCACGCTCTGCGCCAGGTGCTCCTGGCTGACGATGTTGATCACCGGCGACTGCTCCAGATCAATCTGCAGCGCCTGGTTCAGCGTGGTGTCAAAGACGGGATCGCCGGTACGGTTAATGAAGTCCGCAAGAATAATCGAGTCCTTGGTTGCCTTGGGCGCGGCTCCGGCTGCGTTTTGCGCATTGCCCGTTCCTGCTACGCCGCTTGGCGGCGCAGCACTCGGCCGGAACTTCCACCATGCCAGCCCACCGGCAAGCAGGAGCAACACGACGGCGACCGCCGCCCATTGCCACGTTCGTCCCGCTGCCTTTGCCGATGGCCGGGTGGCGGTGCCATCAAGACTGTCCAGATCTTCGCGCAGCTGCGTCGCGCTGGCATAGCGCTGCGCCGGGTCCTTGCGCAGCAGCTTCTCCACGATGGCATCCAGCTTTTTGGGCATTGCTGGATTGAGCGTGCTCACCGGGGGCGGATTCTTGGTAAGCAGCGCGGCAAAAACTTCCGCCGTCGATTCGCCGCCGAAAGGCGTCTTGCCCGTCGCCATTTCATAGATGACCGTTCCCAAACTGAAGAGATCGGTTCGAGCATCCAGTGGCACACCCTTCGCCTGTTCCGGAGACATGTACGCTACCGTACCCACCGCCGAACCCGGGCTGGTCAGGTCGAAGGTCGCCGTCCCCGGACCCGCTGCGGTCAGGTCGGCGCCGCCCTCATAAACGCGCGAGTCGGCTACGGCCACACCATCCTGCTTCTTGGCCAGCCCAAAGTCGAGAATCTTGATTTGACGCTTGCCCCGATCAGCCTCTAGCACAAACAGATTCGCCGGCTTGATGTCGCGGTGAATGATTCCCCTGGCGTGGGCTGCGGCCAAAGCCGCTGCGGCCTGCTGGCTAAACGAGATCACCTCGTCCGCAGACAAACCGTGTCCCCCGGCGTCTGCCAGATACTTCTTCAGCGTGACACCGCGCAGCAGCTCCATCACCAGGTACGGCCGCCCATCCTGCTCCCCGGTGTCATAAATGGCGCACACATTGGGGTGGTTCAGCGTGGCAGCTGAACGCGCTTCGCGCAGGAAGCGTTCATGCGATAGATGGTTGCCGGAGTGGGGTGTTCCCTGGCCCGGTGTGTCGTGCGGACGCGGTGACAGGGGTGAGCCGCTGCCCGCATCCGACGACAGATAGCTCGCAGAAACCAGCTTAAGCGCAACCTCACGCTCCAGCCGCGTATCGAACACGCGATACACTTCGCCCATTCCGCCGGCGCCGATCTTCTCGATTAGGCGGTACGGACCGAACTGTGTTCCCACTGCAATCGTCATCAGAGCCTAGCCGCGCGGAAAGATTGTAAGCCTGGATGGGAGCAGTCTAACAGCGGGCACCTCCGGCTGGAGTCTAAAGCGCAGCGTATTCCTTCTTGGCCGCTACCAGCATGGGCAAGTCGGAGTCCGCGTTTTTCCAGGTGGTGAAGAACGCCTCGTAGGCCTTCTTGGCATTGGCCTTGTCGCCGCCCATGGCGTAGGCCCGCGCTAATCCGAGTTGCGCTTGAGCGTAAAACGGAACTTGCCCGAAAAAACTGCCTGCCGGGAACTGCGTCGCCGTCTGAAAAGCGCTCAATGCGTGACCCGCATCATGCATCTGGAGGTAAGCGAGACCCTGCACATAAGATCCCGGATAAATCGCGTCCCAGGACTTGGCCGGCTCGGCAGCATCCACCGCTTCTTGCGACCGCCCGGCCGCCAGGGCCACAAACGATTTGGACAGCGGCTGGTATAAACCGCGGATGAGCGTGTCTTCGGGATACTTCTTACCCAGCTCCTGTGCCATAGGCAACGCCACCTTGCCGCTGCCGCAGACCGCCGCCGCCAGCACTGCGAACTCCTGGGTCTGCTTGCTCTTGTCCAGTGCCAGCGCCTGGTTTACCGTGGCCTCGTTTTCTGCACACAAACCCGCCATTCCTCGGGCGGCGGCGCTGGCCAGAAGAAATCCAGCCTGGACATCCGGCGCCTGAGCGAGGCCGGCCTGCTCAAATGCCCGCCGCATGGTTGCTGCCGCGGTCCGATACTCCCCGGCGTATTGCTGCGTAACCGCCAAGGACCCCACCATCAGGAAGGCATCCGGGCGACCGGATACCTCGGCCATAACTCGCTGCACCTGGTTTGGCTCACCCAAGAGGAAATACAATGAAATTTGGGGTATCAGGGCACCCGTGCTCTCGCCCAGCCCCCGTTGGCGCGCCCGCTCCACCTCCGCCTTGGCCTCGGCCAGGCGGTTCAAGGAGACATAATCCGTCACGACATTTTGTGAAGCGATCGCGTCATCAGGCTGGATTTCCGCGCCTTTCTGCGCATAAGGAAGACCCTTCTCAAACTGACCCAGGACCATATAAGCCACGTTGATGTTGACGTAGTTGTCCACCAGCCCTGGGTATGTCTGGATAGCCTCCTGCAACGTTTCAATGACCTTGGGTATGTCGCCAGTCACGTTCTGATAGTAGTGGCCGCCGATGTAGAGCCGCTCGCGCTCGCTCACATGCTTGGAGAGTTCATAGGCGTGGGCAAAGTACGTGTTGGCCTTCGCCACCTGGCCTGAGTTGATATACAAGACCCCCAGGCGTGCATAGGCCATGGCAAAGTTGGGATCCAGTTCAACGGCGCGGAGGTAGTGGCCCTCCGCATCGGGAATGTCTTGCCCCTTATCGTGCGCCTTGTCACCCAGTGCATAGGCACGAAACGCCTCCAGCGAGGGCGTCGTTGCCTGGCCAAAAGGAGTGTCCAGTTTCTTGATGCTTTCGAGATCCTCGCCCAGCTTGGCCCTCATAGCTTTGGCCGCGTTGCCAAGCGCGTCCAGCACATGCTCCTTGTCCGCGGCCCTGGCCTGTTCGCTGACGATCTCATCGCCGGTGGCGGTATTCTGGGCGGTTAGCGAAATCACATACTCCTTACCCAGGTTGGCAATGGTCCCGGTGAGGATGGCCTTCATCCCTTCGCGCTCGCCAATCTCGCGCGCAATCTCCGGCGTCACCGGAGTGCCCTCCGGCTTGCCTAAGAACTTGACGCTCTGCTCCAAGTGCTGCTCGCTCACAATATTGATCACCGGCGACTGTTCCAGCTCAATCTTCAGCGCCTGGTTCAGCGTGGTGTCAAAGACCGGATCACCGGTGTGGTTGACAAAATCAGCCAGAATGACCGAGTCCTTGGTTGCCTTGGGCGTAGTTCCGGCTGCGCCTTCCCCACTGGCGCTCTCCGCTGTGCCGCCCGCAGCCGGCGTAGCAACGGGCCGGTACTTCCACCAAACCACGCCACCGGCACTCAGCAGCAGTACCAAAGCAGCAACCGCCCAGGGCCACTTCTGGAAATTGGCAGTTTTCGTGGCAGCTGCGGTCACTACGGGGTGGGCGGCACTGGCACTACGGGCTTCGAGACTCTCCAGATCTCCTTGAAGCTGCTCGGCACTCGCGTACCTTTGCGCCACATCCTTGGCCAACAACTTCTCAACAATGGCATCCAGCTGCTTGGGCATGGCGGGATTGACCGTGCTCACGGGCGGGGGATTCTTCTGCAGTAGCGCCACAAAGACATCCGCTGTGGAGCCGCCACCGAAGGGCGCCTCGCCGGTCGCCATCTCGTAGATGACTGCACCCAGGCTGAAAAGGTCAGTCCGCGCGTCCAGCGGCGAGCCCCGTGCCTGCTCCGGAGACATGTAAGCGACCGTGCCCACAGCTGAGCCCGGGCTGGTCAGCTCCAACGTCGCCGACCCTGGCCCTGCCGCTGTCAGGTCGGCGCTGCCGTTGTCCGCTACCGCCAAGCCACTCTGCTTCTTTGCCAAGCCGAAGTCCAGAATCTTGATCTGGCGTTTGCCAGGCACGGCGCCGACGACAAACAGATTCGCCGGTTTGATATCCCGGTGGATAATGCCCTCGGCATGCGCAGCCGCCAATGCTGCCGCTGCCTGCCGGGCAAAGGCAATCACCTCGTCCACTGGCAGACCGTGTCCCCCGGAGTCTGCGAGATACTTCTTCAGCGTCACGCCGCGCAACAGCTCCATCACCAGGTATGGCCGCCCATCCTGTTCGCCGGTGTCGTAAATCGCGCACACGTTAGGGTGGTTCAGCGTTGCCGCCGAACGCGCTTCGCGCAGGAAGCGTTCATGCGAGAAGTGGCTGCCGGAGTGCGGAGTTGCGTGGCCCGGGGTGTCGTGCGGTTGCGGAGTGCCCAGCGGAGACGGTGCGCCGCTGCCCACATCGGACGAGAGATAGCTGGCAGAAACCAGCTTCAGCGCGACCTCACGCTGCAGCCGCGTATCCAGTACGCGATACACTTCGCCCATGCCGCCGGCACCGATCTTCTCGATCAGACGGTACGGACCGAACTGCGTTCCCTCTGCGATCGTCATCGGGCCTGGCCACGGTGGATTTAGAAGCTGGGATACGGCGATAGTCTATCAGCGGCAGAGTATTACGGCAGTGTTTTAAGAGGCGGGGAAAAATCCGTCTCTGGGGACGGAATTGGACGCCCCGAAAGTGAAGCTGGCTTGGTGGGAAGCCGGAACGCGGAGGACAAAGTCTTTTAACGCGCCATCGGCAAGTCAGCTGCTCCTCGGGATGACAAAGGGAAGGGCAGCGCTTCACCTCAGCAGCCGTTACCTAGGGATGGACAGAGCGGTCGCTTCCGCGTTTTTCGTCCCGCTGGTGCCCAAGGCCCATGACTCCTCCGGTCGGGACGACAAATTCGAGGGTGGCGGTCAACCTTGGCATGGGCGGAGGCGGATGGACAGAGTCAACCAATTCCCCACACGAGCGTCTAAAGCGCTGCGTATTCCTTCTTTGCGGCCATTAGCATGGGCAGGTCGGCATCCGCATCTTTCCAGGTGGTGAAAAACGCTTCGTATGCCTTTTTCGCGTCTGCCTTGTCGCCACCCATGGCATAGGCCCGAGCCAATCCCAGTTGCGCTTGCGCATAAAAGGGCTCACCCGCTTGCATCAGATTTCCACCCGGAGACTGGGTCGCACCGCGAAAGGCACTCGCTGCCTGGCTTGCATCATGCAGCTGCAGATACGCCAGACCCTGCACATAGCCCACCGGATAAATCAGGATGAACGACTTGGCCGGCTCCGTATCGTCGATCGCTTCTCGCCACTGTCCGGCCGCAAGAGCCACAAAGGCTTTTGCCAGAGGCATAAATGCCCGCTGAATCAGCGTATCGTCTGGGAACTTCTTGCTTAAGTCCTGAGCCATCGACCCAACCAATTTGCTGTTGCCGCAGATGCCTGCCGTGAGCACAGCAAGCGATTGTGTCTGCCTGCTCCTATCCAGGGCCAAAGCCCTTTGCACCGATTCCTCGTTGCCCTCGCATAAGCCCGCGAAACCCCGGCTAGCCGCGTTGACTAGAAGGGCATTCGCCTGCACGTCCGGAGCTTTGGCCAGCCCTGCTTGCTCAAAGGCGTGCTGCGTGGTGGTTGCCGCCTGGCGGTACTCGCCGGAGAAAAGCTGTATACCGGCAAGGGCCTGGGTTGCCAGAAACTCATCCGGCTGACCCACCACCAGCGTCATGGTCCGCTGCACTTCATTGGGTTCGCCCAACAAGAAATAGGTCTGCATTCGGACCGTACGATCAAGCGTGGTGGTGTCGAGGCCCAGCTTGCCGGCCCGCTCCATTTCTGAGCGTGCGTCATTCATGCGGTTCAAGCCGACGTAGGTGCTCAACAGGTTTTCAGCCGCGATGGAATCTTCCGGCTGCATCTGTACCGCTTTCTCGGCGAAGGGAAGAGCCTTCTCAAAGTCGCCTAAGGCGGTATACGCCGCAGTAATGTTGATGTAGTTTTCGATTTGGCTTGGGTAGGTCTGGATAGACTCCTGCAACGCTTCCACTACCTTGGGCATGTTGCCGGTCACGTTCTGGTAGTAGTGGCCAGTAATGTAGAGCCGCTCCCGCTCACTCACATTTTGCGAAAGCGCATACGCTTTGGCAAAGTACTTGTCGGCCTTCGCCACCTGGCTGGTGTTGAGGTACACCACGCCAAGCCGCGCATAGGCCATGGCAAAGTTGGGATCAAGCTCAACCGCGCGCAGATAGTGACCCTCCGCCTCAGGTATGTCCTTAGCCTTGTTGTGTGCTTTATCACCCAAAGCATAGGCGCGAAACGCCTCGAGCGAGGACGTCGTCGCCTGGCCGAAGGGAGTGTCCAGTTTCTTGATGCTCTCCAGATCCTCGCCCAGCTTGCCGCGGATAGCCGCGGCCGCTTTGCCCAGCGCGTCCAGCACATGCTCCTTGTCGGGCGCTTGTGCTTGCTGGCTAACGATCTCGTCCCCGGTGGCGGTGTTCTGGGCCGTCAGCGTAATCACATACTCTTTACCCAGGTTGGCGATGGTCCCGGTGAGGATGGCTTTGACTCCCTCACGCACCCCGATCTCCCGCGCTATCTCCGGCGTCACGGCCGTGCCGTCGGGCTTGCCCAGATACTTCACGCTTTGCGCCAGGTGTTGCGGGCTCACAATATTGATCACGGGCGATTGTTCGAGCTCGATCTGCAACGCCTGGTTGAGCGTGGTGTCAAAGACCGGGTCGCCGGTGTGATTGATGAAGTCGGCAAGAATGATCGAGTCCTTGGTTGCATTGGCCGCGGTTCCGGCGGTGCTTTCCCCCGCCGGCGTCGCTGCCCCGGGGCGGAATTTCCACCACGCCAAGCCGCCCGCGATCAGGGCCAGCAGCACGACAAGGGCAATCGTCGCCCAGGACCTCTTTGGGCCAGCAACGGTGGCCACCATCGCTTTGCCGGATTGCGGGTCCAGTCCGTCGAGCGCTTCCTGCAGCTGCTCGGCGGCGGCATAGCGTTGTGCGGGATCCTTGGCCAGCAATTTGGCGACGATGGGATCCAGCTTCTTCGGCATCGCCGGGTTCACCGTGCTGACCGGAGGAGGGTTTTCGCGCAGCAGGGCGGCAAAGACTTCCGCCGTGGAACCGCCGGCGAAAGGCGTCTTCCCGGTCGCCATTTCGTAAATAACAGTTCCCAGGCTGAACAAGTCAGTGCGCGCATCCAGCGGCTCACCCTTGGCCTGTTCCGGGGACATGTACGCCACCGTCCCCACCGCCGAACCGGGGCTGGTCAGCTCCATGGCCGCGGTGCCCGTTCCGGCAGTCTCGTCCGCGCTGCCGCTCCCGGGTAAGCCATAGGTGCGCGATTCCGCCACGGCCAACCCGGGCTGCTTCTTCGCCAGCCCGAAGTCAAGAATCTTGATCAGGCGCTTGCCCCGGCCGGCATCGACAACAAACAGGTTCGCGGGCTTGATGTCGCGGTGAATGATCCCCTTGGCGTGCGCGGCAGCCAAGGCAGACGCTGCCTGCTGGCTGAACGAAATGACCTCGTCCGGGGCCAATCCTTTCCCGCCTGTCTTCGCCAGGTAATGCTTCAGCGTCTCGCCGCGCAACAGCTCCATTACCAGGTATGGCCGGCCATCGTGTTCGCCGGTGTCATGGATGGAGCAGACGTTGGGATGGTTCAGGGTGGCGGAGGAGCGGGCCTCGCGCAGGAAGCGCTCGTGCGAGATATGGCCGGAGTTGGGTGTGCCGTGTCGAGGTGTGGGAGACGGGGACCCACTGCCAACTTCCGTGAAGAGATAGGTATCGGAAACCAGCTTGAGCGCAACCTCGCGCTCCAGGCGCGTATCCAGGGCACGATACACCTCGCCCATTCCGCCCGAACCAATCTTTTCGATCAGGCGGTACGGACCAAACTGTGTTCCTTCGGCGATCGTCGTCATTGTCCCTGGGCTACAGAGCGAATTACGCGGACTCTCTATTGTGCCAGCAGTTTATCAGCGGTCAGACGAGAATGACTTACATTCCTGGTCCGTGCTGCAAGGGGGGATCGCGCCGGCAGGCTTGGTTGCTCCAACAGGCTAAGGAGTATGCACCGGCAGGGAAAGCAATACCTCAGGGGCTAAAGCCCTCATAGCTGTGGCTTTTTTACGGCCCGACTAAAGTCGTGCCCTGATACAAAACATGAGGTTTTTCAGCAGCCTGTAAAGTCATGCCCGATACAAGGCACGCGGTCTTCAGCAGCCTGTAAAGTCGTGCCCTGATACAAAACATGAGGTTTTTCAGCAGCCTGTAAAGTCATGCCCGATACAAGGCATGCGGTCTTCAGCAGCCGGTAAAGTCGTGCCCTGATACGAAACTTGAGTTTGTCCGCAGCGGCTAAAGCGCGGCGTATTCCTTCTTTGCCGCCACTAGCATGGGCAGGTCTGTATCCGCGTCTTTCCAGGTCACAAAGAACGCTTCGTATGCCTTCTTGGCATTTGCCTTGTCGCCGCCCATGGCATAGGCGCGCGCCAGCCCCAGTTGCGCCACGGGATAGCAGACTCCTATCCCCGACACCAGCATGGCTCCCCGATACTGCGTCGCCGCCTTGAACACGTTGATAGCGCCGCCGGCATCATGCATCTGGAGATAAGCCAGCCCCTGCAAACACAATGCCGGGTATGCCGCGGAGTACGGCTTCGCCGGCTCGACATCCGCCAACGCCTGTTGCGGCTGGCCAGCCGCAAGCGCCACATAAGCCTTGGATAGCGGAAGGTAGACATCCTGGATCAGCGTGTCTTCCGGATATTTCCTGCTCAACTCCTCCAACATCGGCAGTGCCAGCTTGCCGTTACCGCATACTGCCAACGCCAGTCCCGCCGTCTCCAGGGTCTGCTTGCTCTTATCCAGCCCAAGTGCCTGTTCGACCGCAGCGTCATTGCCATCGCACAACCCTGCCAGGCCACGGCCAGAAGCATCGGCCAGCAAATTTGCTGCCTGTGCGTCCTGAGCCTTGGAGTGTCCCGCCTGCTCAATTGCATGCTGGAAAGTAGTCGTCGCTTTCCGGAACTGACCAGCATACTGCTGTGTGTTCGCCAGATTTTGCGTGGTCACAAATTCATCGGGATGCCCGGCCATCTCAGTCACCACCTGCTGCACCTGATGCACGTCTCCCAGCAGGAAATAGGCGATCAAATGCTGCGACGCGACATCCGTGCTGCTGTCCATCCCCAGCTTGTGCTGGCGCGCCAGTTCCCGCTCCACGTCGTCCATCCGGCCCAGCGCAATCAGCGCGATGAGCAGATTCTCCGCCGCGATCGCATCCTCGGGCTGCAGCTCCACCGCTTTTTGCGCATAGGGCAGCCCCTTCGCATATTGACCAAGCGTCGTGTAGGCCACGTTGATATTGATATAGCCAGACAACTGCGCCGGATAGGTCTGGATTGCCTCCTGCAGCGTCTCAATCATCCTCGGCAGGTTGCCGGTCACGGTCAGGTCGTAGTGGGATGAGATGTAGAGGCGCTCGCTCTCGCTGACGTGGGCGGAGAGCTCGTAGGCCTTGGAGTAATACGGCTTCGCCTTTGCCACCTGGCCCGAATTCTCATACACCACTCCCAGACGCGCATACGCCATGGCAAAATTTGGGTCGAGCTCGATAGCCCGTTTGTAGTGCCCCTCCGCCTCGGGGATGTCCAATGCCTTCTCATGCGCCTCATCGCCCAGGGCAAAGGCGCGGAACGCCTCCAGCGAAGACGTCGTGGCCTGGCCAAAGGGTGTGTTCAGCTTCTTGATGCTCGCCAGGTCCTCGCCCAGCTTGGCCCGCATCGCCGCCGCTGCCGTCCCCAAGGCGCCGAGCACATTTTCCTTGTCGGAAGCCGTCGCCTGCTCACTGGCGATCTCATCGCCCGTCGCCGTGTTCTGCGCCGTGAGAGTAATCACGTACTGTTTGCCCAAGCTGCCAATCATTCCCGTCAGGATTGCTTTCATCCCCTCGCGCTCGCCGATCTCGCGCGCAATCGCGGGAGTCACCACCGTATCCTCCGGCTTGCCCAGAAATTTCACGCTCTGACGCAGATGCTCCTGGCTCACAATTTTGATTACCGGCGACTGCTCCAAATCGATCCGCAGCGCCTGGTTCAGCGTGGTGTCAAACACCGGGTCGCCCGTCTGGTTCACAAAGTTCGCCAGGATAATCGAGTCCTTCAGTTCCTTCGGCGCGCTCGCGGCAGCGCCCCCTACACCCGGCGCCGTGGCTGCACCGCCGGTCGCGGTCGTGCCGCCCGGCTTCAACTTCCACCACGCCAGCCCAGCCGCAATCAGCAGCAGCACGACTGCAGCCGCAACCCACGGCCACTTCCGACCGGCTGCCTTATCCGCTGGGCGGGTGGCGGGAGCGTCGAGGCTCTCCAGATCTTCGCGCAGCTGCTCCGCAGTCGCATAGCGCTGCGCCGGATCCTTGCGCAGCAGCTTCTCCACGATGGCATCCAGCTTCTTCGGCATGGCCGGATTGAGCGAGTGCACCGGTGGAGGATTTTCCTTGAGCAAGGCTGCAAAGACTTCTGCCGTCGATTCGCCGGCGAAGGGCGTCTTGCCCGTCGCCATCTCATAGATGACCGTACCCAAACTGAAGAGATCGGTGCGCGCATCCAGCGGCACGCCCTTGGCCTGTTCCGGAGACATGTAGGCTACGGTGCCCACGGCCGAACCCGGGCTGGTCAGCTCCATGGTCGCCGTTCCTGGACCGGCTGAGGTGAGGTCGGCGCTGCCGTTGCCTACCGGTCCGGCATACGTCATCGAGCTTGCCAGCGCAGAGCCGTCCTGCTTCTTGGCTAGCCCGAAGTCGAGGATCTTGATTTGGTGCTTGCCCCGGTCAGCCTCCAGCACAAAGAGATTTGCCGGCTTGATGTCGCGGTGAATGATGCCCTTGGCGTGAGCCGCCGCCAGCGCAGCAGCGGCCTGCTGGCTGAACGAGATCACCTCGCCGGGAATCAAGCCCTTGCCGCCGGCTCGCGCCATGTACTGCTTCAGCGTCACGCCGCGCAGCAGTTCCATTACCAGGTAGGGCCGTCCGTCCTGCTCCCCGGTATCATGGATCGCGCATACGTTGGGATGGTTCAGCGTGGCTGCGGAACGCGCCTCGCGCAGAAAGCGTTCATGGGAGAGGTGGGCGCCCGAATGGGGCGTACCATGCCCAGGCGTGTCATGCGGGCGCGGTGTGCCTGCAGGCGAAGCGGATCCGCTGCCCACGCCCAGGTAGCTTTCTGAGACCAGCTTCAGGGCCACCTCGCGCTCTAAGCGAGTATCCAGGGCGCGATACACCTCTCCCATGCCACCTACCCCGATCCTCTCGAGAAGGCGGTAAGGACCAAACTGTGTTCCCTCGGCGATGGTCATCGTTCCCGGCGGCAGAACAGAATTTGAAGGCTTAACCCAGTGCCAGCAGTCTATCAGCGCCGTAGGCTAACTGCCTTGCCAATTCACGGCTCGCGGCAAAAGCGGTCACAGGGGGTAGGTTAGGTTCTGCAGGCGGCGGCCTTGGGGGCTTCGGGCAGGCGGCGGCTGAGAGCCTGCCACGGCCCGGGTGAACCTTACCGCTTGCCGTGTCATGGAGAGCCCGAGAAAATTTGGGCTATCGCAGCTCTGCTAATCCATATTCTTGCAATTCCGGGAGCGTTACGTTTACGTAACCGCTACTGTTTTCAGCTGCGATGGTTCGCGCGGACTGGATGGCGCGGGCCGATCGAGAGTCAGAGGGAAAGAGCAGTGGTATCCCACATCTCGCGAAAAACGAGCGAGATACCCGGATTTCATGTACGCAGCGCCAAGCAACATCCACCTGTGCGGCTTTCATCGAGGAAAGCCGCATGAAGTTCATCAACGCCAACAAACTTCACGGGAAATCCGGGGTGTGGGGCACCCGTCCTTGGTGAGGGAGCCAGAGGCAGACCCCTGATAAAAAGCCAAGGTCGTTCCCGAAAGAGAACAGCAGATCCCTCGGCTTCCTCCGGATTTCCTGTCAGGCTTTGTGGTTTCGGTGAACCTCATGCGGCTTTCTTTAGAGAAAGCCGCATACGTGGTCGTTTTTGAGAGCAGCGTAGTAGGAAATCCGGAGTTCGCTCGGGATGACAAAGGGGAGGGCTGTGACTTTTTTTAGGATGACGTCAGATCGGATGGACAGAAAGAAAACGCAGGTCCCTCCACTGCGCTTCGCTACCCCGGATTTCCTGTAGAGGTTGGTGGCGTTGGCGAACTTCATGCTGCTTTCCGTAACGAAAGCAGCACACGCAGCTGTGTCCGGCGATGCGAGGCAGGAGATCCGGGTCCGGTCGGGATGACAGATTCGTTTAAAACTCGATGACTTCTCGTGAAAAATCAATGAAGTCACAGCCTCTCGGGGATGACAAAAGGGGAGGGCTGTGCTCACCTCGGCAGCCGTTACCGAGAGATGGACAGAGCCGCAGTTAGGCGCTAGCGGGAGGCCATTCGTTGCTTCACCTGGTCAGAGAGAAGCTTCACCTGCTCCTGGGTGATGCGAGCCTCGCCGTCGAGAACGACCAACAGGCTTCCGTCACCGCCGTTCCTTGAATTCGGCATTCTGAATCGTGACATAACCCTGTACCGCGGGAGGAAGCGTCGCGGCCATGTTCGTCCCCTTGTTCAGCGCGGAGAGGATGGAGCTTCGGATCTTTTCCCGGATCGTTTCACCAAGCGCGCCGGAGCGCAGGAGTTCCCCGAGAGAACCGTCCGCCTGAATTTCACCCACTTCCGGCACCAGTTGCAGCTCTGTACTATCTTTTTCAATGGCCGGGGTGAGCTTGATCTGGATCTGGGCGTCGCCTCCCAAAATTTTCTTCGCCGCTTGTTTTCCCAGCACTTTGACACATGCCCAACGTTCGACGTGCAGCTGGACTACGGCCACACTGGCGGGTTCGACCGGCCTGAGCGCGGCGTTCTCTATCGCCACACGCTCTCCACAGCGATCATCCTTGTCCAACTGTGAGCTCAGAAGGTTGGTCAGGTTGTGCTGCAGGTCAGATAGGTCGCCGGTGAGTTGCAGATTCAATATCCGCAAATTGCGGTCCTTCGACGAAATGGTCAGGATCGCCGAAGCGGTAATGGTGATGGGTTGGTCTTTGACATCAACCGGTATTTTTACGGGAGGAATTTTGAAGACAACGTTCTGTGCATTCGCCACCAGAGGAGCGGTGGGCAGGGCAAGGACGAACGCGAATGCCAAGAGAGAACGCCGTTGGCGCCTGGGCGAAATCTGCGGGTTGGGTCGAGCTACAAACGAGGTCGCGGAGAGCAATGAAGAGCACAGATTCATAGATGGGAACAGCAACATCAGCACGGTTGTGGGCAGACCCGTGGGGACCGTTCTCCGTGCTTCGGCACCGGGGTTTGTTTCTTTGGACGCGTGGGGACGGGTCGAGGTTTCACTCAAGGTATGTTATGAGGATGCGACCCCGTCCGTGGTATCTGCTGCTGTTGCTCACAATGTTGGGACAGGGTTGGATCGACGCGCAAGCCACACCTCCATCCGCCAGTAACGACTCCGCCCAGGATGCGATGAGTCGCGACCTGCTCGAAGTGACCATCCCCGAGCTCGAGCAAATGTACAGCAGCCATAAATACACCGTCACCGAAGTAGTGCAGTGGTACTTAGCACGCATCGCGAAGTACAACGGGATCTATCGCGCCGTGCAGACGGTGGATAGCGAGGCTCTGGCCACGGCTGCCCGTGAGGATGCGGAAGCGGCGGCTGGCGGCAGCACTTACCAGCGCGGCCCGATGTGGGGCGTTCCCATCGTCACCAAAGCGAATACATCGATCAAGGGTCTGATCACCACAGATGGATGGAAAGGGTACATGATCCCCGGGCACGAGCTGGTCGCTCCCAAGGACGCTACCATCGTCACTAAGCTGCGGGCCGCAGGGGCGGTCATCGTGGGGCAAACCAACATGCCGGACTTTGCGGCCAGCGATACCAATCGCAGTACCGCCTACGGGCGCACAGGAAATGCCTACGATGTGCGCTTCAGTCCCGGGGGCTCTTCTGGAGGCACCGTTACTGTCGTCACCGCAAACCTCGCGGTGCTTGGCAATGGAACCGATACCGGCAATTCCATCCGGATGCCGGCTGCCACCAGCTCTGTGGTTGGCGTCTTCCCTACGCGCGGCCTGGTGAGTATTGCCGGCATCGCTCCGCTGGACTGGCTACTCGATAATACCGGGCCTATCGCCCGCGACGTGACCGATGCGGCGATCGCGCTGGACGTGATGGCAGGGCCGGATCCTCTGGATCTCCGCACTGCCGACTCCGTTGCCATGGCTGAGCGTGGCCCCTACACTGCGTACCTGAAAGCAGACGCACTCAAGGGGAAACGCTTCGGCGTACCCACATTCATTCTCCACGGAGCCGGCGTTCCATTTCAGGGAATACCGGCGGCGGAGCCTGCGAGTGTAGTCGCAGCATATAGGGCAGCCTCTCGCGTCCCGCTGCAGCCCGCGACGCGGGAGGCATTCATGAAGGCACTGGAAGGGCTACGGGCCGCGGGCGCAACGGTCGTCTTCGATGATTCCATTCTTCCCGATAGTTTTGCGGAGACGGTGTCCCGGGTATGCACACTGCCCTACGTCCGGGAAGGAACGGAGGAGTTTCTCGCCGGGTATGGTCCCCCGCAGTACCACTCGCCCGAGGAGTACGAACGGGCCACAGGATCTCCTTTGCCGGATACGATCGTCGGCGGTGCGGACGCCGATGCTTCCAAAGAGCGGCCCCTGGTGACTCAGGCAATGCTTGAGACCGATCGACACGCGGAAGCCAACTACATGGCTCCGCGGCGTAGGGCGCTCGCAGCGTACAACGATGCCCTCGATCGGCTGCATCTCGATGGCTTTGTCTATCCCGCGATTCAGATGCCGCCGCCCGACGAGACCATGCCGCAGGACGGGCAGATCAGTACCGGGCCGCACAGCGATAGCAGTTGGGTAAACATGATTGGTGTTCCGGCGGTGGTGGTCCCAGGCGGCTTCTACACGGATGGACTGCCCTTCGGGCTGGAAATTTCAGCGAGGGCGTGGAAGGACGGCGACCTACTTGGTTGGGCGTACGCCTACGAACAGGCCACCAGGCACCGCAGGCCTCCCGTGCTGGTGGAGAAGGGCCTGCTGCCAGATGCGCGATGAAAATTCACAGCTGTCCAGCGGATTGGTCTGGCAGCGCTAAACCCGGATTTACTGTACGCTGCGCTGGACGCGGCCGCGTATGCGGCTTTCGTTAAGGAAAGCCGCAAGAAGCGCGCCGGAGCCACCAAGCTGCACAGGAAATCCGGGGAAGCGCGTGATCGGAATCGAGACTCTTTCACAGAGCGCTAAGGCGCTCCTTCCCCCACATAAATGCCGGGGGCTCCCACCACCTATGCCGAGTTCTTGGGCGGCCACGCGATCTGCCCCGTGTGCTTGTAGGCTAGATTGGCGATGTGGCCGGCATTTGCGGCGGAGATTCCTGTTTCGACGGGTGCGTTCGGTTCCTTGCGCGACTTGACGCAGGCAAAGAAATTCGCCACGTGGTCGATCGTTCCGTCGCGGAAACTGTCTTCACTGAGAATCGGATTTTGCCCAACCTGCAGGCCCTCGCGGTAAATACCGAAACTGCTGCGATCGATCTTCAGCGTGGCCTCAGTGCCACGGAATTCGAGGCCACCGTCGTCAATGGAGGAGCTCATCATGCCCTCGTACACCACATCCCATCCTGGGTAGCGGAGAGCCGCCTGAACGGTATCGGGGCAGTCCCATTCCACAAAAATATACTTGTCCGCAAGCATCTGGGCCTCACGTGGCGTGTCGGACTTCATCGCCCAATGCGCCACATCGATCCAATGCGCGAACAAATCAGTCATGGCCCCGCCGCCAAAGTTCCAGTACCAGCGCCAGCGGTAAAACTTTTCTTCGCTGAATGGCTGGTCGGGAGCGCCACCGAGCCAAAGCTTCCAGTCGAGTGCCTGGGTGTCGACCGGCTTGGGTTTCCAACTCGCCTGGTTGTAGTTTTGCCACCAGTAGGTTCTCACCTGGGTGACTCTGCCCAGACTGCCTCCCTGAATCAGATCGACGGCATTACGAAAGTGCGTCCAGCTGCGCTGCTGCATGCCACACTGCAGGATTTGCTTGCAGTTATGAACCGCGTGGGAGAGGGTGGCGCCTTCCTCGATGGTGTGAGTGACCGGTTTTTCCAGGTAGACGTCTTTGCCGGCAGCCAGGGCGTCGCACGCCATACGCACATGCCAGTGGTTGGGGGAGGCGATGAGAACCGCGTCCATATCTTTGGCCAGCACTTCGTGATAATCGACGTGGGTAGTTGTAGCAGCGGTGGCGGCCGCCCGTGCCTTCACTTCATCGCGGCGCGGCCCATACACGTCGCTCACGGCCACGATTTCGTAGGCGATACCGGTCTTGTCGGCGCAATCGAGAATGGTTCTCATCCGCCCGCCGGCTCCGATGACGCCGACGCGAAGAGTGTCATTTGCACCCAGAACTCTGGTTGAGGCAAGGGCAGTAAGTCCGCTTGCTATGAGGAAGCTGCGGCGATTCGGCTTAAAGGACATGGTGCTCCCATCAATTTGTTCCCGATGATCTTATCAGCGAAATGCACGGTACGGCACGGGCTCCGCCTGCGGGAGGCCCATCGGGTATACAGGCTACGGGAGGCCGTCTTGATTTGATGTCTCTTGAAGGCCTATAACAACGCTGGCAGGTCTATATGAAGGCAACGCGACGCTCTCTTCTGCAAGCGATCCCGATGCTGGCGGCCTCTTCGGCGCCGGCATCGGACAGCCCGACACTCACTTCCTTCATCAAGCCCTTTAGTGAGTTGCCGGTAAAGCAAAATGGGCAAAATGAATCCAGGTCAATCCTGAACGGCGTGACTCATTCTGGCGAACACCTTGAGGTTCACGAGACGACACTTGCTCCAGGAGGCTCGCCGCATCCACCCCATCGGCACGAGCATGAGGAGCTTCTTCTGATGATGAGCGGCACCCTCGCAGTCACCATTGAGGGAAAGACAGCGGTGATCGGGCCCGGAGGCGCAGCGTTTTTCCACTCCAACGAGTTGCATGGCGCAGGCAATCCGGGAACTGAAAAGGCGCAGTACTTCGTGGTCGCTACGGGAATTCAATAACCAGGGAGATTTCTATGAATGCCACTCGGCGCTCTGTTCTGCAGGCTATTCCCATGCTGGCCGCCTCTTCGGCGTTTGCCTCGGATAGCCCGGCACTCAGCTCCTTCATCAAGCCTTTTGACGAATTACCCGTAAAACAAAATGGGCAGAACCAATCGAGACCGATCCTGGACGGCATGACACATTCCGGTGATCACCTTGAAGTGCACGAGACGACGCTGGCCCCGGGAAGTTCGCCGCATACCCCGCATCAGCACGAGCACGAAGAGCTCTTCCTGATGATGAAGGGCTCGCTCGCAGTAACCATTGCTGGAAAGACAGCGGTGATCGGTCCGGGGGGCGCGGCATTCGTCCATTCCAACGAATTGCACGGCGTGCGCAATCCGGGTACAGAAAGTGCGCAGTACTTTGTGGTAGCCACCGGCGTTTGATAGCTTGCGGAAAAACTCGCTGGTCGAATAAAAAAAAACGCGGGTGCAAAAGAGGGTGTGTGAGAACCTCCGGTTCAAAATTGATTCGCGGCGGAGTCCTTGCCCTAACAGAACCCAATAGGAACCGGACGGGTGCCCCACGTTCGCCTCAGCGTACGTGGGGCACCCGTCCAGTTCCTATTGGGTTCTGTTAGGCGACTGAATTCCATGCTCAGTGACTCAGTTCATGAAGACATTGCAGAACCTCAACGAACGGCAGAGCATAGCGCTTCGACTGGCGGAGTTGTCGCCGGAGGATAGGGCGCGTTGGGGCTCCATGTCTGTCCACCAGATGGTGTGCCATCTGGATGACTCCTACAAGGTTCCGCTAGGGCAGAAGACAGCAAGTCCGGCGACAGGCTTTATACAAAGGACGGTGCTGAAGTGGGCCGCGCTGAAGGCGCCGATGCAATGGCGCCGTGGATTCCCCACCCGGCCGGAGATCGAACAAGGAAAAGGGGGTTCTGTTCCGGTCGATTTCCATCGGGATCTTGCTTCGCTGCTATCAACCCTGAGCAGGTTTTGCGATGATTTGCCAAACCCATGCTTGCCCCATCCGATTTTCGGAGAAATGACAGCGGAGGATTGGATGCGCTGGGGATATTTGCACGCGGATCACCACCTACGACAGTTTGGCCGATGAATGGCGCAAAAGAAAACGCCACCCCGCTTCGAGTGGCGCTTCTTGCGTGAACGATGGCGCTTTGCGTTACGGCCCACGACGGCTGTTCTGACAGGTTCATCGGCACTTCTCTGTGTAAGTCGACCCCTTAAGCATTTTCAGTTCCACTCTGCACAGGGAAGTGTCGCGAAGTAGGGCTTTTGCTGGAGAAAGAGCATTGCGTCCGATCGCCACTCACGACATGGATCTTTCAAGCCGATAGAGCAACAGAGGATTGTGAGCAAATGGGCAAGAAGAAGATTCTCCTCGTCGAGGACGACCCGGATGTGCTGCAAAGCATGCATGTACGTCTGCGGGCCCACGACTACGACACTTACTCTGCATCGGACGCGATCTCTTGCATGGCTGAGGCGCGTAAGAACGAGCCTGATCTCATCATCCTTGATCTGGGCCTGCCTGCTGGAGATGGCTTCCTCTTGATGGACAGGTTCAAAAATGTACCCGCCCTCGCCTCAGTGCCGGTCATCGTGGTCACGGGCCGCGACGTTCGCGACAACCTGAAACGCGTGATTGAGGCGGGCGCCAAGGCCTTTCTGCAAAAGCCGGTGAACAATGCCAAGCTCATGGCGGTCATCCGGCAAGCCCTCGGAGAACACCCGAGGAGGGAGGAGGAGCCTGTGGTGTATAACCTGGATGTATAACCTGGAAAATCCATAGCCGGGCGCGATCGCGGTCGCCGCAGGCGTTAAGCTCGAAGCTGATGCCGAGCCTGCTCTTCCACCCATCGGTTTTTCTTGCCGCGCTGCTCACGCTTGTCCCTTTCTTCTCGGCAGCATTCTGGCCACGCAGTCTCCAGCTCGCGCAACAACTGCCCCTTAGACTGCGCATGCTGGCACCGGCTTTGCTCGGTCTCCCCTACGCCCTTGTCTCCGTTTCTAATGGCCTTTTTCGATGGACGTGGCTTGCCCTCTACACGCTGTTGCCCGTTCTGATCAGCCTGCTGCTCTATCGCGCAAGTCTGGCGGACCCGGAGCAGCGAGGAGAATGGCGCGACTTCCTCATCCTCGGCGTCCTCGGGCTGGCCGTGGACTTGCGCTGGTTTGAGCCTGCATGGGGACCGGGTCTCGCCATCTTCAATAAAGTTCTGCTTCTCGATGCAGGGATCTATGGCTTTCTCGCTATCCGGCAGTTGCGCCAGGTTGGTTTCGACCTGCGTCTTCGCCTGCGCGACTTCCGCATTGGCTTGCTTTGGCTGGCCGCGTACGCTCCCATTGCCGTTGCCCTCGGACTGTTCCTCGGCTTCCTCCATTTCCACCCCCACATGCCTTCGGCCTGGCATGTTCTCCTGGGGTGGATCTTCACCTTCCTCTTTGTCGCCGTCCCGGAAGAGCTTTTTTTTCGCGGCTGGATGCAAAATCTTCTCGAGCGGCGCGTTGGACCCGTACGCGCCCTGCTCATCACCGCAACCTTGTTCGGGCTTTCGCACTTCAACAAACGCGCGGTCCACTTCAATTGGCGCTATGTGCTGCTGGCATTGCTCGCGGGCATTTTCTATGGCCGTGCGTGGCTTCAGGATCGCCGGGTAGGGGCTTCGGCCATCACCCACGCGTCGGTGGATACGATCTGGTCCGCCTGGTTGCGATGATCGCCCGCAGCGTGACGGTGTTCACGTACATGGTATCGGTAGTAGCCGATCCCCACCCGCATATGGTGTTGCAGCGGTTCTGGCACGATCACTGCGACACAAAGCCCCAGGATTCCGTGGGCGATCCCGAGGGCATAGATATTCCGATAGCGCAAGAACAACATGCAGGCGGCGATGCCCCACACCAGCGTGATCGGGGTCAGCACTGGATTGGGGAGGTGGGCGAGCGCGAACAGGCCGGCCGCTGCCACTACGGGCGCCACCTTACCAGGCAGCATGCGCTGCAAGCGAAGCAGGAAATAGATTTGCAGCAAGAACTGCTGCATCACCGCCCATATCAGGTACCCCCAAACATGCGATAACAGCGGCGTCGGGCCATGAAGCCGGTGCAGCGTGTGCTCGCGGTTGGCCAGGTAGACGGCCAGGCCGGCAAGTATCGCTGCAACACCTACGATCCAGAGCGACCGCACCAGGCCGGTCAGACCGAGCCCCAGCGCCTTCCATGTAGTACGCCGCTGCCACGTGGTGACAACAATCCACGCGATGGCGGCCCAGTAGAAAAACCTCTGCCAGGGGTTCAAGGTCCAAATGGCCGCCATGATCAGGCCGTAGGCCACCCCAAACTCGACCAGGTCGCGGGCCGAAAATCGAGCCTGATTTTCCCCCGGCTGCGCGGTCGTTAATGCTCCTGCGGTGGTCATGATGAAATTTAGTCTACCTATTGGACTCCATCTTGGACGTTTCGACTCTGCCTGGGATTCACGAGACACCAGCCGACACCTTCGAACGTAGGAAGCGCACACTTCTCGAGAGCCACTCTTCCTCGATCCGAATTGATTCCTCGATGGTGCCGGCAAACGGCGGCCAGTGCTCCACGATGACGCTAATTCCGCTGCGTCCCCGCCTGCGTAGTTCGGCCAACACCCAATTGAAATCGACCCGGCCGTCGCCGGCTGCCGTTCCCACTACGGAAAATCCCATGCGCGTATCGATGCGCCGAATATCGTAATCCTTGGCGTGAAGCACGACCGCGTGCTCGGCCAGGTGTTCGACCACCGTCTGCAACGTTTCAGGCCGGCCGAGCGAATTTGCGGTGTCCAGGCAGATACCTACATGAGGACTCGCAATTCTTGTGATGATCCCGGCGAACTCCAGTGCGCTGAAGGCTTCGTTGTTCTCGAGAGCAAGCGTCACGCCCTGGCGCTCCAGCGCCGGCAGAACCTTAAGGATTGCGGCTTCGGCCGCGGCCAACTGTTTCGGCCCAAACAAGCTCCCGGACAAGACCGTGCGCAGAATCCGCGCTCCAATCCTGTGGGTGATCGCGATGTAGCGCGCGAGGTGCTCCGGATCGAGGCTTCGCGTGCCGGCTTCGAGCACCAGCCCACGGGTAGTGGCTGCCTCGCGCAATTGGTCTAGTTCCTGATCTGGCAATTCGTGAAGGGGGAGATTATCGGCGATCTGCACCACGGAGACTTTGGCCTCGACGGCCTTCTCCAGCAGCCCTATGCAGCCGAGCGGCCGCTGCGGCGACGGGTAGCCATGGACCCCGATCGCCCAAGGAAGAGTCCAGGACGCAATTCCGAGTTTCGGACGTTCGATCTTGGTCAGCACGGGGGAGGGTTGCTAAACCTCCGTGACGCATAGTAGTGAATTCAAGCCGGACCGGCAAGTGAAAGTTGACAGCTACGATCGGTGTTGTTTATTTTTTGAAACCAATTACATGTATATACATCTATTTGCCATATGGTTGACGCCTCTCCAGGAATCCTGAGCCTGCCTTGCATGTGCGCGAGTTTTCGCCGGGCGGCGCGAGCAATCACTCAGTCTTATGATGAGGCGCTCCGCCCACTCGGCCTGCGAGCCACTCAATTCACGATTTTGCAGGTGCTATCCAAAGCCGGAGAGCTGTGCCAAGGGGAATTGGCGCAGATCCTGGCCATGGACAGCACGACGCTCACACGCACCCTGCGGATCATGGTCCGGGAGGGGTGGATCGTAGAGCGTCGAGGCGAAGACAGGCGAGAACGGTTGCTTCGTCTGGCAAAAACCGGTCGCTACCAATTCAACCGTGCGCTTCCCTCCTGGGAGAACGCTCAGGCGCAACTTGAGCGTCAATTGGGAGACAAGCGCTGGCACGACCTTTTGAAGTTGACCACTGAAGTCACGGGCCTGGTTATGCAAGAAGGAGAATTGTCATGAGCAATGCGAGTTATGGAAAACTTACCGCCGGCATCCTCGCCGCATGGTTTGTCTTTGCCGTGTCGGCTTCGTCTCTCAACCTCTTCAAAACGGATCCTAGCCTTCCGCCGATTGCGGTTGGCCTTGCTGCGTTCACCCCGGTCGTGATTTTTCTACTCTGGTTTGCAATATCACAAGGGTTTCGGGAGTTTGCGTTGTCGTTAAACCCGCGCACTTTAACCTTCGTGCAGTCCTGGAGGATTGTTGGATTTACGTTCCTGGTTCTTTATGCGGCCGGAATCCTGCCGGGTTTTTTCGCATTGCCGGCGGGCTGGGGCGACATCGCAATTGGGGCAACCGCGCCGCTGGTGGCCACCTGGCTGGTGTCATTCGGGCGCCGCGGAAGCTTTATCCTGTGGCAGATAGCAGGGATCTTCGACCTGGTGCTGGCGGTTGCACTGGGGGCGCTTAATTCAATTCTTGGCCCTCATGAGGTGACCACTGCGGTTATGGCAGCGCTGCCTCTCAGCCTGATTCCGACCTTCGCAGTGCCGCTGCTCATCATGCTTCACATCATTTGCATTGCCCAGGCCAGGCATTGGAAAAAAGGGCAATCCTTTCGCGTAGAGGAGCAGCTGCCTTCTTCGGTGTAAGCAGAGAGCACAGACCTGGGCGGCGAAGTTGGTGGCGCTTCGCCGTTCAGGACTTATAGAGACGGCGAAAACTCTCATGCAATTAAGCGCGCGCCTTGACCGGTCTGGCATGCATCTGTAGCAATACGGAGAGTAAACGATTATGGCACGCGTGTTTATTACAGGTTCTGCCGATGGTCTCGGCCAAATGGCGGCCCAGCTGCTTATCGAACAAGGGCACGGCGTGGTCTTGCACGCGCGCAGCGAGCAGCGGGGCAAGGAGGCGCTTGCCGCGGTGCCTGGAGCGGAGAGCGTCGTCATCGGCGATCTAAGCAGCATTGCGCAAACCCGCAATGTGGCGGAGCAGGTCAACCGCCTTGGCTCATTCGACGCTGTCATTCACAACGCGGGCGTCGGGTATCGGGAGCCGCGACGGATTGCGACCGAAGACGGCCTGCCTCATGTATTCGCCGTCAACACGCTCGCGCCTTATATCCTGACGGCACTTATCGAGAAACCGAAGCGTCTCGTCTACCTGAGCTCAGGACTGCACCAGAGCGGGGATGCAAGCCTGAAGGACCTGGCCTGGGAACATCGCGCGTGGCGAGGACAGCAGGCTTACTCCGATAGCAAACTGCACGATGTACTGTTGGCCTTCGCGATCGCATGCCGCTGGGCGGGTGTGCTCTCCAACGCACTGGAACCCGGCTGGGTGGCGACCAAGATGGGAGGACCCGGGGCACCCGACGATATGGACGCCGCACATCGGACCCAGGTGTGGCTTGCGGTCAGCCAGGATCCCGCCGCAACGGTCTCGGGCAAGTATTTCTTTCACATGCGGCAGCGCACACCGAACCCCGCCGCACACGATGCGGGCCGACAAGGCGCACTGCTCGATGCCTGCAAACGTTTTTCAGGAGTCGAAATACCCGCGGCACAGTGACAGTGAAATCGATGACCCGCTGGAAGAGTTGGCCTTATCATGGACCGCAGGCGGTGATCCATCGACCAAGCTACCCCAGCGGGGCCAGCCAGCCCCCGAAAAACTGCCCTGGTCGTCGGTGCAGACACTAAAGTTGCACCGGCGGTACGCAAAGTGCTGCCAGGTTGGAAAATTGCGCGCGCGACCGATAATATCTCCGCGCTGGAAATGCTCAAGGCTCGGCCGTATGATCTTGTCCTTACCGGCGAGGAAACTTCGGCCAAGCAGGATGTGGATCTCCTGCGCAGGATCCGTATCGTCCGGCCCCATGTACGGCTCATCATCATCACCAGGAAAAGCACGCCCGCCGACGTAATTGCCGCCATGCGCGAGCGCGCGTTCAGCTATTTCTCCGAGCCGTATTCGATGTCTACCTTCGAACAGATGCTTCTTTTGGCTACGACCGGTCCGGTTTGGGATGAAGGGATCGAAATCCTTTCCGCCACCCCCGAACTTATGCACCTGGTTGCGCGCTGTGACCGTAAGACAGCCGATCGACTGGTTCAGTTCATTCACGAGGTCGCGGATTTACCGCGAAAAGAGAAAGACGCCGTTGCTCTGGCCTTCCGCGAGATGCTCATGAACGCCATCGAGCACGGAGCCAACTTCAATGCCACTCAGCACGTGTCGATTTCTTACATTCGAGCCAAGCACATGGTCCTGTGCCGCGTAAAAGATCCGGGGGAGGGATTCTCCTTGCAGGAGGTTCGCCATGCGGCGATCATGAACCCGCCATCCGACCCCATCCGTCACACCGCCATCCGTGAAAAAGAGGGACGTAGACCCGGGGGCTTTGGGATTCTGTTGACCAAGCACATTATCGACGAGTTAATTTACAGTGAAACCGGCAACGAGGTCGTACTCATCAAGTACCTGAAGCCGTGAAACTTGAGACAAGCTAGGCTACATTGCCGGCGGTGGCGGTGGAGTACCTGGTGCTGGTCGCGGCGGACCCGGCGCTTTGTCTACCAGTTCCACATCCAGTTGAATCGCGATCTGATCCCCGACCATGGGTGGTGGGTCAAAGGTCATTCCATAGTCCGCCCGGCTAATTGTGGTCGTAGCAGAAACGCCACGATGCGAGTTTCCTCTCGGATCTTTCACTGGAGGCGTGGGGCCATCGACATCCAGAACGGCTTCCTTGGTGACCCCATGGATCGTCAGATCGCCGGTGACCTTCAACTTGCCTGCACCGGCTGACTCCACTTTTTTCGATTGGAAGGTGATCGTCGGATACTTGTCGACGTCGAAGAAGTGGTCGCTGCGCAGGTCCTTGTCACGCATTTCCACGCGAGTATCCACGGAACTCGCGTCGATGGTCACGTTCACAGAAGCTTTGCTGAGGTCTGGGGAGTCTACAACGACGCCGTTGACCTTAGTGAACGCTCCCCGCACCGTCGAGATGCCCATATGACGAACGGAAAACTGCGCCGCCGAATGCGGAGGATCAAGGTACCATGTTTGGGTTTGCGCTGAGGCGCTGGCACCGGCCAGGTGGACCAGCAAAATAGCGGTCAGATAAACGGATATGGCAACGTGTGGTCTTCTAGTCATGACGGAATCTTGTCTCGCCCTCTCTCGATTCATCCCATGAGTTATGGAGTCGCGCCACATACTTAGTCCATCCGGCAACGTTCCACAAAAATTACAGGTGCTGTGTTTTCCTTGAGGTGATAAGTGTATGTCCGCAGCATGGAGAGGTCAAATGAATGTTCCAAAAGCGGCACTTTGTGCTTTGGGGTTCACAGGGAGAAGGGATACGAGGGCTCGACCTGAGGACAACGTTATCGCGTTTTCAATTTGAAACCGCTACGATGTGAAACGAGAACCTCCCCGCATGGTGGACTCGTCATACCCTTCTGTTTCCCAACTCACCCGCCGCCGGTTGCTGACCGGCGGGTCCCGGGTCGCGGCCGCTGCTGCCGCTTCAGCTCTGATGCCACCGAACGTGCGGCGGCTCTTGGCGGAGGCTCCTTCAAGAAGCGGCTCGCTGAAAGACATAAAGCATGTGGTCCTGCTGATGCAGGAAAACCGCTCCTTCGACCACTATTTTGGAACGCTCGGCGGCGTCCGCGGATTCGCGGATCCATCCGCTCTGACACTGGCCGACGGAAAATCTGTCTTCTACCAGCCGGATGCAGTCAATCCTAGTGGATACGTGCTTCCCTTTCATCTTGACACCCGCAAGAGCAGCGCACAGAAGATTCCCTCCACCAGCCACGCCTGGGCAGTGCAACACGAGGCGTGGAACGGCGGCAAGATGGACCAATGGCTGCCCGCTCATCGCAAAGCGGATGGACCGAATGGTCCCTATTGCATGGGGTATTACAACCGCGAGGATATTCCCTTCCAGTTCGCCCTGGCCGAGGCATTCACGATCTGTGACACGTACCACAGCTCGGTGATGGGGCCGACCTGGCCAAACCGCATGTATTGGATGACGGGGACGATCGACCCCGATGGACTGCACGGCGGACCGATTCTCAAGAATACGGCACCCCCGGGCGGATATACCTGGACTACATATCCAGAGCGGCTGGAGGAAGCCGGTGTTAGCTGGAAGGTATATCAGCAAAAGGACAACTACGGTTGCAATCTATTGGAGACTTTCAAGATCTTTCGCGAAGCCGCGAATGGCTCGCCGCTGCATACGAAAGCAATGGTGCGCGGCGATGAAGGCCAGTTTGAACAGGACGCCAGGCACGATCGGCTACCCGCGGTCTCCTGGATCATTCCCACCAGCTATCAATCGGAACATCCCGATTACATGCCGGCGGATGGCGCGGCGTTTGTCGCCAGCAAGATCGATGCGATTGCAGCCAATCCCGACGTGTGGGCAAAGACCGCGTTTATTCTCAACTACGACGAGAACGACGGCATCTTCGATCATGTGCCACCACCGGTACCTCCGGTGGGTACGCCTCGCGAGTTTGTGAACGGCGTCCCTATAGGCGGTGGGTTCCGGGTGCCCTGCATCATCGTTTCCCCGTGGACCACCGGCGGATGGGTTTGCAGCCAACCCTTCGATCACACCTCGGTGCTTCAGTTTCTGGAGCAATTCACCGGCGTCCGGGAGCCGAATATCAGCGATTGGCGGCGAAGCACTTTTGGCGATCTGACTTCCGCATTTCGAATTTTGCAGGCAAACATCAAGGTCCCCTCTTTGCCAGACGTCCGCGGACCCCTGATCCAGGCGAGATACGAAACTGCGCATTTGCCCAAACCGGTCCTTCCTGACGCCGATCAATCCCCGCCGAAACAAGAGCCGGGTCCCCGCAAGCGCGTATAGACCCAGCAAATGTGGTGGCTGTGGGGCAACTACGGCGTTGTGGCATCTATCTCAAAGAGTTGGGAGAACGGTCGACGGGTAGGGCCTTAAGTCGTGCCGTTACATCAAATCAGGTCCCTATTTGGACCCACTGACAGATCGCATTGAGCGGCAGCGTTTTGGCCCTCGCTCAAGCCCAACTCACTCAGAACTCGTCGTAGGAAATAAGGCTGGACGAGACGCCGAGATCGGCAAGCATTTTAATGCAAGCCTTGATCATCATCGGTGGACCGCAGAGGTAATATTCGACGGCTCCTGGGTTGGTGTGCTGACTGAGATATTTGTCCAGCACCACCTGGTGAATGAACCCCAGATGGCCAGTCCAGTTATCTTCTGGCAGGGGCGCGGAGAGCGCGAGGTGGAAAGCAAAGTTATGGTGTACTTTCGCTAGATCGCGGAAGTAGTCATCGTAGTAAATCTCCTGCTTTGATCGCGCGCCATACCAGAAGCTGACCTTGCGGGCACTCTGCCCGGTTTCGAGCAGGTGGGAGAGGTGGGCCCGCAGCGGAGCCATGCCGGCGCCCCCGCCAATGTAGACCATCTCCCGTTGCGTGGGCTTGATATGAAAATCGCCGAAAGGGCCGATGGCAGAAACAATGTCTCCAGGCTTGAGGCTGAATACATAACTGGAGCTGACGCCGGGAGCACAATCCTGGCCTGGAGGCGGCGTTGCAATGCGGACGTTGAAGCGCAGCGTGCGATCCAGCTCCTGGTTGCTGGCGAGCGAGTAGTTGTTGCGCCGGCCGGCCTCGGGATTACGCGCCACAAGATCGAAGACATGCTGCTGCCCCCAGACGGTGGCGAAAGGCTGGGGAATGTCGAACTCGCGAAAGCGGATCGCATCGTAAGCGGGAATATCGAGTTGCAGGTAATCGCCCGGGGTGAAGGAGATCTTTTCCGTAGCCTCCAAGGGTTCGAGAACCAGCTCTTTAATAAATGTGGCAACGTTGCAATTACTGACGACGCGGAACTGGTAGGTCTTGTGAGGACGAGCGCCGGCACCGCCGGCCCGGCTCACGTTAATGAAGATTCGGCTGTTGCGCTCCGCAATCGGGTACGTGACCAAACCGCGGCAGATAGGGACACGGGCGGGTGACCCGTCCATAAGGTTGAAGCGCCCATTATGCTTGGAGCACTCGATGAGCTTTCCCTTTACCAAGCCGGTGGAAAGATGAGTATTGCCGTGAGTGCATAATCCGTCGGTCGCGTAGAGCTCGCCATCCTCGGTGCGATAGAGAGCGTAGGTCTTCTTGCCGTGGTCGAAGCGGACGACGTCAGCGGGGCCCAGAGCGGCAGCGGCACAAGCTTCGATCCAGCCTTCCGCATCCGGATTACGTTGGGAGGAGTGACCGGCTTCGCGCGCACGTATTTTGGGAGCGGGAAGCTGGCGTTTAACGTGATATCCGGGATCCCTGACCTGCCTGAGTATAGTAGGCACAATTTCGCGCCAGGCGGAGAAGAGGCTGGGATAGGGCGTGGGACAGTCATCCTTCACGGCGGCATGCAACCTGGGCAGCGCGTGATAAGGCACCAACGGAAACATATGGTGCTCGACGTGGTAGTTCATGTTCCAGTACAGATAGCGGTGGATCCAGCACATGTACACCGTGCGGCAGTTGAGCCGGTGATCGAGCACATTCTCAGCCAGACCCGCGTGCTGCGTGAGACCGTAAGTGACCAGCAACCAGGTGCCGAACAGATTGGTGAGGCCGACCAGCAGCAGGGGGAGGATGCTGCGGCTCCAGATGGACAGTCCTATGACGATGACGTAGATGGCCACATACACGCGCGCCCTGCGATAGACCTTGGGAAACTCTACCTCGGGAATGTACGTTTTCTCCTCGGCAAACATGCGCCCCAAGGAATGCAGGGCAATCTGGGGGAAATACTTCCGATACACCTTGATGTTGAAGAACGACATGACTATGGTCTTCAAGTCAGGTGGGCGAGGGACGGCGATCTCCGGGTCGCGGCCGACGATAATAGTGTCGCTGTGGTGGCGGGTGTGACTCCAGCGCCAGACCGTGGACTCGCGCATGACCATGAACGAAGCGATTTCATAGAGAGCGTTATTCATCCAATCGGTCTTGAACGCGGTGCCGTGGCCGGTCTCGTGCCAACGGGAATCGGAGGTCGAGGCGTAGAGAACGCTATAGACCATGTAGGGGAGGATGGCCCACCATGAGCCCCAGAGCGCATAGGTCAGGAAGCCGGCGCCGAGGATAAGACTGAACCACAGAATCGTGTCGCGGATACCGGGCCCGTCGCGACGCTGAAGCAGACCCCGCATGGCCTCGCGCGGGACTGCAGACTGATACCACTCCGCTTCGGCGAGCCCCTTTTCCACGGCCATGGTGGAGTTGACCCCGGTGAGGCTATAGTCAAGAGTCGTTGGAGGCTTAAGGACGGTACTAGCGCTCATCGTCGTTGCCGATGGTTCAGAAGTTGAAGAGAACGACGCTCTCGGTCGTTCCTATCTAAATTACACCGCGCCCTTTGACGAGGTGAAAAGCTCTAACGAAAGGCTGCAAACCATGATATACCCGCCCTTAATCCGCTTTTCGCCGCGATCTTGAGCTGTGACGAATCATGCCCTATGCGCCGCCATTACCATCAGCGATTACTACAAACTTCCCTTGAGTTACGCAAGAACCGTAGCAAATCCTGGTGGAAGCGCTATGCTCATCAACAAGCGGCGATTCTCCAGGGCTCTGTGATCGATTCTTTCGGGGGAGGGACTCGATAGTGGAACAAGGAGAGTCGCCGTTCTTGCCTCCGCCGTCCTCCAGGGCCATTATTATGAGATATCAGAGTGAAAAAATGATCGAGTCAAACAAAGCACCCTGCAAGGTTCTGCCATTCGTTGCGCCACCATCTGCCATCGAAGGTAAGCTCGAGAAGTGGTTTCGCGGCGTTATCCAAAGCAACTACGATCTAGTGACCACTCTGGAACGGCTGCGCGATTCGTACGAACGGAAAGCGAAGAAGCCGCTTACGGAAGCTGATCGGGCTGTGTTGATGGCGGTCCAGGTTACTTTGCAGAATGCCAAGAATGCGCGGGTTCTTTGATCCGCATGCGCAGCCCTTGGTATAACGAGGCGCCAAATGGGCGATGATCTTGATATCTATTGCCCTACTTGTTTCGCAACGCCGGGTGAAATGTGCCGAACCAAATTTCTGGTACACGGCAAGGACGAAGTCACACCGGTGATTTGCCGCACTCACTATGCTCGTTTGCTCGATAGCCAAAGAGATTGGATCCGCGGCTCGATTGCAAGGCAACTGTTAGCGGTAGCGCTGATGACCCTTCGCGGCAAGTAGTCCAACATTGGCTATGGCCGGCAGCGGCATTAGCGCGATCAGGAGGTTGGACATGTTTCCTCCCTCAGTCCGCCCAGCGCTTCTTCCAGTGCTTCCATCTGACCTTTGAGCTGCGCCAACACTTCTCCGGCATGGGGTAGATGCCGGTTGCGGCCCATCGTCTCCAACGCCAGTTCTGATTGCATGACTGGCCGGCTGCCGAAAATACTCACCGTGCCGCTCAATTTGTGCGCCGCGCATTCCAGTGTGACCGGATCCTGGCCGGCTACCGCATCTGAAACTTGCTGCAGCAGCGAGCCGGAGTCGGCCAGAAAGACCTCGATCAGCTCCCCCAGAAGTTGCGCGTCCCCATCCAGCCGGCTCAGCAGTTCGGCCTTGTTCACTACCTGGATGGCAGCGATCTCGCGGGTGTTCTTTAGCTCTAAGCGCCCTGGCAAGCCCACAGGCCGATTCGCATCCGGCCGGGCAAGCACCGCCAGCAGTTCCTGACGATGGATTGGCTTCGACAGGTATTCATCCATACCAGCCAGCAAGCAGCGTTCGCGATCCCCAGTCATGGCATGCGCGATGGTAGCCACGATGAACACATGGCTTCCGGTCGTCTGCTCTTGCAGCCGGATCTGTCGCGTCGCTTCGAAGCCGTCCACTTCGGGCATCTGGACTATGATTACCCGAGTGCAGTGAAGGCTTGAAAGTCTGCAATGCGTGTAGGGAGCCTAGGAAATCGCCGCAATACCCACCTTCGCCAGGGTGATCAGAACCCACCAAACCACCACCGCCGTCGCCGTTGCAGCCAGCTTTGTTCTCGCCACAATGGCGCAACCAATGCTCACCAGGACGAGGACCCAGATGCTCACCACGTCAATCGCGGTGCCCAACGCGATGAGCCACTGGGCCGAATCCGAGGGCAGGAAATATCCGAGGTTTGTGCCTACCGGGTTCTTGAGGTTGAACGCGTCGGCATCCAGCCCGGCAAAGAGCACGATGATGCCGAGAATTCCCTGAATCAGCCAAGGCAGAGTCGCGTACATCCACACCGCGAATATCTGGCCGAATTTAGCGTGGCCGCCCAGTCCAAAATTCACCGTCATCAACAGTACGCCCGCCGCGATGGCCGCAATAAGCAGCCCCAAAACCGGCGAAACCCACACGATGTATTTAGTGAACGACGCCGCGATCGCTTTCTGTCTCGCCTGCTGGTCCGGGGGAAGCTGCGCCAACCTCTCCTGCTGCGACTCTGAGCTGTGTTGCAAGATATTAGAGTAGGTCTTGTCCCATCCGATCTTCTGCTGGATTGCCGCGCTGTAGCCCAGCGTTACCAGCACGCTCAACAGCCAGGGCAGCCACCAGCTTCCACTGCGCAGAATGTCGTTGAAGGTCTTGGAGGGCGCAATAAAAGTATCTATAACTCGCTCCACCTCGCTCAGCGGGGCGGATGCTTCAGCATTGGCGACCGTATCGGGCATGAGAACCTCCGTGATGCCAAGGGAACAACGTTTGCGATTGCCGGGATATTACTCTTCCTGCCGGAGAACAAAAATAGCAAATTGGCTTCGGCTTCCAAGTTGCTGCAATGGGCATGCTGTCAACGGTAGAAATGCTTACGGCGCGGGTGTAGACTCCGGCAGTCGAGTTTTTCTTCCCCGACGCCAGGAGGCTGAAATGGCTCTGAGTTTTGCCACCGATATCCGTCCTCTTTTTCGCGATGAGGACATCACGTGTATGGATGGCGCAGGAGTTCATCTTGATGACCCCGCTTGGATGCGCGTCCCCGCTAACGCGCAAAGTGTCTACGATCAGGTATCCACGGGCGCCATGCCTCCCGATGAGCCTTGGTCATCCGATCATGTTTCACTTTTCAAGAAGTGGATGGACGCGGGTTATCCCGCCTAAGCCGTTCAAGGGCGCTTGAGTTTCTCGAAAGCCACCCGTGCGTCATGAAGCCGGTTGAAGATCAGCGAAGGGTCGATCGATTCGATAAGGTGATGACGAGTAAAGTCCGCTCGCAAGTCCCAACGTGCCCGGGCAAAGCCTAGTTGAGTTCCGCAGCTGGTCAGGCTCTGCTGCACTTCCAGGACAACGCGCGCTGCGGAATAATCCAAATTCGTGATGGCCTCCGCATCGACAATCAGCCATCGGACTTGCGAAGGCGCTTGCCCTACGAGGCAAGTCACCTCTTCGGCAAACCGATTAGCATTGGCATAGAAAAGAGCTGCTCCAAAGTGGTATAGCACAAGCCCGGGTTCCGTCATCTTGCCTGGCGCCACTGGATCCAGGTCCCAGGTTCCGAGCTGGTTCAGAACCATGACGCCGGTGTGGGGGTGATAACTGTGGCGGACGATACGCAATAAGGAGAGGATCATCGCCAGCAAGATCCCCTGCTCAACACCCGCAGCAACGACAACCCCCGCGGTGGTGAGAGCCAAGGCAAACTCGCCCGGACTTTCGCGGCGAATTGCCAGGAGGGTGGTTAACTTAATCAAGCGGATGGCGATCATGAAGACCAGCGCGCCGAGCACGCAACGCGGCAGGTATTCGAGCGGCCGGGTGAGAAAGAGTAGAACCAACGCCACGACGGCTGCAGTGCCAAGCTGCGCCACCTGGCTCTGGGCGCCTGCGCCTTCAACCATCGCCGTCTGCGTGGGACTTCCATTGACGACGAAGGCGCCGCTCAAACCGGCCATGGCGTTGGCCGCAGAGAGGCCGGCCAGATCCGCATTCGCATCCAACAGTTGGCGGTGGCGCTCCGCGTAGATCCGGGCCGTTGCGGCACTCTGGGTGATGATCATGATGCAGCAGGATGCAGCGACGCGGGCCAGGGAAGGAAGGTCGCTCCAACTTACGGCCGGCGCCGCGAAATGTGGAAGACCGCCCGCGACCGGGCCGATGATCGCAATGCCTCGTCCGCTGAAATTCCAAGAAGCGCTGGCCGCGATGGCTCCCGCGACTACGATCAACGGACCCGGTATTCTGGGCGCAAAGCGGCGAAAGAGAATAAGAATACCGACCACAACGGCGGAAACGGCTAAGGTCGGCAGATGCACCTGGGGAAGTCTTCTGAAGACTTGAGCCAATTGCAGGAGTGTTCGGCTGGCGGAGATCTCCAGTCCCAGCATCTCGCCGAGCACTGCGATGCCGACCTGGAAGCCAACCCCGGTGAGAAAGCCGACCAGCACCGTCTGGGAGAGAAAGTCGGCGATGAAGCCGAGCTCCAGTAATCGCGCCAATAACAGGAACGCGGCGGTAATCAGCGCCACCGCACCCGCCAGCGCTACATAGCGCGCACTGGCTGGGGGCGCCATGCCGGAAACCCCACTGGCAAAGATGGCCGCGGTGGCGGAATCAGCCGAAACCACCAGGTAGCGGGAAGAGCCAAAAGCCGCGAAGCCCACCAGGGGCAGTAACAAAGTATAGAGACCGGTCACCACCGGCATGCCGGCAATCTTGGTGTATCCCAAGGCTTGCGGGATATTCATGGCCGCGAGCGTGAATCCGGCAAAAGCATCACGCAAGGCGGCCGCAGGCTTGAACGGCCGTATACCTCGAAAGAGTTTCAGCAAAGCCGAGCTCCGGAAGCGAGTTACCGCAAGTCCGGAGTGTACATTCTTCCCGCTTGGTCTACCATCGGGCGGCTAGCGCTCCCGGGTAGAGGCCGTTGATGTAGTTCCACGCCGGGTGCGCGCCTTTTGCTTCTCCGGCGCGGGGCGGCTCGCCCGAATGTAGGAGGCCGCAGCCATCAGACGCACGGAGGGCTTTGGGTCTGCAAAGACGTTCCGAAGCGCGTCCGTTACTTCCTTACCTCGATAGTCGCCCAGCGCTCGCGCCGCAGCCGCTCGTACCTGGTAGTCACGATCCTGGAGCGCATCCACAAATTGCTGCATGGTGATCGTTGATTCGGTGTCTTCCGCCAGCAACGTGGCGGTCAGCACCCGGGCAGAGTTTGCGTTGCCGCCCTTCCTCGTCGCCCTGTATGCGTCGAGGCCAAACCCGACAGGACCCAACAAGGCATATGCAGCCTGTTCCCCGCCAATCTCTGCCAGCTTCGATGGAGTATGCAGGTCTTGATCGGCTTCGTGCACTCCAGAACCAACCACTCCCTGCTTGACCTTTCTGTCTCCCGCAAGGACAGCGTACAAAACGTTCTCACCCGTGTGGTCGTGCATCTTCCATAGGCTTACCGCCGCGGCGAAGCTTACCTCTGGTGCGCTGTCGTTGAGCGCGGTTCTCAGGTCCGGAAGGAATACCTCCGCTTTGCTGGCGCCCATTGCCACCACGGCGGCGAGGCGCAGATAGCGATCAGTATCCTGTGCCGAGTCGCGCAGCAACTTTTGCGCGGGCTCAAAATCGCCTAATGTTCCCAGGGCGGTGGCCGCATCGAGCCTCGCAGGACGCGCCTTTGTGCTGGAATCGGAGAGAGCGGTCTTCAGCATGTCCCAAGCTGTCGTCTCTGGATCCGCGTTGTCCTTGTTCGCCTGCGCTACTGGAGCATCGGGCTCCTCGCCGCTATCCGCGGCTGTATCGGCCGGTGTTGCCGCGTGCTGGGTCTGCGCCACAGCAGCGCCTGCTAGCAATAAGATATAGATCAGAATCATCCATCTCTTCATCGCGCTTCTTCCCTGCAAGCGAGAATTTGCCTCGCCAAATATAAGATGAGCCAGCACGTAGAAGGGATCTTGATTTTCAATATCGGGTGGACCCTGCCTATGTAGCACAGAGCATCTGTTGACGACTGGGTGCCGCAAGGGTTGGCTGCCCCGGATCGCGAATGATCCATTCAGAGTTAGAGATACCCAGGATTGCATCCTGGTTAACTTTCAGCCGTCCCTCCGGAGTGTGTGTCATAGCATGAGCAGATAGATCCGGTTGAATGCTTTTGCTATCGAAACCCCGATCTGCGCGGATTCAAGAAATGCGGTCGTGGGGCTACGCCCATAAAAGCTAACTTGTTTAGGATGTTTTTCATCAAAACTCCCACAAAATCGTCATCTGAGCAGAGCGCCTCACAGATTTGTCGCGTGACACAGCTCTTGTGGCGCGGAGTCGAAGGACCTCGGCCGTGCTTATTTTACCCATGCTGCTCGGAGCTTTTCGACCACTGAGGCCCGACAACAGGATCTGCTGCGATATGCACTTGATGGTCACGGGTACATCTTTTCATGCACTGTAATCATCTTCGATCCCTAGGTGCTACCAAGTTCTTGGTTTTCGGCCCTGGGGAAAACGTAGCGGGCCCGCGCGGTGTGGGCTCGGTGGGCGAAAAGCTCCGAGCAGCATGGGTAAAATAAGCACCGCCGAGGTCCTTCGACTCCGCGCCACAAGAGCTGTGTCACGCGACAAATCTGTGAGGCGCTCCGCTCAGGATGACGATTTTGTGGGAGTTTTTGACGAAAAACACCCTAAGTTAGCGCTTATGCGGCACAGCCCCATCGTTTTTCGGCCCAGGTACGCTTTGGCGAGGGGCACCCGTCCTATTCCTTCCGAGCTTGCTATGACACAGGCTCCTTCGGGACTCATTTGGAGAGGTGAGTTCTCACGCAGACACTGAAGGCCGTATCCTTCGAAAACCAGAGTTTTTCCGCAGCCTGTAAAGCACCTCCGACTATCCTGTGAGGGGAATGGAAATTAGCGTCAGGCCCGGTGAGCCGTTGGACGGCGAGCAACTCTTGCTTATGCGGCTGGCCCTGTGGCCGGAACTTTCTGTCGATGAAGACAGGCAGGAACTGGATGCGGCCCTCTCCGGGAAGGCTGTGGGGACAATGCCGCTTACTATTCTGGTTGCGGACATAGGTGATGGGGATTTAGTTGGCTTTGTGGAGGTGGGCTTGCGTTCGCACGCCGACGGCTGCAACACGAGCGTTCCTGTCGGGTTCGTCGAAGGGTGGTTCGTCTCGGAACTCTACCGGAGGAAGGGTGTCGGCGCAAAGCTCCTGGCCGCGGCGGAAGACTGGGCCCGTGGTCACGGATGCATCGAGATGGCATCGGACACGTGGATCGATAACGACAAGTCGCAGCGGGTTCACGAGGCGCTCGGCTTTGAGGTGGTTGACCGGTGCGTCCACTATCGGAAAGCTCTGTGAGAAAAGAATCGAGGGAACCATGAGCCTTCACGTGGCAACATTTTCCATGAGCAGGCTTGCCTTGTCTGTTGTGGCCGCGGTCATTGGTTTGGTATATCTGTCGCTTGCTCAGGCCCAAGAAAATCCGGCTCGGCTGACCTTCGATGTGGCCGTGATTCGGCCCTCGCAGCCGGGCGGACGCGGGGGTGGTATCAAACCGCTGCCTGGAGGCAACGGGTATTTAGTGCAGAACATGCCGGTGAAGGCCATGATCAGCCTGATGTACAAGGTGCCAGGCCGGCAAATCACGGGCGGTCCGGACTGGCTCAATAACCAGGGCTACGATATTGAGGCCAAGGCGGATCATGCTTACAATCTCGACGACCTCCATCTGATGTTTCAGAACCTGCTGGCAGATCGCTTCAACCTGAAATTCCACAAGGAAACCAGGAAAGGTCCCGTGTATGCACTCGTGGTGGCTAAATCAGGGGCGAAGTTGAAGGTCAACGAGAGCCCGCAGGATTTCAAGATTCCCATTCTCCCCGGCCCGGATAACGTCTTTGTCGGGACGCGGGTTCCCATGCAGTACTTCTGCTATTTCCTGGGGCAGCAGCGCCTGCCCCAGGAATGGCCGGTGGTCAACCAAACCGGCCTGGACAAGAACTACGATTTCACGCTGTCATTTATGCCCGACCTCCCGCCTGACTTTCCCAAAGAGAATCTACCGCCGGGCTTGCTGGACCGTCCGTCGCTCCCTGACGCTTTGCAGGAGCAGCTTGGTCTCAAACTGCAGCCGGATAAGGGGCAGGTGGAGTACTACGTGATCGACCACGTGGAGAAACCATCAGAGAACTAGCCGCAGGCTGCTGCACTGGGCGGTCTTAATTATAGGTACCAGGGAATATTTATCACCGTGATACGCGGATTCCCGCTCACCAGCAGAAGCAGCTTCAGCAGTTGAGCCCGCTGGTTGTGGAGCGGAGTCTGCCACCAGTGTTTGACGACGAGCTCGGGAACCAGGACGGCGATCTGACGATCGGGGTGGTCACGCTCGACTTTCAGGATGTACTCGACGAGCGGCGTGACAACGAAGCGGTAGGGTGAGGAGACAAGAATCAGTTCGGGAACCGCCTTCCCCGACGCGCGCAAGGGCGCCGCGACATTTTGTTGCCACATCTGTTTCATCTCGTCGCAGCAATCCTCAGCGTCAACATGCACGGCTTGCACCTCATCGCTGATCTTCAAGGCGAAGCGGAGGCCCTTTTCGGTAATGCGGGTCCAGCGATCGAGGGGGACGATGACCAAAGGCTCAACGAGGTTTGCGACGCGCATGGGGCAATCGACAGCGATCTCGCGTGCGACACGATTATAGTGGCGCTTGACGGCGCTCATGGTAATGATCAGGACAGGAATGAGAATCGCCGTGATCCACGCGCCCTCGGTAAACTTTGCGACCAGCACAATGACAAGCGTGATGCCGGTGGCGACGGCGCCCACACCGTTGATGATCATGCGCTGGAGTGCGCCTTTGCCGCCCTGACGTTTCCAGTGCATCACCATGCCGGCCTGGGAGAGCGTGAAGGCAAGAAAAGCTCCGATGGCAAAGAGCGGAATCAGGCGGTCCGTTACGCCGCCAAAGACGATCAACAGCAGCCCGGTGAAGCCCACCAGCGCAACGATTCCGTGGGAGTAAAGCAGGCGGCGTCCACGGATCTTGAAGACGTGCGGCAGGTAGTCGTGCATGGCGATGGCGCGCGTGAGACGTGGGAAGTCGGCGTACGATGTGTTTGCCGAAAGCGCCAGCACCGCGAGGATGGAACCGATGGTGAGGTAGTAGAACCAGCCGCGGCCCATGACGGCGGCGGTGAGCTGGGAGAGGATGCTCTGGTAGCCGGCGGCGCCGGGGTGGGTGGCGCCAATCGAGTATGCGCGGCAAAGCAACGCGATGCCGGCGAGGAAGACCATGAGCAGAACGATGATGATGGTAAGCGTCCGCTTGGCGTTCTTCTGCGTGGGCTCGCGGAAGGCGTTGACGCCGTTCGAGACAGCCTCGACGCCGGTCATGGCGGTGCATCCGCTGGCAAAGACTTTGGCCAGAAGCCAGAGGGAGAGCATGGACGCGCTGACGGGCAGGTGTGGGGGCTCGACGACCGGTAGCGGATGGCCCCCAGCAGCAAACGCGCGCACTGCTCCGACGACGATCACGACCAGCAGCGTGCCGACGAAGAGGTAGGTGGGAATGAGGAAGGTAGTGCCCGTGTCTTTGACCCCGCGCACGTTGATCAGGGTGAGGATGAGCAGGATGGCGAGGCAGAGCGCGAGCGTGTGAGGCTCCAGCCGGGGAAAGGCTGAGACCAGCGCGCCCACACCCGCGGAGATGCCTACGGCCGAGTTGAGGATGTAGTCGATCATCAACGCCGCGGCGGCGAGCAGGCCGGCGTTGGCGCCGAGATTCTCAGACGCAACCGTGTAGCTTCCGCCACCGTGGGGGTAGGCGTCGATGGTCTGCAGGTAGGAGACGAAGACGATCGCCAGCAGGCAAATGATGGCGAAGCTGATGGGTACGATGTGCTGAATGCCCGCCAGGCCAAGGGGGATGAGAAGCGTTAGAGCGGCCTCAGGACCATAGGCAGCCGAGCTTAGGGCGTCAAGGCCGAAGACGGGAATGCCGGAGATGGGACCGATGTGCTCAGCGCGCTCTTCCGTCGTGGCGAGCGGCTTGCCGACGACAACGTCGAAGAACGACATAGGTGCTCTTTCGGCCGGCTATTAGGGTAAGGCCAACAAGGAACAAAGTTAGCTCAAAAGGTGTAAATAAACCGTAAAGGTGCAGAAACCCTCCTTCGACTGGAGGATTATTCTCCCTTGGGGAGATCCAAGATGAGCGAGCGCGAGGCAACGTTACATTTCATTTCGGGCCGGCTGGCTTCCGGCAAGACAACGTTGGCACGCAGGCTTGCCGATCAGCGGGGTGTCGTACTGATCTGCGAGGACGTCTGGCTAGCACAGCTTAGCGATGGAATCTTCAGCTTTGAAGACTACCTCAGGTGGTCACGCCGGTGCCGCTCTGTGATCGCGCCACTCGTGATTCAGATACTGAGAGCCGGAGCGTCCGTGGTTCTCGACTTCGCTGGAAATACCCGGGCAGAACGGAAGTGGGTCCGCTCTCTCTTTGAAGAGGCGGAAGTGAATCATGTATTGCACTACCTGGACGTTCCTGAAGAAGAGTGTTTAGCACGGCTAAAAATCCGGAACGAAACGAAGCCGGAAGGACTCTATTTTGCGACGACATCAGAAGAAGAGTTCTCAGCGATAGCTCGCTGGTTCCAGCCGCCGGTCCCAGAAGAGGGCTTTCACGTTTCTCCCGGGTAACAGGCACGGCGATTGCTCCAAGGTTTAGACGTGGTGGCTGAGAGAAAGAACGTTCCCATCGGGATCCTTGAACCATGCCACCTGATCTCCGGAAGGTGCGGTCCAAATCCCTAGCTCTTGATCCGGGACGAATCCATACTTCTCGGTCACCACGTCGCGACTGTTGAGCCACAACACAGCGGCTCGGACGTCGTCGACTTCCCACCCTAGAACAGTGCCTTGAGCCGGCTGGAATGTCTCCGCCTTTGAGATGCGGATCATGTTCTTGCCGGCCCGCATGGCCAGTGCGAACTGATCGAGGCTTACAACCTCGAAACCGAGCTTGCCTTCGTAGAAGGCGCGTGCCTTCTCATAATCCGTTGTCGTAAGGAATCCAACGAGTTTGCCAACTGTCAACATGCCGCCTCCAGGATTGCTTATCTAGAAGTAGCAGTTGTTTAGCATGTTGACTTCCGCTATCGTGACAATAAATGTCGCGAACGCGCCACTCATTTCTCTTCGATGAAAATGGCCGCCGCCTGGCGGAGATGGCCGGGCGTTCCTGGGATTTCGGACATGGCCATGTGATTAGAAGGCATTCCCACCTTGAAGACCAATTGCTCTTCGCGTCGGAAGGTGTGATGACCGTAGAGACAAGCGAAGGCATTTGGGTCGTACCGCCGTTGCGTGCAGTTTGGATACCAGCGGAGACCGCACATGGAGTCGCCATGTCAGGCCGGGTATCTATGAGAACACTCTACTTCTCGCCCAGACTGTGCAGGACTATTCCTCGGCGATGTCTCGTGCTCAATATCTCGTCGCTCTTGAGAGAGCTGATTCTTCACGCGTGCGGGTTCTCAAAACTGCGAAGGCGGGTGGCGGCGGAGCGACACGTGATTGAACTGATCCTGGATCAATTGAGGCTGGTTGAGTCGGTTCCCGTTCAGTTGCCCCACCCTCGCGATTTTCGCGCAAGGAAGCTTGCCGGTATGTTGCGGGCAAATCCGCGCGAGCAGCGGCCGCTAGAGGCCTTATCTATGGAATGCGGGGCCAGCAAGAGGACGATGCAGCGGCTCTTCGCAGAGGAGAGCGGAATGTCGTTCAGTCGATGGCGACAGCGGGCACGGCTTATCCACGCGATGCAGAGCCTGGCTGCAGGCCAATCGGTCACCAATGCCGCGCTCGATGCCGGCTATAGCACGACCAGCGCATTTATCTCGATGTTCCGTAAGCAACTCGGGACCACACCGAGCCGTTATTTGGCTTTAGCAGGCACGTAACGAGAAACGGTGATCGGCCGGCGTATTCAAACACCTGACTTGACATCCATACTTAGACAGCTATATATAGATATCTTAATATGGCGAAGCTGGATTCTCTTCAAGGCTCTCTTGATCTGTTGGTGTTGAAAATTCTGTCACGGAGGCCGGGGCTGCATGGCTATGCCATCATGTCGGCGGTCGGTGAACTCTCGGGTGATGTGCTGCGTGCCGAGGAAGGCTCGCTCTATCCGGCGCTGCATAGGATGGAAGATGCGGGGTGGATTAGCGCGAAGTGGATCACAAAGGATACGGGACGGCGTGCGCGGATCTATGAACTGACAGCGGCGGGTCGTAAGCAACTGGTTGCCGAGGAGTCTCGCTGGCAGGCAGTGACTTCGGCAGTAAATCGCGTTTTGAGGACGGTGTGAAATGTCTCTGTGGTCGCGCATCTCGAATGTGTTTCGCGAGGATCGTTTGAACCGTGAGATCGGGGAGGAGTTCGAAGCCCATATTGCTGAGGCGATTGAGCAGGGCCGCGATCCGGAAGGAGCGCGGCGAGCGCTTGGGGCAGTCGTGCGCCAACGGCAGCAGAGTCACGACGTCCGGGTAGTTGGATGGCTCGATTCGCTGCGCGCCGACGTTGTCTTTGGATGGCGGCAGCTCAAGCGCAACAAGGTGACCTCCGCTGCGGCAATTCTATCGCTGGCTTTGGCGATTGGAGCCTGCGCCGCGGCCTTCCGGCTGATTGACGCGTTGCTGCTGCGACCCTTACCGGTGGCGCACCCAGAGCGGCTTTATGTTTTGTCGCGTCAGGGGATGGGTTTTGACAACAAGCCCGGGGTCTGGGATTCATGGGCATATCCGGATTTTCAGCTCATGCGTGCCGCTGCAAAGGGACAGGCTGAACTGATTGCGCTTTCCTATGCGAGCCGCTCTGACGTGACATACAAGACAGATGAAGAGATGGAGAAGGCCAATCTACAATACGTTTCCGGAGGGATGTTCTCTACGTTTGAAATTGAGCCGGCGCTGGGCCGATTGTTTAGTGAGAATGACGATCGCAATCCGGGAGCGGCTCCTTTCGCCGTGCTCTCCTACGACTATTGGAGCCGGCGGTTTGGACGCGATCCTCATGTGATTGGGCGAACTTTACATATAGGCGACGGCGTTTACGAGATTATCGGCGTCAGCGAGAAGAAGTTCGCAGGGACGGAACCAGGCACGATCATCGACATCTTCCTCCCTGTAATGATGCATCGCAGCGTCACCCGGTCCGACTCAACTCCGTTCCGAACACTGGTAGTGCTAAACCCTGGAGTTGCGGTTGAGCCTTTCAGGGAAAAGCTGGCGGCCGTGAGCCATGCATTCGAAGTGAATCGACTAAGCGGCGAGACTGGATTGTCGCAGGAAACATTGAAGAATGTACTGAACAATCGGGTGTTGATGGAACCTGCGCCTACGGGCGCATCTGCGATGCAGAGGGAATACCGCGATGCTCTCGCCGCTCTTGGTGGGTTGGTGCTGATGGTGCTGCTGATTGCCTGCGCGAATGTGGCAAACCTGATGACGGCTCAGGCTTCGGCGCGGGCACGTGAGATGGCGTTGCGTGTTTCGATTGGCGCGGGGCGGTGGCGGCTGGTGCGGATGGTGTTGGTGCAGAGTACGCTGCTTGCTTTTTTGGCAGCTGCGAGCGGAGCGTTATTCGCTTGGTGGGCCGCTCCGTTCGTGGTGAGCATGATCAATCCGCCGGATAATCCGGCGCGGCTGGTTCTGCCGGCGGACTGGCGCATGCTCGGGTTTGGCGTCGGCCTCACCCTGGTGGTGGTGCTGCTTTTCGGGCTTCTGCCTGCGCTGCGGGCTTCATCCGTGCGGCCGGTGTGCGTGCTGAAGGGTGGCGACGATCCGCATTCGCGGCAGCGTCTGATGCACGGGATGAGTGCGCTCCAGGTGGCTTTCTGTTTTCTGGTGCTGTTTGTTGCCGGACTATTTGTGGCTACGTTCCAGCGCCTTTCCAACAAGCCGACGGGGTTTGCAACGGACCGAATTCTTTTGTTGGAGACGACGAGCCGGCCAGCGCAGTCATCGCTGTACTGGGATCAGGTCGCGGAGGGTCTACGGGAATTGCCAGGCGTCGAGCGCGTGTCACAAGCCGCATTTCCTTTGTTGAAGGGTTCGAACTGGAACGACTCGATCTCCATCAATGGAGGGCCGCCGAGCGTCAATCTTGCTTTCTTTCTGAATATCTCGCCGGGGTGGCTCGAGACGATGAAGATTCCGCTCATCGACGGAAGAGATTTTCGCGAGATGGATACGTATCCTGACGCCGCCATTGTCAATGAGACCTTCGTCCGGATGTTTCTTGAAGACGGCCATCCGATTGGGAGGATTTTTGAGAAGGCCTCCGACAATGGAAAGCGTCAACACATGCGGGTGATTGGAGTGGTACGGGATGCTTACTACAGCGGCTTGCACGGCCCGATATTGCCGGTGGCCTATGTTCCATTTCACGAGGTAGGCGCTAAGGGAGAAATGCTTCCAGAGAGCGACGGGACTTTTATCGTGCGTACAGCTTCGTCAAATCCGCTAGCTCTGGCTTCGATACTGCGGCAGCAGGTATCGCGGGCGCGCTCCGGGTTTCACGTCTCGAATGTCGAGACGCAGCTGGAACTAAATCAGGCACAGACTATACGCGAGCGGCTGCTGGCTACGCTAGCTTTCTTCTTCGGAGCGGTTGCACTGCTGCTTTCCGGGGTTGGGTTATATGGAGTGCTTAACTATTCGGTGCAGCAACGGGAGCGCGAAATCGGCATTCGCATGGCGCTGGGGGCGCAGATCGCGCATGTTGTACGACAGGTCACTGGGGGAATTTCAGTCGCAGTCACGACGGGTGTGTTTGCGGGGTTGGTGTGTGGGCTGGCGGTGACACGTTATATCCAGTCGCTACTTTATCAGGTAAGAGCGACGGATATCGTTATGCTCGCGGTTCCGTGCTTGATCATCCTGGCCGTAGCGTGCATGGCTGCGGTGCCGGCACTCCTCCGTGCAATACACGTCGATCCAAGCACGATGTTGCGTGCCGATTAGATGTACTTCATCCGTGGCTCGGCGCCTGCGCACTGTGGCTGCCGGACTTGAACTGGGTCACGATGTACTCCGATTGGCGAAGAGCGAAAGCGAGTATCGACAGGGTGGTTGTCTTGTCGGTGCAGTTGAGAAAGATGCTGGCATCGCAGGCGTAGAGATTGGGCACATCGTGGGTTTGACCGAAGCGGTTGGTGACAAAGTGTCGCGGATCATTCCCCATGCGACAGGTTCCCGTCTCGTGCAGGCTCCAGCCAGGCGATTCAGGCTCTCCGTGCCCCTGATAGATGGCGCCGGCGTGGTGAAAAATCTCCGCGCAGGCCTGCTTGGAATGTTCCCACATTTTGAGCGTGTTCTCGTCCCACTGAAAGTTAAGCCGCACCTGCGGTGTGCCGAAGATATCTTTCTTTACCGGGTCAATATCTACGAAATTCCTGTCGGATCGTTGTGAGGGCGCTTGCACCGTGAAGCTTACGGGGGTGGGATAACGGCGTTTGATCTCCGCGCGGTACGAAGCGCCAAAACCTTCTATGTCGTCATAGTAATCGGGAAACGCATCGCAGCCGCCTCCCGGATAGAAAGAATATCCGCGGATGAACTTCTCCTGCTTGGGATTACTGAGGTTCTGCCAGCGTGGCAGCCAGGCGACCGTGGATGAGGAAACATTGTCGGGAAAGCTGGGTTGGCCGAGCAATTGCGGAAGATAGCCATAACCTGAGGTGCCGTACAGGTGGTCGCAAAGATTCCTACCCAACTGCCCACTCGAGTTGGCAATACCGGTCGGCCACCGCCGGGAGCGGGAATTCAACATAATCTGTGCGGTCGTGACACAGGAGGCGGCAACCACTACGGCCTTGGCATACACTTCCACTTCCCGGCGCGTGATGCGGTCTACGTAAGCAACTCCTTTAGCCCGGCCCTCGGGATCGACAAGAACTTCACGAGCGACAGCGTTGGTGCGCAGCTCGAGATTGCCGGTTGCATGGGCCAGGGGGAGAAAGAAATAAGGGGAGGAGAAGAAGGCTCCTACATCGCACCCTTCGGTACAGTTGCCGCAGTAGTGACACGGAGGATGACCTGCGTGCGCCTGGGTAAGCTGGGCAATGCGGTCGGGCAGATAAGGAATACCCGCCTTGCCCGCGCCGGCCGCGAGGATGTAGTCGATACAGCGAAATTGCATCGCCGGCAAATAAGTGCCGTCAGGGTTGGAGGGCCGGTTCTGCACCGTGCTGGCAACGCCGATCATCTGCTCCACCCGAGTGTAGAAGGGCGCGATTTCGTCGTAGCTGACGGGCCAGTCCACGTCAAAACCGTCACGAGAGGCAGCCTTGAAGTCAATTTCCGACATACGCGCGGAGGAGCGGCCCCAGAAGTTTGTTTTACCGCCGACCAGGTTTGAGCGGGGCCAGGTCCAGCGTGTTCCCGCTGCCGTGGCATACGCGATCTCATGCTCCCAAGCATCTGGAGCCACGTACTCATTGTCCATGTACCCGATACTGATGGCGCGCTGCGCGGGCGAACCCTGGCCTCGGAACTTCAAGTCATAGGGCATACGATGCTGGCGGAAATCTTTGGCTGGATTGGCTTGTCTGCCGGCATTGAGGGCGCACACTTTCAGTCCGGCCTCACAGAGGGTCTTGATGGCCATGCCGCCCCCCGCTCCCGTGCCGATGACAACAACGTCGTAAGTGTCCATAGCTTAAAGGCCAAGGTGTTCAGGATTGCCGGTGTGGGTGCATCCGGGAGAAGCGGCATAGAATTTCAGGCCGGGGTACTCGAGCGATTCAAGACCGATGCGGGTGGTGTAGAAGCCCATGACCGTGTATTTGCGGAAGAGGCGGAAGAACTGTTGCCCGGCCTTCTCCGTTTCCCGCTGATGGGCTTTGTAGGCGAGCCGTTCGAGGATGGCATGTTGCTGCGCGGGAGCCAATTGGAAAAACGTGGGCGCTGGTGCGGCGGCATGATCGAGCCATTGCAAACCATGGTGAAATTCCGGTTGCAACGATGGGTCGCTGAACACCATGAAATCGATGAACTCAGCGACCCCGGCTTGGCTGGCCCCGGGCTGCGCTTTGCCGGCGGCATCATGGGTCGCAGGCAAGATGAGCTCTGCGAGTAGTTCCACTGTCTGATATTGGCTAGGGGAGAAAAATTGCGGACGATAAGCGGGCTGCAGGACGTGCTGCTCCGCCAGCGCGTAGCTCCAGCGGGAGAAACCAGAGAAAGCGCCGGCTGCAGAAGCCAGCGTCAGTGCTTGCAGTAGCTCTCTTCGGCTTGGACCCTGACCAGCCAAAGGCTGTCTCCTCTGCTTCAGTCATAGCACAGCAGGTAAGGGTTTGCAGCGTCTTTCGATCGGGACCATGCCTGTATATACTTGCGAGTTAGCCACCGGCCTGCATCTGACCCAAGAAGATTGGCCTATGGAGGGCGAGATGCCGAACTTTAACCGCCGTGATTTTGTGTATGCCGCAGGGGCTTCGACAGCGGCGATGCTCGCACCCCGATGGGCTACTGCCTTTCGCGCGGTCAAGCCTGGTGACAAGCTCACCGTAGCTTTCATCGGAGTAGGCTCGCAGGGGCAGCGAGTGTTGATGGATTTGCTGCGCATGCCGGAGGTTCAGGTGGTCGCAGTGTGCGATGTGAACCGCCAGACCAGCGACTATCTGGATTGGGGACCTGACGAACTTCGGAAAAAAGTCCGGCTGCTGTTACAAGAACCAGGCTGGGGCGCCTCCTTTCCCGGCCCAACTGCGGGACGCGACGTGGCGAAGTCCATCACGAATGCCTTTTACGCCAGGAACGCAGGTAAAGGCAGCTACCAGGGATGCACCGCGTATGAAGATTTTCGCGAGCTGCTGGCCAAAGAAAAGGATCTCGACGCCGTCGTGGTCAGCACTCCCGATCACTGGCACGCCTTAATCGCCATCGCCGCCATGAAGGCCGGCAAACATGTCTACAGCCAGAAGCCGATGGCGCACACCGTGTGGGAGGCGCGGGAGATGGCGCGGGTGGCGAAGGAGACCGGCTGCGCCACCCAGGTTTCCATCTTTAATTCGCAGACTCCGGAATCACGCGGGGTGATCGATATGCTTCACAGCGGTGCTATTGGCGCGGTGCATCGGGTGGACTTGTGGACGACACGCCCTGCGGCATTTTGGAAACAGGGCCTGGCCACCCCGACTGCGGCGGATCCCATACCAGCGGGATTGAATTGGGATATGTGGCTGGGCCCGGCAGCGTTGCGGCCCTATAACCATGCTTACCTGCCCTTTGTATGGCGGGCCTGGTACGACTTTGGCTGTGGAGCGATCGGGGATATGGGAGAGTACGCGTTTGACACCATCGTGCGTTCCCTCGATCTCGGCGCCGCCGACCGGGTGTATGCCAGCTCCAGCGAACTATTTCCCGACTGCTACCCGGTGGCCTCCCGGCTGAACTACCACTTCCCGGCGAGAGGGGAGAAGCCCGCGGTCGAGGTCCACTGGTACGACGGCGGAATCAAGCCGGAGCGACCGCCGGAACTGGCGCCGGGCGCGGAGATGAGCGTGGGCGGCGAAGGCATTCTCTACAGCGGAGAACGCGGTAAGCTGCTGACCGCCTACATGGCGCAACAGCCGCGGCTGCTTTCGCCCAATGGAGATCTTGCTCCGGCTCTACCCCCGTTACCGCCGGACGATGCTGCCTTCCAGCCTTCGCGGCCGGAGCTGGGGCCCAGCGCCACTGGGGCCGGCACCGCGCACTACCTAGAGTGGATCAAGGCTTGCCAAGGGGGGCCAGCTGCAAGCTGCAACTACGGCTTTGAAGCGCCCATCGTCGAGAGCCTGATGCTGGGCAATGTGGCGATCCGCACCCAGGAACTGCTGGAGTGGGATACAGCGAGCTTTCGCCTGAAGCGGGGATCAGCACACGCCACATCGTTGCTTAAGCCACAATACCGCGCTCCCTGGGGATAGGCTGGTCTCCAAAGCGCATTTCCCCGCATAGATGCGGGGGCTCTCACCACCAATTTGGACCGAAAGGGACGAATCGGGATTACTCCTGACAAATCGCATTAACCGCAGGTCCCTCGACTACGCTGCGCTCCGGTCGGGATGACAATTCTGTTTTGCAACGGGAACTATCGCAAGAAATCCTCGATTTCAAAACAGAATTGTCATCCCGACCGGAGCGCAGCGCAGTCGGGGGACTTGCGGTTAATGCGATTTGTCAGGGGGTCCAAATAGGATCCGAGATTGGATCTATTCACCCTCTAAGAAATGTAGAAACGCGCTGGCTTTCGGCGAAATTTAGAACACGAACTTGCCGGCAAACTGCAGAATACGGGCATTGTGCGCCGAAGTCACGGTGAGGAAAGGCGATGATGCGCAGGCAGCAGCACCGTAACAGGCGTTGTTATTTATCGCGTTCCATTGCGTATGGTTGAAGATGTTAAACGCCTCGGCGCGAAATTCGAAGTGCATGGCTTCGTGAACGACGAAGGATTTGAACAGACCCATATCAAAGTCGGTGTGCGAGGGGGCGTTGAGAAGGTTGCGGCCTGAGTCGCCGTAGGTCAGGCCCTGCGGAGGGCCAAACGCATCGCTGTTGTAGAGGCGAGGTCCCGGCTGCCCGGCGGGGTGCTTGATTGCGACCGGGCCGTGAATCGGACCAATGATGTCAGCATAGGACTGAACTGGGCCATTGCCATTGGCGCTGACGTGTTCCCGTTGCGGTTCTCCACGTAGGAGATTCACGAGGCTGAAGGATTGCCCGCTGAAAGCTGGTGATGTCAGGGATTGCCATCCGTCAAGCAACGAATGCATGAGGCCAGTCTGAGTGAAGAAAGGCAGGTCATAGACCACGCTTGCTTCGAATACATGCCGCTCATCGAAGTTTGAACTGGCATAGCTTGAGTGGGGGTTAAGGCCATTCAGGATCTCAATACCGGCGCCTCCGTCCGACCCATCGTCGAGGGAGTGCCCGTAAGTGTATGCCAGGCTTCCGTTCAACCGGCCAAAATAGCGGGTCACCCCGACCTGCAGAGCGTTGTATACCGACTGCGCCACGTTGTTGGAGTTGGTGATACCGGAAACGCCGAGATACGGCCGGAAGGGATCTGCCGAGTTGCCGCAAGCGATGTACAAATGCGTTGCTACATCGCTGCTAACGGGCTGACCGTTCACCGTTGCCTGGGGTACGTTATTGGCGCCTAGAGCGACTGAGGCGCAATCGGCCGCAGAGATTGGCTGCCCGGGCTGGTATGGGTTCTCTGCAGAAGAAAGCGGCGTAAGCTGGTTCAGCTCATGCCGGATGCGCAGATGAACCCCTAAGCTGCCGACATAGCTTACCTGCATAATTACGTGGCTCGGCAGCTCTCCCTGCACAGAAAGATTGAATTGTTGCACGTAGGGCCAGACCGCGTGCGTAGGGATGGCAATCACGCTGAGCGGAAATTCCAGTCCGGCGCCGCCGGAATTCTGGAATCCGATGTAGTTGTATTTGTTCGGGGTCTGCACCACCGGCGCCGTGCCCTCGAGATATTCGGAGTTGCTCTCGTTGCCGTTGGTATGTTCGAAGAAGATGCCGTAGCCGCCGCGCACGGCGAGTTTGCCGGTGCCAAATACGTCATACGCGAAACCGACGCGCGGCGCAGGATTGAAGAGATGGCCTGACATGCAGCCGGGAGAGACACCGTTGAGACCGCAGCGCACCAGGCCGTTGAAGACATTTCCGCTGCCGGGAATGAGGGCGCCCGCCTGGCCGGTCACCGAGCCGTCGATATCGATGGCGGGGGCGTTGGCTGCGCTCCATACGCCTGGCTCGAAATTACCCGACTGGTCGCTTATGTCCTTATAGGTGCCGAAAAGACTGAGCCGCAGGCCAAGGTTGAGGGTGAGCTTCGGAGTTGCTCTCCAGTTGTCCTGGAAGTACGGCTCCACAATTTTGTAACGGTTATAGTACTTCGGCTGCGCGGAGGTTTGGCTAAACTGGGCGATTCTGGCCTCCAGCAGATCGGCGAAGGCATTTCCGGTGGTCACCGCCGATGAGGTATTGAAGGTGACAGTGCCCTGATTTTGGCCTACGCTCGGTTCGTTCTTCTGCGCGAAGATGGCACTCGCTCCGAAGATCAGGGTATGGTTCTTCAACGTCTTGGTGATGGTGTCGCGGTAACTGTAAGTGGGATTCGAATTCTGCCAGGGAAAGTACCCGGTATTGACGGTGAAGCCGCCGCCATAGGCCGAACCACCGGTGAGTATGAGGTTGGGCAGAACGCCGCCGTAGCCGTTATTGAAGAATCCGTTGCCGGTAAAATTTTGCCGGCCGATATCCTGCGTATTGTTGGTCAAGGTAATGTGGTCGGTGGTGTAGTCGGCGACAAACTCATTCACCAGGGTAGGGGAGGCCGCATACGTAAGATTGGCCACCATGTCGACGCCCGGACCTTTAAACGCGTTGGTCACCGTGGGGAAGGCATTGGTCTGAAAGGTCGGCTCTGAGGTGGTCTGCTGCCAGGAATCATAGATAAAGCGGTAGTAGCCGCGAAACTTCTCGTTGAAGACGTGGTCGATGCGAAAGAGCTCTTCGCGGTTCGTGGTCAGCTGGGACGGAGATGCCTGGTAGTACGACGAGGTGCCGGAACCTACATTCGCGGCCGGAATAAGGACCAGCATTGCCTGTCCGTTGGGGTCAACCGCCACCTGGTTATTCGGGTAATAGGCCCCGGTATCGGGATCGACGGGACAATTGGGAAAGTCGGTTGCATCGATTGGGCTGCCTGGTGCGGGACAAAGGTCGGAGAAGTTCCCGGTGCGTTCCGCGTCTGAGGGCACTGACTGGTTGAAGACCGTTGCGGGCACGTTCTCATGACGCCACTCTTCTGAATAGAAGAAGAAGGTCTTCATATTTGCCGGCTTATAGAGCTTGGGGATAAAGAGCGGGCCGCCGACGGTGAATCCATAGTCCTGCTTTTGGTAGGTTGGGACCGAAGTTTCGAAGTAGTTGCGGGCGTTGAAGACGGTATTGCGGACAAACTCGAAGGCATCGCCGTGGAAATGCTCGGTGCCCGGACTTGGTCTGGGACAGCACCGTTCCGGATGCGTTGCGGCCATACTGCGCGCCGTAATTGGAGGTAAGCACCTCCGTCTCAGCGATCGCATCTACGTTGGGATAGACGTTGAGCGTGGCGTTGCTGCCGTTGTCCATCAGGCTGGAGCCATCGACTTCCCAGTTGTTGTATTCGGTACGGCCGCCATTCATGCTGTATATGCACGCTGCCGTCCACCCCGACGTCTCGCCTTCGTCCTGGCCGGTCTGACTGATGACCCCGGGAGTGAGGGTGACAAACTGGGTAAAGTTGCGGCCATTCAAGACCAGTTGGGTGATTTGTTTCCCTGTGATGGTGAAGGAGATTTCGGGAGACTCTGTCTGCACCGTACCGAAGTCGCTGCCAACCACCTGCACCTGCGTGGTGACCGCACCGACGCTAAGCCTGGCGTCTAATCTCTCCTTCCACAAGATACACGCCGAAGAAACCGTCGCGTCATACTGTTTATATCCCGGCGCGGTCACCTGCAAATTGTAGGTGCCGGGCTCGAGCGCCGGAAAGCCATACTCTCCTGTACTGTTCGAGGTCGCGTTGAAGGTGGTGCCCTGCGCGGCATTGGTAAGGACTACTTGCGCATTGGGAATTGCGCCACCGCTTTCATCGGTGACCGCGCCGTTGATCGAACCAGATTGCTGCGCGGGCAGCACACAGGGCATCAAAAAGAGCAGACAGACCAGCGCAAGGGCTTGGTACTTTGGAGAAAACATGGGTGATAATGCCTCCAGTAGCACTTGGGGGCCCGGTCTTACTCTTTAACTTTTTGCTGAGAAAACGCGTGCGGGGTGAAAGGGCAGTATTGAATCGTTTTAACTGGATGTCAAGAAGAAGTTTCCTGATCCTGCCCCTGCTGGTATCCCGCGTGGTTGTCCCGCTGCTCCGCAAGACCCTGCACTCAACCCGGCGGTGATCTTTCGGCAGGGCGTCCAGGCCATGCAGAATGGCCAGCTGGCACTTGCCGAGGATGATTTTCGCAAGGTCATCGTGCTTGATCCAAACTCAGGTGCGGCGCATGTCAACCTCGGCGTGGCCTACATGAGGGAAAAGCGATGGGACGACGCCCTGGTCGAATTGCGCAAAGCGCAATTGCTGTCACCAAACGAACCAGGTATCCCATTAAACATAGGGCTTGCGTATTATCGTAAAAATGACTATGCGGCGGCTATCTAACCCTTTGCGACAGCTGCATCTGACTCCGCAATCGTACAGACGTCCCTTCGGGCTCTGCAACTCTGTACCGATAAGTTCTCAGCAGCCAGTGAGACCCTTGCACCGCTGTGGGAGAGGGAGTCGACTAACCCGAACTATCTTTATGTGCTGAGCATTGCAGCGGGCAAATCATCGAACACCGGCCTGGAAAAGCAGGCGCTGGAGCAAATGTTTACGAGCGGACAGAACGCGCCGGAATTCCATTTATATATTGGCAAAGCGTGGTTGGCGAAGGGCGACACGGTAAAGGCTGTGGAGGAATTCAACGCGGCCGCGGCGGCACGGCCGAACCTGCCGCTGGTGCATTACTTTCTCGGCCGTGCCTATCTTGAACAGCACGCTTATAGCGAAGCCGAGGGGGAGTTCTAAAAGGACGTTGCTAGGGAGCCCGACTTTGCTTACAGGTATGAAGACCTGGGCACGCTCTATGCGCAGCTGAACCAGACTGAGAAGGCCGAGCGCGCGTACCGCGATGCCATTGAGCGCGACCAGACCTTAGTGAATTCCTGCGTTGGATTAGGGAAACTCTATCGTCATGCAGGCCGTGACCGCGAGGCGCTGGAAATGCTGGACCACGCGGTAGCACTGGCGCCCAAAGCGCCAGCGTACATTACGCGCGCGTCAGGTGCTGGCACGGTTGGGTCAATCTGCGAACGCTCATCAGGAATTCGATACTTCGCCAGGTTACTGAAGTCCTTCAACGACCGTCTTGCTGCAAGATCCTGCGGGAGACCAGGCTACTGTTTAGAAGGATGCCGCCTAGCATTGACTCAAGCGCCACGAGGAACACTCAATAGACGCCCGGAATCAGGCGCTTTGTGCTGCGGCTATAGTCTTCGTAATCGGCTCCAAAAGCCAGGCGCAGCGCAGTCTCTTCAACATGAATGCGATACAACACAGCCAGAGTTGTTGGAACGAGGACAACGGCAAAACAAGCCCATGTTCGTGCGTGAAGGGCAAAAGCCAGGAAAATCAGTTCAAGACCGAGATAGGAAGGATGACGGACGAGGCTATAGAGTCCGCTTCGCTGCAGCCTCTGCCCGGCGCGCGTCGCTACGTTCGCGCTGAAGGCTCTGCCCAGCGTAACGATCGCTACGGCACGAACTCCCAAACCGAGAATCAAAATCCCAAGGGCCACTGGCCGCAACCAGCTATAACTCCCCGGCATGTCGACCGGGAAAAATTTGTGCATCCACTCGTTGATGCTGAGCGATGCAACAATCACAATCCAGAGAATGATCTGCGTTCCGCGGTCTTGTATCTTGCCTTGACCCCGGCCGGTTGTTGTGATCAGGGCGATGAGGATTTCCCCCACGGCCCACACATTTGTCAGTGCATGAAAAAAGAATTCGAGATTCATGATCGTCCTCACTTGACCGTGAAAGAAGTATGCGCTGGACGGCCAGGCGAAAAACAGTAGCAGTTGTCATCGATGAGAGATGACAGCTATCACTATGACACGTGTCATGCGTTCCATATGACAGCTTTGGGTACCACGACCGTTTGTCTGGTGGGATGATGTAAGAGAGGAGAGGGAGAGTGAGGGGGGGGGGAGGGAAGGGTGGGGGGAGAAGAGGGGAGAGGGGGGGGGGGGGGGGCATGGCTTTGAGGTGTGTGGTAGATGACGTGCAGGCGTGGGGAGGAATGATGCGAATCACACTGAATATCGTTGGCAGTCTTTTCGTTCTAGCGGGCGCCATTTGGTTCCTGCAAGGGATCAATGTGCTTCCTGGCAGTTTCATGACCGGACAGATTCGGTGGGCGGTTTATGGCGGTATCGCGTTTGCAGTGGGCATCGTTTTGTTGCTCTCAGCTAACCGGCCGCGAAAAGTGGGTTGAGGACAGAGCAAACTCGAAAACTTCCCGCCGCCAATCTTGCGCATCCACCCGCACCCGGAAGGCTAAAGGGGGGGGGGGTGCGCGCTTTAACGCAGCGGCCAGCAAGGACTGAGCGGGCGGCTCCGGCTAACCCCCAAAACGAACTTGACAGGTGCAAGGATTGTCTCTATCGTATAACCATCTATAGCTGTAATGATGGTTAGGCGGGGATTTCCGGTTGAAGAGACGAAACTTTCTTGGAGGCGCGGGAGCGATGGTCCTCGGACTCACGGTCGATGGCGCTGATGTGCTCGCTCAAGGACAACCCAGCTTAGCCTCTGAAACGGTGACAGGTGCAAGCATGGGTGAATCCACTCCGGTCTACGTGGTTTTGGGAGTTCCATTTCGGACGGGCTCTCTCTTTCCCGGGAACGAGAACGATGCTCAAGCCTACCGAGAGGCCGGTCTAGTCGGCCGCCTCAGCGCCGTTGGCTGCAAAGTGATTGATGCAGGAGACGTCGCGATCCCGAGCTATCTTCCACATCACTCGGTTCCTCCCATCAGAAGTTGGCCCGGTCCAAGGATCGTTTGGGATATCGTCAGCGAAAAGGTTTCGGAGACGCTGCGCCGGCCGGAGCAGATCCCTCTCCTGATTGGATGCGACTGCAGCGTGGTTGTGGGAACTGTGAACGCATTGCGCGGTTCCTTTCAGGAAGTCCATGTCATCTACATTGATGGCGACTTTGACGACGCTGCTCCAGCCTCGGCACGGTGCCAAAGTGCTGCCGCATGCGCCACATGGCTCTTGACCCATGATTCTGCCTTGTCACTGGGATCAGTGCTCAAGCCGTCGCAAGTCTCTCAAGTGGGTTGGACTCGAGACGCGCAGTCGAAGCAAGCAGGTATACAGTCTTTCTCTCTCGATGACGTTCGCCGTGTAGGACCACAAGAACTGGCGCTCCAAGTTCTTGCAGCCGTGCCGGCGTCCGCTGCCATCCTGCTTCATCTCGATATTGACGTGTTCCGGAGCGGCGATTTGCCGGCCGCGTACTTTCCTCACGCTGAGGGTCTCTCCCTTAAAGAGGGAACCGAGCTCCTTGGGGTATTTTTCCGGGATGCTCGTGTCCGCGTAATCGAAGTGAGTGAGTACGCTACCCTGCGCGACTGCGAGCAGGATTCGGTTCACAAGATTATTGAGATGTTCGTCCAGACGCTGCCTAAATCCGCTGGGTAGCAAGCCGAAGTACGGAGGGACTCTTCAAAATGATCGGACTTAGCGAGCTTCGGGCCATTGCGATGACTCTGCCCGAAGTAGAGGAAGGACCGCCAGTACAGGCAGCGCGCCGAATCGCAGCCTTTAAGGTTGCGGGAAAGAGCTTCGTTGGCGTGGAAAAGGAGGTGTGACTATGACGGTCAGTCTCGCCGAGAAGGAAGCCAAAGCTGTAGTAGCCGAACATCCAGATGCATACGAGGAGATTTGGCGCAACGGAAAGATATTCATGGGCCTTCGCGTCGACCTATCCAAGGTTCCTGCCCGCCGGGTGCGTGCATTGATCGAACAATCGTGGCGCCATAGTGCGCCAAAACGCATCGTGGCCGCGTACGACAAACGCACGTACGGCTGAGTCGCGCAATAACAGGAGCAGCTATCCTGACCTCGCCGCGGCGAATCTAACCATCGGGTAAGCTTTATGACCAGAGGACCTGCACTATTTACGGAACTGAGGACCAAACCAGCGCACTTAATGCCAGCAGGCTTTCGCTACCAGGAAGATGTGATCACCGAAGCTGAGGAGGCTACGCTTGTGGCTTGCTTGCGAACCCTGGATCTCAAGCCGTTCGAGTTCCAGGGTCATGTCGCTAATCGACGAGTGATCAGTTTCGGGCTGCGGTACGACTACAGCCGGGGTACTGTCGAAGGAGCGAGTGAGCTTCCTTCGTTTCTCCACGAAATGCGCGCTAAAGCGGCGGCGTTCGCTGACTGTGGCGTGAATGAATTCCGGCAAGCCGGGGTCAACGAGTACGCGCCGGGAGCCGGTATCGGTTGGCACAAAGATAAAGCGCAGTTCGGAATCATAGTTGGCGTCTCGCTACTCGCGCCGGCGACGATGCGCTTTCGTCGAGCTCATGGTCGTGGTTGGGCACGAGTGTCCCAGACCGTAGCACCTCGTTCTATTTATGTCCTGTCGGGAGAGGCCCGAACGGAATGGCAGCATAGTATTCCACCGCTCGACGAACTGCGATATTCGCTTACATTCCGTACTCTTTCGGACGATGCCAGCGTGTCCCTGAAAGCCAGCCGGCTTTAGACCAGGCGACCAGCCACCTTCGTCCATCGCTATCGAATGGCCACTCAGGCCACTCATGCGGACCTTGCAAAAAGAGGTTCTCGGAGAAGCTCTGGCGTCCTATAGATTTGGTCTCTGTCAGGGCTTCATCTAAGCTTATGGTTGCGTGCGTTCATCCGAAAAAGCCCGCAATGGGCAATGCTTCGGGGGCTAAAGCCCTCATAGCTGTGGTTCTTTATGGCCCGACTAAAGTCGTGCCCTGATACAAAGCATAAGATTTTCCGCAGCCTCGTATGCCACAGAAAGGAACATGCTCGACAAGTTTCCTGTTGTTTTCCCAAAGGAAGTGGGTCATAATTCCTGTTGGAAACCAAGATGACGGTGCTATGAAACAGAAAAAAGACGTCTTACAAGGCACGTTGGCGTTAATGGTCCTCAAGACTCTCGATGTCCTGGGACCGCTCCACGGGTATGGAATCGCGCGGCGCATCGAGCAGATCAGCGGAGATCTGCTGGCCGTGAATCAAGGGACTCTCTATCCGGTGCTATTGAAGCTGGAGCAAGAAGGGGCAATCGCCTCCGAGTGGGGCGCCTCGGAGAATAATCGCCGGGCGCGCTTCTATCGGCTTACACGCGAAGGACGTAAACAGTTGCAGGTCGAAACCCAGGATTGGCAACAAACGGCCGCGATCATCGGCCGGTTCTTCGCAGCCAAAGCGGAGGATTTGTCATGAGACTCTGATGCGCGGGTCCTATAACTCCGTCTTGACAATAGTCGTGATAACGAATATTGTCTGTATATGCAGGAAGCGATCCAGTTGGACCAACGGCGGAGGTTAGCCCATCCCGAGGAGACTGCTTTCCTGGACCTGCTGCGTACGACGGACATGCTGTCCCGTGGCCTGATTGCGGTTCTCAAGCGAGAGGATCTCTCGGCGACGCAGTACAACGTGCTCCGCATCCTGCGCGGGGCGCCCGAAGGGCTGCCCTGCGGCGAAATTGCTAACCGCATGATTACGCGGGATCCGGACATTACCCGCCTGCTCGACCGCTTGGAAAAGCGGGGCCTGATCTCGCGCCCCGCGAAACAAAGGACCGGCGCATGGTGATGGCCCGGATCACGCCGGAAGGGCTCAAGCTGCTGGGCCGCCTGGATGAACCGGTGCAGGAAACCCATCGCAAGCAACTGGGCCACCTGGGACGTGAGCGGCTGCGGGCGCTGACCGAACTGCTGCACGCCGCCCCAGCCGAAGTGAGTTAATTTTTTTCACAAAATATTTGTTGCAACGATTATCGTGTTAACGCATCAAAGCAAGGAGAAAGGAGAACCACCATGAACACCTCAGCTACCTCGCCAACCACCACCGCAACCACCACCTGGAACATTGACCCGGCTCATTCCTCCGCCGAGTTCAAGGTCAAGCACATGATGATCTCTCAACGTGAAGGGACACTTCGCCAAGGTCACGGGGGCGTTGACCCTGGACGAATCGAACCTGGCAAACTCCCGGGTCGAGGCCTTGATCGAAGCTGCCTCCCTCGAGACGCGCGATGCCCAGCGCGATGCGCACCTGAAGAGCGCCGATTTCTTCGACGTAGAGAAATTCCCCACGCTGTCCTTCAAGTCCACGCGCATCAGCCTGGTCCGGGATGGAGAACTGGCCGTTGAAGGAGATCTAACCATCCGAGGCGAAACACGCAAGGTGGTCTTCTCCGTTGAAGGCCCAACTCCGCCTGCAAAGGATCCCTGGGGCAACACCCGAGTCGGGGTATCGGCGACCACAAAGATCAGCCGCAAAGACTTCGGCCTGACCTGGAACGCAGCGCTCGAAAGCGGCGGCTTTCTTGTCGGCGACGAGGTTACCATCACCCTCGAAGTGCAGTTTGTGAAGGCTTGAATTTTCGTTGCTGCCGCGGAGAACGTCTCAAGCCACGGGTCCCGGCGCTAGAAGGAGGAGACACTATGTCACTCCGCGCCAGTTAGACAGATTATTCAAACAAAGCCCACGATCGAAGGCGCCGGCGTGAAGCTGCAGCGCGCCTTCGGTTTCGGCAAAACCAAGGATTTCGATCCTTTCCTGCTGCTGGACGACTTCCGCAACGAGAATCCGGAGGATTACGCTGCGGGATTTCCATGGCATCCTCACCGCGGGATCGAAACCATCACCTACGTGCTGGCCGGTTCCGTCGAGCACGGCGACAGCCTGGGCAACAAGGGCAAGATGACCGCCGGCGACGTGCAATGGATGACCGCCGGCAGCGGCATCCTGCACCAGGAGATGCCCAAGGGCGATCAGCAGGGCCGCATGCACGGCTTCCAGTTGTGGGCCAACCTGCCTTCGTCACTGAAGATGACCGACCCGCGCTATCAGGACATTCCCTCGAGCGCGATCCCCGAGGTCACCGATGATGACGGCACTCGCGTGCGCATCATCTGCGGCGAGTTCTGGGGCAAACGAGGGCCGGTGGAGGGTGTGGCGGCCGATCCGAATTACCTCGATATTTCGGTTGCCCCGGGCCAGCGGAAGCGGCTTAAGGTCGAGACTACGCGCAACGCCTTCGCTTATGTGTTCGCGGGCTCCGGCACATTCCGCGATGCATCGCGATCCCCGCGCGGTTCTGACCGAGCAGGCCGCGAAGCCGGAAGCGCCGCCCATCTACGATGCCGGCAATCATTCGCTGGTGCTTTTTGACCGCGGAGACGAGATCGCGGTGCAAGCGGGCGACGAGGGCATACGATTCCTGCTGGTGTCGGGCAAGCCGATCGAGGAGCCGGTGGCATGGTATGGACCGATCGTGATGAACACGCAGGAGCAGCTACGGCAGGCGGTTGGGGAGTTACAGGACGGCACTTTCATCAAGCACCGTTGACGGGGATGGGGGTGGGGTGCAGTTTCGCTTGCCCGAAGGTGAAACTGCAGGTCCCTCGGCTGCCTCCTGATGAACAACTTCCGGTTGAGGTAGGGGGACGAGCTGGAAGCCTAGGGCGCGTGCTTGTTTGTGCAAGCGATGTTGGTTGGAAGAGCTATGGTTAGGGGAAGATGCTTGTGTAAGAGGTGCGGGTGGTGAAGGGATTTCCATGTCAGGCTTGGTGGCTGCGGTGAATCATGCGGCTTTCCTCAAAGAAAGCCGCATAGTGGTCGTTTATGAGAGCAGCGTAGTAGGAAATCCGGAGTTCGCTCGGGATGACAAAGGGGAGGGCAGATGAGGGTTGAAGAGAGAACTTGCACTCTTTGCTAGAGGGACACAGCGTTAGCGAACTGGTGAACGCGTACAAAGGGAAAACGACAGAGATAGGTTACGATCTCCGTCAGCAGCGTATGCAACGTAGCGCACTCAACTAGGGTACGACGTTAAGTCGGTGCCCAGCACGCGATACAGTTCCTTGCCCATGTCGAAGTGGAACTGGTTATTACGCCGTTTGCCAGGCTTATGGCCTGCAACGGTTGGCCTCCGTTGGGTTGGTTGGGCAATTGGCCCATGCGCTGCTCGATTCCGTTCACCTTAGCAGCTGTTATAACCGGTGGGATTGAGAGAGCTGTCCGCAGAGCGACGAAGCTCGGAACGATACTTACCATCCAGCGATTTGATGACTGTTTCCTTTCCGCACGAATGCGGCCGTCGGCAACCTGGCAACTGTTCGGGATCTCGTTTGCCGACAGAATGGCGTCTACGATCGACAGACAGCTGTTATAAGTGATGTCGCTGAGCAGATGCTGGATCCGCAGATATCTGCGTCAGCGCTTTTTGCATGTGCTGCACATGCACCGCAGCCGCTTCCACCAGGTTGGACCGATGAGGCTCAGCGCACGCAGGGCGCAGATCGCTGCCTCAGGACGGAACGAGCCACGCAGCAGACCCACCGAATGCAGGTACTGCAACCACTGACAGTCGCTTACGTCAGACTTGCGTCCCGGTACATGCTTCACGTGCCGTGAGTTGACTAGACACACCCGCAGCCCGGCCTCTTCATCACAACTGTAGAGCGAAGGAACAAATCTACCCTTTTGTCATCCCGAGCGTACCCGGATTTCGCTGTTTACGCGGCGCTAGAGGAGAGCAACGTGTGCGGTTTTCTGTAAGGGGAAAAACAACGACCGGTCAGGGTCGCGATCCGCGCCACAACCTTGACAGGAAATTTGAATAATCAGCGCGTTGGGCTCAATACACTCAAACTCAGCTCGGAACTCCTTCTCTCTTCTCATCCTCTCGCAGACTGGGCCTAAGGCCAGGCGGCCGATATCAGTAATCTCCTAAACGGGATCGCTACTAAAAAAGGCAACCTCACCAATCTCTCCATCACGCAGCCTGGGACCATCCTCGGGATCGGGCTACTACGCGCGAAGCGAACGCCGGCATCCTTCCTCCAGCTCAGTCAAGCTTAAAGGAACAAATCTAACACCCGTTGATTGCTCCCGAACTTGCCCAGGCAAGTCGCTGCTCGGGATGACAAAGAGAGATTTGTTCCTTCGTGTGCAGTTGTGATGTGGATGGAAGGAACGTTCGCTTGGAGCTCGCGTACAGCTCTCACCATCCTATAACAGCTGTAGGTGAGCGACTCCTTTGAAATCCGGGGCAGCCGAGGGACCTGCAGTGCGCCCTTCCCGAACGCAACTGCGAAGGGTGAAGGCTTTAGGCTGCGCAGTTGCTTGGTGGAGAGGCGCACCGCAGATCCCCTGGCGGTACACCTTGGCATGGGTGGAGTTCTCATTCTTGTTTCCGAGCCACGATCTCGAAGGAAAACTTCAGCTCGTCTTTCAACTTGAGTGCGCCCCCGGCAACAGAGACCAGTTTGATGTTGTAGTCGGTCTGGTCCAGGGAGAAATCACCGGACGCCCGTAGCATGCTCCCAAATAACGCAACACGGACAGTAATTGGCTGATTGCGTGTGACCCCATGCAGGGTCAGCTTTCCATCGAGCGCGGCTGAATAAAGCGCATCAGCCATTTTCGTAACCGAGATGCCGGGCGCGTCATAGACGATCTCGGGAAACTTTGCCGTCTCCAGAACTTCCAGTTTCATCAGGCGTTCTATTTCACGGAGATCTTTGTCGCTTATGTCATCCTGCACGCTCAAGGAAGCCGACTTGATGACGAGGTGGAACCCGCCGGCTTCGAGTTTGTCAGGATTGAAGTCCATCTCTCCGCCCAGGTCGCGAATGCCAATGGTTGGATTGTGCCCCATCCGGGCCAGCATTCCAGTGGCAAAGGCTTGCGCCGTGAAACGGCTTGACCGACCATCGATGACGTAGCGATCCGCCGTTTGCGCAGCGGCAGTTGAAATCTCGGCCATGCGGCTAACTCCGCTTGGGCTCCGACATCGCCCGCAGTTTGAAATATCGCTGGATATCGGGCATGGCGGCGCTGGCCAGATTGCCGACTCCGATTTGCGACATGTAGCGGCGGACAAAAGGATTGGAAAGAATCAATCCCGCCCCAAAGACTATCATGGAAATGCCCCCAAGCATGTAAAGGGTGTCTTTGTCATTTCCATTCGCGGTAGTTTCTAACAGTTCCAGAGCCACGGTACATCTCCCTTCGCTTGCGAACTTCAGTTCGTTGTGTTGGCATTTGCTTCCCCATGGACTACGTCTGAGTGCGACCGCAGCTCGGAGAAGAAGCGCCCAATTTCCGCCCAAACCTCAGAGCCTCCGGAGAGTCCTTTCCAGTTGGCGCGAATCAGACCGACGAGCCGATAGCACTCATCGATCGGGGCGATATAGTACTCGGCCCGCGACCATTCGTGCGCGTGACCCACCCGGTTGACGAGCAACGCCTCGATATCGGGTTGCAACTGGCTAAGGATTGGGTTTTCCTGCACGATCTCGTTCCAGGCATCGAGCGAAAGCAGGGATTCCACTGCTCCGGCAGGGCTGGGGTAGAGTGCGACCACCTTCCCTTCCACGCTGGATTGGAAGAAGAACGCCATATTGATGGGGATGTAAAGAGTTTCCCACTGCGCGTCGGTCACCTGGAAATTGGCCAGAAATTGGGCGCGCCTGGAGACGCGCCGGTACTTGCCGTTCGCCATCCCGTCAAACAGAGTTGCGCAGGCTTCACAGGCACAGACAATCTTCCGCAAGGAAATCTCAACCAGATGCGGATGTTCATGCGTCAAGCCGGCGCTGCACAATTCGCAACGCTCGGCCGGCGGCCGCGAGCGGGCGAACTGGCGAAGTGTAGCGAAGGCCTGATCGAACGTAGGAGGGGTTCCAGCAGCAGGCATCACTAGCCTCTCTCAGCCAAACGACGATGGGGTCTCAATCGGCACCATCCACTGACTGCGCAGCTACTGAGTGCTTGAGCAAGTTCTGCAAGGGAACAAAGCCAGAAGAGGACTCCTCTTCCGGTGCGAGGATCGTCAATGAGGTCAAGTCCGGCGCCAGATCGTAGATGCCGCCTTCGACGATGGACCGCAGATCCTTGATCGTGGAACCACGGACATGACCGGAGGTGTGAAGCCGGACTTGAACAGCTCCCTCATGAAGGCTGACCAACTCCACCCTGCTATCGAATTTGCGCAGACGCGCTCTTACAGAGTCGAGGGCCCGCACGACACGGGTTTCGAGATCGTCGGGATGCAGAGAATAGAGAAGAAGCAGGTTGCGGACGATCGGGTCATGGCCGAAACTATCGATGATAGCCCCGCCCTCCCCTCCTGATTGATAGACCAGCTCCATGATTCGTTCCAGCCCCGTGCGATGCACTTCCATAAGAAGCTGAACCAGCTCCCGGGCCGCAACCTTGGAACCACCGCCCGGCACATGGTCGAGTTCGCCGACCAAGGTGCCGAGCTGCCGCATCTTTTCCTGGAATTCTTTTTCGCTATCCACGCGACTCCTTCTATGGGCCTCACACAACGAGCATTGCAGGCACTCAAGGCAGTTGCTGACCAAACATGGGAGAATGATGGGTCTCCAGCACTTTGCCGTTCCCCAGGTACATGTGCACACCGCAGGGCAAGCACGGATCGAAGCTTCTAACCGCCCGCATGATATCGATGCCTTTGAAGTTTTCCGGACCGTTTTCCTCGAAGATCGGTGTGTTCTGCACCGCGTCTTCGTAGGGGCCGGGCGTGCCAAAGCTGTCGCGCGGATTTGCGTTCCAGGGGGTCGGCGGATACGGATGATAGTTGGCGATCTTGTGATTCTTAATCACCACGTGATGCGACAACACGCCGCGAACGGCCTCGTGAAAGCCGCATCCTATGGCTTCTTCGGGAACCTTGAAGTCATTCCACGTCTTGGTTCTGCCTGCATGCAACTCGGCAAGCGCCTGTTCGGCGAAGTAAAGAGCAGCCGCAGCGGCATAGGCCTGGAAGTAGGTACGAGCCCGATCCCGTTCAATGGCATTGCTCCATTTGGGGATCTTCCACTCGAACTCGACTTCGGGCTTTGACATCGTCTTGGGAAGATAAATCTTTACGCTGTGACCGGTGGCCTTGAGGTATCCAATGTCCACGATGCCGGCCAGCGCGGTCGCCCAGAAACGTGCGATTGGGCCGCCGCCCGTATCAAGCGCTAGATAGTCTCCAGTGCGCTTGTCGTACCAACGGGGAGACATGACCCACGTGTACTTGCCCTTAAAGTCGCGCTTCTGCGGCCTCGGGAAGGTGCTCTGGTTCCAAGGGTGCCGTTGATCGACAGGATTTCCCAGCGGGTCATTCTTCACAAACGGCTCTGAGTTCTGCCAATCGTCGTAGTAGGAGCTGCCCAGCAGAATGCGGATATTCAAGTTGATGTCCACCAGGTCGGTCGTAACCAGCTGGCCGTCTACCACGACGCCGGGGGTCACGTACATGCCGCGGCCCCAATCGGTCATTTTCGCGTACGTATAGTCGCAGACATCAGGATTGTTGAACGAGCCCCAACAACCAAGAAGAATGCGCCGCCTGCCGACCTCTTCATAACCGGGCAGGGCTTCATAGAAGAAATCGAAGAGATCGTCATGCAGGGGCACAACTTTCTTCATGAATTCGACGTACTTCATCAGACGTACGATGTAGTCGGTGAAGAGTTGAACCGTGGGCACAGTACCCACGCCTCCTGGATACAACGTAGAGGGATGGACGTGGCGTCCTTCCATCAGGCAGAACATCTCGCGCGTCATGCGGCTCATCTGCAGGGCTTCGAGATAGAACGCGCCCTTGAATGGATTGAGCGCCGTCATGATCTCACCGATGGTGCGATAACCGTGTAGCTCGGCGTGCGGGGCAGCGGTTTTTGTCGCTTTTTCCCAGACGCCGGGATTGGTCTCTTTCACCATCTGTTCACAGAAGTCCACGCCCACCAGATTGTCCTGGAAGATGTTGTGGTCGAACATGTACTCGGCCGCTTCACCCAGGTTGACAATCCATTCCGCCATCGGGGGTGGCTTCACTCCGAACGCCATGTTCTGCGCATAGGTAGCGCAGGTGGCATGATTGTCACCGCAGATGCCGCAAATACGGCTGGTAATGAAGTGCGCGTCCCGGGGATCCTTCCCCTTCATGAAAATACTGTAACCGCGAAAGATCGAGGAGGTGCTGTGACATTCAGCAACCTTCCGCTTGCCGAAATCGATCTTGGTAAAGATGCCGAGGCTGCCGACGATTCGTGTGATCGGATCCCAATTCATCTCTACTAACTGGCCTGTCCTGGCGGCTTCTTGCTTGTGCTCAGCGGTAATGGTGCCCATCTTGTTGGCTCCTTTATCAGTCTTGGGGTTAGTAGGAACTTGGGTGATAGCCGGTTGTCAGTTCAGCACGCCGGTGCCGCCACTTAGGCTCTTGATTCACGGTTTCATTGGTCATCGACCGGAGCGCGCGAATGGCTTGGCCGTAAATGCCGATCGCTGCAGTCGAGACCTTCGCGCCGGGGGGCTCGTCCATGAAGGGCATAAATTTATCGGGGAAGCCCGGCATGGTGCAGCCGATGCAGATGCCGCCTACATTGGGGCAGCCGCCGATTCCCGCCATCCAGCCGCGCTTGGGCACGTTGCAGTTCACTACGGGTCCCCAACAGCCGAGCTTCACAATGCACTTGGGTGAGCCGTAAGCAGTGGCGAAATCGCCCGCCTCGTAGTACCCGGCGCGGTCGCAACCGTCGTGCACGGTCCTCTCGAACAACCATTTGGGCCGCAGTTGATCATCCAGAGGGATCATTGGAGCGAGGCCGGCAACTTGATACAAAAGGTAGAGAACCGTCTCCATGAAATTGTCCGGCTGCACCGGGCAGCCAGGGACATTCACGATGGGTAGTCCCGCTTTGGATTTCCAGTCCCAGCCCAGATAGTCGGCGAGGCCCATGCAGCCTGTGGGGTTACCCTCCATGGCGTGAATACCGCCATAGGTGGCGCAGGTGCCGCAGGCGACAACCGCGAGCGCCTTCGGAGTCAGACGGTCAATCCATTCGTTGGTGGTGATGGGTTGGCCGGTGTTGGGATTGGTTCCCAGTCCCGCCCAGTAGCCTTCCTTCTTGATCTTCTCGTTGGGAATGGAACCCTCTACGACGAGGACGAATGGATCCAGTTTCCCTTGCTCGGCCAGGTACCAGTACTTGAGAAAATCGTCGCCGTTCTCGTAGGCGAGGACAGGATTGTGCAGATGCACGGCCGGTAAGCCAGGAATTGCGCCCAACAGAACATCTTCAACGCTGGGCTGCGTCGCGGCGGTAATCGATACCGAGTCTCCATCACAACCCAGACCGGCGGTAATCCAGAGTATGTGTATTTCTGCCACGGGGGGTTTCTTCTGCGTGACTCGGCCGTAAGGCGCTGCTTCCTTTGCCATATGCTGTACGCTCCTCTCGACTTTCTGTTTCACGGGAATGGCAGGCAGGCGCCGAATGCCACCCCTACAAGCGGACAAGCCATAGAAACAGAAGCCGTCTTCGACTCACAAGCAGGACCAGCCCTATTTTGTTCTCATACCAAATACTTGGGGTCGTATCGGGGGTTCCCCGATGAATCAGAGGGAAACGAAAAAAAATTGTCAGGGGCTTTAGAGTCTGCGTGAGAACTCAACTTACAAATTGAGTCCATCCACCTCCGCTGCTGCCAAGGTGCGCCGAAACCCTCGAACTTGTCATCCCGACCGGAGCGTACCCGGATTTCCTGCCACACAGCACTGGACATGGCCGCGTGTGCGGCTTTCCGTAAAGAAAGCCGCATGAGGTTCGCCAACGCCACCAACCTCGACAGGAAATCCGGGGTAGCGTAGCGGAGGGATCTGCAGTTCGCGTTGATGGAGAAACGGAACCCGGAGGCGATTCGCCCACGGAACTTTCGCTGCGGCCGAGAGTGAAACTGCAGATCCCTCGGCTCCCTCCGGATTTCCTGTCCGACTCAGTGGCGTCGGTAAACTCCGTGCGGCTTTCCTTGCCGAAAGCCGCATACGTGGCCGTTGATGATTGCAGCGAAGTAGGAAATCCGGAGTCCGCTCCTAATGAACAACCTCCGGTTGAGGTAGGGGGACGAGCTGGAAGCCTAGGGGGCGTGCTTGTTTGTGCAAGCGATGTTGGTTGCGAAGAGCTAATTTTTGTTCTTCTAGGGCGAAGATGCTCTCGTCGTAAGCGGTGCGGGTGGTGATCAGGTGATATACGATGCGGGCCAGTTTATGGGCCGCAGCGGTGATGGCTTGCGGCGCGCCCAGGCGCGCCCGCATGCGGCGATAATATGCGCCCAGGTAGGAGTGACTCTTGTGTAGCGTCTGCGCGGCCAGTCGCAGGGCAGCGGCGAGACGGCTGTTGGACTTGCGCGTCTTTGAAGAGAGAACCTTGCCCCCACTCTTCTTGCTCCCGGGACACAGCGTCAGCCAACTGGTGAACGCCGCCACATTGGGAAAACGACCGAAATCGGTTCCGATCTCCGTCACCAGCGTATGCACCGTCAGCGCACTCAACCCGGGTACGACCGTTAAGTCGGTGCCCAGCACGCGATACAGTTCCTTGCCCATGTCGAAGTGGAACTGGTTCTTACGCCGTTTGCCCCGCTTATGGCCCTGCAACGGTTGGCCTCCGTTGGGTTGGTTGGGCAATTGGCCCATGCGCTGCTCGATCTCCCGATCACAGTCCAGCAGCATCTTCTGATAATGCCGGTAGGCTTCCAGAGACTGACGCAGCGTGAACAAATGCTCGGAACGGTAGTTACCCACCAGCGATTTGATGACTGTTTCCCTTTCCGCACGAATGCGGCCGTCGGCCAACCTGGCCAACTGTTCGGGATCTCGTTTGCCCGCCAGAATGGCGTCTACGATCGACAGACCGCTCTTACCAGTGATGTCGCTGAGCACATGATGGATCTGCAGATTCATCTGCGTCAGCGCTTTTTGCATGTGCTGCACATGCACCGCAGCCGCTTCCACCAGGTTGGACCGATGACGGCTCAGCGCACGCAGGGCGCAGATCGCTGCCTCAGGACGGAACGAGCCACGCAGCAGACCCACCGAATGCAGGTACTGCAACCACTGACAGTCGCTTACGTCAGACTTGCGTCCCGGTACATGCTTCACGTGCCGTGAGTTGACTAGACACACCCGCAGCCCGGCCTCTTCCAGCACCTCGTAGAGCGGTATCCAATACACCCCAGTCGATTCCATCGCTACGCTGGCCACGCCGCACTGCTTTAACCACGCCGCGATAGCTTGCAGCTCCTCCGTAAAGGTGGAAAAACAACGTACCGGCTCAGGGTCTCGATCCCGCGCCACAGCCACGTAAATCTCTCTCGCCCCTACATCAATCCCAGCCGCGTTGGGCTCAATACACTCCAAACTCAGCTCCCGGAACTCCTTCTCTCTTCTCATCCCCTCTCCCAGACTGGGCCTAAGGCCAGGCGGCCGATATCAGTAATCTCCTAAACGGGATCGCTACCTAAAAAAGGCAACCTCACCAATCTCTCCATCACGCAGCCTGGGACCATCCTCGGGATCGGGCTACTACGCTCCAATCGAACGCCGGCCTACTTCCTCCAGCCTCAGTCCCCTCAAGCTTAAACGCACTCACCCTAACACCCGTTCATTGCTCCCTTAACTTGCCCCAGGCAAGTCAGCTCCTCGGGATGACAAAGTTGAGGGTAGAGGCGCACCTTGGCAGTGGTGGCGACGGATGGACAGAATTAACCAACGAGGGTCCCAGACGTACCCAGATTGCCCGTTCACTCTCTCGATCGATTACCGTCCAAAAAGACCATCGTGAGCCTAACCTGCTTGCGGCCTTAGGAGGTTTTGTCTGTGATGTTTGATTGGATGGCGTGTTGGACCAGCTCTCGGCCGCTGTGCAGAGACAGCTTGTCTTTGATATGAGCCTGGTAAGTTTCAACGGTCTTGATGCTTAGGTGGAGTTTCTCGGCGATCTGGCGCGTGCTGCAACCTTCACCGATCAGGCGGAAGACCTCAAGCTCACGATCGGAAAGAGCGGAGAGACGGGAATTCATGTCCGGCGATGCGCCGCTGATGTATTGGTGAAGCAGCTTGTTTGCCATTCGATCGCTAAGGTAGATGTCTCCACCCAGAATGCGGCGCACAGCGACCAAGACTTTCTCGGTGGCCTCCTGCTTCATGATGTAGCCATTCGCGCGGGCTCGCAGTGCGCGCTCGGCGTAAATTGACTCGTCATGCATGGAGAGGATCAAGACGGGAAGGTTGGGATATAAGGCGCGCAGGTTCTTCAACAGATCCAGTCCATCTGGACCGTTCAGGGAGATGTCCGCAATTAGGATGTCAGGCTTTTTGGCCGCGATTTCCTTCATCGCGGTCTGCGCCTCTTCAGCCTCACCGCAAACGGTAAGATCCCGCTCCCGGTTCACTAACAATGCCAGCCCCTGACGCAATAGGGGATGGTCATCCACGATGAAGACAGTTTTCTTCTTCATACGCGTCACACTTTGCGACTTGGCGGTCTCAGCCATGCAAATGCTATCCACTGTCTCTCACCGGAAAGGTACAAGTCACCAGCGTTCCTCGCGGAGTGTCGCGGCGCGCTTCAAGAACCCCGCCGATCACTCCTGCCCGGTAATTCATGATGTGCAAGCCCATGCCCTGGGTACGCGCAGGATTTTCTGCAATTCCCTTACCGTCATCTTTTATCAGCAATTTGCCCCGGCCGTCTTCGGCTGTCAACTGAATCAGGACTTCGCGTGGTTCGCCGTGCTTGATCGCATTATTCACTGCTTCCTGAGCGATGTGATAGAGATGTGTAGCCATCGCGTCATCGTGAATCAGGACAGGTGTTTCACACTGAAAGCGGCATGATACTCCAAAGAGGTCCTCCACCTCAGCGGCCCATAGCTGCAATGCGGACATCAGGCCATGGGAATCAGAAACTACCGGAAGCAAGCCCCGGGCCAATTCGCGTGTCTTGTGAATCGCCTCGTTCACCAGCTTCACGATCTTGGCTGCATCCTCAGTTTCGGACCGATTCTGCTCTGCCAACTTCGCTTCATGCACCTTGGCCATGAATGCGATCCCAGTCAGATGCTGGCCCAGACCGTCATGCAGGTCCTGCCCGATTCTGCGTTGTTCCCTGGCGCTTATATCGAGGATTGCCTTTTCTAAATGCTTGCGTTCCGTGATGTCGATGCCGGTGGCGATGATGTAGCGGGCTGTTTCTCCATTGCCGGGAAGCAAAGTACTCGACCAGGCGATCAGCCGCTGCTCTCCATGGCGTGTGACCCAACTGGTTTGGTAGTCCTGGGGGAGAAGATCGGTACGCAGCATCTCGAAGTTGGCGCGGAAGCGATCCACCTCCTCGGGAAGGAGAAAGAGGTCCCAGATGTATTTGCCCTGAACCTCCTCCGTGGAATATCCCGTGGTCAGTTCACACGCAGGGTTGAAGCGCAAGATACGTCCTTCGTTATCGAGGACGACGACCAGCGCTCCGACCGTATCCAGAATTGCGGAGACGAAGTTACGTTCTTCGTGAAGTTCCTCTTCGACGCGCTTGAGATCGGAGATGTCGAAGGCAACACCGTGAATACACCACGGGCGTCCGTCTTCCAGGCGCATCATGCGGGCGTCGCAATGGAACCAGATAACGCGGCCATCGCGCGCAATCACGCGATATGCCGAGCGCAGCGGCTTGCCGGAGAGAAACATTTCGGCGGCTTCCAGGCTCCAGCGCTGCTTGTCGTCGGGGTGAATGTGTTGATACCAACGTACTGGGTCTTCCAACCATTCTTCTCGGGAATATCCGAGGGCGGCTTCAATCTGCGGGCTCACATACGCCTCGCTGATACCCCGGTCGAGATATGCCATGAAGACAACCGCCGGTATCTGCTCCAATAAAGCGCGATATTTCGCCTCAGGGTTGGGGGCTCCCACATCCGAGGCCTGAGCGGGCCGGTTCTCACTGAGTTGATTTAGAACAGGGGGGAGTGCATTCAAAGCTGGGTCGGCGAATACTTTTGCGAGGTCAAGCAGGATGGCTTCCGCTTCAGCGATATCGGGCAGACCTAAATCGACGTCAGCGAGCTGGCTTGGGGTGCTCTTCGGTTTTTGACCGGCTCGCGCTAGCGAAGACATGGTTCACTTCTCCTGCATCAGCGACTGGTCCCCGGAACCATTCTGATGGCCCGGACCACGATGCCTTTGCCGCCAGACTGGCTCTTTATTGAGCGATGCCTGAGTAAAGCGGCGCAATGCATGAATAGCCCGCCCATAGGTTTGGACGGCGGCGGACGACAACAGGGAGCCCGGGGGCTGATTCATGAAGGGCATAAACTTGTCGGGAAATCCGGGCATAGTACATCCGATGCAGATACCTCCGACATTGGGGCAACCGCCGAGGCCCGCCATCCAACCACGCTTACCCACATTGCATTGCACGACCGGCCCCCAGCATCCCAGTTTTACGATGCACAGCGGCGACCCATACTCTTCTGCAAACTGCGCCTGCTCATAATAGCCGCCGCGATCACACCCCTCATGCACGGTAGCTCCGAAGAGCCAGGTAGGACGCAGGGCGTCATCGAGCGGAATCATGGGCGCGCGCCCGGCAGCCATGTGGAGCAGATAGAGGAGCGTCTCCATGAAATTGTCCGGTTGCACAGGACATCCGGGAACGCAAACGATAGGGATATCGCCTTTGGAGCGAAACTGCCAACCAAGATAATCGGGTAGCCCCATGCAGTCGGTCGGATTGCCTTCCATGGCATGAATTCCGCCGTAGGTGGCGCAGGTTCCGGCGGCAATGACGGCCCATGCTTTCGGCGCCAGCCAGTCGATCCATTGACAGGTCGTGATGGGCTGACCGGTTACCTGGTCGGTGCCGAAGGACGCCCAATAGCCCTCTTTCTTATTGGTTTCATCGGGAATTGAGCCCTCCATGACGAGGATGAAGGGGTTCGACTTTCCTTGCGCCGCGCGATGGAAATGGGCCATGAATTCCTCTCCGTTGTCGGCGGCGAGGAAGGGATTATAGAAATGGACTTTGGGAATCCAAGGAAGAGCCCCCAGGACGATGTCCTCAATACTGGGCTGGGTGGCGGCCGTCATGGCGATGGTGTCCCCATCGCAACCCAGGCCTGCGGTTATCCATAGGACGTCTATTTCCGAAATGGGGGAGCGGCGAGCAGGTCCCATGATGAGAATGGCTTCCCTTCCCTGCGGAACGCAGCGCCGGTTAGAAAATTGGACGGGTTCATTTTGGGCCTCAAACCCGAATTAGGCAAGCCGGGCTGGTCAGCCGTGAAGCTTCTGTTCCCAATCCACTGGGACCCGGCCCCGCGGTCCTGGAGTGGGCTGGGTCAAGGGGTGGGCTCCTGGTGGCGCGAGTCTCTGGCCTTCGACCTCGCTCTCGGTTTGGAAGTTCCAAAACCACCATTCACCCGGTTCAAAGCTCTGAACAATGGGATGCCCGACGGCGTGGAAATGCTTGCGCGCGTGCTGTCCTGGAGAGCTGTCGCAACAGCCGACGTGTCCGCATTCCGCACAGCGGCGAAGATGAAGCCACCAATCGCCGGAGGCCAAACACTCTACGCATCCAGTTCCACTTGGCGGAACTGAAGGGTTAATGCCTGCAATGTGTTTCTTCATATGTCCCCCCGGTATGCCTATGTGGTTGCCTTTGCTGGAGGAGCCAGCGCGACGCTAGCCTCGCTGGTGAGCGGGAGGAAAGTGAAGGTCTCCTGCAGATAGAGGCGGACAGCGGTATCGGTGTGACTGAGGTAGCCGATGGAGACGTCCTGGCCGAGATGTAGGGTGAAATCGCCCCCACGGGTGGTGAGCACGAACGCGCCGGCAATAGCAGGCGCCCAGATGATTTCGTCGTTGACTAGCCGCTTAACGTGCTCCAGTACGGGGTAGCCGTGGTCGCTGGTCTCGGCGAGTGCAGTGTAGGCATCGGCGCCGAGCAACACCGAGTAAGGGCCATTGACTCCAACCAGACGCAACTGGCTCAAGGCTTGGGCAATGGCTTCCGGGTACTCACGCACGTCGGCGGGGAGAGTCATGATGGGATTGCTGGTGAACTGGCGGACGCCTTGAATACCGGCGGCGTCGTAGCCCTCGAATATGGCGCGGTCCTCGGCAAAAGCGATCTGTCGCGCAGCGTCTTTCGCCGGTTGCCAGTCCGAGTCGTTGGCGCCGCGGTCGACGTCGTCAATCTGCTGGCGATCGAGCTCGAAGGGAACACGCAACTCGACCAGCGGCTTTACCTCGCGCTGCCTGGCGACGATGCCGTCACCCGGGGCGGCAATCGACACTAGATGGCCGGTGCCGACGGCGGAGAGGAAAGTTCCGCCGGGCCCCTGGACGTCGACGACACGCCGCCCGGCGAGGTAGCGCTTGAGCGTACGCGATGTTTCTTCTTCGATCTCAGCCCACGCCGAATCGGAAATGGGAGCGAGCTCGCGATGGAGATTATTCATGCCGGATGTCTCCTTTAAGGGAACCGATGCCGAGAGAACCGTCGTGCGCGGACGGGATGGATGGAGATGGTTTGGCCGCTGCCGGTGCGGGGGCCTCCGCAACCGCTGGTGGATCTTCGGTTACGTCGTCTAGAAAGGTTGCAGAGGGCACGAAGAACAGGTTTCCGGTGACGGCGCGGCTGAAGTCGAGCAGCCGGTCGTAGTTGCCGGGCGGCCTGCCGACGAACATGTTCTCGAGCATCTGCTCGATGGTGCGGGGGGAACGGCTGTAGCCGATAAAATAGGTGCCAAATTCACCGTGCGCGGGCTTGCCGAAGGGCATGTTGTCGCGCAGGATCTTGATTTCTTTCCCGTTCTCCTCGATGGTGGTGAGCGCGTTGTGGGCTGAGGTCGGCTTGACGGAATCGTCCAATTCGATGTCGGCCAGCTTGGTGCGGCCGATGATGCGTTCCTGCGCCTCGGTGGAGAGCGCGTTCCATGCGTCCAGGTCATGGAGATATTTCTGCACGATGACGTAGCTGCCGCCGGCGAAGGCGGCGTCCTCCTCGCCGATGAGCACGGCGTCGACCGCGGCCGCGCCCCTTGGATTCTCCGTCCCGTCGACGAAGCCGATGAGGTCGCGGTCGTCGAAGTAACGGAAGCCGTGCACTTCGTCCACCGGCGAAACGGCTTTGCCGATACGCGCCATCAACTGGGTGGCCAGCTCAAAGCATAGATCCATGCGCTTGGCACGGATGTGGAACAACAAGTCGCCGGGCGTGGCCACCGCATGGCGCGCTCCGGCGCGAAACTCCCGGAAGGGATGCAGTTCTGCCGGCCGCGGCGGCCCAAAGAGACGGTCCCACGCCTCGGACCCAAACCCCATCACGCAGGAAAGTTGTCCTTCTAAATCACGAAATTCCACCGCGCGTAGCAGCCCGGAGAGATCTGCGCAGAATGAGCGCAAGGTAGCGCGATTCTCGGAGCCTGGGTTCAGGGTCACGACGAGGAAGATCGCGGCGCGGGTCAGCGAGGCGGCAACCGGCTGCGCAACGGCAGGGACGCTAGCTACGGGCTGGGGCGCGTTGTTAGGATCGGGTTCCATCGGGTGTGTTTCTCGGGACGGAAATCTCTCTCCGAAAATATCACGCTCGTCGCTAAAGGCGGGCGGCGGGCGGTTCTATCCATCCACCTCCACCCACGCCAAAGTGGCCCGCCGCCCTCCCCTTTGTCATCCCGACCGGAGCGAAGCGCAGTGGAGGGACCTGCTGTCTGTGCCCATCCGATTCGACGGCTCCTAACAAAAGTCACCGCCTTAAACTTTGTCATCCCGAGCGTAGCCGAGGGACCTGCTGTTTCGCTTTCGGGCGCAGCGAATGTGCCGTGGGCGGTTCGCCTCCAGGTTCGGCTTCTCTATTAACGTAAACAGCAGGTCCCTCGGCTACGCTCCTAATGAACAACCTCCGGTTGAGGTAGGGGGACGAGCTGGAAGCCTAGGGCGCGTGCTTGTTTGTGCAAGCGATGTTGGTTGCGAAGAGCTAATTTTTGTTCTTCTAGGGCGAAGATGCTCTCGTCGTAAGCGGTGCGGGTGGTGATCAGGTGATATACGATGCGGGCCAGTTTATGGGCCGCAGCGGTGATGGCTTGCGGCGCGCCCAGGCGCGCCCGCATGCGGCGATAATATGCGCCCAGGTAGGAGTGACTCTTGTGTAGCGTCTGCGCGGCCAGTCGCAGGGCAGCGGCGAGACGGCTGTTGGACTTGCGCGTCTTTGAAGAGAGAACCTTGCCCCCACTCTTCTTGCTCCCGGGACACAGCGTCAGCCAACTGGTGAACGCCGCCACATTGGGAAAACGACCGAAATCGGTTCCGATCTCCGTCACCAGCGTATGCACCGTCAGCGCACTCAACCCGGGTACGACCGTTAAGTCGGTGCCCAGCACGCGATACAGTTCCTTGCCCATGTCGAAGTGGAACTGGTTCTTACGCCGTTTGCCCCGCTTATGGCCCTGCAACGGTTGGCCTCCGTTGGGTTGGTTGGGCAATTGGCCCATGCGCTGCTCGATCTCCCGATCACAGTCCAGCAGCATCTTCTGATAATGCCGGTAGGCTTCCAGAGACTGACGCAGCGTGAACAAATGCTCGGAACGGTAGTTACCCACCAGCGATTTGATGACTGTTTCCCTTTCCGCACGAATGCGGCCGTCGGCCAACCTGGCCAACTGTTCGGGATCTCGTTTGCCCGCCAGAATGGCGTCTACGATCGACAGACCGCTCTTACCAGTGATGTCGCTGAGCACATGATGGATCTGCAGATTCATCTGCGTCAGCGCTTTTTGCATGTGCTGCACATGCACCGCAGCCGCTTCCACCAGGTTGGACCGATGACGGCTCAGCGCACGCAGGGCGCAGATCGCTGCCTCAGGACGGAACGAGCCACGCAGCAGACCCACCGAATGCAGGTACTGCAACCACTGACAGTCGCTTACGTCAGACTTGCGTCCCGGTACATGCTTCACGTGCCGTGAGTTGACTAGACACACCCGCAGCCCGGCCTCTTCCAGCACCTCGTAGAGCGGTATCCAATACACCCCAGTCGATTCCATCGCTACGCTGGCCACGCCGCACTGCTTTAACCACGCCGCGATAGCTTGCAGCTCCTCCGTAAAGGTGGAAAAACAACGTACCGGCTCAGGGTCTCGATCCCGCGCCACAGCCACGTAAATCTCTCTCGCCCCTACATCAATCCCAGCCGCGTTGGGCTCAATACACTCCAAACTCAGCTCCCGGAACTCCTTCTCTCTTCTCATCCCCTCTCCCAGACTGGGCCTAAGGCCAGGCGGCCGATATCAGTAATCTCCTAAACGGGATCGCTACCTAAAAAAGGCAACCTCACCAATCTCTCCATCACGCAGCCTGGGACCATCCTCGGGATCGGGCTACTACGCTCCAATCGAACGCCGGCCTACTTCCTCCAGCCTCAGTCCCCTCAAGCTTAAACGCACTCACCCTAACACCCGTTCATTGCTCCCTTAACTTGCCCCAGGCAAGTCAGCTCCTCGGGATGACAAAAGGGCAGGGCCGTGACTTTTATTAGGTGCGGTCAGATCGGATGGAAAGAAAGAACAGCAGGTCCCTCCACTGCGCTTCGCTCCGGTCGGGATGACAAAGGGGAGGGCGGCGGCCCACCTTGGCGTGGGTGGAGAGGGATGGACAGAGTCAACCAACCAGGATCTCCATACCTAGCATCAAGCTCGGTTTGTTCTCTTATTTAGAGAGCTCTGGCCGGCCCATGCCCTGTGCCGATTTCTCCAGCACCTCAACCTGTTGCCGGAGGCGCGTTGCCTGGCCCTGTTCTTCGCCCGCCGGCAGCAACGGCTGAGGTTTGCCCAACGCCACATCCTCTCCGCGCAGCAACCCGGCAATCCGATGCAGCCTATCTTGCAAATCATCGACGAAGGGCACCCACTCCGGGACCGGAGGCACGGGATGGACCAGCGCCACGGAGACCATGCCCTGGGTCAGGCGGCGGGAATACGTGGCGAAGGCCAGCGCATGCTCGGTCCGCACCGAGGCGGCTGGGTTCTGCGTGCCCTCCATCATCAGCCGCTCCAGCGCCTCCTCAGATTCATTGTTGGCCAGCCCAGCATGCCGCCGCGCCGGAGCCAGGATGTCCACGTTGGCGACCGCCTTCTCTGGGTTCGGAGTGCTCCAGTAACGGCGCATCGCGGCCAGGTAAGCCGCGTTCGCCTCGCCTGATCGGGCGAGGATCTCCCCCAAGCGCAGATGCTCCGATTCGGTCCAGAGAAGTTTTACCGCGACCAGGGCAAGCGCCGCGCCCAGGATGGTATCCATGGCACGAATGCCGGCTATGCGCCAGTCGTGCCGGCCGTGCACGGTCAGCAGAACGAATGTTGGCGTCAGGAAAAAGCAGTACCAGGCATAATCGACTGCGAACCAGGCCAGGGTGAAGAACGCGGTGATGCACACAGTTGCCATGAGCGCTTCGGGCGTGCGGATGAACACCACCAGCAGCGCGGCCAGCACGCCGCCGGCAATGGTCCCACCCACGCGCTGCAGCGATTTTTGCCAGGTGTGCGCTACGTAGGGCTGCAGAACGATGACTGCGGTCAATGCCATCCACTCGCCATAGGGCAGATGCAGCGCCCGTACGAGCAGCACGCTGGATACGCAGACCGCAGAGGTGCGCAGGGCGTGACGCAACGCCGAGGAGGCGAAGGTCCAATTCTCGTGCAGCGACTCGAGCGTGCCCCGCGACTTGAGGCGCAGGCGCTGCTCGGCCCTGACCTGGAGTGGTGTGCCCGGGACTGGCCGCCGGGAAAAGATTGGGTCGACCCCAGTCCATATGCCAGTGAGTGCTTCGAGCGCGGTCTCGAGGTTCTGCGCGCACTCCGCTTGTAGTGCATGAAAAGCGGCCGCAAACATCGCTGCGTCCCCTGCTGAATCCGCAGCCCCATTGGCCACGCGGGTGGCGGCGATCAGCTTATTGCCCTCGCGGAGAAACTCGGCCAACCGGGGCCGATCGTCCAGTCCCCGTTCCACGAGCAGCGCCGCCTGCCCCAGCCAGGCCAGTCTCTGCCTGGCGAACGCAATGTCCTCCGCGTTGCCTTCGATAGCCGAGCGCTCGGCGAGGTCGATCATGGCCAGGCCGCGGCTGAACAGTGTATCGGCGATTTCGAGCAGCACGGCCAGGTTGCGTCCCCGCGCGGAGCGCGCCGGGGTGCGGGCACGCACGCTGCCCAGGCTGCTGCGGGCTGCCTCCAGCGCGCTGCGCATGCGGTTGGGGAAACCCTGGACAAGGCTGAACCAGCGCGCCGTCCATGAGGATCCTTGATCTTTTGCGGCATCGGCCTCCGCGAGCAGCGCATCAATCTCTGCCAGCGATTGCGCCAGTACACCAAAGCAAAGAGCAATGACCCGCCGGGCATGGCCAAAGGGGTACACCGGCCATAGAAGCAACGAAAGGATGGCGGCGAAGACACATCCACCCAAAAAGAGGCCGGCTTGGCTTAGAGCGCCGGCGAGCGACGCTGCGGGGTGGTCGAGTCCCACGAAGTAGACCACCAGAACAATCACACTTGATGTCGTGAACGATGGACCCGCGGCACGAAGGTAGGTGATCACAAAGGAGAAGACGACGGTGAGCACCAGCGTCCAGGCCAGATGAGGACTGGCCAGGGTGGCCAGCACTGCGCCCAGGCTGCCGGCGCCCATCAGCATCGCAATGGAGATAAAGCGAACGCGGTAAGGGCCCCCGTTGTCGACGATGTTGCCTTCGAAGGCGCCCAGAGCGCTCCAGCCCATCGGCTGGCCAAGCATGCGACAGCCCACCATGGCGGCGGCAACCGCCAGACCCGCGCGTAAACCGCGCGCCCAATCCAGCCGGCGAAGCTGGGCAATGAATCTCGCGGGCGAGGCCATAGAGAGAGTCTACAAACCAGGCTCTAAATTAATTCGGTTCTTCCTGGTTGAGAAACTTCAGCAGCTCGCGATTGCTTCTGTTGCCCGAAGAAAAAGCTGTATGATGGCCAACAATTGACGTAGAGAAATTTATGGCAGCCTACAAATTTCGGGTGAATGGCCAGGCAGTCAGCGTCGATTCGTGGGACCCGGATCAGCCTGTACTTTACATCCTGCGCAACGATCTCGATCTGCACGGCCCGAAGTTTGGTTGCGGATTAAGCCAATGCGGCGCGTGCACAGTTCTGATCGATGGAAAGACTGCGCGTTCCTGCACCACTCCTGTATCCCGAGTCGTAGGCCGGGAAGTTACCACCATTGAGGCTCTGGGCACTCAAGAGAATCCCAGCCGTGTTCAAGCCGCGTTCATCGCGGAACAGGCTGCGCAATGCGGGTATTGCACCACCGGCATGGTGATGGCAGCCACCGAACTGCTCCGAAACAACCCAAAGCCGACGTTGGAACAAGTGAAGAGCAGCCTGGCCATCCATCTCTGCCGCTGCGGAACGCACACCCGGATTCTTAACGCTGTCATGCGCGCCGCGAACGCGCAGTGAGCAAACGATGATCCCCGCTTTCTCTCGCCGCAGCCTTCTCAAATCAGGCGGCGCCCTGGTGGTCGGTTTTGGCACAGTGGCAGTCCTGCCTCGATACATTCTGGCGCAGACTCCTTCGCCCGTTAGCCCCGGCCAACCTCATCCGGTTGCGCGGGAACTGGACAGTTTTCTGGCCATCCACGAGGACGGAACGGTCACCATCTTCACCAGCCACGTCGATATCGGCACCGGCATCAACACCGTGTATCGGCAGATTGCTGCAGAGGAGTTGGATATCCCGGTGGAGCGCTTCACGGTCATCCAAGGCGACACCGGCATAACACCGAATCATGGCGGAACCGGTGGTAGTTCGGGCGTTCCCAGGGCCGGGGCTGACATTCGACAAGCAGCCGCCACCGCGCGCATGGCGCTGCTCGAAAGGGCGTCGGCACAGCTAAACTGCGAGAGTTCACTGCTCACAATCTCTGAAGGCGAAGTGAGACCGGTCGCCGGCGGTAAAGGGATCTCCGTCGGCACTCTGGTTGGCGGAAAGCGCTTCGACCTCAAGGTGGATGCGAAAGCTCCTTTGAAGGATCGCGCAAAGTACACCGTGGTTGGCAAGCCCATCCTGCGGACAGATGTTCCGCCCAAATGCACGGGGCGCCATGTCTATATTCAGGACTTTCATGTACCGGGAATGTTGCATGGCCGGGTCATCCGGCCGGCTGCCATCGGGGCCCAGCTCATCGCGGTGGATGAAGCGTCGATCGGCACCATCCCCGATGTGCAGATCGTGCGCGTGGAAAGCTTCCTGGGCGTTGTGGCCAGGAATGAATGGGCTGCCATTCGAGCGGCGCGGGAACTGAAAACGACCTGGAGCAAGGGGCAGCCGCTACCGCTCAGCAATGGACTGGACCGCACCATGAAAGCCGCTGCGAGCGAGCACGAGCAATCGGTCATGGAGCGCGGCGACACCGCGACGACACTCCCCACGGCTTCGAAGCAACTTACCGCGACCTACTATTGGCCGTTCCAAAGCCATGCTTCTCTCGGCCCTTCTTGTGTGATCGCCGATGTAAGGGATTCCGCTACCACGATATGGTCGTCAACTCAGGACACATTCGGGTTGCGTTCCCTGCTCGCGAGGCTTTTCAGCATCCCGGTCGAAACGCTGCAGGTGAATTACCTGGACGGTTCCGGATCGTACGGTAGCAATGGCGCCTACGATGCCGCTGCCGACGCAGTATTGCTTTCTCGCGCAGCCGGTAAGCCGGTTCGACTGCAATGGATGCGTGAAGATGAACATGCGTGGGATCCGAAAGGACCGGCGCAGTTGCTGGAACTGCGGGGCGGGATCGACGCGGCGGGAAAGATCGTGGCCTGGGAAAGCAAGACGTCGGGATCTACCGGGCCGCAATGGACTGGCTCACTCCTCGGTCCTACTTCGGCGAGTTTGCCATCTGGGCAACAGCACAGCGGCGGTAGTCCGGTGACACAAAATCTCGACCCGCCGTATTCCGTTCCCAATCTGCTGGTCACGTCCCGCGCGTTGAACGACACGCCGATTCGGCTATCGAACCTGCGCGCGCCGGGGAAAATGGGCACCATTTTTGCAGTGGAGAGCTTCACCGACGAATTGGCATCGGCTGCGGCCATTGATGCAGTCGCTTTTCGACGTCGTGACCTGACGGACCCGCGAGCGTTGGCGGTGATCGACCGCGCAGCCGCCATGATCGGTTGGCAACCGCGCCCCTCGCCGAATAAACAGATGTTACAAACAACCTCCGGGCAGAATGGGTTACTGATCGGCAGAGGCTTTGCATATGTGCATTACAAGCAGGCGGAGAGCTATACCGGCATGGCGATGGAAGTCGCTGTGGATCGTGCGCGGGGCAAGATAACGGTACGCCGGGTCGCATGCGCACACGACTGCGGGCTCATTATGAATCCCGATGGTTTACTCAACCAGGTAGAAGGCAACATCATGCAGGCGTTGAGCCGCGCCCTGCACGAGGAAGTGACGTTCGATGGCACCCACGTTACCAGCGTCGATTGGAACAGTTATCCGATCCTGCGGTTTCCGGAGGCGCCCGCGATCCAGGTTGCGCTATTGGATCACCCGGACCAGCCGGCTTTTGGTGCGGGCGAGGCTTCCGGCACACCAGTCCCGGCTGCACTGGCTAACGCTATCTTCGACGCGACCGGTGTTCGCTTGCGCACCGTACCGTTCACTTCGGCGCGTCTCCGCGCCGCGTTCGGCCAGGTCGGTTGATGATCCTTCTAAGAGACGCCCACAGGCAATATTAGAAGGGCGTGCAGAATGTCTGGGCACCTTTAAATGAAAGAGCCCGCTGCGCCGGAGGTGGTGCGAGCGGGCTCATGTTAAGACATGAATCTGATTGTGTCTTAGTTACGCGTTTACATGCTTTCCTGTTCGCCAGCAGAACCTATACCGCAGCTTCCAGCACCGGAACGGGCCGGTCATTCAGCCTTCATAATTTGGCCGCGAATCTCCCCGCCAGGGTTTGCCGCCGTATGGAGATTGAAATACCATTTGCCATCCAGCAGATCCTTTGCTTGTTCCGCGGTAAGGGTTGCCTTGCCATTAATGGGGCTTGTGACGGGACTCCCCTTGATCGGGAGCTGTGGCCCGGCATTCGCTCCCACCGCCGCCGGGCCGTGAAAATGCGCTGCGACAGCTGGACCAGTCAACCCGCTGAACTCAATGTGATACGTGAACTCATTGGTTTCAGTATTCAGGGTACCCGTCATGGTGCCCATACCAGGGCTGTCTTTGGGAGGAACTTCGGCGGAGGCCTTCAGGTCGGCCTTCAGCTGAATCGTTGCAGCATGCGCGGCGGCCGACACCAGGGTGAGAGCGCATACGGTGACGACGGTTCGGAAAAAACTGCTTGCAAGTTTCATTTACTTCTCCTTTTAGGAGTTGGTTAACATTCGGCTGCTAAATGAACTGGAACAGTATCCACCTCCGGTAGAAGCTGAACCAGGTCATTGACGTCACTACCTGTCGACGCGCCCTTTGACAGTCTCATCGCGGGCGCTGGGAAGAGGATTATCCGGAAACAAGATTGCTCCATACTGTCCCTTTTACGCAAGCGACGAATGAAGCAAAACCGTTCCGAATGAAAGCGGCACTCCATGCCGCCACACGGAGACTATACCCATGGGGAGCTCTGAACCGACGCACCGCCCCGCCAGGCCCTTTCCTCTTTCGGCGGCCACGATCTCGGCGCGGCTTGACCGGCTCCCAGCCACGCGGACGATGTGGAAGTTTGTCGTCCTGCTTAGGCTCGGCTTCTTTTTGAGCTCTACGATCTGCTTTATTCCGAATAAGTCGCGCCGGGACTGGTGAAGAGCGGCCTTCTGACCACCACCACCGGCCTCTTTGGCATGAACGGAGTGGCGGCCTTTATCGCATCTTTGTTCGCAGGACTGCGCTTAGCCTCGAGTGTTGCTTTGGGAGTTATTTGGCGTAAACAGCCCTGTTCGGCGTAAGCTCTTCATCGAATATCGGTAAATCCATTCCTGGGGCATGTTCGTACTCACACTGTGCGGGATGTGAGCACGATTCTTAACGCAGCGAACCAAAGGCCGCACATCGAAGTTGTTTCAAAAAAAAGCAAGGAGAACGACAATGAAGAAATCTCTGATGACCCTGATGGCTGGTGCCGCACTCGCCATCGTATCGATATCCGCGTCGGCTCAAAACCCCACCGTGGGTGGCGCTGCCATGTACGCGGACAAGACCATCGTGGCGAATGCCGTCAACTCGCCGATCAACAAGACCCTCGTGGCCGCTGTCAAAGCCGCCGGCTTGGTGGACACCCTCAACGGCCCTGGTCCCTTCACCGTCTTCGCTCCTACCGATGACGCGTTCGGTAAGCTCCCCGCGGGCACCGTCGACAACCTCGTTCAGCCCGAGAACAAGGCCACACTGACCAAGATTCTCACCTACCACGTCGTACCCGGCAAAATCACCACGATGGAACTCAAGGCCTGGATCAAGAAGGGTCACGGCTCCTACGTCGCAACCACCGTTGAAGGCGGAAAGCTGACCTTCAGCGAAGAGGGCGGCAAGATCAAGATCACCGACGAAAAGGGTGGTTCGGCTTGGATCATCACGGCGGACGTCATGCAGTCGAACGGCGTGATCGACGTCATCGATGCCGTTCTGATGCCCGCCTAGTAGCTGCTAGTGCACTTTTGCGCACGGAGTCAGCAGCGGGGAACTACTGCTTGGAAAGCCCTACAAACCGCAACCGGTGAAGCGGTAGATAGCCAAGCCGGACGGAGGAGTGAGCCAGTTGGGCATCCCGACGGTGCTGGACCGCGTGGTTCAGCACCGTCGGGATGCAGGTCTTGCAGGCGAGATCTCACAAACCGGCGTACCAGTCATAGCCGAGCTTGGTCCAGTAGTCGTCGGGCCGCGTATTCATGTACGAGATCAGGCCGATGCGCTTGAGTTGCTTGTAGCCGTACTTGATGGGCATGTGCAGGCGCAGCGGAGCGCCGTGCGACTGCGTCAGCGGTTTGCCGCCCATGTCTGTCACCAGCAGGCTCTGCGGATGGCGTGCGGCCGACATGTCGTAACCGCCGTAGTAATTGCCATCGGGCGTTTCCATGTAGACGTAGCGAGGGTCCTTGCCGTTGATCTTCGCCGCGGGATAGGCGTCGATGAGATCGCGCAGACGAACACCGCCCCACTGCACGATCTGACTCCAGCCTTCAATGCATTTGAACTGCGTCACCAGTTCTACATGGGGCAGTTTTGCGATATCGTCTATCGTCAACAGCAGGCCTGGAGTGTGACGATCCGGTCCGCTGGCCGACGGCCCTGCTTCATCAGCACCCTGATGCGGCTTCTTTGCGCTATTGCGCACCAGCGCTTCAATGCGGGCGGCGAGCGCAGCGCCGGCATCGCTGTCGACGGCGCCGCCCGGATTGAGCGAAGCCCCTGCCGGGGCCGGAGGCGGCACCGCAGCGCCGGTCTTTGAAACGCCGCCGTTGCCAGGCGCGCTCTTCAGGTCGACCGACTCTTCCTCCGGCTGCAAGTCGCTGCCGTACTCGTAGTTCCACGACGTGACATCTTTTGCGTAATGTGGAAAACGCTCCGGGTTAGCGACGCCGATCAACTGTAGCCGCCAGCTCTCGGGTTTCAGAATCTGGTTGAGACCAACAGTCCCGTTGAGGCGCAGGTTCGTGGCGTGCGAGAGCGGATAGGTCGGCGAAAGGCCGCGCTCGTCGAACACGGTGCGCATGATGGCCGCATCGGTTTGGAACGCACGGCGCAGCGCAGGAGGTTGACGGCCGTCCTCTTTTCCGGTTCCGGCAAGATGCCAAAGACCATACCCTGCTGCCGCCGCCGCTCCGCCAACAACGAAGCTGCGGCGAGTGCGCCTGGCGCTCTCGCGTTTGATCTCTGTTTCCGTGCCGGCGATTTCTTCAGGCTGACTCAAGGGCGCCTCCTGTGGGTTCTCCGGACTCTGCATCGATCGGCCGGCCGCCAGCGTGTGCCGCGGCAATTTCTGCGGGCGGTAGTGCTTCGCGGCGCTGGAGTTCGTAACCACTGACCATCGAGCGGAAGTTGTTCCAGCCCGCCGCCATCACCTGTACCACATGGACCACAAAGAAAATGGAGAACCCAATTGTGAGCCAGAAGTGCTCCCAGCGCGCCATCTCATAGCCGCCCAGCAGCGTAGTGATCCAGTGCACCTGCGCAGGTTTGTAGATTGCGACCCCGGTGATGAGCGAACCTGCACCCATCAGCACGATGGCCGTGTAAGTGATGCGCTGAGCGCCGTTATACTTGCCCTGCTGTGGAAGACCCGTGCGCAGATGCAGATCGACGAGGACTACTTGAATTGCATCCCGGAAGGAGTTTTTCTCGGGCCACAAAAGCCGCCACTCACCCGAGACCGCGAGGTAAATTGCATAGGCAATTCCATTGACCGCGAAGATCCACATGACGAGAAAATGCCAGCCCAGGCCTGTGGTGAGTTGATACGGCGCGTCGAGCAGCTTCCAAAACCAGTCTGGAAAAAAGCGAAACAGCGTCCACGAGCCGATGCCGACGCGATAGACCTGGTGCGCGTGCTGATACGGCGGCACGGAGTCTGCCCAATAGATCAGTAGCCCGCTCCAGATCATGATCGTCAGGAGAGGAAAGTTAATCCAGTGCATCCAGCGAATGGCGCGCGGATGCTTCTTGACGAGCGCGAGCGTTACTGCTGCCGGCGCGGCTTCAGAGGAAGCCGCCGGCGGAGCCGCTAATGGGTCTTCGGACATGTAGGAGTCTCTGGTGTAGATTCTACTTCCAGTGAGCGGACCATAATTTTTCTGCTGCCTGCCTGCAACGCCTTTGAGTTTGGACGCGCCCTTGGCAATCTCATCGCGGGCGCGGGGGAAGGGCCCATCCGGCAATAAGATTGCTCCAAACTGTCCCATTTGCGCAAGCGACGAATGAAGCAAAGCCGTCCAACACCCGCAGCACCGATCTAGAGCGACAATATACGAGGCTCAAGAAGGACAGCCGGCGAATGAAAGCGGCACTCCATTGCCGCCACACGGAGACTATACCGATGGGAAGCCCTGAACCGACGCACATTCCCGCCGCACCCCTTCCTCTTTCGGCGGCCACGATCTCCGCGCGGCTTGACCGGCTCCCAGCCACGCGGACGATGTGGAAGTTCGTCGTCCTGCTGAGCCTCGGCTTCTTTTTTGAGCTCTACGATCTGCTTTATTCCGGATACGTCGCGCCGGGACTGGTGAAGAGCGGCATTCTGGCGACTACCACCACCGGCCTCTTTGGTATGAACGGAGTGGCAGCCTTTATAGCGTCTCTGTTCGCGGGACTTTTCATAGGCACGATTTGTTGCGGGTTTCTCGCTGACCGTTTTGGCCGTCGGGCGATCTTTACGTACTCGCTGCTGTTCTACACGGCCGGAAACCTTACCATGGCATTTCAGGTCACGGCAATGGGCCTGAACTTCTGGCGTTTTATGGCCGGGCTCGGCATTGGAGTGGAACTGGTAACCATCGGTACCTATATCTCCGAGCTCGTGCCCAAGCGTATCCGCGGACGCGCTTTTGCCTGCGAGCAGGCAGTGGGCTTTATGGCTGTTCCGGTGGTGGCGTTTCTGTCGTACCTGCTGGTACCGAACAAGCCCTTGGGCCTCGATGGCTGGCGCTGGGTAGTGATCATCGGAGCGCACGGAGCGCTGTTCGTCTGGTTCATTCGTCGCGCGTTACCTGAAAGCCCGCGGTGGCTCGCGCAGAAGGGGCGTCTCGCAGAAGCAGACCGTGTGATGTCGAATCTGGAAGAGACCGTCGCTAGAGAATTTGGACAGGCGCTTCTCATTCCTGCTGCCACTTACCCCCAACCTGTAACTACAACCCAGACGTTCTTCGACATGTGGAGGGCACCCTATGGCAAGCGCGCAGCAATGATGATCATTTTCAACGTGTGCCAGACTGTCGGCTTTTACGGCTTTGCCAACTGGGTGCCGACGCTGCTGGTTAAGCAAGGCATCACGGTCACGACAAGCCTGCTGTATTCATCGATCATTGCAATCTCGGCGCCGATCGGGCCGCTGATTGGGCTATTAATCGCCGACAAGTTTGAACGCAAAAGCGTGATCGTCGCGACCGCAGCCGCGATCGTGGTTTGCGGGCTAACCTTCAGCCAGGTTTCGGGTGGGATGCTCCTGATCGCGATGGGCGTGGGACTGACGCTCGCAAGCAACATTATGTCTTACAGCTTTCATGCCTACCAGACAGAGCTTTTCCCGACGGGCATCCGGTCGACCGCGGTCGGCTTTGTTTACTCCTGGAGCCGCTTTTCGGCAATTTTCACGTCGTTTTTCATCGCTGGAGCCTTAAAGAACTTCGGCACAATCGGCGTGTTCGCGTTCATTGCAGCAGCGATGCTGATCGTGATGGCGGTGATTGGGTTGATGGGGCCACGCACCCGGAATCTCGCGCTGGAAGAGATTTCCCGCTGACGCAGATGGCGGTGATTATATTTACTGGTTGATTAAGAGGGTGTACCAGAACGATAGGGCATTTCCATGGTGCGCGGCCCCTATCGCGATCGGAAGGGAAAAGACAGCGCGGAGTGCGGCAATCTCGGCACTTTAGAGTAGATCGTCCACCCCGCCGTAACCCATGCCGGTGATGTTTCGCGGTGTCGCGGTGTCGGATAGGCTGACGCCACGATGCTGACAATCGCCGGTGGCCACGCGAAAGGCTTCAGTGTTCTTCTGGTATCCATCGGCGTGCTGGCTCTGGCTGCTCTAGTAATCGCACTCGGCGTCCATGCATTTCTGGCTGCTGTTGGACACTATGCTCCGTGGGAGCAAATTTGGGCCGGCTGACCCGGGTCTGCTGCCTTAAGAGGCTGCGGAAAAACTCCAGTTTTTGAAGGGTACGGGCTTTAGCCGCTGAGGGCCGCTTTCTATTCGCAACAGCGACTTTTTCCGCAGCCTCTTTAGTCGAACGTGTCCCAGGCGCGAATTGCGTGCTCAAAGCGCTCCATGTCGACACGCTTGCCGCGGAACTTCACCCCTTCCATCTGCAACCGTGCTCTCTGTTCTTTCGCGGCTTGGTGACGAAGTTTGATCTCACCGCCGGCGCCGAGCACCCGGTGCCATGGGAGATGATCAGGCGGATCGGTGCGCAGTAGTCGTGCGACTGCACGATGGTAGAGCGGATAGCCGGCCGCTGCCGCAACCCGTCCGTAGGTGCTGACTTTTCCTGCCGGAATGGAAAGGATGATGCGACGAAAGGCGTCGTCGCGAAGTTCGTTTGCTCTCGCACCACCCCGCAGGATCCTGCGTCTCGCTTTTGAGTTCGGGACGGTCATCATGTCCGCCGGCGTGCGAAAGCGAATCGACCTGTCAACGTTCTTGCGCATGCTCATCTCGTCTCGGGTGTCGCTCCTCAATTGAAGAGCTTCTGGTCTTTGCCTTCCAGGGCCAGTAAATGCGCCTTCGCTTCGAGACCGCCAGCGAAGCCCGTAAGTTTTCCGGAAAACCCAATCACGCGGTGGCATGGCACAACGATCGCGATGGGATTTCTTCCGTTCGCCGCACCGACCGCACGCGTGGCTTTTGGATTTCCCAGCTGATTGGCCAATTGTCCGTAGCTCCGTGTCTCTCCGAATGGAATTGCCAGGAGCGCTTCCCACACCTGGTTTTGAAAACGTGTGCCTCTCATGTCCAGCGGAAGGGAGAACGATTGCCGTTTGCCCGCGAAGTACTCTTCCAGCTGACGTTCTGTTTTACAAAGCACAGGGTGACTCGGGTCTTCCAGCAGTTCGTCTAAGCGAACCCGGTCAGGGTTTTCCTTCTCCCAAAGGACGGCCACGAGGCCTTTGTCGCTAGCGACAAGCTTTAATTTGCCAATCGGGGAAGCGGCAAACTTATACGACAGACTCATCGGGTTTTCCTTTCGTTTCTGCAAAGTGCTTCCAGAGAGCCGCGGCAGCATAGGCACGCCACGGGCGTACCTTGCTTACGGTCATCTTAGGGTGGCGTTTGATCTCCTGCTTGAGTCCGTAGTCGGTCGCAGGAAACGCGTCGTTATCATCGAAGGCACGCATCGCGATGTACTCCGCTGACCAGGCGCCCACACCAGGAAGAGAAAGTAAAGTTCGGCGGAGGCCCTTTGGTTCAGGCTGGCCCACTAACGGCAAGCCTCCATCAGCAGCCAGCGCAGCGATCGTCCGGATGGCGGTTCGTCTCATTTCAGAGGTGCGCACGGCAGACAGGTCAGCGGTGCGGAGCGCCTTCGGAGTTGGAAAGAGACGTATCTCCTGCCCTGTAGCCGGATGCTTCACTCTCTCCCCGCTGCTGTGCATGAGTTCCCGAATCAGAGTACGGCCAAAGCTGACAGATACCAGCTGGCCAAGAATGGTTGTGATGAGCGTCTCGAAGCGATCCCAGGTACGCGCGACGCGAAGACCCGGATATCGTCTCCATAGATCGCCGAGATGGGGCTGGCCAGCCATGTGTTCCGCAATCACGGCCGGATTTACATCGAGGTCGAACATGCGCCGGACACGTTGCTCAATCGCGGGTATGGAGTTTCGAGCGGCTCCAACCACCTTGAGCGTGAGCGCGTTCTTTCCAGGATCATCGTGCGATACGCGAAAGTATCCGATTCTGCCGTCACGGTGGAAGACCCGCTCGTAGTGTTGCGAGGTTACTGTCTCAAGGTCGGGGAGCTGGTGCGCGCGAAAAATTGACAAGAGAGTCTCCCCGTCGAAAGGGGGAGAGTACTTCAGCTGAAGCACGGTCGCGCTTTCGGTCTTCGCGTTTTCGTTCTTCCTTTGAACCGGCCGTGGCATTTTCTGAATATCTCGTAGATGAGATGTGGGAACATATGCGTGCGTTTCAACGAATCGCGCTCGATTCCTAGCGCCTCGGGTCATTGCTTGATGCGGTTGTCAAATGGATATCCGAACGCCTCAGCGATCTGAAATCGGCGAGCGTCTGGATGGAGCGGATTGAAGAGGAAGTTCGTTGTCTGTGGAACGATCGCACTGGGAAGCTTAAGCATGACTGCCTCGCCCTTTCGCAGCCAATCAGTGCCCAAACTTCTCGCGATCTCGAATCGCCATTGCCAACCCTCAGGAAGGCCGGTCTCCGCGATGGCAGGTATCACGAGCTCGGGACCCTCAATTCTCAATAGAGTGAAATCCGGTGGAACATCGTTCGCGGCAGTATGGACGCAAACCTCAAGAAGAGCAGAAGCAGGATTTTCGCTGAGATAGACAACCGGCTGCCCTGGATAATGCCATCGACCGCCGGCCTTCAAACCGCCGATGCCACTTATATCGCGGTGCCGGCTGATTCGCCAGAGCACCATCTAAACGAACATTCCCTCGTCGATCTGGATTAGTAGCTCTTCCACGATCCGGCTTCCAGTATCGGTCTTCAGGAGCGAAAGAGGGGAGCGTCCCTCAAGCCGGGAATGAGGTTTCCGAAGCCAGGCTAATGCCCGCGCACGGTTCCCATATACGGCTTCAGCGGAGGAAAGAATGCGGACGATCCGAAGGACGCGATCCGATTCCTCCAGCGTGAGTTTTTCGCGACGGGAACGGCGGTGTTGTAAGGTTCGCGATGGAATGACCGTCTCATCGATCTCTGACCGCTCAAGTCCGAGCATCAGAAGCCTTTTGATTACGGAAGGAGCAAGGCGCCCTTCCACGATACGAAGAATCTCTGTCTCCGTTGCTGGGGTCTGCAGCCCTAGCCAATCACCGATTTGCATGTGGCCCGCGTTCATCGATCCATCCCGCTACATTATGCCACGTTTTGGTCGGCATAATGATAACCACTCGACACCTGTCGGGGAGACGTGTCGAAATCCAGACACCCTCTGAAGCGAATCGCCGCCTTCCAACGAAGAAGGTCCTTCTGGATTCAATCAGTTGCGGCTTCTCGTTAGAACGTATCTTTGGCAGGTGCGGTGCACTAGTCCCGGACATGGAAGGGTTGAAAGCGCCCTGGGCGGGAGGAGACACAGCATGATTACATATCCTTCGGTAAAAGTGGGTCGCAGGTTTCTCGCGTGCCTAACGTGTCTGGGCTTGGTTTGCGGTGTGCAATTGGAGGCAGGGGCCCCGTCCAGCGCAATTGCCTCGAAGCCGGTCCCGGTGTCCGATCCGCCAGAAACCCGCTCTCCTGTGTCCTTAAAGGCAATCAACGATCCCAACACCGGCAAGGCTGCGTTCTCGTTCAATGGGCGGGAAGATCCCCCGGTGATCCGAGCCAATCCGGGGGAAGATATACGCCTGACTTACACCAATGCGATGTCAACGCACTCGCAGGAGCAATGCGTTGACGGACCGTGCATGAACATGACGAACCTCCACTTCCACGGGTTGCATGTTTCCCCAGACGCTCCTCAAGATGATGTGATCACGATGATGGCGATGCCAGGACAATTGCTTCACTACATAGTGAACATTCCGCTAGATCAGCCGCCAGGACTGTATTGGTATCATACCCACCCTCACGGAGAAAGCTATCAACAGGACCTCGATGGCATGTCCGGAGCGATTGTGATCGACGGCATGGAACGCTATGTTCCGGAGGTCCAGCATTTGCGGGAACGGATCCTGGTGCTGCGCGACCGAGTACTTGAGGACAATGATCCTGACAGCCCGGAACTACGGCGCAGTGTTGAAATTCCTGCCAAAGGCTGCTGGGCCTCGACTGACCTGCCGAAGCGGCTTTTTACCGTAAACGGTGCGCTGCGGCCGCAGATCGCTATTGCTCCGGGAGAACGTCAATTCTGGCGCATTGTCAATGCTTCGCCAGATCTATACGCGGATTTACAAGTGGATACGGAGAAACTCGAGATCGTCGCGCTGGACGGAATGCCACTTTCATTCCACGATCCAAAGCGCCGGGTCGAGCTAAGAGACCACCTTCTCGTTCCTCCGGCGGGTCGCGTCGAAGCAATCGTCACCGGGCCACCATCTGGAACTAAGGCATCGCTACGTACACGTTGCTACGATACAGGCCCTGATGGAGATCCAAACCCGGCAATGGTGCTGGCGGATATGGTAGTCGCCTCGCAACCCACTCATACAAAGCAAGCCGCCTCGGCTGGCCTGCCAGCCCCTGTTTCCAAGCCAGTGTCGCCCGAGCTGATTGCGAGGATAGAGAGTAGCCCTTCCGACTTTGTGGTTACGTTCACTGAAGACAAGGAGGGCTTCTATATCAATGGTAAGAAATACGGTCCTTCGGATCCTCCGATGACGAGCGTATCCATCGGCGGATTTCACCACTGGCGAGTGGTGAATAACACGCACGAAGTCCACCCCTTCCACATTCATCAGGTTCACTTTCTCGCCTATGCTCAGAACGGGACGCGCGTCTCACGCCCGGAGTGGTTGGATACGGTGGAGGTACCCGTTCAAGGAAACGTCGATTTGATGATGGATTTCACGGATCCCATCATCCGGGGGGTGTCGCTCTTCCATTGTCATCTGCTGAGTCATGAAGACAAGGGCATGATGGCCAAGATCCTATTTAAGTAAAGAACCTGAGACTTTGTCGCACGCCGGCTCCTGACTGCTTCGGAGCAAATTTCCGGGGGTGCGCCAGTCGATCATTGGTCGCATTGAAAGTCCCTGAGGAGCCTTTGTGCGTGGTGCTATAACTCTCCTGATCGTCGGTTCTGTAATAGTAACGCTCGGCTCATCCGCGGTCTTCGTCTCTGCTCTTCGGCGACGGGTTCGGGAGAGATTCCTGCTATGGTTCGGTCTATTCTCTATTCTCTACGGAATCGCCCTTGTCGTAAGGAATTCAGCCTTTCGTTTGGGCTTCGGACAACCGCAGAGTGTCGGACTTTCTGTTGAGCGGCTCTTAACCCTATCTATAATCGTCCCCGGCCTTTTGCTTTTTGAGGAGTTTTATGGCCGTGGATGGAGGTCGTCAGTTAGATGGGTAAGCGGGATTTATTGCGCCCTGGTCGCAGTTGCGTTGACTGGTGTGGTGCATCAGAGCCCCCTCGAGTTTTTCAACGCTCCCGGAACCGCATTGGTTATCATGGTGCCCGTTGTCCTGATTCTTGGGCGTATCGCTGGATATAGGCCGCCGCCGTTGGCACATAGTCGTGTCCTATTTGCCGGGTTGTTTGCATTTTTCTCTGCATACTCCATCGACCGTGTGCGTCATGTCACGTTCGGTAATTGGCACTCGGGGGTCGAACCATATGGATTTCTGGCGCTCGTAATCTGCCTATGGTATGTCACTGCCCAACGAGTGATCGTAGATGAAAAACGCCTGGTCTCGCTGAGCGACGAGATGCGCGCGGCGACAAAAATTCAAGAGGCGATTCTTCCCGCAAGCCCTCCGTCCATCGAGAACGTCCAGATCGCCGTGCGATACGCACCCATGACGGCTGTAGCCGGCGATTTCTATGACTTTCCGGCGGTTCGGCCAAATTGCATAGCTGTGTTCGTGGCCGATGTCATGGGGCATGGAGTGCCGGCAGCCCTTGTTGCATCCATGGTCAAGGTGGCAGTATCGACACAGCCCGAGAGCGATGGCGAGCCGGCAAGCATGATTGCTCGGATTAACGGCGTACTTTGCAATGAAACTCGCAAGCAGTATGCGACAGCAGTGTATCTATGCCTGGACGCAGTCAAAAAAGTCGGACGATATTCGACCGCAGCGCATCCGCCACCGCTATTGTGGCGACGCGGCAAGCAAACATTGGAAGTGCTTGGAGCAACTGGGCTCCTCCTCGGAGTGCGAGCGAACGAGGCCTACGCCGATAGCATGTTTTCCTTTGACGTTGGAGACCGGCTTCTGCTCTACACGGATGGCCTCCTGGAAGCAGAGAATGCCGCGGGCGAGTCATTTGGCGACGCGGCACTTCCCACTTTTATTAAAGAAAAGCAGGACTTTGGAGCTGAGCAGTTCGTCGATCTCCTGCTGAAAGAAGTGCTTGCGTGGTCGTGCGATGGGACCCGGGAACGGCAGAAAGACGATATCACAATTATGGTTATCGACTTTCATCATCGCGCGACTACTTGAGGGAATCACTCACTCAACTTCCTTAGTTGGCACTTTGCGACTGTAGTCGGCAGTTCGCCTGATTCTCGAGAAATTGGGTCGCTGTCTGTTCTGCGGATGTAGTTCGGTGCTACTGCAATTGCGGGACCGGCGCCGGCTCCCGGCGGGCGAGTTCCCTCAGATCCGAGCTGCTGTGAAGAATAGGTGGCCTGCTAATCCCCAGCTTCTGCATCTTGCAGATCAGCGTAGTGCGCTTGAGGCCGAGTTTGGCCGCTGCGCCGTTCGGGCCTCCGATTACCCAGGCGGTTGCCTCAAGGGTGTGCAGAATCATGGCGCGTTCGGAGTCTTTAAGCGTATTTGCCGCCGGAGAAACGGCGACAGGCTCAGTTCCAGCAGCCGGCAAAGGATTGGGAAGCACGCCATAGTTGGAAAGGATCACGGCGCGTTCGATCAGGTTCTGCAGTTCGCGGATATTACCTGGCCAGTGGTATGAGCTGAGTGCAGACATGGTTTCGGGAGCAATGTGTTTGATTTCCCTGCCCAACCGGCGGCCGAGAATCTCGACAAAATGCGCCACCAGCGACGGGATGTCTTCACGGCGCGACCGCAAAGGGGGCAGCGTGAGGGGAAACACATTGAGACGGTAGTAGAGGTCACTTCGAAATTCGTTTCGCTTTACCATCTCCGCCAGGTCACGGTTCGTCGCAGCGACCAGCCGAACGTTTACCTGGTGAGTCCTGGTGCTGCCCAGGCGCTCGAACTCCTGTTCCTGCAATACACGTAGAAGTTTGGGCTGCAATGCCGGCGGAATGTCGCCCACCTCGTCCAGGAAAAGCGTGCCTTTGTCGGCCATCTCAAAACGGCCAATCTTTTGCGCTATGGCTCCGGTGAACGCACCTCTCTCGTGACCAAAAAGCTCGCTTTCCAGCAGATCCAGCGGAATGGCAGCGCAATTCAACTTTATGAACGGACGCCCGCAGCGCGAGCTGAGGTTGTGAATTGCGCGCGCGATCAGCTCCTTGCCGGTACCTGTCTCTCCCTCGATAAGAACGGTGGAATCCGTTGGCGCCACCCGTTCGACTTGTTCAAGCACCGCTTCCAGAGCAGGGCTCTTGCCTATGATCTGTTCGAATCTGCGCCGATTATCTACCTGGTCACCGGACCTGGACCTTCCGAAAGCTTCCACAGAAATCTCCTGTCTGCGCGTTCACAGTTCCTTGTCGGTTCTAACTCTCCATCGCCGCTCGAACACTCTCGAGCAGTGCCTCATCGTCGAACGGTTTCGCCAGGAACTCCACTGCGCCTGCTCGCATCGCCTGCATCCGCATCTTCGCGTCGCCGTGTGCGGTTATAAAGATGGTCGGAATCCTGAGGTGGTCTGCATTCAGCTGCGCCTGTAATTCAAGACCGGACATTCCCGGCATGCGGATATCCGTGATCAGGCAAGCAGTGTTGTGCTGATGGCCCGACTTCAGGAATTCCTCTGCCGACGCAAACGATTTCGCGAGCACGCCGGCTGATTTCAATAGGCCCTGCAATGCTGTGCGCATCAAATCATCGTCATCGACAATCGCAACCATTTTGGGTCTTCCTTGAATCGCCATGGTAGGACGCTAGTTTGAAGCTAACCCCTGCGCAATCATACTTTGGTATGTAAACTCCACTGAAGGATGCCAATTGCCAGTTCCCTGTCGGGTTCAGCTCTGCATCGCCGCTCGAACACTCTCGAGCAGTGCCTCATCGTCGAACGGTTTCGCCAGGAACTCCATTGCGCCCGCTCTCATCGCCTGCATCCGCATTTTTGCGTCGCCGTGCGCCGTTATAAAGATGGTCGGAATTTTGCAGTGGTCTGCATTCAGCTGCGCTTGCAATTCCAGACCGGACACTCCCGGCATGCGGATATCCGAGATCAGGCAAGCCGTGTCGTGCTGATGGCCCGACCTCAGGAATTCCTCCGCCGAAGCAAACGATTGCGCCGGCAAGCCGGCTGACTTCAATAGGCCCTGCAGGGCCGCGCGCATCAAATCATCGTCATCGACAATCGAAACCATTTTAGCTTTCGCTTCAATCGCCATGATAGGACGTTAGCGTGAAGCCGACCCCCGCGCAATCATACTTAGGTATGTAAGCTCCACTGCAGGATCGCCAAAGCTAAAGCTTGGCAGCCATTCGGACTAGTTCCGCCAGGGATTCAGCACGCATCTTCCGCATCACATGCCCACGCTGCATCTTCACCGTGATTTCGCTGGTGCCGAGCTCATAAGCTATCTGTTTATTGAGCATGCCTGAAACCACGAAACCCATCACCTGGCGCTCACGGGCTGTCAGCGACTGGTAACGCCGGCGCAATTCGGTAAGCTCATTCTGCTGTTCACGCGTTACCCGATCACGATCCAAAGCCTGGTGAATCGCATTCAGCAGGTCCTCGTCCTGGAAGGGCTTAGTCAGGAACTCCACCGCACCCGATTTCATGGCCTTCACCGACATCGGAATATCTCCATGACCAGTGATGAAGATGATGGGGATGCGGACTCCGGAATCAGCCAACTGCCTCTGAAAATCCAGACCGTTGACTCCAGGAAGTCTCACGTCGAGAACAAGACAACTTGGCCCGTCTGGGAGCTTAGAGGACAAGAACTGTTGTGTCGTCCCGAAGGTCTCGGCCCGCAAGCCCACCGACTTCAGCAGGCCTTGAATGGCGGCACGAACCAAGTCGTCGTCATCAATGACGAATACCGTGGGATCACTTGTGGTCGTCATTGCGGTTCCTCTGTGTTAGCGGCAGAGTGAAATAGAAGTTGGCGCCGCGCGGAGAGTTAGCGGCAGCCCACAACTGCCCACCGTGCGATTCAACGATAGATCGGCTGATGCGAAGTCCCATGCCTGTGCCGTGGGGCTTGGTGGTAACAAACGCATTGAAGATCTGATCCCCCTTCGGCGGCAGACCCACACCAGTGTCGCTGACCGATACCAGAAGCTGCTCGTCTTCCGCTCGCTGCGACTGGATGGCTAGTTCGTGCGCCCCATCCACATCTTTTATCGCATCGATACCGTTGATCATGAGATTCATCAGCACCTGCTGCAATTGCACACGATCCGCCATGACCTGGGGGAGATCTGCGGCCAGTTCCGTCCGGACCGATATGTTATATCGAATGGCCTCGCTGCGCAGGAGAACGATCATCTCTCCAATGATTTCGTTTACATCAACCAACTCCCGTTCCGAAGTACCTTTGTTGAAGAGCAGGCGGATCCGGCTGATAATTTCCGACGCGCGCGTTGCGTCTTTTACCACTCTCATGGCAGCCGCACGCGCCTCTTCCACGTCGGGTTGATCGCGCGCAAGCCATCGCATGCAGGTATTGGCGTCGGTGACGGCAGCGCCAATGGGCTGATTCACCTCGTGCGCCATGGAAGCAGTCAACTCTCCCATGGTGGTGACCCGGTTGACATGCGCCAAGTCCACCTGGGCTTGGCGCAGCTGCTCTTCGGCCCGCTTTCGGTCCTCGATCTCGATACCGGTACCATACCACTTGACGATGGTCCCCAGCTCATCGCGTAGCGGCACGTTGCGGATCAGCAACCAGCGATAATTCCCATCCGCCATGCGAATCCGCACTTCACTCTCCATCGGTTCCCCAGCGGCCAGGGATGCACGCCACTGGGGAACGAAGCTCGCGCGATCATCGCGATGCACGATGGACTCCCAACCCCGGCGCAACATGTCCTCCAGGGATAGACCCGTAGATTCCATCAAACGTTGATTGATGAAATCTACGGCTCCGTCAGGCGTAGTGCTCCAGACATGGGCCGGGATTGTGTCAATGACCCCCCGGAGTCGATCTTCGCTGTGTTGCAGGTCAGAATAAAGCCGCGCGTTCTCCAGCGAAATGGCGGCTTGCGAAGCCAGCAGATCCAGCACTGCAACCCGGTCCGAGGTGAAGGCGCGCGGAGTCAGATTATTCTCGAGATAGAGAGCGCCGGCAAGCTTCGTCTGTTTGACGATGGGCAGGCATAGGACCGATCTGGGACGCCTCTGCCGCACATACTCGTCCTCGGAGTACAGGTTTGCCACCAACGCATCATCAAGAACCACCGGCTCCCCTGTCCGGAGCACGTAGTGAAGTGCGGATTGCGGAAGATCCGATGACGTTACCGCCATTTGGCGAACGGCGACATCCACTCTACCGTGATGGGTCGCGGCCTGCGCCTCGATCCGCGGCTCGTCCCCGTGCAGAAGAATAAGCAGGCCCCGTTCGGCACCTGCATGCTCAACAACGATTCGCATCAGCTTCTCAATCAAACTGCCAAGGACAATTTCGCTGGAAAGCGCCTGTGAGGCCTTGATTACTGTCTCAACGTCCAACTCCCTGACCGGCGTGCCGATAGTGGCCGCGGAAAAGATGGGAGCTTGTTCCTGGCGGAGGTGCGGGTGGAGCGTATCGAGCTGCTTCATCTTGCCCAGCGCGCCCCAGCGCTCGTAGCAGTTCCGCGCGTTGCGCAGATATGCGTAGGCAACCGTCTCGAAGCCCCGCCCCAGGTAGAACCGCGCGGCGACTTCATGCGCCAGCGCTTCGTTCTGTACGAAGCCGCCCTCACGGGCCGACTCAATGGCCTGCTCGTACAGCTGCATCGCATCCGGCCACCGGCCCTCAAGGCGCGCCATCTCGGCGGCCACCAGGGCTGCACGGTTGGCGAAGTTCTCGGGGCAATTCTCCGCCCACACCTCGAGCTGCTTGTAGTGGTCGGACAGCGCCTCCAGATGCTGCTGTCGCTCGCTGATCGACGCCGTATCGTACTGAACTGCCCGCGCAAGCGCGCCGTAAAAATGATATTCAGCCATCTCGAAAAACGAGGGCGACGTCCAGAGAAGCTTTTGCGCCTTCGATGCTGCATCGAGGGCGCTAGCGCAATCGTTCGCGTAGACACGTGCTTGCAGCTTACGAATCCAATACCAGCATTCCGGGAGCGCCAAACGTGGATCACTCTGCAAATGATGTTCGAACCGGCTCTCATCGAACTTTTCATCGTTGAAACAGCCGAATTCGGGCGTCAGGCCGCGCAAAGTCCGGATCAGACCGAGCTGGGTGACGATAATGTCGATAACCAGCCCGAAATGCGCTTTCCGCGCGAATTCGAGCCCTTTCTCGGCTTCTCTCTGCACGTCGCCCAACGGATCGCCGCTTGCTAGCAGATTGGTGTTTATGTTGTTGCAGCTATATGCCGCAAATGTGAGGTCGCCAATTTTCGCCGCAGCATCGAAGGCGCGACGCACCAACTCCCGCCCCGTTCTGACGTGCCTCGTCCAGGGCATGACAAGATTCCCAAAGGACATGTAGGCGCGGGCCTGATAGCGGCGCAGTCCGCGCTTCTCCACCAGCTCGTAGCCGAGCCTGCCGAATCGGAATCCGGCCCCATAGTTGCCAAAGTGGGGTCCAAGTATCATGCCAAGCCAGACATAAGCGAAGCACGATCCGTCACTGTTGCCATATTCGAGGCTGAGATTGACCATCCGGCAAAGCACGAGTGCGAGCAGGTTCTCGTCCGTAAACAATGCCGGCGTCACGACCTCGGTTAGAACATCGATGCTGGCGCGAGACTCCGGGCTGTTCATCAAGGGCAAGTCAATCAGCTCCTCGATCGAACGGCTCCCCAGTTGCTGCCAGATTCGCTCGTATTCTTGCCTGACCTCGTTATGGGTCGGATGCGGCCGCCAGTAGACACCTTCGCGCCGTTGATATTCGAGGCAAACTTCTACACCTCGGTCGCTCCGATCCAGGGTCGTGTAAAGCGTCAGGCGCAAACACGCGACAGCGGCAATATCAGCCAGGTTCTGGGGGCGCACCGATAGTTCGGTAAGCCGCTCTTCCGCCGCCGCCAGGTCTGCTGTCAGCAGCTCGCACTCGGCCCGGTGGTACTCAAGCGGAAAGGTGAGATCGTATTGTTGCTCCCAACTATCCTTCGCCAGCAGCGCGCGGCCGGCGATGAGATAATTCAGGGCCGACGCATAGGCTGTTGAAGTCTTTGCCCGCTTGCCCGCAATTAGATTGAGCTCGGCGACCCGCTCGCGTTCCCTCGGCAAACTGATCAATGCGGTTCCGCGGTCGAGCTGGTTCACAATCTCAAATATTTTCTCCTCGATATCGTCCGGCGGCGTTCGCGACATGAGCACTCGACCAATCCGAAGATGTTCCGCCGCCCGCTCGCTTTCGGGGATAAGCGCATAGGCCGCTTCCTGAACACGATCGTGGAGGAATGCATAGGAGCCATCCCGGTGCAGGACGAGCCCGGCGCGGGTCGCCTCCCAGAGGGTCGTGTGGATCTCCTCTTCTGATTTCCCCTGAACCAAAGTCAGGGTAGCGAATTCGACCACGTTCCCAAGACAGGCAAGTTGCTTGAGTGCGTCTTGCGTCGTGTTCGACAATCGCTTCAGCTTCCCGACCATGAGATGCACCACGTTGTCGGTGTAGCCCTTGGCGTGGATCCGATTCATCTCCCATTGCCAGGCCCGCGTGGCGGAGTCGAATACGAGCAGCCCTTCCTCGGCCAGCGCGGTGAGGAACTGGATGGCGAAGAACGGATTGCCGCCGGTCTTCTCGTACAACAGCTGCGCCAGAGGATAGACCGTATCCCGCTCGCAACGCATGGCATCGGCGACAAGCCGGCTGACATCTTTGAGCGTGAGCGGCGCTAGTACGATCTCTTCTATCCTCGCTCCCGCCTTGCGTATCACCCCGAGCGTTCGCATGAGCGGGTGAGACGAATTCACTTCGTTGTCTCGGTAGGCTCCAACCAGCAGCAGATGCTGCACCTCAGAGTGCGTGAGCAGGTGCTCCAGGAATCCAAGGCTGGCCGCGTCTAGCCATTGCAAATCATCGAGAAACAACGCAAGCGGATGCTCCGGCCGGGCGAACGCGCCGAGAAATCTCCGGAACACCAATTGGAAACGGTTCTGCGCATCTTGCTGCGGTAGGTCCGGAACGGACGGCTGTTTCCCGATGATGAACTCGACCTCCGGAATGAGGTTGACGATCAGCTGGCCGTTGGGACCCACCGCCTCCAGAATGGCCCGCCGCCACCGGCCAACCTCCTCTTCACTTTTCACCAGAATCTGGCGGACCAGTGCCTGGAATGCCTGTGCCAGGGTTGCGTACGGAATGTCGCGCTTGTACTGATCGAACTTGCCGGAGGCGAAAAAGCCCCGCGGCGGAACCAGCACCTTGTGCAGCTCATTCACCACCGAGGATTTGCCGATACCGGAGTAACCGGAGACAAGCACAAGTTCGGCTGTGCCGTGGGTCACGACCCGGTCAAAGGCCGCGACCAGCGCGTCGATCTCGCCCTCTCGCCCATACAGCTTCTCCGGGATCATCAACCGGTCCGACGCATCCTGCGCGCCCAGCGGGAACGCATCGATGCGGCCATCCGATTGCCATTGCGCCAGGCACTGCCGAAGATCAGCCTCGAGCCCTGAGGCGGTCTGGTAGCGCTCCTCGGCGTTTTTGGCGAGCAGCTTCATAGTGAGAGACGACAGCGGTTGAGGGATTGCGGCACGCTCATTTGGCGATACCGGCTCGCGTGCAATGTGGCAGTGGACCCACCCCAGGGGATCGTCGGCAGCGAACGGCAACGCGCTGGTAAGCATCTGGTACAAGGTGACGCCCAAGGAGTAGAGATCGCTGCGGGCGTCGATCGAGCGATTCATGCGTCCCGTCTGTTCGGGCGCCATATAGGCGAGCGTACCGGCAATAATCTCGAGTGGCACTGGCGACTGGTGCTCGCGCGGCAGTTGGGACGCGATCCCAAAGCCGGTGAGCCTGACGTCACCGGCCTCGTTGACGAGCACATTCCCAGGCTTGATGTCCTTATGTATGAGGCTTTGCCGATGGACCTGGCCGAGTGCTGACGCCAAGCTAATGGCCACGGACAGGGAGCGAGACAGACCGAACGGTTGCCCTTGGTGGCGCTCAAGAACTTGATCCAGGGGTTCACCACCAGGGTCATTGAGTACGAGGATCGTACGCCCTTCGTGACGAGTGAGCGCCAGAGGCTTAGCTGCCCACGCGGGATCGAGTTTCGCCGCGAGCGAGTATTCGTGGTCGAGCCGTCGGAGACTCTGAGTTGACGGTTGTTTTGCGGAGACTGCGAGAGCCAGGACTGGCGATGGGTTGCCATGCTGCCGGCCGCGGTAAAGGATGAAGTCCGCACCTTCCCGGATGGGCTGCAGCGTGTACCCAGAAGGATCGGTCATGGAGGGCATACTCGTCACGGTTGTACGAACCCCATAATAGTCATTCTGACATTTTTGGGGGCCCAGATGTCAGAACCGCCGTCTCGCCCCCAGCCGCGAAATGCTTAAGAAGACGAATACCGTGCATCACCTGTAGCCGTCATTGAGGTACCTGGTGTTCGCGGTAGGGTGAAATAGAAGTTGGCGGCGCACGGAGAGTTCGCGGCAACCACAAGAGGCCACCATGCGATTCGGCCAGGGTCCGTAAGTACAAGCATGGTCCTCTTTTGGTCACCAGTGCGCCCGAGGGGACGGGCCGCGCAGCGTTTGTCACTCCGTCCCGTAAGCCCAGACGTGCTCATTCGCTGTCATAGTACCCGAAAGGGGTTGTTCTTAGCGTCTCTCTGAAGGAATTGTAAGCCTGGCGGGGGTCGGGATAAGGTGGCGCGGGCCACTCATCGGAGGTTCGTTACTGTGACCGCTGGCTAATGCTCGTCTGGGGCCAACTGCGGGATTCACTGTGGCGGCGACCCACATCCATAAGCCGAGGTTTTAGAGCTTCCATTCTTAATATGCAATCGAGGCAGCCCGCTTCAACCTTGCGCCGGCCAGTGAGACGCGCAATGCCTTTTTCGCACGCGCGAGCCTCGACTTGGCCGCGGGCACGGAAATGCGGAGAAGTTGTGCAATCTCTTCCATTGAGCGATCGTCTCGATGGCTCAGCTGAACAATTTCCCGGAGCTTCGGAGGCAGCCCTTGAATTGCTCCCTTAAGCAGAGCTTCCCGCTCTTGTCGTGCACAACGGCTTTCCGGGCTTTCAGCAGGATCTTTGGGTTCCCAGTGATATCCAGTCTCTTGATCATCATTAACAATATCTATCGAGGTCTCAGTGTATCTGCGCTTTTTCCGTACACTCATAAGTGCGGAATTGATCGCTATCCTTGTGAGCCAGGAAGAGAAACTCGCTCTCTCCTCGAAATCCTTGAGATGAATGAAGGCTTTCATCAATGATTCCTGACGAATATCTTCTGCATCTTGCAGATTCTTGACGATGCGGTATGCCCGCCACAGGATCTTATTGGAATGGCGTGTGCAGAGTTCGAAAAAGGCGAAAGCATCCCCACACTTTGCAGCCGAGACTAGCCGCGTGTCGCTCATCCCCTGCAGGCTGCTCCCGATGACTGAATTATTGGTTGGTACGATACAAGCGCTCATTAGGCCGACCCTCTCTTTAAAAGCGTTTGACTCTGCAAGACCCACAAACCACGATTGTCGGGGGCTAGCGTGAGAACCCTCGGTTCAAATTGATTCTCGGCGGAGTCTGTGCCCTAAGAGAACCCAATAGGAACTGGACGGGTGCCCCACGTTCCTATTGGGTTCTCTTAGGAGACCGACTCCCACCGGGTTGAGTTCTCACGCACACATTTGTAGTCCTCCCCTCGACTTCGGTACTTGCTAATACCCCCTGTTACTGACGGCTGATCGAGCGCACTCAGCCAGCCATTCTGCGTACCGGGTCGTCGTAACCTTCACTACGCCATGCACAGAAGCGCGATCCGCAGCCAGGTCCTGCCGAAGTAACAGAGAAGATGCCTTACTGTTTACCGGGACCAGGGACTGCGTGGAAAAGTGCGAGATCGATTGCGCGGGCGCACCGGAGGATACTGTGACTTCATACTCGACTTCGACCTCCCTGCCGTATCTAATCCCGAATTGAAATGAATTTCGATCGCGGAGCAGGTTGGCCAAGACCGGATCGAGTGAACCGAACGCGTGCTCCAGATCGTCGTCAACGTCAAACGTTCCCAAGACAGACCAGGTTGCATCATCGGGACGCAGACGAGAAACCTTTTGCCTCAGCAAAGGATCTACCGCGCTCCGGTCCAAATACCTGTCCAGTTCCTGTTGGACACTGAACCTGGTTCCGAAGAGGGCCACTTTCGAGTCGATCACCGCCAGCCAGCGCACATCCTTGAACCTGCCGAGCTCACGTTCAAACGGTTGCTGCACCAGTACTCGAAAACCTCTAAATCCGGTGACAGCCGCTCCGTTCGAGACTGCAGCTTTGAAAATGCGCGCCTGGTCGAAACGACCGCTTGCCAGAATGCTGTGCTCTCCCGATGTGCTTGGGTCAGCACCTCCGGCTGCGAAGATCATCTGGCGAATGACCATGGAATCATCCACTCCAGCAAGCGAGATGAAGTCGCGACGGTCAACCAGGGTATTGCGGCCCGCCACGAGAAAGCCGTCTGGACGGCCTGCGGGGGTTCGGTTACATACTCCTGCCACAAGCTGGGTACCAGGAGGAACTAACGAAAGAAGTTTGGGGTCTGCGGGTGCTGCCGATACCATGTTGACCGCAATGAGCGGGAAGAAGAGCATCGCGAGGGTTCTGATTCCATGAAATCGCTTCATATGCTCAACGCTCCAAAAACAATTGGTTAAACGCGAAATGGTTCGCCAGGCCTACATGATCTCGCCGGTTTGCGCGTAGGTAGCATCAGTGTTTGACAGACGCGTGAGCGCCAGCACCCGGGCAATGATGACATCGCGCCGCGAACATCTGAGAAGAACGGCGCAATCTCGCTCGGACTGCCCTTCGAGAATCGACATGACGTACACAAAGCGCTCGAACGGACTGAGTGCGAGAATTGCGGCGAAGGGGTTGTTCTCTCCTGACGTTGCCGTTCCGTTGCGCCTGATGAACGGCAAACTATCCAGGTGCTCTGGCACAGGCCTGATCATCTGGATTGCATACTTGAGAACCGCGCGCCGAGCCCAGCAAGAAGCCCAGTCCATGAAGACCCCGATCCCATCCCCGCATTCGCCTATCGCGTTGACAAAACATTCCTCGGCTTTGTCATTGTCCGCGGTGAGCAGGAGAGAAAGCAGGTATAAGCCGTGCAGATCTTCAGTAAAGGTTCTACAGAAGTCGATCGCGGTTGCGTAAGGTATTGGTCTTTCGTCAGCTAAGTGAATTGGCTGCAGCATATCCACCTCTTTCGTTCTTAGTCGGGCTGGTGCGCCGATTGCGTTACAAGCCGTACTGCATTCGCAATGCCAAAATGGCGCGAATGAAATGTTTCCGCAATATGGCTGAATTAGGGGGAAATAGTTCTTCTTGCGTCTCGTAATTGTCAAAAACACCCGGAAGTGTCAGTTGAAATCTTGACAGAGGCCGACACTGACGACACTCAAACGCCGAAACGGAACCCAACGCCGGCTCTTCTGCCAGGATTGGGATACTGTTGATGCAATGTGCGGCGGTTTCGTTCAGGAAAATTAGCCTGATTCGGTAATCAAATACCGCGCCGCCGAAGGGCGCCGGGCATTGACGCAGCATCTGTCACCTCTACAATCCCGGGGGGAGACAGGTAATGTCGCCCTATCTCCTCCCCGGCACTGTGGCCGATGACCGTGCACGCAAATGGTCAGAATCAGGAATCAGAACCAGGAAAAGGTTCCGATGATTTTGCTAGCTATTTGTTCACGACCGCCGCCTCTCGACTCTCGGCGGATCCGTTTGCCGCTGACTGCGGTCTGTGTTTTTGTTGCTGGAGCGCCGCAATGGCTTTAGATACACCCTGTCCGTATGCCGGGTCGGCCTTGGAGCAGTTGCCGATATGGCGATCCTGGATTTCCTTCGATGCTTCCCGGATCGCACGAGCAGTGTTCTCGAACAGACGCTGCTGTTCATCCGGCTTCAGCATGCGGAAGAGAATGCCGGGCTGAGAGTAGTAGTCATCGTCATCCTCGCGGAAGTTGAACTTAGCCGCGTCACCATCGATGGCCAATGGCGGCTCCGCAAAGTCAGGTTGCTCCTGCCATTCACCGTGGCGGTTCGGCTCATAGGTGGTAGCTCGGCCGCTGTTGCCATCGACTCGCATGCCCCCGTCGCGATGGTAGCTGTGGAATGGGCACTTCGGCGCGTTGACTGGGATCAGTGGATAGTTAACCCCGAGCCGGTAACGCTGCGTGTCTCCATAGGAGAAGAGACGCCCCTGCAACATCTTGTCCGGCGAGAAGCTGATACCAGGAACGACGTTCGCCGGCGAGAACGCAGCCTGCTCGACCTCAGCAAAGAAGTTCTCTGGATTCCGGTTCAGCTCCATCTCACCGACCTCGATCAACGGGTAGTCCGAGTGCGGCCACACTTTGGTCAGGTCGAACGGGTGGATGTGATAGGTATTGGCGTCCTCTTCGTTCATGATCTGGACAAACAGCTTCCAGCGGGGAAATTCGCCCCGCTCGATAGATTCGAAAAGGTCCCGCTGATTGCTTTCGCGATCACTCGCGATGATCTCTGCGGCCTCAACGTCGGTCAGGTTTTGAATGCCCTGTTGCGTTTTGAAGGTAAACTTCACCCAGAAACGCTTGTTCTCAGAGTTGATGAAGCTATATGTGTGGCTCCCAAACCCATGCATGTGGCGGAAAGACTTGGGAATGCCACGGTCGCCCATGACATAGGTGACCTGGTGGAGCGCCTCAGGAAGGTTCGACCAAAAGTCCCAGTTGTTGTCCGCGCTCCGCATGCCCGTCCTCGGATCACGTTTGATCGCGTGGTTGAGGTCCGGGAACTTGAGCGGATCGCGAAAGAAGAAGACCGGGGTATTGTTGCCCACGATGTCCCAGTTCCCCTGGTCCGTATAGAACTTCAACGCAAATCCGCGGATATCTCGCTCGGCGTCCGCGGCGCCACGCTCGCCGGCGACAGTCGAAAAGCGCGCAAACATCGGTGTCTTCTTACCGATCTCAGAGAAGATTTTCGCTTTACTGTATTTGGTGATGTCATGGGTGACCGTGAAGGTGCCGAACGCCCCGGCGCCTTTAGCATGCATCCGGCGCTCTGGAATAACCTCGCGGTCGAAGTGGGCCAACTTCTCAATAAACCAGATGTTTTGCAACAACGCCGGACCCCGCTTGCCGGCGGTCGCAATGTTCTGGTTGTCGTCGACGGGGGCGCCGAATGATGTGGTGAGCTTCTTATCCATGTTGTCCTCTCTGGTGCTTAGGTTGTTGAGCTAGTCCCTAAAGGGCGCGAGCCCGTTCTCGGTTGTGGGCGTAACCAACCCTTTTCTTTGGCAGGTTTTGAGGCGTTGGAGTTGTCTGGTTACCTCACTAGTGGGCAAGCAATTGAAATGCCAGGATGCAGCAAGGAGAACAGCCTGCGATGTATCTGAATCACAACGGTGTTATTTGGCGGAGATTCTGGTGGCTTGTGAAAAACACCAGAAGTGTCAGTCGAAATACTGACGTACCTCGTAATTGTCGGTCCTGCGACTCAGGCCACATGTTCAAGGCTCGAGACACTAGACGCTGCCGTTGCCGACTTCAAACGAAAGATTCGTAATTTATTCCATTTGGATCGGGCTGAGACGTCAGGTTTGTGCACCGGGCCTTGCGGCTGCAAAAAGGGCACCTTTGAGTTCGCCGGATTGTTTCCGATCTGACGGAGACGGAACAAAGCGTCCGCGCATTGAATGAATACCTCCGAATCGCTCCCGATGAGCTCGGGACGATCCTGGAGTTGACCAGGCGACAGTGTATGTCGACATTTCGACCCCTAAACGATCGCTTAGCCGGTTCCCTATCTTTCTTCTCCTAAGACAAGTCGCAAGCGGCGCCAAGAGAAGCCCAGAGATTGCTTCACCTAGCCTAAGCAAGATCGAATCTATTTGCCCGGTTCGCATGTTGGCACGGAAATTGCCTTTGGAAGTGTTAACAGGGACCCCAGGATATCAAATCGTTTTCGGTCAGCGACCGGAAGATGCATTTTCACTACGAAAGGTTACGATGATGAGCGATCACACCAGGGAAAGATCGATGATGGAGCACCCCTCGAGGAGAAACTTCCTCGGCTTGAGCTCGGCGGCTCTGGCAACGGCGGCATTCGCGGGACTAGCGGCGAATGCTCAAGAGAAGGCAAGCACGCAAAAGGCAGAACACGATCATTCTTCGAGCGACCCGGGACAGGAGAACAAGCCTCTTCTGACCGAAAACCCAAACTCCAATACTCCTCCACCGACGGACCATGGCGATGTCGTGCCGCTCTGGTATTCGTTCGATCTGGTCAAGAAGCGTGTCGAAGAGGGTGGATGGACTCACGAGGTGACGGTGGGCGTCCTGCCTTCTTCCAAGGATATTGCCGGCGTCAACATGCGACTCACTGCCGGCAGCTATCGCGAGATGCACTGGCATACCGCTGACGAATGGGCTTACGTGCTCTATGGCAACGCCCGAGTCACGGTCATGAATCCCGACGGGACCATGTTCATCGGTGACGTTGCTGAAGGCGATCTTTGGCTCTTTCCCGCAGGCTTTCCACATTCCATTCAAGGGCTTGGCCCGGATGGAACAGAGTTTCTTCTGGTCTTCAACCAAGGGAACTTCTCGGAAGATGGAACTATGCTTCTCTCTGAGACGATTGCCCACATAGCTCCCGAGGTATTGGCAAAGAATACAGGCCTGGATAAGAGTGTCTTCGCCGAAACGCCTGGGGCGCCGCTCTACATCTTTCCTGGCAGCCTGCCCAAGTCCCTTGAGGAGGACAAGGCAGAGATTGGCGGAGCAGCGGTTGCCTCCAAGTATCAATACACGTTTCACATGAAAGCAATGGAGCCCACCAGGTCGAGCAAGAGCGGTGAGGTTCGCATTGTTGACTCCAGCTGCTTCCCGGTTTCGACGCATATTGCTGCGGCTTTGGTCACCCTCAAACCCGGCGGCCTGCGCGAGCTCCATTGGCACCCGCACTCATCTGAGTGGCAGTTCTACATCGCCGGCAAGGGCCGCATGACGGTGATGTTTCCTGTCGACAATGCTCGCACTGTGGACTTCAATGCCAACGACGTGGGATACGTTCCGTCCAATGCCCCGCATTACATCGAAAATACGGGGGACACGGACCTGGTCTTCCTGGAAACCTTGGCAGCAAAGGAATTCATTGACGTATCGGTGAACCAGTGGCTCAGGCGCGTCCCCAGCGAAATGCTGAAGGCACACCTGAACATTGATAAGGAGTTGGCCGAGAAGATCCCGGCGGAAAAGCTGATAGTCCTTTAGCCCACGGAGACATCATCGTCCAGTCTTTCAGAACTTTCATTCTGTAAAGACAGACGAATCACGATGTCACATGCGAACTATGTAAGAGCCGGACGCGAAGCGCTACGGCCAGGGGAGAAATATATGGGTGAACTACTCACGCCAACGCATCTGATGGTTATCGCCGTTATTGCCTTCTTACTCTTTGGCGGAAAAAAGCTGCCCGAAATTGGTAAGGGGCTGGGCGAAGGTCTCCGCGGATTCAAAGATGCAATAAAAGGGCTAACAGACGACATCGATAGTCCGGGCAAAGCAGCGCAGACCATCGTACCTAAACCAAACGAATCACCGCGGTGATCCAACCCAGTACACTGATTGGCCTGCATAGGCTTTCTCTATGAGGGCCAATCAGTTCTCATGAAAGATGTTCGCCTGACAGCGGAAGGCCTGAGTGTCGGTATTTCGACACTCAGGTCAGGTTTGACGCTAGCCGGAGGGCCTCGAATCCGGGCTGATGTTCTGCAAATCCTTTAAATCCATGCAGGTGAACCCCATCTCACGATTGTCGATAGCCGTGGCGGACGAATTGCTCTGTAACCGGGCAATGGAGTCGGCAGTAGACAGAACTCCCGAGAGGAACAAATGGTCGATATAATTCTCCTCCTAATGGTGATTGCTTCCGCGATCTCATTACTCGTCGTCAGTCCGCGGGATTTACAGAGAAAAGCCATCCTGGCATTGAGAGAGTATGAAGGCATGGAACTCTCGCGCACTCCTGGTCGTGGCGAAGATGGACAAGCCACGGGCAATTCCGTCCACGGATTGGCCGATGTCGTAAAAGGGTAGATCCATCACGATCCCACTGTATGTGTCCTAAGGGGGAACTATGAGCCTGCCTGAAACGGCAGCGGCCCCCCCGACGAAACCGCCTATCGCGAATCCAACACGCCCGAGCCGTCGTCTAATGACTATTGAAGTGCTTGGCGCGAGCCTCGGTTCTGGTTCTCCAACAAAAGTAGGTCAGAAATTGTCTGCCTAACCGCTGCCGCCGATCATCGGAGGTCCGATGCTTATTTTTGCTTTTATTGCGGGTGGTCTCATCATTGCCTGCACAGTCTTCGCGCTCCTTGTTCCTTCAGGCCCCGTGGTTACCCTCTCTGACATCGCTCGGCAAATGGAGACCTTGCATCGATCACAGCCTATGAAGCGCTTTGACATAGCATGCGCTGCCAAAAAGCGTGAAGCCAAGGTCTCCGGTCAGGCTAAAAGATTCCAGTAATCAGCCGCGCCACGACGAGTTACGGATTACACTGCAGAAGTTGCCGCGGTGGAAGCCGGGAACTTTGTCCGCGAGCACGTCTGCCTTCACGTTTCCAAAGGTGGTCTCAGGCTTGTGTTTTATGCCGTTGTAGAAGGCCTGCAGGATATCCTCTTTGAAATGGACTGTGCGCGGGAATGCCTTCACCACCGCGTCGCGGTCTGAGTCTGTGAAGCTGTCGTAGTCGATTCCGAGCACATCCATTTCAACGCCTGCCGTTACCAGGGCTACTACCGGATGCATGTACTGAGGGATGCCGGGAGTCGTGTGAAGGGCAATCGCTGTCCACACATGGTCGATATCCTGCTCAGAGATGCTATGGCGGCGCAGGAAGTCGCGCGCCGCATTCGCCCCATCAACCTCGAAACGGTCCGCGGCGCTACTGTAAGCAGGTACGAGACCGATGTCGTGGAACATAGCGCCCGCGTAGAGAAGTTCGGCGTCGAACTTGAAACCACGGCGCTGACCAGCGAGTGCGCCAAAATAGTAGACGCGGCTGGAATGATTGAACAGCAGCGCCGGTTCTGTGTCGCGGATGAACTCCGTGATTTCGTTGGCAAGTTTACTGTCTGGAACTCTGACACCCGAGATGAGTGCTGCTTGAGAAGACTGAGTTGATATGGTCATGAACGCTCTCCTGCGTGATTTGCCTACATATTCAGGTTAGAGCTTCAGCGGCTCCGACGCCGCTGAAGCTCTATGCCCCTCCTATTAGATAGCGTTCTGGGTGAGATAGGTCTGGATTTCTGAAAACTCTTCTTCCGATAACCGGAAGTTGGCCGCAGGAATTACCCCCTCTACCTGCTTTGCATTGCGTCCGCCGACAATGGCCGCGGTGATTGCAGGATGATGCAAGGTCCACGCAATCGCCACCACGCCGGCACTTACGTTGTGCCTCTTTCCGATTTTCCCGATAAATTCCGCCACTGCCAGGTTCCGCGATAGCAGTGGTTCCTGGTAGTTCTTCGCATTGCGGCGAAAATCGTCGCTCGTGAAGTGAGCAACACGCTCCTTGGTCATGGCCCCGGTCAATAGACCGGAATGCATCGGGGCATAATTGATCACGCCAATATTGTTCTTCTTACAAAATGGTAGATTCGTTGCCTCGACCGCGCGGTTCAACATGGAATAAGGCGGCTGGTTCGAGGTAATGGGAGCGATCTTCCTGATGCGCTCCATCTGGTCCACGCTGAAGTTGGAGACGCCAATCCAGCGAACCTTGCCTTCCTTTTGCAGGTCGGCCATCACGCCCCAGGCCTCTTCGATCTCCTCATCGGGTTTAGGCCAATGCACCTGGTAGAGATCGATGGCATCCACCGCGAGGCGGCGAAGGCTTTCCTCCGCCTCGCGGCGAATGTGCTTCAGGCTATTGTTGACTTCGCGCTTCTCATCCCACACCAGCCCGCACTTGGTGAAGATGTATGGCTTCTGGGAAGCCGTCTTGAGTGCGCGTGCGACGACCTCCTCCGAATGTCCCAGGCCATACACTGCCGCCGTATCAATCCAGTTGATGCCGAGTTCAAGCGCCTTATGAATCGCGGCGATCGAATCGTTGTCGTCCTGCGGCCCCCAGGAAAATTGCCAGTCGCCACCGCCGATTGCCCATGAACCGAACCCGATCGGTGTCAGTTCCATGTCCGAGTTACCAAGCTTCTTTTTGTCCATTCCCGTCTCCTCTTAATACCTGGAATTAGCCATCGTGCTGCGCCCGATCAACGGATCGCGGCGAGGACGACCTCGACGACCGTTTTGGCAGTTCGCTGCAAATCCGCGTCGGACTCATGTTTGGAGATTCCGGCCAGGTGCCGGTTAAGGATATCCCCGGTTAGCGAGTCGTGAAGCATGACGGCAATCCGCTCCTGGTATGCCGTCGTGTGACGAAGCTCTCCGCGATGACGTTCCAGCACCGCCATAATGAAAGACGCGGTTCTCGCGGGCCCGTGTGTATACCAGGCTTCGCCCACTTCGGGACAGTTAACTGCCTCTCCGATCGCGAGGCGGTGCAGTTCAACAGAGCGTTTGGACGTGATGAGCTTAAGGATTTGAAATGCAAGCTTCTTCAGACTTTGCTCTAGATCCAGGCCTTCGTAATCGATCTGGGCGAGAGATTCGTTTGACTCACGGCAGAGATTTTCGATGCTCTTGATAAATAGGCCGCATTTTCCGCCGAACTCACTGTAGACCGTGCTCTTGGACCCGCCGGCAGTTTCGACGATCTTGTCGATGGTTACGCCGTCATAGCCGTGCTTCAGAAACAAGTTTGCTGCGACCTTCTGAAGCTTGTTGTTTCGTAACTCTCCTCGCGACTGCACTTCAGCCATTGGTCCTCCCTAAAACGTGCGCCAGAAGGCCAGACGGCCGATCCGGGTTCGGCTCACATCGATCTTATGCGGCCGCACGACTTCGTAATCCCGGTGTTCTTACTTAGATCGCTGTGGGAAACGGCAATTGCAATCCTGCCTTCTAAAGTGTACTGTAATGTACAGTACATGTCGACGCTGCGACTCTCGCAAGCGCAACCCAGATCGCTATTCGCGTGCGATTTTTCTCTACGCCGGACGGCCCGGATCAAGAAAGCACATGATCGGCGAACCGTTCCCCAGCTTTCAGATGGAGGTGTTCCCTTGGCCACTGATCGAAAGCCCACATCGGTAGTTGATCTTATGGAGCAGGAGCCGCCAGGCGGTGCCGCGGAACAACCGGTTGCCGCGCGCATCAGCCGCCGTTCTTTCCTGTCGCACCTTGGCGCAGCTGGGATTGCAGCGACGGCTTCACCTGTGCTCGCAGCAACGGCCGCCCCGGCGGCACCGCCCGTGGAAGAGGTCCCTGAGGTTGCGGCGCCATCGGGCACCATCTCCGTGAGCCTAAAGGTGAACGGCAAGAGCCACGCGCTCGAACTCGATCCTCGGACCACACTGCTCGACTGCTTGCGGGAGAACCTGAACCTTCCGGGCACGAAGAAGGGTTGCGATCACGGCCAGTGCGGCGCGTGCACTGTGCATGTGAACGGCCAGCGCGTGAACTCCTGCCTTTCGTTCGCCGTGATGCACTCGGCCGACGAGATTACTACCATCGAGGGCATCGGCCAGCCGGACCATCTGCATCCAATGCAAGCGGCGTTCATCGAGCACGATGGCTACCAGTGCGGTTATTGCACCTCGGGTCAGATTATGTCCGCGGTCGCTGTGTGCAACGAGCCGGTCGGACCTTCCGACGAGGACGTCCAGCAGGCAATGTATGGCAACATCTGCCGCTGTGGCGCATACCCCAACATCATTGCAGCCGTGCAGGCGGGGCGCCGCGTCTCCTGACCGCAACCCGTTCGAGCTCACTCGCAGTTTAACGGAGGAGAGAATGCAACCATTCCAGTACAGCCGGCCGGGGACGGTGGATCAAGCCGTCCAAGCCGGATCCGGATCGAAGACAGCACAGCAGGATGCGGATGTGCGCTTTATTGCAGGCGGCACGACCCTGGTCGATTTGATGAAGCTCGATGTGGAGCACCCTGAGCAAATCGTCGACATTAACGCGCTCCCGCTGGGCCAGATCCAACCCGCGCCCGGGGGCGGCCTGATCATAGGAGCGCTGGCGCGCAACTCCACCGTAGCGCACCATGCCGTGGTGCAGCGCAATTACCCTGTACTGTCGCAGGCATTGCTCTCGGGCGCCTCACCCCAACTGCGCAACATGGCAACCACCGGCGGGAATCTGCTGCAGCGTACCCGGTGCGTGTATTTCCGCGAAACGGCGCACGCCTGCAACAAGCGCGAGCCTGGCACTGGCTGTTCTGCAATCGGCGGTCACAATCGCATGCTTGCCATCCTGGGCACCAGCAAGGAGTGCATCGCCTCAAATCCATCGGATCAGAATGTGGCGTTGACGGCTTTGGAAGCTACCATCCAGGTGCGGGGGGCGAAGGGCACAAGAAGCATCCCGATTCATGAGTTCTATCTCCAGCCGGGCTCTACCCCAAACCGGGAGAATGTGCTCGAGCCCGGCGACCTGATCGTGAGCGTGACATTACCGGCTCCGGTAGCTGGTTCCCGATCGCAGTATCTTAAGCTCCGCGATCGTGCTGCCTACGAGTTTGCCCTTGCCTCAGCAGCAATTGTCGTCAAATTAGACGGCAATCGCATCGAGTATGCGCGTGTCGCCCTTGGCGGGGTCGGCACTGTCCCCTGGCGTTCTCGTGAGGCAGAGCATCTGCTGCAAGGACATACGGCAAACGCCGCCACTTTCCGCAGAGCAGCAGAGGCGGCATTAAAGGATGCGCAGCCGGCTAGTGAAAACGGCTTCAAGGTAGAGCTCGCCAAGCGGTGCATCGTACGTGCACTCACCCTATCGACGCAGGCCTAGAGCTTACCGGCGAGTAACGAAGGCGAGGGCGGCCAACGTGCTTCGCTCGAGGAGACGATCCCCATGATGTTTGAAGAGTTCGTTGAGTTCATAGGCAGCCAGGACGGAGCTCCGCCAAAGGCCATCCCTCCGGATGCTCCACCTCCGTCGGCTATCATCGGCGCGGATGTTCCGCGCATCGATGGCCCGCTGAAGACAACCGGCACCGCACGCTACGCGTCCGATTACAACTTCCCCGGCCTGGTATATGCGGTGCCGGTCCGCGCGACCATCGCCAGCGGCAAGATTCTGCGCATCGACAGCACTGCTGCGGAAGCGATGCCGGGCGTGTTGCTGGTAATGCATCATGGCAACATCATTCCCCTTTACCGGAACGCTTCCGGTGGCCGCAACAGCGAGAGCCGGCCCGCGTTTGAAGATGAGACGGTCTCTTACTGGGGCCAGTACGTTGCGGCTGTTGTAGCCGAGACCTTTGAGCAGGCGCAAGCAGCAGCAGGAGCCGTGCGCGTGGACTACGAACCGGCAAAGTTCAACGTGGAGCGCTCGCTTTCCGACAGCTTGCCCCCCGAGGGTCAGCCGGGGGGCCCCCGCGTCATGAGCCATCGGGGCGACACTGACGCGGCATTTGCCTCGGCTCCGGTGAAGGTAGACGAGGTTTACATCACGCCGGTTGAGACGCACAACCCGATGGAGATGCACGCTACGGTCGCGGTATGGGATGGCAAGAAGTACACGTTGTACGAGAGTTCGCAGGGCGTGATGAATCATCAGAACGTGATGGCCCAGGTGCTGGGCGAGCCCAAAGAAAACGTTGAAGTGGTGTCGCGCTTTATCGGTTCGGGTTTTGGCGGCAAGCTCTTCCCATGGCCCCATTCGGCGATCGCGGCAGCGGCCTCGCGCCGACTCAAGCGGCCGGTGAAGTTCACCCTGAGCCGCAAGATGATGTTCTCGAACTCCGGCCATCGTCCGCGCACACAGCAGCGCATCCGGCTCGGCGCGACACCCGACGGCAAGTTGGTTTCTTTGCAGCAGGACTACCGCAATCACACCAGCTACGGAGATGACGTTCGCGAAAACTGCGGTGAGGCCACGCCTATCCTCTACAACACACAGAATCTCAAGGTGACCTCGGCGTTGGTACGCCGCAATGTCGGCACGCCCAGTCCCATGCGCGGTCCGGGCGCCGTTCCTGGTCTGTTCGCGCTTGAATCCGCGATGGATGAGCTCGCCATCAAGCTGAAGATGGACCCAGTGCAATTGCGGCTCTCTCTCGATACCCTGGTGGATGAGGAGAAGAACAAGCCGTTCTCATCGCGCCACCTGAAGGAATGCCTGCAAGTGGGCGCAGAGAGGTTTGGTTGGGCGCGGCGTACGCCCGAAGTGGGATCGATGCGCAAAGGCGACCTGGTTCTTGGATGGGGTGTAGCGGCTGCGTCCTGGGGCGCAAATCGCGGCGTCTGTGAGGCCTCTGTCAACCTGTGGAGCGACGGCAGAGCACGGGTCAGTTGCGGCACGCAGGATATTGGCACCGGCACCTACACGGTGATAGCACAGATCATCACGGACAAGACGGGCATTCCGGTTCGCGACGTCGAGGTTGTGCTTGGCAGCAGCTCGCTGCCACCTGGTCCGACCTCTGGTGGCTCCACAGCAACGTCTACATTCGTTCCCGCTGTCATCGATGCCGTGAACGCAGCGGTGAAGGTGGTTCTGACGGTCGCGTCGAAGACGAAAGGCTCGCCGTTCGAAGGCAAGGATCCGGGATCGCTGGCTCTTACCGCAGGTCGCGTTCATGAAAAGGGCCAACCTGCCACGAGCGGCGCGCCCTATGGCCAGACACTCCACATGGCGAATTTAGCCAGCGCTAACGGTGACGGAAGAAGCGGGGGCCTGGGCGCGGACCCGAGATCTCATGACTACTCGACTCATTCCTTTGGCGCCCAGTTTGTCGAGGTAGAGTGGGATCCCGGTATCGCCCGCTTGCGCGTGAGCCGCGTGGTCAGCGTGGTCGATGGCGGCCGCATCATCAACAAGCGAACGGCGACCAACCAGATGGCGGGGGCCATCGTCATGGGTGTGGGAATGGGGCTGTTCGAAGAGACCATCTACGACCCTCGCAACGGTCACGCCATCAACGACAACTTCGCCGACTATATTGTCCCGACGATCGCTGACATGCCACAGATCGATGTTCACTTTCTCGATATCCCGGATTTTCTGCTGAATGAGTACGGAACCCGGGGTATTGGAGAGATCGGGCTAGCTGGGGTCGCTCCAGCGATCACAGCCGCGGTCTATCATGCTACGGGCGTGCGGCTCCGCCAGGTGCCGGTCAAGGTCGAAGACCTGCTCAGGGCGTAGGTGACTCGCTGATGCCAACGTCTATCGCCCGGGTCTTTGTGAAACAATGACCCGGTCAGTCCATTGCCTTTGTAGAGGAACAGAATGCCAATCGATCCCAAAACCACAGCTCTGCTACTCATCGAGTATCAGAACGACTTCACCACCGAAGGTGGTGCGCTGCATAAAGGCGTGAAGGCGGTGATGGAGAGCACCAACATGCTCGCCAATTCCGTGCAGGTTGCAAACCAGGCGCGAGCCGCCGGTGTGACCGTGATGTTCGCCCCTATCTCATTCGCCAAGGGGTACCGGGAGATCACCGCGGATCCTTATGGGATCCTCAAAGGCGTCGTGGACGCGAATGCATTCGTGCACGGCACCTGGGGCGCTGCCATCGCGGACGCTATCGCACCTGCGCCAGAAGACATCGTCATAGAAGGCAAGCGCGGGCTCGATACCTTTGCCAGCACAAATCTGGACTTCATCCTTCGGTCACGCGGGATTACGACACTGGCCGTCGCCGGCTTCCTGACCAACTGCTGTGTGGAATCCACCGCGCGCACCGGCTACGAGAAGGGTTTCAGGATTGTTGCGCTGGCTGACTGCGCAGCGACACTCTCCGAGGAAGAACAACGCTTCACCTTCGCGAAGAACCTCCCGATGTTTGCTCGAATCCTCACCCATAGGGAGTTCCTGGCCGACCTGGCTCTCTGATTGACCGTCCCTAGTACTCTGCCTGCTCGCCCTTCGCGGGGATCGAGGTTGGAACGCCTGGGGTGCCGGCATAGGTAATGATCAGCACGGTGGGTTCGTCACCTGACTCACCCCGATGAACGTCGTCGACTGATTCTCCGACGGCCTCTCCCTGGTGAACGACATGAGTCTTGCCGCTGGCTTTGTCGTGCAACGTGAGAGAGCCTGATAGCACATAGACAACATTTGGAAATGGATGAGTGTGCCAAGGCAGGGCGGTACGCGGTGCTATGGTCAATTTGATCGTTGTGAGTTGCGGCTGGCCCGTGGGATAGTGTGTGTACGGCTTGCCGTTCCAGGATTGGGTCGTCTGTAGCAAAAGGTCGCGGTGGCCGCTCGCGACCTTCAGAGGTCCGCTTTGGGCGGCTATGAAAGATGCTCCCGTGAACGCTGCAACTACGGCGACTGCAAAGGTCATTGCTTTACGCATGAATCTACTCCTCTTCGTTTTGACGTTCAGATTCTCAATCGCCGGAGCACAGCGATATGCGCAATGCGATTTTCGCGCGTGCCAGCCTCGACTTGGCTGCCGCCACTGAGATGCCGAGAGTTTGTGAAACCTCTTCTCCTGAGCGGCCGTCGATAATCTTCATCTGAACTACCTGCCGGAGCCTCGGCGGTAATTGTCGAATTGCTCCCTCCAGTAACTCTTCTCTCTCTCGCCGTGAACAGTGGCTTTCGGGACTTTCAGCCGGATCCTTTGGTTCCCAACGATACTGAAATCCATAATCATCGGTGATAACCTCCATCGAGGTCTCAATATATCCGCGTTTCTTCCGCAAACTCATGAGCGCAGAATTGATAGCGATCCTTGTGAGCCAGGAGGAAAAGCTAGATCTCTCCTCGAACTCCTTCATATGCAGGAAGGCTCTCATTAGGGCCTCCTGAAGCACATCCTCTGCATCTTGCCAATTCTTTACGATGCGATATGCCCGGCGCAGGATCTTGCTGGAGTGGCGTTTGCTGAGCTCGACAAAGGCGACAGCGTCTCCCGACTTCGCAGCCGAGACCAACAGTTCTTCGGTCATTTTGTTCAACCCACCATTCATGGCAAGATCATTGGCAGACGGGATAAGTGCGTTCATAAAGTGACCTCTTCTCCAGGGGCGTTCATCGCCCACGCGATATGTCTTTCGGAAGCAAGTAGCGGGCCAAAGTCATCGCAGTCCGCCGGCAGGTCGTTAAATTCTTCTGCGTACACTCACAAGGGAAGTTCAGCAGGTGAGGGATAACCGTGCTGGCTGCGGCCAAGGCCGCTGTCGTACTTCAGTGTGCTTTTATAGAGCTCGTAGCGACCATCGTTGAATTGCTTGCCGTGGTCGCGGAGCGTCTGCATCTGTTCGGCAGAGAGCGGCTTAAAATCGCGCAGGATCGCTAGATTCTGGTCGAGGACTTCCATAGAATCGATGCCGCTGATGGTCGTGGCGACGGGCAGGCTCATAGCGTAGGAAAGCGCTTCGGAAGGTGTGAAGGCGCCATTTGAGATGAGCTCGCCTGAACCACCCATGCTCTTCATTCCCAGGACCGCGAGGCCGCGCTGATTGGCGATCGGCAGGACGTTGTTTTCAAAGCTGCGGAAGGCTGGGTCCAGTGGATTGAGCGGCATCTGGACAACGTCGAAAGCATAGCCACGGTTGAGCATTTCCAGATTGATCGCCGGCTGCTTGTGGCCGTTGAAGCCCACAAAACGGACCTTTCCCTGCTGCTTTGCCCTGGTAAGGGCTTCGAGAACACTATCGCGCGCGTAGATCAGGTCCGGGTCATTGTGGTAGATGACCTCGTGAATCTGCCAAACATCGAGATGATCAGTCTGCAGACGGTTAAGCGACGCATCCAGCATGCGCATGGCAACGTCCTGACCGGGGCCATGCGTGCAGACGGCGCTCATGACGATGACTTTGTCTCGTTTACCTTTGAGGGCAAAACCAAGCTTCTCTTCGCTGAGGCCCCTGTGAAATTCCCAGGCATTGTCAAAGATGTTGATGCCGTGGTCGATCGCTTTGGCGACCATATTGTTCAACTCAGTCTGATCAGAAACGGTGCCGAGATGGTAGCCGCCCATACCCAGGATGGAACATTCGAGGCCGGTACGACCCAGAGGACGCTTTTGCGCCTGGAAGCCAGCGAGGGTGGATTCGTTGCCGGTCTCGACTGCCGCGGAAACCTTCTCTGCTGGAATCACGGCGGAAACTCCTGCTATCGCGGCGCCTTTCAGGAAACCTCTACGGCTTATCTCAGGTCCGATTTTGGGGTTGTTGTCATTCATAACAGTCCATACATGGTTATGTGGAACTAAACCTGGGGCCATGCGTGCCCCGTGTTATCTGCTTCCTTGATGATGTCCTTGACCTCGACCTGCGCAGTGTCGAGAGGATATTCGTGGGCCCACCGGGCTTCGGGGTTATCGAATTTAAGGGAAACTTTGTACAGCTCGAAACGCCCGTCCGCGGCATATTGGCGACAGCGGTCGCGCAGCGCCTGCATTTCAGCCGCGGTCATCGGTGTAAAATTTTGTGCGATTTCGAGGTTCTGCTCGAGAATGTGCAGCTCTTCGGCCCCGGAGATGGTACAAGCCACAGGAAGGCTCATGGCGTAGCGCAGCGCTTCCCTGGCAGTTAGGACACCCGCTTGCACAGGATCCCCATGCCCGCTGATAGGCTTCATACCTAACGGCGCGATCCCACGCTGGTTGAGAACGGGCAGGACCTTCTGCTCGAAGCTCATACAGTAAGTGGCATCAAAGGCGTTCAGCGGCATCTGAACGGAGTCGAAGGGAAAACCGGTGTTGAGCATGGCGAGATGCACATCAGGATCTTTATGGCCCGTGAATCCCACGAAGCGGACCTTACCCTGTTGCTTGGCTTTGAGGAGCGCCTCTGCGGCGCCGCCGGGACGAATGAACAGTTCGGGATCATTCTGAAAGACGACGCCGTGAACCTGCCAAAGGTCGAGGTGGTCGGTCTGAAGACGCCGCAGTGATTGATCGAGCATTTGCGTGGCGAGCGAACCGTCGCGGCCGTGAGTGCAGACCTTGGTCATGAGGAAGGCTTTGTCTCTCTGACCTTTGAGGCCCAGGCCTAGCCAGGACTCGGTTTTGCCGCGATAGTACTCCCACGCATTGTCGTAAAAGGTGATGCCCCCGTCGAGGGCGCGGCGGACAATTTCGATGGCACTTTTCTCATCTTTCGCGCCACCAAGATGGTGCCCGCCGAGACCGAGTGCAGAGATCTTGACGCCTGTTTTGCCAAACTCTCGAAGTGGGATGGACATGTGACACCTTCGCAATAGTCTTCTGGAGGCCGGATACGAATAGCCTTAATGCATTCACAATGCCAAAAACGGGCGGATGCAAATATCCTGCGATATCGCTGAATTGAAGGATCTTCTTCGGTGGACGCTTGGAAACATTTGAAAAACGTCCGCAGTGCGGGTCGAAATCCTGACAGAGACCTACAAGGTTCGACACTCATCCACCAAAACTCAGTTCGGCTGCCGGAGCTGGCAGCGGGCGCCTTGTCCGTTTGTCTGCTTCTGTGGGCAACGCTCTAGACGGATTCAGAAAAATCAACTGCCCAGGATTTGGCGCGCTTGGAGACGCAGCAACGTACGGTCTTATAGAGAAGAGCGAAATCGCTCGCGAGGGTTGCCTGACGCATGTAGTCCCAATCGATTTTTGTCTTCAAGGGCTTGATCATGCGGCAGTAGTAAGCCTCAAGATCGTCATCGGGAATGCCTTGCAGCAACTCTTCCTCACATCGAAAATGGAGCGTTGCCGCTCCCGTCAGCCCGGGCCGAAATGGCATAGGCATCCCTTCCAGATGAGGCAGCTTAGGTCGCGGCCCAATAAGGCTCATTTGTCCACGCAGCACATTGAAGAGCTGGGGAAGTTCATCGAGCTTATACTTGCGCAGGAATCTCCCGATTCTCGTCACCCGCCGATCCCCACACTTGGTCAGGCAGGGCCCTTGTTCCTGCCCGGTTATCGCCATAGTCCTGAACTTGAGGACGGTAAACAGGACTCCATGCCGTCCGACCCGTTCCTGGCGGAAGATCACCGGTCCAGGAGATTCGTAGCGGACTAAGAGGGCGGCAACCAGGAGCAAGGGCCAAAAGAGAAGAAGCGCCACAGCGGCAAAGAACAAATCGACGCAGCGCTTCGCCAACGATACGCTCCAGAGGCTTGGCTCGGCATAATACGCCGTGAGGTGCTCTCCAACTGGGATGGACAATGTGACACCTTCGCAATGGTCTTCCGGGGGGACCGGATACGAAAAGCCTTCATGCATTCACAAGGCCAAAAACGAACAAACGCAAATACCCTGCGATATCACTGAATTCAGCGACAATGAGGGGACGCATTTGTTGCATTACAAGAGGGATGTGTCGAAAACGTCTGCCGCCTCTGTCGGGATTTTGACTGACATTCCTGGCGCTTTTCACACAAACCAGGACATCCGCGGCATAACCTGCTCTTGATTCAGTTACATCCCAGACTGTTCTGCTCGCACCATCTCTGGCATTGCGCGTGCTCTCCACTAGTGAAGGAGAGCGTTTCAATGATTAACGAAGAAGTTAATTCTGCAGCCGCCGCGGGTACGTTCACAATAGGTGGCGACCTCACTGTCAATCGCCTCGGATACGGAGCCATGCGGATTACGGGTCCCGGCATCTGGGGACCTCCCGCTGATAAAGACTCCGCAATTGCAACATTGCGTCGCGCGATCGACCTCGACGTGAACCTCATCGACACAGCTGATTCCTATGGTCCGGCTGTCTCGGAAGAACTGATTGCGGCAGCGCTATATCCATACCCATCCGATCTGGTCATTGCCACCAAAGGAGGATGGGAGCGTCCCGGTCCCGGACAGTGGACTCATAATGCCGGCCGCACGCACCTCTCGGAGGCATTGGAAGGCAGCCTCAAACGCCTCCGTCTCGATCACATCGATGTATATCAACTCCATGCTCCAGACAATGCCGTCTCATGGGAAGCCTCAGTCGAAGCTTTGGCCAAGCTCCGCGCGGAGGGTAAGATTCGCCACATCGGACTCTCCAACGTGACCCGGGAGCACGTTGAGCGCGCCCGCAGGATTGTGCCCATCGTTTCGGTGCAGAACCGGTACAGCTTTGCCGACCGCGAGTCGGACTTCATTGTCGATTACTGCGAGCAGTACGGCATCGCGTTTCTTCCGTGGGCTCCGCTCGGCCAGGCGCAAGAGGCGCATGATGCCGTAAAGAAGGTCGCCGAAGATCTCGATGTAACCCCGCTACAGGTCGCTTTGGCGTGGTTGCTCAAGAGGTCGAAGGTGATTCTCCCAATTCCCGGAACCTCGTCGATCAAGCACCTGGAAGAGAACATCGCTGCTGCAAGTCTTGAACTTCCCCAAGCAGCATACGATGAGTTGTCTGAGGTGAGCCTTCCGGCCGCGAGCCTCCGCGGCTAAGAGCGCCCGATGAGATGACGTGAAGGAAAGTGGCGGATCAACTTTCAAGTGGGACTCGCTCCCATTGTTTCGACAGATCAACCAATCGTCGAAGCTATTGTTGGCCGCCACTTTACCTGAGGTAGAGGATCACCCGTCGAGTAAGCCTTCATTACCCTACGGGGGCTTGACCCGCTTAGGCTTCAAGAAAATATCATACTTTTTCAAATTAAGAATTTTGACCAAAGTCCTGTCGAGCTTGGAGCCGTTGGCAAGCTTCATGCGGCTTTCCTTACCGAAAGCCGCACACACGGGCGTTGGTGAGTGCCGCGTAGCAGGAAATCCGGGTGCGCTCCGATCCTAATGAACAAACGGCTTGGTGGGAAGCGGGAAAGCGGAGGTAGAATTGTCATCCCGACTGGACCCGGATTTCCTGCCACGCACCGCCGGACACAACCGCCGGTGCTGCTTTCGTTAACGGAAAGAGCATGAAGTTCGCCAACGCCACCAATCTCAACAGGAAATCCGCGGGAGCGCAGCGTAGTGGAGGGACCTGCTGTTAGTGCGCCTAGCCGAGCCACTTCGGGTTTGCCGCCGTGCCGTCGAAGTGGGCCGTTGTTTTGAACAATTCGAAGCGGCCATCGGCTGCCGCATCGCGCGTCCGGTCAAGTAACGCTGTCACTTGCTCTTGTGTCATGGGCTTAAAGGTCTTCACGGCGGTCAGCGCTTGTTCCAACACTGGCATCGAGTCGATCCCGGTGATGACCACCGAGACCGGCTGCGTCAATGAGTAGTGCAGGGCTTCGATAGGCTCAACCGTCTTGCTGTCAAGGATGAAATGGTCGCCAAAGGTCTTCATGGCGAGCACCGCGATCCCTTGCTGGAGGGCGACCGGCATGACCTCGCTGGTAAACGACCGGAAATGCGCATCCATAACATTGATCGGCATCTGTACCGTGTCGAAATCGAAGCTGTGCTTCTGAGCCGTCGCGAGCATCCTGAGATGCACTGCCGGATCCTTATGGCCGGTAAACCCGATGTAGCGAATCTTGCCCGCTTCACGGGCGGCGACCGCAGCCTCAAGCGCTCCGCCGGGTGCAAAGATGCGATCCGGATCTTCCATCCGAATGACCTCGTGGAACTGGACCAGATCGATCACGTCGGTCTGCAACCGCCCGAGAGATTGCTCTAATTGAAGGTTGTAAGCCTCTTTGGTTCGACCATCCATCTTGGTCATCAGGAAAACCTTACTGCGATAGCCGTCGCGCAAGGCCTGACCCATGCGGACTTCACTAATTCCGTCGTTGTAATCCCAACAGTTGTCCATGAAGGTAATGCCGCGATCGATCGCGGTTCGCACCAGGCGCACACTTTCAGCGGGATCTGCCTGTTTCCCAAGGTGATAGCCACCTAGCCCTATCACCGAAACCTTCTCTCCGGTGCGCCCCAGGTCACGGTATTGCATGTCGGGTGATATCGGCCGGGAGACTGGGTTGGCGGTACGGGCGGAGCTTTGCGCCTGCCCCGAGGCATTTAGCGTCGCAGCGGTCACGGCGGAGGCGACAGCCGTCTTAATGAAATCTCTGCGTTCCATAATTTTTCCTCTGAGTGACATCAGGGCAAGCTTCTGGCCGGCGGAAGTTGAGATGCATTCCAGCCGCCACCGACGGCCTTGACCAAGAGCACACTGGCATCCATCTGGCGGCGGAGGATGTCGATTTCGTTTCGTTGGTTGAACAGAAGGGTGGTTTGTGCGGTGACTACTTCCAGGTAGGGGTCGGCGCCGCCTTCGTAGAGATTGGTGAACAGCTTCAGGTTGCGCTGCGACTCCTCCACCGCTTCTTCCTCCTGAGTTGCTTCCTGCGCGAGGATTCGTAGCGCAGCCAAATTGTCTTCTACCTGTTGAAATGCTTCGAGCGTTGTCTCGCGATAAGTCGCAACGGTTGCATCGTAGTTAGCCTGAGCCTGCTCCACACCGGCTCGACGGCGGCCGCCATCGTAGATGATCTCGGATGCCTGCGGGCCTATCGCCCAGACGCGGCTGGGCCAGGTGAATAAGTTAGAGATGTGCGCAGATTGCAGCCCGATGGCACCGCCGATGGTCAGGCTTGGGAAATATGCAGCCCGCGCGATACCAATGCCTTCGTTCGCCTCCGCCACCCGGCGCTCCGCCGATGCTATGTCGGGGCGGCGTTCCAACAGTTGCGAGGGCAAGCCAACAGGAATGCCCGGGGGCTCGAACGGTTGTGATCGAGAAGCAATGGCGAACTCTGCCGGCGGTTTGCCGATCAGGATGGCGATTGCGTGTTCATATTGAGCGCGCATCACCCCGATATCGGTATCCTGCACGCGCGCGGTATCGAGCTGGGTTCGTGCTTGCACCACGTCGGACTCAGGTGCCGCGCCGCCGTTGAACAGCGAGCCGGTGAGATCGACCATATCGGCATAGGCGCTTACGGTTTCGTCCAGTAGTCTCTTTTGGGAGTCGGCGCTGCGCAATTCGAAGTAATCGTACGCGAGGTCCGCTTGCATGCTGAGAGTCGTGCCTGCGAGATCGCCGGCGCTGGCCTGAGCTTCCTCGCGGGCAGCTGCCACGGTGCGACGTATGCGGCCCCATAGGTCCACTTCGTAGGAGAGATCAAAAGGAAGCAAGAAGTTGCCCGTGGAACCAATGCTGCCGGCGCTGGACGGAAAGTAAGGTTGGTTGGGTGAGTAGCGAAAAGCTTGAACGCCTGGTGATACCGAGATAGTGGGGAATTCCCCGGCGCGATAGTAACGAACCGTGGCCCGAGCCTGGCGAAAGCGCGCCTCCGCCACCTTAAGGTTCTGGTTGGAGACCGCGACTTGTTCTTCCAGAGCGTTGAGCTGAGGATCCCCGAATATCTCCCACCAGTTACTTCGCAGAGCTTCGGCATTGGGATGAGCGACCTTCCATTGGTCCGTTTCCGGCAGCTCCTTATAAGCAGGAGGCACCGCAGCGGTCGGCTGTTTGTACTTCGGACCGACCATACAACCGGCAAGGAAAATCACGCCGGCCGCCGGCAATAGAAACCGAAAGCTCATTGATCGGCACCTGCCGCCCCCCGCGAGATGCGGACGGGCGTGCCGCTGACTAGCGAGTCAAACGGGTTTTGGATCACATCGTCACTTGTACTGAGCCCGGAGGTTATCTGCACAGTTTCTCCGAAGTCAGTGCCGATGGAGACTGGAACAAGTTGCGCAACATTATCGCGAACCACTCCCACCTGTAGCCCTTGTGTACGGAACAGCAATGTACTGGAAGGAATAATGACGGAATGAATCTGCGCGGGCAAAGCAAGGTGGACCCGGACGTAAGCTCCGGGAAGAAGCAGGCCTTTGGAATTATCTATATCCACCTCCGTATTGAGGGTGCGTGAAGCTATGTCTATAGAGCTTGACGTACGGGTCACTGTGCCCTGAAAAGTCTGATCAGGGTATTCGTCGAGAGTCAGGGTGGCCTTTGATCCGACGTGAGCAGCGCGCGAATACACCTCAGGAACCGCGACGAAAACACGAAGCGTGCTGATTTGCCCTATCTGAAACAGCTCCTGGCCAGGCGTGTTCAAGCCGGCGGCAATCAGCCAGCCATTGTCCGTGTTGCGCATCGTGATGATTCCATCGAAAGGCGCATAGATCTTTTCGAATCCGACCAGCTTTGCATAATGACCCTGGTTTGCCAGATACGAATTGACGGTCGCGTCAGAAGCTCTCTGATTATCAACGGCCTGGTCGGTCGCTTGTTTGGATACAGAGCGCGTTTTGACCAATCCCTGCCAGCGGTCGGCGGTGATCTTGGCGAGGTTCGAATTGGCCTTGGAAGTTTCCAGATCGGCCTGTGCTTGATCCAGCTGCTTATCGAGCTCAGGCGCGTCGACCACGGCCAGCAGATCGCCCCTCTTCACGCGTGATCCGATGTCGTGGTACCACTTGACCAGATAGCCACTGGCGCGAGCATAGACGGGAGAGTTGATATAAGGCTGAGTTTCTCCGGGCAGCACCACCTCATCGATGGGCGAATTCTGCTTGGGGTGGATGATCACTACCTCTTCAACGGCAGCCTCGTTCGTGTTTTGCCGCAATTTCGACTCGGCTCGCTCGCGGGCACGGATACCCAAAAGGATCACGATCACGAGCAGGATGAACATGGTCACGCCGGTCACAGCCAGCAACCGCATGGTGCGCCGCCGGCCGCGAACCTCGCCCGGCGGACAGCCGGGAATCTCAGTGTTTGTTGTCTCTTTATCAGGCATTCTGAGCTCCGTTCTGGCCATTGTTGCGAGACCGATTGAGGCGATGATTGTGCAAAAGCGCAAATACAGTCGGCACGAAAACCAGGGTGGCCACGGTTGCGCAGAGCAAACCTCCGATCACAGCGCGACCGAGAGGTGCGTTTTGTTCGCCTCCGTCGCCCGCGCCTATTGCCATTGGGATCATGCCAATGATCATGGCGAGGGCCGTCATCAGAACAGGCCGAAACCGCGTGAAGCCGGCCTCCGCCGCCGCCTCCAGGGCATCGCCGTTTTCAGCCAGCCGCTCCTTGGCGAAGGCGATCACAAGAATACTGTTCGCCGTCGCAACCCCCATGCACATAATGGCGCCCATCAAAGCGGGCACGCTCAGGGGCGTGTGGGTAAGGAACAGGAAGACAATAATGCCGGCCAGAGCCGCAGGCAGAGCAGTGATGATGATGAATGGGTCCAGCCAGGATTGAAAATTGACGACGATCAGCAGGTAAACGAGAACGATCGCAGCAGCCAGACCTGCCAGCAATCCTTCATATGAAGTCCGCATCGTTACAAGCTGGCCGCGTATGCGAAAGAAACTGCCGCGCGGGAGGAGTTTCTGATCGTCGTTGACGATGCGAGTGACGTCCCGTCCGACAGACGCGAGATCGCGACCCTGGACCGAGCCAAAGATGTCAATAACGCGGCGGATATTATAGTGATCAATCGCTTCCATTTCGTTGCCGCGGCGCCACGAGGCAACCTCCGACAGGATTTCAGGACGCGTCATAGTCGCCGAAGCGAGAGGTATGTTTCCAACCCCCTGCAAGGACTGAAGGCGGTATTGCGGTGTTTGTGAGATCAGCTCGTATTGCACACCGGTCTTCCAGTTCAGGAAGAAAGTTGGGGCGGTCTGGAAGCTACCGCTAAGAGCGACAAGCAGGCTGTTGTTGATGTCTTGATCGCTATAGCCGCCTATTGCTGCCTTGGTTCGATCGACATTGATCTTGAACATCGGGTAGTCGAGTGGCTGTTGAATCCGTAAGTCGGTGAGGCCGGGAACGCGACGGAGTTCGCCCAACACACGAGTAGCCAATTCATGATTGCTCGCCTGGTCCTGACCTTCTATCTGGACATCTACCGGGGCGGGCAATCCAAAGTTCAGGATTTGCGTGACCATGTCTGCCGGCAGGAAATAGAACGCGGTGCTAGGGAATTGGCGGGGCAAGATCGCACGCAGCGTCCGGACGTAATCGGGGGTAGGGTGGTGTTTGGCGCTCAACGTCACGAGTACGTCGCAATCGGACGCGCCGATCACGCCTGAAGTGTTGTACATGAAATTCAGCTGGCTGTAGGGCAGGCCGATGTTATCAACGATGTCTGCCACTTCTTGCTTCGGTATCTGACCACGGATCGTCTTTTCGATCTGGTCGGCCAGCAGGGCGGTATCTTCGATGCGGGTTCCCGTTTTGGCCCGGAAATGGAGGATGAACTGGCCACTGTCGACACTGGGGAAAAAGTCGCGGCCGAGCCACGGCAGGATGGCCGCAGCACAGGCGCACAGGAGAAGAAAAGCCGGGATGAAAATGATTCGTGTGCGAATGAATGTCTTCAGCAGCGCGAGGTAAATGTTGCGGAACCGTTCGAATCCACGATCGAATGCCTTCTGCATCCGTACTAACGGGTTGCGCGATGGCTCTGCATTATGATTGCCCTCCTTTAGTAAATACATCGCCATGGTGGGCACCAGCGTCCGCGACAGGATATAAGAGGCCAGCATCGCGAAGATGATCGCCTCTGCAAGAGGAGGGAACAGATAATGCGATACGCCCTGTAAGGCAAAGAGGGGCATGAAAGCAATGCAGATGCAGGTTGTGGAGACGAACGCCGGGGTCGCGATCTGCGCGGCCCCGTGCAAAATGCCGTCATAGAGAGGTTGGCCTTCTTCGAGATGGCGGGTGATGTTCTCGATGGTGACGGTAGCGTCATCTACCAGGATGCCTACCGCGAGCGCTAATCCTCCAAGCGTCATCGTGTTGATGGTTTCCCCGACGGCGCTCAGCACAATGACTGAAGTAAGAATTGCCAGGGGAATAGAAACGGCGATGATAACCGTGCTGCGCCAGCTGCCGAGAAATAGCAGGATCATCAGCGCCGTCAGGCCGGCAGCAATGGTGGCCTCACGAACGACGCCTTCAATGGCTGCGCGAACGAACAAAGATTGATCGGCGAGCGGTTGAATACGCAGTTGCGACGAAAGGGTCTGCTCGACGCGCGGGAGCAACTGGCGAATTCCATTGACCACGCTGAGCGTAGAGGCGTCTCCGGCCTTGATGATAGAGACCAGAACACCACGGCGGCCATTGTGACGAACGATGTTGGTTTGAGGGATGAAACCGTCGGCAACGTTCGAGACATCTTTCAGATAGATGGTTGAATTACCCACCACCTTCACGGGGACGTTGTTGAGTTCATCTACCGTCCGGGGCGCCGAGTTGGTAGGAAAGTCATATTCGAATTGGCCGATTTTCGCGGTGCCCGACGGCGCAATCACATTCTGTGTATTCAGCGCATTAACAACCTGCTGGGTTGAAATCCCTTTCGACTGGAGAAGCGTGTCCTGAAGGTTCACCATGATCTCGCGCTGCTTTCCGCCGTAGGGGTACGGAACAGCGGCCCCGGGAACCGTAACCAGCTGAGGCCGAAGAAAGTTCAAGGCCTGATCATTCAGGTCGGCTTCACTCAGTCCCGTGCCGGAGAGCGCCAGCTGTAACACAGGCACATTCGAAGCCGTGTAGTTGACAATCAGCGGAGGCAGCGTACCGGGCGGCAACTGGCGCAGGATGCTTTGTGAAGCAGCAGTAACCTCCGCGTTCGCCCGGTCCACGCTCGCGCCCGGTTGCAGAAAGATTTTTACTCTGACTATGCCGTCAATGCCGACGGTTGTGGACTCAATGTGCTCGATGTTGTCGACGAGCGTTGTCAGAACTTTTTCGTACACTGTCGTGAGCCGGCCTTCCAGCTCTTCCGCGTTCATGCCGTTGTAGTTCCAGGCAACGGCGATCACCGGGAGATTAACGGTAGGGAAGATATCCGTTGACGTGCGCAGAATCACCAGTGGGCTGATAAGCAGTATCAGCAGAGCCAGGACGACAAAGGTGTAAGGGCGATCGAGCGCGAGCTTAACAATCCACATGGCTGAATAGTTGTTCTAGTGAGTTCCGTGGGCGTTGACAGACGCGGCTAGATCTCGAAAGTACTTTTGAGGGGCAGCATCTGCGTGGTGTAACTTGAGCGTTGTTTCAAGGCCATACAGTGCACTTCCTGTGCCAAACGCAATTTCAGGTCCTTTAAGAGGCAGCTCTCGTCGGTATGTGTGCTCTATTGTCATTCTTTTCACGAGTTTGCCCATTAATGTACCGGTGCCCATATGAAGGCCGCCTGTGAACGAGGCGAAGTCCGGACAGCAAGCGTGTCGTGCCTCCGACACCCTGCCTTCGACACTAGCCGTTCGTGCTTTGACCGATGACAAACGGCGTTATCGCGGCCAAATCCAGATCTCCGTTTGCGGAGAGATTGGAAGCAAGTACGGATTGGGCAGCAGTTGCCGCAGGCAAAACAGCACCCGAGCTCCTTGCAGCATTCATCGCCAGATCCATGTCTTTGCTCATCAGCCGCAGCGGGAATTCCGGAGAGTAGTCGTCATTCTTTATTTTTTGGAACTTCCCCACAAACGCCGGCGGTATCACGGCCGTCCTGGAAAGGACGTCGAGCAAAATGTTGCGATCGATCTTAAGGTGCTCTCCCAGCGAGACTGCTTCCGCGATCGCCTGCATATCCAGACCCAGGAGAAGGTTGACGACCAATTTCATTAGGACGCCTGAAGAACCGGATCCGATTAAGAACCACTGCTTCGCGATGGATTCGTAGATGGGAGCGCATTGCTCGAAGGTCTTCGGATCACCACCAGCCAGCAGTGTGATCGTCCCCGCCTCGACCGCCGGCGTTGATCCTGAGACAGCCAGATCGATGAAACTAATGCCGCGGGTGCACGCCTGCCGATGCAGAAGACGCGATAGTTCCGGCGAGATGGTGCTCATTTCAAGAATGATGGTTCCTCGCTTCGCCGCAGAAAAGACGCCACCCTGAGCGAAATACACGGAGTAAACGGCTTCATCATTGGCCAAGGAGGATAGAACCACATCCGAACCAACGACGAGCTCCGCCACTGACTTGGCAATCGCTACGCCCTCTCGCCTCAGCACATCTGCCGGCCCGGGGCTACGGTTCCATGCTTGAACGTTCCAGCCTGCTGAATGTAAACGTCGCGTAAGCCGACTCCCCATAAGCCCCAGGCCGATGAATCCGAGCTGGACCGTGCGTTTATCGAGTATGTTTCCCGGCATGGACATGGCCTTATCTCCTCGTTGTTTGTTTGCTGTTATGCCTCTTGAGCATTTGCAATGCCAGAGCCGCGGCAGATGAACATTCCGCGATGTATTTGAATCTTGGAGGGTTATTCCGCAGCGCTTGGGCGAGTGCGAAAGCCCTTCAGAAACGTGAGTCGAAATTTCGACACCGGTCCGGCGGATTGCCGACACACCGCATGCTTCGTGTGGCAACAGTCAGCGCTGACGGTTGCACCGATAATTTGGTGGTCTATTGGTCGTGAAGTTGAAGCGATTGTTCAAGGCGATGCGAGAGCATGCCAACAACTCGCCGGTCGGGCCGTCCACAAGGACCCCTCGGAGGCGGCCAGCACGGGGCTTAGAAGATCCCCGGATCGGGGATGACCACTATTTTGTAAAGATACCGTTGTCCTGTTCGTAGCGCTGTTCTGTCCTTTGAGCTCGCTCCGCAAGTTCGTCGGCGATGCGGTCTAGTTGTTTTTCGTTGGTGGTTTCGGAGGCGCTCAAGTCTTCCTGCGGCCCCGGCGTATTATCAATTCGGCTGCTCATTGTGTTTCTCCTTTTAAAATCATTTTCGCCACTAGATTAACTGCGTACAGATAGCACATGCGGAATCGCAATCCGTCACGACTGCATGATTTCATCGGCTAGAGCATCGGTGCTCGACTGACGCTTAAGCGCCAGCACGCGGGCTATCATGACATCGCGACGCGAGCACCGCAAAAGAATCGCGCATTGTTCATCGGACTGCCCTTCCAAAACGGACATGACGAAGACAAAGCGCTCGAAGGCATCCAGTAAAAGGATTGCTTCAAAAGGGTTGTTTTCTGCGGGGGCGGCCGATCTCTCGAGACTGATGAGCGATACGCAGTCCGCGTGCTCCGGTGCAGGCCTGATCATCTGGATCGCTTGTCTTAGCACCGCTCCCCGAGTACATGAACGCGCCCAATCCGCGAAAACACCGATCCCCTCCACGCATTCTCCCATGGCGGAAACAAGACATTTCTCGGCTTTGTCGTAGTCTGCGGTTAGCAGGAACGAGAGCAGGTACAGACTGTGCATCTCTTCATTAAAGCTCCGAAGAAAGTCGGTCACAGTCGGATATGGCGTGGCTCTTTCTTCAACGAAATGCATCGGCTGCAGCATAGTTCACCTCTTTGCTTTCAAGCGACGGATTGCTCTAGATCTTCATGGAATGAACGGGTTTCACCTTGCGCAGCGCAGGGGAACGCCTGCAGGTTATCGGTACAAGGCACGCCCGCTAATGGGTTGACATGAGCGAAGCGTTCAAATACTTCATTCGCCGTGTCCTGTATGCGAGTATTTGGCCTGTGGAACGTGCGGGTTGCCTTTGCGGCAAGCCTGGTAAGCAGGAAGCGGTTTGAAACGTATGTCATTGCGCCAAAGACTAGCTCAGAACGCATCGTGTCCTCCCGGAAAGATTGACTTAGATCCTCAATAGCCTTGATATCTCTAGTGCATTCACAATGCCAAAAGCGGCCACCCACGAAATATCCTGCGATCTTGTTGAATTCAGGCTTCTTTTCGGGTGACGGTCTCGGGATGATGGAAGAGCGCCCGAACTATCGAGTCCAAATACCGACACCAGTCGAAAGAGTTGCGACACTAGGACGCCAGATCCAGTTCCACCGCCGGGACTGCCACCAGCCGCCGCCCGGGAAAGTAAGCCTTCGACACATATTGCTTAAGCATGCGCTCCGTATTGAAATACGGTCCGTTGATCGCAATCGTCGACCGCATGATGCGCCGCCATGCATCATGCTGGCCATAGAATAGCGGTAGAATCACCTGCTCCAGACGGTCGTAGAGCTCGTTGGCCTCCTCAATCTCATCATCGTGGTCGCGGATCGCCCATCCGGTGACACCTTCGCTCCATCCCTCAATCCACCAGCCGTCCAGGACGCTGAGGCTCGGCACGCCGTTGAGTGCCGCCTTCATGCCGCTGGTGCCCGAAGCTTCGTAGGGACGCTTCGGCGTGTTCAGCCAGAGATCTACTCCGCCTGTAAGCAGCGCTCCCAGCGACCAGTCATAGTCCTCGAGATACACAATCTTGAGTTCATCCGTGTTTAGGTGCCTGGTGAGCTCGATCACTTGCTGGATCTTCGCCTTTGCCGGATCGTCGGCGGGGTGAGCCTTGCCACTCAAAAGAATCTGCAGGCCGCCAAGTTCCCTTGCGGCTCGCAGTAGCCGCCCCGGATCGGTGAAAAGCAGTTCACAGCGCTTGTAAGTCGCCGCGCGGCGCGCAAAACCGATGGTGAAGATCTCAGGACGCAGTTCCAAGCCGGTCCTTTCCTTGACCGCAGAAATGAGAGCCCTCTTGCCTTCAAGATGTGCGTCTGCAATCTCGCTCTCGGGGATGTCCATGGCGTAGCGCAGTTTTAAGTTGTCTTCTCTCCAACGGGGAATATGACGGTCGAATAACGCCCGGAACGCCGGCGCTGTCCAGGTGGCTGCGTGGACTCCGTTCGTGATGGCGTCGATGGTGTAATCGGGAAACATTTCGCGCGACACTTTGCCATGCTGCATCGCAACCCCGTTCACGTACCGCGCAAAGCGCAGAGCGATATAGGTCATGTTCACCAGGCCGTCATGAGAACCCCCGGCTCTTTCGATGAGCTTTGTCCGCTCACTGCCTAGGATGCGACAGGCCTGCTCCATCGAGAAGCGATCGTGGCCGGCAGGAACTGGCGTGTGCGTGGTGAATACGCATTGCTTGCGCACCGCTTGCAGGTCCTCGTCGGTTGCCTGCTCCAGGCTTCTACCGCGCAATTGCCGCTCCAATAACGCGATTGTCAGCAGCGATGCGTGGCCCTCATTCAGGTGGTAAATCTGCGGCCGGTAACAGAGCGCTTCCAGGATGCGCGCGCCGCCAATGCCCAGCACCATCTCCTGCCGTAACCGATAGTCTCCATCCCCGCCATAAAGATGATCGGTGAGTTCCCGATCCCGCGGATCGTTCTGTTCGAGATTGGTATCGAGCAGGTAGATGGGAATCGTATGACCGGATACGCCTTCCACGTCGTAACGCCAGGCTCGAATCGCGACCGTACGACCCTCAACGAGCACCGTGACGACCGGCTTTTCAGCGGTGAGCCGGTCTTCCAGATTCCACGGCTGGTCTTCCTCGCGTTGCACACCGTTCTCATCCAGACGCTGCTTGAAGTAGCCTTTGCGGTGAGCCAGCGTGACCGCAACCAGGGCAAGCCCCATATCCGCCGCGGCTCTGAGAGTATCGCCGGCCAGCACGCCAAGGCCGCCACTGTAGGTGGGCATCGCAGGGGTAATTGCGATTTCCATCGAAAAGTACGCAACCATCCCGCTGTGTCCCGGATACTCCCCGGAAGGATACGGCGGCCAGCTAGTGAACGGTGTCTCCGGTGTCATAAGTGGCTACTCCTTGCTACTGCTTGCTGCCACCATCTCGTTAGTGCGCAGCTTGGACAGAATTCTTTTTCCGGTCCACGCGGCACCTAAAGCATGCAAGATGAGGTGATCTCCAGGGCTCAAGTGACCAGGGTCTGAGACGGCCTGATATGCATACTGAACGCTGGTGTTTTGTGTTATGCACCAGGGTTCGTGACGAATGACGCCATCACAGTGCCCACAGGCTGAATCCGCGCTGTATTGGTTGCTGTGGCTCGACGGGAGGTGGTCTCGTACTTGCATTGGTTACTCCTGCGGCAATGGTTGATAACTGGATGGGAGACTTGCCAGAGATCCTCATCTTTCATCAGCCTTACCGCCCGATCCGCGATCGGTTCTGACATTGCTAGATAGCACTTATAGGGCCAATCTTAATTCGCAAAACTATGAGGATTTCTTCCTCTGATCCCCGAGTTCGGTCGACAGGGATATCTAGACAATGTCCATTGCCAATCACGAAGAAGCCGACTCGCGACATCTGTCGAACCTTCGACACACTGTCGGCATTTTCTGAGACAGTCTTGGCTTTCTGCATGCAGCAGTGGCTCGTGTCCACCCATTTTTGAGGGTTGGCGACATAAATGCATTACAGCCTGGTGTCACTGGAGGACTACCAATGTTGAAGCATTCCGTCAGAAACAAAGATTCTCGCGCTCTCATTTATTTGTCCCTCTTGCTGGTTGCTGTAATTACCTCTCCAATCGGAGGGTGGAGTCTCGGTTTTACGGTACCGGCGGACGTCGCACTCCGTATTCGCCTCGATGACACGCTGACCAGCACCGACTCCCGGGTGGGCGATCCGTTCAGCGCCACCGTCGTCGATCAGGGCAAGTACCGCAATGCCCGCGTCTACGGACACATCAGCAGCATCACAACGTCGGGCAGACTGAAGGGCAACACAACCATGATGCTGCGCTTCGATCGAGTGGTTATGCCGGACGGACGCCGTGCACGCATCCACGCTGAGCTGGTCGAGCTTTACGATGCGCCGTCGGGAGAGAGGGTGGACGTCGAGGGAGCGATCCAATCTGGAGGAAGAGGTAGAACCACCGTTATTCACACCGCGATTGGCGCGGGGGCCGGAGCGCTGCTCGGTGGCATCTTCGGAGGCGGCAAAGGAGCGGGCATCGGCTCCATCGTTGGTGGCGCTGGTGGGCTGGGAACCACGGCGTTCCACGGGCATCAAAAGATCATGTTGAACAGCGGACTGGAGATGCTGATCCGCACAGCCGCCTGACAGTGTCAAAGCCCCGGTGATTTGAACTTGATCACGATCGCTGTTTGGGGAGGCGGCGCGACGTTTCAGTTCACCCTGCCCAGGTGACAAAGGCATCATCCTCCGTTGCCCAACACACCAGTAAAAGACGCGGCGATTGCAATGGGCGGGGCGTGCACCACTGAAACGATAGAGCGATTAATACTCAGCGGTCGGGGTGAAACGGCATGCCGGGATGTCCCGCGCTAGCGGGTTCTGGAGTGCGAAGATCTAAATTGACAACAATCGGATCCTGTCCGTCCCTCACAACTACAGCTTCACAAATCTGATCCGGGCTTGCATTGATCTCCTGGTGCGGCACGTAAGGCGGAACGTAAATAAAGTCACCCGGCCTGGCTTCCTCACTAAACTCCAGTTGATCGCCCCAGCGCATTCGCACCCGGCCCTTGACGACGTAGAGAACAGTCTCCAGTTCTCCATGGTGATGCGGCCCGGTCTTGGCATCCGGTTGGACCAACATCGTACCGGCCCACAATTTGTTTGCTCCAGCTCTCGCATGGGTGATGGCGGCAGCGCGCGTCATGCCCGACGTCTGTGGTGTGTTTAAATCAAGTTCGTCCGAATGAACGATTTTCACTCCATGGTTTGCCCAATCCATTTAAAAGCCTCTTTTGAACCGCAGCGGCGATCGGATCTGCGGTCACACCCCACTGACCTGCACGTAATCTTCCATTTGAATGGACTGTTCCCATTCGTTTTTCTCGAACAATCCGAAGACCAAGCTGTATCCGCTGTCGGAGCCCCCGTCTGCCGATTGACAGCGTGACCCTATTTCGACAGGCCTCACCAGGATCCAGAACACCGCCCACATGGAGTCACATGAACGACTTTAGCGCTATTTGGGGGGTCATTCGTCCTCCGCCTTTCGCGCTTGCCTCCAAGTCTTGCCCCTGGACGGGTGCCCTGAGCGGAGTCGAAGGGGGACAAGGCTGGTGAGCATGCGAAAGGTTGGTTGCACAACCAACGCATGACGTGAGCTCCACAGAGTTGTAATCAGAAGCCTCTATGGTGTACTGTACAGTACAGTACATTCGCTATAACCGATAGCGAAGCCTACGGAGAATGCACTACCGCCATCATCGCCGCAGCCTCTCTGCCGACCATCCTTGCTCAAAGCCGGGCGAAGAACGTTGTATGTGCTCACCACGAAATTGTTCAGACTAACGTTATCTGATCCCAAGGAGATTTCATGGATCGTCGCAACTTCCTTTCTGGTTCTCTCACTGCTTCTGCCCTCTCGCTTGCTACTGCTGGTGATTTACTTGCTCAGGTAGGCTCTACTGCAGACAAATCTGCGCCGGAGTACATGGATCTGCGCCGGTATCATCTGGCGAGTGGCCCGGGCGTAAAGCTCACCACCAACTTTTTTGCCGATGCTTTAATTCCAGCATTGAACCGGCTCGGCATTGAGCCAGTCGGTGCATTCTCTGTTTATTTCGGACCAGATAGCCCATCTTATTACCTCCTGATGCCGAGTGCGAAGCTGGAGACATTAGTAACAGCTGACCTTGAGTTGGCGAAGGACGATGTCTTTATGAAGGCGGCTGCGCCGTTCTGGGATGCTCCCGCCGCCACGCCGCCCTACATTCGCATAGAGAGTTCCCTATTGCGGGCGTTCCCGGGATATCCCAAGGTCACTCCGCCAGCCTCCGCGGCAACCAAGGGAAAACGTATCTATCAACTTCGCCAGTATCAGTCGCCGACCAACATGGATCACGTCCGAAAGGTGGAGATGTTTCATAACGGCGAGTTCGGCTTTTTCGCAAAGGCCGGCGCTGAGGGAGTTTTTTACGCCGATACACTGGTCGGACCGAATCTTCCGAATCTTACCTATATGCTCAGCTTTCCTGATATGGCATCGCTTGAGGCAGATTGGGAAAAGTTTTCCGCCGATCCCGATTGGAAGAAGCTCTCTGCCGATTCGAGGTTCAACTTAAACCCACCAACGGTATCAAATGTGACAAGCCTCGTGCTGCATCCCCTAGCCTGTTCACAGGTTTAGTCGGGTTACGGTAAACGACGAAAAGGCCCTCATGCGTCGGTACACAGGCACAGCTGCGAGGTAGCACGTCATTTCAAGCAATGTTCTAAAAATGTCTGCTAACGCTGGACCAATCAATACAGTTAAAGGGAAAACGATGAAACGGTTAGTGATCGCGGGGCTAGTTCTGGTTCTGGCGGCGACCCAAGCAGATGCGCAGATCAATGCAGGCGAGCAGAAACCCGAGCCTAGCCTGCCATTCAACATGGTCCAGGTAACAACCCTCAAACTGCCTTGGCGGATTGCCTTCCTGCCCGACGGGCGGATGCTCATCACCGAGAAGGTTGGCGGTATGGAGTTGGTCACGCAGCAGGGAGCCAAGACGCCGGTCGCGAATGTGCCACCCGTTCTTTACAAGGGACAAGGTGGCCAACTGGGTGTCTTTCTCTCGCCGCACTACGCCAAGGATCACAGTGTCTACCTCACCTACTCGGAGCCGGGCGACGGCGGTTCGAGCCTGGCTCTTGCACGAGCCAAGCTGGCGCTGGGCCCGGATTCGGCAAGCCTCGAGGACCTCGAGGTGATCTGGCGTGATGGCGAGAGGGGAAATGGCGGACAGTTCGGTGCACAAATCGCCTTTTCCCCGGATGGCCATTATTTGTTCCTTACCGTTGGCGATCGGCAGCGCATGACGCCGGCTCAGGATCCCAACCAGCCACTGGGCAAGATTCTGCGCCTGACGCTCGATGGCAAGCCTGCTCGAGGTAATCCGATGGCCGGGAAAAAGGGCGCGGCCAGCGTGCCCGTCATTGACCCACCGAAAGATACTGAAGCCGCGAAGACTGCTCCAGTCGTCAGAACGTATACCTTCCCCGGACCTAATCTGACGCCGGCGGAGACCTGGAGCAGCGGACACCGTACGCCCTATGGTCTGGCCTTCGCGCCTGACGGCCGGTTGTGGGAGATCGAGCATGGCCCCAAGGGCGGCGATGAGCTGAACCTGATCGAGCCCGGCAAGAACTATGGCTGGCCGCTGGCATCCTACGCGACCAACTACAATGGCGTACCGATCCCGAGTCCAGATACGCGGCCTGATTTGACTAAGCCTGTCATCTACTGGACGCCGGTCATCGCGCCAGGTAATCTCATCTTCTATAACGGTGCGATGTTCCCACAGTGGAAGGGCTCCGCCCTCGTGAGCGGCCTGGGTAGCATGTCGCTCAACCGCATTACCTTCGATGGTCAGGGCGGCGCCAAGCCGGCCGAACGCTGGGACGTTGGACACCGAATTCGTGACGTAGAGGTCGGTCCCGACGGCGCCCTATGGATGCTCGAGGATTCCACCACAGGCGGTCTGTTCCGCGTGACGCCCAAGGAACCCTAAGTCATCCCCCGAAACCGACCACTTAGCGTGCTACGACGTATGTGAGCAGGACGGCTGCGATGGCCAGAGCGGCAATACGCACGCGTTGTCTCCTGTCCCAAATCCGATGTATCTGCTGCCAATCAGCAGCCCCTTCTGCGACGCGACTATTCAGGGGAACCAGGAAAACGATGGATGCCACCGAAGTAAGAACCCAGATCGCAGCCGCTGTAAGCAGGATCGCGCGCCCAGGCGTGTGCCAACAGAGCCAGGTCTGGATACAGAAAAGCAGGGTAGAGACCGGGTACCAGACCGGCATCACCTTTCCAAGCACGAGAGCAAAACGGCTTAGCATCTTCAATTGCGATTCGGGTTCGAGCCGCCACGCGGCAGGGTTCACGAATGCAGATACAGAAAACTCGACGCCTACCAGAGTAAGAACTACGAAAAGGGTGGCCACGTTGACTATGTGCATGAACGGCTCCTGTTGAATCCTTCGCTTGGAAATTCCGCTTTGACAGCCGAGGGAACGCGCGCTCCAGCATAGGCTAATCGCGATCCGCTCCTCATCGTCGACAAGAACGATCTCGAGATTCTCTTACTTCGCATGGATCAGCAAGAGACCGACGACGAGCATTACGGCGCAGGTCACGCCATGAACCGAGACCGCCTTCGACTTCGACCCGCCCGACCCCAGAATGTTGGACATGTCGCCAAAAGGGATGATGGCAAAGACGAGCAGAAGTATGCCTACCGTTCGGCTGTTGGCGGTCAGCATCATGGTCAACACGACCAAGCCGGATGCGACGTCCCGAGTTCCTTTCAAACGTAGCCACGCACGAGTGTCAGCATCGGATGCAGGCGGCTTCAGGCCAAACGATCCCAGGATGCGTTCAGGAGCTGCAAGGTAGAAACAACCGATCACAAGGATCGACACGGCGATGAGAGCAGCTAGAGAAAGCGAGATAGCGTTATACATGTTTAAATACCAACGGTACACAATATAGCACCGCTACATACGATGCAAACCATGCGCGCAAGATTCACCTATCCAGCATTATTTCTAGCAGCGCTATAATTCTTGTGAATGGCAACCAAGCTGGTAAATAACCGGATTGCGGAACGAAAACAGCGGGACAGGCAGGCTCGCCGGGCACAGATTATCAGCGCCGCTCGACGCATCGCGGAGCTTGAAGGGTGGTCCAACGTCACCGTTCGGCGGCTATCCGACGAGATCTCCTACAGCCAACCTGTCTTGTACGCTCACTTTGGAAGCCGCGAAGGGATTCTCACCGCGGTTGCGATCGAGGGCTTCCAGGAGCTGGGCATGGCTCTGGAACAGGTCCGGAAACGGGTGAAGCGTGGAACGATGGTCGAGTCGGTCGCGGCCGCATACCTGGGGTTCGCCGCGGCTTCACCCGCACTGTATGAAGTGATGTTTTCGCTCAGCCTGAGCGTCCCATTCGGCGACGCGGCTACGCCTCCGGAACTGCGATTCGCGTTTTCCCAGTTCCTGGAGTTGTTTCGGGGGCAGAGCTCGAAACCAGAGGTTCTCTCTGAGCTGTTTTGGGCGAGTCTCCACGGCATCGCCGAACTTACCAGAACCAAGCGATTTCCGCCCAGCCGTCAAAAAGAGCGCGTGAGGGCCCTCGTGGAGCTCTTCAGTTTCCCAAGGGAGGAAACGGCACGGGTGTAGAAAGCGCGATGACGCGCCCCATTGAACGACGTCCATGCGCTCTTCGCCAAATACATAAGCGTGCAGCTTCCGCTGCCCGCGGTGCGGATCGTGCCGAAAAGTTGGCTTGTGTGTACTGATGTATTTCAGTCAAGTTGGTCGAAGAACCGCCTATTCGGCCAAGTGGATTCCTGTCACTCGGATTCCCGTTCTGCGTCTCGGAGAGCGTATCCTTTGTCTTTAGTTTCTAGTGGGGTTTTAAGGTGCCAGCGTCCATTCAAGACGCGAGTAGTCTGATGCGGCGGTCGTGGATTGTTGTTTTCCTTGTTGCCACAGCAATCCCGCTCAGTGCCTCCAAACACACGACCGTTGCGCAGTTTCAACAGGCGCTCAACACGGCAATCAACGCACACAAGCCGGACACCGAGATTGCACGGGAAATTGGAGGCTTCGAGCTCACGGAACGGCTTACGGAAGCTACGCTGGACCGGCTCAAAGCACGTCTGGTTCCGGGCTCGCAAGGGGCGCGAGCTCTCGAACTGCTTGCTGACCAATCGGCTTTCTTTGACCCGCCGGCCGACGAGCTGCCGGCGACGCCAGCTCCGGACAGCGCAGAGCAAACTCGAATCCTGCAGGCTGCGCGAAGATATGTTTCGCAAACGCTGCCTCGCTTACCAGACTTTTTCGCCACCCGGGTGATAAGCCTTTACGACGACAGGCCCCAGGCGCTCAAAAAGGATACTTGGCCGACCCGTTCGGGGTTGCACTTGATTGACACTTCGAGCGGGGAAATATCAGTGCGTAACGAACGGGAGAATCAGCCTGCGACCCAGGGTTCGGCCGTATGGCAGGCCAACGTGGGCCTGATTTCGGGGGGTGAGTTCGGCAACACACTGGGCATGATCCTTGCCGATTCGGCCAATGGCAACATCCGCTGGAGCCACTGGGAAGAGTCTGCGAAGGGTGGAGTCGCAGTCTTCCGTTATGAGGTGCCTGCATCGGCTTCTCACTACGAGGTCCTGAACGCCGTCCCTTCAAACCCCGGAATTGTTCATACCAAACCCGGCTATCACGGGTCGATCGGAGTCAGCCCGGCCGATGGAACAATTCTGCGTGTAACCATGGACGCGGATTTGACCAGAGGCGCACCGTTCCGCCGCGCCGCCATTCTAGTGGAGTATGGCCCCGTCGATATCGCCGGAACCACATTCACCTGCCCGGTGCGCAGCATTGCTCTTTCGATGGCACTCGACGATCCCGACACCCTCAATGGAGATGCGCCGAGAGAATGGCTCAACGAGACTCACTTCATCCATTACCACCGCTTCGCATCGACAACGCGGATCCTTGCTGGAGGCTCTGCTCCTCCCAGCGCGAAGGCGGAACCTGCGAGGACGGACGTCATCAAGGAAAGCGCGCCGCAGCTTGTGACATCAGGGGCGCCGGAAATGCAGGCGGACGAACGGAGCCCGGTGAAAGGCCAATCGCTGCCGTCAGCTGCAGAGTCCACTTCCGTGCCTGCTGCGCAAATGCAGGCCCCCCAGGCTGGCGCTTCCCAGCCGGGGAGTGGGGGCAGCGGCGAGCCACCGTCTCCCGCAACTGCCGCGCCAGCCGAGCCGGTGACGGAGCAGGCCACTTCGACTGTTGCAGCAAACGAGTCGCCGGCCATTGCGGTTGCGCCTCCGGTGAGTGTTCCCGCCGGCGGAGTCACGCTGCATGTCGAGGTCCCGGAACTGCTGATTCCAGCGGTGGTTCGTGATAAGCAGGGACGCGCGGTAGGCAAACTGGGCCAGAGCGACTTCACGGTCTTCGACCAAGGCAAGATAAGAGCCATTACGGGGTTCACCGTGGTCAAGTCGGCCGCTACTGGGGTGGTGTCGACCGGGGCTGAGACGGGCGCGACCGCCGGTTCGGGTGTTGCCGTTTCCGGGGCTTCGGCCACCCCGGCGCCTCAGCAAAACAGATTCATCCTTTTCCTTTTTGACGATCGGCACCTCAACTCTTCCGACCTTGCGATTACCCAAACGGCCGCGATCAAAATGCTCGACGAGCCCCTCGCCGCAACAGATTACGAGTCTGTGTTGTCGTTTTCGGGCGTCAATTCCGGGATAACGCGCGATCGGGCCGTGCTGCAGGCGGCGATAAAAAAGCTGAAGGTTCACCGGACTTTTCAGCACGACACCCGGGATTGTCCCGATATCGACTATTACGCCGCCGACAAGATTCTCAACCAGCACGACAGCACGGAATTCGAGGTGGCGGTCGCAAAGGCGAAAACCTGTGGTGCGACTGGGTTTTATTCGCCGGGAGGTTCCGGTGGGATTGACGATCCGAACAGTTTGGCCCAACAATTGGCGCGTAACGCCGCCACGCGGGCGCTTGCCGGGGGCGAAGAAGATGCCCGCCAATCGCTGCTCTTGATGGGAGCCGTGGTGAGCGCCATGTCGAAACTGCCTGGACAGCGAACGCTGATCCTGGTGTCTCCCGGTTTTCTGTCCCTTTCCCCCGAAGCGATGACTTTCAAATCAGAGCTACTCGACCGGGCTGCCGGCTCGAATGTCGTCATCAGCGCGTTGGACGCCCGTGGGCTCTACGCGGGAAATGCAGACGCGAGCCTGGGTGGCAATACCACCATCAGTGACAGCTTTGGACAAACCTCGCAGGATCGCCTGGCGGCAATGGAGGCGAGCGAGAATGCGATGGCAGAACTGGCATACGGAACCGGCGGAACTTTCTTCCACAACAATAATGATCTTGAGAACGGGCTGAAGAGCCTGGCGGCCGCGCCGCAGTACCTGTATTTGCTCCAAGTCTCGCTCAAGGACGTGAAGCCCACAGGGACGTATCACAGCTTGCAAGTGAAGGTCGACCAACACGGCCTGGATGTGCAGGCCCGCCGGGGGTATTTTGCGCCCAAGGCGACGAACCGCAAACAATCGGGAGCTACGCCAGCCGATCGGAAGAATTAGAAACGCGATCAGGCGGCCGTTGAATGCCGGATTTGGGATAACTTCGTCCCGAAACCCTCAATGGCCGGGCAGGCATAGAATCGTACAACCGAAACTATAACGTTGGTCAGAGGAAACCTCCAGGAATTCAGGAAGGAGACTAGCGATGCCGAGGCGGTCGTCCTCTGGATCTTATCTGCAAAAATGCGGTCTGCCCTGCAGGCTCTTTGTCTTAACCGGCTGTCTCGCGTTGTCGATTGCTCCGCCGGCCCGAGCGCAGGCGAAAACCGATGCGCACAAACAGGTGGAGCAACTGGTCGAGCAGAACGCTGCGAACTGGAAGCAGGTCTCGAAGCAAATCTGGGATTACGCCGAGCTTGGATATCACGAGAACAAGAGCTCGGAGCTGTTGCAGGCGCAGCTGAAAGCAGCGGGCTTCTCGCTTGAGCCGGGCGTGGCCGATGAGCCGACGGGCTTCATCGCCAGCTATGGGCAGGGGAAGCCGGTGATTGCGATCCTGGGTGAGTTCGATGCGCTGCCCGGGTTGTCGCAGAACCCGGTTCCCCAGCGTTCACCCGTAATTCCCCACGCGCCGGGTCATGGGTGCGGGCACAACCTGCTTGGATCGGGGTCGGCGCTGGCTGCCGTCGCGGTAAAAGAGTATATGGTGGCGAATCACGTTTCCGGGACATTGCGCTACTACGGCACGCCTGCAGAAGAGGGCGGCTCGGGCAAAGTATTCATGCTGCGCGCCGGATTGTTCAAAGACGTGGATGTGGTGCTGCACTGGCATCCGGGGGATCATAACAGCGTAAACAACGGCGGCATGCTGGCGGTGCTGTCGGCCAGGTTCACCTTTCACGGCGTCGCCGCCCATGCGGCCATGGCGCCGGAGCGTGGCCGCTCCGCACTGGACGCCGTCATGCTCATGGGAAATGGCATTGAGTTCATGCGCGAACATGTACCCAGCAACTCGCGTATCCACTACATCATTACCCAGGGAGGCGTCGCCGCGAACATCGTGCCCGATCTCGCCCAGATGGAACTGATGGCGCGCAATCCGTCGAACACGGTGCTGGCAGATATCTGGGACCGCATCCTCAAGATCTCTCAGGGGGCGGCGCTCATGACTGGCACGACAGTGGAAGTCACTGACGTTCTGAGCGACGCCAACATCATCGGCAACGATGCACTGGCTCCGGTGGCGCAGAAAAACCTGGAGGAAGTGGGTGGTTTCACGATCAGTGATACTGAGAAGGCGTTTGCTGTGGAATTGCAGAAGACCCTGAGCATCGATACCGTTCCGAGCCTGGACCAGACTGATTTGATTGAGCCCTTGCGGCCGGTGGATCCCAATGCTCCGTCCGCCTCCACCGATGTGGGCGATGTGAGCTGGAACGTGCCCACCATTGGGTTCGAAACGGCGACCTTCGTGCCCGGGGTAGCGGCGCACACCTGGCAAGCCGCGGCCTCGGCCGGCATGAGCATCGGCCAGAACGGCATGGTGGTAGCGTCCAAGGCGCTCGCACTTACCGCGATCGATCTCTTTTCGAACCCGGCACTGGTGCAGGCCGCTCGGGCCGATTTCGATCGCAAATTAACCGGCAAAACGTACCGTAGCTTCATCCCCGCCGGAGAAAAGCCACCGATCAATTACCGCGATCATTGAAATAAGCTACAAATTCAGCCCCTCCCAACTGGGGCGACCCGCAAACGCTTCGCCGGAAACCGAAATTTCCACTTCTGTGCCCGCGTCGGGCCTGCTCCAAATCGCGAGTTTCACTCCCGAACTCTTTGCTCGATCACGCATTCTTAGCAAACCCCAGTGCGCGTCGCCCTGTTTCCATACTTTCTGAGGGTTAATGCCACGTCCATTGTCACGCACAACTACACGCAAACGGCGGGGTAAGTACTCGACCTCGGCCTCTATGCAGGCCGCTTCGGAATGGAGCAACGCATTGACCAGCGCCTCCCTCGCGATTAGGTTGATCTGCTCCTTGACCGCGGGCTTCAATTCCTTGCGGTGTCCCGTTACGCTGATCTCGCAGTGAACCCCGTTTGAGAATTGCTTAAGAAAGCCGGAAAGCTCCTGCTCAATACTGGAAGGGGAGGACTCAGGTGCGCCGAGGCCCTGGAGAACAGAGCGGCCTTCGTCGAGAACGCGGCGAATAACGCGCAGAGCATTGCCAAGCAACTGCACCGGTATTCCATCTGAATCAAAGAATTGATTGGGCGGCCCTAACAATCTGTCGACGGTCATGATTTCTCCTGCTCTCGTCCTCTTTGTTCTCACCCGCCCCCGGCTGGTTCTTAGTCCGAATTGTTCCGATTAGCTGCCGTTCCCTTTTTATTCATTCCCGGATCGTCAAGCCAGGTGAGATGACTTAATCGCAAGCTTTAGTTTGCCCGCCATCCTGACGAGGTCGGCGAGGGAATTGGCTTTCATTTTTTGCATCACTACTGCACGGTGTGCCTTTACCGTAATTTCGCTGATGCTGAGCTCGCCTCCGACTTGTTTATTCAGCAGCCCCGAGACGACTAACGCCATCACCTGCCGTTCTCGGGGAGTAAGTGAGGCGTAATGGCTACGAAGCTCCTGCATCTCCGCGTTCAGAGCGAGTGCTTGACTGCTTCGCTGGAGGGCGTTTCGGATTGCGTTCACCAAGGCGTCGTCATTGATTGGCTTGGTTAAGAATTCGAGCGCGCCGGCTTTCATGGCCTGCACTGACTTCGGCACGTCCCCATAAGCGCTGATGAAGATGATTGGCATGTCGCTGTGTTCGACCGCAAGCTGTTTCTGCAATTCAAGGCCGTTCAGGCCAGGAAGTGAAAGGTCAAGCACAAGACAGCTCGGGACACGCTTTCGCGGTTGGTCAAGGAATTCTTTTGCGGAGGCGAAGAGCTCCGGCTTCCAGTTCTGATCTCGAATCAACAGTTCCAGCGATTCGCGCACGGATATGTCATCATCAACAATGAACACGATGGGGATGGCACTCGACATTGGTAATGCCCCTGCTCCATAACTAAGCGTTCGCACCGCATTCATTGTATCCTCCTCAAGCTAACCGGCGGGCCCTCAGATGGCTTGCAGTGCGTGCTTGATGGCCGCAAGCAAAGCTGCGTCACTGAACGGCTTGATTAGAAACCCCGCTGCGCCCTGCTCGAGCACTCGTGCACGAATCGCTTCATCTTTTTGACCAGTGATGAATATGGTTGGGATCTCTTCCCCGCGACGCTTTAGCTCCTGATGAAGTTCCGGCCCACTCATGCCCGGCATGGCGATGTCAAGGATCAAACAGCTGGTTCCATTGGCAGAGCCGGAGGATAGAAACTCTTCCGCTGACGAAAAAGCTCGAGCTGCAAAGCCGAATTCCTCAATCAGGTCAGGCAGCGACTCGCGCATGGACTGGTCATCGTCAACCACAGATAGGAGGAGACGTTCGCCGTCCCTCCTCTCCTTAAGGGCCTTCATAAGAAAACTATCGGCCTTCAATGAAAGACGGTCTATTGTGCCTTAGTATTGGTTTTGCCCGCCAGGAGCTCGCGTTTCCCCAATTTCCTTCGAGCGCTGCACTGGCCGAGAACAAGGATGTGCGACTTTCTTCGAGGAAAGTCGCGTGCAGTTCGGTAGCTCCAACAAGATCTACAGGAAATTCGGGTTCTGCTTGGGTTGCAGTTCGCGGGCTATGATTCGGCTGTTGCTCATGCGTCCGAACTCCCCGTGCCCGAGGAAACAGCCAGCGTGAAATGGAAATTTGCTCCGCGAGGATGGTTGTGCGTGGCCCAGAGCCGGCCACCATGGGCCTCAATAATCGTTCGGCTGATACGAAGCCCCATACCGGTGCCGTGTTGCTTGGTCGTAAAGAAAGCGTCGAATATCTGGCCAGCCTGGTTAGCGGGAAGTCCAATGCCGGTGTCTGCGACCCATACCAGAAGCTGTTCGCCGCTATCATTCTGGGTGCCGAGGGTGAGTTGACGCGGGCCATCGACGGCCTTCATTGCGTCGATACTGTTGATCATCAAGTTCATTAATACCTGCTGCAGTTGGACGCGGTCTCCCGCAATGAGGGGTAGATCGGCTGCGAGCTTTGTCTGTACAGAAACCGAGTGCTGGGTCGCCTCGCTGTGCAGAAGAAGCTCCATCTCTCGAATCACCTCGTTGACATCGAGGCGCTCCTTTGTCACAATACCCTTGCTGAAAAGCAACTTGACCCGGTTGATGATCTCCGCTGCCCTGTTTGCATCCCGAATTACCCTTGAAGCCGCAACCCGAGCGCCTTCGAGATCGGGCTCCGCGCGATCGAGCCGGCGCAGGCAGGTGGAAGCATTTGTGATGGCGCCACTGATAGGTTGATTAATCTCGTGCGCGAGGGAAGCACTGAGTTCGCCCATCGTAGTTACGCGATTCGCGTGTGCGAGATCTGCTTGCGCTTTACGCAATGACTCTTCGGCGCGCTTCCGGTCTTCTATGTCGATGCCGGTACCGTACCACTTGACTATCTTTCCATGAGCATCACGCAAAGGGACGTTGCGCACAAGCAACGACCGATAGTCGCGCTGTGCAGTCCAGACGCGCGCTTCCATCTCGGCGGGCTCTCCTGCGGCCAAGGCTGATCTCCACGTAGCAGTGAATCTGGTACGATCATCCGGATGAATGATCGATAGCCAACCGGATCCAAGCAATGCCTCGATCGATAGCCCAGTGGATTCGAGCAAACGCTGATTGATGAAGTCTACTGAACCATCCGGCAGAGTGCTCCATACATGAGCGGGAATCGTGTTGATTACCCGGCGGAGCCGGTCCTCGCTGCTTTGCAAGCTCTCGTAGAGATCTTGCAATCGCCGCGCTGTATCATTAGATACGCGTCCCAGTTGAGCAAGCTCATCTTCTCCCTCTATGGGAACCCGATGTTTGAAGTCCCCTCGTGCCAATATCTTTGAACCTTCAACTAGTTGTTCGAGCGGCCGTGTGATGCTACGCGTAATGAGCATTCCCAACGTTCCGGCAATCAACAGCGTGAGAATAACGGTGGCCGGTACGACAATAAAAATCCAGTGCTGTACTTGGCGAATATTAGCTGCGGCTTGGGTATGTTCCGTCTTTACCTCGCGATCAACTCTTTCCACCAAAGCAGAAGTGGAGAATCCGAGTGGGCGTAACTGGTCGGCGAGCCGCAATTGCACGGCGTTCCAATCACCCGATTCCGCCAAGTCGACCATGGACGCGGTCTGCGATCGGAGCGTCGACTGGACGACTGCAAGCGTTGGGAGAATCGTCGGGTCAGAGGCGGGGCTGTAGGAGTGCACGGCCGACAGAGCGCTTTCGGCACGACGTATGTCTTCCGCGAACGCCTCATTCATCGATTGAGTCTCTACGTTTATGCGTTCGGAGGCTTTGGCGTTCGCAAGGGATTCAAGCGTGTCGCGAAACTTCAACACGTCTGAATGGACACGCAAGACCGTCGCCAATTCTTCGTCATATTCATTGAGCCGCTCTGCTTGCGCCTGGACAATCTGGAATTGCCATAGAACGATTACGTCACCGGCTAACATCGAAACGATGATGAGCGCGAAGCATAGAACCAGGCGTGGGCCAATGTTGAGCCGCAGTCGATTCATTCAGTCCGAACCCGTTCCCAATCGTGCTCTGTCATTATCCATAATTCCAATGAGCTCATTCTCAAGCGCCGCGGCCGCTGCTGAAGCTGTGGACTGGCGTGTCAGCACGGAATGCAGTGCGTGGGAATAGGCTCTGGAGACGGCCTCATAGTTCGCTCCGGCAACCACTGACGGGCGCAAAATAACTGTGCTTCCAGCCGATTCCCCCGCTTTGCACCACCAAGGGTAGATTTTCCTCATCACCAATGGGACTTCAAAGAACTCGACCTTTCGCCCTGGCCTTTCAAGATGGGTGGAGGCCATGAGCTGTGCCTGTTTGCGAATAAGAAACTGTATGAGCTCAACGGCTTCGGCGCGGTGAGCTGAGGTGCGCGAAATCGCCAAAGAGTAGGCTCCCAGGGTTGCGACTCGCGCGCTCTTTCCACCAGGGAAGCTTGTTACTCCGACCCTATCGCGGAACGGCTTATCTACTGCGTCAACCTCATACATTTCGGCCCACCCGAGTTGAAACGCTGCGGTGCCGGAAACCCAGAATTTATCTTCTGCGTCCATAGCGGTGTACGAAACCACGCTTGGAGGCGAAATCCAACCTACCCAATGTGCTGCCCGCTCCCAAGCGTGAATAACACTTGCGTTGTTCACGCTGATCTTGCCGTCGGATTCGATGATATGACCACCTCCTTCCGCCACCTGCCAGTCGAGCCCCTCGCAGGTTAGCTGTTCGCTTTCCGATGTGATTGCGCCAGACCAGACAAACCCCCAAAAATCTTTCTTCCCTTTTGCGCGCTCCCCAGCCTGGATCCGGACGGACATCTCCTCAAGGTCATCCCAGGTTCGCGGTGGCGTTTTGAAGCCGTACTTGGCGAGCAGGTCCGTTCGATAAAACAAAACCTGCACATTCGGGTTATAGGGCATTGCCACGAGTTTCCCGTGAAACTTGTAGCTTTCCATGAGGTCGCGATCCTGAGAGGAAATCTCTTCCGGGGAAAAGTCAGATTGCAGGTCGATGAGGTATTCACCCATTATTCCGGTCCAGATCGTATCAACGCCATAAATATCCGGGGACGGGGCGCCGCTTCGGAGCAAATCCATGGCAAGACTGAGTTTTGAGGCGTTGTCTTCTGGCGTTGGAAGATCGTTGACGCGAATAGCTGTTTCCCGTGTGAATTCCTGTAAATAGGCGTCCGGGACCATCCGATGGTCTCCCGGAAATCCCTGCCCTTCAGCGTCGAGAAATGTGATGGTCACGGGTTGCGCGGGCTTACGGCAACCCGTAAAAAGGACCCCCGGCACCAGGATTCCAGCCATGATCAAATGTCGGAAGCGACTCATCGCCTTGATCCGGATGAAGTTTTCCCCGCCTTTGTAACGTTAGGCATAAGCGATTAGAGTGCCTCGCACGCCACTCGATTTTCCTCGCCTGCACGGAGAAATGCTAGCAGAAATCGCGGGCGGGAAGAACGCATCCCTGGGGCGAACCCGGGCACTCGACGCTAGCTCCCCCTGGGTGCTCCTCTTCATAGCCACTCTGGCTGGGAAGGTTACGTCATAGAAATCCGACTAATTTGCAGGCACAACTGCGCAGGAGCAGTCCTGGGTCATGCTTGTCCAAATTAGCTTTTTGGTAGGTGTGGGGACCTTGTTGTTTGACTCAGTCCCTCCACCTCCACCAGAAACTCCACTTCCCGCTGATCACCGTATCCTGCCACAACACCACCGATGCCAGTCGGGTTCGGGTCCCGCGAGTAAGATTCCACCAGCCTTCACAAACGCGTGCTCTAGTTCCATCTCTTTCTTCAGACTACCCGAGGCGGGCTGTGGTACTCGCTGCGACAAATACCTTGCCTGAGCCTGAGGCGACATGACGTCAAGAACACGCTGTTGCAGAGGCGGGCGATCGGTGGAGTACGCCTCCATCACCGGAAGGGTCGAGGTGATGGCCGTGATGCTGTATCAGAGTCTGGAATCGGTCGTGAACCTGGGCGCTCTCGGGAGTAAGAGCCAAGAAAGCAGCGCGCGATTGCTCGGTAGTCGGCGGGCAAATGTCAGGCTTCTTCTCCGAATTGAATTCGGTGGCAAGAACAAATGCGTGTTCGATATTGTCGATGCCAAGCTCGGCGGCCTCGCCGGTGATACCAAGGTATGCCCAACACCATCGTCTAATAGATTTAGCTTCATTCTTCTGGCGTAATGGTATGGATGAAACGTATCTCGACTCATTGGGGATGCGTAATCAACCTTTTTGCTAGTGAGACTCGCCATGAGCGCACATGAAGCCGTACCACGCAGCACATTATCGATATCATCCAGGATCTTTATGACTCCACAACCGCGTCAAGAACCCTTCAAGCAGGCCACTCGCGGCACCATCTCCACAGAGCAGCACTTGACGAGTTCACGCTTTGCGAGGCCGCCGCACGAAGGCCAGTGTTTGTCACCTGGGGAAGGCTTGCAAGAAGAATCGCGGAGATTGCAGCAATGCGTACGCGAGCTTCTCATCAAGAACCAACAGCTCAGGATGTTGTTGGAGTCAGCGAATGGAGGTCATTATGAGTCTAACGATGCCATCGGTAAATAGTGTTGATATCGAACACAGCCCGACCGAGATGAACGATGAGATGCTGGCGTCCAGAGCTAAATCTGGAGACACGGACGCGTTTGTCGAACTTAGTAAACGCCATGCGAACAGGGTCTTTCAAGCCACTTATCGAGTCACGAAGAATCGCCAGGATGCTGAGGATGCACTCCAGGACGCCTTCCTGAACGCGTTCACTCACATGAAGAATTTCGAGGGGAGATCGAGTTTCTCCACCTGGCTTACGCGGATTGCGATCAACTCGGCGCTGATGATCTTGCGCAAGAAGCGCAATTGTTACGAGATTCCGATCGACGGTGGCGACGGTCGTGTGGGAAACTTCGCGACCTGGGAACCGCGGTCCCCTATGGACGACCCTGAGAGCCACTACGTCCGAGGGGAGAGACACAAATTGTTGCGGAAAGCCATCCACCAGCTGCCTCCGCTCTATCGCGAGGTAATCCAACTCCGGCAGGCAAAAGGACGCTCCGTGCGGGAGACCGCGCAATCTCTTGGCATCACTGTTCCGGCGGTCAAGTCACGACTGTCACGCGCAAAGAGCGCGCTGCGCACATCTATGATTCAAACAGATAGGCAATTTGCTTCCTACTCACTTTCCCGCAAGGGCTAGTTAGGTAATGGATATTGCTGTCTGTCTCCGGCCAGGTTCCAATGCTGCCGGACTGTTGGCTAGGGCCGGCGGGCGCCGGGCCTCAGGTTAAGGAATAAAGGCTATCTCCGCCCTTTCGTTGGAGAGACGTCGCTTGAGCTCAGTCGTCAAGCTAAACTGGATCGAGCAGGTGTCCACAAGTCGATGAACCGCTCCGCCACCTTCGGTGTTATAGGAGCCTCAGGTAGCACTGGGAAAGCCGTTGCGAAGGACCCAAGTCGGGTTTTCGGTAACTCGGTAACTCGGTAACTACATTCGGGCAAGATCAATAAACGCTCGCGCCGGGTCTGTGTGGATCAGCTTCACCCGCACCACGTCTCCCACATCGAGCCCGTCCTCTCCCTCAACCACGCGCCCTTCAAACGGAGGCTCGATCACTCGCGCATAAACGCCCTTATCGCTCGAGCCCGTAACCACGGCCTTGAAGTCTTCGCCCACGTGGCCGCTCATCGCCACCGCAGCCACGCGCTTCTGCATCCTGCGCTCAATCTTCCGCAATGCTTTATCTGCCTCGTTGCAGTGCTGCGCGATCTCCGCCAACTCCCCATCCGTATAGGGCGGGGGCGCATCCTCCATCATCGCGTGCAGGATACGCTGAGTTACCAGGTCCGGGAACCTGCGGTTCGGCGCTGTCGAGTGAGTATAGTCGCGCGCCGCCAAACCAAAGTGCCCCGTCGGATCATCTTCGGCGCGCATCAGCATGTACTCACCCGGCCCCATTAGCTTGATCACCGCCACGGCCAGGTCCGGATAATGATCCGGATCACTCTCCCGCTGCGCCTGCAGGAACTTATTCAACTCCACTGAATCCGGCTGCTCCGGCAGAGTCCTCCCCGTGCGCTGCGCCAGCGCGACGATGCGATTCCAACGCTCCGGGGTCTTCACCACACGCTGCAATCCACTGCGTCCGCCCTTGCGCAGCGCACGGGCCATCACGCCATTCGCCGCTACCATCAGATCTTCGATCAAGTGCATCGCGCGATTCTGTGTCACTTCATGCACGCTCGCAATGTGACCATCCATCAACACCGGCTCAGCTTCCGCCTTGTGGAAGTCCAAGGCTCCTGCAGCGATCCTCGTGCGATGCAGTGCCTCGGTGGCTTCATCCTGCAACTTAAGCTGCTCTGCAAGCCAATCTGCAGGCAGGCTGCTATTACCATCCATCCTGGTCAGCGCAGCTTCATTAGTGGCATGCTCGCGCGCGCTGTCAGAGCGTAGATTTACGACGTTCTTCGTGTCGTTGCCGCCCGCGTCAAGCCACGGTCCCACGCGTGAGTACGCCAATTGCGCGCGATTCCTCACCCACGACCGCGAAACCGTTTCGTCCAGCAGTTCGCCATTCGAGGCCGCAGTAAAGCTCATCATGATCGCCAGGCGATCCTCGTTTTCATTCAAGGATGTCAGCCCCGCCGAAAGCTCTAATGGCAGCATGGGAAAGTTCTTCACCGCCGTATAGATCGTCTGCGTCTGATTCTGCGCATGCTCGTCGATCGGCGACCCCTTCTTGACCGCTGCGGCGACGTCACCAATCGCTACGTGCACGCGAATCCCCGTCGGCACACGCTCCGCCACCTCAATCTGATCGAGATCCTTCGACGTGTCGTTGTCGATCGACGACCAGCCCAGCCCACGCAGATCGGCCGCGCTCTTAGCATCACGCCAATGCGCGATGCCTCGCTCGATCTCCGACACCTGCTCCTGCACGTCTTGGTCAAATTCCGGCTTGAACCCGGCCTCGCGCAGCTCCTCTACCGCCGCTTGTGCCAGATTGAAGCCACGCGAGCCAGGCTCGGCATGATGCAACTGCTCGGCGTGCCGGTTGTGATGCGCATGACCGCTATCATCGGGGTGGTCATTTCTCTCCTTAGCATGATGGTCTGCTTTGCTGTGCGCATGCTGCTCACCATCGAGCGCCTCACCGTGCCCCTGCGCCTGCTTCCCTTGCTCCATGCGGTGACGATCCCAATGCTTCTCTGACATACCTCGCAGCCTACCATGCGCCTTTCATCTCTCAGAAAATAGAATGCCTGCACCAAGCAACAACACCCCTGCTTCTGGCCGCCCCACGTTAGATGATGGAAGCGACAGCGAAAATATGCTATCGAAAATTGCCCGCACAGGAAGAACACGTCCCACCCTTGCCGAGATTGATCCTGGGAAACGCGATTCGGCTGACACTGGAGGGTGGTGAGCTAAACGGACAGGTGGCCGCTCGGCATTGACGCCGAATTCCCCGGAAAACTGTGTTCGGGTTAACCTGCCTTCAGGACTGTCCAAATTAGCGTACGAATGGCCTTCTGAACGACGCAACTTGCTGAATGGGTTGAAGAGAACGCGGGCAAACCGAAACCGGGTTGGTTGCTGTGGTGCTGGTTCTGTCCCTCCGCCTCCACCACTGCCAAGGTGGGCCACCACCCTTGGCAGTGGTGGAGGTGGAGGGACGGACCGCTACTCTATACGCCAACATGCTCGAACGAAAGCGGGACCACATGGTACGGTCTGCTGTTTTCCGGCGAAGTGCCCATCCCGAGTTCGTCGAGTTTCCGTAACGTCCACCTTGATGAGCTTCGGCCTGTGGAATAACATACAACTCTTCAACAGGATTGCGTGGATCGCAGTTCTCAAGGGATCGCCTCGATGAAAAGTTACTGGCTATATAGTATTCCGACCTGGCTCTCTGGCACTTTGACCGTGGCCGCGTTCGTGGCCTTTGGTTTGGCCGGCCTTTACCTCACTCGCGGCTGGGTGCGACGCCTTGACAGCAATGAGCACCACGCCTACAACCACATAGTCGGTTTCTACATGGCGGGTGTCACTGTCTTGTATGCAGTTTGTGCGGGCCTGCTGGCCATTGGAGCCTGGGCTACTTATTCCGACGTGCAGGGGAAGGTCGACCATGAGGCGACCGCCCTTGGCGCTCTTTACCGCGACATCGGTGCGTACCCCGAACCTGCGCGCACCATCTTGGAGCAAGACCTGCGTACGTATACACGCCAGGTTATCGACGTGGGGTGGCCGATGCAACGGCGCGGAATCGTTCCCAACAACGCGAGCCCTGTGTTGAACGACTTTCAGCAACACTTTATGTCCTACGAACCTCAGGACGAGAGACAGAAAATCCTGGCCGCAGAAGCCTATAGAGACTTCAATGACCTGACGGAAAGCCGAAGAGCCCGGCTCAACAGCGTCACCAGTGAAATGCCCGGGCCTCTGTGGACCTTAGTAATCGTCGGAGCTGGGATTTGCATCGCGGTTACCTGGTTCCTTCACCCGGAAAGTTTCGCCATGCACTTCTGGATGACGATATTGTTTTCAGGCTTGTTGGCTCTGCTGATTTTTCTAATCGCAGTTCTGGATAATCCTTATAGAGGAAAGACCAGCGTTTCTCCTGAACCTCTAGAGCGCGTCTATGAACAAATCATGCTACCGCCAAAATGAAGCTGAACCGCTGATCGATGGAGCGCGGACTCGCTCCTCCTGTTTTTCCCGCCGCGACATTATCGCGAGTCCCCGTGGCTGCGGATCACGCAAGATTGGGACTAGAATCTTCGCCGTGAAACGCGGGATGCTACTCCTATTCTTTGCGCTCGCAGCTTTCGCACAAACCGGAAAGCAGCCCAAACCGCTCACCAACGCTGATGTTGTTGAAATGTGGCGCGTCGGCGTGCCTGAGTCGACCATCATTCTCGCTATCCAGAAGACGCCTGTGAAGTTCGATGTTTCAGCCGAGGGCATTCTGGCGCTGCACGCGGCTGGCATCACGGAGCCGGTGCTTAACCAGATGCTCCGTGCGGCAAAACCGCCGAAGGCCTCATTTGGCGTCGCAACCGGCTCATTTCCGGTGAAGGACGCCGCTGGCAAGACGGTACGCTTCAGCGCCTGGATCAAGACCGAGGATGTTCATAATGGCTATGCCGGCCTGTGGTGGCGCGTCGACGGTCCCGGCGAGGGTACCAACCGTCCGACGTTGGCTTTTGATAACTCCCAGGAACGGATCATCGAGGGCATGCCGGACGATAATAGTGGCACCGTTCGCGGGGCAACTGGTACCACGCCATGGACCCTCTACGAGTTCGAGCTGCCCGTCGGCAAGACCGCTTCCAACATCAATTTCGGTGTTGTCTTCACAGGTACCGGAATTGCTTGGGTCGATTCGATGAAAGTCGAACTCGACGGTGAACCATACAGCAACCCGCAATTCGATTTCGACTTCGAATCTCCCAAGGCGAAGGGCTTCTACACCGGCTGCGGTGGCAACGCCGGCTGCACTGATTACAAAGTCGGCATCGACGACACGGTTTCCTACGACGGCCGTCAGAGCCTCAAAATGCAGTACGTCGGAGAAGGAGCAGCCCAGAAGTAGTCCTCCTTCATGAAGCCACTGCTCAAGCCGGCGACTCGTTCATAAGAGTACGTTTTACTCTTATTACCTGCCGGATAAAAGCTGGGGACCATTCATTAACTTGCCTGCGTCAGTCATCCGCGTGGCGGAACATACCGAAAACTGGACTTCACGGGCAATACAGTTTTGCTTGATGGTGAATTCAGCACCCACGATCGGATTGTTTTCCGAGTTGGCGGTCATCCTCTCAGAACTAGAGAGTCCCGCCTACCTTGCTCTACCGATAAAGGCGCGCGGTACGCTCCACCTATAGTTCCAGGGAAGGAACCACTCTCCCGAGCCCAACAGACTATGTGCGGCAAAATCCGGCATCGGCGGCACAAAGCGCTCATAGACTCCGGTCAAAACCTCCCGGACAACGGGCGAGGAGGACTGATCACTTTCAAGAAGATCGGACCACCGACATACAAGACCGCCAGATTCACTTTGCCACGAGGTCTTCATCGACCACCTCTGGTCTTAATGTTGGCTAGCACGCTCATTATGCCCTCAACCAGGATGGACTTCAAGATAGGTCCGGGGCACCAGCACGCAAGTCAGCGGGTTCGAGATCGGCGCTCTACTCCTCGCAAGGCCATCAGTGGTTGGCTTGTCGCCAATCCGGAAGATACTTCCTGGTAAACAGACCTTCTAGCTCGGGCGGATGCTTGACGCACACAGAGCGGACGCCGCCATCTGGTGCAATACAGGACTTGCTTGGATTAGCACCGAAAAACGCCCTTCTCGCCGCTCCGCTCTGTCTCAGGTCGCGAGCGTGCGATTTTTGACGTTTGGTGTAGTGATGCCGGTTAGCAAAGATTCATCTTGATCAGCGTACCAACCAGTCGGTATAGTAAACAAAACATACCCACTGGTTGGTACCAAAATGCCGATAGCCGAAGCGAGACACGAATCGAAATCCAAACTCCTGCAGGCTGCGATCCGGGTGATCCGCGTCAAGGGATATACGGCCACGCGGGTTGAGGACGTCTGCGAGGCGGCTGGTCTGACCAAAGGAAGCTTCTTCCACCACTTTGACAGCAAGGACGAACTGGCGCTGGCCGCGGCCGACTATTGGATTGAAGGCACGGAGGCGCAGTTTGGCTCCGCGTCCTACCACAAGCTAGCCGACCCCCTGGAGCGGTTGCTGGCCTATGTGGACTTGCGTAAGGCGATGCTGACGGGAGAGTTGCCCGACTTTACCTGCCTGGCGGGGACGATGGTGCAGGAGGTCTACGACACGCACCCTGCGATCCGCGAGGCATGCAACCGGAGCATCAGCGGGCACGCGGCAACACTGCTGGCCGACATTGAAGAGGCGATGCGGCAGCACCGCATGCGCCCCGGATGGACCGCCGAAAGTCTCGCTCTCTACACCCAGGCTACCCTCCAGGGCGCGTTCATCCTGGCCAAGGCCCGGGGTGGTGCTGCGATTGCGGCGCAGTGCATGGATCATCTGCGGCGATACATCGAGCTGCTGTTCCAATCATCGCCGCGTTCCGCGCCGCCCGGGCCATCGGGAATTTCTGCAACCGTCCCAAAACGGCGCCGAAGGGCGAAATGAATCGGGGTTGCCGATTCGATAGCGTGGCCCCAGAAGCGACTAACCCAAGAGCTGGAAAGGCGGATGGACATGACGAGGATCGGAGTATCACGGCGGAAGGCGCTCAAATCGGGAGCTTGCGCACTGGCTGGAGCCGCGGGGCTCTTGGTAACGGCAGGGGCGCGCGCAGGTACGGAGCGGAGCACGACATACGAAGAAATTGTCCGGAGGTGGTATAAGGCATGGGAGAAAAAGGACCAGGATCAATTTGAGGCCCTGATGGCCGACAACTTTACCTTTACGAGCGCGGCCGGCGACGACCACATCAGTAAGAGCGCTTTCAAAACGCAATGCTGGGATACGCAGGTTAACTTTATCGATCAATTTGATCTGGAGCAGGTGTTCGGAAATGGCAACGAGGCGTTGGTGAAGTATCTTTGCCACACAAAGAACGGGAAATCATTCCGAAATGTAGAGTATTTCCGGCTCAGCGACGGGAAAGTGGAGACCATTGAGTGCTACTTCGGGGGGAAATCCACCTTTCCGTCAGCAGTAAGCAAAGGCTGACGTGAGCCCGTCGACGAGCAGCGTAACAGGCGAATAGCAGCGGAGTTAAACAAGTGGCGAAAGACTTGTCAGGAATTGCACCCGTCATCCCTATCGACCGCTTTGATACCCTTCCGCTGCACCGCCAGATTTGCGAAGGGTTCCGTGCCGCAATTCTGCGTGGCAATTTGCAGCCCGGACAACAAGTACCTTCCAGCAGGCACCTGGCGGAAGATCTGGAAGTATCCCGTTTTCCGGTCCTCGGCGCCTATGCACGTTTGCTTTCCGAGGGTTACTTCGAAAGCCGGGCCGGATCGGGAACCTTCGTTTCGGCATCATTGCCGGCTCAACTCCCACACGGTAGAAGATCAAGGTCAACCACGGGAGGATCTCGCTGTCTTTCCCGGCGTTCCTCGTTATTACCGCGATTCGAAACTGTTCCGTGGCGACATGGCTGGGGACCCTTCGGAGTCCACCAGCCGGCGCTCGATCAGTTTCCTTTCGGAGCGTGGTCGAAGCTGCTGGCTGAGCACGGTCGAAAACCACGTTTTCGCGCCATTCATGACAACGACCCGATGGGGCTTGATCGCCTGCGAGAGGCAATCTGCTCTTACCTCCGCACCGCGAGGGCTGTCGAATGCGACCCGTCGCAAATCATGATCGTATCGGGATCGCAACAGGCCCTGGAAATCACGGCGAGGGTGCTGCTGGATCCTGGCGACCCGGTGTGGATCGAAGAGCCCGCCTACCCGCTTGCACAGTCGGTTCTGCTCGGGGCAGGCTGCCGAATTGTCCCGGTCCCGGTCGACGACGAAGGCATAAACGTGTCTGCAGGGGTTAATCTGCTGCCGAAAGCGCGTGCCGCGTTTGTTACGCCGTCGCACCAATATCCCCTCGGCGTTACCATGAGCGCTGCTCGCCGCCTGTGTCTGCTGGATTGGGCTCGGGATAATGGAGCATGGATTGTGGAAGACGACTATGACGGCGCATACCGTTACGACACTACATCGGTTTCCTCCCTTCAGGGGGTCGATTCGGACGCACGCGTGATTTACATTGGGACATTCAGCAGGGTTATCTTTCCGTCCGTAAGAGTGAGCTATATTGTTGTCCCGCGCGATCTCATTGAAAGATTTATGGCAGTACGATTCTCGTTAGGTATCTTCCCCTCCTACTTATTCCAGGAAGTGCTTACAGATTTCATTGGTACCGGTCGATTTGCCCGGCATATTCGGCGCATGCGGGCACTCTATAAGGAACGCCGGACCGCTCTGGTGGAGAGTGTGCAGAACACTTGCAGGGATATGCTGGAGATCCACGGCGCGGGAGCCGGAATGCACCTGACGGCGACCCTCCCATCAGGATTTAACGACGCAGAAATCGCGAGTCAGGCAGCAAAGTACGGCTTATGCCTATGGCCGCTGTCGCCCTGTTATATGAATGAGCCGCGCCATGGGTTCGTGCTTGGGTTTGCAGCCACTCCCGCAGACCAGATGGCGGGTGCGGTGCATCAGCTATGGAGGCTTCTTAAGAAACAACCCGGTCCCGATCTCCGGCGATAGCTGCCCTTGGGGAAGAGGCCAAGGATGACTACTTGCTAACGAATCCCACGATTAGAAACGCGAAAGCTATCGTGAGGAGTACAACACGCCAGCGATGAAGTAGATCCCACCTACGCCGGTACGTCTTCCAATCGGGAGGCGGAGTGGACTTAATGCGGTTGTTGATCGGCACGAGGGAACAGCCGCAAATTCATCGAATCGGCATCGTTTCACCACCCTTCCGCGATTTGACTACAATGTCACTGCACTCAAATCACGGACTCGTGAACTATAAACAGCGGACAAAGTTACGCCTGAAGTTTGTCCGCGATTTAACAGCATCCGCGATTTTGAGTGCAGCGCAACAGTTGGCGTTCGACTTGGAATAAGCTGGCTGGGCGCACATTCTGTCTCGAGGAACGAAGGCCCCATGTCCCAGCACCCAGGAATTCTGCACCCACCAACTTGGACCCGCCGCGATCTTATGCGTCTTGCCATTGCTTTACCGGCTGGAGCCTTTCTGTCCAACCTGAAGCTCTTCGCCGAACCGCACGCCGGCAAGGTGAAAATCGTCGACATCAAGGCCATGGGCCTGGACCACATAGCCGGGAACTGTCTTATCCGGATCGACACCGACAGCGGTCTCACTGGCTACGGCGAGGCCGGGGCAACCGGTCCGATCGCGCGTGCTCGTATCGAAACCATGAAGCCGCTATTGATCGGCAAAGACCCGCTTGCCATCGAAGTTTACTTCCAGCAGATGAGCTCACTGATGTACAACTACGTGGCTCACATTCCCACGGTGAGCGGCATTGATATCGCACTATGGGACCTGGCGGGAAAGATCACAAATCTTCCCGTCAGCACGCTGCTCGGCGGCCGCTTTCGCGAAACCATTTCGATGTACTCGCACGGCATAGGCCTCGACATGTTAGACAAAGCCTCCTGCCGCGAATGGGCCGCCAGAATCAAACAACTGCCGGAGGGCTTCACCGTCTACAAGAACAACATTCATGAAATTCTCCATGTGCCCTCGGGAGTCTTTGCCCAGACCCTCACCACCGCGCAACTGCGCGACGTGCGAGTCGGCTATGAGAATGTGCGTGAGGCCGTCGGCGACGATATCGATATAGCCGTGCACTGTCACGGAGAACTCGATACACCCAGCGCTATCAGCGTGGCCAAGGCCGTAGAGCCCATGAACCCTCTGTGGATTGAAGATCCTCTGAATCCGGTTTTCTCCGAAGGCTGGATGGAACTGCGCCGCTCCACCAATCTCCGTTTGCTGACGGGCGAGAAGATGGAACTGGTGCGCGGCTTCCGCCCCTTCCTCGACAACGGAGCCGTGGACGTGATCCATCCCGATCTGTGTTTTTCCGGGGGCATTACCGGTACCAAAAAGCTCGCGGACTATGCCGCACTTTCCCGCACACCCCTGGCGCTGCACAACGTAGGTGGGTTGGTCATGACTTATGCCAACGCGCAGTTTGCCGTATCCATCCAGAACTTCTTCAAGTGTGAAAGCGCTCTTGCCCATCCCGGCCGCTATGTGGAGGCGATGGCAGCATCCAATCCACCCCAGGTAAGCAAGGGGGAAATGACACTACCCCAAGGTGTCGGTCTCGCCGTTGACCTCAACCCGGATTTTCTCAAGAAGAACCTGGCCCCGGGCGAAACCTATTGGGGTTGATCATCGTGCACGCCAACGAACACATTGGCCAGTCGATCGCTGATCAAATCGGGTTGTACAGGCGCTCTTCGTAAAGGTCAATCCGTCCCCCTGGCACTGCAGCCGCAGCCCGGAACTGGCGCGTATAGGCGGCTGCTTCGTGGGCATCAAAGGCTTTGCTATCCGGCCATACAGCCATGATCGTGTAGTGGTGGTCGCCCCAGTGATAAGCATCGTAGCGAATTACACTCTCCTCCTTCTGGCTGTTTTCGGCGAGCGCCTTGACCAAGGATGCGGCGGTAGTGGCGAATGTAGGCATGAAATCCATGTGCTCCACCATATAGATCGCACCGCGGGCAGGCTGGGCCCGCTGCGGAGCGGTGGCAAAGGTGTACATCATCATCTGATAAGCGGGGCTGTTGCGGATTGGCCTGAGCGCCTCCTGGAATTCAGAAGCGGGCGCTCCTTTAGAATGGGCATCGAAGGCAGCCTGGTCCTTCCAGCCTTCGAAAATGACGAAGCGATTAGGGCGGATCGTCTCCTGCAAGACAGTAAACTCCAAATTTCCCGCTTGGTGGCTACTCAATTCGCGATATTTCTTGAGAAGGGTGACGCCTTGGGTGACTGAGTTTGCCGCCACATCGAGATATGTCACGGCATAAACCGCTCCCCCACTGGTTTGGCCCTGTGCGCCGGACGCAACCGCCATAGCGATCAAGAGTAAGCCAGTCGACACAGAGACCCATCTGCCGAACGCTCGAATTGATCTTGCAAGTAGCCGACTTAGAATGAGACGCATGAAGCTTGTCCTCCGGATAGCTTGTTGTCGAGAATCAATGGATTGGCGTATAGAGGCGATCGTCAAAAGGCGAACCGAGTAACTGCCCCACCTTGTCGCGGAACTGTCGGGCGTAGGGCGACATTTCATAGTCATCGAACGCTTTGCGGTTCTGCCAGGCGGCAAACACGGTCATATAATTCAAGGGCGTGCTGACTTCACTAACAACGTCGTAGCGCAGATTACCTTCGCCTTTCCTCGCGGCCTCGGCCACCTGTTTGGCGACCACGAAGCCTGTCTGAAGCTGGTTCGGGAAAACGTCCAGGTGCAACATCATGTAAATGGGATTCGCTCCAGCTGACACGCGCGCCGGGCCAACCGAGACGACAAAATAGGCATGCCGGTCGCAGGGAGCATTGGAAATGGACCTGAGCGTGTCGCAGAATTCAGCCATATGGGCGGCTTTCTCGTTTGCATCGTAGGCAGACTGGTCTTTCCACGCTTCGTAAATCACGAATCGGTTGGGCCAACCCACCTGCTGCAGAAGATCAACGCCGTGGTTTCCAGGCTGTTTGAGCGCCGCGTCCCGGTAGTGCTTGAGTAGGGCAATACCTCGGCTTGTCGCGCTCGGCGGGACATCGATACTCGTCACGCCATAGATGGCATCATCGCTGGTCTGAGCCCGCGCCGCGGAAATCCCCGCGAGCGCGAGCAGCAACGCCAACCCCAATGCGTGCAGGAAAAGAGGTTCGAACAAGAGCCCCGCGTAGTTCTTGGGAAAAGCGCGTCGGCGAGTGGAAACCATATCTTTAACGTATAGAGCGGTCGCGCCCGTTTCCGCTGCCGGCGCGGAAAGCGTCTCGGGGCCTTGTGAGTGTGCAATTGCAAGTCTGCATCCAGCGGCGGTAAACCGCCGGGCGAGGGCCCTGCCAATCTGGCTTGTCCCAATAATGCCTAATGTCATAGTTCCTCCAATCATCTTTTTGTTTTTTACTTCCATCTGGTCCTCGCTAAGACAAAGGAAGTCGTGGCGTATCTGGCGGGGCGCCGCTCGGCACGAACCTGTGCTGCTGATAGTTGCCCGCTGTCACGCTGTACTTAAATCTGAAATTTCGCCGCGCCTTGTTTTCCATCAATTTATGTCCTTTTTATACGCCGGTAATTGTAGTTAAAATTCGTGGTCAATCCACGACCACTAAATCTTGGGGATTACCGAGTTTGGTCAACGCCTGGAGAAGGCCACGGAGCGGCGGCTAACGCTACAAAAGCGAGGGCCCCACGAAAAAATCGTTACGGATCGAAGACAAGGTGCGATCCCTGGCAACTCCTGTTTTTGCCAAGGTGCCAGTCCCCTCCGACCACTAAGTCAGTGACGCGGGCTCGTCGCGAAAACTGCAATTCGCCATGCGCTTCGAGTTCTAGGTATTGCTATGCCACGGGGAGGCAGCGCTCGGCTAGCGTCTCGAGGGCCCGGCCCAAGGGTAACAATCCACCCTATTGACAAGCTCATCTTCTTCAGGATACTTTGCACTGTAAAGTGAAGACCGATGAATGACCTGAACAGAGCGCTGGGCGACATCAGCAGCATCCGCAGGCAGATGGCGCGGAGCACGGAGTTTCGTGGTTACGGCCCGGCAACCCTCGCCGCAACGGGTCTTATCGCGGTTTTGGCTGCAGCGATCCAGACACTGCTCCTGCCAGACCCAGTGAGTCATATCTCGACTTATTTGAGCATCTGGATCTGCACCGCCGTCCTTTCGGCTGCCTTAACGGGGGTGCAGATGTACACCCGCACTCGCCGCATGCATTCGGGTATGTCACAGGAGATGATGCACATGGCCGTGGAGCAATTCCTCCCGTCAGTTGGAGCGGGACTGCTGATCACCATCGTGCTGGTGCGCTATGTTCCGGCAGCTCTCTGGATGATTCCAGGAATCTGGCAGGTCATTTTCAGCCTGGGTGTATTTTCGTCGTGCCGTTTTCTGCCCCGGCCGATGCTCGCAGCGGGCGCGTGGTACCTGCTGACGGGCCTGGTGTGTATCGCGCTCGGCGGCAGCCGGGCCCTCTCCCCATGGGCAATGGGTATTCCCTATGGAGCCGGACAACTGCTGGTAGCAGGAATCCTGCTCTTCAGCGCGCACGAGGGCACAGATGAAAGCTAAGGTGGGCTCCAGCGAAGGGCGATTCGCTTATGAGGGGCTGGATCGCGTCATCCACGAACGCGCCCGCCTCAGCGTGCTTACCTCTCTGATCACCAATCCCAAAGGCCTTACGTTCGGCGACCTTAAGCAACTGTGCGGACTTACGGATGGCAACTTGAGCCGGCATTTGCAGGTGCTGGAGAAAGAAAACATGGTTGACATCGTAAAGGGGCATGATCGCAATCGGCCACAGACTATGTGTCGAATTACAGCATCAGGCCGTAAACGCTATCTCGAATACCTGTCTACGCTCGAGCAGGTGGTGCGAGATGCTACGAAGGTAACGAAAGACGAACCCGCATCCAGCTTGATACGCGGTCTCACGCCAACCCGGGCCTGAACTTTTTTTTGCGAGGTAACTTTACAGTGCAAAGTGAGCTATTCAGGTTCGATAACTTTACAGCGCAAAGTGATCAGCCGGAGGGACTGCATGTAGCCATCATTATGGACGGCAACGGCCGCTGGGCGGCGCGGCGCAATCTGCCCCGTGTGGCAGGCCACCGTGCCGGAGTCGCGGCCGTACGGCGCATTGTGGAGCACGCCCCTGATGTGGGCGTTGGACGCCTGACCCTCTACGCGTTTTCGTCCGACAACTGGCGGCGCCCCGCAGCCGAAGTGAAGAGTATTTTCTGGCTGCTGCGAGCCTTCCTACGGCTGGAGCGAACCAGACTAAGGCAGGCAGGTGCTCGGCTGGAAGTGATCGGCCGGCGCGATCGCATACCGAAACTGCTGCTGCGCGAGATTGACCAGGCAGAATCCGCGACCGCCAAAGGCAGGCGGCTTCTGCTGCGGGTGGCCATCGATTACTCTTCGCGCGATGCCATCATGCGTGCTGCTCTTGGCGTATCCCGCTGCCTTCTCCATGAGGGGACGCCTACAGCTTCAGTGCTGCGAGACATGCTTGCTCAGGAGCTGGCCGCAGAGAGCGGCGAGGTGGACTTGCTGATTCGCACCGGCGGAGAGAAGCGTCTTTCCGACTTTTTGCTGTGGGAGTGTGCCTACGCCGAACTGTGGTTTACCGATCGCATGTGGCCGGACTTTGAGGCCGCCGATCTGGATGCCGCGCTGGGAGAATTCCGTCAGCGGGAACGCCGCTTTGGCGGTGTTCCCGCGTCTTCGGCGGCCTTACCCGTCGGCGGCGGGCGATGATCGCGCCGGGGTCGCGCCCGCTCAACGTTAAATTCATCCTGCCCGCTTTGAAGGAGGCGAACGATCCGTATTGGCGTCCTATCAAGTATTCGTTGTTTCCGCCACTAGGGCTGGCCACACTCGCCGCGTATTTATCTGCCCATGACCACGCCGTGATTGTGGACGAACATGTGGAGCCGCTCACGGTCGACGACGAGCCTGAGCTGGTGGTGATCCAGGTTTACATCACCAACGCCTACCGCGCGTATCGGATTGCGGACCATTACCGAAGCCGGGGAGCGTTTGTCTGTCTCGGCGGGCTGCATGTCACGTCTCTTCCCGGCGAAGCAGCCATTCATGCGGACGCCGTCTTTCTCGGCCCCGGAGAACAGACCTTCCCAAAATTCCTGCAGGATTTTCGCGCCGGCCAGGCGGAGCGAGTTTACACCTCAGCGGCAGGCCGCACGCTGGAGCGTGTTCCGGCGGTTCGCCGCGATCTGATCCGGCGTGCGCGTTACCTGGTGCCGAACTCCATCGTGGTGTCGCGCGGCTGCCCCCAGCATTGCGACTTCTGCTATAAGGACGCCTTCTTTCAGGGAGGCCGGGGCTTCTACACCCAGAGAGTGGAGGATTCGCTCGCGGAGATAGAGCGGCTGCCCGGTCGTCATCTCTACTTTCTGGACGATCATCTGCTGGGCGACCGGCGTTTTGCCGAAGCTCTCTTTGCCGGCATGAAAGGGATGAGGCGATTATTTCAGGGCGCGGCGACCGTAGATTCCATTTTGCGCGGCGACTTGATCGAGCGTGCAGCGGAGGCGGGACTGCGCAGCCTCTTCGTGGGGTTTGAGACGCTCACGCCGGAGAACCTGAAAAGAAGCAACAAACGACAAAACCTGGGCCGTGACTACAAGGCCGTTGCCGGCCGCCTGCACTCCCTGGGCATCATGATCAATGGCAGTTTCGTTTTCGGCATGGATGATGATGGAGAAGACGTGTTCCGGCGGACGGTTGACTGGGCTATCGAGCACGGCATCACCACGGCAACGTTTCATATCCAAACCCCCTATCCCGGTACCCAACTGCACGCCCGCATGGTTCGCGAGGGGCGCATGCTGAGCCGGGACTGGAACCTCTACGACACCAGACATGTTGTCTATCGCCCGGCACAACTCAAACCCGAGGTGCTGAAGGCGGGATACGACTGGGCCTATCGTGAGTTCTATCGCTGGGCATCGATCGCGCGCGCCTCGCTGCGTCACGGCACCTTGAAGCATCAGGCGAAGCACTTCTTCTATGCTTCAGGTTGGAAGAAATTCGAGCTGGCCTGGGATTTGCTGATTCGGGCGCGGCAGCTTACCCGGGTAACGCCCCTGCTGGAAGGCGTGCTTTCCCGGGTAACCAGCGCGACGGCAAAACAACAGAAGGAAGCCAATGCCGAAAGCTTACGGGTGATATTGCCGGAGACGACTCTATGACGGCCCGCGCACAAGGAGAGGGATACTGATCCCATGAGACAGCCTGACCATTTACTTGCCATTCGTCTCTGGCTTCTTGTCGTGATCCAGCACCCTCGAGTTCACCGAGAAGAGAAAATGGCAAGGTGGCCGACACACAGCATATCCAGTTTTCTCCAGACGGCAAGACTCTGACTATGACTATTCAGCCGGCAAGTGGACGTAACCCGAACGTCCTCATTTTCGAACGCGAATGAGTGTAAAGGGGCTGGGGAGCCCAGAGATCTACCTCGGTTCTTCATCAGCCACTCTCGTTAGTTGCAACCGTGTTCAAGATTGACCCGGTACTTGCTCCAGAGTGCTGATCGCTGACCAGGCTGATAAGCGCAGACTCTGCATCGTCCCCTTTCAACCATCCGAGAACGCGACCGCCGAGTTACAGGGTCTCCACACTATGCACCGGGAAGAGTATGCTTTTAGGCGAACAAGACGCAGCCGTCGCACCAACGGCAGAGGGGGATTCCATGAGGCGCTGCCTGCCTTGCCTACTGCTTCTTCTCCTGTTTTTTCCAGGTCCCGCGCAGAGTAAGAAGAAAGATCCCGACGTCCCCGCCCTGTTCCGCCAGGCCCGCTATGTGTACGTGGAGGCGGTCGATGGAGATGAGTTCAACCCTCGACTTTATCCTGAGGATCGCCAGGCCATTGCGGATGTGAGACACGCCCTTCAGGCGTGGAATCGATACACGCTGACGATCCGGCGGCAGGACGCGGACCTGGTCTTCGTGGTGCGCAAGGGCCGGCTCGCCGCCGCGAAGGTGTTTGCAGGGGTCCATACCGGCGCGCGGACTCCTGGCGCCCAGATGCCTGATCAAGACCCGAACCAGGAGCCTGCTCGATACCCAAACTCTGGAACAGAGGTCGGAGCATCCGGTGAGGTTGGATCTCCGGATGACTTCCTCTTTGTGGACGCAGTGAGCCCCGAAGGCCGGCGAGGCGCGCAAATCTGGATGCAATCAAGAAGGGACGGGCTGAACACCCCGGAGATGGCGCTCTTCAAACAAATTAAGGACGCTGTCGACAAAGCTTACCCGTGATAGACCGAGACATACACTGTTGCCATGGACTAATCATTACGCTCAAGCAGTGGAGCTATCGGGCGCACTTCTGCCACTTGTATGAGGTACGTCCGGTCTGTCCCACCTCAGTCGTCCCACCTCAGTCTTAGGTACGTCCCGTCTGTCCCACCTCAGTCTGTCCCACCTCAGTCCGTCTGTCCCACCTCAGTCTGTCGAGGCAGGAAAGTAGTGCGGCGACGAGAGCTAATGCCCTATTGGGAAATTGAACCGTCAGGTGGCCGAAGTGCCCAGGTGACCGAAGTGGCCGGGTCGGCGGGGACTGGGTTTCCGTCTTTTTCCGTGGTTTGTCCGGGTTTTGCCCGAAGATGATCAAATTTTTTATTTTCCCGCCCCTTCTCCCGGGCCTCCGAATGCCGTGACCAGGGAGAAGGGCGCCCGCTCGAGATTGCAGGGAACATACCCTGGTAAGCTCGGCCGTGAACTTCTTCTAGTTGTCAAAACTGCTCAATCAAGAGAGCGCCTAGGCGCACCCTTCCCGAGCCGCGGGGTTACAGGAACCTGCAGCCATTGCATTACGGTACTGCGTTTTTCAGCCGGGAATCACTATTCCGAGCTTCAGGGAGACGCGCACCAAGAAGACCGGGTGCTACGGCGGGCAGGGCTTTCCGGCACGAAGGCCCCGACGGGTGATTTTCTACCTTCAGAGTAGTGCTGTTTCGCTATCCCGTCCAGAGCCGGTGTGAAATTCTTTAGTAACCATGGCGGTGTCCAGATAGAAGAGCTGGTCGGGTTCGTTGCCTGCGCTGTGGAAGCGGTACGATAGGCATCGCATAGTCGCGCTTAACTAGAAGGCGTTTGCGGGGCACGGTGATACTTTTTTTTGGAAGCTCAATCGTCGGTGATCTTCCTGGCCGGCCCCAGGTTTTACAAGGAGATGGGCGATAGGAAGCCGCTGAGTACTTCGTTAGTGGTCTTGTCCGTGACTGTTTATCGGACCATTGCGAGGACGGATCAACATTGTCATTCCCGGTAAAAAGATGGCCACCAGCAAGAGCAATAGCAAAGAACAGATAGGCCGCAATAAGCATCAGCCAGAACTCTACCCAGTTTCTGGTTCGAGTCCGCTGCCGAGCGCGAGCCAAAAGAGGGCCTAGCCGTCTGCTCGTGGTCAGGTGTGTGAACGGTGTCTCAATCCAGTACCGATGAACCGCTGGTCGCACAAGACAGTTCTGATGGCGGGCAAAAGCTCACGTGAGGCTTTTACCTTCAAAACAAAACCCAGGGCGCCAACGCTCATCGCTTCGTGCCCAATCTCTGGCCAATGGTACGAGCTCAAAAACAGAATTCTTGACGCGGGTGCAACCTTGCGGATTTGTCGAGCGGCTTCCAGGCCGTTGAGATTTGGAAGCCCGACGTCCAGCAAAATCAGGTCGGGTTGCAATTCTTCGCTCTTCTGGACCGCCTCTAAGCCGTCCGAGCATTCGCCAATAATCACCAGATCCAAATGTTTTTGCAGAATTGAGCAAACAGCTTGCCGCCACGTCCGCGAGTCATCCACAATCAAAATTCGACTTGACTCAATCTTCAGAGGACTCCTCCAGGTCAACGTTTACCGACTGCCATTGTTGGCCCGGCCCGAACTGATTACTTCTGAGAGTGACGCTTAATGCCGACTTGAGTCGTTGCTCATGAGCAACGACGAAGCAGCGGTTGGCAGGTTCGGTTTCTCGAAGCTGATCTGAGGACTCCTCTGCCTAGAAGGCTGACGTTCACAGATCAGAGAGCTGGCCAGATGTTGGAGCACGCAATAGAGAACGGGCAGGGGCGGTTGCTATTTGCGGCTGACACCTGAGCAATATCGGAAGTTGAGGCGGCCCGCACAGCGCTACATGAGAGGAGTATGAAGCGAAGATTAAACCGCAGCCGTGCCGTGGCCGCGTGGCTATAATCCAACCCCGTGGCCAAGAAGATCCGTCAATACAAACCCATCGGCTTCGGCGATCCACCGGATTGCCGCACGGTCGGAGGGCAAACTGATTGCTGCGGCGAAGGCCGCGGAGACGCGCCACTTCGGGCGCATTCAGAAAGATTACGAGGAGTTTGAGCCGGACCGAAATTCGTGGCCAGTTCGTCTGGGTGAGATTCTTGGCTGGTGGGTCGAACAGCTCAAGTTTCGCCCATGGAAGGGTGGGAGGCCGTGACCGCTGGCACAGGCTGAGGTTCGGAACGATATGCAGTGACCTGGCTCGATTAAGCCTGGCCGTCCGCACGCAGCCGAACCTCCTTTGCCCCTAGTCAATAGTGACGTATTTCATGTGCTTCCCTGACGAGTACGGCGTCGCCGTCAGTACACGGGCTGGGGCAGGCTTGCTGAGGTCCATGCGGCGTGAGTTCCTGACGCAAATTGTGGCGGCTGCAGCTTTTTTGCTGACGAGTGATTTCTTTTCGATGTGCATGACGCTTCTCCTTATGGAAGACGTCTCACCAACCGCCTTCACTTACTAAGGCGCAATCGCCCAGCAAAAAGGGCAACTTGCAATCAAAAAAAATAATTGGATCGCCCGAAGCCTGGGGCGGGCGCCTTATGCCAAGTAGCGCTAGAATCGGCCCTGAGATGCCGGAAGAGAAATACAAGCCGCCCTATGTGTTCAGCGTGACCATCGGTGAGACGTGCAACCGGAAGATGTGGAACTTCCTCGACTTGGCGGAGAAGCTCCGGATTCCGGTCGAGGATCTGATGCGCCAGTGCAACGGTCATGCCTCACCGTCGAAAGCATTGGTGAAGGGTCTTGCTAAAGAGCTGGACATCAATGAAAGCTACCTGGATAAGCTAGCGGAAGAGGTTCGGAAGGACGTTGGCGGATAGAGGGCCCCTCGCGAGTTTCCAAGTCTACCTCGGCGTGTCATATTGGCGTGTCGGAACTTGAGGGTAAGTGCTCCACGCGAACGGTACGACTTCGGCGGTCAGAATCTTTGCGTCAATGCTCTGCACGATTGCGTCGAGGTCCATGGCGGTGATTTATCGGCTGCCCCAGGCAGACGTTTATGGCGCAATTTGTCGTCGAAGAAATTGACTGCCCTCGCCTTACACTTCAGACGGTCTGAGGATACTCATGTAGCCGAGATGCTCAATCTTCACCACGGTGAGGCTGCTCTTGAGACATACCAAGTTCATTGCAACTCAGAGACGACAAGAGTCCCATACTTCCATCCACATGAAAAAGACACTTTTGCTGGCACTATTCCTATGCGCTCCGCAGACAGTCCGCGCGGATGATGTGCCAGCGACTGAGGCTTCCTCCCATGTCGGAGAAACGGCTACTGTTTGCGGTAAGGTCACCGGCGTTCCCGACGCCGCCAACAGCAAGGGCAAGCCTACATTCATCACCTTTGACAAGCCATATCCTAGCCAAGATTTCACAGTAATGGTCTGGGACGACGACCGCGCTGGATTCGGCAGCCTCGACAAGTACACAGGTCGCCACATTTGTGCCCATGGAGTTATTACAGAGTACCGGGGCAAGCCGGAGATGATTCTGCGAAGTCCCGACGCGTTGCAGGCCAAGTAAGGTTCCCACTCTACGATTCCACTATCGAGGTGAACCATGAAGGTGCTGGTCCTTGTTGTGTTGCTTTGCCACCCTAGCCTTGCGTTCTGCCAACCAATCTGCACAGTTAACTGTTCCATGCCTCATCGCCCATCCTCTGAATGAGCATGTTCACAAACACTGCCGCGAGAATTCCAACTACAATTCCCAACTGATAAAGCGTCACGCAACGTCCGCGGACTCGCGTAGGTGCAATTTCCGCAATGTAGTTCGGTGAGATTACCGAAGCCGCTCCAATTCCCAGTCCACCGATCAAGCGCCAAATCACAAACTGGTGAAGGTTCGCCGCAAAGAAAATTCCTGCCGACGAAAGGCCAAAGCATACTGCGCACAACGCCAGTCCTTTTTTCTTTCCGAGATAATCGGCAACTGTGCCCGCGAGCGCGCAGCCCACGATGCATCCGATCAGTGCACATCCCGCAGCCCAGCCAATACCTGGCGCATCTAGGTGGAACAATTGACTTAGGTAGCCAATGGCCCCGCTGATCACAATATTGTCGTAGCCAAAAAGTAATCCACCCAGCGTCGAGACGCTGGCTGCAATCACAAGCGGAGTGCGCGAAACCGGTTGAGTGGGATTGAGATTCAGTTGGTCCGCCTCATGGCAGATTTTTCCAGCTTCACGCTTAGCGAATCAGGAGATTCAAGCATCGCCTTTACCGCCAGAATAAAACCCAGCGTGTGCGCCATCCCCGCATGCCAGGGCGCAGAGCAAGACATCTGTGGCGTGTGATCGGGAATGACCACCCCTTCAAAATTATTACGATGGAGAATGGAAAGAATCCGCACCATGTCCACATCGCCTTCATCAATAAATGTCTCGCGATAGTGCGGAACTTTGCCAGCCACATTGCGCAAATGAATATAAGCAATTCTTCCTTGACGGCTATAGCGATCCACCGCTTCGTGCACATCACCCTCCGTCATTTCGGCGACCGTCCCCACGCAAAACTCAAGCCCATTGCTGCGGCTCGGGACAATATCCAGTAAGCGCTGATAAATATCCGGCTGATAGACCAATCGCGGTTGTGCCCGCACCGTCGGCATGGGAGGATCATCAGGATGTGCCGCGAGTTGCACTCCAGCCCGCTCCGCAACCGGAACCACCTCTTCTAAAAATCGCTGCAAACGGCTCCAAAGTTCTTCGCTCTTAATAGGCGCCAACGTTCCTGCCGGCGCGTTTTGGTCATAGACCATGTTCCAGATAGTGCCTTGAGGAATGGGTTCTTCATCAGCCGGTCCGTCCATGCCCAGCGCAACCGCATGGCCGCGCGCGGTTGGAGCGCTGATTCTGCCAGCCACCCCTGCCAGGCTGAAGTTGTATCCCAACACAGGAATTCCAGCTTCACCCATATTTCTAACAATCGTCTTTACGTTTTCAATGTGCTCGGCCCGGCGCGGGCCGTCGAGAAGAATGTCGTGCCAATGTGCGGGATCGAGATTCTCGATGGCAAACAACTTTAAATCTACGTCTTCAATTTCGCCCCGAAGCTGTTTTAACTCTGCCCCAGTCCATAGCTTTTTTGGATCGCCTGCTACTCCCCACGGCTCATATTTGGCTCCGGTCGGCTGATTATCGCGGGGATTGCTTTTGCCCCGATTGAAATAATCCACCAGATGCACAACGACATGTGTCGCGCCGGCCTGGCGCGCGAAATCGTAGTAATCGCGCGCCAGCATGTGGCGATAGAGTCCAAGGCCGACTTTCATAATCTGTTTCCGATTCCCGAGCCGTAATCCGCGCTAAGAATCTGGCCATTGATCTCAGCTGCAAGAGGCGAGCATAGGAAAACAAACGCGTCGGCGATGGATTCGGGACTATTGCGATGGCCCAATGAAACTCGCAGAACAAACTCCCGGTAGGCTGGGTCTTCGTCAAAAACTTTCAAAGAACTGCCTGCGGCTACGTTGCCGGGTGAAATGACATTCGCGCGAATGTTGGAGGAGGCATATTCGAGCGCCATACAGCGGGCAAAATTTTCGAGCGCTGCTTTCGCTGATGCATACGCCGGAATTTGTGTGTGCGGTACGCGGGCAACATAAGAAGACGTGAACACAATCTGCCCCGCTATTTTTCGCTTCATCCACTGCGCAAACACAGCGCGCGTCAGCACAACCTGCGCAAGAAAGTTGAAGCGAACAATTCGCTCAAATTCCGATTCGGGAGTTGTATCAAACGGATGCAGCCGGCAGCCGCCGGCGTGTCCCAGCACCGTGTCCATGTGCGGAAAGCGCTCAAAAGTCTTATCAACAATTTGGGTAAAAACTTGCGAATCGGTGATGTCGAGCGCATGATAGACATACGTCTTGTCTGGAATATTCCATCTATTAAGTGTTTCCTTCGCCTCGGCTTCCGATTTTAGATCGACCAAAACCAGCATAGCCCCGGCCGCGTTCAACCTTTTCACTATGTGCTCGGCGATCGCGCCCATGGCGCCTGTGATTAGAATTACTTTTCCCGAGAGATCAATTTGAATCATCGCATTATCCGGCCGGCTACATAATTCCGTGCTTCTTAAAGGCATCCACCGCACTGCTGCCTTCTTCCAGGGCTTTACGCACCAGTTTTTCGCCGCGGGCTTTCTCCAGTGCCTTGTTGAACACTTCTTCCGACGCTTCCTGTGGAATCACGCAGACTCCATCAATGTCTCCAAACAGAAAATCTCCGGGGTGTATTCGCACCGCAGCAATTTCAATCGCAATCCGAAAATCCACGACTTTATAACGCGGCGCGGAATCCTGTGCATAAGGTCCCCAACTGAACGTCGGAAAATTCAATTTCAGCACGGCCTTGGTGTCTCGCGAATAGCCGTTCAATACCGCTCCGGTCGCGCCCAGTCTGAGGGCCCGCGTGCTCATCATTTCTCCCCATAGCGCATTTCTTGGAGACGATCCCGTGTTCACATAAATTTCATTCGCCTTCAAATCATCGAGCGCTTCCAGCATCAAGCCGAAGGATTTCTTCATGAGCTCGTTGTGCGCACCCACAACTGTCTCTTCGAACACGTCCACCGCCAGCACCGGCATGGCGCGGCCAATCAAAACCATGTCGGGATGCAGCGGCCGAATTTGCGGCGGAAGAAATTGGTGCAGCAGCCCCATCTTGTCCATCACATCGCCAACTACGCAGGTAAAAAGCTCCCGGCGGATGAGGGAATAGAGTTTGTCGTTGTTTTGCCAGAGTTTCATAGAAGTTTCCATCGTCAGCGCTAATTACTTGTGACTCGCACGCGCCTCCCGGACTTTCGCAACGAACTGCTGGGCTTGCGCCGTGATCGCCTCAAAATCGCCGCGCGCAGGCGCCAGCAATCCTGCAGGCCTGTTCCGCGCTCTCTGCCCGCACCACAGCAACGACGCCGGAAGTCACAATCTTTTCGAGAGTCTCTAGCCTTTGGAGCGCCATAGCATTTGCCTAAACGAAGAAAGGCTCGCCCCTGCGCGCATATTTCCGCGCGACTTCTTCATTCAATGTCACTCCCAGCCCCGGCCTGTCCGGCAAAGTTATAAACCCATTCTGAATGATAGGTTTCGCAATACCGTCCACTAAATCGTCCCAGAAGGGAACATCTGAAGCATGGAACTCCAGCACCAAAAAATTCGTAATCGCCGCGCAGAAATGCGCCGACGCCAACGTCCCCACAGGGCTGCTAATATTGTGTGGCGCAATCGGGATCGTTTGCGTATCGGCAAATTGCGCAATCTGGTTGGCAATGCCAAGTCCGCCAACTTTTTGCAGGTCGGGTGTGGCAATCCCAACTGCGTGCGTGCGCAACATTTCTTGAAAACCCTGGAAAAGAAAAAGATTTTCGCCCGTCGCAATCGGTATCCTGACTTTGGAACTTACCGCCAGCAATGCCGCTCCGCTTTCCGGCGGCACCGGATCTTCTAGCCACAGCAGGCGGAATGGCTCGAGAACATGCGCGACTTTAATCACATCGCTTACGCTATACCGCCAATGGCAATCTACCGCGACGTCAATTCCATAGCCGGCTGCATCCCGCACCGCGCCAATCAATGCCACCATGTGATCGATGGCTTTATTGCTTAGGCACCGATTGTAGGGGTCAAACCCCGCCGTCCCCGGCACATCAAGATCGAACTTCAAAGCCGTGTAGCCTTGCGCCTTCATGGCCAGCGCGCGCTTCGCATAATCCTGAGGCAACGCTGCTGGCTCGCTTTCATGGCTGGCGTAGTAATCTTTCGTGGCATGACCATCATTTGCTGGAAGCCAAGACGGCCGTCGCGAACGTAGAACTTCGTCCAGACTCTCTAGCGCTTCGCCGCCGTGGCAGTCGGCGTAGATGCGGACTTGATCGCGAAACTTCCCGCCAAGCAAACGATAGATTGGAATACCTAGCGATTGCCCCAGAATGTCCCAGAGCGCGGCATCAATTCCACTGATGGCGTTGTAGATGATGCCCGCAACCGAACCCGCTCCCGACGTCGCCAATTGCAATTTGCGGAACAGTCGGCTTACATCGCGCGGGTCTTCGCCGACTAACAACGGTTCCAACGAACGCAAAATGGCGGTAAGCCCCGGCGCAAAAAAGCACTCTCCCAAGCCTCGAATGCCTTCATCCGTCTCAATGCGGACAAAAGTCCAGTCGAAGTTGCCTTCTAATACTGCCGTTTTCAGCCGGGTAATTTTCAATCGTTTCTGTCCTTACAGTGATCAACGGCAGATGCGGTTGTCCACCCTGGCATCCGCTCAGAGGAATAAATGAACTCAAAATTCTACCGGCGCTGTAGAACGATCAACTCCACGCCGGGAGCGGGCAGTGGATTCGACAACTCCGTTTTTCCATCCTTACCCGAGCTTTCTCCCGCCAGCTTCAAATCATCTGTGCTCGTTATGCGGTATCGCTTGATCGTAAACGCCGCATTTCCCCAGGGCAGGTGATCAATCGTCAAATCGTATCCCACGTCTTTCACACCGGGGATGTCGGTTCTTTGGGGCAGCACTTTTAGCTTGGAGAAATCAATCTTTATCATCTCCTGCACATCCGGCGGCGGAACCATAATATGCGGTTTGAAGCCCGGCGGAATTTGATAATTGCTGACGAGCACCTGCACTGTCTTCGCATCCGCCGACCGCCCGGCGAGCGTAGCAAAGCCATACGTATCGCCTCCAGTTACATCCAACCGCTCCGGCGTGCCCAGCATTGCAGCCGTGGCTTTATAAGTGTATGCAGTCTTAAACAGTTTCCGTTGTGTGTCGAACAGGCCCATCCAGGCAGCATCGCCGCGGTAAAATTCTGCCCGATCAATCGCAGAGTCCTGCAAATAGATCATCACAGAGGCCACAAACGCCGCGTTGTCGGCTCCCTCCAATGCCTGTTTTTCCGCGTCAGTGAAATCAGCGCTTAAATTCCATTCTGAAAGAATGCTTTGGGAATTCTTAAATCCCTTCGCGTCCAGCAGGCTGCGAATTTCTTTTCCAATCCGCACCGCGTCATACGGATCGGCCGAAAAATCGGCATAGGTGTGCCATGAATAAAAATCGAGCGGCAATTTATGAGCAGCGCAATAGTCTAGGAATCCTTCGCGATAAGGGCCATCGTCCATCGGCAACGCTTTGGCGTCGCCGCCGACTTTCAATGCCGGGTCAACACTCTTCAGAGCCCGCGCGGTTTTGTCATAGAGCGAGTAAAATTGCTCCGGCGTCCCCGTCCAAAAAAGCTCCGGCTCGTTCCAGAACTCCCAATAACGAATGTTGTCATGGAAGCCATTTGCCCACCCCTGGTTGTAGTGCATGGCTATGTGTTTCACCACGTCCGCAAACTTGTCGAAGTCCGCAGGTGGATTCCGGTTTGCCCCAAAACTCCGCCCGATGCGGTAATAAACCTCTGCTCCCGATTCCCGAATGGCCTGAATCACCTTGTCTGTTCGCCCGAAGCGATAGCTCTCTGCCTTTCCCGGATCAGCGCTCCAATCAGGAAAGATGGTGCTCGCATTTCCGGTGGCAACCAGTCCGGCCCGCTGTTTTGTGTCCGGCACGAGCCATTTGAGCATGGGATCGTCATTCGCAAACAGCGAGTCGATTTCCGTTGGCCCCATGAAGTCATGAGTACGAACCATGTCAATGTGCAACTCTTTATATTGGTTGACCAGATTGGGAAGACCTTCCATCACTGGCGTCGGCGGACCGTTCACCCCCTGAAACGAACGGATAGTCCCAGTCACTTTCCCGGCATCCACGTGCAGGGCCCTCACTTGAGCAGATGCTATGGCTGAGAGCCCTAACACGGCAGCGACGGCAGGGGAAATTCGAGAAAAATAAGCCTTAGGGGAACGCATCTTCATTGTCATAATGTCAAATAAATCATGAACTGTATACAGTATGCACACGATAAATGCACGACTTATTGTACGTCAACTGAAAAATACGCTAGATTGAATACAGGAATATTTTTTCAATGTCCAATGTCATTATGCTCGCAAGCGACCCTCCTCCATCCACCCTCAAGGCTCACGTGGTTGCGACGCTGCGAGAAGCGATCATTGCCCGAAAATTTAAACCGGGTGAACGGCTGAATGAAAGCCAGTTGGCGAGGCAGTACGGCGTGAGCCGCATTCCTGTCCGCGAAGCGCTTCAGCAATTGCAGGAGCAGGGATTGGTGATGAACCATCCCCGCCGCGGCATGTTCATCAATATTTTGAGTGACGAGGATTGCCAAAAAATTAACAGCCTGCGGATTGTCCTGGAAGCGGAAGCGCTCAAGCTTTGCCATGCCCGTCTCACGGCGGAGTCTGAAAGAAAATTGTTGGCGCTCGTAGAGCAAATGGAAAACGGGCACAGCGGATCGGAAATTGATGCCGCCGCGCTCGATTTGGAATTTCATCGCGCACTCTGGGGCCTTAGCGGCAACAACTATCTGGAGAAAACATTGAATGCTCTTGTGCCCATGCTGTTTGCTCATCAGGCCCTCGAATACACCAGCCATAACGAGAAGTTATGGCCGCTGAATCACCACCGTAAGTTGTTGGACATAGTGCTGGGGAAATCAAATCTCACTCCCGAAGAAGCCATGGTGGCGCACCTCCGCGTCCGCTATACCAATCCTGAACGCTACTCGAGTCTCGCGTATGCACCATTGAAAAGACAATCAGCGGACTCACAAGAGCCTTAAGAAGTACTTTTTAAATCGGACAACAGTCACTTTTGGCGAATTGATGCTTCGTCTCGCCCCTCCCGGCTTTGAACGGTTTCTGCAAAGCCCGCAATTTCAAGCCACATTTGGCGGCGGAGAAGCCAATGTGGCCGTTGCGCTCGCACAATTAGGATCGCCCGCCGCTTATGTCACCGTGCTTCCTGAAAGCAACGCCATTGGCGACGCAGCAATCGGAGAATTGCGCCGCTTCGGTGTCACTCTATTTTCCCCGGGGGAGTTCCATCGGTTCTCCCGCTTCCGCCAAGCCATCATCCACGCTGAGGACGCTTGCGCGGCCGTTCACTTGGCGATTGTGCTGAGCTCAGGCGCGCAGTTAGTTGGAATAAGACAGGTAGCCTAGTCATGCCAGGTACCAATCGGGGCGATTCCGTGCTCGCAGCCTGACCATCAAGCGAGTTTAGACTGGCTTCCCACCGGGCGCGAAGAGCCGCAGCTAAGCTCTCCGCTGACGGCTGTTCAGTCGTTGTGCCACCCAAGAGAGCCAGTCTGACGGCGTGGTGAGCGCCTCAAGGACCAGTACCTCAGCGCCATCAGCCAGGTTGATGATTCTGTGCAGATCAAAATCGCTCAGCCTTGAGAGCACTATCAAGTCGAATTTCTGGCTGCGAAGCAGGATTTCAGCTAGCGGCCTGCGCAAGATGCGCCAGCGCCCTAGTCACGGATAATCCGGAGATGCAGAAATACTATCGCGACGAGTACGGCGCAGAAACGCTCCTCATCTCTTATGGGGCGACCAACCGTCACGGAGTTGACACCCAGATCTACGCGGATTTGGACCTCACCCCCAAGCAGTATCTCCTCATCGTTGCTCGACTCGAACCCGAGAATAATACTGATCTACTGATCGCCCAATACACAAAGTCGAGAGTCACAATGCCACTCGTCGTCGTTGGAGATGCTCCGTACGGGCTCCAATACATGGATCGGCTCAGGAGCCTAGCTAACGCGAAGGTGCTGTTCGCGGGTCGGATAAACGACCAGTCAAAGCTCAACGCACTGTACCGTGGAGCGTATCTCTACATTCACGGTCACGAGGTGGGAGGAACGAACCCGTCCCTACTCCGCGCAATGGACGCCGGGGTCGCTCCCGTTGTTGTGAGTGTCCCGTTCAACGTGAGCGTTGTCGACGGAAGCGGTGTGGCCTTTGACAAGGATAATGATTCCCTAGCGGGAATTCTCGAACATCTAGTGGCGCACCCAGCCGAGGTACGGCAAATCGGACAGAGTGCGAGATTGCGAGCTGGAGAGCGTTTTTCTTGGGATACTGTGGTTGCCAAGCACTATGACTTTTTCGCAAGCATGACCTCCGTCTCCGAGGTCGCGTCCCCAGTCGCCGCCACGCAAAAGGTGAACGAGATATGAAATCGGACACGACATTTCTGCTGCGAATCCGCGTGGATCGTTCGGCCAGAGATGGAAATTACGCGACCTCAGACGAGGTGCAGGAGAGACCTATTTGCAGGTCTGCATCGTATTCAGGTCTGAGACAAGGAAGGCACCTGACGCGAGCCCATAATCCCTGCCACCCTTCTTGCCGCCAAGTCTGCCCAGCGCTACAATTCTCTCCCAAATAACGGTCATTGCGGAAATGAAGATGCCGTTTCAGACGTAATGGGTAAGCCAGAGGTAAAGCTCTTTTGTTCCAAAACCATTTGCTTCTGGCACATGACACAGCGCCACTTTCGGCTCCCGGAATGAGGCCTTTACCGGGCGGCCTGCAGTAAGCCTTTTGGAACAGCCAACTAGAGTGTCAACTCCCGCGGCTCGAGCGCCATGGGCAACTTACTGTCGACCCGAAGGTTACCCGACTGTCTCTGATTGGTCTCGAAGGGTTCAGCGTAGCTTGCCATTAGATCTAGGTTCTGGGGTAGAGCTTGGGACGGCAGTTCTTGCACTTTTGTTGATGCATAGCCAGCCGATTCTTAGCAATTCGCGATAGACCTCGGGAGTGAGCTTCTCCAGGGCGCGCTCGTCGCCCTCCCGCCACGCCTGCAAAAGCTCCGTAATTTCGTGTCCGGTAGGTTCGGTCATCGAACGGCCTCATACAGAGGACAGGACTTGAACTAAGTCCTGACACCCGCGAACGCGGGACATCATTTCTTGCGGCCCTTACCGGAGGAAATTATTTTCTGCCCTACGTTACAGGTCTTGCCCGCAGTTTTCGCTAAAGAGAGTGAAGCACAAATAAGCGCGGCTATCAGGCGTAAATCGCACGCCGCGATCCAAGCGGAGGAAGTCATGAAAAAGCACATCGCGGGTCTCTTCGGTTTTGCTTTACTGCTGGCGGCAGCTTCCACCCATGCACAGATCACCCAAACTGTACGGGTTCAAGTGCCGTTCCCATTTGTCGCGGCGGGACAGAACATGCCGGCCGCGGATTACAGCGTAAAGATCACTAAGGATACGGGGCTGCTCATCCTAAGCTCACCCGGTCGCTCGGCGACGGCGCTCAGCATCAGAAATGTGCACCCCGGCAAGGAATCCTTCGAGTCTTACCTGAAGTTCGAGCGCTACGGCGATAGCTGGGTGCTTGAGGAAGTGAATCATGATGGCGTCGACCAGGTGCTGCGCAGAAGCAAAATCGAGCAGCAGCTCGCTCGGCTCAAGCCTGCTGGCCAAAAGACGCTGATGGCCTCAAACCCCTCCGATCATTGATCAGCAATCGAAACCGTCAAGTAGAAGAGGCGAAAGCCTCTTCCGCTAGACCGGCATTGGCAGAGCTTCCTCACTGCCCCCGACGGGAAACTACCGAGCTGCTTCGGAATTCAGTTGACACGCGATCAACCGAGTCACGCTGTGCACGTAGAGAGAAGCCACTTTGCCGTACCGGCATATCGGACAGCTGGCCATTCGGCGGTGATGCGGAGTTCCCGAGAAAACGGGGTTTTGGGTAACTTGCCCGTCAGACCCGCTGAGTTGGGGATACACCCTAAGACATGGGCACATCACCAGAGACAGCATCCTGTTGGCTTCACCTGGTAGTCGGCTCAAGGCGCGGTGGATTCGGGTCGGACTGATCAGATGACGGATTCACACCCGTCAGCATGCGGGACTCGGCTCGAAACAGGTGATAGCTGTCGTAGGTGATGTCGTTCATCGTTGTTGCGTAGGGGCCGAAGGTTCTGAAGCCTTCGTCCCATTCTTTTAAGAACGCTACTGACCTCGATGTCATCACAGAGACACTCTTTACTGGACAGACATAGGTCTTGCCTCCGATTTCGACCGGGCCGTATTCAACGACAATATCGGACCGGAGAAGCGGGACGAACGGTCCCAGGTCTGCGATGGCCTCAAGGCGAACTACGGCTCCGCTCACCGGGTCTATCGAAACTTCTCCATGATAGGGGGCGATCAAGTCGAAGCCATTGGTGCCATCGCCCTCAGGAAGACAACACCCCCACACGTTGTAGCGTGATGTTCTGGACTGCACTGAGTAGCGAAAGACGGCTTTCGTACTCCCTGCATCCTGCTCCCAGCGAGCCCAGGCCAAAGTGGAGGGGGCGGAAAAAATATCCTGCGTTAATTTAAGAACTGGTCCGAAAGTGCCGTAAGTTATGAGGCTTCGCTCGGTCGTTTCCTGCTTCTTGTGGCTGCGGGTTCCTGCGTCAACATACTCTCTGCCGTCGCGGTAAACGACGGTTTCCGTGGTAGTCTGCGCCACGTGAAGTGGTTCATAGCTGACATTGGTATCTCCTTCGTTGACGGCCGGCGTGTCTTGATAGCGAACGGTAATTCGTCGCGCATAGAAATTAGGAAGATTGGGAATTGTCTTCGTCAGGTAATCGGCGGCTGAAGAGGTCATCCTCTGCTGTTCGGCTGCGTTGGGTGGCGGATCGGCAGTAGCTGTTGTTGGGGACGGCTCCCGAAAGGCCGATAAATCAGTGATGCCGGTCAACTGCTGCAGGGCACTCTTGCCGCGAAGGCTCGCACGCCAGGACGCAACAGATACGCCGTCGGGCCGGTCGCTGAGAGAAAGCACGGAAAGCTGCCGCGCGATTTTCTCATCCGGTTGACCGTGGAGCGAAACGAGCAATCTGCCGAACTGCTCCGAAGTGATGCCTCTGACGGTTTGATCCGAGTAGTAGGGTTGGTTGTAATAGCCCGTATTGGTGTGAGCGCTCAGGCCCGGCTTCTCAACCCGTAGTGTGAGGTCATGATATTCATTCGACTGAGCCGCAGGCGGAGGGTCGAAGGATAAAGTGTAAAACGTGTTTGGCTCATGAGTGCAACTCTCAATCTGAGCGGTGAGGTCGGAGCCAGTGTTCAGAACGTGGCCACCGCTCTGGTCGGCGAGTACCTTGCGGTCCAGATTAATAAAACTCGCCTGCTGAGGCGAAGCTACTCCGTGGAGATACTTGACATAGAACTGAAACGGTTCAGTTTCTCCGACCGAGAGGCTGTAAAGAGTGACGCGAGCCTCCCGCAACAGATCTGAGAACCAACGAATCGTGTAGAAGACCTCCTGTTTGGAGACTGTTCTGTCGGCATAGGCTCCGCTTCCGATTCCCCAGCCTGGTCCTACCCAGATCAGCAGCTTTCTACCCGGTAACTGCCTTTCCATGGTGGCGACCTGGCCGAGTGCCTTTAGCCCTTCAAGGGATGGCGAGTCATTCGAGTCCGTCCACTTCCACGTGTTTCCGCGAAGCGCACTGCCAAACGAACGAAGTTGGTGAAGATTCTTCGAATGAATGAGATCGGAGGCCAGCGCGTTGCCGTCTGTTGACGGCATGCCCACGGCCCAAAAACCACTTTCGTCGAGCTCATAAAGAGATACGGGCTGAGCGAGGCGTCCGCCGTTTTTCCGCAGGAAGTTTTCGACCGCGAGCCGTTCATTGGTTGGGAGAAGGCCTGGAAGTACGAGCGTGTCCACCACCACGATGAGGCTCACAGGAGGGTCGGGGCTGGCCTTTGCGTCGAAAGCATGGAATGACAGAAACTTTAGCGGCCGGCCGTCGTCGAGGAGCGTAAAGTCGCTGAGTTGAAGACCAGGCACCGGACGTCCCGACTGGTCTGTGACAACAACGTCGAGGTGAATGAGACCTCTTCCACCATCGAGCAACTTTTGCTTGTCGGGCGTTTGGATGATCGGCAGTGGAGGGGTGGCTATCTGTTGTGGAACAGCAAACCACGAACTCACGGCACAAACCACAGAAGAGCTAAGAGCCAAACCGAACCGCCGCAGAGCAGTCATGGGTCGCACCTCGACATCCGACAGCCTTTCCTGGTAAAGGCTTAACCGCGTACCCGGAAAGGAGCTTTTGGAGCCCTCATTCATTTACGCTCTGTTTCGGGTAAAGACGCAACCTGCTGCAACTTCTTCGGACCCGCTTCTGACTGAAAAACGGGATAGGTAAGTTGGCCAGCTGGACAATGCCAATCAATTATCGAAGCGCACAGTTCTATGCCGGGCTAAGCGCTACTTGGAAGAGTGAAACTAGGCTCAACCTCAAAATACTTACGGCAATCGAAGCAGTACCAGCCAAACCCATCCCAATGTCGAGTGAGCGCCATGTAGCGGTGGGCGTGGTTTTGCTCAGGGCATGGATTGTAGGATCTGTCATTCGGGTCAATATACGGCGGCGTGTTCACTGAGGGATAGAAAAACCCGAACCTGGGTCCGTAGTGTCGCCTACAACCTAGATCCCAACAGCAGTAGACAGGACTAACTGCGAACGGCGAAGGTTCAAGCCACATCTGTGACCTGTGCTTGTCGCAAAACGGTATATGTTCTTCAACTCAGCCAAATCGTCCTGATTTCTTCGGGTTTTACGGGGTGTTATTGCCATTATCCTCCCTGATTTTGCAAAAAGCAGCCGGTGGAAAGGGTACCCCGTGTGGGAAACGAGGACGCTCGCCCGTAAGACCATAGGAGTCACAGACCAAAGATTGTGATATTTGAGTGGTATTTCTTTTTACGGTTTTGGATAACCTATTGATTCTATTGGCGTCCCCGACGGGATTTGAACCCGTGTTATCGCCGTGAAAGACCCCTATCAACTCGCAACATTAAGGCACTGCTGAGAATCAGAATGCATCGGAACAAATCGTAGCAACCTTAACGAACAGCTTAACTGCTCCGCAAATGTCCGCGAAGAATCCGGAACCAAAGCGACGGTACACCGCCGAATACAGCTTTCTCCAAGCCCGTTGGCAGCAGACAAGCCAGAAAGAAGGGCGCGGCTGCGTACGCATTTTACGTATATAATTACGCATTATGCGTACGAACGGCACGCTCGACGCTCTCTTTCCAGCGGTTCGGGCAGGCGTGCTCTCCGCAACCCTGCTTCAACCCGATCAATGGTGGTTCATGACCGAATTGGCCCGGCATTTGGAGGTCACTCCTTCGAGTCTTCAGCGGGAACTGGAGTCACTCGTAGCCTCCGGGTTTCTTTTGCGGCGTCAAGATGGGCGGCGGATTTACTTTAAGGCCAACACCGAATCTCCGGTGTTCCCGGAACTCAAGGGGCTGGTCGAAAAGACCGTCGGGATTGTTCCAGAGCTCCAAGCTGCAATCGGGAAATTTGGCGGGCGAATCGAACTCGCCTTGCTATATGGATCGATTGCGCGCGGAAAGGAACACGCCGGCAGCGATATAGACCTGATGGTCGTAGGAACGCTACGGCAGATCGATCTGCTCCCGGTCTTGCGAAACCTTGAAAGCCGCTTTCGCCGCGAGGTAAACGTCACTCTATTTTCCCCGGGGGAGTTCCAACGGAAATTGGCATCGGCGGATCACTTCCTCAGCTCTGTGATGAATGCCAAGACAATTCCGTTGAAGGGTTCGCTGAATGAGCTGAAAGAAACTGCTTCAAAGCAATAGCGTCCATCGACACACGGCCAGCCGTCAGGAACTGAGCGACATCCGCCGGCTTGTAGCCCGCGATCTAGCGGACGCTGCGATCCCGGCGCTCTCCGAAGATCGCCGCTTTGCTACTGCGTATAACGCCGCACTTCAAACAGCAAAGATGGCTATCGCTTGTGCTGGATACAGAATTGCCAGCGTGCCTGGCCATCATCGCTTGACATTTGAAGGAGCCAAACTGTCGCTGGGCAAGCAAGCTGAGCTATTGGCTGATTATTTTGACGCCTGCCGCCGCAAACGAAACGAAATTGACTACACCGGCGCGACTATTGCCACCGCAACCGAGGCAGACGAAATCGTCTTCCACGCGAAATCATTTCTCAAAATGGTGGAGGAATGGATCGAGACAACTCACCCTATGATGAAGGGCTGATCAGGCAAGACCACTAATCATTGATTGGCGTCCCTAAAGTTTGCGAGTTTGAACTCTTTTTCGTGATGCTTCTTGTGGAATTTTGGCTGCAGGCGGTCCATGTACAGATAGATGACTGGCGTTGTGAAGAGGGTAAGCAATTGGCTGACGATCAGTCCGCCGACGATGGTGATCCCCAGCGGCCGCCGGAGCTCCGATCCTGTGCCGGTGCCGAAGGCCAGCGGAAAGGCGCCAAACATCGCCGCCGAGGTGGTCATGATGATCGGACGGAAGCGCAGCATGCAGGCATGAAGGATCGCATCTCTGGTGCTCATGCCCTCCTCGCGCTCGGTGGCCAGGGCTAAGTCGATCATCATGATGGCATTCTTTATCACTAGGCCGATGAGCAGCACGATGCCGATGATCGAAATGACATTGAGGTCCAAGTGGAAGAGCATGAGCGCCAGCATGGCGCCGACGCTGGCCGGGGGCAGCGTGGAGATGATGGTCAGTGGATGGATCAGGCTCTCATACAGCATTCCCAGAATGATAAAGACGGACAGGAGCGCGGTCGTAACCAGAATCGGCTCGGTCGAGAGGGATTGTTGATAGGCCCGCAGGGTGCCGGCAAAGAAGCCGCGAATGGTCTCCGGCATGCCCAGCTGGTTCTGCATTTCCGAGATCTCCTGCGTGGCGTCGCTTAAGGAGACTCCCGGGGCCAGATTGAAGGAGACCGTGACGGAAGGAAACAAACCGGTGTGATTCACGACGATGGGAGTGGTGCTGTCCCGGGCGGTTGTGACCGCCTTCAAAGGTAGGGCGCCATTGCTCGACGCCGCCGGGTAGGTGTAGTTGAGGCCGGCGGGTGATTGCCAGAACTGGGGCGCCACTTCCAGCACTACGTAGTACTGATTCAGACGGGTATAGATAATCGATACTTCCGCTTGGCCGAATGCGTCGTAGAGGGCGGTGTCCGTAGCCTGCGAAGTAAGGCCCGTTCTGGCCATCATGGTGCGGTCAAAAGTCAGCTTTTCATCCAGGCCTCCGTTTTGTTGATCCGTGTTCACATCCTGGAAGCCGGGAAGCGTTCGTATGTTTTTCAGAAGGATGGGGCCCCAATGCGAGAGGTCCTGAACATTGTCCGATTGGAGAGTGTATTGATACAGGGCATTGGTCGACCGGCCGCCGATGCGCAGGTCCTGCGCCGACTGCAGAAAGACCGCGGCTACGGGAAGTCTGTTCAGTTTTGGGCGGAGCCGGCTGATGATCGCGTCGGCGCCGATTTTGCGCTCGTCGAGTGGCTTGAGGGCGACGTTAATACTACCGCTGTTGCCCTGGCTTACGTAGCCTTCCACATTCTGCACCGCAGAATCCTTCCGAATTACTTCGATCACCGACTTCATGGACGCATTCATCACCGGGAAGGAGGCGTCTTGCGCGCCTTGCATCCCGCCTTGCAGCGCTCCCGTATCCTGCCGGGGGAAGAAGCCCTTGGATATCTTCACGATGATGACGGCGTTGAGCGCGATTACCAACAGCAGAGCCGTAAGCATCAAAGCGGAGTTGTCCAGAGCCCAGAGAAGCGAGTGACGGTAGAACGCCAGCAGTTTGTCGAAGCCTCTCTCGTTCAAGCGAAAGAGCACGCCGTGCTTCTCCTCTCGTCGGTGCTTCATCAGATGGGCGCACATGCAGGGAGTGGCGCTTAGGGAAACCAGCAGCGAGAGGAGGATGGTGATGGAGAGCGTCACCGCGAACTCGCGGAAGAGCCGCCCGACGATACCGCCCATCATCAGCAAGGGTATGAAGACGGCAACCAGCGAGATGCTCATCGTCAAAACCGTGAAGCCGATCTCCTGCGCGCCTTTGATCGCCGCGGCGAAGGGATCCATGCCCTGCTCGACATGGCGCGAGATGTTCTCCATGACCACGATGGCGTCGTCGACCACGAAGCCGGTGGAAATGGTCAGAGCCATGAGCGAAAGGTTATCCAGGCTATAGCCGAGCAGATACATCACCGAGAGGGTGCCAATCAGCGAGACGGGTACGGCGACGCTGGGAATCAGCGTGTACCGCGCGCTGCGCAGAAAGATGAAAACCACCAGGATCACCAGCAAAACGGAGATCATCAGCGAAAACTGGACGTCCTTGAGTGACGCGAGGATGGTGATGGTGCGGTCGAGAACGACAGTCATGCGAATCCCTTGCGGGATCACTGCCTGAAGAAAGGGAAGCTGCGCGCGGATCCGGTTGTTGGTCTCGATGATGTTGGCGCCGGGCTGGCGGTGGATATGAATGGTGACCGAGGGCTGGTAGTTGAGATAGCCCGCGTTGAAAAGGTTGGTGGCGCCGTTGGTGACCTGGGCGATATCGGAAAGGTGGACGGCGATGCCGTTGTGATAGCCGAGGATCAGTGGTTTGTAGAGAGCGGTGTTCCAGATCTGGCCGTTGTCGACGATGTCCGCGGTGGTGAGGCCGTTGGAAATTTGTCCGCGCGCCAACTGGGAGTTCTGCAGGCTCAGCCTGGATTGAACATTCGCCATGGTCAAGCCGTAGCTGTGCAGTTGGGTCGGCGATACGTCCACGCGCACTGCCGGGTAGGACGCTCCGCTCACGAACACTTCCCCAACGCCCTGGATCTGCGAGAGCTTCTGCGCGATGATCGTCGAGGCGGCGTCGTACATTGCCTCTTTGTCGTATTTCGTCGAGGTCAGGCCCATGATCATGATCGAAGAGTCGGCTGGATTGATCAGGCGATAGGTAGGGTTGCTGGGCAGGTTCGCTGGGCAGATAGGTGCGCGCCGCGTTGATCGCCGCCTCCACGTCCCGCGCCGCGCCATTGATATCGCGGTCCAAATCGAATTGGATCGTGACGCTGGTTTGCCCGAGCTGGCTCTGCGAGGTCATCTCCGTAATGCCGGCGATGTGGCCGAACTGTCGCTCCAGGGGGGTCGCGACGGAGGAGGCCATGATCTGGGCGCTTGCGCCCGGCAGACTGGCCGACACCGAGATGGTAGGAAAGTCGACCTGGGGCAGAGGAGCGACCGCCAATTGCTTGTACGCGATGGACCCGGCCAGCGCCACCGCCGCCGTCAGCAGGGTGGTGGCCACCGGCCGCCGGATAAATGGCGCGCTGATGTTCATGCGAGCCCTCGCGGTTGAGATTCTTCGACTCTCTGCGATTGTGCGAACGCAAGAAGGCGCCCAATGCGACAGGCGGTAGGGAATGCATCAGCCGCGCCAGGATGGAACGGGGATTGGCGCCGCACAGCCGATCCGATGGTCATGAACGCATACTCCGAAGCTGAGGCCGCGTGGGGAGGCGAAGCTTCAGATCCGGGCCGCCGGACGATCCGGTAGCCGAATGGTTGAGTTGCGGCAAAGCGCGCCGCACAAGCGAGGAGCGAAGAGTACTCAGGCGTTTTGCGGCGGAGGCCGTGAGAGGAAGGCGAGCGGATAGGCGGCAATGGAAGCTGCGATCGGCCCGTGAGGCGGCGAGATTTTCGGCACCGCGAAGTGCGGAACAACGAAGGCGACAGCAATCCGGGCGGAAAGCAGGTGCGCGCTACCGCTGCTCGGCCGGAGCACGGAGAATTTCTTCGCGCCGGCCTCGTTGTCACCTCGTCAGTCCTGAACAAACTTGGCAAAGATCTTGTCGTGGACTTGTGCGCTCGAATATTGAGAGATCTTGACCTGCAGGCCCCACGGGAAGGCAGTCGCACAGAGAAAAAGCACAATTAACCTGAGTGCGGGAGAAGCTAGACGTCCTGTGCGCAAGGGTGGCACCAACTGGGCCCTGCAGACCTGCATATTCGGCTTAGACGTAGGTTTCGGGCCAAAAGTTGAATGGCACACGGGAAATGGGCGGCAGAAATTTTTAGCCAGGATTTTCCATCATGGTTTCCTGGACGCCGCGATTGCTCTCAATTGCGGCGCGTTTGCAAGATAATTTTCCGAGGATTGGTTGTCTGAGTGATTCCGACGGCGGGCACCCATCGAAAGGTTGGTCCACGGGGAACGCGCCGAAAGGCGCCCTTTTCATTTCGCCAAGGGATCGCCAAAGAAATCGTTCCCCGCTGTCCCCTGGCGGAAGGCTGCATAACCGTAATCGCCACAATGGCGCTCTCGACCTCAGGGCTTCTGGCGATCAGATTGAAGAGCGTCTCGGTCAGCTCTCATCGGTTTGCGCCGTGTGGGTAATCTGCACCGGATAGCGCGCCGAAATTGAAAAGCTGCGGTCAAATAATTACCAAGCAGACAGAGTGGGAACCGTAATCCCCTTATCGGCTCTGGCCTCCAAAAGCGTTTGAATGCTATAGAAAGCGACGGTATTATCGCGCTGTGCGATGGCTCGTTCCAGACTGTCGGCAGCGATCATGACAAAATCACATTGAAGCGCTATCTGGCGCTGAAAGATGCGCAACTTCATCAAGTTCATACACAGTATAGACAGGCGTTTGCAAATCGTCGTTCCAATCTATGTTATTGATTCTGTTTGGCGTTCCCGACGGGTCCGCTCGGCGTTGCTGCACGCCTTGCAGCCAGCCCTGTGGCGATGTCTAAATCTCGCGATTGAATATGCCATCCCTCAATATCCTTGTAGCTCGGGCCCCCAATCTCTCCAAGCATGAGCCGTGGACGAAATCCAGTCCATGTTGGTTGAGGTGCCATCGTCCCTGCGGTCAAGATTGAACGGTCATGCCATGGGGACTTGATAGGCTTTTGTCGCTTACGACCCAAGCAAAACCAACGCGCGATTTAAACTTCATGGCTTCAGGTGTGAAACGAGGGATTAGGCTTACGTGCCGGCGAATTCCCTGTCAAAATGCCCTTCCCCAGCGGTCTATGGGGCACAAAACCAATTTCGAGCCCCTCTCGCAACTATCGGCGGAACGGCCCCACTTAGCCCCGGCAATCTTCTCCCGTATGCTGCCTCAATTCTGCTTTACCTGGATGATGAGAGGGAGAAAACAATATTTTGATGCGTCATGCTATAATCCTAGGCTGCTAGGATTATATTGGGAATCAGAATCGAAGAAGCTAATCAAGGGGTTATATGAAGTACCCGCCGGGCATTAGTGTGAGCTCGAGGCCTATGCTCATGCTTCCGCAGAAGAACTACTGTTATCACGAAAAGGCGACTCTGATGGAACGTAGCGAAGGTATATCGCGGCGGGAGTTTTTGGCAGGAGCTGCAAGTTTTGCCGCTTTTGCAAGAGTAGCTGATGCCGTTACCACGACCCGCCTGCGTCTCGGCGGCCCGATCTTTCTAAAGTCGGAAGATCCTGTAGAACTGGCGCGCGAGCACCGGCGCCTCGGCTATCGCGCGGCGTATGTGCCTCCTGTTACGACGGATGATCGCGAAAAGATCGTGGCTATCACCAAGGCATTCGAGGCCCAGGACGTCGTAATCGCCGAAGTCGGCGCCTGGAAGAACATTATGGATTCGGATGAAGCGAAGCGGAAGGAGAACTTGGCTTACGTCATCGACCGGATGGCTCTAGCCGAAGAGATAGGAGCCCTCAATTGTGTAACTATCTCCGGCTCGATGAACCCCAAGCAATGGGATGGGCCCGATCCACGGAACGATTCAGCAGAGTTCTTCGATGCTACGGTAGAGAATAGCCGCAAGATTCTGGATTCCGTCAAACCGAAGCGAGCCAGGTTCAGCCTGGAAATGATGCCCTGGGCACCTCCAGATGGAGCCGAGGGCTATCTACGGCTGATTCATGCAATAGACCGGCCGATGTTCGGCGCGCATGTTGACATGTGCAATCTCATCAACACCCCGGAACAGTTCTATAAGAACGGTCAACTTATCACAGACACATTCAAGAAGCTCGGGAAATGGGTTATTTCTTGCCACGCAAAAGACATATGGGGATACCGAGTCCATTTTGCAGAAACGATACCGGGCCGGGGCGGCCTTGATTACACGGCTTACCTGACGTCAATTGCCACGTATGCGCCGAGGGCTCCGCTGATGCTTGAGCATTTGGCGAACGCGGAAGAGTACGACGAGGGGAGACAGTACATTGAGCAGGTAGCTCAAAAGACCGGAATCTCATTCAGTTAAAGGAACCGTGAGGAATCATAGTATGAATCTTCTTTTTAGAAAGTCTGCTGTGGTGCCGGTAGCTGCTTTGATGTGTGGACTGTTCGTTTCCTCGCTTTACGCTGAAGATCCAGGCAAGACGACATCTCCCGCCACCGGAATATGGGCGAAGGACAATCTCTTCGCTTGGTGCGTAGTACCGTTTGACGCGAAACATCGCAACTCTGAAGAGCGTGCAGAGATGTTCAATCGGCTCGGAATTAAGAGCTTCGCCTACGATTGGCGTGCTAAGGATATCCCGACCTTCGATCAAGAGATCGAGACCATGAAGAGCCACCACATTAAGATCATTGCCTGGTGGTTCCCCTACGACGCCGACGATCCCGGAGCTAAGGCGACGCTGGAGACGTTCAAAAAGCACGATATACACCCGCTTCTTTGGGTTATCCAGTCGGTTCACGGCATGCCTACCAACCAGGAAGAGTGGTCAAAGTATCTTCCCGCGGGCATGAAGATGCCCATGACAGCTGAGGAGACAGCGGCGCTTTCACCCGAAGGCAAAGAGGCCGTTCGCAAGGCGTACGCTGCCGTAAACGAAAAGCTCAACGGACCGACGAAGACGCCCGAGCAGCAGGAGGCTAGGATTCATGACACCGCGATCCGGATCCAGGCCCTGGATACGCTTGCGAACGAATACGGAACGAGGGTCGACCTGTACAACCACAATGGCTGGTTCGGCGAGGAAGATAACGAGCTTGCGGTTCTAGCACGTCTGAAAACAATGGGCGTAACCGACGTGGGTATGGTCTATAACTTTAGCCACCTGCGGGACAGCACACACGATGACACCAAAGTCTTTCCAGAAATCTGGGCAAAGATAAAAGACCATGTCGTTGCCGTGAACGTCACGGGTATCGATAGCAGGGGTGATGAAGTTTACCCTTCGCAGGGTGACAGCGACATGATGCTGATGCGCACAATTCAAGAGAGCGGCTGGCACGGGCCGGTCGGCATCATTGCGGAGAAGGGCGGAGACGCAGAAGAAACCCTTCGTAACTACATCATCGGTGTGAATTGGATCGGGAACGAGTTAAAGAAGCTAGGTTCGGGCGGACCGGCGCCTTTTCCGCCGGCACAGTAGTTGCTGAGTTAGTGGAAGCGTTTGACGACCTGTAGGCTTACGGCCGGGTATCGCGCTTGAACTCACCACCGAATCGGTTTCGGTCATCCGGTGCTACAACAGCACTCAGCGTTAGCCGATAATGCTTCGAACATACGAGACACACTTCTCGACTTCTTCGGTCGACCGACCCGTTCCAGCGTAGTCGCAATCCACATATGCGATGGCCGGCACCTGCTTTTCCTTCAGGAATTGCAGGACTTCTTTCATGTGCGAGTCCCCTTCCCCGAACGGAACACTTCCACCTCCCAGCACAGCATCCTTCAGATCAATAGAGCTCATGGACTGGTAGTTGGCTTGTACGAACTGTAACGCATCCATCTTCGCTTTGGTCATGTCCCCAATATCCGGATCCATGCGGAAATACTTCGAAGCGGCAAGTTGACTCTCCATTACCTTCACATCGGAAAACTGGATGCCGACGATGAGCCGGTGTTTCTCTGCAGCAGCAGCCACCACGCTTGTCATTGATTCTGGGATGCGGGCATTGATCGAACCTGCTCCCAGAGACTTTGTCATCAGAAACAGACGATCGATCTCCGCCTCGGAGCTGCCAAGCCTGGCCGCATAACTAGTGATTCGCAGACCCTGCTTTTCGAATGCAGAACGGATACTCTCGAAATAACTCATCGGAACCGAGAGTCGCCATTCCGTTAACGCTGCCTGAGTCTTTTTACGGTCCTCCAATTGCTGGGGTGTTGGAGGTAACCTGGGCGGGCTTAAAACGCCAACTGGAAACACGGGGTTAAATTTCGCAGGCTCTACATGGCTGAACAGAATTTGACAATCCCGCAGTCCTGCCTGTTTCATCACCTGGACGATGACGGGAACCGCTTCCTCTTGCGAGAGAGCCCGGAGGCTCCACGTGTTCAGCCCCAGATTTAGACCACCATCCGCAAAGCCAAGGCTCGGGCGAAAGCACGCGGTTGCAGCTACAGCCGCACCGATCCATTGATTGAATTGCCTTCTCGATAGATTCATCCGTCACCTCACTATCCTGGATGGAACGGCACGAGCTGGGCGGTCCCGCTACACAACCGTCCGTCGGTACTCGAGATAGGCAAGGGCCACTACTTGGCCTTGGCAAGAAAAGCGGCAAAGGCGTTCGGATCGCGTGTCACGCCTGCTGATGTGTCGATCGTTTTCCCGTTGCTATCCAGCAGCGCATAGAGCGGCAGCGCGACAGTTCCAAAATGCTGGTCCTCGTAGTCCTGCTGTTTTGAGTACACTTCGCCATCGCCATCGGTGTATAAGCGCACTTTCACGAACCGGTTCATGTCCTGCTCAATAGCAGGCTTCGAAAACACGTTCGACTCCATCCACCGGCAGTTGGTACAGGTATAACCCGTAAAATCGATGAACACCGGCTTGCTGGTGGTTTTGGCCTGAGCCAAACCGGACGGCAGATCGTTCACGATCCACGGTGTTTTCGCGGACGCGGACTCGGGCGGGATCTGCGTTTTGGCGGATGCATCTACTTCCGTAGGTGGAAGGAACGCGTCGATATCCCCCAAGCGGTGACCGGCGAGTCCATTCGCAAGCCAGATGGCGGCAGCCAGGAAAACGAGCGAGAAGACAACGCGCGGTCCGGAAACCACAGAGACCTCTGAATCGTGTTCGAAACGGAACCAGCCCAGCAGATACGCAACGATCATCAGCAGGCAACCGATCCAAACACACAGAACGGTGGTACGGGTAAAGATATTCCACTGCCATACCAGGTCGGCATTCGATAGAAACTTCATTGCCGCAGCAACTTCCAGAAAGCCCATGACAACCTTCACGGAGTTCATCCAGCCGCCGGCCCTGGGCAGCTGCGTCATCAGTTGCGGCAGCAGCGCCAGCAGAAAGAACGGCAGCGCAAAGACGAACGAGAAGCCCGACATACCCACCAGCGGCCAGCGCCAGTTGCCCTGCGCAGCCAGCACCAGCAGTGTCCCGACGAACGGCGCCGTGCAGGTGAATGACGTCAGCGAGAAGGTAAGGCCCATCAGCATAGTCCCAACCACGCTGTCTTGATGCTGCTCCGACGAAGCTTTGTTCAAGCGGTTCATAAGCCCCGTGGGAGCCTGCACGAAGAACACACCTAGCAGACTGAGCGCGAATCCCAAGAAGATCGCCGTAATCAGCAGATTGACCCATGGGTTTGAGGCCAGCTTGTTGATGCCCGCGGCGCCAAAGATGATGGCCAGCGACATGCCCAGCGCCACAAAGGTGAACATGATACCGAGTCCATAAAGGGCAGCCATTCTGATTGCGCCGGCGCGGGTGCGAGATGAGTGGTTGGCAAAGAACGACACGGTGATGGGAACCATGGGAAACACACAGGGCGTCAGCAGCGAGAGCGCTCCCATGCCGAGCGATAGCCAGAAATAGTGCAACATCGATCCAGTCGGCATGAGTGCTATTTCCTCACCAGCGGCGCGGTTAGATGGGCCGTGTAGGGTGGAAGGCACAGGCGGTCATTGCAGGCCTGGAATCGGACGTCGATGGGAATGGTCTCTGCTGAAACGGCGCCCACTTTCTTCATGGCAACGTGGAAGCTCATCGCGTTGAGGTAATAGAGCGTTTCCATCTTGAAGTTGGGATCATCGTGACGAGTCACCTTGGTTTCCTGGACCGGCTTCTCAATCGCAAACGGAGCGCCGGCCGGCACGCTGATCTTCATCGGCGTGGGGCCGCCTGGAGGCTGCGATAACGCATAGACATGCCACCCATCTTCAACTGAGGCAGACAGTACGACGAGAGCCGAGTTTTCAGTTGACTTTGTTGCGTTGGCAGACCACTTGACGATCTCTGACGGACGTTGCCCGTACGCTGTGAGACAAAGACCCAACAGAACAGATGAACCAACCACTGCGTTCCTTAGAGACTTCATGCTTCCCTCTTCTTGTTCTGAACTTATTAGGCGTCCATTGGAGCGTTGCCCCGTAGCCCATCAATAAGAGGCCCGCGCCCAGTATTCTGCCTGGCCCGGAAAATAAGGGTTGTCGGTAAAGTGCGACAGGGCGGCATGGCGCACATACAGGATGTTGATGGGCCCCTTCTGCGCGTACACGATCTTTCCACCGGGTGCGATCACTGCCGTGTATTCCTCGTCCGGGCTCCAGGTTTCTCCAAAGGCGGTCTGGATGTTCTTGAGATCTGCGGGGGCGATTTGCAGATTTGTGCTCGAGGCATGCTGCGTCTTAAGGAACTCTGTTACCTTGTCTGTATTTGCGGCCGGATCGGTATTGACCGTCACGAAGTCATAGGCTCGCCCGCGATACATGCGGTATGTCGTCTCAAGCTGGTTGAAGTTCGTGGCAACGTCTGGGGTATTCGTGTTCCAGAAGTGGACCACGGTAACCTTGTCTCCGGCATTCGCGCGGAGCTTATTTACATCCCCTACAGAGGCCGGCGTCAGAACCACTGGTTCCGCAATGATCCTGGCCCATTCCCGCTGGACATCAGCCGACTTCGAAAGCCACTTTGTCGAGCAGCCGAAGGCCGGCCGGTGGGCTACAGCCACTTCTTTACCAGCCAGCAGAGCGTCGATCGCGTCGCGAGCGTCGTGGACCTTTACGAGCTTCTCGTTCTGGTTGTCGTCGATCCGTCCCTCATAACGCAGCTTGCGATCCTGATCAAAGATGAATACGTGTGGGGTTGCGACTGCGCCGAACTTCTGTACCGTCGACTGGGTTTCACCGTCGTACAAGTAGGGCCATGGAATCTGCTTGTCCTTCACGCGAATTTTCATATCGGCGGGAGCATCGGTTAGATCGGTGTAACCAAGCTCGTCCAGACGAACCGCTGATGGGTTGTTTGGATTGATGGCAACGAACGCCACGCCCTTATCGTGATAGGCGTCATACAACCCTCGCATGCGCGCCTCATAGTTCTCTGACACGGGGCAGTGGATAGATTCAAACATCACCACGAGCAGCTTCGCTTTGCTGAAATCTGACAGCGTATACACTCTGTCATCCGTCCCCTTCAGGGAGAAGTCTGGCGCGGCGGTGCCGATCGGCATTAGCGGATGTTCTTTGTTGCCTGACATCGGGGTAAGTTTCGCCTGGGCTTCATCGGGCGATGGTGGTGGTGCGGACTGGGCGAGAACCTGACTGGATGCAAAGCAGACTGTGGCGACGACGAAGGCGATTTTGAAGCGAAGCATGGATTCAACTCCTACGATCATGGTGCGGTGATTGACATGAAACAAGTGCGGCGGTGTGCGTATGGATCATATCGCTACTTGGTTGCCCAATATTTCTGCGATCCCGCGTGCGTTGGTTCGTCCGGCAGGTTCGCCAGGATCGCGCGGCGAATCTCCATCAGGTCAATCTCACCCTGCTCGTTAAAAAGAACTTCACCCTTGGGTCCGAGCAAAACCGTCACTGGAACCGCAGCTCCGAGGTCGGAGTCGAAAGCGTCTTGCATGGCGTATGTATCGTCAGACCCATAGAGCAAATTCCTGGTGGAAGCGTTCATCTTCTGAAGAAACTTCAACACCTGGGGCTGCTCGGCCGGCACATTCGAAGAGACCGTCGTGAAGGAGAAGGGCCGGCTACGATACATGCGGTTGGTCGCCATCAAGTCAGGAAATTCCGTGACACAGGGCCCGCACCATGTGGCGTAGAAGTTCACCAGCAACAGCTTGCCGGTTGGGTTGTGTCGAAGTGCGGTTAGGACAGGCGCCGGCGCCAGTGAAACTGTTACCGGCTCTGAATCCGGCACCTCCTTCACCGCCTGGGCCGGTCCGATCCGCAAGGAGCACCCGGTCGCCGGAGTGGTGGCTACGGCAACCGGCTTATCGGCAAGTAAGGCGTCGATCGCAGCGGCTGCATCATGCGAGGTCTTGGGTCCTTCCGCGGGGTCATCGTCGATCCGGCCCGAGTAGCGCAGTTTGCGATCCTTATCCAGAATGAACACCGACGGAGCCACGGATGCGCCGAAAGCGACGGCCGTTCTGCCCGTGTCTCCGTCATACAGATACGGGAACTGGAACTTGCGGTAGGTGGCGCGTTCCTTCATGTCGGCTAAGCTTTCCCCGACGTCAGACCACGCTAAGTCCTGCTCGGAAAAGGCCTTGGGATTGCTGGATTGAATGGCCACTACGGTCACGCCTTTGCCGGCATAATGCTCTGTAAGGCGGTTCAGCCGAGCTTCGTACAGTTGCGACTCCGTACAGTGGTTACACAGAAAGGCGACTACAAGCACCTTGCTATCCTTCCAGTCGACTGAGTTGTGGAGGGCGCCGTCTGTCCCCATCAGACTGAAGCTGGGGGCCTGACTGCCAATGGCGAGAGGGGCGATCGCCGTCTGCGCCACACTGGCAGCCGAAACGAGAAGCGCGAGGATCATTAAAGTGGCGTAAGCCATACGGACCACAAGAACTGTCGTTGACGACCTGCCCTTATGCATCCCAGGTTTTCTGAAACGGAAGCGACTTGCCGTTCGCTTTGCCTGGGCAGCGACGCAAGCCCTACTTGGAGGGCTTGCTTCAATAATAACGATATTTCTTGTCATGCTATCATTACAGGTACGGCCAAGTGTAGCAAGGGATTGCAAGTGCGTCAATTAGCTTTTGTCAACCTTGCAGCCATTTGACGAATGCGGAATGGAAAAGGACGATAAGGAGCAGCCGTCGGATTTGAACAAGCCGCCGTTGGAATGCCTTACGCTCGGTTTCTAAGGTAAGGTCTCCGCCCTAGGTGACCGAACTCACGACCTTGACTGTCTGTCCTGTTCGCGCCGATTTCAGGGCTGCATCGAGGACCGCCATCTCCTTCACGCCATCTGCAAAATTCGGCTGTACCTTAACTCCCGAACCGATGCCGTTGAGAAAGTCCGCCATGGCGTTGGTGAATGTATGGTCGTATCCAATAATGTGTCCCGGCGGCCACCATGCGTCGAGGTATGGGTGAACAGCCTCGGTCACTAGAATTTTGCGAAAACCCTGGACGTGCTCGGGGTCTTCGTTCGAGAAAAAGTTGAGTTCGTTCATTCTCTCCAGGTCGAATGTGATACTTCCTTTGCTTCCGTAGATCTCGAAGGTGTTGTAATTCTTCCTGCCTGGAGCAAAGCGAGAAGCCTCAAAAGAGCCCAACACACCATTCTCGAATCGAGCCAGTATGAAGGCCGCATCCTCGACAGTCACCGCTCCCGTGGCGCGCGTTCCCGTCAACCGCCCTGCTTCAAAAGCGCCGCTACTCCCTTCCACTGGTAGAGGTCGATTCTTGACGAACTGCGCAGTCTGGGCCGTCACCTCCGTGATCTCCCCTACCAGGAACCGTGCCAGGTCGACCAGATGAGAATTCAGGTCAGCGTTTGGACCGGATCCGGCCGTTTCCTCGCGCAGGTGCCAGGTAAGAGGAAACTCCGGATCCACGATCCAGCTCTGCAGATACGCTGAGCGCCAGTGGAACAATTGACCGAGCCGACCCTCCTCGATAATCCGCTTGGCGAGCGCGACCGCGGGACATCTGCGGTAATTATGGTTGAGGTAGTGCACGATTCCGGCCTTTTCGGCCGCGTCGTACATTTCTACCGCCTGGTTCTGCGATAGACCAATGGGCTTTTCGCAGAACACGTGCTTGCCAGCCTTCGCCGCTTCGATGGCGATGTCGTGATGGAGGTAAGTGGGGGCGGCGATGTCCACGATGTCAACATCGGGGTTATTCACTGTCTCCTGCCAATCCGACGAAATCGACTCCCATCCCCAGCGATTGCCAAAACTTTCGAGCGAGCTTCCTGGGCGGCCACACGCCACTTTCAGTACCGGCTCAAACGGCACGTCGAAGAAGCGATGCACCCGTGACCATGAACTACTGTGTGCTTTACCCATGAATTTGGCGCCAATGATGGCCACATTCAGTTTCTTCATCGCCTTTTCCTCGGCTCAGACAGTCGTTCGGGCGCTTTCCATCTCCGCGGCTGCTGCGATTTTCTTCAACTCGCGGATGCTCTGCGCTACTGCCCCATCCTCATCCCCGTGGTAATCGGGATGGAGAAAGTCGATTTCAACCGCCAGGAAACCCCGATATCCCACGCGCGCGAGCAATCTTGCCAATTGTAAGTTGTCAACAATGCCGTCTCCGACCGGCGTGCAGGAGAAGAAATACCATTCGTCCGCCGCTACGCCCTTTTGTGGCTTCAGATCCTTGATATGAGTTGCGTAGACGTGCTTTGCCAGCTTCTCCATTCCCTTGATTGGATCATCGAGCAATCGCACAAAATTGCCTGTGTCGAAGTTGATCCCGAGGAAAGGAGAATCAACCGCCGTGATCAGGCTTAGCATTTCATCTGAGTTGAAATCAATGTGGTTTTCGACCGCCAGGCGAACACCACTTTTTTCGGCGACCTTAACGGCGTCGGAGAACATCCGAGTCAGCCGTTCGAGCTGCGGCTGATGTGGCTGATTGCGAAACATGAGGCTGCTGCCTACCACCCGCATTACGTCCGCTCCGATTGCCCTGGCGCGCTCAATACTGGCCACCATGTCCTCGTAGGCGCGTTCATTCAGCCCCCCTTCCAGCCCGTCCGGATGTCCCCATGCGTACACCCGATCGAACCCGAACCCGTCCAATAGCTTTTTGATGCCGGCCAGGTAACTTGAGTCGAAGCGGGGGAAGAAGCAAGACTCCAGAGACACACCGTCTACATCAAGTTCTCTGGCCCGGGAAAGAAAATCCTCGAGCGAAAGGCGCCGCTGCGGCGAAGGTTGCTGGGGATAGACTTCTCCGAAAAAGCGATGGTAACAATAACTGTCAATTCCAACTTTCACCTTTGATCCTCCGCTAGAGAGCCTCGATCGAAAAGTCGAGGATATTTCCAATCATCTGAATATCGGATTGGTTGTGGCCGGTTGTGAGCAGGTAGTGATGCGAAGCGAGAGAGCGCACCAGAGCGGGGCCATTTTTCACCCGAATCACTGCTCCATTTCTGCAGTCGGAATCCGGATACTGAGCATAGCTCTCCAGTCCTCCCTCTGCGACGCTCATCACATCGAGTTTGGGATGCAGTTTGGACAGAGTTATGGGCCCCTCGGGAAGCCTGGCGTCAATCGCCGTCGCGTTGTCGTTCACGATCGCCAGCACCTTCGGTTTCAGGTTCCATTCCGTGGAGAAGGATTGCGGCACCACACCAAGATATCCGCAATGCGCCACCAGGATGCAGTTTTCCGGCTCGGGTACGGCGGGAAAGGCGGGAATCCGCTCATGCTTAAGCGCCGCCTGCCCCAGAAGGAAGGGATATAAGTTGGTCATCATGATCGGCACGTCCAGGGACCGGTGCAGGATGAGCTTCGTCAGCATCGCCATCGTATCCGCTTCGCAGCCCCAGATCAGCTTCTCTTCCTCGTACAAAAGGTTCCATGCGAGGCAGGGGGTGGTATCTGAGAAGTGCGACTCGTTGAGACAGTTCATGCCAGCGGCCTGAATCGTAGAATCCGCATCCAGTTCTCGCTTGACAGCCAGGTAGAGCTTGAGCGCGCTCAGATAACTGCGCGACGACACTCCTTGCAAGGGAACTTTCCGGGCGTCGGCGGCAGCCTGGGCTTCCGCGTCCTCGATCGCTCGGGCGGATTCACCGAGCTCGCGAAAACTTTTTCGAACGATCTCGATGCCGAACTTGTCGCAGATCCGCTGCGTGCACTCGTCTTCCCACCAATAAAACCGTTTGAAGATGCTGGCCTGGAAGCCTGCTCCGGGGTTGTCCTGGAAAACCAGAAACTTCGATTTGCGGAGCTGGCGCTTTACTCCCAGGGCCCGGCAAATTTTCCTGGCCTGCTCGAGGCTGCTTGGCGCTAGCGAAGCGATTCCTTCCGACCGCATGTAGGCAGCAATTTCCCAGTCCCACATAGAGACGGTTCCGAACTCCGAAGTGATGATCAGCAGGGGGATCCGGATCGCTTTCAGTTGTTGTATATTCCGATAGGCCGCCCCCAGGACCTGGGGGAGAATGACTGCGTCAGCCGATTGGGGCACGACAGATCCAAGAGGGGCAGGCTCCAGAAAGTTCGCCACATCATCGAACAGGCGATGCAGCGTAGCAACTTGTCGAGTAAATTCTTCTTCTGGCTCAGCGCTGAAGTAAACCGGCAGAAGAGTTGGCTTCTCAATCCGATTCTTCATAAGGAACCCCTGGTCGTCTCTTGTCTGCGATCCGCCGACAGGATACCCTCCGGCACCGGGGGGCGGATCACTTTGGCGATCGCGGCCAGACGATTGAAAGTAGCTTCATCCAGGTCAATGTGCAGCGCCTGTGCGATCACCTGTGTCCAACCGTGGAGGAAGTAAACCCAACCGTCTTCGACGGTGAGGTTTCGCTTCTCGCGCTGGGCTAGCGCCTGGTACATAAAGTGGAGTTCACCACGATAGTTCAACTCCCAGGCAATGCCATTGATGGGGAAGTTGCCCGCATCTGTGATTGGCGATCCTGGCAAGTCCTTGCCCATTCCCGTAGCGTTGATCACCAGCGAGGCTGGAGGGAGCGTCTCCATCAATGCGTCGTTGAGCCGCGGATCCTGTTGGCAGTAGTAGTCGAATTCGATATCGAGCCCCAGGGTTTCCGCCATCCGGCGGAGCTCCTCGATTCTTCCTGGAGAACGGTTCACGATCACCATTCTAGGTGGACGATCGCCTGCTTCTGTGGTGCGGCTGAAATGCAATATCAGAGCAGTGGCGGAACCACCTGCGCCAAATGAGAGCACGTGCCCACCCGTGTGGGCAAAATAGTTGGGACCGAGGAGAGCGCCAAGACTCATGCCGCCCGTGATCGGGTCTTTCGCATGGCCTTCCAGCCGCCCCTCTCGCTTGGAAATGCACGAAATTTCACCACACTGCTCCGCCAGCGGGTCCAGATAGTCGAATAGGTCGCGAGCAGCGTGGAGCAGATTGATTTTGTGCGCGGTAACCAGTGCTCCCAGACAGTTAGGATCTTCCTTAATTTGCCGGACCGCGCGGCGATAGTTTTCAGGATCGTCGTGTAGCTTGAGATCCATCCCTTCGAGCGAAACATCTGATCTCCCCAGTGCCTCCATCCACAGCGGAAAGACTTTCATGATAGAAGACTGGCGCGTGGTCACGCCGAGGAAATACATCCGTTTTGGTTGCTGCGAATGGGAAAGCCTCATGCTGGTGCTCCCTGGGTATGTACGGGATAAAGTGGAGCTTCTCCGCGAAGAACCGAGATGCAGTCCCGCAGAGATTGCCACCCCATGCCGTCGGCTGCGCCATCGGTATGGGCCCCACAGTGTGGTGTTGCAATTAACCGCGGGTGAGAACGTAGAGGGCTGTCTGCCGGCGGCGGCTCGTGAGTGTACACATCCAACGCGGCACCTCCCAGTTGGCCGGAGTCGAGGGCCGCCAGTATTGCCGGCTCGTCGATCAGCTCCCCTCGAGCAGCGTTGACGAGGCAGGCTCCCCGTTTCGTGCGGGAAAGAAAATCCGCGTTGACCATGTGTCGCGTCTCGGCCATAAGGGGAGCGTGTAGCGACAGGAAATCTGCCTCGCGGAGCAGTTCTTCCAGCTCCACCAGGCGCACGTCTAACGCGAGCGCGAGCTTCTTATCTGCAAAGGGATCGCAGGCCAGGATAGTCGCTTGCCAGGGCTGGAGTCTGCGAGCCACTTCCCTGCCGACCGATCCAAATCCGATTAGACCAATGACTTTCCCTGCCAGGACCTTGCCGTGAAGGCGCGGCCATTTTCCGTCGCGAACGGACGCGGACGATTGGGGAATCGATCGCGCCAACGAGAGCAATAAACCGATGGTGAGCTCGGCCACGGAAACGGAGTTAGCGGTTGGGGTATTGGTTACCGTGATCTTTTTCTTCGCCGCCGCACCCAGGTCCACGTTGTCCACCCCCACACCGTAACGTGCGATCACTTTGAGCCTGTCGGCTGATTCGAGGGCCGCGTAGTCAATGCGGTCCAGCCCAGCGATAAGCCCATCGCAGCCGGGCAACTGCTGTCGCAACTCATCCGACGTGAGCGGGCGTCCCCGCCGGTTGTAGATCACCTCGCCGACTGTGGACTCCAACTCCTGACAAAGCCGCTTGTCATACAATCCGAAGGTCGTTGGCGTCACAAGAACGCGGCATGTCTTTAAATCCGGCCCCATTTAACGTCGCTTCCTTTATCCAGAGCATTCGTATTGTCAACCAGTGCCGGAATACCGTTCCGCTCGAGAAGCCGCTTGCGGAAGCCGCTGGCGTCAATGGTGGCGTAATCGTGTCCAGCATTTCCCGGATAAACGAAGAATGTAATCAGATCGTCTTCGCCCGTGTTAATGGAACGATGCGCCCATTTAGGGGTCACATAGGTCACATGACCGGGACGGAGTTCTTCGAGAGAGGTCTCCCCGGCCTCGTTCTCCATCAAGAGAGCGCCCTTTCCTTGTAAGCAGTAATAGATTTCCGCGGTATCGCGCACCAGATGGTAGTGTCCCTTGGTCATAAAGTATTCATTGCCGACCCGTCCCGGATGAAGAATGGAAAGGCCGCTCAACAACTCGCCCGCGGCCTCGGGGCGGCGGTTCTCGTAGACCTCATACACCAATGGGTCGCCCGCATCCACCATCGCCTGAAAAGCTTCTCGATCCGCGAACTTGTTCTGCAGGGCGGAGAGTCGACGCTCGATATGGTTGTCGAATGACGCATGATTGCCATTTAACGGGAAAACCGGGTATGCGTATGGTCGAGATCTCACAAGTCCTCCTTGCCAGGATTGTGTAGAGCAACTTTGAGTACGCTACCCGCGCGCACGGCACCAATCGCTTCGGTGGCGCGATCCAGGCTGTAGCGCGCGCTAATCAATGGAGCGAGGTCAACCAAGCCGGAACTGATCATCTTGAGCGAACGCCGGCAGTCGTCAGTGCTGCAACCAGTGGTACCGGTGATGATCAGTTCTTTGTAATGAATCAGGTTCGCATCCAGCGAGATTGTGGTTTCCTTGCTCGGAAGACCGGCAAACAGGTTGACTCGACCCCTAATTGCCGCCAATGCAGGAGCTTCTTCAGCGGCTTCGCGGGCTCCGGTGGCAACTACGATCAGGTCGGCTCTGCGTCCTTCTGTCTCCGTGGCTATTACATTCCCGAGATTTTCTTCAAGAATGTTCACGACCCGGTCTGCGCCTGCGGCCGTAGCCATCTGCAGGCGTTCCGGCGACTTCCCGCTCACCAAGATCTTTTTGACTCCGGCCGCTCTTGCAGCAATAACGTGCATAATCCCGATGGGGCCGGGGCCCATGATCAGGAGCACGTCCTCGCTGCTCATCCTTAGCGCGTCCTGGCCGTGGAGCACACAAGCAAACGGCTCGGCCAGAGCGATCTCCGCGCCATCCAGGGATTGATCGAAAGGAATCAAATTGTCCTGTTCGAGAAATGCTGCCGGCAGCTTGATAAATTCCGCGAATGCCCCGTCCATTGTTATGCCGAGCGCAGAGTAGTCTGCACACAGATTGTTCTGGCCACGCCGGCACTGAAGGCAGCGCCCACAACCGATGTTCGGCGCCACAAAGACGCGTTGCCCGACGCGATAACGGCCGTTGACTCCGCTCCCAAGCTCGGCGATGGTAGCTACCACTTCATGGCCGGGCACCCGTACCGTGCCCGGGCCATACTTACGGTGAGCACCGCGAATAATGCGCAAATCGGTTGCGCAGATGCTCGCATATTCCATCCGCAATACGATCTCCCCCGTGGCTGCTGAAGGCGTGGGCCATTGTTCCACTCTCAGGTCTTCGGGGCCGTGGTACACCGCCGCTATCATCGATTTCGCTCCCCGACAGTGGCGACAGCATCGAGCACTTCCGCGATGCGCACACTGCGCTCCTCGCGGAAAGATCTGGTGGCGGCTAGAACTCCGGCCACCGCCCAGCGACCGTCACGCCCGTTCACAGAGGGCTGCGAACCGTTGCGAACGCATCCCAGGAAATGCTTCATCTCCCGTACGTAGGCCGAACCGAAACGCTCCGGCCAAGAGCGATAGATGGGTGTCAGAAGTCCGCGCTCGCGATCCGTGCAGACCACCACGGATTGCCCGCGAACGTCTCCTATCTGTAACAGCCCCTTCTCTCCGACAATCTCGACGCGTGCGTCGTAACCGTAATCGCAGGGACAGATGCCGGAGATTGCACCCAGTGCGCCGCTTTCGAAGCGAACGCTCACCAACGCCGTGTCGTAGAAATGCGGAGTATCTACGCCGTGCTTCTGACCCTTGAAGTTCGAAACCTCAGCGTAAACGCGTTCAGGGTTGGAGCCTGCCAGCCACCGCACCGCGTCCCAATCGTGGCTGTTCACTTCCGCCAGCATGCCGTTCGAGGTTTGCAGATCGCGGGCCCAGGCTGGAGGCAACCCCGGCCCATGGGTCAGCGACTTGATCACCATGGGCTGACCAATCTCTCCCGCTTCGATGCGGGCTGCCGCCGCTTGAAAGTCGGGATCGAAACGCCGCATAAAACCGAGTTGCAGAAGCACGCTGTTTCGTTCCGCGGCGGCGATCATTTCGTCACACTCTTCAATAGTTAGCGCCATCGGTTTCTCGCAGAAGATATGCTTCCCTCGGGCGGCCGCGAGCGTCGTCAGTTCCCTATGTGTGAAAGTGGGAGTGGTAATGATGACGGCGTCGAACGCAACCCGGTCGATGGCCTCGTCGAGAGAGCTGAATTTAGACTCGACTCCGAAACGGCTGGAGGTCTTCTCCAAGGCGGCGGGGTTTGGGTCTACGAGGGCGGCCAATCTTCCCTCAGGGACGTGCTGCACCAATGATTCGGCGTGCACCTGACCGGCACGACCAGCCCCCACCAGGCAAACTCTAATTGCGTTTGTCATAAGTCTCGAACCCTGTTTTGAGTCTTTGCTGCCAACACAGATAGCGCTCCAGCGTGGCGTCATAGATAGCGCGTGAGGCTGAATTCGGCGATGACACCTTCCCCGCCAATGGGGCCAGGTCCGTCGCCGTCCCGGCTAAGTCGGTGATCAATCCGGAAGCTTTGCCGGCGATCATCGCGCTTCCCCAGGTTGCGCATTCCTTGCGCGCTAGTTGCGCGTATGGAACCGAAAGAATATCGGACTTGATCTGATTCCAAGTCTCGCTTTTTGCTCCCCCGCCGATCACCCGCGCTTCAACCAGGTTCAGTTCGGGAGAAAGGCCGCGCAAGATCCGGAGATACCATGCATACTCATAGCCAATGCTTTCGAGAATCGCTCGAAAGAAGTGCTTCCGCGTGTGTGTCCACGAGAACCCAATCCAGGCCCCTCTCATCTCCGGTCCCGCCGGGCAGATGCGACCGCCCAGGTGGGGTGAAAAGAGAAGGCCGTCACATCCTGCAGGAGCTTCGCTAGCGCTCGCGAACAGCTCGTCGTAGAATTCGTCGGGACTACCACCGCGGTTTTGGTTATTCGAGAATTCCCGGCCGTACCACTGCAGCGCTAACCCGCCTCCGCCGACATAGGCCAGCGGATTCCAGATTCCCGGAATGACAGAACGCATGACTATCAGGGCCCGGTGACGTGCGTCTGCGACGAACCGATCTGTACAGCAAGCTAGTACCGAAGCCGTTCCTGCGGTATCAAGCAGCATTCCCGGACTCACAACCCCTGCCCCTAACGCCCCCGCGGCTGTGTCGCCGCAACCTGCTGCCACCGGAACACCGGCCTTTAGACCAAAATCCCGGGCCACCTCCGGGCTCAGCTCGCCGATTACTGTCCATGGCTCAACTATTCGGGGAAGCCGTTGCCGGTCGATTTCGAGCGCGCTGCAGAGTTCCTCCGACCAAGTCCCAGCTACGGCATCGCTAACTGCCGTGAAATGCAAAAATGTAGGGTCAATGAAGGCTTGCTCCGTGCGCAGCTTGACGGCCTTGCCCGCTACGTAGGAACTAGGGGTAACGAATTTCGCGATGCGTTTGTAGTCCGACGGCCGTTCGTTTGCCCACCACAGCATCTTCGGGCCGTGATTGCAGGTGGGAGGGCAGCCCGTTAGGCCCGTTACGCGGTTCGCGAAGTGTTTGTCTATCTGTTCGATGTATGGTTGGCAACGCGAATCGAGCCAAGAATCAAAACGCATCGCGGGCCGAAAACTTTCGTCGATCGCCCCAATCCCCGCCATCTGGCTGTCGAAGGCCACCCCAGCCACTTGCGATGGATCCACTCGGCACGAATCCATGCATTGACGAATGGCCACTACGGCCGAGCGATAAAAGTCGTCCAGGTCCTGCTCTACTGAGCCCGGGTGGGGATAGTACAACGGAACCTCCGACCGCCCCTCCGATACGAGACGCGCGCTCAGGTCGTAAAGAGCGGCCTTCGTCGCGGTAGTCCCCAGGTCTACGCCGAGAAGGAACATTTTTCTCCTGTATCTCTATCATGCTATGATGACAGCTTTAAAACATATCATCGTCAAATATCAGTGTCAAACGCAAAGCAGTTTGGGAACGATCAAACAGCTTAGCTTTAAAAACTGGTCGGGGAGGACCCCGGAAGGGACTGAGAACAAGGGGCGTAGGGGAGGAAAGATCGCCTCACGGGATAGAGCGAAGTGGGACAGCGGGCCTCCAGTCGGGAAGAGTTATTATCGTTTCACTTGGGCGCTTGATGTTACAAAAGAGCATTTTGGGACCTACGGAGCCCTAGCCGCGAACTCTCCCACCTCTCCCCGCACTGAACGACTTGATAGCTCTGCCCCGTCTCGTGGGCCGCGGCAACAAATTCTCCTACAGGAGCAGTGTTAAAGGCAAACATGTCGTAATGACATGGGATCACTGTACGCGCGTTGACCTCCCGCCCTAGCCACGCCGCTTCGCGGGGTTTCAAGTTGCCGGCAACCCCTCTTTCGGGAGCACGGCCGTTGATAGGGAGTAGCGCAACATCAATTCGAAATGCACTCAGGCTTTCTACCAGGGCAGGATGCAATACGGTATCTCCGCTGTGGTAGATAGTCCACTTCCCAAACTCAACTACGTAACCCAGGAAGCGGCAACGGCCCGCTGAATCCAACTCTACTTTCTCGTGCGCTGAGGCTACGGCGCTGATTCGGAAGCCGCAGATTTCTTCAGTCCCACCCTGATCCAGGCCGAGGGTTGCAGGCCACGAGCCAGACAATTTTGTTTCGACCGCTTCGCGCTCCGCCTCGGGAATGAGCAATGTCAAGTGGGGATTAACTTTAAATAGAGGAAGTAGAGTCTCAGGATCGAGATGATCGGTATGGATATGGCTTGACGTTACAATATCGATAAAGCTCAGTTTTCCAGGTTCTACGGGCAGCGCGGTCATCCGCAAGTGCGGAGTCGGCGTGCCTGCGTATTTTCGGGCGAGAGAATCGGAGAGATAGGGATCGAGAAGTAGATGACGGCGGTTCCATTGCAAGAGAAAACCGCTCTGGCCAAGCCACCAAAGCCGGAATTCATCATCGCTTCGGTTAGCCATTGCGATATCCAGCAGCAGAGCTTGGTCACGCAACACCGGTTCGATTTCGGGCTTGTGCAAATCAGCTTGTCTCACTTACTCTCCTACTTACTTTCTGATGGTAGCCCGAGCGTTAGCTTGCGCGGTATAATATCACGATAGGATGACAGCAGAACGGCATGGAGCGATCCTTTTTCGACAGCGCAGGAATTGTCAAACACGACAGCCCGATCCCTTATTACTTCCAATTGAGTAGCTACGTTGAGGAGAAGATCAAGGCGAAGGAATTGGTGCCCGGCTGTCTCATGCCGAGCGAGCAGGAAATTTGCGAAAAGCTTGGCATCAGCCGGACGGTCGTTCGCCAGGCGATGGCCGATCTCGAGCGCAAAGGCTTAGTCACAAAGCAGAGCGGGAAACGCAGCGCGATCGCCTACCCCACATACAACGGCAGCCTCATGCAGAACCTGCGTGGCTTCTATGAGGACGCTGTATCGAAGGGGCAGAAGCCGACGACGCGGGTTCTCGATCTCAGGGTAGAACCGGCAAAAGGTGAGGTCGCGGAGGCTCTAAAGCTCGTTGATGGTGTCCCCGTCATTATGATCAACCGGCTCCGTTTCCTCGATGGTGAGCCTGAAGTACTGGTAGTTACGTATATTTCAGAGAGTAAGTGTCCAGGTCTCGTTGGCGAAGATCTCACGAACCAATCCCTATACGAGTTGCTGGCTCGCAAGTACGGGCTCGTCATCGCGCAAGGACATCGCACAGTAGAAGCTATCGCACTTGATCCTGCCGACGCGAAACTCTTGAATCTGCGCCCGAAGAGTCCGGCGCTTCTATTAAAGAGCGTTGGCCTGCTCGAAAATGGAGAGCCGCTGGAGTACTTTGTAGCCAAACACCGCGGCGATCGAAGCAAGTTCCACATCAACCTAGTTCGTGATGCCAGAGTTTAAGTCGACAAGCTGGCTGCTGTGTACGGTCTACAGCTAAAGCAGGATCCTCCTGGCAGGGGCAGACCTCGCCAATCTCGCTGCCGCATTTTCTACTCCCCCCTAGCTGCGTCACTACGAATGTTGGCCGGAAGCATGTAAAGGGCACCTTATAATGGGTGCCCTCTACTGGGAAGCGCTTTGGGCTTTTAGAAGGTAAAGCGCAGGCCGAATTGAATCAAGCGTGGATTGTTCACCTGAGAGCTGATTACACCAAACTGTGCTGTCCCAAACGCGGTTCCTGGCGGCCCGAACTGCACGCGGTTAAAAAGATTGAAGAACTCGGTCCGGAATGTGAGCCCATACTGTTCCTTTATTAGAAACAATTGCTTGGCAATGCCCACGTTCCAGTTGTTTATTCCAGCCGCCCTCAGCGTGTTATCTTCGCGACTTTCATTGCCGAATGTGAACGCCGGTGGTTGAGTGAAGCATGCTGTATTGAACCACATATTCAGTCTCGATACAGCACCCCCAGAGATCGACTTAGCACAATTGGGCACGACGTTTGGCCGCGTACCGCCTAACGTGGCGGGGATTGCGTTGCTGATCCCCAGCGGAAAGCCGGCCTGGAACGTTGTAACGCCATCGAATGACCAGCCGGACACCAATTTGTCTGTGACTCCTGTGGCCCCACTTAAAAACTTCCCCCCTCTTCCAAAAGGAAGATCCAAGACATAGCTGACCACGACATTCTGCGATACGTCGTTGCCGGACAAACTGCGCTCGCCGCGAAGATTGTTGGGGTCTTGGTCTCCGCCGTACGCCCCGTTTGGTCCCTCGAGTCCCGCTTCCCCTTCCGACCATGCGGTCAGAGTGTCGACGTTGGAAATCAACTTCGACCACGTGTACGCAACGAGAAGGTTTCCTCCCCTCCCGAACCTTTTTTGAAGCGACGCCTGCAACGCCTGGTAGTAGCTATCGCGGTCATTCTTATTGACGGAGCCAACGGCGGTGAACTGTGGATACGGAAGAAGCAGCTGCTGCTGTGTAACCGTTTGTTCCGATCCGAGGGTTGGACCTGCCGCGGCTAGCCCAAAAAACGGATTGGGTACTGTCTGAATCAGCTGTGAGCCAAGCGAGAGGTCGGCATCCGGCAGCGTGTCTATATTCTCGACCAATGTCGGAAGGTTGGTACCACGAGCTCCGGCATATGTGAGATCAAGTACCACTCCCTGACCCAGGTCACTCTGCACGCCGAAATTCCATTGATATACGCGGGCGGGAGGCTGGATTGGTTCCGGAGAGTTCGGTCCGCTACCGTAAAACGCTGTCTCGAAATTGGGGTCGTGCCCTGCTGGCTGAATGATGCCGGTAGGGAACGGATTGTGCAAGGTGTCGTATGGTGTTATCCCGCCGTCCAGCGAAGCAAGCCAGTTTGTGGTAGCGCTATTGACCGGAGACTGTCCTGGCGCCAAATCCAGGTTATAACCGATGGGAGGGAAGAACATACCAAAACCACCGCGGATTGCCGTTCTCTGCCCGTAGCGATACGCAAAACCTACACGGGGAGCAAAGAGATTCCAGTGTAGCTGCGTGTTAGTACGATCCGACCACTGGGGCGAGGCGACCAGGGCATAGTTGCCTTTCAACGGTAGGCCTGACGGTGCCGCAAGGGGGCTGACTGCTTGTGGCAAAAACACGGTGGCGCGATTTGTGCGCTCGGTGAACGCACCCGGCTGTTCCCAACGTAGTCCGAGATTGAGCGTGAAGTTAGTGGTTACTTTCCACTGGTCATTCGCGTAAATGCCATAATAACGTTGGCTTGCCGCCGGTATGTGTAATTGGGTCGCGCTACCCCCAGACCCGTAGCCTAAGAGATATGAAGCAAATGGATTCCCGGTGGTACCTGGGTTCAAAGGGTTGAGCGCGGTCATCCCATTGGAAAAGCTGTACGAGCCGCTGGAATCGTTGCTTTGTCCGTAATTATCGTCCAAGCGCTCCGCATCTGCTCCAAACTTGAAAGTGTGCCGACCTATCTCTTTTGTCAAGCTTCCACCGATAGAGTAGTTGTTGTTGGCAGATCTCAGATTTTGCTCATAATTGCCACACAGGAAGTTAATGGAGTATCCGTTGATGCAGAGCCCCGGGCCATAGGGAAAGGCCATTTCAGTGTTGAAGGATGCAGGCCAATTAAACTTAGTAACGTCTAAGGTAGGGACCGGTGGAGTGATGGACCATGTAAATCTGAGGAAAGCCAAGCGGACTTCTGCGACCGTGCTCGTATTGAATGTATAGTTGTCCGAGAGCGTGAACTGATTCACGGTCGTTGGTTCCGGCCCAGTTCCAACGGTGGGCAATCCTGCGAATGGAATGACCGGCTCATAGATGCCGCTTTCGTAGGTATAACGTCCAAACAAATGTTGCCGGGAACTGATATTGTCGTCGATACGACCTACGAACTGCTTAGAATTGACGCCGGTGCCGTAGTTGTTGATGTAGTTGTTTACTCCATTCGCATTAGGTAGCGGATAGTCATAACTCAAGGCGGCCACTGCTGTGGGATCAAGCCTGGCGGCAGGAATCACATTTCCCGCGAACTGTGTGCGCTGAGCCGGAGTAGAAGCACAAGTATTTTGCGCGTTTACATTTCCGGAGCAGGGATCGTAGATGGGGCTGAGCCCCGAAAAGTCTCCTGCACGCTCTGCAAGCGTCGGTACCGTCATTGCGAGCGTGTTCCCTTGACGCAGCGCGAAATTCTCCCAACTGAAAAAGAAGAACGTCCTATGCTTGACAACGGGTCCGCCTACAGCGACTCCATATTGGTTTTGCGTAAAGGCCGGAACCGCCAGGCCAGCTTGGTTGCCAAAGTAAGTATTGGCATCCAGGACTTTGTTGCGGAGAAATTCGTATGCGGTTCCATGAAAGGTATCACCCCCGGACCGTGTCACCATGGTGATGATGCCTCCTCCAGTAGCGCCGAATTGCGGGCCAACGTTGTTGGTTTCTACCCGGAACTCCACAATTGAATCTTGTGTCGGCGTCAGGGGAGTGCCATTTGCGTAATTCACGTTGACCGGCGCTCCATCAAGAAATGTAGAACTTTGGTTCCCAAAGCCTCCGCCTATTTGATAATTGTTGTTGGCCCAAATCTGCGACGTTGCCGCCGGCTGCCCAGTGCCGCCTTGAGCGATTACACCAGGCGTGAGGGCGACCAGAGCATATATGTTTCGGCCGTTCAGGGGTTGGTCAACGACGGTCCGCGACTCAATAACTTGGCCGACCGTGCTGCTTTCTGATTCGATAAGCGGCACCCCAGCCTGCACGGTCACGCTCTGTGAGACAACACCTACCTCCAGAGAAAAGTTTAGTGAGATCTGGTCATCAACGTGGAGCCCGATGCCGTCCTTGACCGTACTCTTGAAACCCTCACGCGTGACATCCGCCTTGTAGGTTCCGGGCAGCAGTCCTGTAATGCGATAGATCCCGTCGTCATTGGTCTTCGTGGTAAAGGGAACGTTAGTAGCATCATTGGTCAGCACAACTTGGGCGTTTGGCACCGCACTCCCTTGCGGATCCGTGACCACCCCGGTAACAGTCGCGCCGGTATTCTGCGCCAGCGCTACCAACCCCAGTAATACGTGACCAGCCAAAACGAACCTCAAGAGTCTGAATAAAATTTTCATCTTCTCTCTCCATGACTACTCGGTGACCGCGAAGCGATATCCTTCATGTGCAACTGCGCTACTCAGCGTGCGGTCTTTTTGCGCTTGGCGAACTGCAGTCCGCGTAGAGCTCGGGTGCGCTTTGGTACCGTTTTGAGCCTCGCCCTACTAGCAGCCTAGGATTATAGGATGCTAGGATCTATGCTTGTCAAGTTTTTTCTGGCTGAGTCAGGACCAGATGCGCCCCGCAGCTAACAGCGCCTGGTTGGATCCAGATCAGAAGAACGGTCATTGCCGGACCAGTTGAGAATGTGGCAGGGGTCCCGAAGCACAAGAACCTCACAGGGGCTACGCCCGCAAGTAGGCAGACCACATCAACGAGGTTGGCACGAGGATCATCGCGCAAGTAGGTCCACTGCGGTCCGGTCTTATGGTTTTTCTGGTTCCCGGAGCTCTAGAAATTGATCTGCGGGACTACTGGCGAGAACTTGACGTATTCCGGAGGGCCAGATGATTTCAATCTGAGCAGTTTTTGACGATCCCAGCCCAAAGTGCAGACGCTTGTCATTGGAAGAGGCATAGCTCCCTGCGGCGGTTGCGAATCGAGTCTGTCCGTTGACGCGCACTCGCGCACCGAAACCGTCTCGGTTACTGCGCGTTCCGCGGAGTGTAATCGTGAGCCAATGCTGATTATCCCGGCGGTTCATCAGCACCTGCGGATGCTCTCCGAGGGCGGTCATTACCACATCCTGCCAACCGTCATTATTTAAGTCGCCAAAAGCCGCTCCACGACCCGCCACTGGGATATCTGCTCCTGCGTTGGAGCGCTCAAACTCCCCGTCGTGGTTCCGTGCCAGCATCGGAGTCTCTTTATAGTGAAGAGACGGGTCGATCTCTTCGACGTTGTCCATTACGTGACCTTGCGCAACAAACAGATCTTTCCAGCCATCATTGTCAAAGTCCTCCAGACCTACGCCCCAACCAGAGCTTCCAGCCGATAGCACACCTAGTTTGGATTGGAGACTGTGATAACTAAAAGAACCTGCACCGTCGTTGCGGTAGACAGCGTAAACCTGCCGGGCAAGATCGGTCACAACAATGTCGGGATGACCATCATTGTCGAAGTCCTGAAACACCACACCCATCCCGGAAAATGATTTACCGTCCTCGGAGAGCGCCGTTCCCTTTTCAAGGGCACATTCAGTAAAGGTGCCGTCATGATTGTTGTGAAAAAGAAACTGCGCCATAGCGTCGTTAGCAACAAATATATCGGTGTATCCATCGTCATCGTAGTCAGCAAATGCCACCCCCAGGGATCGTCCCTTCTTCGTAGCGATGCCGGAGCGTTGGCTGACGTCTGTAAAAGTTCCATCGCCATTGTTGTGATAGAGAATGTTTGTGACTGCCGGAAACTCCCGTGGAGGGCAGTAAGTCATACGCGCGCATACCTTGCTATGCAACGTATCCCAATCCATATAACGGGTCACAAACAGATCGAGCTTTCCATCGTTGTCGTAGTCGAAGAACCCGGCTGAAACCGACCAGCCGCCAGCCGCCACACCTGCCTTGGACGTCACATCGGTGAAAGTTCCGTTACCGTTGTTGTGGTACAGAACGTTCTTGCCATAGCTGGTGACATAGAGGTCTGCGTAGCCGTCATTGTCATAGTCGCCGACAGCAACACCCATACCGTAGTTTCCGTCGCCGGCGTCAGCGAGACCGGCTTCTTTGGTCACATCGGTAAAACTTCCATCTTTATTCTGACGATAGAGGCGGTTCCAATACTTCGGATTATGGCGATCAAAGTTCTCCGCAAGTGGCATCGTGCTCGGGAGCCTTCCCCCGTTCACGAGAAAAATGTCCAGGAGTCCGTCATTGTTGTAGTCGAAAAGGGCGACACCCCCGGGCATGGTCTCAATCAGATATTTCTGGGACGTGGGTGAATGTTGCAGAGTAAAGTTCAAGCCTTGGGGTCTTGTGGTTTCGAAGACTGGAGGAGGGGACGACGTAGCGCACAGCCTGGCGGCAAAGATACAAAGTGCGACCATCGAGAAGCTCAGCAAACCTCGATGTTCTTTCAACCAAATGGTGACCGCTGCCAGCATCTGAACCACTTCCGCATTTTCCGCGCCAAGGGCGGTCCATCAGCTCCCGACGGCCTTTGAACACCGCTTGATGGCACCCCATTGACGGCGTTCTTCTCGACCGCGATTGGGCTTGCCTCAAAACCTTGACAACCGTGGAAAGAGGGGGCAAATGTGCTAATGCTATCATCCTGTCATGATGTGTGGGCCCCTCATCAAAAATCGCGGTTATTTCATGAAACCTTCTGATCGCAAAGTAAACCACTCTGTTCCAAGGAACACCGCAACGTTTGCTGCATCTGCTTTGGTAACAGTAATGCTGCTGGGAGTCTCCGCGATGGATCTGGCTGCAGCGGAGACGGGCGCCCCCTCGGAACATGAGAACACAACGGGCAAACCCGTGGCAGCGGGGAGCCTGGAAAATGCCAGCGAACGAAACAAGCTCCCGCTGTACAAAGTCGTCCCGGCGGCTAAGGATTCAGAGCTTACGTCCCCCTCTGGGGAAGAGCCCAAGAATAACGGCACATGGTCGCGATCGAATGCCAACGCAGAGAATACGCGCTATTCAACCCTGACTCAAATCAATCGAGCGAACGTAAGACAGCTCGAGGTCGCGTGGGTCTATCACTCAGGCGATGGCAAAGGTAATATTCAGGCCAACCCTGTCATCGTCGACGGCGTCATCTTTGCGCCCACGGTGGGCAAGAATATCGTCGCAATCAACGGCGAAACTGGAACCGAGATATGGCGCTTTCATCCTCAAGCTCAACCACAATCGATTCCTGAAAAAACAGCGATGTCGCAGCTTCAGGTTGATGGTGCCGCAGCCAAAGGATTGGCGGAGCCTGTAGGCTATGGCCCTGCTAATCGGGGCCTTACGTACTGGGCGGGTGATGCAGAACATGGCCCGCGGCTATTTTTTATGGCCAATGGATATCTCATAGCCCTGGATCCGAAGACTGGAAAGAGCGTGGACTCTTTCGGGAATCACGGCGAGGTTGGTTCCTCGAAAGGACCGGGAAAATCCTCCTTCCTGGGCGCGGTGGCGCCAGCGATCTACAAGAACGTTATCGTGGCGCCCAACCAGAATATGGTTGATGCGTTCGATGTCGTCTCCGGTGCCAACCTTTGGCAGTTCAATACGCTGCAGTACGCCGTCAAAAATCCGGATGATGACAACGGTGGCAATGTATGGGGTGGTATTGCCATAGATCTGACCCGCGGTATCGCATTTATTGCTGCCGGCGACCCCCACCCAAACTTTGTTGGTATCGATCGTATTGGCAGGGACCAAAACACTAATAGCGTGATTGCGCTCGACGCGAGAACCGGGCGTCTTCTCTGGTCGTTTCAAGAGATAGCACACGATTTGTGGGATCACGATACTCCGGCTGCACCCCAGCTGGTGACGGTCATGCACGATGGAAAGCGTGTTGACGCGGTCGCGCAGGTTACCAAGCTGGGCAATACGCTTCTCCTGGACCGGCTCTCGGGCAAACCACTGTTCCCCTTTCGACTCCGCCGTGCGCCGGTATCCAAATTGCCTGGAGAACGCACATGGCCTTATCAGCCCGATCTGGAACAGCCACAACCGTTTGCGCGACAGAACTTTACGTTGGATGACATCACGAATATCACGCCGGAGAGCCACGCCTTTGTGCTAAAGGAAGCCGAAAAAGCCACGTTCGGATGGTTTGAACCGCCTATGGAGGGTAAGCCAATCATCTTTTACGGTGTCCATGGCGGAGCGGAATGGACGGGCGCTTCCTTCGACCCTTCAACTGGGTGGTTGTACGTGAGTGCCAACGAAATTGCTTGGATCGAATCGCTGTCACGCACTATTTCCGGACCCCAGCGCAACCAGCATCAGCAGCCGACGCTAGGCGAAACCGTCTATCGCCAGCATTGCGCTGTCTGTCATGGAGAGAATCGTCAAGGGAAGGGCATGGTACCTTCGCTTACTGATCTTAATGCGCGATTCTCTGAATCACAGGTGGCCAATATTCTAAAGACCGGCCGGGATTCGATGCCTCCCATTCAGATTGCAGACGATGATAGGCGCGATCTGTTTAACTTCCTTTTCGACCGAGACATCGTCAGGCCAACCGCGGGTTCAAATCCGGGTAATTCGGAAGCCATATCCTATCAAGCTTCCGATTTCACAAAGCTACTCGATGGCCAAGGGTACCCTGGATCAAAGCCGCCGTGGGGCACGTTAAATGCCATTGATTTGAATACTGGCAAATTGGTCTGGAAGGTGCCTTTGGGTGAGTATGAGGAGCTCGCGCGGAAAGGAATTCCCAAGACAGGGACGGAGAACTTCGGCGGAGCGATGGCGACCGCCGGTGGCTTAGTATTCTGCGGCGGGACGCGCGACCTGAAGATACGTGCGTTTGACAAGGACAACGGCGATGAGTTGTGGCAATACAAGTTGCCTTATGGTGGTTATGCGCCCCCAGCGACATATGAAATCAACGGTCGGCAGTACGTTGTGATTGCGGCCACAGGCGGCGGAAAATTAGGCGGCAATCTTGGTGATGCATACGTCGCCTTTGCGTTGCCCAAGTGACGAAGCGAGAACACTCGAAGAGGGCGGCATAAATGTGCACAGGTTGGTCAGATTCTAAAAGCTTGTAAAACTGGATAAGCCATGATCCATGCTTTCCTGTTGTACCTAGTGTTTCAAGGTGCGGCACAGAACGCCCAGCAGCACCAGGAGTCGGGAGAGGCCGCATTGAAAGCCGGCCAAACGGATGTCGCGATTTCAGAATTTCACAAGATGATCGATCTGGCACCGGACCGTGCGCTCGGGTATTTAGAGCTTGGCGTTGCCTATATGCAGAACCGCGATTACGGCGACGCGATCCCTCCACTTCGGAGGTCGCTTGAATTGGACCCTAGTCAGGATAAGGCGCATCAGTTCCTTGGATACGCACTTTTGGCAGAGGGATACGCGAAGGAAGCGGTCGGTCAACTTGAGGCAGCAAACGATCGAGCTGGTCTGGGTGTCGCCCAACTGGAGACTGGAAATTTCGTAGACGCTGTTCAGAATTTGCACGCAGCATTGGTTGCGCAACCCAACAATCCCGACCTGCTTTACTACTTAGCACGCGCCAGCGGGCTACTCGCAAAACAGACATACGATGTTTTGCTTTCCTCGCAACCGGCGACTCCTAGAGCAAATCAGGCACTCGCCGAGAACTATTCGGCACTTCGTCAAACGGAACAGGCTGAGGCACACTACAAGTCGGCATTGAGCCAACGCCCCGACTTGCGGGGAATTCACCTGGCCCTCGGCGAGCTATACGCCGAAGCCAGTCAATGGACCCGGGCAGAAGATGAGTTTCGCGCCGAAGCCAAATTGCAACCGGGCAATGCTGAAGTAGCGTATCGGCTGGGCTCTGCGCTTCTCCAAAACGGAAACGCTCACGAAGCTCGTCTGGAGCTGCAACGTGCGAACAGTCTGGTGGCAGATATGCCGGAAACCCTCTACGCGCTAGGAAAGGCTGAGTCTCTAGAGGGCGATTACCGTGCAGCTGAAAGAGACTGGAACCGCGTTATCACATTGGAGAAAACAGGTCAGCTCGCGTCCCAGTCCCATTTCGGATTGGCTACGATTTATCGCAAGGAAGGAAAGACTGTCGATGCTGAACGGGAGACGAAACTTTTTGAAGAAACAGAAAAGCATTTGGATCATTGAGTGTCGCGTATTGAAGCCTTGAATACGGCGCTTCAGGGTCCGTACCGATAAACGTTAGGACTCTATCGGCCGCCCAGGGGTAGACATCAGTCCGCGAATTATGGGGGTGGTCAGAGACCAAGCAGCAGGATGGTCGGGGTCCAACTGGTGGCGACTTGCGCTGGGCCCGCATCCAGCGGGCGTATTCGTTGCACATCTCTGCGGTCGGTTCCGCGGGCATTGGTTCTTCCACCGAGCGAGCCAGAAAGCCTCGTCCGGATTCAGACTCTGGAGGGTGGACTTGTCGAACATGAGAATTGGACCGAATGCCACAATGCTTTCCTCTCCAGCAGGAAGCGCTACCCTTTTCGAGTCAACTCGCCCATATAGATCCTGGCTTGCTCTGGCGTTACCAGAGAAAATGGGCGGAAGGGGCTAAGACGAAGTAAGTGTTTGATTCTAA
>CAWBBY010000045.1:0-99515 GCA_963787145.1 uncultured Acidobacteriaceae bacterium
GTTTACCGCAAACCGTTTTTCGGGAATCGCCGTTTAGTCTGGCGTGTAGATCGATGGCTGTACTCCGCTCGCAGTGTGCTGGTTTGCCCCATAAAGGTGTCTAGCCGTCAGCACCTGGTTCGGATAATTCGGGGCGAAGGGGTAACCCGACAGCCAATCCACAGTCGTCGGACCAGGTTGCGTGTGCCGTTCAGATCTATAATTACGCACACAGATGACTCTAGCCTCGGGTTTTAAACTCGGGCCTTATGAGATCGTTGCGCCTCTTGGCGCGGGCGGGATGGGTGAGGTGTATCGCGCGCGCGACTCCCGGCTCGAACGGACCGTCGCGATCAAGATCCTGCCTGCCCACCTCTCCCATGATCTAGAGGCCAAAGAACGTTTCGACCGCGAAGCACGCGCCATCTCTTCTTTGAGTCACCCCAATATCTGTCATCTTTACGACGTCGGCGTACAGGACGGAACCAGCTACCTTGTTTTGGAGTATCTGGAAGGTGAAACACTGGCGGAGCGATTGCTCAAAGGTCCGCTGCCACTTGATCAGTTTCTAAAGATCGGAATCGAGATCTGCGAGGGCCTGGAGAAGGCCCACCGCAGCGGAGTGGTCCACCGGGATCTGAAGCCAGGTAACACCATGCTCACGAAGAACGGGACCAAGCTCATGGACTTCGGCTTGGCCAAGGCAATTCCCACGGCCACGGCGAGCCCGGCTCTTACCACCGGCTTTGATACGCCAGCAACCGATCAGCCCCTGACCGCACAGGGAACGGTGGTGGGCACCTTCCAGTACATGTCGCCGGAACAAGTGGAAGGGCGGGAGGCCGATGCGCGCTCAGATATATTCTCGCTGGGTGCGGTGCTCTATGAAATGATTACTGGCAAACGCGCTTTTGAAGGTAAGACTCCGCTCAGCGTGGCTTCGGCGATCCTCGAGAAGGATCCCCCGCCGATTCGCTCCATCAAGCCGATGAGCCCGCCGGCGCTGGATCACGCCATCCGCCGCTGTCTCGCTAAAGATCGGGAAGGGCGCTGGCAGACCGCGCGCGACCTCGGCTTCGAGCTCAAGTGGGTCGGAGAAACTGCGCTGGAAGTGGGAGCAACCGTCCCGATTGGCGCACGGCATGGATTTCGCAACCGACTCGGTTGGGGAATAGCAGGTCTGCTCGCACTGGCGACCATTGGTGTGACCGTCGCTTTGCTTCGGCGAACTCCAAAGCCGCCAGCACCCGTGCGGCTCAGCGCAGATATCGGTGCAGAAGCCAAGATCGATATTGGCCATGGACCCTCTGTGGCCCTCTCACCTGACGGCGCAAAGATGGTCTTTATCGCCTCAGGCTCCGACCAGAGGCGGCACATCTATGTCCGCTCGCTCGATGAGTTGCGGGCGACAGTCCTTTCCGGCACCGAGGACGCTGAGGAGCCATTTTTCTCGTCTGATGGCCGATGGCTCGGTTTCTTTGCCAACCGCAAATTGAAAAAGATATCCGTGGAAGGCGGCGCCGCGGTGACCATCTGCGATGCTCCCAACGGCCGCGGCGCAAGCTGGGGTGATGACGGAACCATCGCGTTCGTGCCCGCTGCCCGCAGTGCTCTGTCGCAGGTTTCCTCCAGCGGAGGAGCGCCCCGGCCGCTGACAACTCTTGATCAAGGGGCAGCCGAAGTAAGCCAGCTCTGGCCCCAATGGCTTCCCGGGAGCAAGGCCGTGCTGTTTACATCCTCGGGGCAAGCGAGCAACTTCGAAGACGCAGATATCGTCGCCTATACCATCTCCTCAGAACAACGGAAAACCGTGTTACGCGGTGGGTATTATGCTCGTTACGTACGCAGTGGACACATCCTCTATATGCATGAAGGCACGTTGTTCCTGGTGCCTTTTAATCCTGGAAGTCTGCAAGTGACGGGCACGCCAGTGCCGGTACTCGATGGCATTTCCGCAAATCCCGGTGACGGCAGCGCGCAGTTTTCTCTTTCCGAGAGCGGAACTATGGCGTATGTCGCCGGGAGCAGCCGGCGTCAACTCGCGTCGATTGAATGGATGGACCGCCAAGGCAACTTCACACCTGTGCGGGAAACACCCGGCGACTACTACGCCCCCGCCCTCTCACCCGACGGTAAGCGTCTCGCCTTGGCAATCAACGACGGGAAACGAGTCGACATCTGGGTATACGAGCTGGCCCACGACACACTCACTCGCTTGACCTTTGCCGGTGACAATCTCGGTCCGATCTGGACCCCTGACGGCCAGAGGATCACTTACAGATTTCTCCTAAAGGGCGGCGGCACTGACCTCTACTGGACGCGTGCTGACGGCACCGGCGGTACCCTTCGATTGACTCCAACCAAAGCTCGAAGATTCCTCGGCTCCTGGCATCCTGACGGGAGGCTGCTGGTATTCAATCAAGTCACTGCGGCCAACTCGAGTATCTTCACCCTGGCCATCGGTGGCTCCGAAAAGGAGGGCTGGAAGCTCGGTGAGCCGCAGCCGCTGCCGGGCGGCTCTTCTTCGGAGGATTCACCCGCGTTCTCGCCGGATGGCCGCTGGCTCGCCTACCGGTCCGACGAATCGGGCGACTTTGAAATCTATGTGCGATCGTATCCTGGGCCGGGCGGTAAGTGGCAAATTTCGACTGCAGGCGGAGCCGTACCCAAGTGGTCCGGCGACGGCAAGCAACTCCTCTATCGCACCGAAGACAACCAAATCATGTTCGTTACCTATACCGCCTCTGGCGACTCTTTCCATGCTGACAAGCCGCAACTCTGGTCGCCGGGGCAGTTCTCTGACCGATTGAGCGCGGTAAATTTTGACTTGAGCCCAGACGGCAAGCGCGTCGTCGTGCTCAGGGTTCCCGCAGACGAAGACCCGCCGATCACCAAAGTCACCTTCGTCTTCAACTTCTTCGACGAGCTCCAACGCAAATCCCAGCCTCAAAAATAGCTGAGCCGGCCAGGTGATGGTCCTACTCTGTACCATCCGGCTCACCGTGTCTTGGATGAGCACCGCGCGATAATGTATTTTTCTGTTTGCTCATAGTTATTCATATCCTGACCGGTCAACAGGGCCATGGTGAGGCAATTAACAGTAATCACCCAGCTACGGAGCATCGGCGTCGTCTTTACCATTGTCCTTCGCAGCCCACATGAGCCCCGTGGATGGATCAGTCCAACTGTCGCGAGCCTGGGTCTCCCGCGCCATGACTCGGTCTACAGTCCATGATTCGCCTACAGCAATCAAAAAGAGGATCAAAACAAGTGACGCCTTCATCGGGCGATTGTAGCCAAAGCGAGGGAATTGCCTGTAGATGACTAAGTGCCTGCGAGTCGGGTTATAGGTAACTTCCCGAGCCGGATGGGTGAAGCCGAGCAAGTTACCGGAAACCCGTTTTCAGAAAGTTCATGCAGCAGGATTTTCAACGACCGGAATACTTCCTGTTTTGCCGGCTGCTCACCAATTAACCGGACGAAACGGTATTTGTAAGAGCGTATCCCACACATGAGGCTTCCCTGTCTCGCCGCGCGGTGCGATACAATCCGTCCGATGGTTAGCTGCTCCGGATGCGGGGCCGTATCTTCCGAGAACGTCCGTTTCTGCTCTTCATGCGGGCGTGCCATTGCCATGGGCGACACGCCGACCCGGGAGCCCGATAGACCCGCTGTCGTGCCCCCGCCAACTTCCCCCGGTTCACACCCACCACCAAGTGGGGGATTCGCACCGGGCACCATTCTCGTCGAGCGGTATCGAATTGTCGCTCTGCTGGGGCGCGGTGGCATGGGCGAAGTCTATCGCGCTGAGGATCTGAAGCTAAGCAACGTTGTAGCTCTCAAGTTTCTCCCGGCATCCCTGCAGAGTGACGCCGCGTCCCTGGCCGGCTTTCATGCCGAGGTGCGGAATGCTCGCCAGGTTTCGCACCCGAATGTCTGTCGTGTCTACGACATCGGGGAGGTAAATGGCCAGCACTTTCTCACCATGGAGTACATCGACGGCGAGGATCTGGCGTCGTTGTTGCGCCGCATCGGCCGCTTACCCGCAGACAAGGCTTTGGAAACCGCGCACCAAATCTGCGCGGGTCTGGCGGCCGCACATGACTGCGGATTACTGCATCGTGATCTGAAGCCCGCCAACATCATGCTGGATGGACGAGGGCGAGTGCGCATCACCGACTTCGGGCTGGCCCTGAGCAACGACGACGCCATGAACCGGAGCGAAACCGCAGGTACGCCGGCCTACATGGCCCCAGAACAGATTGCCAAGGGCCAAGCCAGTGTTCGTAGTGATATTTACTCGCTGGGGCTCGTGTTTTATGAGTTATTCACTGGGCGTTTGCCTTATCAGGCAAGCACCCTGGTCGAGTGGCGACGCGCACATCAGGAGTCCGTTCCACGACTGCCGTCCTCGGTTGTCAAGGACATCGATCCGGTGGTGGAAAAGGCGATCCTGCGCTGTCTGCAGAAGGATCCCGCGCTCCGGCCGTCTTCGGTTCGGCAAGTGGCGTCCACGCTTCCGGGAGGCGACCCGCTGGCTGCTGCGCTGGCGGCAGGGGAAACGCCGTCGCCCGAGATGGTCGCTGCTTCGGGAACATCCGAAGGCCTCCGTCCCGCTGTGGCTTGGGTTGTGCTGGCAGGCGTTATTGTGTCTGTCATGGCGGTGGTTCTATTGAGCCCACAAACCATGCTCTACCGCCGGGTACCGCTCGAAAAACCGCCGGAGGCGCTGGCCGAGCACGCGCGGGATATTCTGCGGAGTTTCGGATATTCCGAGCCTCCGGTGGACACGGCGATGGGGTTCTACGAGGGGACTGACTTTCTGCGGTATATCGCGGAACACGACAAATCAAAGACGCGCTGGGACAACCTCGAAACTGGTGCGTTCGTGTTTTGGTATCGCGGCAGCCCTCGGCCCCTCGCGGCTCATCTCTCCTTCCCGTTCTCGAATGCACCAATGTTGGGAACTGTATGGACGGACGACCCGCCGCTCAATTTGTCTGGGATGACGCTGGTCAGCCTCAATCCGCTCGGTCACCTTACGCAGTTCGTCGTAGTTCCACCAGAGGTTGAGAAGCCGGCAGGTGCAGCGCCTTCACCTGACTGGGCACTACTGTTCTCTGCTGCGGGGCTCGACCTCTCCAAGTGGAAGACAGCCCAACCGGGATGGATCCCTCCTGTTTATAGCGACGCGCGCGCTGCATGGACAGGATCGCTGGCCGAGCGACCTAATATTTCGATGCGGATTGAAGCTGGGACATATCGGGGCAAGCCCGTCTACTTCGAGCTGGTTGGCCCTTGGACGCGCCCCGAGCGGCTGCAGCCGTACCAGCCGACCATCGGCGAACGGGCAAGTCTAGTGATTTTCACTGTTTTGTTGCTTTCTGTGTTGATCGTCAGTGTAATGCTTGGCCGGAGAAATCTGCGCCTTGGCCGTGGCGATCGTCGTGGCGCTTTTCGTCTGGCAGCCTTTGTTTTCGCGGCGTGGGCGGTAGCGTGGTTCTTTGGCGCGCATCACGTCCCGGACTTCGCGGAAATCGAGCTCTTCATCATGTTTCTGGCTTGGGGGTTCGCCTGGTCCTGCCTCCTGTGGGTACTCTACATTGCTTTAGAGCCCTATGTGCGCCGCCGATGGCCGGCGACGCTGGTGTCCTGGAGTCGCCTGCTGGCGGGCGGCTTTCGGGATCCACTGGTGGGACGCGACATTCTTGCCGGTTGTTTCCTGGCCCCGTTTACGGGCGCTCTTCAAAGACTGGCGTGGTTTGTCTTCTCCTGGCTCGGCTATCCTCCTCCGCAACCAGACTCAGGGCCACAATGGCAGTTTTTGGGAGCGCGGACGATAGTTGCTGATGTAGCCCTGACGTTGTTCAACGCGCCTTTCTTCTGGCTCACGGCTCTGTTTATCCTGTTCCTCTTGCGGGCCATAATGCGCAAGGAGTGGACGGCGGCGGTCGCATGGGTTGCTTTGCCTACGGCTTTAGTCGCCGCAGGTACCCGGTTCGATCCCGTTGCCATTGTGGGCGTTCTGATCTTTCTTAGTCTGGCTGTGTTTGTAATGATCCGCTTTGGCTTGCTAGCGCTGGTCGCTAATTTCGTGGTCCACATTATCCTGCAAAACTTTCCCCTGACCACGCAATGGTCAGCGTGGTATTCGGGCATCGGTCTGGCCGGGATTCTGCTCATCGCGGCGCTGGCGCTCTACGGCTTCTACACGTCCCTGGGAGGCCGGCCGGCATTCGGAGGCGCCGTGCTCGAGGAGTGAACAGTCGTTCACCCTGCTTACGGAATCCAAGGCCAGGTCAGCTTTGTGATCAGTGAGCGATCTGCAAACGTTTGAGCCCAGATTGTCCGCACCACTCACGATAAGTCGCTAGCTTGACCGCAAAAGTGGTGTACCCGGCCTTAGGGTCCACAAACGTTAGTGCAAAAGGTAATCTGAGGAATTGCTCCCCGTTGTCGAAAGGCTTGTAGGAGTTGGTAGGCCTAGCGCAATTGTTCAGAAGCAACCTTCCCAACCTCCTGGAAAGCACGGGTTTTCGGTAAGAGGTGCGGGACAGAGATGCGGGACAGAAACAACCCCCAATAAACAAGAAACAACGGCGAAAATGGGGGTTATTTCGTCCCGCATCCTCGAAACGCCAATTCTTATCGGCGTCGTATCCGCGTTGTAGTCTCTTGAAATGCCGCCGTTTTCAGATCACAGCCCGGTGACACACACAGCCCGGTGACACACAGCCCGGTGACAGACAGGACGTACCCCATGGCACACAGCCCGACACACAGCCCGGTCACACAGCCCGGTGACAGGTCACACAGCCCGGTGACAGACAGGATGTACCCCATGGCACACAGCCCGGTGACAGAGAGCGCCGGGATAAACCGGCACATTGTAGGGGATGAGAGAGCCCTACGGAAAAGGAGAAGCGACTCCATTCTGGCCTCGAGTCTTGCCTGTGATTTCGTGAGGTGTCACAGCGAAGCGTAGACAGGGGGCTGGCGGGCGGGATAATTGAGCTCCGAAAACATGCAACCGGGTGCCGACCCTTTTCTGTCAGCGGGAAGGCAACATCAGCGAGCCGCGTTATATCGCGAGTGGCCGCTGGGCACGGCGTAGTCGAAGAGTCCAGGCACGTCAGCACACAGTGTGCACGAGAACCGGGAGACCTCCAGAGCGTCTGCGCGAGCAGACCGGTCCGGGAAGGTGAAAGACCCGTCATCCGGACATGTACGTTTTGGAGGAGTCGGACTGCGCCATAGTACCGATGAAGCTGACGAACAGAGAAGGTAAGACTTCCGCGGAGCCAGCGGAGGGAAGGGCGCAGACCAAGGAGAACGACGCCCAGCCACACACGCCTCCGACACAGAGCGGAACGCGCGTGTCCCAGGGGTTAGGCGGCGTGCGCCAGACGGCGCGGGACAGGAAGCAGGAGCGGTTCACCGCTTTGCTGCACCATCTCACGATCGACCTACTCCGGGAAAGCTACTACGCCTTACAGCGGAGCGCAGCGCCTGGAGTAGACGGAGTGAGTTGGCAACAGTATGAGCAAGACCTGGAGGCTCGGCTTGTCGAACTCCATGGCCGAGTGCACCGAGGAGCGTATCGGGCGCAAGCCTCGCGAAGAGTGTACATACCGAAGTCTGATGGCCGGCAACGGCCGTTGGGCATCGCCTCGCTGGAAGACAAGATTGTCCAGCAGGCGGTGGTTACGATCCTCAATCAGATATACGAGGTGGACTTTCGGGGCTTTTCGTACGGATTTCGTCCGGGACGCAGCCCACATCAGGCGCTGGACGCGCTGAATGTGGGCATTCAACGGAAGCGAGTGAACTGGATCCTCGATGCGGACATTCGTGGGTTCTTTGATCACCTGAGCCACGAGTGGATGATGAAGTTTGTCCAGCATCGAGTGGCCGACACACGTATTCTTCGGCTGATTGGTAAGTGGCTGAAGGCTGGGGTGTCGGAGGAAGGCAAGTGGTCAGAGACGACGGCAGGCACGCCGCAAGGAGCGGTGATCTCACCGCTATTGGCGAACGTGTATCTGCACTATGTGTTCGACCTGTGGGTTGAGGCGTGGCGCCGGAAGGTGGCGAGCGGAGAGATGGTGTTTGTCCGCTACGCTGACGATCTGGTGGTCGGCTTTGAGCAGCGCGAAGACGCCGAGCGGTTCCTGAAAGAGTTTCGGAAACGGCTGGCGACCTTTGCGTTGGAACTCCATCCGGAGAAGACGCGACTGATCGAGTTTGGTCGGTTCGCGCAGGTGAATCGGCAACAGCGTGGCGAGAGAAAACCGGAGACGTTCACGTTTCTTGGGTTCACGCATTACTGCGCTACGAACTCCAAAGGCCATTTCGTTATACGCCGTAGGACTGTGCCCCAGCGGATGCGGGCGACGCTTCATGCCATTAAGGCGAAGCTGCGTCTGCGCATGCATGAGCCAGTCAACGCGGTGGGCGCATGGCTGAAGCGTGTGGTCAGTGGCTACTACCGATACCACGCGGTTCCAGAAAACCAGCGGGCGTTATGGCGATTCCGTGACCGGTTGTGCGATCTGTGGCGGTCGATGCTTGGCCGTCGCAGTCAACGCAGCCGTCCCAGTTGGACGCGCATTCGCCCGACCTTCGAACGATGGATACCTCGCCCTCGTGTACTGCATCCTTTTCCTGACGTGCGTTTCGACGCCAATCATCCGAGGTAGGAGCCGTGTGCGGTAGTTCCGCTCGCACGGATCTGTACGGGGGGCGGCCAGCGATGTCCGTCCCTACCGTGACCACACAGCCCGGTGACACACACAGCCCGGTGACAGACAGGACGTACCCCATGAACCTGTGTCTAAAGACTCGTTGAACTCTGCTTGGGTGGTAATCATCTTCTTTTTCTTGCCTCGCGGGAGCCTCATCTTTGGGGTCGCCAAGGCTACCCATCATGGCCACTGTGAAGATGCACAATATTAACTTCAGCTAATCCAGATTTCACGAGAGTTTAGCCTGACGAAGGCAAACTGGAGCTAACGAAATGGTCGTCTCCGCGACGCAGCCTTCCACGAAGGCTATAGGGGGTGCAGCTAGGTTTCTCATTATGACGCGTTTGGCTCGAGTCATCGCTGTAGATGTTCCGCACCACGTAACACAGCGTGGCGATGCGCGGAGATTTATCCTGGATTGCGATGCCGATCGCATGGCGTATCTCAATCTTTACGCCGGAATATCGAACTCCATGGGTTGGGGTTGATCGGTTATTGCCTGATGTCGAATCACGTGCATCTGGTCGTTACTCCTCACAATACTGACGGCTTGGGATTGGCCCTGAGGCATACCCATGGGCGCTATGCGATTTATTGGAATGCGGTTCATCAGTCGAGCGGCCATGCCTGGCAGGGTCGTTATTACTCATGCCCATTGGATCGGGTGCATCTGTGGGAAGCGTTGCGCTATACGGAGTTGAACCCGGTGCGCGCCGGCTTGGCGAGGGAGGCGGAAGCGTGGGCGTGGTCCAGCGCGGCAGCGCACTGCGGAGCGGAATCGCGGAACGAGGCCTTAGATTTGGAGCTATGGCGGAAAGTTGGACTGCCAGTGCCTGGCGGCAGTACCTAGCGGCTGGCGAGATGGAATCCAAGCTGACGGAGATTCGTCGATGCACCCACACAGGGCGGCCCCTGGGCAGCGCAGAGTTTGTGCAGGCTCTCGAAGGGACGATGAAGCGGCGGCTGGCACCACAAAAGGGAGGACGCCCTCCCAAGGCCGGTTTGGATGCGAGACAAAGCGAACTGGCCTTTGAATCAGAGTAGACGGCGATCCAGATGTAGGTGAGGTTGTCCCGGGATGGGGTACGTCCTGTCCGTCCGGCGCTTGCCGGCAGGCATCCCGCCATTAAGCGGGGCTGTATGGCTGGTAAGTAGCGCCCGAATTTCCTCCAGGCGACGCCTTCTCTTTTTGCATTCAGGCGCATACTTATGCATGCCATCCAAAACCTTTCGCGTGCTCCTCAAACCGCCAAGCGGTGCAATCCAGCATCTGGTGGCGCTCAACGTCGAAATTCGTGGCGAGCATTTAGTGTTTTTGAACTCGGAAGGGAAGCTGGCCGCTCTGTTCCTGATCCAAACCGTCGAGAGTTGGAGGGAGATAGCTTCCTGAGCCGATCGCCACAGTGCCACTGGCTAGGAGCGACCGCTGGGAATTTCTGGACCCGTAGTATGTCGAAACGCTTAAAACGCTTAGCCTTCGAGATACCCCACAATGATGTCGCCAGCTTCTCCGCGAAAAGTCGCACCAAAATAACCAATTCGAGAGATCGTCGTCTCAACGATGTGATTGTCTTTCATGCCCCAATAGTGCTCGCGCCACAGCCCGTCCTCTGAAAGCCCGTAGCCCAGACAAATCGCATCGAGCTTTCCGGCTCTCCAGAGCTTTGCGGTGTTGCGATGACACTCATTTGAGGTCATCTTCTTCTTTTTTACGACCGTTTGAGATAGCGACTCCCCGTAGCGAAAAACCATCTCGGCAACTTCATTATTTGAGCACGGATGAATGACGAGACTCTGTCCGCCCACCTTAAGCAGCTTTCGATTGAGCCTACGGAAGACAGCCGGAGCTTCTTTAAGACGTTTTGTCAGTATTCGCATCTGCTCTGTCATTGTCCGACACCTTCCAGGAATTCAACAGGGCGACCCGTGAAGGACCGCCCCTCATCGTTAGCTGCTTGGAGTCATCACTGAGCGGACAATTGCCGCCCCTGCCCCTCGGTCTCACTCGCTGTAGAGCGTGGCCGCGAGCTTCAGGGCCTCGGTCAACTGCAGGCCATTGGCGTCACACCAGCGGGCGAAATGACAGAGTATAGAGGCCAGGTTCTGTAGGGACTCCCCTTCCTCACCGTGTTCGCGCTCAAAGGCCACCAGCGTATCTTCAGCCCACTGGTTTTCGAGGTACGCTGGGTTGTCCGGGTAGATCGCAATAAACTGCTGTGTTTGCACGATTGTCTCCTTGTTAGGCGGTTTAAGTTGTGGGGGCTCCGGTGCCGATGGATTCACGGTAACTTAGTTGCCAGCAGAAACTCCAGAACCATAATCTCTGTCAGGCAAGAAAACCGGGGTAACCGGCGTAACTCGGGGCTGCCATTATTTCCGCTCTTACACAGTTACAGAGGGAGCTGGGACGTTATTGTGGTGAGCATCATCACGCTGAGGACTGCCCGGAGTGCCGTAAGGAGCCGCTCATCAATCTCAATCTCACTGACCGGACACGACCGACACGTAGTTACGGGCGCGCTCGGGGCATCAGACGCCGGCGGCTCTCACTCGGCAATGTCCGAGGCCCTGTATAGTGAGCAGCATGTCGGCAGAGACGGTCATCCGGCGCGCCTTGCCTAGCGAGAACGACTCAGTGCACGCGGTGGTGCAGACCATTGCGAATGAGACTTTTGCATACCTATTCGCGCCTTCTCAAGTTCCGCTCGGGGAGGCCAATTGGCTCTCCGCTTGGCTAGCAGTCTCAGGAGGTGAGATTGTGGGCGTGACTATGACGCGGGACGAATGGGTCAGCGATTTGTGGGTTCTGCGCCAGAGCCGCAGGACTGGCATCGGTGGGGAACTACTGGCATATGCTGAAGGTGAAATACGCAGCCGTGGACATGACACACTTCGCCTTCGAGTGGTCAAGTCAAATACTCAGGCCGTCGAGTTCTATCAAAGCCACGGATGGAGAATTCAGCGTGAATTTCCGCACGAGAAGTTCTGCCATGCGATGCTCGGGCCGAGGAGCGGTGACAGAAGTGACAGAGGAGCGGTGACAGAGGAGCGGTGACAGACGAAACGTACCCCCTCAAGACGTCCCGACGCAAAACGCCCGGCTTCAGTTCCTGGGGTACGTTTCGTCTGTCACCCCGTCAGTTCCTAAAAGCGGTGAGATCACCGCTCCTTGCGGCGTGCCTGCCGTCGTCTCTGACCACTTACCTTCCTCCGACACACCAGCCTTCAGCCACTTACCAATCAGCCGAAGAATACGTGTGTCGGCCACTCGATGCTGGACAAACTTCATCATCCACTCGTGGCTCAGGTGATCAAAGAACCTACGAATGTCTGCATCGAGTATCCAGTTCACTCGCTTCCGTTGAATGCCCACATTCAGCGCGTCCAGCGCCTGATGTGGACTGCGTCCCGGACGAAATCCGTACGAAAAGCCCCGAAAGTCCACCTCGTATATCTGATTGAGGATCGTGACCGCCGCCTGCTGGACGATCTTGTCTTCCAGCGAAGCGATGCCCAACGGCCGTTGCCGGCCATCGGCCTTCGGTATGTACACTCTTCGCGAGGCTTGTGCCCGATACGCTCCACGGTGCACTCGGCCATGGAGCTCGATAAGCCGAGCCTCCAGGTCTTGCTCATACTGTTGCCAACTCACTCCGTCTACTCCAGGCGCTGCGCTCCGCTGTAAGGCGTAGTAGCTTTCCCGCAGTAAGTCGATCGTGAGATGGTGCAGCAAAGCGGTGAACCGCTCCTGCTTCCTGTCCCGCGCCGTCTGGCGCACGCCGCCTAACCCCTGGGACACGCGCGTTCCGCTCTGTGTCGGAGGCGTGTGTGACTGGGCGTCGTTCTCCTTGGTCTGCGCCCTTCCCTCCGCTGGCTCCGCGGAAGTCTTATCTTCGTTGTTCGTCAGCTTCATCGGTACTATGGCGCAGTCCGACTCCTCCAAAACGTACATGTCCGGATGACGGGTCTTTCACCTTCCCGGACCGGTCTGCTCGCGCAGACGCTCTGGAGGTCTCCCGGTTCTCGTGCACACTGTTTGCTGACGTGCCTGGACTCTTCGACTACGCCGAGCCCAGCGGCCACTCGCGATCTAGCGTGGCTCGCTGATGTTGCCTTCCCGCTGACAGAAAAGGGTCGGCACCCGGTTGCATGTTTTCGGAGCTCAATGATCCCGCCCGCCAGCCCCCTGTCTACGCTTCGCTGTGATCCCTCACGAAATCACAGGCAAGACTCGAGGCCAGAATGGAGTCGCTTCTCCTTTTCCGTAGGGCTCTCGCATCCCCTACAATGTGCCGGTTTATCCCGGCGCTCTCTGTCCCCGCCGAGTCATGTCCCCGCCGAGTCAGCTGAGAAGCTGAAGATGAATGTCCAAGACCTGATGCGCCAGTGCAACGGCCAAGCCCCACCGTCCAAAGCTCTGGTGAAGGGTCTCGCGCGTGAGCTGGACATCTCCGAGTCACAGCTTGAGAAGTTGGCCGAAGAGGTTCGGAAGGATCTGCAGTGACGCAAGCGGCTTAGCGCGTGAGCTGGATTCAGATCCGCGGTATCTGGAAAAGTTGGCTGCAGAGATCAAGGCTGGGTAACTGACGTCTGACTTTATCCACAGTACCCTTTATCCACAGTACCTGTAATGGCATAAATACGGCGTAGACTTCGGAATGGCCGTCAGAAATACCAAGCATTGCGAGGTCGGGAGAATGCTAGAACCCAAGTTCGAAACGGATGACACCGTTCGATTTATAGGAACGAACACACTCTTCACCGTAACGAAGTGCCGCAAAAGAACGCACGAATATCAGATTCAGCGCGGTGATAAAACGACCGATCGTCAGTGGGTGGCAGAAATCTATCTTGAACTGACATCGCCGACTAGACCTGCCAACTCGTACCGCTCTGGCCTACAAGCCGTCGCTGATTGACGCACCTCGGCGTCATTTGTCGTCGAAGCAATTGACTGCCTCGCCCTACACTTCAGATAACGTCTGACGTGCGAGGGCCTCAATGCAGCATCGGTGCTCGATATGTTGGACTGTGCAGAATCTTGCGAAGTGCTCCAAAGAAGACTGTCCACAGCTTCTGTGTACTATTCACGGTAACCAGCATGGAGGTCGCTGCATAGAATGCTGGGAGACTGCGAGCATCTTACGCCCCGTTAGTGTGCGCCACGGCGCCAGGGCTCATCCCACCGGCTCCTAAAACACTCCAGCTTTCAACGATCTCCATTAAGAAGAGAGCCGCCAGCTCGCCCTCTGAGTTCAGCAGAGCAATATGCTCACCGTGTATTTCCGCTCTCGCGGCGATCGCGGTTTGGAGGCCAATCTCCCGCGGCTTGAACCGGACTAGGTATGTCATTTTTCCAGCCTATTCAGATAGAGGCAAATTTAGCCACTAGCAAATTTTCTAGTCTGCGCGTGGCGCTTTAATCGACGCTTGAAAAACGCGAAGACTTACTGAACGTCATCGGGTCCGAATTAACAGGTTCACGGTGCGGTCTCAACTCCAGGAGTTCCTCAGTCACATAGCCAGCGGTTGTTCCGTCCGAAAACGTCACGAGCAAACCATCCTCGCCGTCGAGTTCCACGGTCAGTATTTGTATCGGTTTGGCCATGGGCAAGATTTACACCAAAGCGAAAACCGCGGCTGTGCCGTTTTGCTCACTTCTAGTTTGAGATTCTTAGACTGTTTCCGCTTAACCTCCGCTCCACTTCGACCAGCAGGTCCGGAGCGAGCGTTAGTCCGCGCAACACGAGGGTAGGCATCGTACCGGCTGCGACAAGGATGCGTCCCTTTTCCGAGTCGTCTAAAAATGCAGAGACTATGATGAGGTCGGCTTGTTTGCCATTCTCCGCTGTGCCGACAACCTCAAACTCCTCGGACTCCTCACCAAGTGTCTGAAGCGTACCATTGAGGCCATTTGTTGATGAGCGTCAAGCGAGCACCACGCGAATCTTGGCCATAACCCTGCCCTCGGGAGGTGTCAGGCGCGGAGTCAAGAACACCCAAGATGAGATATTGCGCTCTGGCCACGATCTTTGACTACTGGCACTTGCGACAGGACCGAGCAATCTATCCTGGAAGAGGGCGGCCGTCTCGGTCTCAAGTGTTTACTCTTGAGTCATTTCCGGGTGGGCCACAATACGCCCGGAACTGGCGATTGAGGCGTCGGAAAACCATCCTGAATTATGCGAGTGAGGGATTGAGACCGGCTGTACGGGATACGGATAGGACGGTAATGTCATCCTCCTGGCCAAACTGCTCCGCTGCTTTGGCGATCTGGGATGCGGATTCGTTGGAGATGGCCTGGGTCCGCTCAAAGCCGAACAGCTCTCCTTGCGCATTGCGGGCTTCCACCACGCCGTCAGAAACAAAGGTGAGAGTCTGGTCCGGTTCGAGCTTGAAGTGTTCCTCTTCATATTCCACCACTGCGGCCAGGCCGAGCGGCAGTCCGGGGCTGAGCTCCAGTTCAACGCCGTTCACATAAGGTGCCAGATGCCCGGCGTTGGCAATCGTCACTGCGCCGTCCTGCCCGATGCGCGCCACACAGCAGGTGGCGAAGCCGCCCTGAATCTGGCCCACCAGTCCCCGGTTCAGCGCGCCGAGGATTCTCGGGAGCGGCAGTTCAGGCATGGTCCGCAGCGCGCCGATGATGGCCGATACCGTCATGGCTGCGCGCAATCCCTTGCCGCTGACGTCGCCAACGACGATGAGGACGCTGCCGTCCGAATCGGGCACGATGCGGAAGAAGTCGCCGCCCACCTGTTTGGCGGGCACATAGGCGCTCTCGATCTTGAACCCCGGCACATTCACAGCGGGGGCAACCAGCCGCTCCTGCACCTCCCTCGCCGCCTCAAACTCGACGCGGAGTTCGTCGCGCGCGCGCCACGCCTTCCAGGCCCGCCCGCTGAGTAAGAGGAAGAGGGCAATCGCAAAAAGAAAGAAGGTCAGCCCAAGCGTGCGTTCGTAGAAAGGGCCAACCATCACTCCGCGGGGCAAAATCCCAACCCAGGGCAGAAAGGCTGCCGTTGCGTAGGCAATGATTGAGACCGCGATCAACTGGTTCCTTCTCCGCACCAGAATCGCCCAGAGATTGACGCAAACAAGCGTGAGTGTGAAGCCCAAAAACACCAGAAGAAACGCCAGCCCGCCCCAGCTAGTGATCGCGGTGGGAGTTGTGGACAAAACCAAAAACAGAATGGCTACCACATCGGCCACCACGAAAGCCTGGAGCAATCGCTTCAGCCCGGGAGCACGGATGCCGTGAACAGTCCAGGTAAACTCGACATCGGACAAGAGACCAAGCAAGACGAGCCCAGATAGAATCAGCGACTGAGTTCGCCATGAAAGCGCCCCGAGTCCAGGCAAAGAAGGATTAGTAAAAAGCTCGAAGAGCGCATGCGCAATCAATACCCAACTGAAGACGAGCAAGTCGCGCCCGCCTAGCCACCGCCAAGCGAAGAACACTCCAACGCCGAGGAGGACCATGAGGCCGTTGAGCTCCAGGTCAAGTAGGTTTGCATAGGCGATGGTGGCGTGGTCAGCGCGATGAGCAAGCTGCAGAACACGGCTCTCGTCTACAGAGATTTTCCAGGTTGTGATCGAGGTGGGTCCGCGCGACGCTGGCTGATACCAGGTCCGAAGCGCTACGAGGGCCGTTGTTCCCGATGACGCGGCGGACGCCGGCAGGTCGAAGACAGCATCCCTGTGGTCAAGGTCCAGGTCGACCTGGGGCGGAAGGCTGCCCTGTCGGCCCGCAAGTGCACCACCCGCATAGATTTCCAGCGCCTGACGTGCGGGGTCCATTGCACTGAGGAAGGGCGGAGAGCTGCGGACGGCGAGCGAGCCGGAAGCGTCGCTCCGGACCGGAATATGGAAGCGAACCCAGATGAAACCGTCCGATTTGGGAGGCGGTATGGGCCAGCGGCCATCGTTGGCCACGGGCCAGGTGCTGTCGTCGAAGTTCGGATTTGCCCAGCCCAGCTTGCCGTCCGGGTCGTCGCCGAAGTGGTAGCGGATTTCGGCGGGCGCAGACGGTTGGGCCTGTTGCGCAGGACACAACAACGCTGCCGAACAGGCTAACAGAACGATGAAAAGGATCAAGCGTCCGGACGTGCGGGGAAACACCCGTAAATCATACGCCGCGGGCATTTCGCAGAAAATTGGATGACCATCCAAAGCGTTATGCCTGGATAACCGCCTAGTCGGAAGTTACCTCTTGTACTGAGTGAAAAGTCGCATTTTCGTTAAGTTCCCGTCAGCCAGAGAGTCAGGGGCCGGGCAAGTTACCGGGGGTGACGGTGCCAGCGCTTACTGTTGAGCCCTCTCACTCTACGGCCAGGGCCTGGCCGGGGAGGCCAACGGCTTCCGTAGCATCTTCCCATGAGTCAATGGAGCCGGCAGTAGCACCAACAGCGTGGCTGTGCTGGTGGGCAGAGGAACGAATGTTGCCCTCTCACGACATCTAGCCGTGCGCGCCCTCGACGCCGCCTGGCTTCGCACCCAGCGCCCAACGCAACAACCAATGCTCAGAACAATGTCAGGCTCGGCGCAGGAGCCGTCTTTAAGTTTCGCTAATGCATTGAATCGCCTCCGCAGATTCAGATGAATCTGGCTCTACCCCGTTGAACTCTATTTAGGTAGTTCAATGAGTCGAGAGGAATACCCGTGATTCGAACGAACATCCTGACCCTTCTCTGCACAGCTTTGGCCTCGACCGTCGCCGGTGCGCAGTCTAACAACTATCCGCCCTTGCAAGTGCCCGCCAAACCTCTCCCCGTCCCTACGGACGTCAGCCCGGAAATGCAAAAGCTCATCGCAGCTCCGCGCAATCGGGATTGGGATCGCCTCTGGGAGACAGGCCAAGAGTGGCGAAAGGCCGCCAATGAACCAAAGGAAACCAAGTGACAGACAGGACGATTACTCTTTGTAGTCATAACTGACAGAGATGCGGGACGAAACAGCCCCCAATAAACAAGAAACAACGGCGCAAATGGATGCCCCGCATCCTCGAAACGCCAATTCTTATCGGCGTCGTATCCGCGTTGTAGTCTCTTGAAATGCCGCGGTTTTCAGTGGAAACAGAACGGCGAAGTTTGCGAAACGGAATCATCGCATATACGCTGGCATCGGATGCAGGCGAATCCATGGTCGGCCCTCCGTGGAGGCAGTCATTGCAAATATCACCCCGGGGTAAGCACGTTGCTCGTTGCACTTCGCAACGCCACCAAAATCTTCATCGAAACTTTCAGACGCTGAGGACCGCCGCGCTCCTATTTGTCACGTTAACCTGTTGTCTAAGGAGCCAGGCGTACTTCGGCCCGTATGCAGCCGCCAGACCGGTTGTCGCAGCCTACGTCTTCGCAGAAAACCGAGCGCTCACACCGGGCGAGATCGACGCCAAAAAGCTGACGCGAGTGAACTATGCCTTCGCCAACATTGCGGAGGGGCGCATCGTAGAGGGGGCTTCTACAGATGCGGCCAATCTTGCCGCACTCACCGCGCTCAAGAAAGACAACCCGCAGCTCACCGTTTTGGTTTCGGTTGGAGGTTGGTTGTGGTCGGGCAGATTTTCAGACGCGGCGTTGACGCCGGCGAGTCGCGCCGTTTTCATTGATAGCGTTGAGGCATTTATTACTCGCTACCATCTGGATGGCCTGGATGTTGACTGGGAATATCCCGGCATGAGCGGCGCTGGTAATACTTTCCGCCCCGAAGACAAGCAGACGTACACGTTACTGCTGAAAGATCTCCGTCACCGTTTCGATAGGATGGCCGGCGAACTCCACCGTCCCCTTTACCTCACCATCGCCGCCGGTGCGTCGAGTGAGTTTCTCGAACATACCGAGATGAGTGTGGTGGCGAAGTACGTCGACACGGTGAACCTGATGGCCTACGACTACTACGAGCCGGAGAGTGGAAAACCAACCGGAAACCACGCACCTTTGTTTACCGATCCAGCTGACCCGAAGGCTGTCTCCGCTGATCGATCGGTACGCGAATTTGAGAAAGCTGGTGTGGCAGCACGGAAACTTGTGCTTGGCGTTCCCTTTTACGGTCACGTTTGGGGCCAGGTGCCGGCGACCAACCATGGGCTGTTTCAACCGGGTCAACCAGTTCCGAATGTCTACGCCAACTATGCCGCTATCGCGAGCACGATGCTGGGCCACGGCTATTCACGCTATTGGGACGCTGCCGCCTCGGTGCCCTTTCTTTACAATGCGGAAAAGCAGATCTTCGTTTCCTATGAAGATCCGGAGTCGCTTACCGCGAAATGCACATACGTGAAGAAGCAGCATCTCAAGGGCGTTATGTTTTGGGATTATGAGGGCGATCCTTCGGGCGTTTTACTCGACGCGATTGACACTGCACTGAAGTCCGGTAGCTACGCGTATGATCGCCGCAAGGCACAATAGCGATGAGTGCCACGTCGCTGTCTCCGCCGCTATGACGGGCGAGCATTGCAAGCATCTCGCCGCGTGGCATCCATCGATGTCTTTCGACAGAGAGATGCGGGACGAGAGATGCGGGACAGGACGGGAACTCCGCTGGAAGCGGTAAAGAAGTGACCCACCATGCAGGTCTAATGCTCGGTGATCGAGAGTCTCCCCGCCGCCGGGATCACGCGAAAAGGTTTAACCTTCCTTGATACATCGAGAGTACGTTCATCCAAAAAAAGCAATCCCTCCCTCACTCATTCCGCAGCGCCACCATAGGTTCCACGCCTGCTGCCCGCCAAGCGGGCAGCGCCGATGCGAGCAACGCTGCCAGTCCTAACGCCAACGTGGCCGATGCCAGCATGACCGGATCCCAGGGTCGTACGCTGAACAATTGCTGCGTCATCAGCTTGCCCGCGCCGATCGCTGCGGGAATGCCGATCGCCAATCCGATGGCCACCTGGGAAAAGGCGCCCCTTAGCACCATGCGCAACACATTTCCACGATCGGCGCCCAGCGCCATGCGCACGCCGATCTCACCCGTGCGCTGCTCCACCATGTACGCCATCACGCCGTACAGACCAACCGCCGAAAGCACCAGCCCCAGCGCACCGAACAGCGTCGTCAGGGTCGCAATCATGTCCTCCTGCTGAAAGTCTCCACGGACAACCTTGTCGTACGAGTCAACCCCATACAGCACAAGATCGGGATCGACACTCGCCAACGCTTTGCGCACTTTTTCTTCTATCCCTGGAGGATTGCCGGGCGCCCAAATCACGATGTTGTACAGGTAGTGTGACCAGATCTCCCCAGCCTTATAGACAGGATCGTCCCATTGGGTCGTCTGCGTCTCCGATATCCAATACATGGGCCCGATCGGGTCCTTGTAGTCGTAGGTCATGTAACGCATGTCTTTCACCACGCCGACGATCTCATACGTCGACGAATATTGGATCTTGTCCGGCCCGAAATGCTTGCCGAGCGGGTTTTCGTTTTTGAAGAATCGCCGGGCGAAGGCTTCGTTGACTACGGCTACCGTCCGCGTGGTGGCCGTGTCCTCCTCTGTAAAGGGACGGCCCATGACCATCTTCGCGCCGATGGTTTCGAAGAAGCCCGGCATCACGCGCGCCCAGCCGGCGCTCGTGTTTTCCTTGGCCGGGGGCTCGGGTCTGCCGGCGATGCGAACGCCGTTGTTCCAGCTATCGCCCGACATCGGCGCATAGAGCACAGGCGCCACCATGCGCACACCCGGAATCTGCCGCAGGCGATCGTCGATCTTCCGGAACTTTGGCTCCATTTGTTCAGGTTTGTCATTGCCCAGCGTGGGGTTGATCGACACGAGATAGCGCCCCTCGGTCGCAAATCCGAAATTCTGGTGTTCCAGGTTGCGCAGACTCTTGCCCAGCAAAGCCGCGGCCGACAAGAGAACAATCGACATCGCGGCCTGCCCAATCACTAACGACTTCTGTGCCCAGGAACCACGCCCACTGACGGAGCGATTCGCTCCGCGCAGCGCCTCGACCGGATCGGCGTGCGAGGTCGCCCACGCCGGAGCGACCCCGAACAGAATGCCGGTGAGCAGCGAGACCCCGAGCGCGAACAGCAGCACGGGCCATGAGGGGGACGCGCTCACCGGCACATAGTTGTTCGGGTTACCCGCCTCGAAGGCCAGGTAGAGAATCAGCCTGGTTCCTGCATAGGCCACCGCAATCCCCAATACGCCTCCAGTCACGGCCAGCAGCACTGACTCGACCAGGGCCTTGCGCACCAGGCGATGGCGGGATGCGCCCAGGGCCATTCGTATCGATGTTTGTGCGCGATCCTTCAGCCCCCGCGCCAGCATCAGGTTGGCCAGGTTGCCGCAGGCCACCAGCAGCACACAGCCCGCAGCGACCAACAGCAGCTTCAGCCCGTCCTGATACTGATCGCGCATCTCCGCGACCCCGGCATCGCCCGGCGTAAGGTGCAGGGTGTCTTGTTGCCAGAGCTGTTTCTCTCCCGGCTGCATATCGGGCACGTGGCTGGCCAGCCAATCGTGGAATTCCACTCTGAGTTTGGCTTCGAGCTGGGTCGGACTTACCCCGGGCCGCACACGGCCCAGCAGGTCGAGAAAGTTTCCGTCTGGCCGTTTGAGGCGTGCCGTCGCTCCATCTATGATGAGTTCTGAAGTTAAAGGAAGCCAGAAGTCGGGCGTGCTGCCGCCGCCGAGCCGCGCGCCATAGAAGCCTGGAGGCCCGACGCCAATCACGGTGAAAGGATGCCCGTTGATCTGATAGCCCGCGCCCACCACTGTGGGATCGCCGCCGTACTTCTCTTTCCAGATGCGATAGCTCATCACCGCCACCAGCGGTGCGCCCTGCTGGTCATCGGCATCGCTCATCATGCGCCCGATCCAGGGATTGATGCCGAGGGTGCGGAAGAAATTGCCGGAGACGTACTGCCCGTTGCGCGTATCTGCCGCAGCCTGCGATCCGGCTCTACGCACGCCCAGCGGCGCATTGCCCGCCTGCAGAGCCGCCAGGTCGCTGAACTCCGGCGTGTGGGCGCGAAAATGCTTGTACATCTCCCAGGAGAATAGGGAGAAATTCCCGTCGTCTCCCTGTACATAGCCACCCCAGTTGCAGCAGCGAATCTTGTCGCCGATCCGCCATAACTCCTCGGGCTTGACCACCGGCAGAGACTTCAGCATGACCTGATGCACCAGGGTGAAGATGGCGGTGGTGGCTCCGATGCCCAGGGCGAGGGTGATGATCGCCGTCAGCGCGAAGCCGGGGGCCTTTCGTAGTTGCCGCAGCGCGTCGCGCATATCTGCCAGCATGCGTTCCTCCGCAGGAAATCGGGGTTGTTGCGTCTTCGAAGAGGGATACGCAAACTCTACGGCGGCGGTTCCGAGGGCTGCCAGGGAAGGGACAAGTAATGAACGCCGCAACTGAGTGCCACGATATGCCAGATCTGACATATACTACACGTGGGTGAGTCCGAAAGACAGGCCGTTGGCATGGCTACACGGAGCGGTGAAGACCCCTCCGTTTTCCAGGGCGGCGCGCCTCGAAGCCGGGTTCCTACTGCGACGGCTTCAGCGCGGTGAACTGCTGTCGATGCCTCAATCTCGGCCGATGCCGAGCATTGGCGCACGATGCCATGAGTTGCGAATCAATGACGGCGGAACTCAGTGGCGTCTGGTCTACCGTATTGATACCGACGCCATTGTAATTTTGCACGTCTTCGCCAAAAAGACCGGAGCTACGCCGAAAGCCGTGATCGCCACTTGCCGTGAGCGTCTAAAGGAGTACGAGAGTGCGGGAAAGTAAGCGCAAGAAGCTGGATGCAAAGGGTTGGAAAATCGGAACTGCGAAGGATTTCCTCGGTATGTCCAATGAGGAAGAGTCCTACGTCAACCTGCGGCTAAGGCTCGCTGAGGGCCTCAAGACACGGCGTCAGGCCCATGGAGTCACTCAAATCGGGCTCGCTCAGGCCATCAAATCCAGTCAATCGCGAGTTGCAAAGATGGAGGCGGGCGACCCGACAGTGTCTCTCGACCTGCTCGTCAAGTCACTCTTTGCATTGGGTGCGTCGAACCGGGAACTGGCCGCGATCATTTCTCGACGCTAGAGCATTTTCACAGATGTTGTCAGGGAAGAACCGGCACTTCACAGAGGCGTTCTGTCAAAGAACCGGGGTCCCCGTCAAGCGGAGCTTGGTGGGGTGGAAAGAACCGGGGTCCCCGTCAAGCGGAGCTTGGTGGGGTGGAAAGAACCGGGGTCCCCGTCAAGCGGAGCTTACTGGGGTGGAAAGAACCGGGGTCCCCGTCAAGCGGAGCTTGGTGGGGTGGAAAGAACCGGGGTCCCCGTCAAGCGGAGCTTGGTGGGGTGGAAAGAACCGGGGTCCCCGTCAAGCGGAGCTTGCTGGGGTGGAAAGAACCGGGGTCCCCGTCAAGCGGAGCTTGCTGGGGTGGAAAGAACGCCTGCACATAGTCGCTCTCGCGCATCACATATGCACCCGTACGCCCGCAGCGAATCCCACCCACCGATTACCAATACCGCAGAGGTAACTTCCAGTTAACTACCCCTTCTTCCTCATGTTTATTTTCAAACCTCCTTGTGCGCACAAACAGCCCGTGGAATCGTGAATCCAGCAACCAACTGAGGAGTCTGTAACCACCACAGAATCTCTAAACAATAAGCAACCACAGGAGTGACGACCCTTCATGGCAACCAATCCAACCCAAACCGCCGAAGACCTCACCACCCCGTCCCCCTACGCTTCCATCGACGCCGAATTAGAACACCTCCTGACCCAACTGCAAAGCTATCCCCCACAGCCAAACCCGCCGCCCACTCCCGAGCAGCCAGAGCCTCCCCGCGCAGCCTCACCTCGACCCCCCACCCATCTAGAGCTCGACAAAGCCGCCCTCCACGGACCCGCGGGACGCATCGTCAGCAGCCTCGCGCCCCACACCGAAGCGCATCCCGCTGCGCTCCTCCTCCAATTCCTCGCGGCCTTCGGCAATCTCATCGGCCCCGGACCCCACTGCATGGTCGAATCTACCCGCCACGCCCTCAACCTCTTCGTCATCCTCGTCGGCGATTCCAGTAAAGCCCGCAAAGGCACCAGCTGGAACCTCATCGCCAACCTCTTTGCCGAGGTCGACCCATCTTGGCTCTCCACGCGCGTCAACAGCGCGCGCCTCACCGCCAACGGTCTCGTACGGGCCCTCCGCGATCAGCAGCCGCCCACCGACCGCCGTCTCCTCGCCCTCTCAGAGGAGTTCGCCACCGTCGTCCACTCCCTCAAACGCGGCAACGGTCACCTCTCTCCTCTACTCCGCTGCGCCTGGGATAGTGGCAACCTCCCCACCCTCGACATGCACCACCAGCTGCGCGCCACCGGCACCCACCTCAGCCTCGTCGCGCATATCACCCAGCGGGAGCTCACCCAAACATTCCAGCGTCACCAGGCCCATAACGGCTTCGCCAACCGCTGCCTTTGGACATGGGTTGAGCGCAGCAACTGCCTCCCCGGCGGCGGCAGCGCGCCCGAGTATGAACTATCCGAAATCGCCGGCACACTGCGGAGCGCCGTTGCCTGGTCCGCCGCGCGTCCCGAAATCCTCTTTCGCCGCGACCAGGAGGCTCAGCAGCTTTGGGAGGATTGCTATGAGTCGCTCAGCTATCGTGATCCCGGCCTGCGGGGCGCAGCCACAAGCCGTGGCGAGGCCCAGGTCCTGCGCCTCAGCGCCCTCTATGCCGCGCTCGACTGTAGTGAGATTGTCTGCCTCCCCCACCTCGAAGCAGCCTACGCAGTATGGACCTACTGCTACCGAAGCGCCGTCCGCCTCTTCGGCCTGGCCACCGGAGACCCCATCACCGACCGCATTCGCGAGGCCGTCGAAGCCTCCCCCAACGGTCTCTCGAGGAATCAGATCAGCCGTCTCTTCTATGGCCACGTCAATAGCGAACGCATCGATGCTGCGCTCGAACAACTTGCCGGCTTCGGCGCACTCGCCGCTTACACAGAGCAAACAAGCGGTCGAAGCTCCACCCTCTGGCTGGCCACCCAATCCTAGTGTGGTGTCCCGGAAGTTCGTTGATAAATGCTCTCGGGTTTTGTATCAGGGCACGGCTTCAGCCGGGCCGTAAAAAGCTGAAAATTTGAGGGCTTTACAGGCTGCGGAAAAACTCATGTTTTGTATCAGGGCACGACTTCAGTCGGGCCGTAAATGATTGAGAATAGGTTGGGCTTTAGCCCCTGAGGTATTGCTTTCCTGCCGAATGCTGAATTTTTCCGCAGCCTCTTTAGCCCCTGAGGCGTTCGGTTTTCGTTAGTTTTTTCCCGTCGAATTTATCAGCGAACTTTCGGGACACCACACGAGCAAGCCGCGGACACACTTAGGAAAAACGAATAACCAGGCGGGTAGGTCTTTTCTCGCTTATCTCGCTTTTCGCTCAATCTTTTTTCCGCATGAAAGCGCCGGCCGGGGGGCTTATCTCTCTTTTCTCTCACAAAGTGCATTCTTTTTTCGGAAAGCTTTGCGGAGTCGGGAACGCAACGAGGTGATTCAAGAATCCCCGAAACGACCTACAGGGGCCGACGCTCGTACCCTTCGAGAATCGGGATTTTTCCGCAAACTGTTCAGCCGTGCGACACTGGGCAACGACCGATGAGAGCTTTAGCCCCTGACCTAGTCTTTCTACTCCCAAGTGGAGTTCCGCAGAGCCTGCCCTGAGCTTGCCGAACGGGGACGGCTGAGAGTCAGAGTTGTCCAAATTAGCTTTTCGATCGGTCCGATTTGTGCAGCACTCGCTGAAGACAAATCAGCTTTCGAGGTGTATCGCGATTAGTCCCGAAGAGCCTGCCCTGAGCTTGTCGAAGGGGACGGCTGAGAATGACCCAGGATGGACCCGGATTTCCTGTGCAGCTTGGTGGAATCGAAGAGCCTCGTGCGGCTTTCCGTGAAGAAAGCCGCATACGCAGACATGTCTAGAGCAGCGTGCAGGAAATCCGGGGTCAGTCCTGGGTGAACCTAGACCGCAGCGAATGCTCAGGCCATCCTCAAAACCCAACCCGATTCTCCTTCACACCCACGCGGTTCCATACAACCAAGGATTACCTGCACGCCAAACCCGATTTGCTCGCTAATTTGGACAGCTCTGGCTGAGAGTAGCCCAGGACGTCGTCCTGGGTAAAAGGTAACAACATGATTAAGTCCCGGAGAGCCTGCCCTGAGCTTGTCGAAGGGGACGGCTGAGAATTACCCAGGATGTAATCCTGGGTCTCACTGAAGCTAGTTCTCATGCAGGCTCTGACTGCCGCCCGGGGCTGGAAGGTTAAAAGGAGAGGTTAGCCGCAAGGCGAAGCTTTGAATGGAAGCCCCGTTGAACCAAGCCTTAAGAGGACTCGAGAATCCCAGTCGGATATCCGTCGATACTGAACGCATTTTTCAGTCGCCTGTACTCTTCCATTCCAGCTTCACCCTTAGCCGCCGCCCACCGAGTGAGTGTTGGGCGCTCGTCGACGTATTCAAAGAGCGGAACCCCATATCCGCAGGAAGTCTGGACCAGATCGATCGCAAGCACCACGATCTGGCGCGATCCCGGCGGTTCTTCATTGTCAAACGCGGAAGCGAGCAAGTCGGAGTAAGCGAAGCTGCCACGAGAGAGAACCTTACCCTGCCCATAGAGACGCAGAATCAGGGGCGCCCCGGCAAAGGCACAGAACATAACTGTCAAGCGCCCATTGGCACGCAGGTGAGCCGCGGTTTCATTCCCACTGCCGGTTTGGTCGAGGTAGGCAATGCTGTTTGCGCTCAGGATGCGCAAGGCCGCCCCATCCTTGGGAGAAACATTCACTCTCCCCTGGGCGGCGGCGGACGCAGTGAAGAATATGCGCTGTTGCAAAATAAACTCGCGGTGGTGCGGTTCGATACAAGTGAATTGTTTGGCCATGGATGCAGCACCTCGCCCGAAAACTCTATTTTAGCGAGGCGGCAGCTCGTTGTTCCCGGTCTGGAGCGGGGCGATTCCATTTGTCGTCACCGGCTGGTACTATCCTCACGTTTACAGGGGAGGTTCACCGTGCGGAGATGGGCGACCCAGATTTCCTGTACGTGGCTCCATCCCGCGACCGCGTGTGCGGCTTTCAGTAGGGAAAGCCGCATGAAGTTCGCCAACGCCACCAAGCTCCACAGGAAATCCTGGGGGAAGGTGTGCGGGCTGGCGTGTGTGCTGTCTGCAGTGTTGGGCAGCTATGCCCGGCACCTAAGCGAGGTGGACCAGGCCGGGGTCCGGGCCGTGGAGGCGGGCAGCTACACTATCTTCCTGGGCGGGGGACAACCGGGCCAGTCGGCTGGAGTGGAAGGAAAGTTCGCCATCAGCGGCCGGCAGGTCGTGCTGCCCTGAAGTCAAAACAAATTAGGGCAGCGGGTATCGTAGGCTTGAAAAGGTTTTTAACACTCCTGGTTCTTTTGTTCACCTCGGGTTGTGGAGCGAGCTTTCGTATTCGTCCCACGGTCGTCTTCATGGGCGACTCGATCACCGCCAACTGGAACGCGAGTTGGGCGGGGCAGGAGGCTACCTTCACGCAAAACAACTGGCTCGATGTGGGCGTCGTTGGATTGAGTTCGGGCCAGATCGCCGCGCGTTTCACCGCCGATGCCATCGATCTGGAACCCCTGGCGGTGCACATCCTGGCCGGCACCAACGACGTTTATCCCGGATGGCAGCTTTCCGAAACTGCGAACAACATCGAGAGTATGGTCGAGAAGGCGAAGAAGCATCACATCGCAGTGGTGATTGGAACCATTCCACCGTGGGGGCCGGGAGCGCTCCCGGAAAAGGCGGACCCCAGTCCGCAAAGATTCCAGCGCATCGATCAACTCAACCAATGGATCGCGCAATTTGCCGCGGCGCAGGGCATTCAGATGGTTGATTACCACACGCTGCTCGAAGCCCCGAATGGAGAGAACTATATTCCTGCGCTGACCGTGGATGGCGTTCATCCCAGCGCGGCCGGCTACTCGGTGATGACCCCGCACACTGAGCAGGCACTCCAGGCGGCGATGGCCAAGTCTTCTCAATTCCTGTCGCGGCCTGGCGCACGCTAAGTGCACTCCAGGACGCTTAACGTTTTCGAGCTACAATTTTTCCTGCCGGGAGGCCCCTCATGAACAGCTTCAACTCCATGCGTCGTGATTTTCTTCGCTTTGGCGGCGTCGGTATGGCGGCCGCCGCGGCCGTGCCCTTGGTTGGATGGTCGCAGGAGACCGCGGCATCCGCGCCAGGCGTATACGATGTGCGCAAGTACGGCGCGACCGGCGACGGCAAAACACTCGATACCGACGGTGTGAATCATGCGATTGAGGCGGCATCAGCCGGGGGCGGTGGAGTGGTAGTCTTTCCTCCCGGGACCTATCTCTGCTTCTCCATTCACCTGAAGAGCCATGTGCACCTGCAGCTGCAGCAGGGAAGCACGATCCTGGCGGCCGACTCGCCCTTGCCCGGCGAGCAAACCGGCTACCGCGGTGGCACCTATGACGCGGCTGAACCGAATACGCCCTGGGAGGCCTACCAGGATTACGGCCACAACCACTGGCATAACTCCCTGCTTTGGGGCGAGAACATTGAGGACTTCAGTATTACGGGGACTGGCCTTATCTGGGGCAAGGGCCTTTCCAACGGGCGCGGCCGCAAAGGAGACGGTGCGCCTTTCGTTGCCGAGCAGGCAGGCGTCGGCAACAAGGCGATCGCGCTCAAGAACTGCCACAACGCCCTGTTTCGCGACTTCTCGATTCTCAAGGCCGGCCACTTCGGCTTGCTGCTTACCGGCGTCGACAACGTCACCATCGACAACCTCAAAGTCGACACCGACCGCGACGGCATCGATATCGATTGTTGCCAGAATGTACGCGTCTCCAACTGCACGGTGAACTCGCCGTGGGATGACGGCATTTGCCCCAAATCAGGCTTTTCTCTCGGGTTTTCCCGGCCGACAAGAAATGTGACCATCACCAATTGTTGGGTGACAGGCTATTACGAGCTGGGCACGGTGCTGGATGGAACGTTCAAGAAATTCGCACCCGAGAACCGCGTGCCCCGCACCGGGCGTATTAAATGCGGCACCGAGTCGAATGGCGGCTTCATTAACATCGCCATTTCCAACTGCGTCTTCGAAGGCTGCCGGGGCTATGCGTTGGAATCAGAAGACGGAGCTCTGCTGGAAGACCTCACCATCACCAATACAACCATGCGCGATCTAGTCTCGGGGCCGGTCTTTATGCGCCTTGGTTCCCGGTTGCGCGGCCCTAAAGAGAGCACCAAGGTGGGCACTATCAAGCGCATACTCATCAGCAATCTCGAATGCTACAACGCCGATATGAACGTCAGCTCGATCGTTAGCGGCATTCCAGGCTACGCGATCGAAGACGTGAAATTTTCGAATATCTATGTCGAGAGCGCAGGAGGAGGACCGGCGGACACCCCTCTACCGCCGGAGTTCGAAAACAAGTATCCCGATCCAGGGATGTTCGGCACGACTCCGTCCTTCGGCTTTTTCCTGCGCCACGTTCGCAATATCGAGATGAGTCACGTAGAGATCGCAAGCGCGATAGCGGATGGGCGCCCGGCCTTCTATCTTAAAGATGTCGAGCGGGCGGACTTCTTTGCCATCACCGCCCCCAAGGGCGCCTTTTCCTTGCACGGAGTGAAGGACCTGCGTATCGGATGGAGCCGAGCCGCGGCCGATACCGCGCTGGCCGACGTCGACAATAAGACGCTATGAGCAGGAATGTGTGGTTGCTATCGATAGCGCTGGCCATCTGTGGCGTCGCTGCGCAGGCGCAGACAGAAACGCCTCTGCTTGCCGGCATTGCCCATGTCGCCCTCCGCGTCTCCGATTTAAACCGCTCCCGCGATTTCTACCAGAAGCTGGGTTTCGAAGAGGCATTCACCTTAACCAAGAATAGAGTAACAACGGAATCGTTCCTCAAGGTGAATGACCAGCAGTTTATTGAGATGTATCCGCAGCGGCAGCCTTCGCAACCGATCGGCTTTATGCACGTCTGCTTCGAGGGCGCTGATCTCCAGGCGCTCAATCGCGACTATGTAGCGCGCGGCCTCTCGCCTACTCCGGTACGGCGGGCCGGCGCCGGCAACTTGCTCTTCACCATGGAGGGTCCGGAGAAGCAGAACATCGAATATACCCAGTACATGCCGGGCTCCCTGCACTCCAACGACCGGGGCAAACACCTGGGTGCAAACCGCATTTCGAAGCAGATCGTTGCCGTAAGTATTACCTTCCATGATCCGAACGCGGCAGAGCCGTTCTACACGCAGAAGCTAAGCTTCCGCCCCTTGCAGCGTTTTGGCGCAATTGTGCGCATTGCACTTCAGTTGCCCGGCGCCTCGCTCCAGGTGGTGCAGCTCGCGCCGGCGGGCGCGGTGTTCCTGATCTACTTCCCAGTCTCCAACCTCCGTGACACGGCGGCCCGGCTCCACGCCCTTGGTCTACCGGTCGAAAAGCTGGGGTCCATGCTGACCGTCGAGGATCCGGATGGCAACCGGATCGTCTTTGTGAAAGAGTAGACCCTTGGAAACCGTATAATTGGCGCGTTCATGAACAACAAGGTAATCATCAGCTGCGCCATCACGGGGGCGATCCATACCCCGACCATGTCCCCTCACCTTCCGTTCTCGCCCGAAGATATTGCGCGACAGGCGATTGAGGCAGCAGAAGCCGGCGCTGCCATTCTGCATCTGCATGCACGCGATCCTAAGACGGGGGAACCAAGCAGCGATCCGGCCGTCTACCTGGAGTTCGTAACCGCGATAAAAGCGGCTACCAACGCAGTCATCAACATCACTACTGGCGGCGGATCGGGCATGAGCCTCGATCAGCGGCTCGCGCCGGCGCTGCGGGTCAAGCCCGAACTGGCGTCGTTCAATATGGGCTCCATGAACTTCTCCATCCATCGCCTGACACGGCGATACAGCGGATGGAAGTACGAGTGGGAAGAGCCATTCCTGGCAGCGAGCGAGGCCAATATCTTCCGCAACACTTTCGTGGATATGAAGCGGGTGTTGAAGGAACTGGGAGAAGGGTGCGGCACCCGCTTTGAATATGAGTGCTACGACCTGGGCCATCTCTACAACCTGGCTTATCTGCTGGACGAAAAGTTAGTCGAGCCACCGCTCTTTCTGCAGGCCGTCTTTGGCATTCTTGGAGGAATGGGTACCGACGTGGAGCTGCTCAGCTACGTCAAAGCAACTGCGGACCGCCTCTTTGGACGGGAAAACTATCAGTGGTCCTCACTCGGCGCCGGGCGCCACCAGATGCGAATCGCCACGGTGGCGGCGCTTCTGGGCGGCAACGTGCGGGTTGGCCTGGAAGATAGTCTCTTTCTAGGCAAAGGCGTGCTTGCCACCTCTAACGCCGAACAGGTGAAAAAGATTCGCCGCATCCTCGAGGAGCTTTCTTTCGAGATCGCTACGCCCGATGAAGTAAGAACGAGGCTCCGCTTGAAGGGGGCCGATCAGGTGGCTATCTAATGTGGCTGACTGCCACAAAAAGCTCGTACACCCGCAGCCTCAGTGTCTTCTGTTTGTGGGTGGCGCTGGCACCGCCCATCGTAGCCCGCAGCCAGCAAGGCAGTGCGGAAGCTCCCTACGACGTGCTCATTCTCCACGGCCACATTCTCGATGGCACGGGCAATCCGTGGTATGCCGGGGATATTGCGATCCGGGGCGATCGCATCGCCGCCATCGGAACGCTGGAGGACGCCAAAGCCACGCGCGTCATCGATGCTTCGGGGCTCGTGGTTTCCCCCGGCTTCATCGATATGCTGGGCCAATCGGAAGACTCATTGCTAATCGACAACCGCTCCATGAGCAAGTTGTCGCAAGGCATCACCAGCGAAATTACCGGTGAGGGCGGCTCCATCGCGCCGCAAAACGAGCGTACCATTGCGCCGCAAAAGATCTTTTTGGAGCACTACCATCTCACCATTGACTGGCACGATCTCGCCGGCTACTTCCGCCGCCTGGAAACTTCCGGCACGCCGATCAACCTTGGAACCTACGTCGGCGCGGCGCAGGTTCGGGAAGCGGTACTAGGCGACGTGGATCGCGCGCCCACGGCGGCGGAGTTGCAGCAGATGGAATCGCTCGTGGCCGCGGCCATGCAGCAAGGCGCCCTGGGCGTGTCTACGGCGCTCATCTATCCTCCAGGCCATTACGCAACTACAGAGGAGCTGATTGCCCTGGCCAAGGTCGCGTCCCAATACGGAGGCCTCTATGCCTCGCACATGCGCAGCGAAGGACAGAGCGAAATGTCGGCTATCGATGAAGCCATGCGCATCGGACGCGAAGCGCATCTCCCGGTAGAGATCTTTCACCTCAAGGTTAGCGGCAAGACGCGCTGGGGTGGGATGAAACAGGTGGTCGCGAAGATTCAAGCAGCGCGGGATTCTGGTCTGGATATCGCCGCCGATATGTATCCCTACGTCGCCGGCGGAACGGCGCTGGCCTCTGCGCTGCCTCCCTGGATGGCCGATGGCGGCATGAGCCAACTGCTGCAGCGTTTGCAAGACCCCGCGACCCGCAAACGCATTGTGGCGGATATGTCAGAAGACCACAGCGATTGGGAGAATCTCTACCTGGATAGCGGCGGCGGCAGTGGGGTCATGATCTCGTCGGTAGTGAATCCCGCGCTAAAGCAATACGAAGGCAAGACCGTCGCTGAGATGGCGAAGGCCGAGAACAAGCCGGAGATGGATGCTTTCTTCGATTTCATCCTTGCCGATAAAGGACAGACGGGAGCGCTCTACTTCATGGCCAATGAGAACGATCTGCAGTACGGCCTGAAACAGTCCTGGACCAGCATCGGACTTGATGCCGGTGAGACCTCGCTCGACGGGCCGCTCTTTGAACCTCATACGCATCCCCGCGCCTGGGGCGCGATGCCGCGTTTTCTTGGGCACTACACGCGCGACCTGCAATTGATTGACCTGGCCCAGGCTATTCGCAAGATCACCTCGTTGCCGGCGCAGCGCGAACATCTCGCCGGCCGCGGATTGCTGAAAAGCGGCTTCTACGCCGACGTGACCATCTTCGATCCTGCGGCCATTATCGACACCGCGACTTATGCTGATCCCAACCAGGTCGCGAAGGGTGTGGAGTACGTTTTGGTGAACGGTCAACTCGAATGGGAACAGGGCAAATTGACGGGCGCTACCGCCGGCCGCCCCCTTCGCGGACAAGGCGCGACAATTACGCGCTGAAGAGTTTCACCATCTTGTCACGCGACGCATCCACGTGGACCTGCATCGCATGGCGAGCCTCAGCCGGTTCGTGCCGCTCGATGGCGCGCAGAATCTCGGCGTGACCGATCCAGCCTGGGACGGTCTGGGTACAGAGCGTATCCAGGCGGGCCACGTAACCCAGCGTCAGATTGAGTTGACCCATTACCCTCTGATTACCGGCCAGCTCGCACAACCGCAGATGAAAGATCTGGTTGGCGGCGAGAATCTGTTCCAATCTGGCCTCGGGGTCTTTTTCGGGCGCGACAATCGCAGCCAACTCTCTGATCTGATCGTGGCTCGCGGTTTGTGCCAGCTTTTCCGCCGAGTAGCATTCCAGCAGCTTGCGGTAGTCGTACAGATCCACAATGTCACGCACCGATATGGGCGTAACCATGAAGCCCTTCCTGCGAATCCTCGTCAGCCAATGGTCCTGCATCAAGCGTGTGCACGCTTCCCGCACCGGAGTTCGGCTGGTTCCGCATCGCTCGGCAAGATCCGCTTCGGAGAGGAACTCCCCCGGAGGCAGCTTGGCCGTGATCAACCAATCGCGCAGGATGCGGTACACGCGCTCCACCTCTCCCAGCTTGTTGGCCTTGGCGCGGTTTGGCTTCGTCAAAAGCAAGGTCCCCGAGTGTGTATCCACAGAGAATACTACCGGTATCGTAAGCTTAGCTTGCCGCGCCAACGTCAAGTATTGCGTGTGTCATCATTAAGAAGGCGACCCATCTGGAGTTGTTGCGCAATGGCGATCAGTCAGCGGCTTGCACATACCTTATCTACAGCCATGCGCCTGGTGTTGTTCTGCGTGGTGACAACACAGCTCGCCTTGGCCCAAACCAAGCCCGCTCCCGTCCTTCCGGATCGCCTTCCGGATTCATACCAGATATATTCGCTGTTGATGCCCGGTCAAGTGTTTACAGATATGGATTCAGGCCAACCCTGGGCCATCAGCGACACCACGATCAACGAGGATGACATGAACCCCAAGCTGGCGCCGGAGGCTACCCTTCAACCGCCGGAAGACAATCCTCGCAACTTTAACGAAGCGGTCACCGACTACAACCAGCGCAAGAAGGAGCGGCTTGTATTAACGCGACGTTTCAAGCTGGACCGACCCTACGTGCTAATGGAGCCCGCGGATACCGCGCAGCTCCGTGCCACGCAAACCTCAATGACCGCCACCTCTGCCATGCGGTCTGCCTATGGCAATTACCTGGGCATCACCTACTTCAGCGAGGTATATTTCAATGTTGCGCAAACAGCTGCACTGGTTTACATCCTCGATTGGTGCGGCAATCTTTGTTCCCAATCCGAGTGGGTCTATCTTGAAAAGCAAAACGGTACCTGGGTACGCCGATCCGGCAAAGCGCCCGCACAGACATAAGAATTTCGGAGGAGATATGCGGCTTGCCGTTCGGGTTTTGGTTTACTTTTTCTCAACCGTTGCAGGCCTGGGCGGTGGTACAGCGTTCGCCCAAAATCAACCGAACGAACAACCGCTTAGGGTTGGGATCGTTGGACTGGAGCATGGGCATATCTCCGGTTTCCTGAAGCAGTTTCCCAACCAGCACGAGGTGCAACTGGTGGGCATCGTCGAGACGGATACGGCGCTCGCACACCGCTATGCGCAACAGTTTCATCTCGACTCCAGCCTTTTTTATGAGCAGCTGGATGCGATGGTTGCAGCCCGCCATCCGCAGGCCTTGCTCGTCTACACTTCTATTGGTAAACACCGGCAGGTGATCGAAGCCGCGGCCCAGCACGGGCTCAGCGTGATGGTGGAAAAGCCGTTGACCATGTCGCTCGATGATGCCCTGGCTATTCGCCATGCGGCCAGAGAGCACCACATCCAGGTGCTGGTGAACTACGAGACCACCTGGTACGCAAGCAACCGCGCCGCATATGACGAAGTGGCTAAAGGCTCGCTCGGCGATCTGCGCAGAATCGTGGTACACGATGGCCATGAGGGCCCCAAGGAGATCGGCGTGCAGCCGGAATTTCTAAAGTGGCTCGAGGATCCAGAGCAGAACGGCGATGGAGCCTTATACGATTTTGGCTGCTACGGTGCGGACCTGGTCACGTGGCTGATGCATGGCGAGTCTCCTATGAGCGTAACCGCCGTGACCCAGACGGACAAACCCCAGATCTATCCCCGGGTGGCGGATGAATCGACGATTATCCTGCGCTATCCCAAAGCTCAGGCGGTATTGATGGGTTCATGGAACTGGCCGTTTGCCCGCAAGGATATGGAAGTGTACGGGGCGACCGGGTACCTGATCACGGTGGGACCGGACGGGGTGCGCATACGGACCAAGGGTCAGGCGCAGGAGAGTGAATCCAAAGCTCCACCTCTGACGCCGCCCAACGACGGATCGCTGCACTACCTTGCCGCGGTGATGAACGGAACACTCCAGCCAAATGGCGACCTGACGTCGCTCGAGACTAACATGGTTGTGATGCAGATTCTTGATGCGGCGAGGCAATCTGCGCGCGAAGGCAGAACCATCAAACTGGCGCCTTTGCCTAAATAATCAGCGACCTCGGCCGACTGCTGCCCGTGATCCGCTCAGTGTTCCGAGCTGGGCGGCGACGGGACCTCTTTTTCGCCGCACCACCAAATGTGGCCTGCCATGGATGACCTCGGAAGGCAGATACCTCCGCTTCTCTCCGCACATTGAGCACACCACGAATACCGAGCTGGCAGGGAAGCCGTCCGTTCCGCTTAACACGTCGTGGCCGCACTTCTTGCAGCAAACGACGCAGCACTTGGGGAAAGTCAGAGTGCGCATAGCCATCAATATAGGAGAATAAAAAGAGAAGATCAAGCGCAAATTTACCGTGCAATAAGGATCTTTAGTGGCTGATGCGCAGGGGCCAGGGACTTCGTATCGGGCATGACTTTCGGGGCGCGGAAAAACTCATGTTTTGTATCAGGGCACGACTTAGTCGGGCCGTCAAGAACGGCGCTAATGAGGGCTTTAGCCGCTGGATAAAAGCTCTTCTATCCTTGGCGTTACACTTTTAGAAATCGCTGCAACCTGAAGATGTCAAATCAATTGCCTGCGGCAACCAGCGCCCCGCCCTTCTGCGCCTTGATCCAGCTCTCGGCACGCGTGTCGAGGAGATCGAGGGGCAGCACACCGCCGTTCAGCATCTCGTCATGGAAGGTCCTTATGTCGAACTTTGAGCCGAGTTCCTTGCGAGCCCGCTCGCGAAGTTCGACGAATTTGAGCTGACCTAACTTGTAACTAAGGGCTTGGCCGGGCCATGCAATATAGCGGTCGGTTTCGGATTGGATCTCGGGCTCCGGGATGGTGCCAGACTTGCGAAAGAAGTCAACCACCTGGTCGCGCGTCCAGCCCTGGGAATGAATACCGGTGTCGACCACCAGGCGGACCGCGCGAAAACGCTCGCTGGACAGCCGGCCCCAGTCCGAGACAGGATCCTGGTAAAAGCCAACTTCTTTGCCAAGTTGCTCGGCGTAGAGTGCCCAACCCTCGATGTAGCCCGAGTTGAAACTGTGCTGACGGAATTTGGGCAGGCCGGTCATCTGCTGCGCCACGGACTGCTGCATGTGATGGCCCGGGATGCCCTCGTGGTAGGCGGTCGCCTCATCATCGATGAGGCTGCGGTGGGAGAAGTCCGAGGTGGCGACGACCACCCGCCCGGGTCGTTTGCCATCAGGAGTTCCGGTCTGGTAGTGGGTCGCCATCGCCGCTTGGAATGCTGGGATCGCCTCCACGGTTACGGGTGAGCCGGGGATGTAGGTGAACAGCTGCGGCAGCTTAGGCTGCATCTGGGCAAGGTATTTGCGATAGTCATCCAGTATCTGCTCGGCCGAGGTAGGAATGTACTTGGGGTTCTTCGCCAGTGAGGCGCTGAAGGAAGCCAGATCGGAATATCCTTCCTGGCGCGCGATGGCGAGCATTTCGGCCCCGATCCGATCCATCTCCCGCAGGCCGATTTGGTGGATCTGGTCGGGAGTGAGATCGCTGACCGTGGTGCGGCTGCGGATGTCGTGCCGGTATCGGGCTTCGCCGCCCGGGAGCGAGGCGACAGAGAGCGTCGTGCGGCCGTGAGGAGCGTAATCCGTGGCAATAAAGGCGGCAAAAGCCTTGTAGGCAGGAAGCACTTCGTTGTTGACCACCTCCGTGATCTGCTGCGTCAGCCGCTGTTGATCGGCGGCAGAGATGGTGTCAGGAAACTTCTTAGTGGGTATCAGGAAAGGGTCAGCGTCGATGATCCCCTGGCATTGCCCGGGGACTTTCTCGAGCAGGAAGCGCACCGGCATGAGGTTGTCCTTCATGCCGGCGCGAAGCACTTCTTCAGTCTGCGTAAAGACACGCGGGATCTGGTGCAGGCGGGCGATGTAGTCCTCGTAGAATTTCACGCTGCTGAACGGAACGGCGAGGGGGAGATCAGCGAGTTGCACGTGAGGGCCGCTCATCTGGCTGACGGGCATCTCAAAGTCCTTGAACGTGTAGTTTTCGTTCCGCTGCTCGAGGGTTCGGACCAGGAGATCGTGGGAAAGCAGGTCCTGCTCTGGGAAGCCGGCGGTGGAGATTGCCTTGAGGCGCGCCAGGAAATTCTCGTTCGTGGCGTGCTCGCGCTCGGCTTGGGCTAGTGAAACGTCGTCAAGCTGGTCGTTGTAGCGGTAGTCCCCGCGGGCGGTCGCAGTTTGCGGCGAGGCTTTCAGATCGGCCTGGTACTGCTCTTCGAAGAGCGCATTCTGCGCCGCGAGACGCGATGCGACAGAATCGGCGGCGGCGAGAGAGAGGGGAGCAGAAAGCGCCAAGCAGGCCGCCAGAACAAGGCTGAGTGTATCGATACGCATGTACAAAAAAACTCCTGGAAATAAGCGGCCGGTGGACTATCTAAATGTTTACCAGAGTTGATGCACGAGGGGACGAATCTTCGCGTCGTAGATCTTGGTCACGCCGGCCATCACCTCGGGCGTGAGCGGGGGCAGAGTCGAGGCTAGTGCGTTGTCCGCCACCTGGCTGGGGCGTTTACCTCCGGGGATGGCACACGTGACGGCATCGAACATGAGAATCCAGCGCAGAGCAAACTGGCTCATGCTCACGCCTTCCGGCACCAGGGCGCGCAGTTCTTCGACGGCGGCCAGCGCGACTTCGTAATCGACCCCCGAAAAGGTTTCGCCGACATCGAAGCGCTGTCCCTGGCGATTAAAGTTGCGGTGATCGTCGGCGGCAAACTTGGTATCGGCGCTGAACTTGCCCGTGAGCAGACCGCTGGCCAGGGGAACGCGCGCCAGAATCCCCACCTGCTTGAGCTTGGCTTGGGCGAAGAAGAGCTCCGCCGGACGCTGGCGAAAGCAGTTGAAGATGATCTGGACGCTCTGCACGTTGGGGTATTCCATCGCCTTCAGCGCCTCTTCCACGCGCTCGACGCTGACCCCGTAGAAACGGATCTTGCCGGCGCGCACCAGGTCGTCGAGTGCGCCGAAGATCTCGGGGCGGTAATAGGCATCGGTGGGTGGGCAATGGAGCTGCACCAGGTCGAGGGTTTCGGTATCCAGGTCGAGAAGGTTGTCTTCGATCCAGGAGGTGAGGTTGGCACGGCTGTAGCCCTCAACCGTTTGCGTGGCCAAACGCCGGCCCACCTTGGTGGCCACGATGATCTCTTCTTTGCGAGACTTCTTCAGCCGTGCAATCAGGCGGTGACTGCGGCCGCTCCCGTAGACATCCGCGGTATCGAGAAAATTTAAGCCGGAGTCGATGGCCTGGTTGAGCGCCCCAAGCGACTCCTCGTCACTTACCTGCCCCCAGGCTCCGCCAATAGCCCATGCGCCAAAACTGATCTCTGACACCTTCCAACCGGTACGGCCCAGCGTGCGATGGTTCATAGCCCGATGGTAACAAACGAAATTGCCTGCCCCGCCTGTCCCGGCGTGCCGTGGGAGAGCGTCCCGTTTAGATTTGGGTGCAGCGGGCAAGAACGATGGTCACGTCATCCGGCTGTTCGGCCGCGCCAATCCAGTCCGCGACTGCGCCGGTGACGATTTCGGCAATGCGCGGCAGCGGCTTACGCCGATGCTCTTTGACCAACGCAACCAGGCGGTCCTCACCAAACTCTCCGAATTCATTTTCCGGTTCAGTGACCCCATCGCTGTAGGCGACAAATATATCGCCAGGCTGCATCACGACGGTGGATTCCTCATAAGTAACACCGTCGAATAGACCGACCACGGTGCCGTTGATATCCAGGGGAAAGGCTTCGCCGGTTGCTCGCACGATGATGGGTGGCAAGTGGCCGGCATTGCAATACCTCAACACCCGCGCGTTGGGATCATAACAACCCAGGAACATGGTGGCGTACTTCGCCGCCGGCGTGCTGCGGTAGAGCTGATAGTTCAAGGTGGTCATCAGCATGGCGGGGGCCAGTTGCGATTCGGAGCCGCCATCTCCGCGGTAGTACATGCGGGAATCTCCCTGAGACTCGGCTTCGTACTGCAAGGCCGCCGGTATCAAGACCATTTCAGGCTCCAGCGAATAGGCGCGAACAAAGGCATGCACAGTGGCCATCAGCAGTGCCGCAGAAATTCCTTTACCGCTGATGTCACCGACGGCGAGCACCATCCGGTCAGTGCCGAGCGGAATGAAGTCGTAGTAGTCTCCGCTGACTGTGCGCGCCGGGACGCAGACCCCATGAACTTCAAGAGAGGGCAGGCTAGTCACTTCGCCCGGGAAGAGCAGCTCCTGCACTTCGTAGGCGATGCTGAGTTCGTTCTCCAGCCGTTGCTTCTCTTTCTGCTCGTCGATCAGTTTGGCTAGCGATCCGGTCATGGAGTTGAACGATCCTTCGAGCGCGGCCATCTGGTCATGACCGCTGATCTGGATGCGATGGCTTAGATCGCCGCGGTTCACATGCTCAGTTGCCCGATAAAGCTCTGCAACCGAAGATGTCATGCTGCGCGACAGGCGCACGCCAATATAGAGGGCTGCCAGCTCAATCACTCCGAAGAAAATCGCTATGGCTAGCAACAGATCCCGCCAGATCAGCGCCTTATCTCCCAAGGTGGCGAACAAGGTAGCGTAAAGCATCGAGGGTCGCGTGGCCACATACATAACTCCGGTTGCCGCTCTTTCCCCGTTCCGCCAGTCCACTACATCGAAAGTGGTCGGGAAGTATAGGGTTATGTCGAACCAATGGGTGCGGGGGGATACTTGCCCGGCCTTGACAGGTTTGCGCTTTACCTCAACGTTGTCTTTGCGTCCGATCGGAAAGGCATATAAGTTGATCGAGCCCAGGCGTTCGGCGGTCGGGAAGAGCAGGTTTGGCGTGACCGGAAGGTTGGAGATCAAGGCCAAGCGGCGATCTGAGGAAAGCCTGATCGCGCGCAGATGCAGAGCATCTTGATCGAGTACGAAAGCGGTGAAGTCTCCGTTGATAAAATTGGGAAGCTGCTCCGGCAGGGTTGCCAGGCGCGCTCCTTCGGTGGAGAGGACGAAACCCTTTTCGCCTCGCGACACAGTAACGGTGCGCCCAGGAAACCTCTCATCCGACGCCCGGGTGAGCTCTTTTGCGGTCTGTTCATTGAGTTTCCCCGAAGCCTCCAGGGGAAACAACTGGGCCGCAAGCGCATCATTGGCCGCCTGCAGGTGCAGCAACTCCGAATGCAGATCAGAGATGGCCACGTAGTTGGCGAATTGGCCGGCAAATAAATAGCCGGCCACGCCGAACATGAGCAAGAGCAGCAGGATCGGCATGACGCCGATAAAGAGGTAGGTGACGATCAACCGGTTGCGCAGCCGCCATAGCAGAGGGCGGTAACCCCAGCGGCAGAGCTGGACCAACGCAAAGACCAGGAAGAAGAAGGTGACAAAGGTCGCCCAACCGCCCAACTGCACCCTCGGTACCGCATCGGCCAGCCACAAGAAAAGGCTTAATCCGCCGAGCCACACGGTCATGCGGGCCCATTTGCCGGCGGGGCGCAGTATCCGCCTCAACCGGGCCCTGAGAACACTGGATTTTGCCAAGTTAATCGCCATAGACCATTGCAAGGAAAGAAACGCCCGGGCTCCTCGTAGTATAGGCCAGTCGCATGAGAAGCTCTTTATTTGCGATGATAGGTACAGGGGCGGTCACGGATGCTGCAAGAACGCGTTTTTGAGGAGAGCCGGGCCTTGAGGAAGTGCTGGTGAAAGAACAGTCTCGGCTCCTTTCTCTCATCGAAAGCGGATTTGCTGCACTTCGCATCCTGGTCATCGGCGACGTGATGCTGGATCGCTCCATCTGGGGGGATGTCGACCGCATCTCGCCCGAGGCGCCGGTCCCGGTACTCCGTTCCGTGCGCACCACGACTGCGCCCGGGGGCGCGGCCAACGTAGCTATGAACCTGGTCGGCCTGGGAGTCAAGACCGCGCAGGCAGGGTTCTGGGGCAATGATGCGGAAATGCGCGAATTGACCGCATTGCTTACCCCGGCCGGCGTGGATTTCTCAGGCATGATTGTTTCCGGTCACTCTACGATTTCGAAGACCCGGATCGTCTCCCGTAACCAGCAGTTGCTGCGGCTCGATGTGGAGAGTGCTGATCCCCGTGCCGCGGCCGAGCACCAGGCGTTGCTGGAGAGATCCCTGCAATTGGTGCGCACCGCCGATGCGGTCATTCTCTCTGACTACGCCAAGGGTGCGTTGAGCCCGCAGCTTTGTCAGGCGGTGATCGCCCTGGCCCGCGAGCGAGGCATTCCGGTACTGGTCGACCCCAAGGATCGGGACTTCGCCAAATATGCCGGCGCCACGACCATCTGTCCTAACCTTCAGGAACTCGGGCTGGCCACAGGAGTTGACCGCAACAATCTGGCGGAACTCCTTGCCTCGGCGCAGCGGCTGGTCTCCCAGCTCGGCATCGATTTCATGACCGTCACCATGAGTGAGAAAGGCATTCGGGTTCTCTATCCTGATTCTGTTTTTCATTCTCCGACCCGGGCGCGCGAAGTCTTCGACGTGACTGGCGCAGGTGATACCGTCATCGCCACGCTGGCGGCGTCGTTGGCCGGTGGTCTTGATGCGGAGACTGCTGTTACCCTGGCAAATATTGCCGCTGGGATTGTGGTCGCCAAGACAGGAACCGCGCCCATCTCGCGCAACGAGCTGGTGGCAGAGTTCACCGCGTCTACCCAGATGAAAGGCCCGGACAAGATTCTCGATCTGCAACATCTGCTGGCTCGTTTGGCGGAATGGCGTGCCAACGGCGATCGTATTGTCTTCACTAACGGCTGTTTTGACATTCTGCACGTAGGCCACATTACGCTGCTCGAGCAATGCCGTGAGTTTGGCGATAAGGTCGTCATTGGTGTGAACAGCGACGCTTCTGTAAAACGACTGAAAGGTCCCACGCGTCCGGTGGTTGGAGAAAACGAGCGAGCCCGCATTTTGGCTGCGCTGGGCTCGACCGACGCAGTCGTCATCTTCGATGAGGCGACCCCGCACGAACTCATCCGGTGTGTGCGGCCCGACGTGCTGGTCAAAGGCGGAGATTACACCACCTCAACCATCGTGGGTGCAGACGATGTGGTCACCTGGGGCGGCCGGGTAGAAATTGTTCCCACCGTCATCGGCGAAAGCACCACTAACACCATCCGCAAAATGACCGCGAACCACTAGCTACACCGCTTAAAAACAGGACGGGTGCCCCACGTTCGCCCAAGCGTACGTGGGCCGAAAACGATGGGCGAAGCCCACGATCGTTTTTGCTAAGTCGACCAGCAGATCCTGAGCCCGAGAGGGAAAGCATTCGAAACAGGTCGTTATCCGTCCACGTACGCTGAGGCGAACGTGGGGCACCCGTCCTGTTCCTATCGTCGCCGCTATTCGTTCCTTAAAGTCTCCATCGGATCTACGTTGGCCGCCCGCCGCGCCGGTATCGAGGCCGCGAACATAGCCAGCAACAGCATCACCACCGGCACCGTACCGAAGGTTATCGGATCCAGCGCACTGATCCCGAAAAGGAAGCTGCGCAAAAACTGCGCGAGCAGAGCAGCCACCACCAACCCGGCTGCAGAGCCTCCGATGGCAAGCAGCAGGCTCTGCTTCACAATTGGGCCCACAATCTGCCATCGGTTTGCACCCAGCGCCAGCCGAATACCGATCTCGCGTGTCCGCCAGCTCACCACGTAGGCGATCAGACTGTAGACTCCCACGCCTCCGATCAATAGAGCCAGAGCGCCAAAGGACAGCAAGAGGATGGCGAGCGACCGCGGAGCCGATACCGATGCCGCCACCACCTCGTTCAGGCTGCGGACGCGAGTCACCGGCACCGCCGGATCGAGTTTCGCTACCGCGTCGCGCAACGCGGCCGCCGCCTCCGCAGGACTCGACCGGGTGCGCAGCAGAACATACATGACCGGCTGTTCACCAGTCGTGGTCATGGGCCGATAGACTTCGTCATCGAACCCGCCGGTAAGGCTGCCACCGTGAGTGTTGCTTACCACGCCCACTACCATAGCCGCAGCGTCTTTATTCCACACCGCCGGCGTCGCCTCATCCTTCACGTCAATGATGTGTCTCCCCAACGGATCCTGGTTTGGCCACAGCCGTTCCGCCATGCTCTGGTTGACGACGACCGCGTGACTGGATCCTGACTCGTCCTGGTTGGTGAGCATGCGCCCCCTCATCAGCCGCATGCCCAGGGCAGCGAAGTAACCAGGCGACACGATGCGTCCGGTGGCCATGAATGCTTCCTGGTGCGCGTCCCTGGGATGACCCTCGGCGTCGTATGTATAGTTGTTATCCAGCCCGCTGAGCGGCAACGAGTCAGTCAGAGCAACCGCTTCCATTCCCGGAATGCCTTGGGCGTCGTTCAGCAGCGTGGTAAAGAAACCTTGGCATCGCCCCTTTTCCTGACAAGCGGTCGCATCCAGCGACACCTCCGCGGTGACCACCCGCGCCGTACGAAAGCCCGGATCCACCTTCGACAGGCTGTAAAGACTGTGCAGCAGGAGACCGGCGGCGGTAATCACCACGACGGACAATCCGATCTGCCCGATTACCAGCGCCATAGACAAACGGAACTGCGAGGCTTTACCAGCAACCGCGCGGCTGCCGGAGCCCAGCATCCCTCGCAGATTGGGGGATGCCATCTTCAGCGCCGGAATGAGGCCAAAAATAAATCCGGTCAACAACGATGCGACCGCGGCAAACAGAAACACCGGCCAGTGCAGTGCTATCTCGTTCAGCCGTGGGGTATCCGCCGGCAACAACTGCACCAGGCCGCGCAGGCTCGCGGCCGCCACGACCAGGCCTGCAACCCCCGCCATGGCGCCGAGAACCAGAGTTTCGGAAAGTAATTGCCTGATCAACCTGCGTGACGAGGCGCCAAGTGCTCCGCGAATCGCCATCTCTCGTTCGCGACCCGCAGCCCGCGCAAGCATCAGGTTAGCCACATTCGCGCACGCAATCAGCAGGATCAAGGCCACCGCGCCAAACAGGAGCAGCAGGCGAGGCCGGGTTGCGCCGACCTCCGATTCCAGCAATGGCACCACCGTCAGATCTGAAGCCCACGCATCGGGCATCCGCCAGGGAAACAATGGCAGCAAGGCCGCGTGCAGCCGGCGCAGCTCGGCCTGGGCCTGTGCCGGGGAAACCCCGTCCTTCAGGCGCCCAAACATACGCAACTCGAATGGCCGCCAGGGATCGAAGGGATCACCGCCTTTGAACGCCACTGGCGTGACAAACTGGGTATCGGCGTAGGGGAACCGCACTCCAGGGGGCATGACGCCGATGATCCGCCGCGAAATGCCGTCCACTCGGATGGTTTGCCCAATCACATCGGGATTCTGTCCAAAACGCTGTTGCCAGTAGCCGTAACTCAGCACCACGACAAGATCGCGCCCTGCGATGCCCTCATTCTGAGTAAAGAAACTACCCACTGCGGGATGAATCCCCAGCGTGTCAAAAGCGTTAGCCATCACTTCGGCGCCGAAGACGCGGTCGGACGAGTCGGTCCCGGCCACGTTCGATTCAGCATCCGCGCCGAATCCACTCATGCTGCTGAACGAATCGGAATGCTCGCCCAAAGCGCGAATCCAGCCCTTGGGAAAAACCTCGCCCGTGCTGTATTCAATTCGTGCCAGCCGATCCTGTTGTGGAAAGGGCAGCGGGCGAAGCATGATCGAGTCCACCAGCGAAAAAATCGCCGTATTTGCGCCGATCCCCAGCGCCAGCGTGCACACCGCCGTCAGCGTAAATCCGGGTGACTTTCGCAACTGTCGCAACGCGAACTTCAGGTCATTCAGCATCATGCCCCTTTAAGTGCATGCTTCAGGCCACAATCGGCCGCTCCTAAGTCGCCGAAAATAAATGGTTAGGGCACCTATATGGCCCCGGCTGTTGTCCACAAGCGAAAATTTTGTTCGAAATTGAACACTCGGCCCGCAACGAGGTCTAGCGGGCGATGAGGCTGGTAATGCGAGAACGGTAGCCTCGGCTTACGGGGAGCTTATGCCCGTCGGACAGGACAACGAAGCACTCCCCTTCGTTTCCGTCGGTACGAAATTCTTTCACATGTTGGAGATTCACGATCGCCGAGCGATGGATCCGCAGAAAAACCTCGGGATCCAATTTGGTCTCGAAATTGGCCATGGTGTTGCGCAGCATGTGACTCTCTTTGCCGGCGCAGATTCTCACGTAATTTTCTTCCGCCCCGATCCAACGGATATCGGCAATGGGTAAAAAAAGGATCCGGCCCTTGGAGCGAAAGACCAGGCGGTTGGTGTATTGCTTCTTTTGCGAGGATCGAATGGCGCTATTTGTCCGCCCGTGTTCCCTCTGTTCGCGGGCATGCTGCAGTGCCATCCGCAACCGCTCACGAGTGAACGGCTTCAGTAAATAATCCACCGCATGCACCTCAAAGGCCTTTAAGGCGTATTGATCGTGCGCGGTGGTGAAGATAATGCTTGGCAGGTCGAGCGCGGGAGACGAGCTCAGGGCGGAGATGACATCGAAGCCATCCATGCCTGGCATGCGCACATCCAGCAGTAACACATCGGGTTGCGTCAGTTGAACCAGGTCGATTGTTTCCAGGGCGTTCGCTCCTTCGCCCACCACCTCAATATCTGGTTCGTCGCGCAAGAGTTGTAATAGCTTTTGCCGGGCAAGAACTTCATCATCCGCGATCACTACTTGAAGCGGCATATAACGGCTCCGGGTGGTCACTGCTTGGACTTTTGGCAATCTCCAGGGGAAGCAGAAACTCTGCAGTTACATCTCCTGGAGTCATCTCCCGAATAGAGAAGCTTTGCCGGCCTCCGTAGTGCAACTCCAAACGGGCCTTTACGTTTGCAATGCCGACGCCGTGCCCTTTGGCGGAATCGTCGAATGAGCCTGGAACACAGCCGGCATTGCGGATCATTATGCACAGTCTATCTCCTCTGATAGAAGCCTTGATGGTGATCGATCCTTCTCCGAGGGACTTGGCAATTCCGTGAACATAGGCATTTTCCACAATGGGCTGAAGAATCATTGTGGGCACAAGGGCATCCCACGCTTCCGGCGCGACCTCAATGCTATGCCGTACTCGATCGCCGAAGCGCAATTGTTGGATGGAGACATAGAGTTGGATGACCTCCATCTCCTCCTGCAGGGGAATCCGCTGCGCCCCTCCCTTTGCCAGGGTGATACGCAAAAGACTGCTCAGCCGTTCCAGCATTTCGTCGGCGCCGTCAGGGTCTGACCGCATGAGGCTGGAAACGCAGTTGAGCGTGTTGAAAAGGAAATGAGGATTGAGCTGCATCTGTAAGGCCTGAAGACGGGCTTGGACGAGCTGCGCCTCGAGGCGCGCGGCCATCTGCTCTCGTTCACGGAATCGCTGATAGTAGCCAATGCTGCGGAAAAGAGCAAAGCCGATCCAAAAGGTCGCTACATCCGTGATCAGTCCAGAAGACAAATTGCGCTCGAGCCGGGTAAGAAAGCTATAGTGTCTGCCTGGATGCTGGAAGCGAAAGATAAGGATAAAGAGTACTTCCTCGACGATGCCGACGAGAACGCTGAAAGGCAAATACTGCAACAGCATTTGCCGGGTAGAGGCGCTCTGTATGCTGGCGCGCAAGAAGCGCCACAGACCCAGGAAGGTCAAACCCCACAGAAGAAGGTTAAGTGTCCAAGAGGCGAGCGGAACCCAAAGCGGAACCTTCATTTCGTCAAGAGATAATTCCAGGTACTCCTGGAAACCAAATAAAACTCCAAGCGCCATCCAGCCCGAAAGGAAGACCACCGGGCGCATGATAAAGGGACGGCTTGGGTCTGCCTCTTGCTTAGTTCGGTTGTTCCGCCGGATTGCCAGCTTCGTTGTCCACTGCCGGAGCATGCGCCGTAGCATACACCTCCCGGATGGGGAAATATTTCGGGTTCAGTTCATCTCTCAAGACGAATAGATCGTGGTGTGGATGCATTTGCAGCCACTCCGCAGCTTCCTGGTCTACGGACGCCGTATCAGTAACGGTCTTGGCCATTCGCCGGAGCTCAGGGTGCAGATAAGTTTCCGCCTCGCTGCCGCCCTGTAAAACAGCGATGCGGAACCAACGATAGGCCGCTCTTTGGTCTTTTGGCAAAAGCCGGCCATCACGGGCCAACAAACCCAGGGCCGCGGAGGATTCCCAGGAGCCAACTCCGGCAGCAAAAAGCAGCAGATTTGTCGCTTCTTGCGGTGCCTGCGGCAGACCGGGATGATTGACCAGAAGAAGGCCCAGGTCATGGATAGCGGGCAGATAGCCGGTATCCGCAGAGAGCCTTAGAAGCCCGGCTTCACCAGCAATATTGGGCACGCGCCCCGGTTCATTGGCGTCCAATTCCGCCAAGAAACATTCCGCCTCCGGGTTGCGCCGTTTCACTCCCTTCTTGAACCAGGCTTCCGCTGCAGCGAAGTCGACGGGGACGCCTGTCCCCAGGTAGCTGGCCTTCCCAAGAAACGCATCAGCCCGGCCATCCCCTTTATCCGATGCGGATTTCAGCAGCCGCAATGCTTCCTGCACATCCTGCTTGACCCCATCACCTCGCATATAGAGCGCTGCCAGGTTCACCTTTGCCTCTGGGTAATTTGAGGAGACGGCTCGTCTGTACCATCTTGCTGCCTCGGCCTTATCTTGGGGTACACCGATACCAGCGGTATACATATAACCAAGGTAGACTTGTGCCGCGGGATTTCCCTGGTCCGCTGCCTTGCGATACCAATAAGCTGATTGAGTAAGATCTTTAGGCACTCCTCTTCCTACGAAGTAATCGGCTGCCAATTCCAGCTCCTGCTCAACAAATCCTTGCGACGCCCTCGACTGTACCTCAGCAATGCCAACCAGATTAGCCGCCGTGCACATCGCGGGTAACAAACAAAGCGTTACCACCAACAATGTCAAATGGCTGCCTAAGATGAACAAAGTACGTAAGGGCATAACATCACCTCACATTTACTTGCTCCATACTCACGCATTCGCAAAGCCGTCAAAGCGGCGCACGTCGCCAGATTGGGCTCGAGATATTCGTTACGCCGGTCACTCGTCCCGTTCTCGTTACCGTTGGTCACATATCCGCAGTAGCGTTTGTTTTTTTCTTTGCGTAGCTGGTTGGCGTTCTTGCAATTTCCGGGTGGGTTAGAACGGAAAGCCGGCTGCGAGCGCCTGGTCCCTTAAGTGCTACCAGTCGTCAGCAAAAATGCTGCGCTTCGTCACAGTTTCCCGCAGCGGTTCTAGATAGGCATCGCTTTTGTTAACGGATCTGCTCGAGCTTACCTTGGCGAAAAACGTAACTGGTCGTGAGGTACCGAAGGCTTCATAATCGCCACCGACGGTACACTTGGTGGGAGTTGCTGTTCATGAGCATCCAGCTTAATCGCCAATCCGTAGCATGATGGCGGCAACGGCAGTTAAGAGAGAGACGGCCGCGACCAGCCGGAGAGCCTGCTTCGCGTGATGGCGAATGGGCCGCTCGAACTCCGCTCCAAGCAAAGGCGCTGCGATGCGTTCACCTGCGTATGTGTTATCGCCGCCCAACCGGACCTGCAGGGCGCCCGCCATCGCGCTTTCCGGTTGGCCGGCATTCGGGCTCTTGTGCTTTCCGCCATCACGCCGCCAAATGCGCCAGGCTGATGTGGCGCTTCTCCCGCTCCCCAACCCTGCCGTCGCCGCCAGAGCCAAGGCCGTCAGGCGCGCGGGAAGGTAGTTGGCCACATCATCCAGCCGCGCGGCCACCTTGCCAAAGTATAAATAGCGCTGGTCGGCGTGCCCGATCATGGAATCCAGCGTGTTCACGGCTTTGTAAGCCATGGCCATGGGGACGCCGCCGATTGCCACATAAACCAGTGGCGCCACGATTCCATCGCACGCGCTCTCGGCCAGTGTCTCGATGACTGCGCGGTTGATCTCGGTCTCACTCAGAGACCGCGTATCCCGGCCGACTATTCTTGACAGCCTCTGCCTGGCGCGAGCGAGGTCCTCCTGCTCCAGCGCGCGGATGACCGCAAGGCTTTCATCGATCAGGTTGCGCGACGCGACGCATGTCCATCCCAACAGGATCTCCGTTGCCATGCCTGTGACTGTGCCTATGCTATAGGCCATTTCGATCGCTTTCGCAGTGCCCAGGTATGAGGCGCCGACCAGGCCGGCAGTGAGCGCTGCGCCCGCCATCAGCTCACTGCGTGCGCTTTGCCCTGGCCGGCGTAGCAGCGATTCTGCAAGCTGCGTGCAGCGTCCCATCCATCGCACCGGGTGCGGAAGCCACTCCGGATCACCCGCGATCCAGTCCAGCAGGCAGACAGCAGCGATGGCCTGAGCGCGGGTCATTGGTACTTCACGCCTACCCAGCTAAAGATGCGCGGCATGTCCAACGACCGGCTCACCTGGCAAGCAAGACGGTCAAGAGATTCCTCGCGTTGTGCCTTCCATGGATTGAGCACGGAGGGAGGGGCCAGCTTGCGGAAGGTGCGCGCGGCAGTTACGAATGCATGACGGAAACCGTCTTCGTCGAAGATTCCGTGCAGGTAGGTGCCGAGTATCTGCCGGTCGGCGCTGATACAGCCGTCCAGCTCTCCGGAGCTAAGGGTAGCGAAGGGCTCTGCGTGATCCAGATACAGAGTCTTACCAACATGAATCTCATACCCGGCAACTCGACCGTCAGGCAGCGGTTGACCGAAGAGCCCGCCACCATGGATGCTGCCGGAGCAGAGGCGGGTCACCTTCTGTGTTTGCATCGTAGTGCTGATAGGGAGCAGGCCAAGCCCGGGCATGCAGCCGTGCTGCTCGATCCCGAGCGGGTCGGAGAGCTCCTGGCCAAGCATCTGCATCCCGCCGCAGATACCCATTACTAGGCCAAGCCGGGCGTGGTTGCGAACCGCCTGATCGAGGCCACCCTCGCGCATCCACTCCAGGTCGCTCATGGTCTGTTTACTTCCTGGCAGGATCACAACATCCGCGTTGGCCAGAGGCTCAGCCGAGCGGCAGAAGAGCAAATCAACTGTGGGCTCGGCACGCAGCGAGTCGAAGTCGGTAAAGTTGGAGAACGATGGCAGCGCGACCACGGCGATGCGTAGCGGACGGTCTGGAGCGTTGTTGCTGATAGACCAACCTGTGCGCCTCACGGGTGGGAGACCAACGCTATCTTCTTCTTCCAGTGCGAGGTTCGGCAGATAGGGAACTATGCCCAGGCAGGGTTTTCCCAGACGCTCTTCCATCATGCGGACTCCCGGTTCCAGCAGGCTGAGGTCGCCGCGAAATTTGTTGATGCAGAAGCCGCGAATGCGATCGCGCTCAGCCGGGTCGAGCAGCTCGACTGTGCCCAGCAGGGAAGCGAAGACTCCGCCGCGATCGATGTCACCGACGAGGAGGCAAGCGGCGTCCGCCATTTCTGCTATGCGCATGTTAGCGATGTCGTGCTGTTTGAGGTTGATCTCAGCCGGAGAGCCGGCTCCTTCCAGAATGATCACCTGAAAACTAGACGCGAGTGTTTGATAGCTTTCGCTCACTGTGGGCATCAATTCTTCTACTCGCCGCTGATGGTAATCGGCAGCGGAGATCTGCCCCCAGATCTTACCCCGCACCACCACCTGGGACGAGCAGTCGCCCGATGGCTTGATCAGCACAGGATTCATATGGACCGACGCTGGGATACCGGCCGCTTCGGCCTGCAGCGCTTGCGCGCGGCCGATCTCCAGGCCCTCGATCGTCGCCGCTGAGTTCAGCGACATGTTCTGCGATTTGAACGGAGCGACGCTGTAGCCCTGTTGCGCAAAGATGCGGCAGAGCGCCGCCGTCAACAATGACTTGCCAACATGGGAGCTAGTACCAAGAACCATGATGGCGCGTGCTTGATTCATGACGCTCCTAAAGTAAGACCGCAGATCTCTGGACCACGCTTCACAATTCAGTTTGGGGTTGGCCGCGGTTGCGAAGGAAGGATCGCGGACACTGCAGATCCCTCGGCTACGCTCGGGATGACAAAGGGGAGGGCGGTTACTCACCCTAAACTGGTGCTAGTCGGATGGGAAGATTCCAAATCAACAGCACCCAACGGATCTGTCCATCCATCTCACAGATTTTAAGGAGAGACGCTCCCCTCCACTTTGTCATCCCGAGCGTACTCCGGATTTCCTACTACGCAGATCTCAAGAACGACCACGTATGCGGCTTTCTTTGAGGAAAGCCGCATGAGGTTCACCGAAGCCACCAAGCCTGACAGGAAATCCGGAGGTAGCCGACGGACCTGCAGTGCGCCCTTCCCCCTGGCAACTTCCCAAGTCACCCGACCTACCATGCCCTCGACCACTTTGGTCCAGGCTTGGTTCCGTCGCGAAGACGCGCATCGATGCCCGCGTTCAGCTCAATCAATCTGCCGAAGAGCCACACTAGGTCAGAGAGGCGATTCAGGTAAGCCAACACCTCCGGCTTAACCTCTTGTCCGCTCTCCGCCAACCGAACCGCAGCGCGCTCTGCGCGCCGGCAAACAGTTCGCGCGACTTCATACGCGGCTGACTCAGTGTGTGCGCCGGGCAGTGACCAATCAGCGAGGATCCCTTCGGTCGCCTCGATCTGATAAACCAGCTGGGTCAGGAACTCGACGTCTTCGGCGGTGATGTAAGGCTGCGGCTTGCGGCTCTCCGGCGGCGTCGCCAAGGCGGAGCCGAGCCGGAAGAGCGTCTTTTGAATCTGCTCTGTCCAGCCGGCAATCTCCTCGTTCCTACAGATGCTGCGGGCAAAACCGAGCACGGTGTTCAGTTCGTCCACGGTACCGTAGGCCTCTACCCGCAAGTCCGCCTTCGAAATACGAATCCCGCCGGCAAGCCCAGTCTGTCCTTTATCACCATGTTTGGTTGCGATACTCATCCCTTTTCTCCTTTCGCCTCACTCATAGCGCACGATGCAACAGTACGCTCGAGTCTGTTGCCATGCTTCCTCATCAGATTGACCGCACAGATGCCGCAAGACTACGCGTAACACACCGCCATGCGTGACCACCGCGATGGGTCCGCGGTTGCCATCGAGAAGAAACTTCACCTCCTCGAGGACTCGTGCCTCGAAGGCCTGGAAGCTCTCCCCCGAAGGCGCGGCGAGGTGGGGATAACGTCCCATCCACTTCCGCGCGTATTCCGGATCCATTTGTTCAATCTGCTCCCAGCTCAAACCTTCCCATTGCCCAAAATCAATCTCCCGCAGTGCGGGCCGTACCACCTGCGGGATCTCTCGAACAGCCGCGATCGCTTGCGCAGTAGCGCTGGCGCGACGCAGATCACTGCTATAGACGATATCGATCGGCTCCCCGGAGAGCAGGTGGGCCAGCGGGGCGAGCTGCATGCGTCCCTGGGCGTTTAAGTCCGGGTCGGAGTGGCCGCAAAACCGTCCTGCCATTTCCGTCTCCGCATGGCGAATAAATAAGACGCGGCTCATGGTTTCCACACCCCGCAAAGGTACACGGCGATCTCGGTGATCTGCGTGGTGGCGCCAAAGCAATCGCCGGTTACGCCGCCAAACTTGCGCAGGTAAAGGACACCACCGAGCAGAGAAACAATAATCGCCGCCAGCACCGGGGCAATCGCAGCTTTGCGCAAAACAACAGCCACGGTGACGATAGTAAAAACCGATCCCGCGATCAGGGAGAAAGTAGAAGTCAAACGAGCGATCCGCGCCCCCTGGCCTTCGCTATCGCGAGCGGGCGGAAGGTAGTAGCTGAGGGGCAGAGCCGACCAGCGGCAGAGCACATGGGCCGACACCATATAGGCGGTGAAGCGCTCCAGCGGCAGCTCAGCCAAGAGCACGCCGCGGCTCAGTAGCGAAAGTGCCAGGGCGGCCGTGCCGTAGCTGCCGATGTGGCTATCACGAAGAATGGCCAGCCGCTGTTCCCGATTCCAACCGCCCAGACTATCGGCGACATCGGCGAGACCGTCTTCGTGTAAACAGCCCGTAATGAGCACCAGGTAGAGCAGCACGACCAGTGCGGCTGCGGGCCTACTAAGATGAGGCGAGAGCACTTTCTGCAACAGCGCCGCGCCTAGCCCAATCACCAGGCCCACTAAAGGGAAGAACTTTACTGCGCGCGCCAAGCCGTCGGGCGCGAACGGCACCTGCGGAATCGGCAGGCGGGTGAGAAATTGAAACGCTACCGCTATATCCACGGCAAATCGCGGAGCGCGCAAGCTCATGCAGTGGCTCCGCTGACGCCAGCCGAGGCAAAGGTGGCCATCTCCTGATAAAGATGCATGGCTGCTTCGAGAACCGGCATAGCCAGAACCGCACCCGTGCCCTCGCCCAAGCGCATATGCAGGTCGAGGATGGGCTCAATGTCCAGGTGAGCCAGCAATATCCGGTGGCCGGGCTCCTGCGATTGATGTCCGGCGAACAGGTAGGGCCGCACCGCGGGAGAGAGGCCGCACGCGATGGCCGCGGCCGCAGTAGAGATAAAGCCGTCCATGACGATGGCCATCTGCCGCCGCGCTGCGCCCAGGATCATGCCCGTCATGGCGGCGATTTCCAGTCCGCCGGCACAGCGAAGAATTTTGCGCGGGCCTGCGGGCTGGGCGAAGTGTAGCTTCAGCACCGCTTCCACCGTGCGGCACTTGCGCGCGTACCCCTCCTCATCGAGGCCCGTCCCTTTGCCGGTGACCAGGCTGGCCGGCATGCCCGTAAGCGCCGCAGTCATTACGCTCGCAGCGGTGGTGTTGCCAATGCCCATTTCGCCCACCGCGATCAGGTTGTTTCCCTTCGCGTACGCATCCTCCGCCATGGTGAGACCGACCAAGAGCGCCGCGGCTACCTCTTCTGGACTCATCGCCGGTTCCCGGAGCATATTCCGGCTGCCCCTGCGCACCTTGCCGTCCGTCAGCCCGGCATAGCCAAACAGGTCCGCGTCTACACCAACGTCCACCACCTTCACTTCCGCCTGGTGGAGTCGAGCCAGCACATTGATGGCTGCTCCTCCGGAAAGGAAGTTGAGCACCATTTGCTGCGTCACCTTGGCGGGGTAGGCGCTTACTCCTTCTGCCGTGATGCCATGATCCGCGGCGAAAACGTAGACCGCCTTGCTCACCGGGCCGGCTATGTTCCCCTGACGGATAGCCAACCACTGCGCCGCAAGATCTTCCAAGCGGCCCAAACTCCCCAGCGGTTTGGTGAGTGTGTCGAGACGAGCCTTAGCCTGCGCCAGATAAGCTTCCGGCGGAGCGACGATGGCCCCGATCACTTCCTCAATGTTGGGTTGTACTTCAATGTTCATCGGGCTTCTTTCCGGTAGAGCTCGGCGCGCTCGATCAGCAGCGGATGGCGGTCCGGCGGACACTGAAAAGCGTGCTCCAGGATCGAGGGTTTCAGCATCTGCTCCGGGCTTCCGCTGGCTAAGGGTTGTCCCGGGCTCAGCAGCAGTACAGTAGAGAAATTCTTATCCACGAGGTGGAGATCGTGCATGGATGCCAGGATGGTTATCCCCTCATCCCGCAGAAAGTGCAGCAGATCGATCAGCTCCACCTGCCTTCCAATGTCGAGGTTCTGGGTGGGCTCATCGAGCAGCAGCAGGCGTGGTTCTTGCGCCAGCCCGAGCGCGATCTTCACCCGCTGGCGTTCTCCTCCGCTGAGCTCGTTGAAGATGCGATGGCGCAGGCCGGACACATCAGCCAGGTCGAGGGCTCGGTCGACGGCCATGCGGTCGCTGCGTCCCGGTCCCCGTAGCATGCCAATGTAGGGGGTACGTCCCTGCTCTACCACCTGCTGCACCGTGAACTCAAATGGAAGCTCGAGTTGCTGCGGCACCAGGGCGATGGTGCGCGCGATCTCTTTCAAGGAGATCGTCTCCATCGGCCGTCCGCGCAAAATGACGTCGCCTGATACCGGGCGCAGAACCCCGGCGGCAATACGCAACAGTGTCGTTTTGCCCACCCCATTGGTCCCGATCAGCGCGCTGCAGCTCCCCTCTTCGAGATCGCAGGTTACCTGGCGCAGGACGCAGTGGCCCTGGTAGTCGAAATGCACTCCACTCAAGCGCAACAGGCAGCTCATACCGTATAGCTCCGTTTCATCTTGCGCAGCAGGTAGAGGAAGAAGGGCCCGCCAATAAAGGCCATGAGGATGCCCACCGGAACCTCTGAGGGGGCAAAGACCGTCCGTGCCAGGGTATCGGCAAGCATGAGGAAGATGGCCCCCGCCAATGCAGTTACCGGCAGCAGCCGCACGTGGTCGGGCCCTAACAGGAGCCGTCCGACGTGGGGCACGATCAGCCCGGCGAAGCTGATCATGCCGCCGAGCGAAACAGCCACGGCCGTGAGCAGCGAACCAATCAAAATGATGCACACCCGCGCGGCCTCGACCCGGATCCCCAGCTGCTGCGCATACTCATCGCCCAATGCCAGGGTGTTCAACGTCCGCATCAACGGCAGCGCAACCAATGCCGACAGGCCGAGCAGAGCGGCACTTATGCCTAGCTCGCTCCAAGCCGGTGTGCCGATTACTCCGTGTAGCCAGGAAATTAGAATCCGGTTGCTGGCGCCGGTCTTATCGAGGAGCTCAAAGAAATAACTGGTATTGGTGAACATGGTGCTGATGGCAAATCCAGCTAACAGAAGCGTGACCACGTTCGTCTTGCCTACCGACCGGGCCAGGGAGTACACCAGCGCCATAGTGGCTGCCGACCCGGCGAAGGCCAGCAACGCTGTGGCGCTGAAGCCGAAGACCGACCATTGGGAAAAGAAAAAGATACCGATGCAAGCGCCAAAGATAGCGCCCCCCGAGCATCCGGTGACGTAGGGGTCGGCGATGGGATTGCGAAAGAGGCCCTGAAAGAGAAGACCAGCGAGGGCCAGCGCCGAACCCACCAGCCCCGCGGCCAGTACCCGCGGGAGCCGAATGTGAAACAGGATGAGCCGCTGCGTCTCGTTCAGCGGATGATTTCCGAGGATGGCGGCTAAGATGGTGCGCGGCGAGATGGGCACCGCGCCGGTCGCGAGCGATACGAGCGTAACAACCAGCAGTGCCACCGTGAGCAGGAGGATGAGGGGCAATGGGCCGATCTTGCCTCTTATCCCCTCGGCTCCTCTGCCTTGGCGGCCGGGGGGCGAAACAGCCTCCGGCACGCTTGAACCGGAAACCGTTGCTATTTCAATTGCCAAGATTCGCCTCCAAAGCTGATCTTTAACCCGGCCCGAAACGTAAAGGGAAGCGCCGGGTAACCAAAAGCCTCGCTGTAATGCTCGCTTAAAAGATTCTGTATATCAGTGTAAGCCGTTAGGGTTCGCGTGAACTGGTAGCCGCCGCCAAGTTCGAGGCGTTGGTAAGCGCCATCCAGATTGCGGTTGGGCAACAGCAAGGTGTTGCCAAAATTTGAGTCGGTAAGAAAGTCACTGTCGTCGCGGCGGCCGACCAGCGTGCCGGTAAAGGAGCCGTACCATTTGGAGCGGTTATACGTTAGCCCGAAGTAGCCCGACTGCGGCGCGCGCCGGAATGGCCGCGCGCCTATCAGGGGCGAAAAGGCTCCAATCGCAATGGTAGGAAAGTTCGGGTTGTAGGTAGGCAGCGATTCACTGGAGAAGGACTGCTGCACCACGGCATCCAGATAGGTATAGCCGCCGCGAGCAAAAAGGTGGCTACCGATCTCGTACTCGGTCGCGATCTCTGCGCCCTGGGCGCGGAAGGCTTGCGAGTTGATGGCCGCTCCATATTGAACGGCGGGATCACTGGCGGCGGGCAGGCCGAGCGCGAGCAAGGCCGATTGCGGCACGAACTCGACGCCATTGGTAAATTCATTGTGAAAGTAGGTCAGGGTGATGCGGCCACGGCCGTTCCAGAACTGCTGATCGACGCCGCCATCGTAAGTGCGCGAGGTCTCCGGCCCGATCGGCGAGACATGATATTGCTTGATCAGCTCAGCGCCATTGGGCAGTGCGGCGAAAATGTCATAAAGAGAGATGCTCTGGTAGTAGATGCTCGGCTCCTTAATACCTTTGCCGAAGCTGAAGTTGAGCTTGGTCCCACTGAGCCAGTGGGCTTTGCTTGGACGAAACAGATAGTAAGCCAGGGAAGCGCGCGGCGTGGCCGCGAAGCCGAAGAGCCCGTTGTCTTCAAGGCCGCTGCCGAGTGTGTAATAGAGGCGGTTGCGGATGTCCCCCTCCAATTGAACTGTGTAGCTGTAGTTGCCCCGCGAGATAGCGGTGAGCGCTCCTCCCGAGGTAAACGTCGAGCCGCGCTCGGCCTCGTATTTGAACGCCCCCAGGGCGACGATATGCTCATTGACCCGGTAATCGGTCTGGGCATACACGAAGTCCCGTTTGCTGGGGGCGAGGTAGTCATTGGGATAAGTGTCCCCGTAGCTCGGCCCGTATTGAAAGATTGCCTGGCCGCTTACGCTATATCCGTTCGCACCCTTTATGTTGACCGGCGCGCCCAGGTACACGTCTTCGGCCGGGTCATAGATTCCGGTCGCAGCAAAGTCGATGTAGTTGTAGTTCAAACGCAAGCCGCCGTAGCGTATCTGGTTGTGCCATTTCTCAGTGGTCTGGTTGTTCCAGGCAGCACTGTAGTAGTCGTCGCGCTCTTTCACACTCGCGTCATCGGCAATGCCATAAAGGAGGATGGCGTTCGGTTGATCGGCAGAGACCGTGAGATGCCGCACCGTAAAACGGAGATCGTTGGCGGTATTCGGTGTCCAGCCAAAGTTTCCCGCGTAGGTCGCGTTGTGAAAATCGCTATTGGGATAACTGTTTTGCGTCTGCGTAGCGGCGAAAGCAGAGTAATAGTCGAAGTGACGATAGGCGCCGCTCAGCGTGCCCACCTGGCGGAAACTATTAAAGTTGCCGCCATCGCCGGAGTAAGTCAGCAAGGGAAGCAGGGTGTTGCCGCGAGCTGTGGTTAAGCTCACCACGCCTGCCAGGGCATCGGAGCCGTAGAGTGCGCTATCCGGCTCCCGCAATACCTCAATTTTCGCGATGCCGACACTATCGATGTTGGCGAACTCAACCGCTCCCCCTATATCGTCGGCAGGGACCCCGTCGATCAGCACCTTATTGGCGTTCACATTGCCGCCACGTATCGAAAGGCCTGTGGTGCCGCCGGTCTGCCCTGTCTGTGTTACTTGCGCACCCGGAATCAGGCGTATTGGATCCTGCACCTCGGTCGAGTAACGGTATTGATCCGCGGTCAGCACGCTCACCGCCGCGCCTACCTGCGCCTCGGGCGTGGGGGTTCCGGTCGCGGTCACCGTAACCTGTTGCGTTAGAGTCTGCGTGGCCAGGGTGATATCTACCTGCGCTTTGCCGGAGGAGCCCACGAAGACTTCATTGCTGGTGGTGGATTGGAAGGTGGGCGCAACGGCACGAACCTGGTAGCGAGCGGCTTTTTGCAGATGGAAGAGATAGCTGCCGGTGGCATCGGTGGTGGTTTTTCCGGCGACAGATGTGCCGTCGAGCAACTCCACGGTCGCTGAGACAACGACCGCGCCCAGCGGGTCGGTTACGGTGCCGCGCAAAGTGCCGCTGTCGGCAGCAAAGGTGGTGAACGGCGCCAACAGTAAGAACAAAAAGAAGATGCTTCGTAAAATCGAGCGATCGAACACGTGCGTACCCCCTCGGGTGGGTGAAGCAAGGCCGTTCTCCTGACTTACGCTTCAACAAACCTTGGCTGCCTTCCCAGGACTTGTCCCAGTGGCTTTGATCGTCCTTGCCGGGCTCTCAGCGTTCACAGTTACGGGGTAGTGGCGGATTCGCACCGCCTTCTCGTTACCTTGCCGTGGTTGTGTAGAAGAACGGAACCATCCGTTCTTGCTTCTTATGGCAGTTTCGCAATTACGGTGGCCTGATAAAGATGGCGAGGTGTGGTTTTTCTTGGAAGAAAACCACGAAAAGGCCTCTCGCTTCGGCCGACACCAATTGCGAAACTGCCTACGGATGAAACTCCTTAGCCAATTCCTCCAATGCGTCGATGGCGACCGGACTTGGATCCTGTATGCCGCTGTCGACGTAATAGATCTTGCCTGTCTGAATCGCCGGAAGGGTGCTCCAGCCGGGACGCTTCTGCAATACACTTATGTCGATCTTTCCCCCGCGAATCAGCAATAGGGAATCCGGAGCCCGGGTGATCACCGCCTCCAAACTTATCTGCGGCCAGTCGGGGATCAGATCGTCCGTCACCGACTTTGCCCCAGCGGCCTCGATGATCTCAGTGATGAACGCATGCTTGCCGATGGTGATGATGGGGTCGTACCAAATGGGGACCAGGACCCGCGGAGCCGCTTTGCCTGCGGTGCGTGCTCTGACGGCTTCGATACGCCTTTCCAGGCTGGCGTTCAGATCAGCCGCCTGCTGCCCGCGGTTGAGCGCTTGGCCGATGCTCTCGACTGAGTGCAGGATGCCGGCAAGACCTCGCGGGTCGACGAGGTAGACCGGTATCCCAACCGCCTCTAACTGGGTTGCGGTTTCCGCCGATCCTGGTATCTCGGTCCCTAGCACCAGGTCGGGATGGAAGGAGAGAATGGTCTCGATAGAAGGCTTGACCAGGCTGCCTACACTCGGTTTCTTCAGCGCTGCGGGAGGAGAGGTCGTGTAGTCACTGACCGCAACCACATCGTCGCCCGATCCCAGCGCGAAAACAGTGTCGGTGACACTGGGCAACAGGCAGACCACGCGATGCGGGTGGTCGGGCACTGTGACTTTGCGTCCACTTTCATCCGTCAGGATGCGGCTTGCATGCGCCGGAAGAGCCCAGCCGGCCCAGGCGGCCACTATCGTGAAGACAACCAGAGCACGCCTCATGCAGTGGCCGCCTCTGTAGAACTCAGCTCCAGCTGGCCTTTGAGGACCAACGGAAGGCCGGCAACCAGCAGAAGCACGTTGGACGCTACGCGGGCGACGCTCTGGTTCATTTCGCCCAGCAGATCACGGAAACGCCGGCCCGACGGGTAGGCAGGCACGACGCCACTGCCCACCTCGTTTGACACCAGCACAATCGAGCAGGGAGGCGACTTGAGGGCCATGCAGAGAGCCTCAATCGGACCTTGCTCGTCACCTTGGGCATCGAGCAGATTGGCGGCGAAGAAAGTCAAGCAATCGATGATCATCAGGTCGCAGCTGGACCCGTGGCGGGCGATGGTCTCCGCCAACCGCAGAGGTTCCTCGACGGTTTGCCAATGTCGCGGGCGGCTGCTCTGGTGGCGCTCGACTTTGCGCTGCATCTCGTCGTCGTCGCTGGCCTTGGCGGTGGCTACAAAGACGACTCGTGCTGCGCGCTCGCCGAGTTGCTGTGCGTAGTGGCTCTTGCCGCTGCGCACACCCCCGAGTACCAGTGTCACCGTCTTGCGGAGATTTGACTGCATGCGATCGCCTCTGGCGCAGGCAAAACCCTGGCGCGAAGCGGGATAAAATCAATAAGGCAGCGTCCGTGCTAACGTGCAAACTGCGTCAGCGAGGTTGCTTTCCAGCTCTCCCATCGAAGCTGAAAACGGCCCTGGTGGGCACCTGGCCGGTCTCCTGACTTACGCTTCATCGAGCTTGAACAGCCTTCCCGGAATTCGCATCCCAGTGGCTCCAGCTAATTGGTTCAAGCTCTCGGCGCTTACAGTTACGGGGTAGTGGCGGATTCGCACCGCCTTCCCGAACACCAGATGGGTTCAACAATAGCGTGGCCGGTGCTGTGCGTCAATGGTGGTGTCCGTTTCCCCGCGCCCTATGGGGCCCGCACCCTTTGCCATCCGGATCTCCTCATTAGCCCCGCAGAGCCTGCCCTGAGCTTGCCGAACAGGGACGGCTGAGGATTTACCCAGGACATGGTCCCACAGCGCTAACTTGTTTAGAATGTTTTTCGTTAAACTCCCACAGAATCGTCATCCTGAGCGGAGCGCCTCACAGATCGATGCGTGACACAGCGCTTGTGGCGCGGAGTCGAAGGACCTCGGCGGCGGTTATTTTACCCATGCTGCTCGGAGCTTTTCGACCACCGAGCCGGCACGGGGTGGGCCCGCTACGGTTTTTTCCCGGGGGCGAAAACCAAGAACTTGGTAGCACCTGGGGATGGAAGATGATTACAGTGCATGAAAAGGTTTACCCGTGACCATCAAGTCCATATCGCAGCAGATCCTGTTGTCGGGCCTCAGTGGTCGAAAAGCTCCGAGCAGCATGGGTAAAATAAGCGCCGCCGAGGTCCTTCGACTCCGCGCCACAAGCGCTGTGTCACGCATCGATCTGTGAGGCGCTCCGCTCAGGATGACGATTTTGTGGGAGTTTGACGAAAACATCCTAAACAATCGCCGAAATCGTTGGCCCACCCGGGGCCCATCGAGATTCTCGGCCCAGAATCACGTACGTCGTTGCGGGCGCTATTCGGCCGGCACAAACAAAATGCTGACCGGCGAAGGAGCATCCACAACCTGCCCGGCCGGCTTTAACTGACCATCGTTCTGATCCACATCGAAGACAACCATCTGGTCAGATTTCTGGTTACCCGCCACCAGGTATTTGCCCGTGGGATCGATGGCGAAATTCCTCGGAATCTTTCCCTGGGTAGGTACGACTTGAACCTTGGTCAGCGTCCCCTTGATAGGATCGATGGCAAATACGGTGATGCTGTCGCTCCCGCGATTCGAGGCGTACAAGAACCGCCCTGACCGCCCCACTTCGATCTCTGCCGAGTTGTCTTCCCCTTTGAAGTCGGAAGGCAGGGTAGAAATGGTCTGCAGTGGTGTCAGTGCCCCCTTTGCCGGATCGTAAGCAAAGACCACGACACTCGATCCCATCTCACAAATCGCGTAGGCGAACTTTGCTCCGCGGCCAAAAGTAAAATGGCGCGGCCCCAGGCCCGCTTTTACCGTGGCGAACGGAGGATCATTGGGGCTGAACGTTCCTTTCGCGGCGTCGACGCGATAGATCTTGATCTGATCCATACCCAGGTCAGGCACGAAGAGGAAGCGATTATCGGGTGACAGCACGACTTCATGGGCATGAGGTCCCGTTTGACGAGCAGGGTCGACGCTCGAACCGGTGTGTTGATCGAAGCCTGTTCTTTCACCAATGCTGCCGTCGGCTTTGATAGCGAACGAGGCGACATTCCCGCTTCCGTAGTTGGCGACGAAGAGCATCTTGCCGGTCTTGTCCACCGCCAGGTGGCATGAACCGCCTCCGCCCGCATCCACCTTGTTGAGAAAGGTGAGGGCGCCGGTCTTGGGGTTGATGGAGTAGCTACTGATGGCGCCGTTCTTCTTGTAGTTATCCGCGCCTGGTTCCGGACCCATTTCCGTCGCTGCATACAGGAAGCGATGCTGCGGGTCCGTAACCAGCCAGGCTGGGTTCGGCAGTTCGGCTACCAAGCCCGTCGAGGTGAACTGGCCTGTCTTAGGGTCGAAACGAAAACCATAGATGCCCTTGCTTGTGGACCCGGTATAAGTTCCGACGTAGACGAAATAAGAGCTAGCCGTCGTCATACCCTTCGCCGGTGCAGCCATGGCCCGTGGAGCACCTGCCGAGGTTGCGAAAAATCCCAGGAGTAGCACGCCCACCCATACATTCGAATTCCACCCAAGTTGATAGCCCATCTCGGTCTCCTCTTGACCACGACCCCTTCACTCCTTGCTCCTAAGGCAGTTTCGCGATTACTGTGGCCTGATAAAGATCGCGAGGTGTGGTTTTCCTTGGGAGAAAACCACGAAAAGGCCTATCGCTTCGGTCTACACCAATCGCGAAACTGCCTAGCGATAGTTCGTGTCGTCCACCTTGCTAAGGTCTGCGTCATTCATCACACCGATGGTCACGATCGCGAAGGTGAAGACTTCAGTCCCCGGTTCCAGATGGCCCGCGATGACCCTGTCCGGCGTCGCCAGTGTGATGTGGGGATGCAGCCTGCCGTCGATAACGTATCCATTCATGCTCACCACGTCAGCCGGTTGGGTTGGATTCTTTTCGAAGGTGTCCGCAGTGGGAAGGGTCCGGTTGCTGACCTGATGAACCTGGTAGCCGCGAACCGACCCAATGGCCGAAAGAATGACCCCGTTTTGAATATGCTCCTGCTTGACCATCTTTTGAAGGCCCGCGAGCAAGTCGGTCTTGTACTTCATCCGCAGGACAACCACTCGGTCGAAGTGACCGGTGATAGCGTAGGCGTCGGGGACTTGATCGCTGTTCGCCCTCGCATCCTCAGCAGGACGTGGAATGATGCTCGTCCGCCGGGTTTCCTGCGCGAACGAGATGCTCGCCGTCAGCATAAGCAGAAGCAGCATCCTCATATCATTCTCCAGTTCTGATTCAGGATATGGAGCCGCGCAGGTCGCAACGCCACGAGTTTGGCTAGCCGGGACGCGAGCCATCGTGTCCTCCAGAAAAACCGAAGGAGCGGTTAGGGCGGCTCCGGCCGCAGGGCATGTTTAGAATACTTCTTTAACGAAATGAGCCGTCTTGACGCCTGCCTTATCCGTGTAATAGACCGTAACCTTGGCGGTCTTCTCAGTGCCCTTACCGATACCCTCGCCAGTATCCTTCGCGGCGTGCTCGGTAAAGTGGAAGGTATCTACAGTGCCATCCGCGGTCTTGACCGAGATGGTTTTTGCTCCCTTGTCAATATGAGTAACCGTGCCCTCGGTTGCCTTTAGCCCATCGTCACCGATGTTGTCGAATTCATGGGCCGTTTCTTCACTGCCCTTGACCGTGTAGTGCACGGCAACCTTGGTCCCCACCGTCACTCCCTTCACTGTCCCTTTCGCGGCGTCCTTACTGCCGTCGACAGTGACGTCGCCGACATAGTGAAAGGTGTGTTCCGTGCCGTCCGCGGTTTTGACTACGACGGTCTTTGTACCTGTGTCGACCTTCTCTACCGTGCCGTCCACCGCGTGGACCACGTCATCTGCTGCGAAACCCAACGACGTCGATAGTGCCAAGGCACTTACCAGTGCGATTGTTTTAATCATGACCATCCTCTTTTCCAGTAGTAATGTATGGGACCCGGTTGATAAGTGAACAACTTCCGTTATATCACTTTCGGAATCCCGGCTTCGGCTATGTTGACCGCATCAGCGGTGGGCCCAGGAACTCAACTGCCCAGGGCGCACCAAAAGCATTCAGTGCCGCCCGGTCGGAATGCGGCGATGCCAGAACTGCCGCAAGTTCCAGAAAGAAGCCTTGTGCATCCATTGCCGGCAGCATCATGACCAACTGCCGGGAGGGCGTATCCGAGAGATTGAGGAAGGCGTGAGCAGCGCCCCCCGGGACGCAAACCACGTCGCCGGCCTGGGCCTGGAAACGACTACCGTCGACCTCGAACAAGTACACGCCCTCCATGACACGGAAGACTTCCGCCTCACGGTGACGATGCAGCGGTGGTCCAAAGCCGGCGGCGTTTACCGTCTCCATCAAGGTCATCGTCCCGCCTAAAGCCTGGGCGGGAAGACGGACAGTAAGTTCGAGCCCCAGCTCTGGAATCTTGATCGGTGCGGCGTTTTGCGGCGTTGAGTGGAATGGTTGGCCCTGCATGCTATTTCTTCTCCGTCTCCTGCAGAAACTCGACCAGGTAGTCTTTCCAGACTGCGGCCTGGGTGTGGGTGCCGTGTCCGCGGGTGGCATCGGAGATGGGAATAAGGATGAACTTCGCGTGTGGCATTCTCGTGACCATCTTTTGCGCGATGCCGAGTTCGGGCGGATTGATAAAGTCATCGGCTGAATTGATCCACAGCACCGGCGCGGTAATGGTGTCGAGCGTAGGCTCCGGATTGTAGTTGCGCGACGCGTCCACGTAGTAGAGGAAGTCGTTGGCGTCGGTACTCGCAATGAGTGCATCCAGCCTGCGATCGGCATAGCGCTCGGCCAAAGTGCGGGTAGGGAAGTTCTTCTGCATCTGCAGCGGCGCGGAGCCGGCGATGACTATCAGGTCACTGGCGCCGCGAAGGCCTTCGACAGGTTCCGTGGTGTAGTCGCCGTTCTTCCACGCGGGATCGTTGCGGATCACCTGCATAGCCATATACCGCCACAACCGGTTGCGGCCGGCAAGCTCCACCGGCAAGCAGGCGAAGGGGGCAAGGGCGTCAGAGAACTGCGGATAGGTCTCGCCCCAGACGAAGGATTGCATACACCCCATCGAGGTGCCGAGGATCAGGCGCAGATGATCGACATGGAGGCCATCGACCAGCATAGTGTGTTGGGAGGCGACCATGTCGTCATAGTCGTAGTGAGGAAAGTGCATACGCAGGCCGTCGGACGGCTTGCTCGACTGGCCATGACCGATGTCGTCGGGAAGGATGATGTAATACTTCGTGATATCGAGGGGCTGCCCAGGTCCGAAGAGAACGTCGGAAAAGACCGGGTTGAGAAGGGAATGGGCGTTGCCGCCAGTGCCATGCAGCAGAAGCACGGCGTTGTCAGTGTGCCCGGCCGCGTCGGTGTGACGCTGGCCGAGCGTGAGGTAGTGTAGTTTGAGCTCGGGCAGCGTTTCCCCGGTGCCAAAGCGAAAGTCCTTAACGATATAAGTGCCGCTCTCGACGGGCCATTGGTGCGGAGCCTGGCTGGTTTGGGCGTTGCAGGCCGCGCTTGCCAGCAGCGCGGCCAGGATGAGGCGGCTGAAGGGCATTGCTATTGGCCGGCCCCATATGGGCTCGGCGTCTTGCGCACTGGAGGCTTGTAATCGACCAACTCATCCACCGGCCTTTTTCCCGCCCATGCGATGCCACGTAGCAGCATGGTTTGAATCTGCGGGTTGGCGTAATTGGCATAGGTATGCCCCTGCATCCAGACGAAAGCCCGCGCGGGCTGGCCGCCGGCGAGCGTGTGTTCGTACGTCCAGATCTGCGGTACCACCTCTCCCTTATGCTTGCCGGCGCTGGGGGTCCCGGGGATCACCGCAGTCGCGAGCACGTGAATCGGCGGATCCTTGGCCCAGGTCATGGAGTAGAACGCCTCATCGAAGATCGTGATGTCTGTCATACCCGCCATGATGGGGTTTGACTTGTCCACGATGGTGTAGGGGATGTCCGCACCCAAGGTGTAGTTCACCTCGCCATGCTTCTTCGCGCCGCCCACCAGGGTTGCGAAGTAGGCAGGATCGGGACCGCACAGCGAATCGTGGAGACTGACGATACCCCCACCGCGTTTGACGAAAGCTTCGAGCGCGCTCTTTGCGCTATCGCTCATGTAGCCGTCGTCACCCTTATAGATGACGAGCACGTCAACACCCTCAAGCTCTTGAGCGCTGGGCTGATGCAAAGCGCCGTCGACGATGGCTCCGTGCTCGGTGAGGATCTTGCTCCAGTCCGCGAGAAACTGCGGATAGTCGTGCTGGCCAGCCTGGTGCGTCTTTAGCCCAGCCTGGAGGTACACGTGCATCCCATTGGGGTTTTGGCCCGGAGGCCGGGGTGCGCCTTGTTGAGCGGGAGTGGATTGTTGCGCTGACAAGGGCAACAAGGAAAAACTGAGGCCCAGAACTAGAGCGAAGGAACGCGATACCCGTGAATTCATAACCATCCCTTGAAGCATTAGACTTGAGCGGGCCACTACCTAACACATCCCATTCAGAACGCTCGCCATTATAGTCCTCGATATGAAACGGGTTCTAGCCCCCTAGTATCGCTTTACAATACTAACGTACCACGATACCATACTCCATGATCGTCAGCTTCGGCGACGCAGATACCAAACTACTTTGGGAGACTGGCAGAAGCCGCAGAATCCCCGCTAATCTTCGACGTGTCGCGTTGCGAAAACTGATGATTCTGAATGCCGCCCTAGATCTGGAGAACTTGCGCGTACCTCCAAACAACAGGCTGGAAGTACTGACGAAGGATAGGAAAGGTCAATACTCGATTCGCGTGAACGATCAATATCGAATCTGCTTCGCCTGGAAGGCCGGAAACGCCTACGAGGTGGAAGTCGTAGACTACCACTGAAAGATCGAGGAACCCTCATGTCTCACGCATCACCGCAGATCAAGTCAGTACATGCTATTCACCCAGGAGAGATTTTGCTTAAGGAATTCCTGGAGCCGATGGGACTTACACGATATCGCCTCGCGAAGGATATCCACGTCACGCTTCCGCGGATCAATGACATCGTACACGGCAAGCGGTCCATCAGCGCGGATACTGCGCTTCGTCTCGGCACCTATTTTGGTCTTCCCGCGCAATTTTGGATGAATTTGCAAGCGGATTACGATTTGCGCTTGGCACGCACCAACAAGGACCTGAAGAAGATCAAGCCGCGGGTGGCAGCCTGAGCCGAACCTAAGCGCTACCCTACCCAGTAAAAATCAGGCTCCACTCCTCTTTGCGATCGCATAGTAAGGCTGGTTCGAGAGCGTCGAGTTGAATGCGGGATAGAGCCACGCTGCGTCTGCTCCGCGCTGAAATACAAAGTAGTACTGCAAAGGAAAGACGGAACTTGTGTAGCTCCCGGGAATGGCGCCACTGTAACCGTTGTGGTCGCGCTGCATTTCCACTGACAGCCAGCGCTCTGCCTGGTTGACATGACGATAGTAAAGATGGACGGCGCTGGGCGCATCGTGAGCGGCCACGCCGGGAACAAGCAACGGCAACGAGAGCGGCGCGCCGGGATGAAAGCTTGCCGGCGGCGTGTGGACACAATGGACTGAAGGCCGGTTCGGCTTACCCGTGGCCGCTTGAATCGCTCGCTCGGCGTTAGGCCCGGGCGAAGCAGGCGGAGTTTGCAGCTTGCTCTCCATGGCAGCGATATCCTTATCTATGCCCGGCAGCCGGTCAGCCCAGTTTCCGCGCCGCATCGGAATGCTGCCGTAGGTGATGTCTGGGCGGTACACGCTATTGGCACGGATTGCCATGGTTGCCCACGCCTCGCGAGCGCTCTTGTATCGGGCAAGCGCTTGCCGGCCAGCCTCCGCATTGCCAGTCCGCTGGTAGATCTCAAACAAGACACCGCTGCGCAGCTTGGCTGCAAAAAAATTGCCCAGTCCATTCTGAATCAGAACGTCCTCTTCGATCCGTCGAAACTCAGGCGAGGTGTGTGACGTTGCTTCCAGGCGCGCGCTCGCCAAAGCCTTAGCGGATGCAGCCGTGTAATCCTCTAACCATTGCGCAACTTCGATCGGCGAATACTTCGGATTCGCCCGGCCGGCAAGCAGGTCCCCGGCATGGTCAACAATCGTAGAAAAGAGCTGCGGGTCGAGCGGGCTCACGGTCCCAAAACACTTCGGCGTAGGCGTATCGCTGTAGGGCGACCGCTCGCTCCCCAGGACGATGGGCATGTTGGTGTATATCTCGGCCCAGAAGGCATGATTCGAAGCCGAAGGAAGATGGGCCGACGTCACCAACGCCAGAACACGGCTGGCATTGGCTAAAGCGCTTTCGACCGAGGGCGCGCCTGGGCCAAAACTGCTCTTCAGGTAGCGGCGCCAGCTCTGCGGATCTGCGTCGGGGTTGTAGAGGCATCGTCCCCAGACGCGATAGAAGTATTCGAATTTCTCCCAGTCGCCCAACGTGGGATTGAGGGATGCGTCCGCGTAAGCACAACGGCCGCCCGGGAGCCCGGAGCCTTCGCGCCCCTTGAAGGTGAGCGGCTCAAATATGTCCAGCCCCGCCGCGCCACAGAAGCTGGAAGTGCGGGCGAAAGCCGCGGCCATCTCCGGGTCGCCGGAGAGCAGATGCCGCTGCGTTCCAGGCCATAGGCGAAAGAGCAATTGATAGCGGCTGCCCTGCTGAAAAAAGTCAGCATAGCCATAGCGCGTGAACCGGCGGGCCCCGTTGCTCACGCTAAAGACGCCCGTCTCCATGCGGTCAGGTTCCGGTATCTCCAGTTCCCGAATATCGGCCTGGTTATAGCCAAGGCTCTGGTGTTCCGCGGAGTACTTAGCTCCCAGCTTGACCGGCATGCCTGTAGCTGTCGCAATATCGATCATGGTCTGATCGACTCCCTTGGCGTGCATGTCGATCTCAATTGTGCGGCCACAGCCCGAGATGGCTTCAAACAACGTCTTCCAGAAGGGATAGCTGCCTTCGGGGATCCCGCTCTCTCCGTGCACCCGAAGAGTGAGCCCTTGGATCTGCGGGCATTCCTTCAACAGAATCGCCAACGCATCACGGCAATAGGCCGCGTGGGTCTGGGATGTAAGCCCCTCGATCCGGTGATGTGCGTGCGGGCTATCTGTCCACTCGTAAGCATGCGTCCACAATCCCAACTGGAATTGCAGTCCCCGCGCACCCGTCTCGGCAGCGATAAAACGCAACATCTGAAGATTCTTTTCCCGTTCGTCCGCGGTAAACGGGGCAAGGTTCTGATCTCCCGCCTCGCTGCCGAGCCGAACCACCCGTACATCGTAACCAGGTACGTCGACGAGGTACGGGTAAGGGAAGTGGAAGTAGTCGCCGGTAACCCCGCGAGGGAAGTCGTAGCCTATTCCGAAGGTGAAGTTGAAGCGATTGAAGCGGCTGGCCACGAGGAGATCCAGGTAGCCTCGCCAGAAATCTTTGTCGTAGTACCAGGCCTTATCCTCGAGCTCACTGCAGAACGAACGTGCGATGCTTCGCACTTCGTTCGCCGGCTCTTCTTCGAGCGGCCCGGCCAGATGCAGAGCAGCTACCGCGTCCGGTTGGAATTGAACCCGCTCCGCCAACTCCAGCAGCCCGTAGATGAATCCTCTTTGGCCGCTGGCAAGGAGCAGGGTGGCCGGCGCTTCTGCTATATGTCCAGGAGTGAGACGGAGACTTTCCGGGTTGCCGAGGGCTGTGCCCGCTCGCGGGAAATTCCCCGCCAGGCTTGAGCCTGCACTTGTCACCGCGACCGAAAAGGCTGAGCCTTTGACCTGCTCCGGAGAGGAAACGATATCGCAGAGGAAGCCTTTGTTCAGCAGCGAATGCCGCAGCCGGCCGGCGGCTGATTTGACCGGATCGCTGGAGGCGATTGGATCGTTGCCGTCGACGATGAGAGAAATCCGGCGGCTGGGAGCGGCAAGGGCACGCGGCGCGAGACGAAAGGCCGCCATCGCGCCGGTGAGCTTCAGGAAGGCCCGCCGCTGCATTCGGGAGAAACAATCCGTCGCCATGCGTTGGCCTTACACTATAGATGGTTGCGAGCGCTGCTCGCAATCGATAGTGCGGTTTCACATAGTTTAGAATTCTGGAAGGTCCTCTTGACACGCCCCGGCCGGCACTTTCTGCAAATTCCCGGACCCACAAACGTCCCCGATCGAATCCAGCGGGCGATGCATCGTGCGGTCATCGATCATCGCAGCGCAGAGTTTGCCAAGCTAGGCTCCGAGGTTCTGGAGAATCTGCGCCCCATTTTTCAAACCAGCGGTCCGGTGGTGATCTATCCGGCCTCGGGCACGGGCGCATGGGAAGCGGCGATCGTCAATACCTTGTCTCCGGGTGACCGTGTGCTGATGTTTGAGACCGGGCACTTTTCCCAACTCTGGCAACAGCTCGCGGAGCGCTTCGGACTCAGGGTGGACTATGTACCGGGCAACTGGCGGAGTGGCGTAAGCGCGGCGGAAGTAGCTTCCCGGCTAGCCGACGACGATCGCCATACCTACAAGGCAGTGATGGTGGTCCACAATGAGACCTCAACCGGAGTAACCAGTGGAATCGCTGAGATCCGGCGGGCGATGAATCGGTCCAACCATCCGGCGTTGCTAATGGTGGATACCATCTCTTCTCTGGGCTCCATCGATTACCGCCACGACGAATGGGAAGTAGACGTAACCGTCGCCGGTTCACAGAAGGGCCTGATGCTGCCGCCGGGCCTGAGCTTCAACGCCATCTCTGAAAAGGCCCTCGCCGCCAACAAGAGCGCAAAATTACCGCGTTCTTATTGGGACTGGCAGGAGATGCTGGGCCCCAATCGCAATGGTTATTTTCCGACCACTCCAGCAACCACTTTGCTCTATGGCTTGCAGGAGGCGCTGGCGATGCTGCAGGAGGAAGGACTGAACAATGTATTCCGCCGCCATGACCGTCACGCGGAAGCGACGCGCGCCGCGGTGCGAACCTGGGGCCTGGAGATTGTCTGCGAGGATCCGCGTGAGTACTCAAGCGCGGTGACCGCGGTCTTTATGCCTCAAGGCCACGGCGCGGATCGTTTGCGCAGTATCATCCTCGAGAACTTTGACATGTCTCTAGGAGCTGGTCTCTCCAAGCTGGCCGGCAAAGTCTTTCGCATCGGGCATCTTGGTAGCTTCAATGACCTGATGCTGGCGGGAACGCTCAGCGGAGTCGAGATGGGCCTACGCCTGGCCGGCGTGCCTCACCAGGCGGGCGGTGTTACTGCGGCTCTTCAATCCCTTGCCCCGGTCGAAACCCCAGCATCAGCCGGCCGCTAGGCAAGCACATGCAAAGTCTTACCCCCCTGCCGCTAAGTTCCCACGCAAAGCCGGTCGACACATTCCCGCAGGCAGCGGAGCTCGAAAAAGAGTTAAAGCAAAACATTAAAGGAGAAGTCCGCTTCGATCGGGGAAGCCGCGCCATGTACTCGACCGACGGATCGAACTACCGCCAGATTCCCATCGGGTTGGTAGTCCCGCACGATGCCGACGATGTCGTGGCTGCCATGGCGACGTGCCGCAAGTACGGCGCTCCGGTATTGGCCCGCGGAGCAGGCACCAGCCTGGCCGGCCAGTGCTGCAATGTCGCCGTGGTGCTCGACTTCACCAAGTACATGAATCGGATCCTCGAGCTCGACCCGGAGCAACGCTTCGCCCGCGTGCAGCCTGGGGTTGTGCTCGACACGCTCCGCAATCAGGCAGAAGTCCACAAGCTGACATTCGCGCCTGATCCGTCCACCCACAACCGCTGCACCATTGGCGGCATGATTGGGAACAACTCCTGTGGCACTCATTCTTTGCTCGGCGGCAAGACGGTAGACAACATCGAAGAGCTGCGCATTCTGCTCTACGACGGAACGCAGATGACCGTCGGCTCGACAACTACGGACGAATTGCATTCCATCCTTGAGCAGGGCGGCCGTCGCGCCGAGATCTACACTGCGCTGCGTGCGATCGGTGATCAGTACGCGGATTTGATACGGGCCCGCTTCCCGCAAATTCCCCGGCGCGTCTCTGGCTACAACCTAGATGAGCTATTGCCGGAGCGATTCAATGTGGCTCGTGCACTGGTCGGGACGGAAGGCACCTGCGTGACGGTGCTCGAAGCCAAGGTAAAGCTCATCCCCAGCCCGCAGCATCGCGCCCTGGTCGGAATTGGATATCACGATGCTTTTGTCGCTGCAGACGACGTTCCAGAGATCCTGACCTTTCAGCCGATCGGCTTCGAAGGCTTCGAGGGAAGCATCGTAGACGGACTGCGGCGCAAGGGAGCTCCTAAACTCGAACTGCTCCCTGAGGGGCGCGGCATCGTGCTGGTTGAATTCGGCTCTGACGATCCGCAGCAAGCGCGCAGCGTCGCTGAGCAATTGATAGATCGCATGAAGCAAATGCCCGATCCACCCAATACCCGTCTCTATACGCCGTCTGAGGCGCGCTCCGTTTGGCATCTGCGGGAATCCGGCCCCCGGGCAGCAGCGTTTGCTCCTGGCGCGGCGCCGCAATGGGAAGGGTGGGATGATGCGGCGGTGGCTCCAGAAAAGCTGGGCAGCTACCTGCGGGATATTCGCGCGCTCTTGAACGAGTATGACTATGAAGGCGCCTTTTACGGGCACTACGGGCATGGCTGCATACACATGCGCGTGAGCTTTGACTTGCAGAGCGAAGCGGGAATTCGCGACTATGGCGAGTTTGTCGAGAGAGCCGCCGACCTGGTCGTCAGCTACGGAGGTTCGCTTTCCGGCGAGCATGGCGACGGGCAATCGCGTGGTGCTTTGCTGCCTAAGATGTTCGGTCCTGAACTAATAAACGCCTTCCGCCAGTTCAAGGCGGTGTGGGATCCGCAGAACAGGATGAATCCTCATAAGGTAGTGGATGCCTATCTGCCTACGGAGAACCTCCGCCTGGGTGCAGACTACAAACCGCTGCAACCGAAAACTCATTTCAAGTTTGTTGAGGACGGCGGCTCCTTCGCCAACGCCGCTGCGCGATGCATCGGAGTCGGAACCTGCCGCAAGCAGGACGGTGGTTCGATGTGCCCGAGTTACATGGTGACTCTCGAAGAGGAGCACAGCACGCGAGGACGCGCCCACATGCTCTTCGAGTTGTTGCAGGGCGAGGTGATCGACGGCGGTTGGAAGAATGAACAGGTCAAGCAGGCGCTCGACTTGTGCCTGGCATGCAAGGCCTGTAAGTCGGAATGCCCGGCGAACGTGGATCTTGCCACTTATAAAGCAGAGTTTTTGTCTCATTACTACGAGGGAGAGCGACGCCCGATGCACGCCTACGCCTTCGGCCTGATCGACCGCTGGGCGGCTCTGGGTGGATTCGCACCGCGCCTCGCCAACCGCCTAAGCAACGCCCCGAGGTCGAAACGCTGGTTGCAGCAAAAGCTCGAGCTTGCGCCTCAGCGGCAGATGCCGCAGCTCGCTCCCGTCAGTTTTAAGAAGTGGGCCTCGAAGCAACGCAATGGAAAAGACGGCAGACCAGATGTGGTCCTCTGGGCGGATACCTTCAATAATTACTTTAAGCCGGAGACTAGCCAGGCTGCATTTGAAGTACTTACGCACGCCGGATACAGGGTAAGGGTCCCCCGGAGCCATCTTTGCTGCGGCCGGCCTCTGTACGACTTTGGCATGCTCGACAAGGCCAGGCAATACCTGCGACGCATCATGCGAGTGCTTGCGCGGGAGATCGATGCCGGCTTGCCCATTGTGGTTCTGGAACCGAGCTGCGCTTCGGTGTTTCGCGACGAATTGCGAAACCTTTTTCCCGAGGATCCGCGCGCAGACCGTCTGCGCCGTCAAACTTTCCTGCTCAGCGAATTTCTGCAACAAAATGGATATCAGCCTCCGCAACTCTCACAGAAGGTGCTCCTTCATGGACATTGCCATCACAAAGCAATCATGAAGATGACGGAGGAAGAGGAGTTGTTGCGCAAGATGGGCGCGGACTTGAAGACGGTGGACGCGGGTTGTTGTGGAATGGCGGGACCATTTGGCTTTGAGCAAAAAAAATATGCGGTGTCCCAGGCCATAGGAGAACGAGTGCTCTTGCCGGCTGTACGGCAGACAGATCCGGAAACTCTGATCGTCTCCGATGGATTCAGTTGTCGCGAGCAAATCTTGCAAGCAACGGGGCGGAGGGCCATCCACCTGGCTGAGGTTCTACAGCGTGCATTGCAACAGCAATAGATCTTGGGTGTATCGGGATCGGTCCCGAAGGGACGGTTCAGAGTCATACTTGTCCGGATTAGCTCTTGGTCGGTAATTGACCGAGAGCGCAAGTGGTAAGTGTGGGGACCCTCGTTGTTTGGTTCTGTCCATCCACCTCCACCTATGCCAATGTGGGCCACCGCCCTCAACTTTGTCATCCCGACCGGAGCGAAGCGCAGTGGAGGGATCTGCAGTTTGCGTTGATGGGGAAGCGGAACCCGGAGGCGACTCGCCCACGGTACATTCGCTTGTGCCGGAAGTGAAACTGCAGGTCCCTCCGCTACGCTACGCTCCGGTCGGGATGACGAAGTTGAGGGCGGTGGCCCACATTGGCATAGGTGGAGGTGGATGGACAGAACCAGGTCCTTAGTTATAGCCGCGAATCGGACTCACTTCGTCTGCATCGAAACCTGCTCGGCACAAATGCGCATGTCGCGGCAAAACTCGTCGATACGTTTGCGATCCGTATCCCATGAGCACATGAATCGCGCGGCGCCTCCAATAAAGGTATAGAACTTCCACCCTCGTCGGCGCAGAGCTTCGAGGACTTCGTCCGGGGCATTGACGAACATTGCGTTTGCCTCCGGGTAAGAGACGATGTCGACGCCGGGAATATTCAGGAGCTGATCCGCTAAGTACCGTGCGCAAGCATTGGCATGAGCCGCGTTGCTGAGCCATGCGCCACTCTGGAGCATGCCCACCCACGGAGCAGCAAGAAAGCGCATCTTTGAGGCGAGTTGCCCTGCCTGCTTGCAGCGATAGTCGAAGTCCAGGGCCAGTTTCCGATCGAAGAAGAGAATCGCTTCGCCCACCGCCATTCCGTTCTTCGTGCCTCCGAAGCAAAGCACGTCGATACCACTCTTCCAGGTCAGTTCCGCGGGCCCGCAGCCAAGGCTGGCGCAGACATTGGCGAAGCGCGCTCCATCCATGTGCAACCGCAGCCCGTTTCGCCGGCACTCTTGTGAGAGAGCACGCAGTTCCTCCAGGGTGTAGACGCGACCTGTTTCGGTGGATTGACTGATGGTGACGGCGCGCGGTTTAGGGTAATGAATATCTTGCCGATTAGTCGCGATCTTATGAACGGCTGCCGGGGTGAGTTTTCCGTCGCTGCTTTCGGCGATAAGGAGCTTGGAACCGTTGGAAAAGAACTCCGGGGCGCCGCATTCATCCGTCTCTACGTGGGCGGATTGACAGCAGATGACGGCGTGATACGACTGGCAGAGGGACGCGAGTACCAATGAATTTGCGGCTGTGCCATTGAAGGCAAAGAAGACCTCGCAGTCGGTCTCAAACAACTCCCGGAAGGCATCGGCCGCAGCCGCGGTCCAGGGGTCGTCTCCGTAGCCGGAGACGTGGCCGTGATTGGCTGCCTCCATGGCCCCCCAGGCCTCCGGGCAGATGCCCGAATAATTGTCGCTTGCGAATTGCTGCAGAAGATCGGTGCTCTTGATATCGGCCATACCCTACTTTAAACCCCACTAAACCACCTCGATATCCCAGCCCAAACCCGGACTGTCCGATGGGCGCGCATAGATTCCTTCCGGCCCGCGAGTGATATGGTTGTCTTCTTCGAAGCGCCGGTAAACTTCATCCGGTCCACCGGGCGGGGGCATAAACGTCTCTGCCCACGGACTGTTCGGCGTGGCCAGGATGAAGTGAATCGAATCGAAGGCTCCGCCGCCGTGCGGAATCACCGGGATATCATAGGCGGCCGCCAGGGCGCCGATACGCCGTAGCTCCGTCATGCCGCCGCACCAGTGAATGTCGGGCTGCCAGATCGCCGCCCCGCGATGGTCTAACAGTTGACGGAAGGCGTAGCGCGTATACTCGTGCTCGCCGGTGGCCATGCGGGTGGATTTAATCTCCGCACTCAGGCGCCCGAAGCCTTCATAGTCTCGTGGCTGCAGGCACTCTTCCATCCAGTAGATGCGATACGGTTCGACCAGCTTAGCCATCTCGATGGTGTATTGCTCGTTCCACGCCATATAGCAATCAAGCATCAGGTCGCCGTCTGGCCCCAGCTGTGCGCGCGTCTTCTTTACCAACTCCAGATTTTTCTGCTGCCCCTCCCACCCATCCGCGGGGCCGTAGGGAATGGCAAGCTTCAACCGCTTGTAGCCGAACTTGAGGTGTTGCTCGACATCATTGCCGGTGCAATAAGCCGGGATGCGAGGCTTGGTCTGGCCGCCAAGCAGTTCGTAAACAGGAAGATTGAGCGCCTTGCCGATCAGGTCCCACAACGCGAGATCGACTCCGCTGATTGCATTGATGGCAATGCCTGCCTGTCCATAGGGCATGGTCGACCGGTACATGATGTCCCATAGGCGCTCAACGTTGAACGGATCTTCACCAACGAGCAGCTTCACCAGGTGCTGCTCCACCACCGCGCCGCCGCCCGCCCCGCCGGACCCATAACCGGTCACGCCTTTGTCAGTGGAGATTTCGACTGTGAATCCCTCCAGCTTTCCTGGATCAGGATTCCACAACGACCGGGTCGCTTTGTACTGCGGGTAAATCGACATGGGGTTTGCCACCTCGACGCCTTGCGTTGACCATGATCCCGGAGCAGGCGTGTAGCTGGGCACAGGACGTTTGGGCCGGGTTCGCACCAGGCGCACTCCCGTAATCTTGAGCTTGCTCTTCTCCTCTTGAAAAGCGAGTGCGGGAAGGGTGATTGCGAAGAGTCCGCCAAGCTTAAGTAACGACCTGCGATTCATTGGAACGACTCCCCTGGATAGTGTTGTTGGGCAAAACCGCTGCAAGTATACTCGCCTAGCCAGGATGCGAGGGATTCCAGCTCCAGCTACGGTCTTGGACTCTTAATTACACGAAAGCAGTGTACACTGGAATCACATGAAAAATATCACGCTGAGCGCCGATGAAGATTTGATCGAACGGGCCAGGTCGATTGCGCGCGCGCAACACAAGACCTTGAACGCGGCCTTCCGCGAATGGCTTGCGCAGTTCACAGCCAGTGCGGGAGATGCACAAAGTTTCGACGCGTTGATGAAGCGCATGAAGCATATTGACGCCGGAAAGAAATTCAGCAGGGAAGAGATGAATGAGCGATAGATTCTTCCTCGACACCACTATCTTCGTCTATTCATTCGATCGAGGTGCCGCGGCCAAGTCGCGGCGGGCGACGCAGTTGATACGGACGGCGCTCAAGACCCAGAAGGGAATTACCAGCTACCAGGTAGTTCAGGAGTTCTTCAACATTGCCTTGCGGCGCTTTACGCCACCGATGAGGGCGGACGAGGCAGAACAGTATTACAGCACCATCTTTCGTCCACTCCTGAGTGTTCATTCCTCTCATGCGCTCTATCTGGAAGCTTTGCATCTGCAGGCGCGGTACCGCCTTTCGTGGTACGACTCTCTCATTGTGGCCGCAGCCATACAGGCACAATGCGAGCTTCTGTTGACCGAGGATCTTCAGCACGGCCAGAAGTTTGCCGGTCTGCAGATAGAAAATCCCTTTCTATCGCCGGCTTCCTGACGCAGCGAATGCTTGAGCAGCATTTGCCTTCTGTGCGATCAGCTCAAAACCCTTGGAACGTGCGCTCTCTTCCGTATCCTCAAGCCGTTTGCGCCCCATGTCGGGGTTCCGCTTCTGCATCTGAATCTCACCCAGGGCGAGAGAGGCCTCCAGTTGCAAGCGAAAAAGACCCAGGTTACGCGCCCGGGTCAGTGCATCTTGAGCGGTGACCTCCGCTCCGCCCCTGTTGTCCACGGCTGCCAGTAGATAGGCCTGATCAATCATCACCGGGATGCGAACGAGTACAGCCTGGCTCTTTTGTGAAAGCCTCACTGCTTCGGCCATCGCTGAGCGCGCCTCTTCGGGCTTTCCTTGTTGCAGAAGGGCTCTGGAGACCATGGATTGTGCCAGGCTCTCCTCGTCCGTGTAAGCGTCCGCGCGAAACGTCTCCACGGCCGCACGGCTCAGTTGTTCCGCCTCGGCTCCTTTGCCCGAATCGCAATCTAATTCCGCCAGCGCCAGGCGCGTTTCGGCGGCGTCGCTTTTATTTCCGAGTTCCTCTTCGAGCGAGAGGGACTGACGATAAGCCTGTTGCGCCTCCTCTGCTTTCCCTTGTTGCCGAAGCACTCGGCCCACTTGAGTAAGGCTTGAGGCGTAAATAATCTTTCTGCCGATCTCATGCTCAATGATCGAGGACTGCTGATACATTTTGTAAGCCCCAGGCAGATCTCCTTCTTCTAACAATACGTCTCCAATGGCCGACATGGCCTGAGCAGAGGAACCCCGGTGTCCCACCTGGTTAGACAGCTCCAAGGCCTGTTGAAAGTGGTTGAGTGCGTCTTGCAATTTGCCTTGTATGCGCAAGAGGATGCCGGTGTCGCCCATCACGGCCGCCATTCCACTCTTGTCACCGGCCTCCTGGTCGTGCTGCAAGGCCTCGTCGTAGAACCGTCGCGCGGTAGAGAAATCTCCTTTCTTGACAGAAATCACCCCCAAGTCAAGCAGTTCTTTGCCCTGACCCTTCTGATTGCCGATTTCGCGCGCGATGGTGAGAGCCTGACTGTACAACTTCTCAGCCGCTGCGAAGTCCCCTTGATTGATAGGTACCTCCGCCATGTCGTGCAGGCTCTGGGATAAACCGCTGCGGTCTCCCGCGGCCTCGTATACGCGTCTTGCTTCTTCGCAGGCACTCTTGGCCCTCCCGTTTTCGCCCAGATCCGCGAGAGCCCGGCACTCAGAATCTCGTGCACGAGCCAGCAGGAGTTTGGCCCCCTGTTCGCCTGCCTCTTGTGCCGCGAGCGCTGCCATGTCTCGTCTGAGTCTGCTGTCGCCGAGCGAAGCCGCTGCGTCCGCCCTGGCCAGGTTGATGCGCGGGTTGTCCTTTGTCTGCGGCCCTAAAGCATCCAGCGCGGCCAGGCTCCTGAATGCATCTTTGCCTCGGCCTCCAGCAGTTTCAGCGCTTGCCAGCTGCAAGCCATATTCGAGATTGTCGGGGAAAAAATTGAAAAGAGTTTGATAGGCCTCAATGGCCTTCGCCCAATCTCTGGTTGTCTCATAGAACCGGGCCTCGACCAGCAGGTGTTTCTCCCGCGAAAGATCGCCTGCGCTATCCAGGGCTTTCTTCGCCTCGTGCTGCGCATCCGAATCGTATCCGAGTGACGACCACGTCCTTGCCAGCTCGGAGTGAGCCAGAGGGAAGGAAGGATCGGCAGCAACCGCATGGCTGAGGAACTCCTGTGCCGATAGATCATCAAACGACCTGATGCTGGCGAGGCCCTGCGCATAAGGGCGCAGCGCGTCGGGATTCGATGGCAGTTCGGCTCTCACTTCTTGCGATTCGAGCTGGGAAAGCTTCTCCAGGCCAAACTGCTGGCGTAAGCGTGCGCCTACCTGCGCAGCCAGGTCAATGATGGTTTTTTCCGAGCCCGTTTCCGAGACGGCAGCGACAGTTTCTCCTTTGACCGTGTCCTCGAGACGAAGGTCGAGGCGGCCTCCCTTATCCTTTCCCAGGTCGAGATAGGAGCCGAGAATAACGAAGTCGCTGCCCAGGTTCTTGCGCACTTGCGTCAATGTGTCGCGAGACAGGCTCTCTACATCAGCAAGGCCAAGATCTATTCGCGTGCGCGCGACGGTCTCGTCCGGTACAGTGCGCATTTGCTCGCCGGCGGCCAGTTCCGTTGTCAACATCTCCGATAGCGCGGTCGAAATCCAAGCAGTATCCGGGCGGCCTGAGAGATTCTTAAAACCCAAGATGGCGACCGAGGGACGTATGCGTAAGTGCACCGCCCCCGGCGTTGGCTCGGTGGCATTCTTCAGCTTCCACAGCCAGCGCCCCGCCCACACCGCCAAACCGCCGGTGACCGCGAGGATGAGTATGGCTGTCGTCAACGACTCCGCATGCCGCCGGACGAACTTTCCACCGCGGTAGAAAAGCGTAGGTTTCCGGGCTCGAATGGGCAGGCCCGCCAAGTGCCGCTCGATATCCTGCGAAAACTCCTGAGCGGAGGCATAACGCGCTTCCGGCTCGGAGCGGATTGCCTTCATCACAATAGTGTCGAGATCCCCGCGCAAGCGGCGCGGCAGCTCTTCGGGTCGAATGGCGCGCACCTCAGCAACCAGCTGAGGAGTCGCTCGCGTGGTGTCGTCGGGGGCTGCCTTTCCGTCGACTTTGTCCGCGGCCTTACTCGGCTTCGCCGCTTCCTCGTCATAACCGCGCTGCTCGACCGCAGAACCAACCCGATGCGGGCGATGCCCGGTCAACAGTTCATAAAGCAAGACTCCGAGTGAATAGATATCCGTAGCTTTTGTGACCGGTGCTCCGCGCACCTGTTCGGGGCTCGCGTATTCAGGCGTCATGGGACGCCAATCGGTTCGGGTACCATCTTGGGACCATTGCGGGTTGAGCACCTTGGCAATGCCAAAATCCAGCAGCCGGACCACGCTGTCCCTGGTAATGAGAATGTTGCTGGGCTTTATATCGCGATGGATGACGAGGGTCTCATGCGCATATTGCACCGCGAGGCAGACAGCACAAAACAACTGCAGGCGTTTGGTGATCGATAGTTTGTGAGTATCGCAATATTCGTCGATGCGGACGCCCTCGACGTACTCCATGATCAGATAAGGCAAGCCCTCTTCAGTACTCCCACCATCGAGCAGGCGCACGATGCTGGGGTGGTCTAGAGCAGCCAGCGCCTGTCGCTCGTTGCGGAAACGCCGGAGGATTTCATCCTTGTTCGTTCCCGGTTGCAGCATCTTGATGGCGACGCGCTTGCGATACTGGTCATCCGCACGTTCAGCCAAATAGACGACCGCCATGCCCCCATGGCCAATCTCGCCCAGGATGCGGTACGCTCCAATTCTTTTTCCCACCATCGAGCGCGACTGTGCGGACAGCAGATCAGCGGCGGGCGAATCCTCAAGGAAAGTAGTGGCACCATCGAAACTCGACAAGAGCGATTCGATTTCGCTGCGGAGAACGTCGTCGTCGCCGCAGGCCTGGCGCAAGAATTCGCTTCGCTCTGCGGCGTCTCGCTCCAGGGCCAAGGTGAATAACTCCTTCACCTGCTCCCACTTTTCAGGCATCTTTTTGGTCGCCATGGCGTAGCTCACGCGCAAGCCAGGCCTTAGTCACATTCCAGTTACGCTTAAGCGTTGTCCGGGAAACTCCCAGAACTTCGGCCGACTCCTCAATGCTCAGGCCACCGAAAAAACGTAACTCCACCAGATGGGCTTGCTGCGGATCGAACTCGGCCAGCCGGGTAAGCGCTTCATCCAAAGCAATTACCTCCGCCCCCTTCTCTTTGGCAATGCCGGCCGCTTCTTCCAGGAATACTTTCTCTGCGCCTCCGCCGCGCTTTTTGGCATCATGTCCACGGCTATAGTCCACCAGGATCCGGCGCATGAGTTGCGCAGCCACGCCCAGAAACTGCTCCCGGTTCTTCCAGTGAACTTCTCTTTGATCGTTCAGGCGAAGATAGGCCTCATGCACCAGGGCGGTGGTCTGCAAGGTGTGCTCACGGCGCTCCCGTCGCAGGTGGCGCGACGCCAGACGGCGTAGTTCCGGGTAGAGCAACACTGCCAAATCAGCAACCGCCCGCTCCTTGCCGGCGTCTCGTTCTTCCAGGTCGCTTGGCGCATCCATAAGTGACTCGTACACGAATGACAGGTAACCGGGTAAAGTTCCCGCAGGTCGCGATCACTCGAAGTCAGGAAATAAGAAAGTGGAAGAGCGAGGGAGGGCCCGGGGCGGGTTCGCGAGCTTGCTCGATTCACACCCCAAAAGGATCGCGACCTTTACGGCTGAAAGTATATATCCGGTCCCATAGCAAGCCAACCAGGTTTACGACCTCGTTTCCAGACAGTCAGCCGGTGGCAGATGGGAAAAAAGTACCGCTGGCCCCCTGGCCTCAAAAAACTTGGACCTTTTGCCGCGGTTTCTTCGCGTTATCCCAATAGAAGCCGAGTTTTGGAGGAGGAATACATGGCAACGAATAACCCTACCCTGCAAGGAAGCGCAGTGGGCCCTGTGCAACGCAACAGTTGGCTGGGAAGGAACTGGAAGTGGCTGCTGTTGGCCACTTTTCTGTTAATGGTCTGCTTTGGGTTGGGGATCTTCGCCCTGATCATGAGTTGGATGAGAAGTTCCGACGTGGCTCTGGAGGCGGTCGCGAGAGCCCAGGCAAACCCTGCAGTCGCGCAGAAGCTTGGCGGCCGGATCGAAGAGGGCTGGTTGACGAGCGGTTCCATCAACGTGGGTACTGGCGGTTCGGGCGATGCCAATCTGGCCGTGCCAATTTCCGGACCCAAGGGCAGCGGAACCGTCTATGTCACGGCGCGGAAAATCGCGGGAGTATGGAACTACAGTGAGATGATCGCAGGCATTAAGTCAACCGGAGAGAAAATTGATCTACTCGCAGGGCCCGTCCAATCGCAATCGACTGCGCCTATCCCGGCGGTGGTAAGCCCGCAAACCCAAGCTGCCCAAAACAGCACGGTTGCGGCCGTGCCACCTGTTTCACAACCCAGCGCTTCTACGCCGAGCTTACCGGCTGCGGCGAGTTCGGACATCATTCAGAGCCAGGACACAAGCACCACGGGAGTGGTCGGTGAGTTGACCCAATGCAGGCGTTCTGGCGGAGTTCTGAGCGTCAAAATTCGCTTCCACAACACCACGGGTGCCGGAATTAGTTTCTACGCTCTTGGTCCGAACATAAGCTATGACAAGTACTACCTTGCTGCTGCAAGCAAGAAATACTTCATCCTGAAAGATGCAGACGGCACCTACCTGGCGCCTGGCGGTGACTACAACTGCGGCATGGCCGGCGTCTGCGAGAAACTGGCCCCCGGCCAAGCGATTACCTGGTGGGCAAAGTTTCCGGCGCCTTCTGCTGACGTGACCAAGTTAGATCTCTTTACCCCGGTCACGCCGCCCTTTGAAGATGTTCCGATCACCGATAACTAAGGCTCTGGCTGCGAGGAGAGAACCATGCGAATCCATCGCTGTTGGACATCATTGTTGTTGCTGCTAGCAGCCTGCCCGGTCATGGCTCAAGGGAAGTACACCGATCCCGATTCCGCAGCCACGGAGGCGGCGGCTCGCCAGGCGCTGGGGCAGAAGCATATCGTCGACATTGTCGCCGCTACGAGTGGCATTGTCGGCGTCACCAGTGGCATCCAGAGTGTGCTCCAGGATCTGGGAGCCAAGGTGGTGGGGCAGCAACTCACCATCGATCTGGCTGCCGACGTGTTGTTTGATTTCGACAAATACACGCTGCTGCCTAAAGCCAATGACACGCTGCGGAAAGTTGGCCAGGTAGCGGCTTCCTATCCTAGCTCGCCGATGCTGATCGAAGGGCACACTGACGGTAAGGGCACGCACCCCTACAACATGAAGTTATCGGAGAATCGGGCCGACGCGGTGAAGAACTGGCTGGTGGCGAATGCATCGATTACAGGATCGCGCATCACCACCCAGGGTTGGGGCGAAACCAAGCCTGTTGCTCCAAACAAGAAAGCCGACGGCTCGGATGATCCTGAAGGACGGCAGAAAAACCGCCGGGTGGAGATTGTATTGACGCAGACGGGACCCCAGACGGGACCATGACTCGCCCCCACGTAAACGTCGTCGTCGGCTGCGCACTCCTCGCCTTCTTGTGTCTGTGCTGCGGCGCCGGAGCGCAGGTCTCGCCTTTTGCGAGCGAAGAAATCCTCGATTACCACAGCGACATTCGTGTCCGGCAAGACGCGTCGTTGCTGGTAACAGAGACCATCCTTGTGCGCAGCGCTGCGGTAAACATCCGGCATGGGATTTATCGCGACTTTCCTACTCGCTATAAGGATCCGCTAGGCAACCGGTACGTCATTCATTTCGAAGTTGTGCAGGTATTACGAGATGGGCAGCCGGAGAAATTCCATATTAAGGACCAAAGCAACGGCGAGCGAATTTACATAGGAGATGAGAACGTAATCCTGCCCCCCGGCGATTACACTTACGCGCTGACCTACACAGCAGACCGCGAGATCGGATTCTTCGCCGATCACGACGAGCTTTATTGGAACGTCACCGGGACCGGCTGGCTTTTCCCCATCGCACACGCAACAGCGACAGTAACACTCCCGGAAAACATACCCCTCTTATCCGTACGCATGGACGGCTACACCGGACCGCAAGGCGCCCGGGGAAAGGACTTCAGCTCCTCCACCGGAACGGGTCATGAAATCAACTTTGCTTGCACCCATCCCTTATCTGCGGGGGAGGGGTTCACCCTGGTCGTCTCCTGGCCCAAGGGCGACATCCAGGCGCCGAGCGGCGAAGCCCGTTTCCGCTATTTTCTTGAAGACAACCAGCCGACCCTGGTGGGCGCGGCAGGCCTGCTCGTGGTGTTGTCGTATTACCTCATTGTGTGGTTCCTGGTGGGTCGAGGACCCGCCAAATCCGAGATCGTACCGATTTACGAACCGCCCGCCGGAGTATCTCCCGCGGCTATGCGCTACCTGGTGCGCATGGGTTTTGATGACAAGACCTTCACCACCGCTATCCTCGATATGGCAGTAAAAGACTATCTCTCCATAAAAGAGAGCGGGGGCGCTTACACCCTCAAACGGAGCAAAGCGAGTGAGCAAACGCTGGCTCCGGAAGAGATTGCGGCCGCGGCAAAACTGTTTCCCCAGCACAAGAGGGCCGCTCATCACAAGCATGCAGCCGATGATGACGGCGATGTGGCGGCCGAGATCAGGCTGCAAAGCAAAAACCACGCCATCCTTCGCGCTGCCATAGCTGCCGTGAAGCAGACGCTCCATGCCGCCCAGCACAAGATCTACTTTGTCACCAACCGGCGGTTCCTCATTCCCGGCGTGATCTTGTCCATAGCAGCGCTGGTGGCCAGGGCGGCGGCGGAGACGCTTTCCCTCAGGATTACTCTGGGCGCTATCGTCTTCTGGTTGACGATCTGGAATATCTTCGTCGTCCTCCTGGTGCGGCAGACCCTACTCCTTTGGAAGGGAACACGAGCAGCCGGGAGTACGAATCCAAAACTGGCAAAGCAAGCGCACTCCAGCGCCTTACTCACGCTCCCTTTTGTGGCCGCCGATATCGTTGGTCTATGCGTGCTGGGGTGGGTCACGTCGGTCTTTGTGCTCTTGATCCTGCTCGCACTCGTCGGCGCCAACCTCCTCTTTCCCTCCGCGCTCAAGGCGCCCACCCGCGCCGGACGAGAACTGCTGGATAAAATCGAGGGCTTCCGCATCTTCCTCAAAAGCGTCGACGGAAATCGCCTGAACCAGCTCATGCCGCCGGAGAAGACCCCGGAGTTGTTTGACAAGTATCTGCCCTACGCGCTGGCGCTCGACTGTGAGCTGGCCTGGGCGCAACAGTTCTCGGCGGTCCTCGAAGATGCAAAGCAAAGCAATGATTACTCGCCATACTGGTATGTGGGGAACCGTCCTTATCAGATGAATACCTTTCCCAGTGCCTTTGGCGCCTCCTTTTCTAACGCAATCGCCAGTTCTGCCACCACGCCGGGCTCAAGTTCGGGAACCGGCGGCGGAGGATTCTCTGGTGGAGGTGGCGGGGGAGGGGGCGGCGGCGGTTGGTAGGGTCGATTCATTCATAGCGCCGGGCACACGCCCTGTGTACACTCAGGAATCAACCACCTGAAGGCCCGTTCACTGGGACGTGAATCCGAACGCTAGGGGCTAGGAATGATAGGTTCTGGCACTGTCTTTGGACCCTACAGAGTGATAGAGAAGATCGGCGCCGGCGGCATGGGCGAGGTCTATCGCGCGCTCGATCCCCGCCTCGAACGTGAAGTTGCGCTCAAGATCATCTCCGACAGCTTTCTGGTCTCGGACCCGACCAGCAGCCCCTCGCCCGCGGGCACTCCGCGGTCCCGCGCCGACCTCTCCCATGAGCGCTTCCTGCGCGAGGCCCGGGCCGCCGCCACCTTAAACCACCCCAACATCTGCGCTATCTACGACGTCGGCGAGCAGCAAGGCCAACCCTATCTGGTGATGGAGTTGTTGCACGGGGAAACGCTACAGCAGTATCTCAGCCATTACCGTCTCACCCCCTCCGAGGTCATCAGCCTGGGCCAGCAGGCGGCCAGTGCGCTGGGCGCTGCCCACGCCCGGGGCATCATCCATCGCGATATCAAGCCGGCCAACCTCTTCGTGGTGGAGAGCGGCCGTGATCGCAAGCAGCTCAAGATTCTCGATTTCGGCGTGGCCAAGAAACAGGGCGCTGAGGCCTCGCTGGATTCCCGCTTCTTTGACGCGCAAAATAACACCGCCACCAACGTCAGCGGGCTCACCGCTCCCGGCTCTACTTTCGGCACCGCTGCCTACATGTCCCCCGAGCAAGCCACGGGCGACCCGCTCGATCACCGCACGGACCTCTTCAGCCTGGGTAGCGTGCTCTACGAGATGGCGACCGGGCGGCCACCCTTTGGCGACCGCAGCACTGCCGGGGTTTTTGCCGCCCTGTTGACGAAAGATCCGCCCCCGGTCAGTAGCCTCAACCCGGCCATGCCCAGCGGGCTCGATTCCATCATCGCCAAGCTGCTGGCCAAGGACCGCGATCAGCGTTACCACAGCGCCGAGGAACTCGGTGCGGACCTGGAAGCCATTTCCGTTTCGGTCGCATCTCCCGCCGGCACCGGTCCAGTGTCCGTTTACACCCCTCCACCCGCGCCGGCTTCGCCTCCTCTGCCGCCGGCAGGCGGCCGCCGTCTCCGTTCCCGCATGCTCGTCATCGGCGCCTTGGTGCTGGTGGCCTTGGGCGGTGGGATTTTTCTGTTCCGCAATCATTCCAGCGTCAAGCCTGCGCCCGCGGCTGCGAAAGACAGCATCGTTGTCGCCGACTTTATCAACAAAACCGGCGACCCCGTTTTTGACTCCACCCTGAACCAGGCTCTGCGGGTGCAGTTGGGCCAGTCTCCCGTGCTTGACATCATCAGCCAGCAGCACCTTCGGCAGAGTCTGCAATTCCTTGGCCGCAAGCAGGACGAGCCGATTACCCCGCAAATTGCTCGCGAGATCGGCGAGCGGGAGGGCGGCAAGGCTATCCTCATCGGCACCATCGCTCCATTGGGCAAGGCCTATGTCATCACCCTCGATGCCCAGAACGCCACCAACGGCGACGATATTGCCAGCGAAGAAGCCACCGCACCAGACAAGGAGCATGTGCTGGATGCACTCAACCAGGTCGCCACCGGTATGCGCGCCAAACTGGGGGAAAGCCTCTCCAGTATCCAGCGACTCAATGCTCCCTTCGGCCAGGCCACCACACCGTCGCTGGAGGCTTTTCGCGCCTACGCCCTGGGTGACGAGGCACATCTAAAGGGAAATGACATCCCCGAAGCCGAGGACCACTACAAACGCGCCTTGGAACTTGACCCCAAGCTAGCCATGGCCTGGGCCCGCCTCGGAGTCATTCGCCTCAACACCGGCGCGCTCAGCGAGGCGACGGAGGACTTCACCAAGGCATACCAGGTCAGCGACAATGTCAGCGAGCGGGAGAAGCTTTACATTACCGCCCACTACTACACCACCGTCGTGGGCGATCTGAATAAGAGCATCGAGACCCTGCAGGTCGCCACCCAGGAGTATCCGCTGCAAGTCGACACCTTCGTCAACCTCGGTCAATCGTATCTGGACAGTGGCGAATTTGAGAAGAGCGCCGCCGCGAATCGCAAGGCCCTCGCATTGCAGCCGGACAACGCCATCGCCCTGATGAACGAGGTCGAGGAAGCGGCCAACCTGGGTGACGTAACCGCAGGGCAGAAGTACATCGGGGAAGCTCAGCGTCTCGGCTTGAATGGGACTACGCTTTTCAGGGACGAACTTCAGTATTACGCCAGCCTGTCTGACTGGAACAGCGTGCAGAAAATCATTGCCGAAACGGCTGGGCGACCCGACCAATTCTACGTCACCTCCACCTGGGGCTCTCTCCTACCCCAGTTGGGCCAGATTCAGCTGGCGAGGACCACCCTACTGCGCGCGGCTGACCAGGCGGCGAGCGTCAACCAGAAGGACGCCCAGGCCGGCAGTCTACTCCGCGCCGCCAGCTCCGGCTGGATGGTCGATCGATGCTTCGATCCGGATCAGACCGTCAAACAAGCCCTGCAACTTGATAAAGGAAAGGACACGCTCATCGATGCAGCCAATGCCTTAGCTCTCTGCAATGAGCAGAAGCAGGCGACGGAGGCGCTCTCCGCTCTCGAAAAGCGGTACCCGCAAGACACGCTCATTCATGAGCTGAAGGTGCCTCAGGACCGTGCGTGGCTTGCCATCAAGGGAGGTGACGCGCAGGGGGCGCTTGCGCTGCTGGAACGGGTTCGCGCCCACGACGCAGCTTCCTACGCGCCCTTCCTGCGAGGTCTCGCTTACCTGCAACTCAAGGACTCGCGCAATGCGATCGACTCATTTCAGAACGCGACCCGCCTGAAAGGCCGTGCCTACATCAATCGCAGTCCATACGCCTTGTCCTACTTAGGGCTTGGCCGCGCATATGCCATGGCGGGCGATAAGCCAGACGCGAAAAAAGCCTACGACGCCTTCTTCTCCGAGTGGAAGAACGCCGACGCTGACCTGCCTGTCATTGCCGAGGCAAAAAAGGAATACGCTCAGCTGTAGTCCGAAATAGCGCGCGGCATCATGCCCTGTGTACACTCAGGAATCAACCACCCGCAGGTCCCCTCTCACTGGAACATGAGTCCGAACGCTAGGGGCGAGAATGATAGGTTCTGGCACTGTCTTTGGGCCCTACAGAGTGATAGAGAAGATCGGCGCCGGCGGCATGGGCGAGGTCTATCGCGCGCTCGATCCCCGGCTCGAACGTGAAGTCGCTCTCAAGATCATCTCCGACAGCTTTCTGGTCTCGGACCCGACCAGCAGCCCCTCGCCTGCGGGCACTCCTCGCTCCCGCGCCGAGGTCTCCCATGAGCGCTTCCTGCGCGAGGCCCGGGCCGCCGCCACCTTGAACCACCCCAACATCTGCGCCATCTACGACGTCGGCGAGCAGGAAGGGCAACCCTATCTGGTGATGGAGTTATTGCACGGGGAAACGCTGCAGCAGTATCTCAGCCATTACCGTCTCACCCCCTCCGAGGTCACCAGCCTGGGCCAGCAGGCGGCCAGTGCGCTGGGCGCTGCCCACGCCCGGGGCATCATCCATCGCGATATCAAGCCGGCCAACCTCTTCGTGGTGGAGAGCGGCCGTGATCGCAAGCAGCTCAAGATTCTCGATTTCGGCGTGGCCAAGAAGCAGGGCGCTGAGGCCTCGCTGGATTCCCGCTTCTTTGACGCGCAAAATAACACCGCCACCAACGTCAGCGGGCTCACCGCTCCCGGCTCTACTTTCGGCACCGCTGCCTACATGTCCCCCGAGCAAGCCACGGGCGACCCGCTCGATCACCGCACGGACCTCTTCAGCCTGGGTAGCGTGCTCTACGAGATGGCGACCGGGCGGCCACCCTTTGGCGACCGCAGCACTGCCGGGGTTTTTGCCGCCCTGTTGACGAAAGATCCGCCCCCGGTCAGCAGCCTCAACCCGGCCATGCCCAGCGGGCTCGATTCCATCATCGCCAAGCTGCTGGCCAAGGACCGCGATCAGCGTTACCGCAGCGCCGAGGAACTGGTTGCGGACCTGGAGGCCATTTCCGTTTCAGTCGCATCTCCCGCCGGCACTGGTCCGGTGTCCGTTTACACCCCTCCACCCGCGCCGGTCACGCCGGCCTCGCCTCCCCTGCCGCCGGCAGGCGGCCGCCGTCTCCGTTCCCGCATGCTGGTCATCGGCGCCTTGGTGCTGGTGGCCTTGGGCGGTGGGATTTTTCTGTTCCGCAATCATTCCAGCGTCAAGCCCGCGCCCGCGGCTGCGAAAGACAGCATCGTTGTCGCCGACTTTATCAACAAAACCGGCGACCCCGTTTTTGACTCCACCCTGAACCAGGCCCTGCGGGTGCAGTTGGGCCAGTCTCCCGTGCTCGACATCATCAGCCAGCAGCACCTTCGGCAGAGTCTGCAATTCCTCGGCCGCAAGCAGGACGAGCCCATTACCCCGCAAATCGCCCGCGAGATTGGCGAGCGGGAGGGCGGCAAGGCTATCCTTATCGGCACCATAGCTCCATTGGGCAAGGCCTATGTCATCACCCTCGATGCCCAGAACGCCGCCAGCGGCGACGATATTGCCACCGAAGAAGCCACCGCGCCAGACAAGGAGCATGTGCTGGATGCACTCAACCATGTCGCCACCGGCATGCGCGCCAAACTGGGGGAAAGCCTCTCTAGTATCCAGAGACTCAATGCTCCCTTCGGCCAGGCCACCACTCCGTCGCTCGAGGCCTTTCGCGCCTACGCCCTGGGTGACGAAGCACATCTAAAGGGAAATGACATCCCCGAAGCCGAGGACCACTACAAACGCGCCCTGGAACTTGACCCCAAGCTAGCGATGGCTTGGGCCCGCCTCGGCGTCATTCGCAGCAACACGGGCGCGCTCAGCGAGGCGACGGAGGACTTCACCAAGGCATACCAGCTCAGCGACAATGTCAGCGAGCGCGAGAAGCTTTACATTGCCGCCCACTATTACTCCACAGTCGTAGGCGATCTGCATAAGAGCATCGAGACCCTACAGGTCGCTACCCAGGAGTATCCGCTGCAAATGGACAACTTCATCAACCTCGGAGTTGAGTATCTCGACAGTGGCGAATTTGAGAAGAGCGCCACCGCCAATCGCAAGGCCCTCGCATTGCAGCCGGACGACGCCATCGCCCTGCTGAACGAGGTGGCGGAAGCGGCCAACCTGGGTGACGTAACCGCAGGAGAGAAGTACATCGCGCAAGCACAGCGTTTCGGCTTGAACGGAACTACGCTTTTCGGGAACGAACTTCAGTATTACGCCAGCCTGTCTGACTGGAACAGCGTGCAGAAAATCATCGCCGAAACGGCTGGGCGACCCGACCAATTCCTCATCACCTCCACTTGGGGCGCTCTCCTTCCCCAGTTGGGCCAGATTCAGCTGGCCAGGACCACTCTGCTGCGCGCGGCCGACCAGGCAGCGAGCGTCAACGAGAAGGACGTCCAGGCCGGCGGGCTGCTCGCGGCAGCCAGCGCCGGCTGGATGGTCGATCGATGCTTCGATCCGGATCAGACTGTCAAACAAGCCATGCAACTTGATAAAGGAAAGGACACGCTCATCGCTGCAGCCACCACCTTGGCTCTCTGCAATGAGCAGAAGCAAGCGACGGAGGCGCTCTCCGCTCTCGAAAAGCGCTACCCGCAAGACACGCTCATTCACGAGCTGTCGGTTCCTCAGGACCGTGCGTGGCTTGCCATCAAGGCAGGTGACGCGCAGGGGGCGCTCGCGCTGCTGGAACGGGTTCGCGCCCACGACGCAGCTTCCAACGCACCCTATCTGCGAGGTCTCGCTTACCTGCAGCTCAAGGACTCGCGCAATGCGATCGACTCATTTCAGAACGCGACCCGATTCAAAGGCCGTGCCTATATCAATGGCGGTCCATACGCCTTGTCCTACTTAGGGCTTGGCCGCGCCTATGCCATGGCGGGCGATAAGCCAGACGCGAAAAAAGCCTACGACGCCTTCTTCTCCGAGTGGAAGAACGCCGATGCTGACCTGCCTGTCATCGCCGAGGCCAAAAAGGAATACGCCCAGCTGTAGTCCGAAATAGCGCGCGGCATCATGCCCTGTGTACACTCAGGAATCAACCACCCGCAGGTCCCTCACTGGGACGTGAATCCAAACGCTTTGGGGCGAGAATGATCGGTTCCGGCACTGTCTTTGGGCCCTACAGAGTGATAGACAAGATAGGCGCCGGCGGCATGGGTGACGTCTACCGGGCACTCGACACCCGGCTCGAACGCGAAGTCGCTCTCAAACTTATCTCCGACGGCTTCCTGGTTTCCGAGGCCCCAGCCAGTCCCTCGCCCTTGGGCACTCCGCACTCCCGCGTCCACTTGTCTCACGAGCGCTTCCTGCGCGAGGCCCGGGCCGCCGCCACCCTGAACCACCCCAACATCTGCGCCATCCACGACGTCGGCGAACAGGAAGGGCAGCCCTATCTCGTCATGGAGTTGTTGCGCGGGGAAACGCTGAAGCTGTATCTCAGCCATCACCGTCTCTCACCGGCCGAGGTACTCACCCTGGCGCAGCAGGCGGCGAGTGCGCTGGCCGCAGCCCACGCCAGAAGCATCATTCATCGTGATATCAAGCCGGCCAACCTCTTCGTGGTGGAAAGCGGTCGTGATCGCAAGCAGCTCAAGATTCTTGATTTTGGTCTGGCCAAGAAGCAGGGCCCCGAGTCCTCACCGGATTCCCGTTACTTCGATCCGCAAAACAACACCGCCACCGGCACGGCTACCGGGCAGATGGATCTCACCACCCCCGGCTCGACCGTCGGCACTGCAGCTTACATGTCCCCCGAGCAAGCCAAGGGCGATCCGCTCGATGCCCGCACCGACCTCTTCAGCCTGGGCAGCGTGCTGTACGAGATGGCGACCGGGGAGCCCGCTTTCGGCGGCCGCAGCACCGCCGAAGTGTTTGCCGCCCTACTGATGAAGGAGCCGCCCCCGGTCAGCAGCCTCAACCCAGCAATGCCTAAGGCTCTCGATCCCATCGTCGCCAAGCTGCTGGCCAAGGACCGCGATCAGCGGTACCGCAGCGCCGAGGAATTGCTCGCCGATCTCGAAGCTGTTTCCACCTCAGCCTCCCCGTCAGCCGCCGCCGTCCCCCCGGTTACGGCTACTTCTACTCCGCCTTCGGTCCCGCCGCCCGTGCCGCAAGCCAGCGGGCGTCCTCTTCGCTCCCGCACGATCGTCATCGGCGCCTTGCTGCTGGTGGCCTTGGCCGCCGGAGTTTCTCTGTTCCGCCACCACCCCGGCGCTAAGCCTGGGCCCGCACCCAGCGCCACGGTTCCGCCGTCAGCAGATCAGGCGGCAAAGCCCGCCGCCTTGAAAGACAGCATCATCGTCGCCGACTTCATCAATAAAACAGGTGACCCTGTCTTTGACACCACCCTGAACCAGGCCCTCCGGGTGCAGTTGGGCCAGTCTCCTGTACTCGACATCATCAGCCAGCAACACCTGCGCCAGAGCCTTCAGTACCTTGGCCGCAAGCAGGACGAGACCATTACCCCGCAGATCGCCCGCGAGATCGGCGAGCGGGAAGGGGTCAAGGCTATCCTTACCGGCTCGATTGCTCCCCTGGGCAAAGCCTATGTCGTTTCCCTCGACGCCCAGAACACGGCCAGCGGCGACGATATTGCCAGCGAAGAAGCCACTGCGCCTGACAAGGAACATGTGCTCGACGCGCTCAACCAGGTGGCCACCGCCATGCGCGCCAAACTGGGAGAAAGTCTCTCCAGTATCCAGAGACTCAATGCTCCGTTTGGTCAGGCTACTACACCGTCGCTCGAAGCCTTTCGCGCCTACGCCTTAGGCGACGAAGCCCATCAAAGGGGCAACGACATCCCCGAAGCGGAGGACCATTACAAACGCGCCCTGGAACTTGACCCCAAGCTAGCCATGGCTTGGGCCCGCCGCGGCGTCATTCGCAATAACACCGGCGCCATCAACGAGGCAACAGAATACTTCACCCGCGCATACCAGCTCAGTGGCAATGTAAGCGAGCGTGAGAAGCTCTACATTGCCGGTCACTACTACTCCACCGTCGTGGGCGATCTCAATAAAAGCATCGAGACCCTGCAGGTCGCCACCCAGGAATATCCGCTGCAGGTCGACAACTTCATCAACCTCGGTGTTTTCTACATGCAAAACGGCGAGCTTGAGAAGAGTGTTGCCGCCAACCGCAAGGCCCTCGCACTACAGCCGGATGAGGCCTATGCTCTGGAAAATGGGATCGCGGGAGCAACTCAGCTCGATAACGCCGCCGAAGCGGAGAAGTATATTGCGGAAGCTCAGCGTATTGGTTTGAACGGAACTTCTCTCTTGGGGGTTGAAGCTGCCTTTTACGCCAGTCAGGCTGACTGGAATACTGTACAAAAACTTCTGAAGGAGACGGCTGGACGTCCCGATCAGTTCTCCGTCACCACCGCCTGGGGTAATTTCCTTCCGCAGCTCGGCCAAATTCAGCTAGCGAGGACCACCCTTCTGCGCGCGGCAGATCAAGCGGCAGGCGTTAAAGAAAAGGATGCCCAAGCCGGCGCACTACTCAACGCAGCCAGCGTAGGCTGGATGGTCGATCGCTGCTTCGATCCTGAAGAGGCCGTCAAAGAGGCCTTGAAATTGGATAAAGGCAAGGGCACGCTGGTCACGCAAGCCACCACCATGGCCCTCTGCAACCAGGAGAAGCAAGCTAACCAGTTGCTCACGGCTCTTGAAAAGCGCTACCCGGAAGACACTCTCGTCCAGGAGTTGTTGGTGCCCGAGGCTCGGGCGTGGCTTGCGATCAAGGCGGGTGACGCACAGCGGGCGCTCGTTCTGCTGGAACGGGTTCGCGCCCACGACGCAGCGTCCAGTGCGCCTTACGTGCGAGGTCTCGCTTATCTGCAGCTCAAGGACTCGCGCAATGCGATTGCCTCCTTTCTGGACGCGACGCGCCTGAAAGGTCAGGCCTATGCCGTCGGTAGCCCGTACGCCTTGTCCTTTCTCGGACTGGGCCGCGCGTACGCCATGGCCGGCAATAAGCCAGACGCGAAAAAGGCCTACGACGTCTTCTTCTCCGAGTGGAAGAATGCCGACGCCGACCTTCCCGTCATCGCCGAGGCCAAAAAAGAATACGCTCAGCTGTAAAACAATATGCGCGCTCTTGTATTGCAACGTCCCGGCGATCCATTCACGCTGACCGAAGTTCCGCTTCCCACCGCCGCCACCGGCCAGGTACTCGTCCGCATCAAGGCCAGCGGCGTAAACCCACTCGATACAAAAATCCGTGCGGGCAATGCCGCCCATGCGCGGGTGGAGCTGCCTGCGATTCTGGGGATGGACATGGCCGGCGTAGTCGAAGAGGTTGGCCCGCAGGTCACAACCTTCCATCCTGGAGATGAGGTCTACGGGATGGTCGGCGGCATCGGAGGTCTGCAGGGTACTCTGGCGGAGTTCGTGGCAGTCGACGCTGATCTTTTGGCGATCAAGCCGGCAAATCTATCCATGCGCGAGGCGGCGGCGCTGCCGCTCGTTTTCATTACCGCATGGGAAGGCCTGGTGGATCGCGCTCAAGTACACGCTGCACAAAAGGTACTCATCCACGCAGGAGCCGGCGGCGTCGGAAATGTCGCCGTTCAGCTGGCTCGCGCGCTGGGCGCACAGGTCTTCACTACGGTTTCCGCAGACAAAAAGAAGATCGCCGAAACCTATGGAGCCACCGCAATTGACTATCGGACCATGAAGGTTGAGGCGTATGTAGCCGAGCATACCGGCGGAGAAGGCTTCGACGTCGTTTACGACACCGTCGGCGGAGCCACACTGGACGATTCCTTCCTCGCCGTAAAAACCTATACCGGCCACGTTGTCAGCTGCCTCGGTTGGGGCGTTCACAAGCTCGCGCCGCTTTCCTTTCGCGGGGCTACTTACTCTGGCGTCTTCACCTTAATGCCGCTGCTGTCGGGTAAGGGAAGAGCCCACCACGGAGACATATTGCGCGCGGCAACGCAGCTCGCCGAGGCAGGCAAGCTGACACCACTGCTAAGCCGGGAGAGGTTCACGCTCGAGACAGCTCTTCAGGCGCACATGGCTGTGGAATCAGGCAAGACCGTTGGGAAAGTCGTTGTAGAGATTGAGCAGGAATGAGCAGGAGCAGGGAACTGCTTCTACCACGTACCACGCGAGCCTGAGCCGCTCAACAGCAATGGAGAGGCCGCCGCTACGACTTCAGCGGCGGCCTGGCGCACTTGTTGCTGGCTAACTTAGTTGGAGCCGGAGACAGAAGCAAGGTCGGCGGCGGGCTTCTGCGAAGACTTGAGAGCCATGCGCTGCTTTTCGAGATCAGCATTCTGGGTCTCGAGCTTCTTCTTCTCCTCCGACAGTTTCTTGTTGGAGGCGTCCAGCTTTTGCGCTTCTTTCAACAATTCCTGGTTCTTCTTGACGATCGCGCGCTGGGTGGTGACCTGGGTTGTCAGGACCTTGTTCTGTTCGGCCAGGCGCTCACGCAGTGCGGCGTAGTCGAAGGACGCATCGCTCGCGTTCGCGGGCAGGGCTGTGGATGAATCGGTGGAGGCTACGTTGCTGCTCTGGCAAAATCCTGGTACGGCAGAGAGAGACAGCAGCAGGGCACATGTGGGAAGAAGACGCATTGTTACACCTCATTCCTTTTGGGTTGAACTTTCTCGTGCGGTGCCCGGGATTCGTTCCGAGCGATCTGGCATCGATTGGCCTAATCCTAATGAGCTCGGGGGTGTCTTGTGAGTATCACTTTCGGGCCACTTACACCCTTAAGTAATCAAGAGGTACGTTGTTGTAAACAGGCTGCGGGTGGGCCTTAGCAACTAGTAAACCAACCAGAATCATGGGGCTAAGGCCGTTTAGAGAATGCTTTTCAGCAGATCCCGATGGAAGAGCCACTGTGCTGAGCATGCGATTTTTTTTACCCGACTCGTGCTTGATTCATCGGAGCTCTCGGTGCGTGGGCCGGCTGGGTGCTGGAGGGAGTGTCGAAATTTCGACACTTATTTCGACACGTATCGCGGATTCTGACACTTGAATCCGGTCACCATTTGCTTTTCCTGAGATCGCTTATTGGTTCAGTCACTTAGAGACTTCATAACATTTGGGTGCAGAGCAAGTCTTCTGGCCCCGCATTTGCATGTCCAAGCGCTGAGGCATTCAAGGTTTCCGGTGTTTCACGGCTGCAAGCGGGTACGGATGTCCTCGTGTAATGAGCAACGCCAGGAAGGTCTCCATGGTACGGCTTCGATTTCAGCAAAGTCTCGATGACCTTAAGGACCGGTTGCTGGTGATGGCCGGCATGGCGAAGCGGGCGGTCCAGCGCGCCATCCGGGGCTTACCAAACCTGGTGGCCCTCGGGGAGCATGCAATCGACCACTTGGAACGCGAGGTTGATCAGATGGCGCTCGATCTGCTAGCTACGGAACATCTGTTGGCCAGCGATCTGCGCTCCACGCTCGCAGTAATCAAGCTCAACGGCGAACCTCGAACGGGTGGGGGCACGGATGTGAGGAGCCAAGTGCAGCCTGCGGGCGACCGCTAGATAAGAGACTGCGCATTAACGTTTCGTCGACGCATAGTCGCTCGCACCCATTAGGTGCAGCGAAACGTATGGCTCGTCACCGATAACCCAACTATCGTGGCCGGGAGAAATGTGAAACAGGTCTCCAGCTTTCATTTCGAGGACTCTGCCATCATCCATTGCCACAGCAGCCCGCCCTGAAAATAACCAAGCCTACATGCTCCACGTCACAGCTTTTCTTTCCCAAGGCTTTGCCAACGTGAGCCGACCACTTCCACCCGGCGTTGTAGGTTGCGCGTCCGATTGTCATGCCTCCGATGCTGATCAACTCGAATTTTCCTTTTTCGAATTCTCGAGTTTCGTCGGCGTTATCAAATCTTTTCAAAACCACTTCGAGCACCATAGCCTCCATCCAACGGTAGAGTAACCTTCCGCCATCTATACTCGCTTGAGACTGCTCCTATGGAAGCCGGCTGGTGCTCGAACCCGCTTTGATCATGCGAAGTGTTCTTCCTGGCGTAGCTGCGAGGGCTGCAATGTCTTTTCCCCTGTTTTGCCATCCTTTGTTTTCATTAAATTGATGATTCCAGGATACTTTTCCAGCACCTTAGCACTATCGGGGTGCAGCGGCTTACATGGCTATAAACCGTGTCACTGTACCACCTGATTTCGGTCGATTCTGGGCTGAGAGCATAGGGAATTCGCTCAACATTTGCAGGTACTTTTCCAGCGCATGCAGGTCGGAGTAGCATGTCTGCATTAAACCTCGCACCGAGGAGGCAGACATGAAGCCCACCGGTATTCTCCCATTTGCCATCATGCTCGCAACCACATCTATGCTCGGACAGAGTTTCACAGTGCGCCCACGCATTGATCCTTCCAAATGTCCGGTCGGCCTGCGAGTGGACCGTAGTGGCGGCCTTTTTGCGTACAAGAACGCTAAATCCGGTCCAGCAGACGATGTTGCCTCGCCGTCCTCGGAGCAGCGATTCGATTTCAAGATGACAAATTTCTTGCCTCACGAGATCGTGAACGCGGAGATCACCGCTCACGGGTTGAGTTACAAATGGAGAATTATCCCTGTCTCCGCTCCGACACCTGACATCTGGAAGACGGTGGATGTCGCCTTGGATGTGAAGGGAAATAGCAGCGCTTCCCGTGAACTATCGTTCGACCATTTCTCTACTATCAGCACCATTGACGTGAACTCAGTAACCTATGCTGACGGCTCCACTTGGCATGCCCCTACACCTGGAGCCTGTAGCGTAGCGCCCAGTCTCATCATGCGCATCAGTGCTCATTGATCCGTGTGAAAGATTGACCCAGTCGTGAGGGGTGCGTGAGCTGGGGCCTGCCGCCTGCATCTTCGCCAAGCGAAGCTAGCCGTCATAGATGACTCCATCAACCCGAACCTTAGAGCACCAGAAGCAGAAGCGAACCTCCTTTTCTGGTACGAGTTCCCGCAGATCCAATTGGCGCCAGCGATGCCAGCCAAAATGGCAAAACAGACCCTTGACTGCGTTTGACTCATGCTCCCTGTGGGGCCAGAATTTTCTTCCTAGTGTCGCTGCGAGGGCTGCATCGGACGAGACCTTCGACGTTGACGGCGGCTGCAACATCTTCTCACCTCAGATTGAACTTTCTAACTGGCCGGATGTTCGCCCTGAATGCACATGTGGAAGTTGACCACGGGGACGGTCAGGGTTGCAACCGCCATCGCAAGCCATGCCGGCAGCGCGCTACTACGATGTGGCTAAGCAGTCGGTCTCGATACGTGAGTGGACAAG
>CAWBBY010000046.1:0-72126 GCA_963787145.1 uncultured Acidobacteriaceae bacterium
GTTTACTTCTTGGCCCAATCCGCAACGATAGCCTGGCACGCCTTCGTCACATCTCCCCGGATACTCCCCGCTTTAATACTTCCCCCTCCGTTCGCTCCAGAAACCACGTCGCCGTCTTTGTTCGCGACTCGTATTTGGTTTTGCGACAAGAAGCTGTGCTCGGTGTGATTTAGCTCCACGGTGTAATCCAACAGATTAGGGTTGACCGATATTTGTACCTCCGGACAATCCTCCTGAAAGTCTTTGCTCATCTCCATCGCCTGGTCACGCGATTCATGCCAACCGCTGCTATGGTTTTGCGCACGCAGAAACACGCGCGGCTTGCGCTGACTGCGCAGGAACGGGAAGGCGCGGCTCGAGCTGCAGGCGGGTATGCTTTCGCCACGATCGCGGCGATCTCCTTATTGGTAATCCCAGCATTCTTCAAAGCGATCAACCCGTCTACCGAAGTGTCATAGGCCCCCAGCGAGCGGTTGATGGCGGAAATAATCACGTCCTCGGAAAAACCAGCTTTCATCAGGTTGACTACGGAGTCGTTATTCATGGTCTGTTGGCCTAAAAGAAGCACGAGAAATCCAACGGCGATGACGACTTTGCTCATAGTCGCCTTATAGATTTACCTAAGCGAATGAGCTTGCTCTGAAATCTGAATTAATTAGGCTTTAGATTTAGATGGGTGCGGCCGAGTCGCCCGCCAAAAGGCACTGTGGCACCTGCGCAAAGCTGTAGGTGCCATCCAGCCGATTCAGCGTAAACACAAACACCACATCAAACCGCTCCGGCAGGCCAAGTCTGCGGCGCCACCCTGGCGCCAAGGATGGCATTCGCAATCACGCTAATATTTTCATGCTGCCAGGCAATCAACACTGGCCCGTCACACGCCATAGCCGCCGCAGCCAGTGCCTTCTCTTGTCCTTTGCTGAAGGTGAGGTTGATATCGACACCGGTCAGCTCAGCGAGGGGCGTAAGCGTCTGGTGCGAACGGCGGCTCCTGGAGTTGCCCGGCACCGGGTCGTCCACGGCAGCGGAGCCAAAGATAAAAGCGGGCCGCGCAAGCAACGGGTTTTGCATAGGTCCCTGGGCAGGCGCGAACAAGCAGGCCAGCGCGCCCGCCCGCTGCCAGCCGCGCACAATCAGGTCGTGAGCGCTGCTCGCACCCGCCTCATTGACGCCGGCAAAGTGGCCAACCGGCTTTTCCGCATGGCGGATAATCATGATCTTCGGAGCCTTCGGCGGCATCACCCTTCTACAATACCAACGGCTCAGCTCGACTCCCTTGCACCATTTAAGATAAGAAGCCGGTCCCCACTACCACCATGAGCGAAGAATTCGAACAAGCCCACGAACACCTCGAGCATGCGGCCCATGGCCATAGCGGCAAGGGCCACACCCGCCCGGCCATCATCATTGCCATCATGGCCGCGGCCTTAGCCCTCATCGAGTTTGCCGCCAAGGACGCGCAGACCAACTATCTCACCAACCATATTGCAGCCACCGATACCTGGGCCCAATATCAGGCCAAGGCCGTCCGCCGAACCGTATTGACCTCTGAGGCGGAGCTTCTGCAAAGCCTGCCCGCGGCCAATGATCCCCAGGTACAGAAGCGCATCGCCGATGCCCAGGCGAACGCCGGCCGTATGCGTTCTGAGCCCGGCGCCGACGGCATGGAGCAGCTCGCCGAGAAGGCCCATGAGCAGGAGCATCTGCGCGATCATGAAATGCACCGCACCCACGAGCTGGAAATCGCCAGCGGCGGACTGCAGATTTCCATCGTCCTGGCTTCCATCTCAGTGGTCGTCGAGCTGCCGCTATTCATGATCGCCAGTATTGCCGTGGGGCTCGCTTCCGCGATCTACGGGCTGCTCGGCGGCCTGTCCGTGTTGTAGTGAATTTTTGACAAAGCATTTCTGCTCAAGAATCGCAAGAAAGCAGCGCTTTTCGCAAAGAGCCCCGAACTGGTTCTGGTTAATTTGGACGGGTAGCCCACCCCTTGTCGCGTTTAAAGCAGTTTCGCAATTACTGTGGCCTAAAGAAGATCGCGAGGTGTGGTTTTCCGTGGAAGAAAACCACGAAATTGGCTTCGCCTGGGAACTCACATCGCCCTGAATCCTCGCGAACCCCAAGAACATCTCTACACAAGTACACAGGAGATCATCACTATGGCAACTGGCAAGAAGGTCGCGCTCGTTACGGGCGCCAATCGCGGAATTGGTTTCGAAACAGCTCGTCAGCTGGGGCAAAAGGGTGTCACCGTTGTGGTCGGCGCTCGCACCTTGAAGTCGGCGGAAGAAACCGCTGCGAAACTCAAAGGCGAGGGCATCGACGCGTTTCCGGTGAAGCTTGACGTCGCCAATGCCAAGGATCGCGAAGCGGCCGCCAAAACCGTCGGCGACCAATTCGGCAAACTCGATATTCTTATCAACAATGCCGGAGTCGGACCCAAGGATACCGTTCTCACCCCTAGGACCGTCTATACGACGGATGAGGAACTGCAAGACATTTTCGGCACCAATGTATTCGCCACCATCGCAGTGACGCGTGCGTTTCTTCCGCTGCTCAAAAAGAGCGAAGCCGGCCGCATCGTGAACCTGTCGAGCATACTCGGCTCTTTGACGCTTCACGCCGACCCGAATAGCCCGATCGCCGGCATCAAGTCATTCGCCTATGATGCGTCGAAAGCCGCCATCAACGCCTTCACCATTCATCTTGCCGCGGAACTCAAAGACACCAAAATCAAGGTCAATTCCGCTCACCCCGGTTGGGTGAAGACAGAGCTGGGCACCGATTCGGCTCCTATGGAGATCCCAGAAGGCGCAAAGACCAGCGTCGATCTGGCCCTCCTCGGTCCTGACGGTCCCAACGGCCGCTTCATCCATCTCGGCCAAGAACTGCCCTGGTAATTACCGAACCACCCAGCCCCGGGTCTCGCTTTGAGACCCGGGTGCGCCCTCCCAACACTCACAGTGCGAGCACTATTCTCACCAGGGCTAGAAGCCCGGCCATTGCCAGATAAAACGTTCTCGCGGGTTTGAAAACCCGCTACCCCGGACTGAAAGTCCGGGGCTGGCACAGCATCCCCCAGTGCACTGATGCCAGCCGATACAAACGCAGCTCTGGGCTCTAAAGGCTTCGACTGAGATCGCAGCCCAGAGAAAAGCGCTAATGCAGCGCAGATTTCCTTCATGCGGACGGAACTCAGCCGGGCAACGCGCTATCCCATGACCCGTCCTGAGAGACCGTGATCATATTGTGCAGGTTCTCCGCACAGGGTGCCTTCATACCATCGTCCTCGCCCAAGATAACCTCAGACGGCACAGCCTCGGATAGTGCGAGGTTATACGGCGCGACACTCACGGTCGACATAATAAGCAATGGAGCTGTCTGCGTGTGAGCACCACGACCGGCCTCTTCTTATCAGGCGAAGAAAAGCTGTAAAGAGCGGATATCCTCCATGCGCGCGGAATTCAGCCGGCCACGCCGCCTCCGCCTCCCAGAGGGCAGACTCATCGCGTGCTTGCGGCTGCCTGCGCATAACCCTCACGGTCGCGCTCCTCGTTGTTGCGCACTTCTAATCTCTTGAGGTGCTCCCGCAGGGCTTCACGTACCAACGCGGAACGATTTCAGTTTCATTCGCCGTGCCGCCCGATCCGTGGCTTGCAGAAGACTTTTATCGAGAACAATCTGGATTGTTTCCATAAGTGGACTCTATTCGAGAATATACTCCACACCCATCACCCGGCGAATCTGGTCTGCGAAGGTCCGTGCTTCAGCCCGCACGTTAAGTGGTTGTAAACAGTTGCGGCTAGGGACAAGTGTTAAATCGCAACTTGAGCAAAATTGATCAGTCTGCACAACCAAAAAGATGGCACCATCCTCTCAATAACGCGAAATGTTATCGCGTGGTGAACAGCGTTGATTCCTTCCATCGAATCTCACGCACGACGTAAGATGACCTCCCTTGTTTCCACCAACGGAGATCTAAAACCGGTTCTTTAGAGGAAACGCATGCGTACGAATCATTCCCTTCGCTTTCTGTTAACCGTGTTAGCGATGTTCATCACGTCGGCTGCAGCATTCGCGCAGATCGGTATAACCGTCTCCTTCGGGCCGCCGGCGCTGCCCGTTTATGAGCAGCCTATTTGCCCCGCCGACGGTTGGCTATGGACGCCCGGATACTGGGCCTACGACCCCGATTACGGCGATTATTATTGGGTGCCGGGCACCTGGGTGGAAGTCCCGCAAGTGGGCTACCTCTGGACCCCCGGATATTGGGGTTGGGGTGGCGGCGGATTCCTGTGGCATGAGGGGTACTGGGGTCCGCATGTGGGGTTCTACGGCGGTATTAATTATGGCTTTGGCTTCTTCGGCGTTGGCTTTGAAGGGGGACGGTGGCAGGGCAGGCAGTTTTACTACAATCGCAATGTGACCAATGTAAACGCCACCCTCATTCATAACGTTTACAACACTACGGTGGTCAACCGGACGACGGTAAATCGCATTAGTTATAACGGTGGAGAAGGTGGCATCCCGGCGCGGCCGACTCCGCAGGAAGAAACGTGGGCGAACGAGCGCCATATTCCGCCCGTGGCCGCGCAAGTGCAACATATCCAGACTGCGCGGACCAATCCGCAGCTCCGCGCTTCGGCGAATAACGGCAAGCCTCCCATCGCTGCGACGGCCAGGCCGGGAGAGTTCACGGGAACGGCCGCCGTCCCTGCCAAAGAAGCCGGAGCGCCGTATCATCCGCCGGCTAACCGCGCTGTTACGGCGCCGCGGGCCGCTCCGCCGACCCATGCCAGCGAGCTTCAACCGCACCAGGCGCCTGCTCCCGTCACCACCAGCAACCCGAAGGCCGATCAAAAGTACCAGCAACAGCAGGCCCAGCTGATCGCGAAGCAGAATCAGCAGCACCAGCAACTGGCGCAGAAGCAGGAGCAGGATCATCAACGGTTAACGCAGCAGAACGCGAACGAAGTCCGCAAGCAGCAGACAGAGCAAGATCACCAGCAGCAAACCCAGCAGATGGAGGTGAAGCACACACAGCAGCAGCAGCACTTGCAACAGAAACAGCCACCGCCACCGCCGCCACCCCACAATGAGGAGAAACCGAGATAAATCGGAAGGGCTTTCGCGGAGACGGCGGCGGGCGTGCCTGGCAAGGCACCTTCTTAACACAGGCACGACCGAATAGCTTACTCTGTTAAGCAGCAGTTAATTGAATCCATATGCCCGATCAGGGGATTTATGAAATTGCTGCTCAAGTTCGACCTGATGTTGGTCGCTCTCATGGCAATAAGCCTGACTGCCGTATCCTTTGTGGCTCGGTCGTTCCTGGTGAAAAGCGCCAAGGCACAGGTGCTGCAGCAGGCCGAGTTGATGATGGAAAGCGCCAGCTCCACGCGCCAATACACTTCGGAGGAATTGAAGCCCCTGCTCAAGAACAGCCCGGCCTACAAGGCGAGATTCCTGCCTCAGACGGTGCCGGCCTATGGCGCTACCGTCATCTTCGGCCGCATGCGAAAAAATTTCCCGGAGTACACCTACAAGGAAGCGACCCTGAATCCTACCAACCTGTCAGACCGTGCTGTCGAGTGGGAGACGGACGTTATTGAGCAATTCCGCAATCATCCCGATCAGAAGGAGTTGGTCGGCGAGCGGATGACCCCCACCGGACCCTCGCTCTACCTCGCGCATCCCATCGTCGTAGAGCAGAGTTGTCTCGAATGCCACAGCGTTCCTGCAGCAGCCCCGCATACCATGATCGACAAATACGGCAGCAACAATGGGTTTGGCTGGAATCTTCACGACGTGGTGGCGGCCCAAATCGTTTCTGTTCCTACAGCAGTGCCGATGCAGCTGGCAAACAAGGCTTATGCCACGCTGATGTGGTGGCTGGCAGCAACCTTCGCAGCCATTCTCGTTGCTATCAATATAGTGCTCTACTTCCTCGTCGTGGTGCCGGTTCGCAACCTCTCTAAAGTCGCGAACATGGTCAGCCTGGGCAAGCTTGAAGTGGCGGAAATCCCGGTGAGGGGTAACGATGAAATTTCCGAGCTGACTGGCGCCTTCAATCGTCTTTTCGTAAGTGTCGCGAAGGCTCTTAAGATGATTGACTAGAGGGCCGCTTTACCGGTGTCTACTGGCACGAATATGGCTTTGCACGGAGTTTAGAAACTTCTGCCGCTTATCCAACGACTCGATCTCGCTCGCGACCAGCTCGCACAGCTCACCCACGTCATGCGCATTGCTGGATGCGCGCCTCACCAGGATCTTCGCGATGGGGCCAACGTGGCTGGCCAGCCGGTCAGCAATGTCGCTCAGCACCTCCGGCTGGACCCCCATCGGGTTTGCCTGTAGATCGGATGGCCGAACGTTCGAAGCCGTAAGGTCAACAGGAATCTTCGCTGGGGTCCCCAGGGAGATAGTCTCCGTCGAGGTGACCAACGAATCGCCCGCGCCGCCGAGGTGAACGGCGTCCAGGGCGCGAAGGAAGGCAGATGCACTCTGCCAGCGTTGGCGCTTATCCTTTCTGAGCGCCTTCATCACCGCCGCGGAGAGTGCTTCCGGAATCTTTGGATTCAACCGGGCCGGCGCCGTTGGATTATGCCGCAGGTGGTTGGCGATAATTTGAGCGTGGCTCGTTCCTTCAATAGGCAAGCGCCCCGTAAACATCTCGTACAGCGTGATTCCTACCGCATAAAGGTCAGAGCGAACATCCGCCGGCTCCCCTGAGATTATCTCCGGAGAAACGTAATGCATGGAACCGACCAGGTGGCCGGCCTCAGTCAGACGAGTTTCCACTCCACCCAGGGCCAGACCAAAATCCAGCAGCTTTATCTGCTTGCCCGAGGTCACCATCACATTCGATGGTTTGATATCGCGATGAATCACTCCCTGGGAATGCGCGTAATCCAATGCCCGTAGTATTTGGCGAGCGAAGTCCAGCGACTGATCCAGCGTGATGCCGGATTTCAGGCACACCCCCAGATCGGTCCCGTCGACATATTCCATCACCATCACCAGCTGGTCCTCGTGATGGAAGGCGGTGTGCAGTATGGCAATGTTGGGATGAGCCAGGGAGGCGAGAAGGCGGATCTCGCGATTGAAACGCTCCATCCTATCTGTCGTTGCTGCCCCGCCCGGAGGCGATAACCTTCAACGCCTCGATCCGGTTTGTGATCAGGTGGCGGACGCGATAAACCGCACCCATGCCGCCGTGACCCACCACATCGAGAATCTCGTAGGAGTCGATGTGCGAGCCTTGTGACCAGGAAGTCATCGCATCATAGTAACGCAGGGCTCACCCACATCGGAGCTAGATCGGATGCGTAGGATGGATCGACACCCCGCCGTTCACGGTTTGGAAATGCAGCGTTGCGCCGCCCTGGCCGATGTTGGTGTCGATTTGATGCCGAATCTTTCCCTGAATGGTGATGGGGAAGCCCACGGAAATTCCGCCGTTGACGGTCTCTGCGACCAGGTGCGCGGAATACTGATCGGGAGCCTTCACGGTAACCCCGCCATTCGTCGACTTCGCCACCAGGCCGGCTCCGTGCCACTCATTCCCGTCCAGCCTCACATCCAATCCGCCATTCACGGTCGTCGCATGCACATCGCCGCCCAGGTCATCGAGGGTGAGACCGCCGTTCGTCGTATCCACATGGATCAGGCCAACCACGTTGGTGATCTTGATGCCGCCATTCACCGTGTGCAGCTCGGCAGCGACATGGCGCGGCACGCGCAGACTCCAGTTGACAGACCAGCTACGGTGAGAGAAGCCCCAATTCGATGGCCCTTCGGCGTGGATGGTGCCCGTGGTGACGATCTTTACTTCGCGCAGCAGCGACTGTGCCTCCTCGCGGCTTGCATCCTGCGCGGTGACCCGCGCCTCCAGGGCGATATCCTGGCGCTCTTCGCCAATCACGTCAATCCCGCCGTTCTTTCCCGACACACTCAACTGCCCATCAACAACAGGCAGGGTTGCGCGCCGCAGCTCGCACACATGATCCTGGTGGCCAAAGGGCCAGCTGTTGTTGTTATTGCCTTCATCGCTACCGCACGGGGTGGTGGTGAACGATTGCGCGGGAACGCGGCCTGCGAAGAGAAAGGCGAAAAGCAGCAAGAGGGGGAACCTGCGCATCGATACCTCCCGGTAGGGCAGCTACCAAGGCGATACGCAAGCCGCAGCCATCAAGTTCCCAAAAACCCACGACACAAAAAAGATACGTAACGCAAACGAAAGTCACTCTATCCGTATCTAACACGTGTCACCGGATCACTTTCCCCCGCAGCGCGGGATCTATACTAGGCCGAGCACACCACCCCGAGTATCGGATGTCCTCCATGCCCCCCACTGCGTCCGTAGCACGGGCCCATCAGGATTCTCCCCGGGAACAACTCCTGCCGGCGCAGCTAAAGCTCCTGTATGCCAACGCAAACCTCGGAGCCGTCATCAACATTCTGGCCGCCACCATATTAGGTGGCCTGCAATGGGGGCTCGTTCCCCAGCCGGTCGTCGTCGGTTGGTGGCTCTTCATTACCCTGGTATCGGTCGCCAGGTATGTGCTTGCCCGGCGCTATTGGCATGCCTCCCCAACCCCTACGGACGTGGGCAAGTGGCGCACTGTCTTCACCGTAGGCGTTGGTTTGACCGGCGCCGGCTGGGGCGCAGCGGGCATTCTTCTCTACCCGGCTGCTCACCTCACCAACCAGGTTTTCCTCGTCTTCGTCCTGGGAGGGATGATGCTTGGAGCCTCCTCCGTGCTGGCTCCCCGGCCCGAGGCCTTCGTCACCTTCCTGGTCCCCGCAGGCTTGATCCCGGCAATCCGGCTTTTTCTCGAGGGCGATAAAACCCATGTGGCCATGGGGCTCCTGGCCGCGGTCTTCACCCTTGCTACGCTGATCATCACCCGGCGCATTTATCGGACGATTGAGTCGTCCCTCCGGTTGCAGTTGGAAAACCGCGACCTGGTGGAGGGTCTGCGCGCCGCAAACCAGGAAACCGCAGCCCTGAACCACGCGCTGGAAATCCGTGTCCAGGAGCGCACCGCCGAACTGCACAAATCCACCGAGCAGCTGCGGGCTGAGATCGCCCAGCGCGAGCAGACGGAAGAAGAACTGCTGCGTTCCCGTAAGCTGGAATCGCTCGGAGTGCTGGCCGGCGGCATCGCCCATGACTTCAACAACTTCCTGACCGTAGTTCAGGGAAATATTGAAGTAGCCAAGACCCAGCTGGCTCCGGCCGAGCCCGCTCAGGACTTCCTCAATCAAGCCGCAACCGCTTGCCAACGCGCGAAATCCCTATCCTCGCAGTTACTGACCTTTGCCAAAGGAGGAGCTCCGGTCCGGCGCGTGGCCTCCGTCGCCCAACTCGTCACCGACGCGGTTCATCTAGCCCGTACCGGCTCCCCGATTCGCATCGAGGTCAAGATCGCAGAAGGTCTCTGGTCTGCCCAGGTCGATCCCGGCCAGATCGTCCAGGTGCTCCACAATATCCTCATTAATGCGCGAGAGGCGATGCCCGGTGGCGGCACCATCGAAGTGTGCGCTGAGAACATTCAAGGAAATCCCGATCCTCAGGTTCGGATCTCAATCCGCGACTACGGCTCCGGCATTCCCCCCGATCTGCTGGGGCAGATCTTCGATCCTTATTTCACCACCAAGCCGGGAGGCACCGGCCTGGGCCTGGCGACGTCTTATGCCATCGTTGGCAAGCACGGGGGCCATATCTCCGTGGAATCGACACCGGGCGCCGGGACCGTATTCACGGTCGATCTGCCGGCTTTAGATCTGCCCGCCTCGCTTGAAGATCCTCCGCGACAACCTCCTGCGCCCGCCTCTATGCAGACGGGCACCGAGCGGCTCCTGGTAATGGATGACGACGAGGCCCTCCGCGTCCTCTTCAAGGCCGTTCTCACCAGTCTCGGTTACGATGTGCAGGCTGCCGCCGACGGAGCGGAGGCCGTCGCCCTTTATGAAACAGCGAAAGCTACAGATAGAGCTTTTGACGCGGTCATATTAGATTTGACTGTGACCGGCGGCATGGGCGGTCTGGAAGCGGCTGACAAATTGAAGGAATTGGATCCGTCCTTAAAGCTGATCGTCTCCAGCGGTTATTCCGACGCCCCGGTTATGTCTCACTTTGCCGAGTACGGCTTCGAGGCTGTGATCGTGAAACCCTGGACGGTGAGAGAGATCAGCGAGGTTCTTCGCCGGGTGTTGGTTGCCGATCCCGTGCGCAGAGACTGACCATTACCGGGGTCATTTTTGCTATCATTAGCGGACCCCGAAGAAGGATACCCGGCCTCCACAAAATAGCCATGTCGCTCACCTGATTGGGTGTCTTATCCTATATCGATGCGAAACGGCTTTCTGCTTGCGTTTATGACCTTCGTTCTGTTGGCCCTTGGTGCCGCCGAGCAGAATTCAGCGTCGAGCGGCTGGCGGCAGGTGCAGGGGCTGGGTCCGCACACCAGGGTGTATATCAAGACCGACAAAGAGAATGCTCTTTGCTATGTTCATTCCGTAGAAGAACAACAGCTTACGTGCGGCCGTTCCGAAGCAATTGGCTCTCCGGTCCTCGTCTTCCCTCGCGCGGAGATCAAGACCATCAAGCTCCTGCGGAAAGGCGTTGGCCTCGGTGCGACGCTCAGCGCCGGCTACGCAGACGACATCCTACCCGGTCAAGTCATCTATCAACGCTGAATGGAACTATGAGGCGGCCGGCCATCGTTGCTGACCGTCTCGTGCCTGCGACAGCAAAGTACACACCTCTTCCTCTGTAGTCTGCTCGAAGTTTTTATAGAAGCTGCCCACAGAGTAGAAGGGCGTTGCTATACGCGAGCAGACCAACTCGTCCACCTCACCCCGGAGTTCGTTGTAAGTGCTCTCCGCCGCCACGGGCACGGCAACCATCACCTCCCGAGCGCGCGGCCGCACACTCCGCACGGCAGCCAGCATGCTCGCTCCGGTTGCCAGCCCATCGTCGATCAGGATCACCATGCGGTCCTCAACGCGCGCCGGCGGTCGCCCGTTGCGGTAGGCACGTTCCCGGCGCTCGATCTCCACCTTCTCCCTTTGCGCTGCTGCATTGACCTCCTCGAGGGGAATGTTGAATTCATTGAGAACCGGGGCGTTGATGGCGAGCGTTCCATCACTCGCAACCGCTCCCATAGCCAGCTCTTCCAGTCCCGCTACGCCGAGTTTTCGCACCACCAGGATATCCAGGGGAAGCTCCAGCGCACGCGCAACTTCATACGCTACCGGCACACCCCCGCGCGGCAGCCCGAGGACGATTCCATCCTGCCAATCGCGGGCCATGTCGGATTCCTGGCTCGCATCCTGAATCGCGCGCGCCAATATCCGGCCCGCGTCTCTGCGGTCCTGAAAGAACTCTGGTCGGCACGGCATCTTCGAGTCCTTGTCCCTCAGCGGGCGGCGTGGGTCCGCTCCGTGACCATCACTGTGCGCACGAATCCACGGTTGCGGTCAAGAATGGATTCCGCTTCCTCACCGCGATCGCCGGCGTGGACCAGGACAAACATCCCGTCCGTTCCCATCTCTTCGTCCAGCAACGTGATGGTATCTTCCGCGACACCCAGGCCACGCAGAGTATCCGTCAGGTCGATGTCTGTATAACCGGGCTTCTCCTCGCTGGCTGCCGCGGCATCCGCCCGGCTCGAAAGACCGCCCCCGTGGGTGTGGAGATCATGCTTGACGCTATGCCGCACCTTCCAGCGAAGGCTGTGCTTTCCGTCTAAATCGCAGGGCGACCCTGCGTTTGGACTTCGCTCCTGTTCCCGCTGGCCAAGCTTCGATATAGCGACGCCGATGTCACTGGAGCGAAAGCCCGCGATTTTAAGGTCGGCAATCGCATCCCTTGCTGATACAGGCTTTAAAAACAAGGCTGCAACCAGGTTAGAACGCGTCAGTCCCATTCTTTTTATTGGATGAGTCCACATATCGGTCACTCTCCCCTCCTGTTTGGATGCCCGCCAGGGGGCTTAGATGTCCAGGTGAGCCGCCGCCCTAATGGTTCTGAATTCCCTCCCCGCTATGCTAGTCTGACAGCCTTGAAAGGGTGGATTCATGACCTCGAGGGCGCGATCCGTCTGGTTGTTGCTCGTCTTCGTCTTGCCAGGGTGGGTATTTGGTCAGCAGACAACCGACTCCATCCAACTCACGACGGCGCAACTTCAGGCGCTTAGCGGAGAGTATACCTCCGCCGAGGAGCCAGATCTGCCAGTTAGTTTCTATCTCCAGGATGGGCGCCTGTTTACTGAGTCGGAGCGTCACTTCCCTTCCGCGTTGACCCCGGTGTCCGCGACTGAATTTGCTGACGCGGATGACCGCTATCGTTTCTCCCTGGATGCCTCCGGCCGCCCTTCCACGGTTACTGTCGCCTATAAAGGCGATCCGGCGACGTACGTCATGGCACGCACCGGCGAGGCTGTGCACCATCGCGTTTCCCCCTTATGAGCGGCAGGAAGCGACCATCCCCATGCGCGATGGGATCAAACTTCATGCCGTTATCCTCACACCCGCGGGCGCGCCAGGGCCTTTTCCAATCCTCATGGACCGTACTCCCTACGGGGTTGACGGCTTGACCATGGCCAGCTTCTATAGCCGGCGGCCCGAGCTGGCACGGGCGCAATACATCTACGTGGGAGAAGACATTCGGGGCCGATTCAAATCAGAAGGCACCTTTGAGCTAAGCCGAATGGTCGTGGATCACTCGGATGCAAAGGTCACGGATGAAAGTACCGATGCCTATGACACCGTGGCATGGCTGATCAAAAATATTCCCGGGAACAATGGCCGCGTCGGGGTCATTGGCACCAGTTATGACGGGGCCTTGACCATGGCCGCGGGCATTGACCCTCATCCTGCCGTCAAAGCTATCTCCCCCCAGGCGCCCATGATCGATACCTGGATGGGCGACGACTTTTTCCACAACGGCGCCTTTCGCCAAAGCTACGGCTATGACTACGCCATGGGGCTGGAGCAAAACAAGCAGATGTCGGAGGTGAGTTACGGCAAGGATGTGGACGGCTACGATTACTTCTTGCAGCGTGGCTCATTTGCCGAAGATGTTCGCCGCTCCAACGCCAGGACGCCCGAGGGTAAAGTATTGCCCTCGTGGCAGATATTCCTGCAGCACCCGGAGTATGACAACCTCTGGTATGTGCGCGCCGTGCAGCACCACATGACGGCCGTGACCGTTCCTACCCTTGAAGTCGGCGGCTACTATGACCAGGAAGATATGTGGGGGCCGCAGGAGGTCTACGCGACTCTCGAGCCGCGCGATGCCCGGCACGAGAACTTTCTCGCGCTGGGGCCCTGGCGGCATGGCTCCTGGGCTTTGTCGACGCGTAGTCTGGGCGTCCTAAAATATGGGGAGCCGATCGGCACCGAATACCGCAAGCAGATCGAGGCGCCCTTTTTCGCAAGATACCTGAAGGACCAGCCCGGTTTTGACCTGGAAGATACGGCCAGCTTCCAGACCGGCTCGAACGTTTGGAAGCGCTACCCGCATTTCCCCCCGGCCCAGGCCGCACCGGCGAAGCTCTACCTGGCTGCCGGCAGGCAGCTGAGCTGGCAGATCGGTAAAGAAAAGGTGAGGGTGAGCTATCTCTCCGATCCCGCCGATCCCATACCCTATCGTCATCGCCCCATTCAGCCGACCTACGCCGCAGACTCACAATGGCGCAACTGGATGACCGAGGACCAACGGTTTGTCACCGGGCGTAAGGACGTGGCGGTCTGGACGATGGGCAAGCTGGACCATGACCTTACGGTTACGGGTGAGGTGGTTGCGGATATATTTGTCTCCACTACAGGCAGCGATCAGGACCTGGTAGTGAAGCTGATCGACCAGTATCCCGACGATGATAGCGATCCGGCCATGCGCGGCTACCAGCTGATGACCAACGAGGAGATCTTCCGCGGGCGCTACCTGAAAGCCTTTGACAAGCCGGCGGCACTTCCGGCGAACAAGCCGCGTGAGTTTCGATATAGCCTGCATGCGGTCGATCATGTCTTCAGGCAAGGGCACACCATTATGGTCGAGGTGCAGAGCAGCTGGTTTCCTCTTTATGATCGGAATCCGCAGACATTCGTTTCCAACATCATGAATGCACATCCGGAGGACTACCAGAAGGCCACGGTCACCATCCTTTCTGATAAGGCGCATCCGTCGGGCCTCATCTTGCCGCTGGTGAACGGCAAATAAAGGCAACAGCATACCTGTTCCCCCGCTAGGTATGCCGTCGCCCTCATTGACGCGAGTTCCTCAACTTACGGTGATGCGTGTAGCCGCGATCGTACCGGTTGCCTCCATACCCTGATTTCCATTCAAATCAAAGGTTTTGAAGGTAAATGTTCCGGTATAGCTTTTGCAGTCCGAAGACACCGTGTTCTCCTCGTCCAGGGTAAAGGTTCCGTTTGCCGTTGCAGTGGGGCTGCTAGGGTCGAACGTCCAGCCAACGTGGTGCAGGATCACACTATGCGAGCCGGTCGGCTTCCACACACCAAAGCAGATATTTCCCTGAGCGGGCGCCAGGAACGCATTTTCAAACTCGGTCCCGTCGCTATGCCATTGGTCAAGGGTCTCGTTAAACAACTTACCGCCTGACGTGTAGACCACATGCCAGAGTCCCACGATGGGGTCGTGGGCACCGTTGGAGTAGCCTTCCTCCGCGCCTCCAGCCGCTCCAAGCATCGGCATCTTTATGGGGCTCACAGCCCCCAGTCGCGAGAAACTACCGCATGCAGCTCTCGCACTCGTGGCAGCAAGTAGCAGGCTGGTGACCGCAAGTGTTGTCAGAACCCCACGCGACAGCCGCCGCCAAAACGCAACCTGCCGTGAAAGTCCTATCCCCGTCTTCTTCGTAATTCGGTTCATGGTGCTCCTTTCGCGCTCGCCGAGCGAGCGACGTGGGCCCGAGTGTGGGACACTCGCGCATGGGGAGCAATGCCCTGCCAGGCGATTTGTTTATCCCCGGATAACCCTCAAAGCAGCAATTACTTAGGCGAAGTTATCCCCTGCACGGGCATAGTTGTGAAAGGCGATACACGTCTTCCCTGCGGATGCTAAACTCAGTTCGCGCTGGTGGACGGAGGATGCGAGGTGGCGGTTTCTCCTGCCGAGGACGTAATTCGCTTTGGCCTCTTTGAGCTCGATCTCAAAGCCGGGCAGCTGAGCAGGAATGGGACGAAACTCCGGTTGCCGCAGCAGCCGCTGCAGCTCCTGGCTATGCTCCTGGAACGCCCCGGCGAGATACTCACCCGCGACGAACTGCGGCAACGCCTTTGGTCCTCGGACGTCTTTGTCGACTTTGACCACGGACTCAACAAATCCATCCAGAAACTCCGCGACGCGCTGGGTGACTCGGCAACCTCTCCTCGTTACATAGAAACCATACCCCGCGTCGGCTACCGCTTCATCGCTCCGGTGAAAAACGGAACCCGGCTGCTCGAGCCCGAAGTTGCCACAAAGATCGATCAGCCCGCCCCTCTGCCCGCAGCTCCCGCGATGGGTGGCAAGCAAAGAGCGCGATGGTGGATCCTGGCCGCGGGCGTCTGCGCTGTATTGGGCGTCGTCGGTACGGCGGTGTATCTTTTCTCCCGTCGCCATCCGGTCGTCATTAAGTACACGCAGCTCACCGATTTCACTGACTCGGCGTCAACTCCGGCTTTATCGCCAGACGGCCATATCCTCGCCTTCATCCGCGGAGATAGCGATTTCCTGTCAGCCGATCAAATCTACGCCAAGGTGCTCCCCGACGGAGAAGCCAGACGCCTGGCCGACGACTCGCGGGAGAAATACGGCTTGGCATTCTCACCAGACGGCTCGCAGATCGCCTACACGGTTATGGAAGCTCCGGTTTTCGGTACTTACACCGTCCCGGTGTTGGGAGGTGACTCGCATCTTCTGCTGCACAATGCGGCGGGACTCTCCTGGCTCGACCCGGGGCATTTTCTCTTCTCCCGCACGCGCTCGGGTCTGCATCTCGGAGTCGTGACCGAGTCGGTAACCGGCGATCATTATCGCGAATTGTATTTTCCTCCCCACGAACGGGGCATGGCGCATTACTCGTACGCTTCTCCCGACCGCACGTCGGCTTTAGTGGTGGAGATGACTGCACAGGGAAATTGGGGGCCGTGCAAGCTCATATCACTCAATGGCGTATTTCAGGCCAGACCGATCGGGCCAGAGGGTGCGTGCACCTCCGCCGGTTGGGCTCCCGATGGTTCGTGGATGTATTTCATCGCTACCATCGAAGGACAAAGCCACCTGTGGCGCCAGCGCTTTCCCAACGGACGGCCGGAGCAAATCACCTTTGGCCCCATGGAAGAGGAAGGATTGGCGGTGGAGCCGGATGGCCGTTCTGTCATCACTTCGATCGGCGTGCGGGCAAGCGCCATTTGGATTCATGACGATCAGGGGGAGCGATCCTTATCTTCCGAGGGAGAGATCGTCGCCATCGCATCCCCTCCTTCTTTTTCGGCGGACGATAAGGCCCTCTACTATCTCCTGCGCCATCCGCCGGCCGGTTCTGGGCCGGAGCTTTGGCGCATGGCAGTAGATTCCGGCAAGAGCGAAGCGGTGTTTCCTGGCGTTTCCATGTTTGCCTACGACGTGTCGCCGGACGACAAACAAGTTGTCTATGCCGCGGCGGGGCGAGATGGAAAGTCGCAGCTGTGGCTGGCGCCCATCGATAGAAGCTATGCCCCCAAACAGATCGGTCCCTCCGGCGCAACCACGCCTTACTTTGGCCCCCGGGGAAAAATCCTATTTCAAATCGGAGAGGGAAACACCAACTACCTGGAGGAGATGAATGAGGACGGATCGGAGCGTGCAAAAGCCGTCCCCTACCCGATTACTGATATTGAAGGGATCTCGCCCGGCCGAAAATGGCTGATGGGGATCGTTCCTTATTCAGACGGCAAGAGTGTGTTGCCCATGGTGATGGCAATTCCGCTTGATGGTGGACCTCCGCTGCGCATCTGCGCAAGTTATTGCCGGCCGGCATGGTCGGCGAGTGGACGGTTCCTTTTCGTTGCGGTGGAAGGGCCGACGCAGACAAGTCCGGGGCGAAGCCTGGCGATTCCGGTTGGCCCCGGGGAAAGCTTGCCTGTGTTTCCTCCGGAAGGAATCGAGCCGGGAGCAAAAGAGGATGTGGTACCGGGTTCCCAATCGGTGAACCGGGCATTGCTGGTGCCCGGCGAAGACCTCTCGCACTTTGCGTATGTGAATACCACGTCGCATCGGAATTTGTATCGAATTTCTTTACCTTGACTAAACGGGCTGCGAAAAACTCTGTACCCCACGGCACGCGGGAGCATCGGGCAGGAAAGCAATACCTCAGGGGCTAAGCGGATACCGCGGGGAAAGACATCTGTTCTTCCCTCGGTAGCCGCAGCTAAAGCCCTCATAGCTGCGGCTTGGTACGGCCCGGCTGAAGCCGTGCCCTGCTGCAAAACATGAGTTTTCCGCAGCGTGTAAAGCCGGTCGCGCTCTATACAATCCAGACATCCTTATGAAGACTGATCGAATTGTGTTCGGCGTGCCGTTCCTGTTCGGATTTCTGACCTTCATGGTTCCCTTTGCGGTCGGGCGCGCTCAAGTTTCAGAAACCATGTCGCCTCTGCTGCTCGCAATCCAGGATGCACCCGTGCCATTTATGGGCTCGGACGGGAAGATCCACCTGGTTTATGAGCTAGGGATGACGAACTTCTCCAGTGAAGAGATCGCTGTAGAGAAAGTCGAGGTAGTCGGCGACGGCTCCGTCTTGCAGACTCTCGATAAAGCTGCCGTTGCCGGGCGTCTGCAGCCCGCCGGTCTGCGCGAGCCCACGGGAACGCTCGCCAAGAGCACCCACGCTCTCCTCTTTCTCAATGTTGCGCTTGCTCCCGGAAGTAAGGCTCCCTCTGAGCTGTCGCACCGCGTTGCATTGCGGGCAAGCGCTGCGCCACCTGGGCACCAGGAACTGAGCGAAAGCGGCGGCGCCACCACGGTGGATAAGCGATCCGTTGCATTGATCGGCCCACCGCTCGAAGGAGAGCGTTACATTGCAGCGGATTCCTGCTGCGACGCCACGCGCCATACGCGGGCGGCTCTGCCAATCAACGGCCGCGTCTGGGTAGCGCAACGCTACGCTGTGGACTGGGAGCAGATGGACGCGAGTGGCCGCATCTATACTGGCCCACGGGAGAAGCTCGAGAGCTATGCTATCTTCGGCCAGCCCGTGCTCGCGGTGGCAAATGCTCTCGTGGTTTCGGTCATCGATGGGCAGCCTGAACAGACGCCGGGCAGTTATCCCAGCAACATTGCGCTCGATGCGGCGGATGGAAACTCGATCATCCTCGATCTTGGGGAGAAGCGCTATGCGCTTTATGCTCACCTTCAGCCGGGGAGCATCAAGGTCCACCGCGGCGAAAAGGTGCATCTTGGGCAAGTGCTCGGGCTGGTGGGCGATACCGGCAACTCAATCGTGCCTCACCTGCACTTCCAGGTGACCGACGGACCGTCCTCCCTCGCTTCCAACGGGCTTCCCTACGAGATCAGCGATTTTGAGACGACCGGGAAATCCCACGGCACCGAAGCTTTCGACCAGGCGGAAACGAACGGAACTCCGCTGCCGGTCACACCGTTTTCTCCGCCGCAGACGGTCAAAGAGGCGATGCCCCTTGACCAGATGATTGTCTCGTTTGCTGGCCATTAGTACCGAGGAAAGCCCGACCTATTGCCCCCAGAGCAATCAAGGCAGACTAATGCGATAGAGGTTCCGTTGGGTAGTGAATCGCCAGAACGCGTAGCTCGAGGCATCCGGCCCAGGAAACACGCTGGGAAGGTCGAGCACACGTACGCCCCGCATTCGCAGTAATTTCGCATTGGTGACCAACTCACTCCACGACGCAGGAAAGGCCTCGCCAGGATTCAAAGGAATCACAATCGTTTTTGGTTTATCGTTGGCTCCTGTATGGGTCAAATCGATATACATCAACTTCTGGTCGAAAGACCAGCTGACGATCGGCGGATCAATTTCCCCTGACCCGACAGCGCATACTCGACACAAGACTCGCGGGATGCCTCCCCCCATCGGATAGCCAGAGACGATCTGCGGGCGGTCTGAGCTACCGGAGGCAACAGCAGCCACGATCCATCGGTCGTCAGGAGACAGACTGATAAGACGGTCGGCCGGATCCGGAATCGCCTTACGTAAATCTGTCCCGTCTTCCTTCATGCGGAAAATGTAATTGGATGAACCCTCTTTCATTGAGAAGAGGATTTCACCATTGCGAGCAAATATGGGAGTGTCCGAATCCGCAGTCTGTAGTTGCCGCGGCGAAGCGTGCCGATCAAGAGGCCAGATCCAGATACCCGAATGGCTATCGCTGTCAGCCCTGGTAAACGCGACTTGCTTGCCATCAGAAGAGACACTGTAACGGGCGATAGAAATCCCAGGGACCAACTGCTCCTTGTGACTGGAATTCAAGTCCGATAACCACAGCTCCCCGCTCAGGGGCTTACCGGCATTCTTGCGGACAAGATAGTAGAGTGTGTGGCCGTCCAGAGACAGGGAAGGCAAGTAGGCGAATTCCTCCATAGAGACCTGCTGGTCACCCTTGAGAGTGTGGACCCAAACTGTGCTTTGTTGAGAACCAACGGAGGTGACCAGCGACTTTCCGTCCGGCGCCACCGCGATTGCACGTTCTTCCGGTGCACCAAAGGTGATTTGCTCGGCAACGCCATCCGGAAAACGCTCCCGCCAAAGGTGAAACCCGTTCCCCGCATTGGCGGCGAAGTACATCCAGCGCCCGTCGGGCGACCAGGCCGCTTCGGTGCACGCAGACGGAATCGGGCCGACCTGCCGCCCTTCAGATCCACCCGAAAACGGAACCAATCGACACGGCATCCAGGAAGCAGATTCGTCCATTTCCACTACCAGGACCCATTTTGAGTCCGGGGAAAGATAGGATCGATGAGCCATACCGGTGCCTTTTGGGACATACACATCCCGTTCGTTGGCCCGGCTCTCGCCGGCGGTCACGATCTTCATGGCCTTCCCCGCCTCCGAAAACAACACCTGGTGAGGACCGGCCCAAGTCAAAGCGGAGGCATTCGGAAGTAATTCGGATGGCTCGCCCCCTAACACCGGCACCGTCCACCCTTGCCAATCCCATCCCTCCCCGCGGGTGAATGATATTTTCGAACTATCGGGCGAGAATGCAAGGCCCATCTTGGGATGATCGTCATGAGTGAGTCGCACCGGTTCGCCATCGGGAAGCAGCTTCAGGTAGACGTCTCCCGGTCCAAGACCCGTGCTCTCGCCACGAATGAATGCCAGCATGTGGCCGTCCGGGGAAAGTGCTGGAGAAGTCGCCGAATCGGCCAGATATGTAAGCTGCGTATATTCCGTATGTGTAGGAGTGGCGGGCCGGCGATTGCGCATCCACAGGAGTAAACCAGCACTCAGCAGGCAAACCATCAACCCGATGATTACCACCCCAGGCGGCACGCGTAAGCGTGGTCTTGTGACTGACTGGGATTGCTGAGACCAAACCGGCTTGAGAGCACCCGAAGCAAGCGCTGCGGTCTCATGCCTTTCTGAATGCGTTTTTAGGCGTTCCAGGTCCTCGCGAATGTCCGCCGCATGCTGATAGCGCAGCGCACGATCTTTCTCCAGCGCCTTGCTGATGATTTTGTCCAGCTCAAGCGGAATGGCCCGATTAATCTCCGAAGGCGGCACTGGCGTCTCCTTCAGGAGTGAGGCAAAGATCATGGCCGCCGTGTCGCCGGTGAACGCCCGGCGCCCCGTGCCCATCTCGTACAGCACTAAACCGAAGGAGAAAAGGTCGGTGCGGGTATCCAGTTTCTCTCCGCGGGCCTGCTCCGGCGACATATAGGCGGCCGTGCCCATGGCTGCCCCATGCTGGGTGATATCGAGCGCTCCACTGGTAATGTCATCGTTGGGCCCTGCCATGCCTCTCGGCTGCAGCTTCGCCAGGCCAAAATCCAGAATCTTCGCGTCTCCGCGGCTGATAATGAATATGTTCTCCGGCTTGATGTCCCGGTGCATGATGCCCTTGGAGTGAGCTGCGTCGAGGCCATCGGCCACCTGGGTTCCGATATTCAGCAGTCGTTTGAGTTCAAGGGGGCGGCCACTGATGACATCTTTCAGGGTCTGTCCCTCCAGCAACTCCATGGCGATGAAGGCTCGCCCGTTCTGCTCGCCGAGGTCGTAAACGACACAGATGTTGCGATGATTCAAAGCAGAAGCCGCCTCCGCCTCACGTTGAAAACGGCTCAGAGACTGCGAATATCCGGCAACATCCCCGGGCAGAAACTTTAGAGCTACAAGCCGATGCAACCGCATGTCCTCGGCTTTATAGACCTCCCCCATCCCGCCGCGCCCGAGGAAACCGGCAATTCGAAACCGCCCCGAGATGATTTCGCCGGAGGAGAAGCTAGGGGTCGCGGAGTGTGCCGGTAAGTCCGCGGCCAGCCTCTGGGCAGGGCTTTCCTCAAGAAAGCTTCCCGCCCGCTGATAGTGTTCGAGAATGGCCTCAACTTCCGCACGCAGCTTTTCGTCCTCGCAAGAGGCCGCTAGAAACGCCGCTCGACGTTCGGGCGGAAGCTCCAGCGCCTCGTTAAACAAGGACTTGATTCGCTCCCAGTGCTGCGGGTTTAAGATCTCTGGCAGGACGACTCTCCTTCTGCTCCGGAAACCTGCCCATCCCAGTTATCGCGCGATTTCCCGGTGTAACCAGGCACGAGCCATCGTCCAGTCGCGGCTGGCGGTCTTTGTGGAAATATCCAGGACCCCGGCAATTTCTTCCATGCTGAGGCCGCCAAAAAACTTCATTTCGACAATTCGAGCCTGGCGTTCATCGAATTCCGACAACCGTTCCAGGGCTTGATCCAACATGATGAGCTCAGTTGACTTTTCCGGTGTGAACGCCAACACCGCATCCAGGGGAAGTTTCTCCAGCTCCCCGCCTCGTTTACGGGTGTGGTGGCGGCGAGCATAATCCACGAGAATCTGACGCATCAGCCGCGCGGCAACTCCGAAGAAGTGGGCGCGATTTTGCCACTGCGGCTGATCGTTATTGGTCAGTCGCAGGAAAACCTCATGGACCAGCGCCGTCGGCTGCAACGTGTGATCCCCTCGCTCACGGTTGAGGCAGAGCGACGCGACGTGGCGAAGCTCCGCATAAACCAGGGGTACGAGCTCAGCCTCGGCCTCCCGATCCCCCTCGCGAAACCTGATTAGCAGCTCCGTAACCTGGCTCTTCTGCGCGCATTGCGGGCGGTCCATCTCCATTTGGTTCCTTCTGCCGGAAGGTGAACCGGCGAGCACGGCACTCGTGAGACCCGGATTTGTCCCGCCAACCCCAAATGTCCGCTTTTCCGATCAATTTGCGCATTCATTAGTAGGGGCCGCTTTAGGCGGCAAAAGTATAGCAGGCTGAGCGACATGAACAAAGCGGGATAAGGACGCGGCGCGCCCACAGGAAAAGTGTGTTCACTAAGCCTGAACAGTTCAGTCGTTCCAATCAAAGTGAATACCGACTTACCAACAACATCAAGGGAGGTAATCTATGTCAGCTCGATGGCTTACGTTTGCGGGCGTCGTGGCGGCGCTGTTGATGACGGTAGTGTCCGTGCCCAGCGCGGTTGCGGATGGCGCAACATTCTCGACGCTCTATAAGTTCGAAGCCCCAGCCGCTACAACCTTCACCAGCGCTCTGGGATCTCAACCAGACACCCTGCCGGTGCTGGGTCCGGACGGCGCCATTTACGGTATGACCAGTATCGGCGGCCAGTATGGCAACGGCGTGATATACCGGTTCGATCGGGACACGCATCAGTACACAGTCCTGCATACCTTCAGCGCGCTGAATGCGGACGGAGAGAATGCGGACGGAGCCACGCCGGGCATGGCACTGACGCGCGGCCCCGGCGATGTGATTTACGGCATGGCCTCTGACGGCGGCCAGAATGGCACCGGCACGATCTTCACAATCACCACGTCCGGTAAGTTCACCGTGCTGTACACCTTCAGTGCCCTGAACGCGAGCGGAAACAATCAGGACGGAGCCTATCCACTGCGTTCGATAGTCGCCGGAAATGACGGCAGCCTTTATGGCACGACCAGGTTGGGCGGGCCAAACACCTGCCTCTTCACACATGGTTGTGGGGTCGCGTGGATGATAGACGGCAAGGGCAACTTTAAGGTTATACATCCGTTCACCGCCGGCGAAGGCCACGCAGCGTCGATGCTGCTGGCGACGGACGGATACCTATATGGTTGCGCGGTGTGGCCGGCTACCTCGCTGCCCGCCGGGCCTTTGCCCTCAGGGATCTTGTACCGGATGGAGCCATCGGGGCAGGACTTTGATGTGCTCTACACGTTCAGCCAGACGAACTCGAGCGGCGAGAACATGGATGGCGCTGACTGCTACGAGCCGCTTGTTGAGCCGAGGCCCGGCGTCTTTTATGGGGCAGCCTTTCACGGCGGAACAAATGGCAATGGTGTCGTGTTCAGATATTCCCTCTGGAATCCGGGGAGCGTCGAGGTTGTCCACGACTTCAGCGCCTTGAACTCCGCCGGCCAGAATTCGGACGGGGCGGGCCCAGGTGGCCGCCTAGCTCTCGGGCCACATGGGACTCTCAGCTCGAACACCGAGTCCGGAGGCGCGAATGGCAACGGCGTGATTTACAGCCTCAGGGAAGACTGCCACTTCGAGGTCTTGCACACCTTCAGTGCAACGAATACAACAACAGGAGCCAATGACGACGGTGCGTTTCCTGATGAAGGCCTGATAGCGGACGGGAACAAGCTCATCGGAATAGCCATCTACGGCGGCAACGGCAGCCCCGCCGGGTACAACAACAGCGGGGGCACGCTCTATGAGTTGAAATTGGACCACTGAGGCCAAGATAGCGATCCGGTATCCAATGAAAGGTTAGTCAGGAAGCAGGGCACACCGAACTGGCCCTAGAGCAACTGCATTCGTCGTCCCAATGCGTGTCCTCTAGGAGTCTGTGTCATAGCAAGGTCAGCAGGAACAGGACGGGCCCCAGGTTCGCCAAAGCGTACCTGGGGCGAAAGTGATGGGGCGTAGCCCCATAAGCGCATTTGCTGAATTCGGGCAAATCGGGCTAGACAATTCGCCCAACTGAGAGCCTGCTTTGAAAAACGCTGAGTTCGCTGCAAATTTCAAAAATTGATTTTTCCACATCTTTCTGAAAACTCGATGATAAAGGTACAAGCACCATGAACTGAACGCGCCGTATATCGCTTCGCACCGTTGGAAGCGCGTCTCGTGACATGTCGCAAGCATTGCTCGGCATCGGGGCCGTCCAGTTCCTACTGGGTTCTGTCAAAGCCAAAGTGTATCTTTTAACACACACACGGTCTTTGCGTTGCGCGAGGTGATAGTGCGATTGGCACATAAGAGGAGGCGACCAGAGTGAAACTCGCGGGGATTGGTCTTCTGTTGCTGTTCGGTGTCGTCGCAGGCTGGGCGTTTTGGCAACCGGCGAGCTCCTCCAAGTGGACCTTGACCAAGGAGTCCGAAGCGGTGGTGCCGGACGCCGAGCTACGCAACCAGATATTCAAGGCTTTGGACGCGGCGGAGAACGTTCACACGGATCCATTTATCTCTCACTTTCAGGTTCGCGCCGGCACCGTGCTCAAGGTGAATGGCAAAGAAGAGGTAGTGCTGGGCGGCAACTCTGAATATGGGCGTCCACAAGGGATCCATGGTGAAACTTCTCTGCTGAACCACGTGACGGTACAATTTGGCCCCGAGGTGACACGCCACGCGGTTCGCTTTGTCGCCTTTTACGGTCAAACCTGCGGCGACACGGGCAGTTGCGGCGACTGTCGCGACTACCAGATTGCTACCACTGATTACGAACATTTGCTGGTCGCCTGCGGTCAGGCATCTGACCACACGGTGCGGGTACATCGCTTCATGGATCAAGTGGTCTGCGAGCGGGATTTCCCGGTCGTCGACGCGGCAAAGATTCCCCTCAGCGCGGGCGAACTTGCTACGTTGGTAAAGTTGGCCGAGGAAGCACGCACCGGCGGAATCACGCTGTTTACCCCTGGCCACAACACCGCTGCCGCAGGATTGTCCTGGTCGGGGAAAAACTACCGCGCGGCCGGGGCCGATGACGCTGCATTTCACTACCGTTATCCCATCGGCGGACTGCTGCAGCAGGCGGCCACAGAGAGCGATTACCTGATGCGCGCCATCGTTGTTGCCGGTGAACCGGGGCAATGGCCCGCCGTCAGCTACCGCGATCGTCAATATGGCTATGAAGTCAGTACGTTCAATCATGCGGAGGGAAAGCCACCAATCACGCTGATACTCACCGATGGTCAGGGCAAATATAAAGTCACCACTTTTGAATCTGCCCTCCCCTATGCCTTCAGCACCGCCGCCTTCATGCCCGACGCCCTCAGCGCCTTCTTGAAGTCCCATCCGAATGCGAAACCGTAACCGCCGCGCCCGTTATTAAACCGGCACTCCCTCAAAAGTGCCGCCCTAAGGGTTGAGCGCAGAGGTGAAGATACATTGATGAACACAGCATTCGGGGTTCGCATGAGCAGCGGGAAGAAGGAGGCGACGGTTCGGGGTTTGGATACCTTTCCCGCGCCCGTCTATCGCAGAACGGTACTCGAGGAGATATTCCAAAACGCCAAAGTATATTTTCTGGAGCCGCTGCTGGCTATTGAAGGCGCACACACGCTTATGCTCGCCAGGCAGAAGATCATACCCAAAGAATGTGCGGCCATCTGCTTACGCGGCCTGGAGCGATTAGATGTTGAGCAGATAAGGCGTGAGCCCTATGACGCCGGCGTAGAAGACCTTTACTTCCACATCGAGAAGAAGATGATCGAGCTTTGTGGAGCCGAGCATGCCGGCCGGATGCCGACGGCGAGAAGCCGGAACGACGTCGACATGACGATGTATCGCATGGTCTTGCGCTCGCGAACCATCGCAGTGTTGCGATCGCTCTTAGCATTGCGTGAGGTTATCGTGCGGTTGGCATGGGACCACCGAGCCTCTCTGATCACCGCATACACCCATCAACAGCCTGCGCAACCTACGACCCTGGGCCATTACCTGATGGCCTCTGTGGAATGGATGGAGCGCGATGCTCAACGCCTTCAGGCTGCCTACAGCAACTTGAACCGCTCTCCGCTGGGGGCGTGTGCCATTACTGGAACCGGGTTCCCTATCGATCGTGATTACACGGCGGCACTGCTCGGGTTCGACGGACTTCAGCTCAATTCGTTTGGGGCGATTGCCTCCGTCGACTATTTGACAGAGGCCTGCTCCGCCTTGATGGTGAGCATGATCAACCTGGGCAGATTTACTCAGGATCTGCTGCTTTGGAGCACGGCTGAGTTTGCCTATCTCACGCTGAGCGATGCTTTTGTCCAGGTGAGCAGCATCATGCCACAAAAGCGTAATCCGGTCGCCCTCGAGCATGTGCGTGCTCTTGCCAGTAGAGCGCTGATGCAGGCGCAGGGAGTTATGACGTTGTTGCACAACACGCCCTTTGCCGATATGAACGATGCGGAAGACGATCTGCAGCCCACAGCCTACAGCGCTTTTGACGATGCTGGGCGCGCATTTGATCTCGCTGCCGGCCTGCTGGAGAGCGCCAGGTTTGACACCGCGCTCATGGAGCGTCGCGCCCACAGTAACTTTCTCACCGTCACTGAGCTGGCGGATGTGTTGGTCCGCTCCGGCGGCATCAGCTTTCGTACGGCGCATGAGATCGTGAGCCTGGCAGTGAAAGAAGCGGGACGCACGGATGGCTGCAAGGATCCGCAAAAGATCATCGATGGCGTCGCACGCGCTTTTCTTCAAGTCACTGGAAGCGCATTGAAGCTCGATCCGCAGATTCTTCATCGTGCGTTCGATCCCAGGCATTTCGTCGATGTGCGAAAAACTCCTGGCGGCCCCTCCCCCGAGGTGTTGGCACAAACGATCACCGTAGCCAGGGAAACGCTAGCGGCCGACATAAGCTGGGTCGAAGCTGCTGCGGCTCACGTTGAACGAGCCCAGCAACGGCTGGAAGAACACACGGAAGCATTTCTCACCAGCAATCCTGCTGCATGAAATCGTTCCGGGATGAAACCGATGCGAAGCGGAGGCGTCCGTTGCATGGGAAATTAGCGCGGTGCGTCGGACTGGTGGCATCAGCGGTCCTGATGGGGGTCGCCTCGTGCGCCCGGACGAATGCTACGCCGGCGCCGCTCTTGATCCGGGTTGTGGTGGTGACCACCTTCGAGGTCGGTAACGATAGCGGTGACGAAGCGGGTGAGTTTCAGAACTGGGTTGAGCATTACCCGTTATCTGAGCTGCTGCCGTTTCCTCAGGGCTACCATTCTCTGCGCTACAACGCCAACGACCACGTGCTGGGCATCGTGACCGGCGTTGGCAAGTCCCGGGCGGCGGCCTCGATCATGGCCCTGGGCCTCGACCCACGCTTCGATCTCAGCAAGGCGTACTGGATCCTGGCCGGCATCGGGGGCATCGATCCCAATCGAGCCTCGGTCGGCTCGGCGGTCTGGGCCAGTTCTATCGTCGACGGCGATCTGGCGTATGAGATCGACGCGAGGGAGATTCCGGCCCACTGGTCGAGCGGCATCGTGCCCTACGACCGTGCGACGCCTCTGGAGCAACCGGCGCCGCCGGCCGTGTCAGTGAACGGGAATATGGCTCATGAGCTGAACGACGGGCTGGCAAGCTGGGCGTGGGGACTGACACGCAGCGTCGTCCTGGCGGACGACGACAAGCTCAAGGCGGCGCGCGCCGGATATCCAGACTTTCCCAACGCGCAGCGGCCTCCTTTCGTGCTGAAGGGCGATACCTTGACCGCGGACCGGTTCTGGATCGGCGCCAGGATGAACGACTGGGCGGAACAGTGGGTGCCCTACTGGACCAAGGGCGTGGGCCGCTTCGTTACCTCGGCCGAGGAAGACGCAGCCTACCTGCAAGCGCTCACCTTTCTTTCCCACGCCGGCCGGGTTGATCTTGCACGCGCACTCGATCTGAGAACAGGCAGCGACTTCACGGTCCCACCCAAGGGCGTGCCGGCTGCGGATTTTCTCAAGACCGAGGCAACGGGCAACTACGCCGGGGGTGCAGAGGCGATCGAGAACGCCTATCGTGTGGGCAGCCCCGTGGTGCGCGAGCTGGCGCAGCATTGGCCGCGCTACCGGGAGACGGTACCCGCTGTTGGGCCCTGAGCTCAGTTTGCCGCAGGCCGTTCCGCGGTATCGACTACCAGGGCATCCACTGGCCCTTTTGTCGCCTCCAGCTTAAGGCCCAGCTCTTGCTGGATAGCCTCAAACAATGGCGGGCTGGTAGCGGCCGCAGAGGCCGGCGGTACGTCGCCGCCGAACTGAGTCTCGTCCGGCGCCCATTCCAGGTCGAAGTCGTACCTGCCGGAAAGGCCGGTCTTGTCTACCACCGGGCGATCGAGTATGGCGCGCTGTAGCAAGGAGACGAAGTTTCCCATGGTCGCATTGCGGCCCGGCAGCACGATACGCTGCGGATAGACGACACCCGGGCCCACGACCACAGGCTCATCGGGCCCCGCAGCACTTGCTTTGAGCTTGGGGCCGTTCTTTGCCACCTCCAACACGTAGATCGAAAACTCTTTTGGTTCGCGATGAAACGTGAGCTTGAACCTGTCGTTAAGCAGATTTCGCAGCATCGACATCTGCTCATCATGGTTGGGCCGGACATCACCCGGCGTCACGGCAAGAATGTCGTAGTGGTCGGTGCCCATCCACGCCGGACCGCCAGAGATGGTTCGCGGGTTGAGATCGTAAGCAGCCGCGATCAGCAGCTTCAGCGTGTAGTCCTTTTCGACAAACCGACTCGTTCCCTGCATGGTAATGAAGCGGCCGCTCTTTGGCTCTGAATCTACCGGCTTGACGGTCGCCACTTCAAATGCGTCGAATTTCGGGCGTGGGGCTGGGGACTGAGCCAGCATTCCACTAGCGGAAATAGCCAGCGCGGCTAATGCGATTCGTCGAACCATAACACTCCCCCTTGGTGGCACGAGATTATTCGGAGTGTACCTTAGGCTTCGCGGTTAAAGGCAGATCTACCGTGATGGGAGCATGATCGGCAATACTCCCGCAAAATCGTCATCCTGAGCGGAGCGCCTCACGGGTTTATCGCGTGCTACAGCGCTTGTGGCGCGGAGTCGCAGGACCGCGGGATGCTTATTCTACCCATGCTGCTCGCAGCTTTTCGGCCACCGAAGCCCGACAACAATGCGAATATTTTCTAGCCTTCAACGTAGAGCGGTTCCTTGCAGCCAAAGGGCGCAGTGAACCTTTCCCACGTGCCCTCCTTATGTTGCATGACACGGAGATACAGGTTGCTGGTGACGCCAATGTAAAGCGTGCCTGCATGGATGCCGAGAATGTAGATGTAGGCGCCGGACACGGCAAGATGCTAGGAAGTTCTTGGTTCTCGGCCCCAGGGAAAAACGGCGGTCGGCCTCGGTGGTCGAGAAGCTTCGAGCAACATGGGTAAATTAAGCATCGCCGGGGTCCTTCGACTCCGCGCCATAAACCCTCTGTTAAGCGGTAGATCTGCGAGGCGCTTCGCTCAGGATGACTGCCTTGTGGAGGTTTAAACGACAGTCTGGTTGGGCGTGACAAAACGCGCAAAATCAAAAAAGTCACAACCTCTCAGGATGACGATTTTGCGGGAGTATTGACGAAAAACATCCCAGACAAGTTAGCGCTTATGCGACTGCGTCCTGGGATGGCTGCTCCGAAATCGCGAAGAGCCCATCTTGGGGTAGAAGTAACCCAGGATTGCATCTTGGGTAATTTTCAGCCGCCTCTCCGGGACCCAATCTAAAGGTAGCTCTCACGCACAGACTAAAGCCCGGCCATTAAGAGATGACCGTTCTCGCAGGTTTGAAAGCACGCTCCCCCGGACTGAATTCCGGGGCTGGCACGGATTGGTAGAAAACTCCAGAGGCGGGTAGAAGTCCCCGCCTCTGCTCCGCAGACAAATACACGGCAGTCACAAGATGCTGCCCTCGTAGACCTTCTCGAACAACTTCGCATTCTGCCGGTAGTCCACGTGGACACCCACGAGCACCGGGCCCGGAGTGTCGAACGCCTTGCGCAAGGTGGCCGTAATCTGGTCCGGCCGATCAATGCGCAGGCCCGTGGCACCGAATGCCTCCGCATACTTGACCGTATCGACGGGGCCAAAATCAACCCCGGAGACGCGATCGTACTTGAGGCGTTCTTGCGAGCCCACCATGTCGTAGCTGCCGTCGATCCAAATCATATGCACCAGGTGGGACTTGAGACGCACCGCTGTTTCGAGTTCGTTGGCCGAGAACAGAAACCCGCCGTCCCCGGAGATGGAAAGAACCTTCTCCTGCGGACGCACCAGTGTGGCCGCGATGGCCCAAGGCAACGCTACGCCGAGCGTTTGTTGACCGTTTGTGATCAGAAATTGACGTGCGCGAACTGTAAAGATAGCGCGCCAGGTACATGCTGACCGACCCCATGTCAGAGCACACGGTCACATCCGGCGTGAGGATATCCTGAAGTTCCGCTATGAGACGCAGGGGGTGAATGGGAACACCAGACAAGGTCGCTGCCTCGGCCAACATCTGTTCTCGATCCTGAGCGATTCGAGAGAGGAGGGCCTTAGAAGAACCGTCGATCGACGGCCGATGCAAAAGCGGGGTCAGCGCAGTAAGGGTTTCTTCGATGCTCCCGGTCAGTTCAACTGCCGGATCATAGCTGTTCTCGACGTCTGCGGGAACCACGTCCATGTGCACGATCGTGCGATCCCGACCGTTGTTCCACAGCGACGGCCAGTACTCAACCGCGTCGTATCCAATCGTGAGCACCAGGTCCGCCGCTTCCAGCACCTCGTCAGCCGGCTGGTTGGCCAACTGTCCCACCCGTCCTGCAAAGAAAGGCACCAGCTCTCGAGAGATAGCTCCAGCAGCCTGAAAGGTTGCGACAACCGGCATGCAACACTGACTCAAAAAAGCGTGAATGGCATCGGCAACCTGTGGCTTACTGGCCATCAGCCCCAGAAAGACAACCGGTCTCTGGGCAGAATTGACCAGGCGCGCGGCTTCACGCAACGATGCTTCCGCAGCCGGTCCCTGATCCGTGAAGCGACCCAAGCCGATCGGTTTGCATTGCGCTTCTCCGGTCATCACATCCATGGGAAGGCTGACGAATGCGGAGCCGGGCCGAGCCGATTCGGCGGCGCGAAATGCGGCCGCCAGCACTTCGGCGGTGGAGGCCGGGGAATCTACCTCCGCCGCGTATTTCGTGATGGGCTTACAGATGCTCACCGAGTCCATGGTCTGATGCACGGATTTGAGGCGCTCCGCGACCGGGACGGCGCCACCCAGGGCCACCATTGGATCGCCCTCTGAATGTGCCGTAGCCAAACCGGTCACGAGGTTAGAAACGCCAGGACCCGAGGTTGCAATCGCCACCCCGGCCTTGCCGGTCATGCGTCCGATGCCCCCGGCGATAAAAGCTGCATTTTGTTCGTGCCGGCAGACTACCGTCTGAATGGAGGAGTCGCGCAAGGTATCGAATACTTTGTCAATTTTTGCGCCCGGCACTCCAAAAACATATTTCGTACCCTGGGCCTCGAGTATTTCGACGACGACATCCGCACCTGTCTTTGTTTGTTCCGCTACTTCTGCTTTCATCCTACTTCTCCTTTTGGTTTAACTACTCAGCTTTTTCGAGCACCTCGGTTGTGTCTATGGCGAGGTTCTCGTGCAAAAAAGTTCCGGATTCCGGGAGCTGGACCTCATAGTCGTACAGCGTCTGGATGCCGATGTGTAATGCTCTCGCAGTGCAGCTGAGCACGTGGCCGCCGTTGGTGCGGTCCTTGGAGAGGAAGTGGAAGTGATAGCCGGGAATGCTAAAGGAGCTCGAATAGCGCGGGGACCAGAGGCACACCAGAGTGCCCTCGATATCAGTGAAGTGGAATTCCGGCTGCGCCTGCGCAGCAGCCGCGAGCCCCGTACCTGCGCCGGCGGGTTTCACTGCACGGGTATGCATGCGGGCAAAAAAGCCGTCGGCGCGGAGAGCGTAAAAGAGATTGTCGGATTCACGGTGAGGATCGCACGCTTGCGCAAGGGCCTCCAGGCCGTCGACGGCGCCAACGTCAAAGCTCTCGTCCGGCTGAAATCGGCTTACGACAGCAAAGGGAATGCGGAAGTTGTCTTGCCGGCGCTGCACACTGCCGTCTCCGCGTACCTGATAGATATCGCCGTCAAGCACCACCATCTCCCCGTCGAGGTGCTCAAAGGTTCCCAAGCCGAAGTCGCCGTGGGCGAGCAGAGTTTGCGAGGAGACGGCTCCGTCAGACGCTCCCTGCACCAGCGCAGCGGAGGTCGAGATTTGATAGGCACGATGGCGATCGACCTCAAAATACTGGCTTAACGCTGCGGTAACAACGCTGTCGAGCGAGCTAGCGCGCCTGGCAACAGCATCGTTCAGAATGGTCGCGAGGGAGGCTGGGATAACCACATTCAGGTTCGGCATTACATTACCTTCGTTTGTTTTTTGGCGACGTGGCTGGCAGCTTGGGTCGCGATCTCAGTCGTGCTCTTCCGTCAGTCTGGGCAAACCGGATCACTCGTTTGAATGCGATTAAGATGCGAGGTTTCGGGGAAAAGTGTCGCGTGCCGGTTGTGCAATTTGTTGAAAAGCAGCGCTTAGACCGGCGGCACCTCGGCGCTTAAATCCGGCGTGTGCTCCATATCTCGACAGTTAACCCCATGTTTTCTGGCGCAAGACATTTATTTGCAATTCTTCCGGGCGAAAACGGAGGTGGGGCGTCTGTCTCCATAGAAGGGGAACATGGCGTCAACCGAGGGCTGCAGCTTGGCATTGCCGTTTATGGAGGATGCTCGGTCGACGGTCGATCTTGCCGCCATCGTCGACGTCTACTCGACGCTGCTTTTCCGCGTAGCCAACTCGGTGCTGAGAAGCAGGACAGAAGCCGAAGACGTGGTGCAGGATGTTTTCCTTCGTGTGCTGGAGCATCGTCTTTCGCTTTCGACAGTGCGCGATATGCGAGTTTGGCTGATTCGTATTGCATGGAACCTTGCCCTGGACCGCAAAAGACGCAAACGGCCGGAGCAACTGGACGAGATGTTCGCTAAATCGCTGGCCAGCGCAACGGTGCCGGCAGATGCGGTGATGGAGGAGGCACAGCGCTTTCAGTCCGTTCTGCGTGAGATGGAGCGATTGCCGAAGGCGGAACGCGATGTGTTGCTGCTCTCCGCCATCGAGGAGCTGGAGACAGCGGAGATTGCGGCCGTACTACGACGAAGCGAGTCGGCGGTGCGGGCCCTGCTATCACGAGCGCGGGCACGGCTTCGAGAACGGCTCGCAGGAGAAGCGCGATGAGAGATGCTGACGGGACGATCGAACGGTTGCTGGCTGGGCTTCGCGACGCACAGCCTCCTGGAGGCATGGAGCGCCGCATCCTCGAGGCGCTCGACGGGGTGGAGGCTCGCGAGGCGGTAGCCTCTGCTTCGCTCTGGCGCCTCCCGTTTCGTCAGGCGATTGCGATGCTGCTAGCGTGCACGGTGATCCTGATGGCCGCTTTTACTGTTGAGCAACGCAAACATCTACCTGGAAAGCGGCTCGTCCCACTCCAGCCAACAGAAGGCTTGAATGGGGCACCCAACAGTTTTTCATCCGTACGGGTGGGCCAAAAGCCCCAGTGTTCGAACGGTGCTGCTTTGCGGCAATTGCCCCCGGTGAAGCATCCGCATGATGCGCCTGCGGCGGGGGAGACCCAGACGGCCAGCTTCCCTGCACCACCGTTGCCGTTGACTGAGCAGGAGAGATTGCTGCTGCGCCTTGCGCATCGCGGCAATGCTGACAATATGGCCATTCTCAATCCTGACGCGCGGGCGGCCCAGACTGCCAAGGCCACGGAACAGTTTCAGCAGTTTTTTGCCATCAATGCCACAGAGATGAGGAGCCAAAGTGAATAAGCAGAAGACAGCCAATGGGACGAGGAAACCACTGATGGTAATCATCAGCCTGGCAATGGCCTGCTGTGCGATGACCACGGCTGCACAGGCCCAGCCTGCCGGCGAGAAGGCCGGCCCGGAAATCTATCAGACCCTCTATCTCACCAACCTTACGCAGCAAAATGACGCTAATGAGCTCGTGACCGACCTGCGGAATATGTTGCCCAACGCAAAGCTATATTATGTGCCGTCGCAGAGCGCAATCTCACTCCGAGCCTCCGCAGAAGACATTGCACTCGCTCAGAAGATCCTCTCCGACCTGGATAAAACCAAGAAGATCTATCGCCTTACCTACACCATGACGGAACGAGACGCCGGTAAGACGATCGGTGTGCAGCACTTTTCCATCATCGTAGCCTCGGGGAGCAGAACAGACTTCAAACAAGGCAGCAGGGTTCCGGTAGCGGTAAACAGCAGCTCCTCCCCCGGGGGGGCGAGCTCTGAGATTACCTACCTGGATGTGGGGCAGGAGATTGAAGCTTCTCTGGACGGTTATCTCGATGGGGTGCGATTGCGCACGAAGGTCGTGCAATCCGGTGTTGTAGAAGATAAGCCCGGGATAGGTCCGCAGGCCCCTGTCATCCGGCAGACCACGCTCGAAGGAACGTCCACCCTGGTCCAGGGCAAACCGCTAGTGCTCGGATCGCTGGATGTTCCGGGTAGTACGCGGCATCAGGAAGTGGAGGTCGTTTCGGAACTCGTCCGCTAGCTACCAGGGCGGTACCACGGGCCCGGTTCTAGCTTTCGTTGCCATCAGCGGACAGCGTATCTGGGACATGGTCCACTTTAGTAACTTCTTTCTGCTCGGCAAACTGTCGTGCGTTGCCTTTGGAGATTTTTTCGAAGTGGCGTCTGAGGTAATCATGGAGTGTTTCTTCAACCTTGAGCGGGACCATTTCGATTACCTCCGATCCAAGAGATTAGGGAGAGCTAAGCCGATAAGTACGAACAGCGATTCTCCTCGTTGCTTTCATCGAGTCCCTCCCCCGAAAGAATCGATGAAAGTGTTCTTAGAGAATCGCCGCTTGTTGATGAGCATACTGGTTCTAGAGCAGTTCACAATGCTGCTTGCGTTACACCTGGGCAATCTCAGTTGTATGCTGAAGGGCGATCGCCGGTAACTTGAAGAACCTTCGTGGGACATTGAGTTAAGTCGTCTGACGGCGCTCATCTCCCGGCTGAGACTGCCGCTCCTGGAGAGAAAAGGGCAACTGAGAATAGAGCGATCTCGTTTTTCAAACCCTTATCCCACAAACAGAGCGCAGCTAACCAACAAATTAAGAATGTCGTAGCCGCGCCTCAGCAGACGCGGCCGCTCGCGGTTGATATGAGCTTGCCGCGGCCACCATGCGCAGGGTAGAATTATAGAACATTGAGGTAGAAGGATCTAACGTGGGCTTGAACATCAAGAATGAAGAAGCCAATCGTCTCATCCATGAGCTTGCCGGCTCGACCGGCGAGAGCCTTACCACGGCCGTGACGATTGCCGTTCGCGAACGATTGGAGCGTATCCAACAGCGAGAACCAGGGGATCTAGCCAAAAGGCTCCTGCAGATCGGCAAGCTTTGCGCTGGTCATCTCAAAGAGCCTTTTCGCACCATCGAGCACGGAGAATTGCTCTATGACGAGAATGGTTTGCCCAAATGATCGTCGACACCTCCGCGCTTGTGGCTATCCTTCGCGATGAACCGGACGCACGAAGATTTGCCATCGCCCTCGCGAACGCGCAGGAGCGTCGCATGTCTGCGGCAAACTTCCTGGAAACCGCGATTGTTATTGATGGCAGTCGCGATCCAGTGGCCAGCCGTCTCTTTGACGATCTACTGCGCGAGTCCAGGATCCACATAGAGGCGGTTACAGAAGAGCAGGCGCGGATCGCGCGCGAAGCCTACCGCGACTTTGGCAGGGGAAGCGGCCATGCTGCTGCGTTGAACTTCGGAGATTGCTTCGCTTATGCGTTAGCCAGGACCTCGGGCGAGCCGCTGCTCTTCAAGGGACGGGACTTTATCCATACCGGTATCCCCGTGGCGACTTCTTAAGGCGGTTTCGCAATTACTGTGACCCAGTCCCCTTCATTGCCGCTCTCAGCGCCACGGTTGCAGGATGTGGTCCTTGAACTCTCTTGGTAGCTCCAGAAGGCGGCCGGCTTCCATCGAGCGAGTAGCCCAATCGACCAGTGATCTGTATTGATTGAACTCAGAGATATCGCCCAGCCATTGCGAGCCCGAGTCAGAGTTCACCACCACCACATTAGGGAAATCGCAGGGACCTACACAGCCGCTCACCGAGAGTTGAACACGCTTCAGTAAGCCGCGCCTGCGCCACTCTTCCTTCAGCCAGGCAACCGGCACCTCGGGACGAGCCTTGTGCGTCGCCCCGCAACAGCATCCCTGACAAACAATCATCTGTCCGATCACCCGGCGCTTGGTATCCAGCATCTTCCCTCTTTTCCTCAAATCGATATAATATAGGGGACTATACTACAATCGTCAGGAGGCGGTCTTGGCGCACACGACCAAGGATAAGAAAAAACTGTTGTCGCGCACGCGTCGTATCAAGGGCCAAGTCGAAGCAGTGGAACGAGCCCTCGAAGGTGACGCCGAATGCGAAGACATCTTGCAGCTGGTGGCGTCCTGCCGCGGGGCTCTCAATGGCCTCATGGCGGAACTGATCGAGGGTCACGTCCGGTTTCACGTTCTTTCTCCCGCTCAAAAGTCCCTTCCCTCTCAGCTCGAGGCGGCAGACGAACTGATTTCCGTGGTGAAGAGATATTTCAAGTAGAGGTGCGGAGGCGGGTATGGCCGTTGTTAACCAGAACCAGGCAAACGCCGAACTCGGCGAAGTAGCCGAAGCCGGTATTCACCTTCCCCAGCCTACGGTTGGACCCTCCAAGGGCTCGCAGGATGAAGACCACGATCATGACCATGATCACGGTTTTGAACTTCTCGAGCTGCTTCGCGTGGTGTTTGTCGCGCTCGCCGCGGCGGCCGTCTGGTTCCATCTCTGGGAGCCTTTCCACCGCGTAAGCGTGATTGGCCTGGTGGCCACGTTGGCCGGAGGCTACCCCATTTTCAAAGAGGCGTTGGAAAACATTCTCGAGCGCCGCATGACAATGGAACTTTCCATGACCATCGCCCTTGTTTCCGCGCTGGCGATTGGCGAGTTTTTCACCGCGCTTGTGATCACCGCGTTCGTTCTCGCCGCCGAGATCCTCGAAGGACTCACCGTGGGACGCGGACGCCGCGCCATTCAGGACATGCTGGACTTTCTACCCCAGACAGCCAGCGTGCTCCGAGACGGTCGAATCGTCGAAGTGGAGACAAAAACCATCCGCCCGGGAGAAGTGGTTGTCATACGGCCTGGCGGCAGGATCCCCGTGGACGGACGGGTGCTGAGTGGTCGTTCATTTGTAGAGCAGGCCGCCATCACTGGCGAACCGATGCCCAGCGAGAAGACTATGGGAAGCGAGGTTTACGCGGGAACGATCAACCAGGCGGGAACGCTCCAGGTGCGCGCGGACCGGCTCGGAAAAGAGACGACCTTTGGCAAGATCATCGAGGCGGTTGAAAATGCAGAGCGCTCCCGCGCGCCGATACAAAAGACAGCCGACCGCCTTGCCGGTTACCTGGTCTACTTCGCTCTAGGTGCAGCTGCGCTTACCTTCCTGATCACGCACAACCTCCGCTCTACGATCTCGGTCATCATCGTTGCCGGCGCGTGCGGCATTGCTGCGGGTACACCACTGGCAATCCTGGGCGCAATTGGGCGCGCCGCTCGCAAGGGAGCAGTAATCAAGGGTGGAATCTACCTCGAGGCCCTGGGACATTTGCAGATCGTCTTCCTCGATAAGACTGGAACACTGACCTACGGAGTACCCCTGGTCTCGAGCGTCCGCCCGGCGCCGGGTATTTCGGAGCGCACACTTCTAGAAGCCGCTGCCAGCGCGGAACGAAGTTCAGAGCATCCTCTGGGCCGTGCCATCGTCCGCTTTGCGGAGCAACAGGGGTTGCAGGGTACCGATCCTGAATTCTTTGAGTATCGCGTCGGCCGAGGAGTTCTTGCCTCCGTGCGCGGGACCGCCCTTGTTGTTGGGAGTCGAGCGCTGTTTGAGGAACTCGGAATCGCTCACCCGGAGAAGGAGATCGATAGTAATGCGGCAGGAACCGAGGTGCTGGTTGCGCGGGCGGGCCGGTTCTGCGGCTCCATCGTTGTAACCGACCAGTTGCGCTCCAGCGCGGCGCCTGCGGTAAAGACTCTTGGCGAGATGAATATCAAAGTCGTCTTGCTCACCGGAGATACTAAGGCGGCAGCCGCAGCCGTAGCCGGCCAGCTGGGCATCACTGAGGTCTATGCCAATCTTCTCCCGGAACAGAAGACGGCCTTCATCGCGGAGCAGGTGAAGAAGGGACGAACCGTGGCTATGTTGGGCGATGGCATCAATGACGCACCCGCGCTCAGCGAGGCAACCGTTGGCGTCGCCATGGGAGCCGGAACGGACGTTGCTCGGGAAAGCGCGGATGTTGTCTTGATCGGCAATGATCTGGCGAAGTTTGTGGAGACTGTCCGCATCGCACGAAACTGCCGCCGGATTATCCTGCAGAACTTCTACGGCACGCTGATTGTCGATACCATCGGCATTGGCTTGGCCGCGGCTGGTTTTCTCAACCCGCTGCTGGCGACATTTATTCATGTGGCTTCGGAACTTACCTTCATCCTCAACTCAACGCGCTTGCTACCCCCTCGTGAGACGAAAGCGGGCGGCGCAGAACCAGCCGTGGCCAATGCCTAAGACGTTGGGCCAGGGGAAACGCACCTCGCCTTTAGACTTCCTCGTCGACGTGCTTGCGTTGGGGTCCTGGATCCTGATCGCTCTCATAGTCTGGGCAATCTTTGTGACCTCCTAATCGAAGGACTGCCATTTCGGTTCCCATGAGCAACATGCGATACAGATGGTCTCGGCCGCCAACATCAGCAGCAGGGGAACCGACCTTACCTACGAGGACGAATGCTGATAGCCAAACCCCGGATGACTACATTGAGACCTTGCACTCACGTATTGCTATATACCCTTGTGCTCTGCGCTGCCAAAGGACTTGCTCAGACCCCATTGAGCCTGGCCGACGCAGTCAGCTTTGCACTGTCGCATCGCCCGGAGATTCGTGGGGCAGTCGATCGCACCACCGCTGCAGAGCACCTGCGGGAGCAGGCCGGTCTCATACCCAACCCTCGAATTTTCGTGCAATCGGAAGATTTGCGGTTTTCGCGCTTCAATTTTTGGCAAGATTCCGAGACCTTCGCTTATGCCGGCGAAACTCTGGAAACCTCCGGGCGACGGGCTGGGCGAATCGCCACCGCAACGGAGGGGCTTGAGGGTAGACGCCTGCAAGCCGAGCAAGTGCGTCTTCAAATTGCCCTCAGGGTGCGTCAAGCCTACTGGACGGCGGTAGGGGCTCAGTTTCTGGCCAAGCTTTATCGGGAAGATAGCAGCTACTTCCGCCAAACCATCTCGTACCACGAAGCCCGGTTCCACGAGGGCAGACTCGCCGAAGTGGATTTGCTGCGTGTGCGGATCGAAGGAGAGCGTGTGCATGCGGCGGAAGCTCGCGCGGAACTTGAATCCGAACGGGCCCTGCTCGATTTGGGGCGGGAGATGGCATCGCCGGATCGCACAGACTGGAGGCTAACCGAACCCTTCGAGGTGCTTGATCCTCCAACTCCTCCACAGCCCGGGGCAGATCCCGTTCTATTGCGGGTCGAGGGACAAACGGCGCACCAGGCGATTGCCGCCGCACGTGCCAATCTGAAGCTGCAGAAAGCCGGTGGACGTCCGGACCTGGAGGCGCTTGCCGGCTATAAGCGCAACCTGGGGGACAATACGGCGCTGGTGGGCCTGCAATGGAATCTGCCCCTCTTTGACCGGAACCAGGGCGCCGTCGCCGCTGCGGCAGCCGATACTCAAGCAGCTGAAGAGGACTATTTAGCAGTTCGCCAACGGCTAACCGCGGAGCTCTCGATTGCGCAACGCGAGTACAACCTCGAGAGCGAGCAATACCTCCAGACGTTTAAGCCGCTGCGGGACCAGGCAGTCGCGATCTCCGATATCAGCCGAGCTGCTTACAGGGAAGGTGGTCTCGATCTTGTACGGCTCCTGGATGCTGAACGAGTGCGGATCGAAGCAGAGATCTCCTGGGTACAAGCGCTCGAGAGCTATCACCAAAGCGTAGTCTCGCTCGAATATGCCGAGGGGGTGCAGCCATGAGGTTAGACAGAAGTTGCTTTCTTTTTGCTGCCCTATGCATAGAACTCGCCTGTATCGGTTGCAGTAGCGGGCAGCAGACAAACGAACTCAGCGCCAAGGACTCGGTGTCCAGAAATCCAGGAGAGGTTGTGATCTCTCCGGCTGAGCAATTAGCGCAAAAGATTGAAGTCCAGGGTGTTCAAATGCGCGATCTACCCACCGTGCTAAGTCTTCCTGGGCACATCGCGCTGCCCGACAACGCGACATGGCGAGTGGGCGTGCTGACGGACGGCCGCGTGGAGAAAGTGTATGCCAACCTTGGGGACTACGTGCACAAGGGGCAAATTCTCGCCAGAATGCACAGCCACGATGTGCATGATGCCCGCGCAGCCTATCAAACAGCGCTTGCCGATCGCGCAAGATTCGATGCCGCCCAGGCCCTTGCACAAACCAAGTACGATCGTACGCAGCGCCTATATGCCCTGAGGGCAGCCTCTCTCGAAGAGACGCAAATTGCTCGTCAGGAACTAGTGAATGCGCAAACGGAAGCGAAGAACGCCAGCATCGCCGTGACCCGGGAACGAACTCACCTGGAAGACACCCTGGGTGTTCCCGCGGATGTTCCTGCGAATTCACACAGCGAAAACGACGAGTTAGTCCCAATCGCCGCTCCGGCAAGCGGGTACGTCCTGGAGAAGAACGTTACACCAGGTGTGACCATTCAACCATCGACCGATGCCTTCGTGATTGGGGATTTAAGCCACCTCTGGCTGTTGGCTTCCGTCAGAGCAGACCAGCTCCCCCGACTCCACGTCGGCCAATCCGCGGTCATTTCTCTTCCGGATGCTCCGAAGGAATCCTTCCCGGGAAGGGTTGCCAATCTCGGCCAGCGCTTCGACCCCACAACACGGCAGATGCAGATTCGCATTGAGTTCACGAATGCGGGTGGGCACTTGAGGCCTGAGATGTTGGCCGAGGCCGAATTGCCGGTAGGCGAGAAGAGGAGTGCACTGTTGGTTCCGCAGGACGCCGTGCAACAGGTGAATGGGCAGGACGCAGTCTTTGTGCGTTTATCCCCGGACCGCTTCGCGATCCGCCCGATTCGGGCCGGCGACACTGGGCGCGGCATGGTCCAGGTCCTCTCGGGGATTCAGCCTGGAGACCAGGTCGTGACGCTGGGAAGCTTTCTGGTGAAATCTCAACTCCTCCGCTCTTCGATTGGCGACTGACATGTTGAAGAAGGTCATTGACGTTAGCCTCGACTATCGCTGGTTTGTTGTCCTGGGCATCGTTTTGCTGCTGGCCGTCGGAGGATATGCGCTCTACACGCTTCCTGTCGAAGCATTTCCGGATCTCACGAACAATCAGGTCACTGTTGTCACGGAAGCGCCCTCCATGCCTCCTACCGAAGTAGAACAGCTCGTAACCTACCCCATAGAACAAGCAATGATGGGCATGCCTAAGCAACAGGAAGTGCGTTCGCTCTCGGAGCTAGGCCTCTCTATGATCACGATCGTCTTCGACGACTCCGTGCCTATGTACTTTGCCCGCCAGCTGGTCAATGAGCGATTGCAGCAGATCACCAGCCAGCTGCCCGATGGAATTCAGCCGGTGCTTGGCCTTCCCGCGACGGCCTTCGGCGAACTCTATCAATACACGCTGAGCGGCCCTATGAGCCCCATGGCGCTTAAGGATTTGCAGGAGTGGCAGATCAAGCGGCAACTCAGGGTGGTGCGCGGGGTGAGCGAAGTGAACACCTGGGGTGGCGAGATCAAGCAATATCAGATCACAGTCGATCCGATCTTACTTGCTGAATACGGCCTCACCCTCAATGATGTGGCCCAGAGGGTGGAAGAGAACAACCAGAATTTTGGCGGCGGCTTTATCGAGCATAACGACGAACAGTACACCATGCGCGGCACGGGCCGGGCGGGGAGCACCGAGGATTTGGGCAATATTGTTTTGCTGTCGTACCACGGAACTTCCGTTCTGCTGCGCGATGTAGCCCAGGTGACGATCGGCGCGGCACCTCGTCACGGAGCCGTCCTGCGCAACGGCGAAACCGTCTCGGGTATGGTCATCATGCTCAAGGGTGAAAATGGAAAACGGGTCATTCAGGCGATCAAGCAGCGGATCGCAGAGATGCATCTACCGCCCGGGGTGAAGATCAGTCCCTTCTACGATCAGTCCTCGGTGATCGACGGAACCATCCAGACGGTCAAGAAGAACCTCTTCGAGGGCTTCCTGCTCGTAACGGTTGTCCTCTTTCTCTTTCTCGGCAATGTCCGTGCGGCTCTGATTACGGCGTCCGTGATACCGCTCGCGATGTTGGTGAGCTTCATCAATATGCGAATCTTCGGGGTAAGTGCCAACCTTATGAGCCTGGGAGCAATCGATTTCGGCATGATCGTCGATGGCGCGGTCGTTATGATGGAAAATGCAATCCACGGTCTTGAACAGGAGGCTCCGGGAGAATCCTCGGTCGACGCGATTCGCTCCTCGGCCCTTGAAGTTGCCAGGCCGATGCTTTTCGGCATTGTGATTATTATCGCGGTCTATATCCCCATTTTTTTCCTGGAGGGGCTCGAGGGCCGTATGTTCCGGCCGATGGCCTTTACTGTCTGTTCCGCCCTATTCGGGTCATTGTTCCTGGCTCTCATCGCCATCCCGAGCCTTGCGTCCCTGGCTTTTCCCAAGGGCTTGCCGGCGAACTATCGGTTCTCCGGGCGAAGCTGGATGGACAAGATTGCCCGGCATTACGTCGCTATGCTGGAAGCCGTTCTCCGGCGTCGAAGGGTTGCTCTGTTCTCGGCCCTCGCCGTGCTGGCGGCAGCGCTGCTCTCGCTGGCGTTCCTCGGTACTGAGTTCATGCCTCGCCTGGACGAAGGAAGTATTCTCCTCGAGACGCGCAAGCTGCCAGGGATTTCTTTGACAGATTCGGTCGAAATCAGCCGACGCATTGAGAAGACGTTGCGCACATTCCCCGAAATCGCCGACGTGACCATCAAGATAGGCCGCCCGGATTTTGCAACCGAGGCCATGGGGATCAACGAAGGCGATACGTATCTCGCACTGCGTCCGGCACGAGAGTGGACTCGTTTTCATTCCAAGAGTGAGTTGATCGATGCGTTAGACAAGGAACTGGCCAAGATCCCTGGCCTTAACTATGACTTCACGCAACCGATGGCGATGCGTGTGGATGAGACGGTTTCCGGTGTTAAGGCGGATTTGGCCATCAAGATATTCGGCGATGACTTCGCAACCCTGAACAACCTGGCGGAACAGGTTGTGCGCGTTGTGGGGTCTGTCCGGGGAGCGGCGGACCCCCAGATCGAATTGACGTCGGGAGTCGCCGAGTTGGCCATCTACATCCGGCGAGATCAATTGGCTCGCTACGGCCTCAATGTCAGAGATGTACGGCAGGCGGTGGAAGCGGGCGCGTCAGGGGCCAACATTTCGGAAATCATCGAGGGGCAAAAGCGCTATTCGGTGGTGTTAAAACTTCCTGCGAGCTACCGTCGGGACCCCGAGGCAATGCGCGACATCCTGCTCTATGCTCCGGAAGGAGAACGGGTGACCCTCGGCCAGGTCGCTAACATAAACGTGAATCGCGCCGCCCAGGTTATCAATCGTGAAGAAGGCCAGCGGCGTATGGTGGTCATGTCGAACGTGCGTGGACGTGATCTTGGCAGCTTTGTGGGTGAGGTTCAAGATCGAATTCGCAGGAAGGTCAGTTTGCCTCCGGGATATTCGATCACCTATGGGGGTCAGTTCGAAAATCAGCAGCGGGCCACGCGCAGGCTGATGCTGATCGTTCCGGCTGTTGTCGGCATCGTATTTCTCCTTCTCTATCTCACGTTCCATTCATTCAGGCAATCGTTGCTGGTAGTCGGCAACATACCCTTTGCGCTGGTGGGGGGCATTGCTGCGCTGTGGGTGCGAGGGATGGACCTCAATCTTTCCGCGTCCATAGGTTTCATCGCATTGTTTGGCGTTGCCATGCTCAACGGCGTGGTGCTGGTAAGTGCAATTAATCATTTGCGAACGGCTGGTGAATCGACTTACAGTGCCGTGATCGAGGGTTCGCGTAAACGGCTACGGCCAGTTTTGATGACGGCATGCGTTGCCAGCTTTGGATTTATTCCTATGGCCGTCTCGACCTCTACCGGAGCGGAAGTGCAACGTCCTTTGGCATCGGTCGTGATCGGCGGACTACTCAGTTCCACACTCCTCACGCTGTTTCTTCTTCCGACTATGTATGAGTGGATTTTTCAAAAGGAGTCTTCGGGAAAGCCGGCTCTTGTCCGCCAGTGAGAGTCTTCGGCCGGATCCGCAAACTCGCAAATCGGCCTCGTCACCCTGCTCGCAATGGCCGTAATGGATCCTGACGCAACCCGCCTGCTACCCCCCGTGAGAAGAAGAGACCGGCCGCCGCAGAGCCAGCCGTAGCCATGCCTAGGAAGCTGAGCAAGGTGAGACGCATCTCGCATTCGGATGTCCCTCGTCGATCTGCTCCCACTGGGGTCCTGGATTAACAGGACCGCCAGACACGGGAAAGAAATCAGTGAGATCGCATGCTCGTACTCACGCAGCTCGAGGGAGACGCTGCGACAAGCTTTGCGCCGTTATTCATGTCGTCGATCCGCGGGAATAGCAAATAATAGTCCTGCCAGGAACAGCATACCTGCGGCCAGGGCTCCACTCTCCACCGGCCATTTCACCAAATCGTCAATTCCCTGGAAGCCATAGACTCTTTCCTGCAACCAGCCGTGCATGACCTCGTTGTCTAGGGCGATAGTTCGAATCACCGCTCTGAGGTGTTTCCGCTCAGCCCACTTCTCTGTGTATTTGAGGGTGAGGGTGCCGTCACTGTTCTCGGTGACGGCTGCGTCTTCGTCTGTCACGGTTGCAAGTGTCTGCTCCGGGTGCCGGTCATCGACCAGATCGATAACCTGATACAGGTTCAAACCTGTGCTCCGGAAACTGTGGGATTGGTACAACGCACTGCGCACATAGCTCGTGAAATACCAACGCTGAAGCCCATTCAGACCTCTGTGCCAGTGATACATACCAATGGCGATTCCAATTACTAAAGCCAGGATTCCCGTCGAAATCGACCACGTAGGCACACGTCGCGTGATCTTGGAATCCTGAGTGGACGTTGAGGAACTGGTTTGTCGACTAGGAAGAATTGGCAGTCTGCTTGAGGCAGTCCCCTTGATTATCGCAACAGTCGTTTCGAAGGCCACTTCGACTCCGCCGGTTGGTTCTGACAGCATGCGCAGCAAACTTTTCATGCATCCTCCAAGTGGGCCTCTATTCGATATCTCGTGGTGTCGTATCAGCTTGAAACCGCACCTTCACTTAGCCGTAAGACAGGTTTCAGAACTCAATCCGCGCTTGGAACGCAATCATACGGGGAGACGTGTCCCCACCCAGACCGACACCGAGCAGTCCGGTGGGCGGTGAAGTTGTACTTTGCAGGGTTCCGAATCTTGATATGGGTGAGGTGGGCGCGCCTGCTTGCACAGTACTGGGCAGAGCAAAGTTTGGATGATTGAACGCGTTGAATAATTGGGTATCGATGCGAAGCTTGATTCCCTCCCTGATGGGAAAGGTTTTTGTGATGTACATGTCGGAATACGTGAAGTGCGGTCCGCGCACCGAGTTGCGGCCCGAGTCACCGAACTGACAGAGCGCTGGATTATCGTTCTGCACGCCGACTACGCCCGTATAGCATGCGCCCGTCGTCGGATCGACATCGGAAACAAAGGCTTCGGGGTTGAGCCACTGCTTCGTTCCCGTAACGGTGACACCAGGATAGGGCGTCTTGCGATAGAGCGGCACGCCGGGAACCCGGTTCGCATACTCCGGCGCGGCGAACTGGATGGTCTGCGCAGGGTTGGATGCCTGAAAGACGCCATTGCCGTTGGCACTATATTGCTGGCTCAGCACGCTGAAGGGCAATCCAGAGTGCAGGAAGGCCGTCTCAGAAAACGACCATCCTCCGAGGACCTGGCGCAATATCGGGTTGCCGGAATGGAACGGCACCTGATACATGCCGAACGCGGAGATGTTATGCCGCACATCGTAGTCGCAACTGGCATACTGCCGGCTCAACTCTCCCGGTAGCGGCGATTCCAAACCTTGCGTGGAGAAGGCGAGCAAGCCTCCATTCGATATTTCGTCCAAGCAGTGGCTGAGAGTGTAGTTGCCGCGCAGAGTCAGGCTGCCCCATTGCTGTGTGTAGACGGTCTGCAATCCGTCGTAGATGCTGTTCGCACCGGTCTGCAACTCGGTGACGGTTCCAAACCGCTGATCAAGTGGCTGCTGATATGGAAATGGCGCAAAGCATCCGTTGCAGACGTTCTGGTAGCCGTTGAGCTGCACCTGGTACGGCTCATGCAGCCCACGCGTCCCCACGTAGTCGGCACGCAGGCTGCCGCGCGCGCCAATCTGCTGTTCAATACCGAGGTTGTATTGGTAGTAATACGGGGTCTTGAGGGTTCCTGTAGGGAAGGTATTCAGGCTAACAGCCAACGGACAGGTCGCCTCACCCGGCTGGATGCCTGCACAAGGCGCGCCGCCAGATCTGAAGATTGCCTGAAACGATTTGTTGGCGCTGACTGCTGCATCCACTGCGCTTCCCGGAACACCGGGCGCTATTCCCAGGCCTCCCACCTCCCCGCCAATGCCACCAGTGAAAGCAGGATCATTGGGAGCGTTTATCAGAGCGCTGTCAGCGATCTGCTGGGGGAGGATGTCGTTGAATACGCCGAATCCTGCATGGGCTGCGGTATGCGGGCGAATCTGGTATGCAAACGAGGCGCGTGGCTGGTAGACGAACAGCGGCGTTGCTGCAAAGAGATTATGAACATTGCCCAAGACAACCTGATTCAGAGGCTGATTGGTTTGGTGCGAGGCATCCAGGAAGGAGCCAGCCATGCGCGAAAAGAGAGCTTGCGAACTGGTGACGTTGGTATTCCAGGTTACGCGCATGCCGTAGGTAATGGTTGCCTTTGGAGTCGGCTTGTACGTGTCCATCGCATAGTATTCAAGGTTGCCGACCGCCACTCTTTCCTTGAGAGAGACGGGAAAGTTCTGGACTGCGGTAAATGCGGCCCCGTAAGTGAACTCCGCCAGGTCGTTGTAGGTAACCGTCGGCACAATGCCCTCGCCGAGGTCATAGTCGCTTGTGTCAACACGGCGCGTATTGATTCCGAAGTGCAATGTGTGCTGTCCACGCGTCCAGGTCAGGTTGTCGTTGACCTGCCACTGCGTGACCTTACGCCCCTGTGGAAACGTATTGTTCAAGCCGCCGAATTGGGTGAAAGGAACGCTATCGCTGCCCGAAGCGAGGACGATGGGGTAGGTCTGCAGCGCCTGGGAGTAGTTGTTCGGCTCGAAGATGCTGGAATACCAGCTTGCTCCAGGGTTGAACTGGTTGACGAGGGTTGCGCTGAACAGGTGCGTGTAACCCACGACCAGGGTTCGCTGCGGCTGCGGCGAAAAAGCGTTAAAGATAGAGTTGATCGGATCGGTCCATTCTGCCTGCAGGCCGGTATCCTGCTGGAAGCGATACCAGATGCTGTCTTTGGCATTGATGGTGTAATCCATCTTCAACACAATGAGATTCTCACTGTCGCTATTGTTCAGAGAGCGCTGCCGCTGGGTCGCACAGCCACTGCCATCGAGCAGGGCGCCATTGGGCAGGTTAGGCAGCAAATTCCCGGACGCGTCCAGCGGACACGCTGTGATCGCCACCGGCGATCCGCCAGGAGGCGGGAGCAGAGAGAACATGTTTTTATAGAAAGGAATCTCCGCGGGTTGGGCCGGAAGGTTGGTGCCTGTGACAGGGTCAAGTCCACCCGTAGCAAGTTGCCCCAGCAGATACTGCTGGTAGGCGGGTGTGGGCAAAGTCGTCGGTGTGACCAACGGCAATGCGATGCGAATGCCCTCATAGTGAGCAAAGAAAAAGAGCTTATCCTTGCGAATTGGCCCTCCCACGCTGACCCCAAATTCGTTCACGACATCCCTTGGCTTTTGAGCAATATTGCCGGGCGTGTCGTTGGCATGCAGGAAATAGTTTTCTGCATTCAATAGCGAGCCATTCCAGATCTCGGACAGGTCCCCATGGAATAGATTGGTGCCAGACTTGGTGATGTAATTGACCTGAGCCACGGCGTACCGACCTTGGTCGACAGAGAAGGAGTTGGTATTGACGGTCGCTTCCTGCACAGCATCAAGCCCGATGACAAGATTTGTAGAAAGACCGACGTTCAGGCCGAGCCAGGGGTCGTTGGAGTCGAAACCGTCGAGGATGTAGCCATTGGAGGTTGCAGGCAGACCATTGAACTCAACGTTGCCGTAGCCGCCGGCCCCCTTGGCATCACTTGAGGAACCAGCGGTATTCATCAACGCGCCCTGCGCGAACTGAGCGAGATAGGTAAGATCCTGGCCGGGGTTGGGAAGACTCTTGATGGTTTGTTCTTCCAGGGTGGTGGTGGTGTTGGGGTTGTCGAGGCTGAGTAAACCCTGTTGAGAGTGCACCTCCACGTTTTGCGAGGCGGAGGAGATTTGCAAAGAAAAGTTCAAGGTCGCAGTACGCCCCACTGCCACCGGCGTCGGCTGGGAACTTTGCTTAGCAAAACCTGGAGCTTCCACGGTCACCTGGTAGGTCCCGGGATTGACCTGCGAGAAAAGGAACCGACCTTCAGAGCTGCTCTGGCCGGTTCGCGTCGCCTTGGTGTCCACATCGACGGCGGTGACGTTCGCATTGGCTATGACCGCACCGCTCGAGTCAGTTATGGTCCCGGCTAATGCACTGGAGGTTCCGCTTTGCCCAAGAAAGGACACTGCATGCAGCAAACTGGCAGCCACGCAAATGGTGACGCCAAGCCGGACAGTTCGAGGAGTTTTCACTTGTTCGCCTCCCTCAAGTAACCGGATTCGCGATTCGCGGTAGATCGAGCCAACAAAACCGCGACCTAAGATCTGCAGGAGCCGCGAGTGGACTGATCTGCGGATCGACGTGGCCTTGCGCACCGGAAAGCGCAACTACGCTCTCGAAAATTTCCGGAGCCTCAGGTCAAATCACGGGAGGGTACCCAGAAACGATCCATGAAGCCAACGAGAGGTAGGCGTCGCTCAAACATCGAGCCTTCCGCTGTGCACTAGGAGAACAACGCAGCAATGGGGGCGGTCGATTCCAGAGAGAGAACGCAAGGAATCGTCTTGCGCAACCCGCTTGAGGGGCGACAGCGATTTCCGCGATGGGTCGAGCGACAAACGGCGATATCTGGGGGGCGGAAGGCTGAACGGTTAAATGGACTACGTGGCAAAAAACGCAATCGGAATGCACTGCACCATCCGAGTGCGCGTGCGTAGCCTGAAACGTTACACCGACTGCAATGAGAATCGCACAGAACCACCCCAGCAGGTTGCGCCTGAGGTGTTTCATATCTCGATCACGCCAGCGCCATTTCATCGATACAACTCCAGCCTCGGCAACTTCCGGGACTTTTGATCCTGGGTTCCGTTTAAGCGCATGATGTTGAATGCTGCGGGCACACGCTCCCTCCTAATCGAAGGTGTGTCCCATGAGCCACAATGCTATACAGATAGTCTCGCCCGCCAACACCAGCAATAGCAGAATGGCGCTTATCACTTCAGTGCGCGTCCAGCGCACCTCGCGCACCTTTCGCTTGCTGCCCCTTCCTGGATCGATGGTCCTCGACACAACCGCCTCCCTTCAAGACCTGCTCGGGGGACAGCAAGTGCATGCCGTCCCTCAAGCGTGTGGAAAGACGAGTTGGTTTTAGCTAGAAGTGGAAGCCCACTTGCGCTGCTAGGGCCCGCGGAGTCACGTAGTGAGTTCCGCTAAAGGTAGAAAGAAAGTTATAGAGCGCGTATTTATTGGAAATATTGATCCCGGTCAGTTGCAAGCTCCATCGGTACCTGTCGCCTTTGAAGAGATTGTCGTCGCCAATGGAGGCATCGAATAAGTTGCGCGGTTGAATACGCTGCGGATTCTTGTCGTTGTTACCCGTATTCGGAGCCGGAATTTTCACCAGGTTCGAAGTGTATTCCGAAGCCGGGCATGGGGTTGGCAGGGGGGTGTACGGAGTGGCCTTGATGCCCTCACAGGTAAGTCCGGCCTGGGATTCCTCGTCCGCGGTTAGCCCGCTCAGGTCGACCGCTGGTTGTCCATTGAGGGTTGTCGATGTGGCGTCGCACGGAGTGTTGGGATCAATTGAGGCCAACCCATAACACGGCACCGACCCGGCGACCAGGCCGCTGTCATACCGCCAATTAAAACCAATCCAGGGCCTGAGGAAACCTGATCCCGGTATTTGATATTGGACGTGCGTGGTTTCATTAAACCGTTCGTCATGGTCGATGCGAAACGGATATCCTCCACTCTGCACCGTAGCTCCGGCCCCGGCTGCCTGAGGTGGGAAGAAGCGCGCGGCTACCGAGGACATGACCACGAACGCACTCAAGTTGTGAAAGTTGGGGACATCAGCGCGCAGGGCAAAGCCAGGAATCTTCGAGTTATGCCAGTCAATTGGAAAGGTGATGGGAGTATTGCCCAGGACACTGAAGTCGAAGGCATTGTGGGTGTATTTCCATATGTAGTCTCCACTGAATACAAAGTTTTTCCCAGCCGCCTGTTGGAAGCCCGCGTGGAACTCGTTGCGGAACCCAGGCTGAAGCGTTCCGGAGACGCCGGGTGTGCAATTGAGCAGCGGAGCCAAGACAGAATTGGAACATCCAGAGCTCGATAGGACGAGGTTCTCATTGAACGGCGATTCCAATGTGCGCGCATACGAGACACGCAGCACCGTGCCGGTACGTTTTACGTTGTAAGCGATGCCCACACGTGGCTCCGCTTGCCGGGCAACCGCGAGACCGTTGTACAGATCACCGCGGATACCAACATTGAAGAGCCAGTTCCCGGTCTTGATCTGGTCCTCGATATACAGGGCCAATTCTTTGACATCAGTGTGGCCGAAAAAGCTGTAGAGGCTGCCGCCACGCGTCAAGTCATAGGGTGAGAGAACTGAATTCCATGTGCCGCTAGGGTTCACCGCCGGATCGTTCGACACGAAGCCAAACGCGGCGCATTGCGTAGGATCGGAAAATCCCGGCTGCGGCACTCCATTGACGTCGACGCAGGGCGAGTTGTAGGTGGCCTCAACGACGCCGAGAGTGTCATTCTCACGCAGGAACGTTTGCTGGTAGACCGCCCCCATCTTGATGTTGTTGATTCCCTTTTGATAGGAAAAATCGGTGCGCAGGCCGGCATTGGTGAGTGTCCGATACTGTGCGATCGACGAGGTCTGCAGGTTCGGGGGACCGAGATCGGCCAGGGGATTGCCGCTGGGATAGTAATTATATGCGTCCCGGCGAACGTAGGCCCCAAAGTTGAGTACTGCGTTGGTTCCGAAGATGCGGGTATAGGTAGGAGCGATATCGAAGGTCTCAATCTTGGACTTCTGGTCGGCGTTGCCGACGTTGGCGAAGACAGGGTCGGGGCCAGATCCTCCGCTGACTACGTTCAGTACATTCAAGTTGTCGTACGCATTCGGAGTCTGAAACCACGAGCGGCTGTAGTTCAGGTTCAGATGGATGGAATCCACCGGCGTAAATTGATAGTCCACCCGGTCGAATGCGTTCTCTTCGTTTCCTTTGGCATGGAAGACCACGAACTCCGGCGGGTCCAGGAATCGCCCGGTATTCAGTCCATCGAACTCGACGAAGTTCCCCCAGTTTTTGCCGCCATAGCCAAGGTCAAAACTTCCTGTCGCTGAGCCGAAGGTTCCGTACGAGGTGGCGAAGTCACCCGTTGGCTTCGTGAGCCCTTGACCCGACCGCGTGGTCGCCACGATCACCAAGCTGGTCTTTCCGCCGAACTCTGCCGGAGGCGCTCCTGATATCACCTCTAGGGACTGAATCGAGTTCGTCGGAAGCTGGTTGGAGAACACCTTGCTCTGCTGATCTGTGATCGGCTGACCGTCTATCGAAAAGGAATTGGATGCATGGTCACCGAGACCATGAAAGAGTCCGTTCGAGTCGGCGGCGACGCCGGGCGACGATAGAGTTACCAGGGAACTGAGAGAGGATGACTGGCTTTCGAGAGGTACTTTCTGGAAAAGTCCCCGATCAATGTCGGTGTGAAAGGTCGAGTCATTCTCCAACAGATCCTCCGAACCTTCGACTGTCACGGTCTCGGAGGCACCCGCCAGTTTCAAGGCAATGTTCACATTCAAGGGAACAGTGGATCGCACATCGGCATCCTGAGCCATGGCACCGAAGCCGGTGGCCGTCACCGCAAGATGGTAGGGGTTGAACGGTAGATTGCTAAACTGATACCTTCCGGCGCTATCCGTCTTTGCCGATCGGAGATACCCGCTGACCGGGTTTTCAATAGTGACGGTTGCTCCTGGGACGACTGCGCCAGACGGATCGGTTATTGTGCCGGTTATTGAGCCTGCGTTCGATTGTGCCTGGACCGTCCAGAACATCGCTGAAAACATAAACACTAATAGAAACGAGAGAATGCTGCGCGTAGGCGTGCGCATGGAGAGCCTCCTGAGATTCTTTGATTTTTGGGGACAGAACTACCTAAGAGTTGGCAGTTTGTGCAGGCGGAGGCCGAGTGAAGAGAGAAAATACAAAAAAGAATAGAGCCCGTCTCGGCTGCAGGACAGTCGAGACCCTGGCCACGACAGGGACAGCGCGCGGCAGAGAATGGGGAACGGCTGCTTGAACGACCAGGTGCGCCGTGTAGCAAAGCGCACAATCGGACTGGACCGCCTGGCCGTCCGGGTGCACGTGCACGACCTGCACGATCCCGCCAAAGATAATAAGTGCGCAGCAAAGGAAGCCGAGCACCACCCAGTGCAGATGACCTGTTCTTAGATTACGGCTGCCCCTTGGCATAGGCGCCTCCATAGATCCTGTGTTTTTGCGTTTGACGTTGCTTTATGCGAAAGCAACGTCCACAGGTGGAGGCCGGGTGAAGAGAGAAAATACCGAGTAGTGCCTGGGATGGACCGGCTGCAGCTCGGTAGATATTGCAGCCACAACACGCACGGTGGGCGGTACGGACTGCGGAATAGATGGTTGAATAACTATGTGGGCAGTATGGCAAAGTGCGCAGTCGGACTGAACGGCTTGACCGTCAGGGTGAATATGCCCAACCTGCACGATCGAGGCGCAAACGATAAGTGCACAGCAGAGGAAGCCAAGCGCCACCCAGAGCGAACGACGTGCTCTTTGATTGGGACGGGCACTTAGCATTCTAGCGAGTATAACCCAGAAACCGTGCAAGGCGGCAAGCTGGGGTCAGGTGATCTGCGTGTGAATCCGCCCAGGGGAACCCGATAGGAACTGGGCTGCGGAGTGCAAACATGCCGAGTAGAACCGCAACCCGTCTGGGCTGCGATCCTATTCGACAACCATGGGAGCCGGAGCTATGCCGATGAACACACCTCCGCTCGAGCACCGATAGCGTATCTCGAGCGGATCAGAATTAAGCAGTCGGAATGGTATGCGGTGTCGGGGTACCCTTCTTGGCAGCCATTTTCTCTGCATCACTGACTTGTATGTCGATCGAATTGCCGCTGGAGGTCTCAATCCCCTCCAAATAGTCCGTCCCTCCATATTTATTGAAGAGGACTTCCGGCTTCCCCTTCGACGCTTTGGAAGACTGCCGCGCGTCTAGAAGGACAGAGTGTGAGCCAGAGCTATTCGAAAGCTCCCACATTTGAGGGTCATCCTGGCTTTGTCTTAGCGTGTAGGTACCCGCGGGCATCTTCGCATTTCCTGCGTAGAAGCCCGACGGCGCATGGAAGTTATAAGCAGTCTGCGCAAATGAGGGCAAGCCGCCCATTAGCATCGTCATGCCGATTAAGGCAACAAAGACAGCACTCTTCTTCATGGTTATTTCTCCTTTTCGTGCGAGTTTGGAGGCCCATTGCAGCTGGAGTGGCCTGTGATCTAAGAAGCTCCAAACACATCCCACTACGAGTCCGCTTCCCTCGAAACTGTCATTTGTGACAGGTGGCATCGTTGCCTGGCAAGGCTGATAGAATTCTGGCGAAACGCGTTCCTCCACCCTCGACGAGATACCAGCATGCCTTTCCCTGACCATCACAGGTCGCGAGTATTCCGCTCCAAAGTAGCTTCGGAGCAATCGCGTACTTTCAATTCCCTGCCCTATCGTCTCCTTATATTCGCCTTGATCCTGGCCGCGATGAGTGTCGCCTCATGCGTAGTGAGGGGCCAGGAAAAGTCCAAGCTCCCTGGTGAAGATTGGATTCGGCTATTCAACGGAGACGATCTGAACGGGTGGACCAGGATCGGCAAGGAGAGCTGGACGGTAGAAGATGGGTTGATCCACGGAAAAGGCCTGACCCAGGACTACGGGTATTTGCAAACTAACAAAGACTACAAAGACTTTCAGCTTTCCCTACGTTTCAAGTGCGTGGGCGACGGCAATAGCGGCGTCTTCTTCCATAGTGAATTCAAACCGGGAACCGCGGATGTGACGCAAGGGATGCAGTTTGAGATCGACTGCAAAATGATGCATCACACGGCGGGCGTATACGCCGAGGACGGGCGCGGGTGGGTGGTTTGGCCGGCGCCGGAAAACGAGGGTGTTGTACGGATGGGTGATTGGAACGACTATCTTGTAGAGGTCGACGGCAACCGCTACCGCTCCCGGCTGAACGGAGTGCCCATGGTGGACTTTACCGATCCCAAGCCAACTTCATTCGATGGCAAGATTGCCTTGCAATTGCATGCCGGCGGACAAGGCAACATGGAATTCAAAGATATCTGGATACGAGACCTCTCTCACCGATAACGCTCGCGCAGAGACTGGTACACGGTCGCCTTTCCCTCGACAACGTTGGCAACGTAGCGGCCATCCGCGAGAAATTGCATGACCTTCTTGCCTTCCTGTGCGAGTTTCGCCCAGCGCGAACTTGTACTCGCGTTTTGCTCAACGCCGCGCAGGGCTACGCCCTCGATTTTGAAATCCACTTCCCGCAATTTGGATCGCGAGGTGCGCCGGACGGGGTAACTCTCATCGTCGAGAGTTACTGTTTTGGCGTTTTCAGCCATCACCTGCCGCCACACGGAAACAAGAGCGTCTTCTAAGCTCGTGGCCATCGGCGATCCTCTCCAGCACTCAAGACTATGTTCTCAGATGCCGCCCATCGGTTTATAGATCTCCTTGACACCAAACCCATATCGGCATTTAATCGCGCTCGTTCCCTGAAATTATGCGCCTCAGCATCTCGCTTCTATTTGCCGGCTCCCTGCTCATCTCCGTCGTGGGTTGTGAGAAGTCCCCTCCCGCAACCGCCGCCGGCGATGGGGCAGATTGGGCCATGTACGGAAGGACTACCGACGAGCAGCGGTTCAGCCCCTTAAGCCAGATCAACGAACAGAACATCGGCCGGCTCGGCGTCGCCTGGAGTAAAGAACTGGGCACCACCCGTGGCCTCGAAGCTACCCCCATCGTATCCAACGGAGTGATCTACACCACAGCTGAGTGGAGCGTCGCTTTGGCGCTGGATGCCAAGAGCGGCGCAATCCTGTGGACCTTCGATCCCAAGGTGAATCGCGCCCACGCCCGCACCATCTGCTGCGATGTGGTTAATCGCGGAGTTGCCCTCTACCAAGGCAAGGTGTACCTGGGCACGCTCGACGGCCGGCTCATCGCGCTCGACGCCAAGTCCGGACATCCGGTCTGGGAGGTGCTGACCGCAGATCAGTCCCATCCTTATGCGATTACCGGAGCTCCTCGCATCGCCAAGGGAATGGTTCTTATTGGAAACGCGGGCGGGGAGTTTGGAGTGCGGGGTTATCTCTCCGCCTACGACGCGGAAAGCGGCAAGCTGGTTTGGCGCACTTACACCGTGCCCGGCGATCCCTCGCTAGGCTTCGAGTCCAAAGCGCTGGAGAGCGCCGCCAAGTCCTGGCACGGAAAGTGGTGGGTTGCGGGCGGTGGTGGCACGCCGTGGGACTCAATTGTCTATGACCCCGATCTCGATCTCATCTATACCGGCACAGGGAACGGAATCGTATGGTACCGCGATCTGCGCAGCCCGGGCGGAGGCGACAACCTGTATATCGCCTCCATATTGGCGCTGCGCCCAAGCAACGGGGAGCTGGTCTGGTACTACCAGGTAACCCCGGGGGACGACTGGGACTACGACGCCACGCAGCCGTTAATGCTCGCGGATCTGAAGATCGGCGGCACAGCGCGGAAGGTCATCATGCAGGCGTCGAAGAACGGATTTTTCTACGTGCTCGATCGCCAGACCGGCCAGTTCCTTTCCGCGAAACAATTCGTCGGGGGTGTTACCTGGGCCAGCGGAATCGATCCCAAGAGCGGACGGCCGATCGAATCGCCAACCGCTTATAACGGCCTGGAGGCGGTCCTTGTTTCCCCCGCGCCGGGTGGCGCTCATAACTGGTACCCCATGGCGTTTCATCCCGCCACCGGCCTGGTCTACGTGCCTGCACGAGAGGGCTCCCCCGCGCTGCACGCTCCAGACAAGCATTGGACTTCAAACACGACCAACTGGAATCGCGGCGAGGATGCGGCATACAACGGGCCGCTCGTGGCTAAGTTGCAATCTCTTCCGCAAATGACTGGCCACTTGATCGCCTGGAATCCGGTCGAGCAGCGTGCCGTGTGGAACGTCTCGCTTCCCCTGATCGAAAGCGGAGGCGTGCTGGCAACCGCGGGCAACCTAGTCTTCCAGGGCCGCTCCGACGGAATGCTCTGCGCCTATCGCGCCACCGATGGCAAGAAACTTTGGGAGTTCAATGCGGGCACAGGCATTATGGCTCCGCCGGTCACCTACCTCCTCGATGGAGTGCAGTACATCACGCTTATGGTGGGTTGGGGCGGCTCGGCCGGAATCAATAATCTCCCGGGCAGCGGGCCGGTCAAACCCGGCTATGGCCGCGTTCTTACCTTCTCCCTGGACGGCAAGGCAAAACTCGAGGTTCCGCCTTACGGACATCAAGGGCCGCCTTCCCCTGCAATCCACATGAACGCCACGCCGGCGACTCTTCACGAAGGCGAAATCCTATATGCGCGGCAATGCTTCTACTGCCATGGAGTGGGGGCGATCTCCGGCTCCGGCGTTCCCGACCTGCGCTATGCCACTGCCGCCACCCATCATCAATTTGCGGCCATCGTGCTGGGAGGAGCTCGGCAGCAAGGTGGCATGCCATCGTTCAAAGACGCGCTCAAGCCTGAGCAAGTGCGGGCGATTGAGGCCTATATTTTGTCTCGCGCTGCCACCGCCGAGCCGTCCGCAAGCAAAGCACCTTGAGTGCTGTAAGCTTTACCCCCAGACAAAACAATTTCAAGACACCGCACTCTGTCCCGGAGGCAACACCGATGAACGAACTTGAGCCCGATCACATTCTGCAGGTGGGAATGGGTTTTTTGGCCTCGAAAACCTTGCTGAGCGCCGTCGAAATGGAACTATTCACCGAACTGGCCGATCGCTCCGAGCCTTTGGAAATGCTGCAAGGCCGGCTCGGGCTGCATCGCCGCGCGGCGCGGGATTTTCTCGATACGCTGGTGGCGCTGAAATTTCTCGAGCGCCGTGACGGCAAATACAGTAACACGCCCTCTACCGCGTTCTTTCTCGACAAGCGCAAACCGTCCTACATTGGCGGCATTCTCGAGATGGCCAACCACCGGCTCTATCCGTTTTGGGGCCATCTCACCACGGCGCTGCGTACGGGCGCTCCACAAAACGAAGCTAAGGATGGCGGCCCCGACCCTTTCGTGGCCCTCTATGCCGACCCTGCGCGTTTGAAGCAGTTCCTGGGGGCCATGACGGGCGTGAGCCATGGAGGCAATATGGCCATCGCACGCCTCTTCCCGTGGCAGCAATACCGGACTGCTGTCGATGTCGGAACCGCCCAGGGGGACCTGATCACGCAAGTGACCCTGGCCAATCCGCATATCGAGGGGACGGGCTTCGATCTCCCGGCTGTAGGTCCCATCTTTGAAGAGTATGTCGAGGCCAATGGGCTCTCCAGCCGGGTGAAGTTTGCTCCCGGAAGTTTCTTCGAACAGCCGCTGCCCAAGGCGGACGTGGTCATGATGGGTCACATCCTGCACGACTGGGACCTGGAGACCAAGCGAATGCTGATCGCCAAAGCCTTTGCAGCACTGCCACCGGGCGGCGCGTACATCGTTTACGAGAGCATCATTGACGATGATCGGTCGAGCAACGCCTTTGGCTTGCTGATGAGCCTGAATATGCTGGTCGAGACCGCCGGCGGTTTCGACTACACCGGGAGCGACTGCATGCAATGGATGAAGGAAGCAGGCTTCCGCGAAACACGTGTAGAACATCTTGTCGGCCCTGACTCCATGGTCGTGGGAATTAAATAACGAGGCAAACATTGAGCGACCATCTCCTGATACGAGAAGCCGATAAAAATGATTTTTCGCAATGGAAAGTACTATGGGACGGCTACAACGCGTTTTACGGCCGCAAAGGGCCGACCGCGCTGCCTGACACCGTCACAAACATGACGTGGTCGCGCTTCTTCGATGGGTATGAGCCGATGCAGGCTCTGGTCGCGGAGCAGTCGGGGCAGCTACTTGGCCTCGTGCACTTCCTCTTTCACCGCACCACGATTTCCATTGAGTCCATCTGCTACCTGCAAGACTTGTTTACCGTGGAAGCTGCTAGAGGCAAGGGGGTTGGTCGTGCGCTGATAGAACAGGTCTATCAACGCGCGAAACGTGCAGGCTGCAGCAGGGTGTATTGGCACACCCATGAGACAAATGCAACCGCGATGAGGCTATATGACAAGGTCGCGGAGAAATCCGGATTTCTTGTGTATCGAAAGGCACTTTGATGCGGTGGCGGGAGCCCCGGGGGAAGGAGCGCATTAGCGCTCTGTGAAAGAGTCGCGACTCTGATCACGCGCTGCGTGAGAGAACCGCAGAAACGATGAAGTTCCGGCCGGAAACCACAGCACCTTTGCGCAAGTTGGCTGAGGTCCTGCTGCCCGATGAAACCACGCTCATGGCACATTCCCGCTACACGCGCACTGAGTGGGAGAGATAGCTCCCGGCACAATACGGCGACATATTTGGTTCAGTCAGCGAGTGGATCGGGGCGAATCTGAAAGTGGACCACCTTGGGGTTCGTCCCTTTTCCCGTCTCGCTGTGGAATGGCGTGCGCGTACCCCATGTGGTCCATACTCCTTTGCCCTTCCAGCCGGCCTTCGGGTCGTCGAAGCGCCCGTCCATCCCCTTAGCGAAGAAGCCAATCGGATAAGGCACACGCAATATCGTGAACTTCCCGTTCACCAGGGCGATCAGCGAATCCGACGAGTTGCCGGTAATGATGGGCGTGTTCTTGCCCAGTCCCAGCGTGTCGAATTGATCCACCCAGACGTAATAATGAGAGTCGGCACTGCCGGAGGCCGTCACGTTCTTGAACTTCGGTCCCGGCGTTTGATAGAGCGTCCACCCTTCAGGACATTGCCGTCCGGTCGCCTTCGGCCCGTTGAGCGGACCTTTGCACTTTTGCCGGTCGAAGCTTGCCAGGTGCCCACTGGCCAGTGCCACCCAGACGACGCCGTTGCCATCGATGTCCATCCCCCGCGGTGAAAACCCCGACACCGGAGCCCTCGGGTCGTTCCACGGCGCTTCATAGTATTCAGCCAGGGCTGTCTCCGGCGGATTCGATCCCGGGCTGAGGCGCACGATCCCGCCCGGAAAACCCAGCACCGAACCCCAGACCATCCCGTCCTTGCCAACTGCGACTCCATAGAACGCTGCGTTGAGACGCGTATCCTTGGTGGGATCCGTGGTTGCGTTGAAGGCTGTGGAGGTGCCGAGGCTTTCGCCGCTGGGCGCGGTCGCGACTTTCTGCTCCCCTTCCACGTAGGCGTCCCGCTTGCCATTGCCGTTGGTATCCAGCACCAAAGCAGTCCAGCCTTGTGATTTCTGCGCGTCGTGCGTCTCATCCCACATCTTGGTGTTCAACCAACCCACGACTCCGCCGCCGCCACCGCTGCTCGTCCAAAGCGTGTTATTCGCGTCTCCGGCGAAGACCAAGTGGTGCGTGCCAAAGCAAGTGTCGATCATGGAAATTTGCTTCGTCACCGGATCGTACATTTCCAATTGGCGCCCGGAGCTCTGCACGGGAGTGAGCACCGCAGAAATGAGGCTGGACCCGGCCTTGCAAAACGCCGGGTTGGCATTGGCGCGGATGCGAGCCGTAAACCAAAGGCGTCCGCGCTGGTCGAACATTGGATTGTGAACCGTCGTGTGGCTATCCCAGATAGCCTCATCGCCCCAGATCGCCGAGGAGTTCAACGGCTTCGGTTGCCCAGGCGTATCGGGGTCGCGATACTGAACCTTCAGTTGGCTGATCATGCTGTGCACTGGATCGAGCACCGGTAAATAGTCGCGACTTTCTTCAGGCGATCCGTAGATCAGGCCATTGGCGTTTACGTTTGGATTGCGCTTGTCGGTGGAGATTTCGTCGTGCAGATAAGCTTTGGGATCGGCCCAGTCCCATTGAGTGATCACAATGTTGCGCTCGACGCCCTGCGGCCGCGGAGGCGTCTCCGCCGGCAATTCTCCGTTAGCGATTCGGGTGGTCCAGTCGCCAAACTGCTGGGTGGCTCTCTGGGCGCCGAGTTGAGCCAGTCCGCCCATCATGGCCGAGCCCGCCTGCCCTGACTGCACCCGGCGCGTCCACGCCTGTGCCGGAGGTAGATCGCTGAACATGGCCGGAATCGTCCGCGTGTATTGGTTGCCCAACTGGTGGCACGACTCACAGCTATCGGTCTTGATCAGGTGGATCCACTGCGCCTGGCTTTTGATGTTCGGGGAAATGCCGTTCCCATTAGTGGAAGTCCCGGGGAACTCGTTTTCCCCCGGCACCTCCAGCAGCGCGTACCAATAATTTGCCGGATAGTAGTGTGCGGCGGACTTCGCGTCGGGCGCGACACTCGGTTTTAGATCCACTCGTTTGCCTGGCTCGGTCTCCACTTTGGGTGAATCCACCAACCCATAGCCGCGCGCCCAGACTGTGTACCTGGCTTTCGGTAAGGCTGGTATCAGGTAGCGTCCCTGGTCGTCGGTCACTACTTCCTTGATGTAGAGAGTGGGCAGATCTTTTGTTTCCGCGATCACCCACACCCCGGCTTCTGGCCCGGCCGAGCTGGTAACGGTCCCCGCGATGTCGTCGCTCTTGAACTGCGTTGTGCTCGTTGTGCCCAGCGAAGCGGCTATGAATGCGGAAACGCCGAGCGCAACCATTCCTGGAAACAGCAGCCTGGTCATCTTCTGTGACCTCCTTATGGCTTAGCCGATTGGCCGCCAATATACGCCCAGCTGCCTCCAGAGGCAATCCGGCTCAGGTCACGTCAGGAAGAGCGTGCACGCTGGACTGCCAACCGATGTGTACCTTCCGGTGAACGTCAACAGCCCCGTCTTCCGGTCGACGCGAAACGACGCGATACTATCGCTCCGTTGATTGCACGCATACAGAAAAGATCCGCCAGGATCGATCTGTATGTGCCTCGGGTAGTCGCCCATGGTCGAGGTTTCGCCCAGGTAATGCAGCCCGCCTTCGCTGTTAAGGGAGAACATAGCGATCGTATCGTGGAGTCGATTGGCCGCGTATAGAAACCGTCCATCGGGCGAGAGCAGGATCTCCGAGGTGAACGTCGTTCCCTTAAAGCCTGGCGGCAGCGTCGAAATAGTTTGCTGGGGGCGCAGGGCTCCGGTCGCCGGATCGAAATGAAAAAACACCACCGTAGACGCCTCTTCCTGAAGCGAATACAGCCAGCGTCCATTGCGGTGAAAGGTGAAGTGGCGCGGCCCATCCCCCGGAGGCACAGAAACAAAGGGAGCGTCTGCAACGGGAGACAATTTGCCGGCTACGGGATCGAAGGCGGAGACATAGATCCGATCCTGCCCCAGGTCGGTTTGCAGCACGAAGCGGTTGGAAGGGTCCGCGTGGATCATGTGGGCATGCGGTTTGTCATGACCGCTGAAAGCAAAACTTCCCGGAGGGGCGCTCGACGGAATCTTAGGCCCAACGGAGCCTGTATCCTGGTGGACGTACGTAGCTGCGCCCAGCGCTCCAGTTGGAAGGATAGGCAGCACGGCTACAGTCCCGCCGGCATAGTTGGCAACAAATACATATTTGCCTGACCCGTCGACACTCAGGTGAGCCGGGCCCGCTCCTTCCGAGGAGACTACATTCAATAGTTGAAGATTTCCATCTGAGCGATTCACAGCATAGGCACTTACCGCTCCGCTCTTACCCTCGAAGTCTGCGACTTCATTGGCGGCATAAAGGTATCGTCCCGATGGATCAAGGGAAAGCCAGGAAGCGTTGCGGCCTTCGGCGGCCAACTTGATCAGGCTCAGCTCTCCGCTAGCGGGGTTCATCTCGAAGAGGTAGATTCCCTTCCCGTTGCCTCCCCCGCCGTCGACCGCGGTACTATAGGTCCCCACATAAGCTAATATTTTGCGACTCTGGCCTTCCAGTGCAGACCCGCGGACTGGTCCGAGCACTGAAAGGATGGCAAAGGCAGCGGATCCTTGCAGTAGTTGGCGGCGAGAAATGTTGCCGCCCGTCTTATAGGTTGATTCGATATTTTGCGGACACACCTGATCGATTTTCTCCTCTTTTTATAGACCGGACTATCAGCTGTACTTTAGCCAACGCAGCATCTCTGGCAGCGTCGGCCGCTTGCCATACATCAGGATGCCGACGCGATAGATTCGCGAAGCAACCCACACCATCCCGTAGGTTGCCAACAGCAACAGAACCAGGGAAAGAGCGAGTTGCCACGCGGGCACCGACATCGCCGCCATGCGCAAACACATCACAATCGGCGTGCACGGCGGAAACAACGACAACAACACCACGGGCCAAGCGCCAGGGTTGCTTAGGATGTAGACAATCAGCACCAGCCCGATCACCTGCGGCAACACGATGATCATGTTGAACTGCTGTACCTCCGACTCCTGGCTGACGGTGGCGCCCAGACCTGCGCTCATCGCGCTATAGAAGAAAAATCCCAGAATGAAATAGAGCAGGAAGAAAATGAGTCGCAGCGCGGTCACTCCGTAGGCGGCCAGGCCGCCAAGCCCCAGCGTCATCCAAAGGGATGAGCCGCTCAACAACAAAATGAACACGATCCATATGGCCATTTGGGTCAGCCCCACTGCGCCTACCCCCAACAGCTTGCCCAGCATCAGTGACTCCGGTTTGGCCGAAGCCAGCATCACTTCAAATACCCGAGAGGTCTTTTCCGCTACTACCGACTGGGCCACATTCACGCCGTAAAACACCACCGCGAAATACAGCATAAAGGCCATGACATACGCGCCCCAGAAACTCCTGCGCGCGTCCGCCGCCACAGCTTTGCCGTTCTTCACCTGCTGCGTCTTCAGGTCTACATCTTGGAGCAGTGCTTGTATTTCTTCGCTGGTCGCGCCGCGCTTCACCAGCTCTTCCCGGACCAGCGCATGGCCAATCGCATCCTGCATCCTGCCCCTTCCTACGAAATCTGCCGATCCGCGGGAAGTGTATGTGGCCTCGAGGCGCGTCGTTCCTGGCGCCAAATTGAACCACAAGTAGCCATCAATCTCCTTGCTTTCCACCTCAGCGTTCAGAGCCGCCAGTTCGCTCTCCGTGAGCGGAGCCTTCACATCTACAATCAGTCGCGATGATCGGTCTTTTCTCGTCTCAGCCGCGGCATTTTCACCCGCCATCAACTCCGCCCTCACGCTCTCGGCCAACACCGGATCGTTCGAGGCCACCACAATATGCGTCACTCCACCGCTAAGTTTGCCGGAAAGGGCGCCGGCACCGAAAATTAGCGAAAAAAACACCGGGATGAGCACCGTGCTGATGCGGAAGGCTTTACTGCGGATCCGCTCCAGATACTCGCGGCGTGCGATCAGCAATGCTTCACGCATCCACTTTCTCCCCTACCGTCTGAATGAAAATTTCTTCCAGCGACGGCTCGACCAGCTCAAAGCGATAAATGCGCGCGTGTTGTTCGGCCGCGCGCAACAACGCCTGCGCATCGCCATGCTCCTTTAGCCGAATCTCCACGTGGCCCGGATATTTCTTGCAGTCTGCAATTGCCTCATGGTTCAGAAACCCGTCTTCGCCATCGAAGTCGATGATCACCCGGTTGCGCTCGTACCGGGATTTCACCTCGCGCATCCTGCCCGAAAGCACCACCTGCCCGCGATGAACCAGGCAAATCTCGTCGCACAGCTTCTCCGCCTGGTCCATGCGATGGGTCGAGAACAAGATCGCCCGTCCTTCCTTCTTCAGATCCACCAGGGTATCTTGCAGCAGCGTCGCGTTCACGGGATCGAGCCCTGCGAAGGGCTCGTCCATAATGATCAGTTCGGGCTCGTGCAACAGCGTCACAATAAACTGGATCTTCTGTTGCATTCCTTTGGAAAGCTCTTCTGTCTTGTTCTGTGCCGCATCGAGTATTTGCAGCCGTTCACACCATGCTTGCCCGCGCTTGGCGGCGAGCTCCGCGGTTAGCCCATGGAGCTGCCCCATAAAGATGATCTGGTCCATCACTTTCATCTTTCGGTAGAGCCCGCGCTCTTCTGGAAGGTAACCAACCTTCTTTAGGCCCTCGCGCGTAAATGCCCGGCCAAATAGGCTTACTGTGCCGGAATCCGGGACGGTAATCCCCACCATCATGCGAATGCTCGATGTCTTGCCCGCCCCGTTTGGCCCCAGCAGGCCAAACATGGTTCCCGCCTCTATCCGCAGGCTCAGATCGCGCACCGCCGCCTTCTGTTCGTAGGCTTTGGACACATGATCGAGCTCCACCACCGGCGCCATTCCTGAACCTCTCGCGAGGAGTGTAACAAAGCAGCTCTGTAGTCATCTCGAGACAATCAATTCACAACGCTACTCAGCTCCCCCTTCGGTCGCCGTCGTTTTGCCCTGCAGATAGCGTTCCAACCAGGCTGCCGCCCGCGTTAGCTCATCTGTCTGATGCTCCCGTTTCAGGAAGCCGTGGCCTTCTTCCGGATAGTACACAGCCTCGACGGTGCGGCCTTCCGCCTTCAAGATCGCTACCACTTGTTCGGCCTCCTCCTTGGGTACGCGGATGTCCCGCTCACCCTGCAATACCAGCAGCGGAGCCTTCTCGTTGCGGATATATTTGAGCGGCGAACTGGCCTCGTACACGGCACGGTCTTTCTCCGGATCACCCAACAGTGTCTTCTCATATTCCTGCAGATAAGGGTCTTCATGCTGCAGCATGGTGTACCAATTCAAAATCCCATACTCGTCCACCGCAGCTGACCACACGTCGGGAGTCTTCCCGATAGCCATCAGGGTCATGAAGCCGCCATACGATCCTCCCCAGATCCCAATCTTTTTGGGATCCACGAAGCCGGTCGCCTTGAGAAAGTCCACCCCTGCGATCTCGTCCTTGAGGTCTCCACCGCCCAGGTCTTTGAAGTTGGCGTTCTGAAAGTCCATCCCGTATCCGGTGGAACCGCGTACATTCGGCCCAATGACCACAAAGCCACGCGATGCCAGCAGTACAGCGCGGCTGCTGAAGCTATCCACTATCTGACCGGTGGGTCCGCCATGAGGCATCACAACGGCTGCTGCTTTTCCGTCGCGCTTGAGATTGAAGGGTACCCACACGAAGGCTGAAATCAATCGTCCATCAAAGCTCTTGTAGGTCACCAGTTGCGATGGCGGCACGACGGCTGCTGCGAGCCCAGGAGATTCGTTGTGGGTGATCTGCTTCAAATCGCCGTCTGCGTGCAGCACATAGAGATTCGCCGGATGCGTCGAGTCCTGATGGAGCAGGAGATAGCTGCCATCGGGCAAGAACGATGTGGGGTTTGCTGCGCCGGTGTTCAGGCCCAACGGCGCATTGCGCTCACTTGCCTTCAGGGTCGCCGTGTCGACAAATTGAACGCTGGCTCGCCCGTCCGCGTTTAGCTCGTAAGTAAAACTCTTCCCATCGGGAGAGAATTCTCCGGCAGAGGCCTCCCATTGCGTATCGGTCACCCACTTCCACTGCTTCGATGCGAGATCGAGCAAGGCGACGTTTCGGTAGCCCGCCTTGCGGTTGGAACTGAGCAGCAGGTGCCCGCCATCCGGCGATACGTCACTGATCGACACCAGCTCCTTGCCTTCGTGTGCGGTTAACTTCTCCGCCACGCCACTGTGCACGTCGATGCGGTACCCATCGGAGTCATCCAGCCCCACTCGGCGGTCAGCAAACAGAGCGCTGCCGTCTGGGCTCCAGCAGACTGCCCTCCACGAAGCTTTTCGATCGGTCTCGTGAGTCAACAACCGGATGGGTCCTGAAGGCCAGGCCATCACAGCGATGTTGGTAGAGGGTGAGATCTTGTCTTTGGCGCCAAAGGCGAGCATCGAGCCATCGCTCGAAAAGATGGGTCCGGTTTCGCTCGTCTGGTCTGTATTGGTCAGGTTGCGGGGCTCGCCCCCGGCGAGCGGCAGGGCAAAGATGTCATACATCTCATCGCCGCCCTTGTCCTGAATGTAGACGATCTCGCGGCCGTCGCGAGTGAAGGTGAGATCCGCCTGGCGGTCGTTCGCATGCAGCAGCTGCCGTGCCTCCGTGCCGTCCGCGTTCATGAGCCAGAGGTTCAGGCGCCCGGAGGCATCTCCGACATACGCAATGCGGTGGCCGTCAGGAGACAGGGTTGCGTCCGCTATGTGGGTCGTCTGCAGCAAGTCGGCTACCTTTACCGGAGCAGACTTGGCCTGCACGGTGGAAACCACGCTCTTCGGATCCGTCGGCACGCGGTCTGCAGGCCCTGAAGCTAAGGAGAGAAGGCTGGAGGTTGAAAGCAGGAGCAAAACAGCGGAAGAGCGGATCATAGGCAGACCTTGAGAGGATGAAGTTTGAGGACAACACGGAGACCATGATACCTAGTGCGCGTGCTTCTCTTGCAGGAAACGGCTCTTAGCCTCTCGACCGGGGCCCAGGGCGCGGTCCCATTAGCGCTAACTTGTTTAGGGTGTTTTCGTCAAAACTCCCACAGAATCGTCATCCTGAGAGGTTGTGACTTTTTGGATTTCTTCAACATCAACGAAGGCTGGGTGCCCCATTGCCCCGATTTTCCTGTGGAGGCTTGCTGCGTTGATACACTCCATGCGCCTTTCCTTAATAAAAGGCGCACACGTGGATCTCTCTAACACAGCGTGGCAGGAAATCGGGGTCAAGCCCGGTTTTGGCCTGAGTGGGATACCACTGCTTTTCCCCTCTCACTCTTTCATTCACTAGCCAAATCACCACGGAAGCACCAACTCTCCCTTTGTCATCCTGAGAGGTTGTGACTTTTTTGATTTTGCGCGTTTTGTCACGCCCAACCAGACTGTTGTTTAAAATCTCCACAAGGCAGTCATCCTGAGCGGAGCGCCTCGCAGATTGATCGCGTGATACAGCGTTTGGTGCGGAGTCGAAGGACCCCGGCGGTGCTTATCCCACCCACGCTGTTCGGAGCTTTTCAACCACTCAGCCCGCACCGCGCGGCCCCGCCACGGTTTTCCTGGAGCCGAGAACCAAGAATTGGCTAGCACCATCGGGCTTCGGTGGTCGAAAAGCTCCGAGCAGCATGGGTAAAATAAGCACCGCCGAGGTCCTTCGACTCCGCGCCACAAGCGCTGTGTCACGTGATCAATCGGTAAGGCGCTGCGCTCAGGATGACGATTTTGTGGGAACTTGACGAAAAACATCCTAAGCAAGTCAGCGCTTATGGATGCGGTCCTGAGGCGAACGCAGCTAGATCCCCTGCCGGGCGACTCGTCGCCTCGATGAGTAGAATAGTTCACAAAATGGAGCGGCCGGTGAAAAAGACTACTCGGGTATTGTGCCTGCTCATGCTCTCCGCTCCAGTGTGGGGACAGGCCGCCTCGCCCTCCCCCGCGCAAAGCGCGGATCAAGACCAACAACAGGTGACCACGCTCAAGGTGGTTACGAGTCTGGTGGCGATCTCAGCCGTAGTGAAGAGCAAAGATGGCGAGGCCAAGACAGGGCTGACTAAAGACGACTTCGTCCTCAAGCAGGATGGCAAGGAAGTCCCAATCCACTATTTTTCTCAAGGGTCCGAAGTCCCTCTGAGCTTTGCGCTCATGGTGGATACCAGCGGGAGCCAGGAAACTTTCATCGGGGATGAATCGCTGGCAAGCGACGTCTTTTTCGAGACCATGCTGGGGCGTAAAGAGGACCGCGCGATGCTGGTGCAGTTCGACACCAGTATCCTACAGCTGAAAAGCATGACGAACTCCGCCAGTGCGCTTCATTTCGCGCTGTCGCGCATGAGTCAGCAAGCCTCCGTTAAGGGAGGAACCCTTCTGTATGACGCTGTTTACGCGGTAGCGAAGGACGCCCTGGCGAAGGAGACGGGACGCAAGGCAATGGTGATCCTCAGCGATGGTGGCGACAACGGAAGCCGGCGGTCGCTCCCCGAGGCCATTGAACAGGCGCAGCGCGCGAATGTCCAGGTTTACTCCATCCTTTACAGTATGCGAAACAGTCTTAGCGGTGCCAATACCGGTCGTACCCCCGAGTTCGATACTGGTTTAGGAGCCTTGGAGAAACTCTCGGAGAGTACGGGTGGGCACGTATTTACTGTCTCGCACACAATGAGCCTGCGAGACATCTTCGCGCAGATCGCCGATGACCTGCGGTTGCAGTACGAACTGGGCTACACGCCTCCACCAGACACCCAACCGAACAGCTATCACAAGCTGGAATTGAAGGCGAAAGACAAGAAGCTGACCGTGCAGGCCCGCAAAGGCTTCTTCCAACCAGGTTAAACTTTGCCGCCACTTGTTTCCCCGCAGTGGTTAAAGCCTCGAAGGTTGATCCTCGCATGGAACAACGCTCCGCGATCGTCTTCCTGCTAAACGTGTATTCTGGGATCGTCAATGCCGGACATCACGAAATTGAGATGACCGCTCGCACGGCGCGCGATCTCTAGATTTTCTATTTGACGGAGAAGGCTCCAAGATGAAAATGCCAGCATTGTTTGACTTAAGCGGCCTGGTGGCCGTGGTGACGGGCGGTAATGGGGGAATTGGCCGCGGCATTGCACTCGGATTAGCCGAAGCCGGCGCTTCCGTCGCAGTGTTGGGACGTAACGAGGGAAAGAACCAGCGGGTGCTTGCTGAATTAAAAGCCATCGGTGTTCCTTCGCTTGCCGTGAAAGTAGATCTCACCCAGCGCGAAACGTTAGAACCAGCGTTGAACAAGGTCGAGAGCGAACTCGGTCCCATCGACATCCTGGTCAACAACGCGGGCAACGTGTCCTTAAGCGGCGGCGTGTTGAACGAAAAACCTGAGGACTGGGACAACGTCATCGAAACCCATCTCAATGCAGCCTTCCTGCTGTCGAAGCTCGCTGCCCGGTCGATGCTTAGTCAAAAGAGGGGAAAGATTATCAACATTGGCAGTATGTACTCGTACTTTGGATCTGGGCTGATCCCCTCGTACAGCGCGGCGAAAGGAGCGATCGTGCAGTTGACCAAATCCATGGCCATTGAGCTCGCCCCACACAACATTCAAGTGAACGCAATCGCGCCCGGGTGGATTGAAACCGACATGACGGCGCCTGTACTTACCATGCCCTTGAACGATGAGATTCTTGCGCGCACCCCGGCCGGTCGATGGGGTCAACCGGCAGAAATTGCGGGAACCGCGGTTTACCTGGCCTCGCAGGCGTCTGATTTCGTTACCGGGGTTATGATCCGTGTCGATGGCGGTTATGCGATTCGATAGCATTAGCAAAAAAAAACCCGGTTCTCTCCATGATCCCTGCGTAATTTTGGCTGCCCCATCCGTATACCCCTCGTATGTTCGAATACGAGGGCACATTGGCGGCGAACGTGAGCACCGAAACCTACCGCATTGCGCGTGGTCTTCGCCAAAGAGATGTCGCTCTGCTGCATGCCTTAGTCGGGCAATACCAGTATCGCCTTGTTCGCTACTTTACTTACCTCCTGGGGAGACGCGATCCCGTCGACGACCTGGTACAGGAAACATGGTTGCGCGTCCTTGAGCGCGGTCACTCCTACGACGGACAATCTCGCTTCGAACCCTGGCTCTTTACCGTGGCCCGCAATCTTGCCCTCGACTACGTGCGCAAACGGCGAGTCTTTAGCCTCGATTCGAAGGACCCTTTAGAGCCGGATCTCGAATCGCTCGCGCCTGTTTCCCAAGCGCCCTCGCCCTTCGAGCAGGCGGCGCGCACTGAGGATGCCCAGCGTCTCGCTCAATCGCTGCAGATGCTGGAACCCATCTATCGAGAAGCACTCGTCCTGCGCTTCCAGGAAGATCTATCGCTACAGGAAATGGCGGACGTTATCGGAGCGTCCGTCTCGACCGCCTCTTCAAGGATTTATCGCGGCCTCGCGGCACTGCGGGCGCAGATGGAAGGAGGAACAAATGCAAGTTGATCGCCACCAGGAGATCCGCCATATCATCGACCGATCGCTCGTGGGTGCGGCCTCCTCTCAGGAGGAGCAAAGTCTCCGCGAACATCTTCTCACCTGTGTCGTGTGCCAGGATTATCTGAACGCTTCCCATCAAGCGATCGCCGGTCTGGGAGGGTTCTCCTTCGAGGTGAATCCGGATCTTCATGGGAAAGTGCTCGCCGCCATCACGCTACGCGCACAACAACTCGAAGCCAGCAAGATCGAGCGAAGACCGATGGTGTGGAGTTACCTGGTCGCGCTCGTGCTCACCGTGGCCGGTTCATTCGCTGCCGCACGATTTAGCGGTCTCGCCGGTGCCGTCTTTCACCTGGAACCCGAGCCCCTGCACGTCGGATTGCTCGCCTTATGGATCGTGCCTTCCTTGTGCTTCTGTCTGCTGTTTCCCTTCCTGCATCGGTTATCGGTGGTCTGGATGGATGAGAAAGGTTTATCCCAATGAGCGTTCGTCAATTCCTGGATGTGATTCCGAAGTCCGTTACGACAGTAGCCTCCGTTATAGCGGGCGGGGGGATGCTGATCGGCCTGGTCGCTGCCTTGGTTAAAGCAAACACCGGTGGTCAACTCTGCGCCCGTGGCGCCTCTTTTCCGGTTTTGGCATCCATTGCCCTCCCGGGCCTCGGCCTCGGCTTGCTGGGCGGCGTTGTAGTCTCAATCTGGATACTCGGCCTGGGTTATGTGTACGCGGATGCTCGACGGCGAGGCATGCCGCCCATCCTCTGGACCTTGATCGCAGTGTTCATCCCTAACCTGCTAGGATTCCTTCTCTACTTTGCCTTGCGCCGGCCCATTGCTTTGCCTTGTCCGAACTGCGGGCAGGCGAATACGCCAGGGCAACGATTCTGCTCGTGGTGTGGCTATCATGCATCGTTGCCGCTCTCCGGCCAGCCTCCAAAAGCGGTTTCGCAATGACTGTGGCCAGTTAAGGTTCGCGAGGAGCGGTCCCGGATTTCCTGCGGCGCGGCACTAGCCGAGAACAGTTATGTGCGGCTTTCTTCACAGAAAGCCGCATGCAGTTCGATAGCACCACCAACCTCCACAGGAAATCCGGCTTCGATCTATACCGATTGCGCACCGCTGTCGCACTCAGGTTGTTTGGGGGCTGGATGCCGGCAGCACCGAACGATGCAAGCGCACTAAGGCACAGCACAGCAGCATAAAATCCTCAGGGGCTAAAACCCCGACCGACCCGAGAGCGACTTTGTCCGCGGCTGTC
>CAWBBY010000047.1:0-33845 GCA_963787145.1 uncultured Acidobacteriaceae bacterium
CTCTCTGGAGTGGCCTCTGTTGACATTCTACCTATAACACGCTCAATCTATAGGTAGACGCTCAACATGAGGATGATGATGACGCCTGAAGTCGAATTCAGGAGGCGATTATGGACTGGATCCGGATTCTCCTTAGCCGCGGCGCAGCACTCTTCCGCAGCAAAAAGCTCGATGCCGATCTCGATGAAGAGCTGCGCGCGCACATCGAACTGGCCATCGAAGAAAATCGCACGCGCGGGATGAATGAGCCGCAGGCGCGCAACGCCGCTGTGCGCGCATTTGGCGGCATCACGCAGATCCGCGAGACCTACCGCGTCCAGCGCGGCCTACCCTGGCTGGAACAGACCGCTCGCGACATCCGCTATGCCGTTCGTCAACTGCGCAAGTCGCCCGGCTTCGCGCTCACTGCCATCCTCACCCTTGCGCTGGGCATCGGCGCGGCTACTTCGGTCTTTAGCGTGGTCAATACGGTTCTGCTCAAGTCGTTTGCCTTTCACGACCCCGATCGTCTGGTCGTGATGCGCGAGGCCGTAGAAGACACGGTGCCCACCGAGCGGGAGTCGATTCCAAATAACTACCGGCATTTCCAGCGCCTGAAAAAAACCGCGGCGACCCTCGAAGACGCCGCGATCTTTGCTCAACGGGGAAAGAGCGTCTCTCCCAACGGAGATCACCCCCGCATCGTCGGCGCAGTGATCGCTTCGCCGAACCTCTTCCGCCTGCTTGGTATTCAACCCATCCTGGGCCGGGACTTCGTCGAGGATGACGCCCGGCAAAATGCCGAAAGCGTCGTGATTCTGGGCTATGACGGCTGGCAGACATTCTTTGCCGGCGACCCCGCGGTGATTGGCAAAACGCTGCGCATCGACGGCCATCCGGTCACCGTCATCGGTGTGCTGCCGGCAGGTATGAGATTTCCGCAAATCGCGCTGGCGCCGAAGATTGCCTTTCAGGACACCGCAGGAGGCGATGCTCTGCTCTTTCAGCCGCTGGCGCCGAGCGAGTACGACCTGAATCGAGATATGGGCAACTTCAACTACAAGGCGATCGCGCGCCTCAAGCCGGGCGTGTCCTTGTCTCAAGCGAACGCTGAACTGGAGGCCATGCAGAAGGCGTACACGCTCTCCGCGCACCTGCCGTTTCATTTCGGCATTGCGCTTACGCCGCTCGAGAAGGACGTCGCCTCCGTGGTGAGTGGCGCGCTCTGGCTGCTGCTTGCGGCGGTGGGCGCGGTGCTGCTGATCGCATGTGTCAACCTTGCCAATCTACAACTCGCCCGCGCGGTCAATGCGGAACGCGAGACTGCCGTGCGCGCTGCACTGGGCGCCAGCCGCAGCCAGCTGGTAAGGTCGCGTCTCACCGAGAGCCTGGTGTTGGCGTTCACCGGCGGCGCGGCCGGAGCAGCGCTTGCCTTCGGCGGCGTGCGGCTGTTGATCGCATGGGCGCCGGCTAATATCCCTCGTCTCGATGAGGTGCGGGTAAGCCTGCCCGTCCTCATCTTTAGCGGTGGTTTGTCGATTGCGGCGGCAATCATCTTCGGTATCTTGCCCTCCCTGCACTCCCTTCGCGTTGCTCCGCAAGCCGCGCTGCAAGCAAACTCCACCCGGGCGGCCGGCACGCAACGGAGCCGCCGTACGCGCAGCCTGATGGTGGCGGCGCAGGTGGCTTGCACGGTGGTCCTGCTCATCGTTACGTCGTTGGTGCTGCGTAGTCTTTCTCACCTTCTGCGGCAGGATCGAGGCTTCGATACAAGCCATGTCACGCTCGCGCAGGCCGACCTCTACGCGTCGCAATATGACAATGCAGGTCCCAAGGGAAATGCAGCCAGGCTGGCCTTTGCCGATAGTGCCCTCACAGCTCTCGGTCAACTGCCGGGCGTGCACTCGGTCGCCCTCACCAGCGTAACGCCGCTGACCGGTGAAACGTGGGTGGATACTCTTTCCCGGCCGGACCATCCCGTGCCGGCTGGAAAGCAGCCGCCGATCAACGTGCGCTGGATCAACCCCAGCTATCTAACCACCATGCTCAGTCCGCTTGTCGCTGGCCGCAACATCACCGCCGCCGATCGCACCCATCCCTATGTCGCGCTCATCTCGGAAAGAACAGCGCGCGAAGGCTTTCCTGGCGAGAATCCCGTCGGACGAAAGATCTCTGACATTGTTCCCGACAAGAATCCAATCGGACGAAAGGTCTCCGACATTGTTCCGGACGACCAAACCGTCATAATCATTGGAGTCGTCGCCGATACACGCATCAATGGCCTCAAGGACGATGCCGCCATGGTCTATCTGCCCTATTGGGCCTACACACCGCTTACACTGTCGTTCCTGGTCCGCAGCTCTCAGTCTAGCGAGGTGTTAATTCCAGAGATGCGGCGTGCGATCTGGCAGATCGATCCCCAGATTGCGATTCCTACGCTCAAATCCATGGCTGACCAGGTCAGCGATTCCGTGGCGGGCGACCGCTTCCAGGCCATCGTGCTCAGCGGTTTTGGCGTGTCCGCATTGTTCCTGGCTTTGCTCGGAGTGTATGGCGTGCTTGCGTACTCGGTCACGCTGCGCCGGCAGGAGTTCGGCATCCGCATCGCCTTGGGTTCTGGCAAGAGCGCGATGATCGGGCTGGTAATGCGGCAGGCTGCGTATCCCGTCCTCTTGGGCACAGGTGTTGGACTGATGATGGCGTTGATCGCGCTGCGCTGGGTCCGCAGTCTTCTCTATCAAACGCCCGTCATGGACCCGATCGCAGTGGGCGGCAGCATATTGCTGCTCTTGGTTGCCGCTTCGATAGCGGCGATTGTACCGGCCCGGCGCGCAGCATCCACCGACCCGATGCGCGTGCTGAGAATGGACTAGAATCCCGTTTCGAGGACGGACGGAATTTCCCAAATTGGCGTCGTGTGCATGCGCGCTCGCAGATCGCCGGGTGAGTTGTTTGGGACGATCAAACCGCTTTTGGTAAGAGTTGCGAGCTCGCTGTAGGGCCGTTGTTTGAGGTCAAGGCGCACAGCAGGTCCCTCGGCTGCGCTCCCCCGGATTTCCTGTGAAGCTCGTTGGCGTTGGCCAACCTCATGCGGCTTTCCTTACTGAAAGCCGCACACGCAGTCATGGATGGAGCCGCGTACAGGAAATCCGGGTCGGGATGACAAAGTGGGGGTTTGCGCTTCCATGCAATGTTGTCTCTGATGGATGGCTAGAACTAATTTGGACAAGACTGCTCGCAGATCGATCTTTCGCGCTTTGAACCACACAACGACTAGCTGATTTCGTTCACCGTGATTTCGTATTTAAAGTTATCGGGATCGAACGGATCGATCTGTCCTTCTGCGGTTTCGGCCTGCGGATACATGAAGTACACAACCGGTTTGCCTGCGGATCCAGGGAGTTCCACGTCATGAGCGTAGTTGTATGCCATCCAATTCATCTCCCATGAACCGAACAAAGAATCGCGGGCCCGCGACACGATTTCATCGCTCAATGGACGATTCCCCGGAGGTTCCTCCAACGCTACTTTCCGGACATCGGCTGGGTCCACGGGCACCCATCCATGCTCGCGCAAGTAGACCTCCGCGCGACAGTGCTGTCCCTTCGTTGCTATATCGGTAGCCAGTCCAAGGCTCTTGTAGCCCAGGTCTGATTTCGCGATCCGCAATCCATAGACATGCCGCGCCGGCAAGCCCACCGAGCGGGCCAGGCCAACATACAGAGCGTTCAAGTCGGCGCATTTGCCGCCCATGTCACCTGACTCCAACATGAATCGAATGTCGCCACGGCCACAGCCACGCACTTTCGGATCGCGGAATGTATTTTCCACCACCCACTCATAAATAGCCCGCGCCTTCTGGATGTCGGTGGTCGCGCCGCCGGTCGCCTTCAGCGCAGTCTGTCTAACAATGCCGTCTGTCGGCACATATCGGCTGGGCTGAAGGAAGTAGTCCAGTTCAGTCCGTGAAGCGCGTGGCGCTGTCGCACGGGGGGACAAATCGACGGCGTAGTTTTTCAGCGCGACGCGGCTGGTCAGGCTCAGCGTCGGTTTCGCGTTTGCAGCATACATTGCTGACACGATCCCGAGAGCGCTTTGCTTGTCCTTGCTCAGGGTGGCCGTTCCACCCTCTGCCGTGAACCCGGCCGAAATTGTCTTTTGGTAAGGCGTGTTGCGAATCAGTGGCGCCGGTAGCCAGATGTGACTGATGCCGTTCGGCTTCAGCAAATCAACCTTGGTGACGACCTCGAAAGTCCGCCATTCGCCTGCCGATGGGGTATCCGCCAGGACCGGCACCGCCTTGGAGAGAGCCCAACCAGCACAGATTGAGCTATTCGCTCGCAAGAAATCTCGCCGATTCATAATTCGCCTCGAAAATCGTCACTGGGGACCAGCGCCCGATTCACCATGAGACAAATTCAGCTCAACGTGCGGAATCGATGCTCGACACTGTCAGAGGTTGCAAGAAACATAATGGCAGTATGTCTGTTGCGCCTGCCTCCACCTGACGGATGAAACCGCGGTCCGCCGAAGGGTGGAGGCTCGCGACTCTCGGGGACCTCCCTAAAGCTGTTTCATCATCGAAGAGCCCCTGTAGACTTCGCGTGATTCCCGATTGCTTTCGATAGGCTGTTCAACATTGACAGACCCGATCTCTCCCTATCTGTTCAGACATCCTCCTTCCCTGCTTCCGCTGCCTTCAAATGCCGCCCCTCAGCGTGGGGACATTTCGGACATTCCAAGAGCGCGAGTGGCTCGATGCGTTCTGGGCTTATCGGTGGCTGTTCATCTATTGCAGGAGTGGCGTTCGGGACAATCTTCTTCCTCATCGGCGATCCACAACTTGGGCAGAGCTGCGGATTCCCGGTCTCACGCAACTTCTCACCGTTAATAGTAGGGCCAACGTTTGCTTTCATGAGGTCACGCCCTTTGCTTGCCGGATCGGACCGCTCTTCGCAGAATCATTACAGCGCCGCAGACCGAGCGAAAATTACTCGGCCATTTTCCGGAGTGATGCGTCTAGCGGTTGCTCTGAGCTGGGGTACGGACCTGTTTCTGAATGGGCGGCCCTTTCCCAGGTGAATGATAGAGGACGTAACCGCTGAACAGAAAAACAGCGAGCAGCGCCATCGCTAGAAGGCACCAGACTGCCATTCGTTGCGAGCAATCACGATCTCTACGTGCCACAACTGAACCTCTAAGGATTTCTGGTTAGTTGGCGCAGATTTAGGAGCGGAGTGGCGTTCGGATCGATACCTGCAGCTCACATCCTTACCTCTTATGAAGCAGAAACCTGCTCCAGGGAAGGCTGATGAACCAAAAAAGTATGTAGCAAATCGCCGGGAAACTGGCGACCACTGAGGCCGCAGCCGCCCGGTGCGTTTCGTCGTGCCTCGGATTGTGGAACGGGTTGCGGTGTTGGCCTATATTCAGCAGATGCGGGACAACGATCGCACTGGCCTCGATCACCCTGTCTGGCCTAAGACGCCAGGATTCACAGCGATGGGCATTTTCTTGTTCTTCGGTTCCGTCGCGGCGAGTCTCGCCGCAACTACTTTGCTTTGGCGAGGCACCGTTCTCGATCGTCTCTGGGCTCTCAATCCGGTAGCCTACAAGCAGCTCGCGCCTCTGGGCGGTACGGTTGGGCTTCTCTTCCTGTTGCTCGGCGCGACCCTCACTACGGCAGGAATCGGCTGGTTCCGACGCCGCCTTTGGGGATGGAGATTAGCGGTTGCAATCATCGCCACACAGGTTCTAGGGGATGTCGTTAGCTTCGTCAAGGGCGACTTGCTGCGCGGCGGAACTGGCGTCATCATCGCCGGTGCATTATTGCTGTTTCTTCTACAGCCAAGAATCAGAGCCGCGTTCGTCTAGAACCTCGTTCGGAGAAATTCAAACAGGATATAGCCTATGAGGGCCGCAATCAGAGCAATCGCAAAATTTTGTGAGGTAAAGACATCCGCCATTGCCCACACTAGCCCTTTCTTCTCTCCCATGCCTGAGCGCTCAAATTCGCCCATTAGGAGATTTGAATAAAACAGGAAGACAATGAAGCCGACTTCTATAATCGCTCTCCAGATATTCTTCTTCATGTTTGGGCTTCGGCGTGGGTCAGTTTGAACTCAATTTTGCGGGTATACGTACCGTATCCCCTTTATCTACCATTTTTCCGCGCATCGCCGAGAGAAACCTGGGGACAGGCGATACGTAACTCATCCATTGGATTCCTTAGTACCAGTGACGCAGCACAAGAGCTCCTGCGAGCTTCTCTAACCGGGCTGCCCGACTCGATGATGCCGGCTGCATCGGTGACTAGTCGATGTGAGATTTTGCTTCGAAGGCTAAGCCTTTGACTGCAAGCTGCGTTTCGCGAATCATCAGGACACAGCCGCAGACCAGCGCGATGACTGCTGACGCTCCACAGGCGACGCCAATTCCAGCTGCTATCTGGAATACCGATGGCCGGCCGTAATACACCACGATAGAACCGGCGATCGAGATGAGCGCCGAACTGGCGAACAGTCCGAGACCCAAGTAAAAGCAACGGAGCGCTCGTAACAGCAGTTGAGCGCGCGTTTGCAGCGTGGCGAGCTCGGCGACCGCGACCTCATGATCCCTGGCGCCCGGCTCAAGCTTCGCTAATTGCGCGGTCACGGTGTGAGAACGATCGGCCACGCGTGCGAGGCGATTGTTCGTGCCCAGCGCCAAAACGGACGATGCATTGGTGAGTACTGCCGGGGCTACCACAACTGTGAGGATCGAAAACGGATCGGAGGCGACCGATGTATATTCCATCATTCCATTCTCAGCGCTTGGATAGGTGATTGATTTTCTCAGCTGATTGCATTTCTAAAATCTCCGCTGATTTTTTGCCGCATTGGATGAGCCATGAGTTCGCTGAGATCATTCTATCCCCCAAGATCGCTGGACACGAACTTTGCCCACCCCAACGCCTATGGGTACAGGCTGAAGCAAGCGGCCTGAAGCAAATTCGGTGACGAGGTCAATCCCGCTGGATTTTCAGAACGATGATTTCCGGCTCTCTTGCTGAGACTGCTGGACCCCGTTCAGCCATAGGATGAAGATTGCTTCCGCTTGATCTTTCGTGTGATTGGCGATCAGAAAGTGATACTTCTCTCCCGATTCAAGAACCACACCATCTTTATGGACTTTTGCAATGGAACCCACTGGAATGTTCAGGTCAGCCTCATTCGGGCATCTGAAATGCAGTCCGACATTCGTAAGTTCGAGTTGGCCCGTGCAACCGCCAAACACCTTCTTATGCGTAGCCTCATATCTGACCGGATGGTAATGCGGAGCCGAGAAGCCAGGTAACTTCGACACCGCATTTGGAGCCTTCTCGGACATGATTGAATCGTCGGCCAGCGCTGTAACGGCCGGAAGGTGTGGAGATGGCTTTGACAAAAGTTGCACTGGTGAAGACGGTTGAGATGTCGGTCCCGGCTGAAGTTGTTTATCTGACTTTAGATTTGCGGCAGTGGACTTCTTAAAATTTATGGCGGTATACAGCCCGCATAAAATAGCGATCCCCAGAAGGAATATGGGTCCTGCGCCTACCAAACTCCGTGGCCGGAATCCCCGCCATGAGACTCCGGTCTCTGCCTTAATTGAATCGATCGGCTGGAAATCGTTTCTACCCCTCCGCGCAGAATCGAACGGAATTACATCCCGCCTGGAAGGTCGTTGGCCGTTTTTGCCTTTGTCATTGGAATGCAAATCGAAATCCTTCGCCACACTGAACCTCCTTTGGCACCCAACTTATTTTAAGGCTCTGTATAGCGTGGGCCACAACTGCCTGACCGGCGTCGTAGTTGCGCCTCCATGTTTACTCAAGTTGTTAGTTTCGCAGGACATAAGGCTGCATAACCGCAGGAGGTGGTGGTCATTACTTTACGATACTCGTTCGGAAACCGGTTGTTTGTGTGGGATTTTCCTAGTCGTGGGTAACACAAAAAGTGTGACTATCGGAGCCGTTTCGTCCCTGGGACCGCGATCTATTGACTCTTCCAGCAGGCGCCGGCGATCGTGGCTGAAACAGCTCTTGGCCTCGGGAACGCTCGCCAGCGGACCGACGGGTCGAAATCTGAGAAACTTCATGCATGGAACCAAGGAGAAAGCCGGCGCGATTTCTGTTGAACGCTCTTTGCCTGCTGCTATCTATCCATTGCGTTCACGCGCAGGAGACGATCATTGCGATCCGTCACGCCGAGAAACCCCCGGCGAGCCTTGGGCAGCTTACCTGCAAGGGCCTTAACCGCGCGCTGGCGCTGCCCAAGGTGGTCATTCCACGCTACGGAAAGCCAGACCGGATTTATGCGCCCGATCCCGGTACGCGGATCGGGCGACAGGGCAATTTGAACTATTCCTATGTGCGGCCGCTGATGACGATTGAGCCGACAGCGATCCAGCTGGGAATGCCAGTGAACGCGCTGATCGGCTTCAAAACCGTCGGACAGCTTAGAAAAGAGCTGGTTGCTCCAGAAAATGCGAATTCGGTAATTTATCTGGCCTGGGAGCACGCGTATCTGAATCAATTCGCGAAGCGGCTACTCGAGGCTTTTGGGAAGGATCCATCGGTTGTTCCTGACTGGCCGAATGACGAGTATGACCGGATTTACGTCTTCCAGATCAAAGACGTGGGCGGAAGGAAGGATTTGACGTTTAGCGTCGAGCAGCAGGGGCTGACCGACTCGCTGAGCGACAAGTGCCCGGCGCAGTGAAGGGGGATTCCCCCTGTGGAATCACACGGGGAATCATCTTAGAACATATGACGACTGGACAAATCGAGGAACGAATTTACGAGCGAATGGTCGTTCCAACGGCTATACTGCGCGCGTGTATTTAATTGGATGGATTGCGCAAACTCACCCTAGTGTACTCATGCCCCGGTTCCTCAGCTCCGCAGTTCTATGTGTAGGTACTCTTTTTGGTTCGATCGCGGCTGCGCAAACGACCGCACCCAACACAACCACCGCAACCGTGCGGTTCCTTGGCGGCACGGCTTCGGTGAGCACTTCGGCTGCTGCCCCCTCTGGCTCGGCTTTCACCACTACGCCTTTCAGTACATACTTTGGTGCGCCTATTGATCAATCGTTCACCAACATACAGGGCCAGGTGTCGGCAGACCTTAATGGTGATGGTGCTCCAGACCTGTTGGTTTATGGACTAGGTGACAATGGCACGAACCCGAACCCGGTCCGGGTGCAGAGCTTTATCTCCAATGGCAAAGGTGGCTTCTCCGCGGGCACACCGCAGCTGCTGACTACTTCAGCCAATGTGGTACTCAGCTCAACGCTGCCTGCGATCGATGTGAATGGCGACGGCAAGCTCGACCTGCTGATCGGCACAGCAGTGGCCTACGGCAACGGCGATGGCACCTTTCAGCAGCCAGTGACACCCACATTTCTCTCATCAGGATTTAGCGGAACGTACGCGGCCGATGTGACGGGAGATGGCAAACCGGACATTATCGCGGTGAATGCGATTCCCTTAGCATCCCTCGGCCAACAGGCCAACATCCCGTTAGAGGTCACCGTGTTTGCCAACCAGGGCGGCGGCAACTTCCAGTCGCTTGGGACCTTCACGCTTGGGACCGGACAATACTCGGGATCCGTAACACTTTCCTCGCTCAGCTTTGTCGATTTGAATGGCGACGGAAAACTGGACCTTGTGGCGCAGATGTACTTCGTTGGAATGGGCAATGCAGCTGAAACCAGCCACGATTGCCACCCTGTTGAACAATGGCGACGGAACCTTTGCGACTGCCCAGCCCGTAAGTTACACGGCACAACAGAACGGAGGTTCGATCGAGCTGCTCAGTGTGCAGGCAGCTGACTTCAATGGCGACGGAAAAGTGGATCTCGCGCTTATTTATCCCCCGCCTCTGCAAACAAGCTTGACTTATCTTTCGCAAATTATCTTCTTGCCCGGCAATGGCGATGGCACGTTTGGGACAGAGATCAATTCAACCATCAGCACCACTGAGCAAGCGGGTGTCGCGAGCGCACAGCCGCCGGCGGGCAATGCCGTTGTTACAGATGCCAACTTGGATGGCGCACTCGATCTCCTGTTTGGTAGTGGGGCGGTTTCAGTGGGAGATGGCAAAGGCGATTTTTCTGCGGGTACGCCGGTGGTGGAAGTTGCTATTCCCAGTATTCCAGCGGCGTTCAACTACTTCAACATCGCTTCCCTGGGAACCATCCAATCTGCTGGAAGCACTTACCCGGACCTTGTCTTCGCCGCACCTTCTGTCGCTGCTTCGGCGCCGTTTCCTCTGGTAGCGATTTCGAACTCCTCGGCCTTTGCTGTGCAGAGTGGCGGCGGAAGCCCAACTGTCACGGTAACCTCAGGGCAGAGTGCGACCGTTTCGCTCAGCGTGACGGGTGCGGCAAGTTACACCGGCAGCGTCACCTTGACCTGCGCAGGATTGCCACCAGGCGCTTCGTGCAGCTTCAATCCAGCCACACTCAACCTTGCAGGAGGCACGCCCCAATCTTCCACGCTGACCGTTTCCACTGCAGCCGGCAACATGGCAGGCATGGTCACACCCTTCCTGGGGCCCGGTATGACAACGTTGGGTTGTGGGATCTTTGCCGGCAGCCTGCTACTATTCTGGCCGAAACGCCGTCGCACTTACTGGATGATCGCTGCGCTCGCCGGCTTCACTTTGCTGCCGTTGGGTTGTGGTGGAAATGGATCATCATCGGCTTCGAAGTCGAATAACACGCCTGCAGGCACATATACCTTCCAAGTGATTGCGACGGCAGGAACGACGCAAAGCAAAACCAGTTGCACCCTTATCGTCCAATAGCGAGGTAGTGGAAAACTAGAAGCCGCAGGCCGCCGGCAATGGCATCCAAGGCTAAGGCTTGGGCATTCAAGGGACACACAAAGTAACCACCACCCCGAGGAGCTTCAGGGTGGTGCGATGAAGGGCGGTTATTTCGTCTTTCGGAGTGATTTCCAAATTCGGGACGGGTGTCCACATCTGCATCGGTTTGCAAAAAGGTGCAAACTTTCCTTATGGAACAGATCACTCTCCAAGTGAACCGCACCACCCACACCGTGGAAGTCGATCCCGATACGCCGTTGCTGTTCGTTCTCAACGACGAGCTTGGCTTGCGTGGGCCCCGGTTTGGCTGCGGCATGGCGCAGTGCGGGGCCTGTACCGTGATCATGCGCGGGCAGGTCGTGCGCTCCTGTGTGATGCCGGTGCGCGCTGTGGGCCAGGCCGAGATCACCACCCTGGAAGGGCTCGGCACCCCCGAGAAGCCGCATCCCATACAGCAGGCGTTTATCGACGAGGGAGCCGCTCAGTGCGGGTTTTGCCTGAGCGGCGTAATCCTGACAGCAAAGGCTGTTCTGGACACAAACCCGCAGGCCTCTGAGCAGGAGATCCGCACAGCGCTGGGAGGAGTTTTGTGTCGCTGCTTTACCCAGGTTCGCATGCTGCGCGCCATTCGAAAATATGCTGAGGCCAAAAAGCATGAATCCGTCCCGGCGTGACTTCCTGAAGGGTTGTGGCGCCCTGATCGTGAGCTTCAGTGCCGCACCGCTCACGCGGTCCTCGGCCAACGCTCAGGGGCAATTCGAGACCCATCCCGGGCATATTGACCCGGACAGGCTTGACTCATGGCTGGCCATAGGCGCCGACGGAACCATCACCGCCTATACCGGCAAGTGCGATTTTGGTCAGGGCGTCTTTACTGCGCAAACCCAACTCATTGCCGAGGAACTGTGCGTGCCGATCACGCGCGTAAAGCTGATCCAGTGCGACACAGCGGTCACCCCCGACCAGGGGACCACGTCGGGAAGCCAGACAACGCCCACCAACTTCAACCACGAGAATCTTGCGCTTGCCGCGGCAACTGCACGCGAGGCTCTTATGAGCCTGGCTGCCAAACAACTGGGCGAGCCGGTCGAAAACCTCAAGCTGGAGAACGGCGTCATCACAGCCGGGTCTGGGCGCCAGGTCACGTATGCAGATCTTGTCGGGAGCAAGCACTTCAACCTCCCGCTCAACCCAACGGCAAAGCGACGGCCTGCATCCGAGTGGACCGTGCTGGGCCAGCCAGTTCCCTCTCTCGACCGAGTCGCCCTCATGACCGGCCAGTTTGCGTTCCTGCATCACCTTCGTGTGCCCGGCATGCTCCACGGGCGCGTGGTTCGGCCACCTGAAATGGGAGCTACCGTCGCCCATGTGGACGAGCATTCGGTGCGCGATGTGCCCGGCCTCAAAAAAGTAGTGGTGCGCAAAGACTTTGTCGGCGTGGTCGCGGAGACGCAATACCAGGCTGTGCTGGCGGCTCGACAGTTGGTGGTGCAATGGAACCTCGGTCCGGCACTCCCCGCGCAGGACACCTTCTTCGAGCACCTGCGGCAACAGCCCTCCCACGATGCTCTCAGCGTCGACTCCCAGGATCTTGACACGCAACTCGCCGCCGCAGGCAGCCTGTTGCGGGCGAGATACACCTATCCTTACCAAATGCACGGATCGGTGGGGGCCTCGTGTGCCGTGGCGGATGTAAAGCCCGATGGCGCCACGATATGGTCTGCCACCCAATCGGCTTATCCAACGCGAAGCATCGTGGCCATGTTACTGGGCCTGCCACTCGACAGCGTGCGCGTGATTTATAGCCGAGGCTCGGGATGCTATGGCCTGAACGGCGCAGATGCTGTTTCGTTCGATGCCGCCATCTTGTCCCAGGCGGCCGGTAGACCGGTCCGTCTGCAGTTTTCGCGCCAGGATGAAATGATGTGGGAGAACTTCGGCTCCGCCATGGTAGTTGAGCATCGCGCTGGTGTCACCGCCGACGGGCGCATTCTCGCCTGGGACCGCGAGAATTGGGTAGCCTCTCTGGGCAATCGGCCAGGCTATGACCAGCCGGGAAACGTGATCAGCGGCATGTTAACCGGCTACCCACCGGAACCGCTCGAGCCCGGCCCAGCCAAGCCACCCGCCGGCACGCTTCGTAACGGCAGCAACACCGTGCCCTCCTACTTCGCCGGCTGTATCGCGGGTAAATGCGGCGGTGGAGGAACGATCAAAAGCGAACGCGTGCTCACCCACACTGTGCGTTCACCTTTCTTTACCGGGCCACTGCGCTCTCCCTTGCGCATCCAGAACACCTTTGCCACCGAATGCTTCATGGATGAGCTCTCCGCCCATGCCAAATCGGACCCGGTGGCCTTTCGCTTGCAACATCTGCGCGACAGCCGCGTCATTGGCGTTCTCAACGCTGCGGCCAGGGCCGCCGGATGGGCGCCACGTCCATCCCCAACCCCCGCGGTCGCGCAAACCGGCGTGGCAACGGGGCGCGGCATTGCCTGTGTCGCCTACGAGGGAGAGAACGGTTATGCAGCACTGGTTGCAGAAGTGACAGTGGACCTGGAAAGCGGCATAGTACGTCCGGTGCGTTTCGTCGTGGCCTTGGATTGTGGACCTGTCTCCAATCCCGATGGCCTCAGAAACCAGATCGAGGGTGGCATCCTGCAAGGCACGAGCCGTGCACTGGTGGAAGAAGTTACCTGGGACGACAGGCGCATCACCTCGGTCGACTGGGAGACCTATCACAGCTTGCACCTTGATTACGAGATACCCACCATTGAGACTGTCTTTGTGACCCCGGTTGGCGTGGCTGCGACGGGCGCGGGAGAGACTGCAATTACCGTCACTCCCGCTGCCATCGGGAACGCCATCTTCGATGCCACGAATGTGCGCCTGCGGCATCTCCCCTTTACTCCTGCCCGCGTCAAAGATGCGCGGACCAGGGCTGCCCTGCTTCCAAGCGCCCACCGCAGCGAAGTGCTTGGTACATGAGCGGCCAGAAAAAGAGCATCGCCGTCATCGTGTTTCTGCTGACGATGGGGGCGGCGGCGGAAAATCCAGCAGCCCAGCGCGACGATGGGGCGGCGGCGGCCGCGTTCGAGGCCCTGGTGCCGGCATTACGTAACCCTCGCTGTATGAATTGCCACTCCACCGGAGATTATCCCCGTCAGGGAAATGACAGCCATCGCCACACCATGGACGTTCGCCGTGGACCTGACGGCGACGGCGTCAACGCGGTCAAATGCAGCAGTTGTCATCAGGATCGCAACACGGCGGGCGTACACACCCCTCCGGGTGCGCCAGACTGGCATCTGCCGTCACCCGCCATGCCGATGATCTGGGAAGGCTTGACAGACCGAGGGCTCTGCGAACTGCTCAAGGATCCAAAGCAGAATGGAAACCGTACCGTCGCGCAGATCGTGGAACATATGTCCACCCCGCTGGTGCTCTGGGGCCGGCATCCCGGCGATGGCCGCACGCCCATACCAATGCCTCAGCAAGACTTCCTGGCAACGGTAACCGAATGGGCTACGAAAGGAGCAGCCTGTCCTTGAAAACGAGGCCGTGGTGGGGATTGTTATCTAAGGCTAAGTCTTAGCCACCCTTGATTTACTTTTGACCCCTGATCGCTTAGCTTTAGGTGGCGGCACATAGTGAAAGCGTACTAGATATATATTCTCGCCTTTCCCGTGCTTCGCTACCTTGAGCAGGTCCAGAACACCCAAAAATCCCGATTCGCGCGCTAGCATTGGAGTTATATCCGGAAAGCCGATTGTTTCGATCGAGTCCACCTCGATCTCGCCACTCTCCATGCGGTATCGGGAGCCCGCCGTAACGTGAGGACGCAGCCAGAATCGGACGCTGCACGTAATCTCTCCGCGGCGAACTCCCTCGCGAAGCCGTTTGGCAAACACCATAATGATTCCTCACCTCGCGGGGACAGACACATTGCGGGGAACGGGCTTGGTCATTGTCGATAAGAGATTGCCCGTAGGAAGGGATCATCACCTGCGCGTGCGCCGTCACATCTCCCACATAACGTCCGCTAGGTTTTGTGCCATGGGACACCTCCAGGGGGAAAATTCGTTCGTACGCGCCTGCTCGTGCGGCTGTGTTCAGGCGCTCTTCTTCGAGGTGACGGCAGAGAAGGTAGACCAGCATTGTTCTACCTCTTGACTGCCGCAGTGCGGGCAGGCGGTCTTTTCCGCGTCATGCTGTGTGATGGTCAGAATCTTCGAGAATGTTTTCTTGCAGGCGTTGCAGATGAACTCATAGTGCGGCATAGAAACCCTCCACGCCGATTCGCGAGAATTATACCGCTCCTGAGATCGCGTGCGCTCATCGGCAGCGGTAAAATTCGAGAGAATCGGTTCCGATAAAAATGTGGCAGTTCTTGAGTGGCCGGTCCGAGTCGACAATTCATTGAGTCAGCGGAGGCGACATGTGAAAAAGGTTGCGTTGGCTGGATTCCTTCTGGTGTTGGTGGCTCTGGGAGTTGCATACAATCGAGTGCATGTTTCTGCTTCGAGCAGCGTCGGCGCTGCAGCAGCAACCGGCATCAGCTGGGTGACGATGCGCGATACGCGGGAGAAGGCATTCTCGATCCAGGTTCCGCAGGGCTGGAAGACCTATGGTGGGCTGTTCCGTTTCAGCACAATCGACGCGCGGATGATTGTAGACATGACTTCGCCGGATGGGCTGACGAATCTCCGCGTGGGAGACTCGACGGTTCCTCCATACAGGGTGCCGGGCCCGTTCCTGCGGCCGGGACCGGGTGTGGCTGCTTATGCCGCGGGCAATGTGTTCGCTACCAAGTATGGTCAGGCGCGATTCGCAGCCATGTGCCAGGGGCTTCAGTTGACGAAAAGCGATGCGCGGGCGCCAAAGTATCATCCCGCGGCAGGCGGGATCACCCGAACTACGGGCGGCGAGGCGTTCTTTAACTGCACAAGGAATGGCGTGCCAATGTCCGCATACGTGTATGCGGAGACCACGCTGCTGGGGCCTGGAGGGCCGGGCTCGAGCTGGTTGGTGGTGGCGCTTGGGAGTTTGATTGCTCCGGCGGAGCAGGCGACCGCTGCGGGCGCGATGCTGCAACACTCGGGGGAATCGCTGGTAATGAACCCGGCGTGGATAAATATGCAGAACCAGTTGAACAACCAGGCGATCCGGCAGATTAACGCCTCGACGCAGGCGACGATCGCGGCGACAAATGCGGCGGTTGCACATCAACAGGCGATGATCAGCGCGCTCCAAAATGACAGCTTCAACGATGTCATCAATGGCGTTCAGCAGACGGTGGACACTACGACGGGACAGCGGTACATCGTGCCGCTGGGCCAGGGCGGAAAGCAGTGGGTCAACGGAAACAACACAGTGGTCGAGTCAGGTCTGTCGCCGGGCGCGGGGTTCGATCCGCTAACGCCGGTAAACCATTAGAAGAGTGCGCGTCGAGGTAGGCCGGTATACCTGTCCGGGTGTTGGTAAAATCGCAAGGATGCTTTCCAATCGATCCATGCCTCGCAGCATTGTGATTCCGGAACTGGCGTACCCAGACATCGGGAAAGCAATTGATTGGTTGTGCAATGCATTCGGATTTACCCTCCGCATTCGAATGGGGGATCACCGCGCTCAACTGAATGTCGGCGATGGGGGCGCTGTTGTCTTGATCGAACCGAGCGCGGATGTCTCGTTGCGGACTGCACTCATGGTGAGGGTCGAGGATGTCAAAGCGCACTACGACCATGCCAGGCGAAGCGGTGTAAGGATTCTTCGAGAACCCACAGACTTTCCTTATGGCGAACGACAATATAACGTCGAGGACTTCGCCGGGCACCATTGGTGCTTCTCGCAATCCATCGCGGACGTTGATCCAAGAGAATGGGGCGGAGAGCCAGCCGAACTGTAGCGTAACGGCCGTCGACCTCCAGCACGAAGCAAATCTCCTTAATTTCTACTTTGGAACTTCCGCCAGAGGAAAGTGAACGTGTTCGATCGTCTTGCGGTTCCACGTGTAGGTCATCTCCAGGTCGCCGTTCGCCGTCTGGATAATCGCCGGGTATGAGTACTCCCCCGGCGACTCTTCCAGCGTGTAGAACATCTTGAAGTGCTCTCCGTCGCTGGACACTGCCAGGTTCAACGGAGTCCGCCCGCTGGTAGTGTTGTTGTAAATCAAGACCACTCGCCCATCTCTTAGGGCCACCGCATCGATCCCTGAGTTCGGATTCGGCATCTCCAGTGGACGAGCTTGCGTCCAGGTCACGCCATCGTCATACGAGTCCGCCACACAAATCCGCAGCGTCTTCGCCGTCGAGCGCGCATACAGTCGTAGATGATTTCTCCCCAGTGGCACCACCGACGGCTGAATGATTCCGTCCGTATATTTCCAATCCGAGGAGCCCGGCACCTGCGAAGCAGTCGCCGCATGAGCATCCCCAGTTCCCTGCTTATCCGGCCCCACCGGCGGGACGATAGGCCCAATCTTCGCCCACGTCTTGCCGCCATCGGTACTGCGCTCAATCCACGCCGCCCAGGAGCGGTACGCTTCGATCGACGTCCCACTGATGATCGTGCCATCATTCAGCACCAGCGGCTTGGCCCGAATCGGCCCCAGCAAACCGGCAGGCAGATGCTCGGCCGGGCTCCAGGTCTTGCCTTCATCCGTGCTCCACTTGCGCGCGCCTGTCCATGTCTCCGGGCTGGGGCCAAACTTGTAGTACATCCAGAGCTTGCCGTCCTTGGTGTGGAACAGCACCGGATTCCAACATGGCACCTCTGTCTCCCGTGCCAGCTCCACCGGTGCGCTCCATCCGGCCCGGGTCCTGGTCGACCCCCAGATCGCCACGTCCGGCTTTCCTTCTGCCGTTCCTCCGAACCACGCCGACATCAGGTCGCCGTTCTTCAGTTCCACCACGGTCGAGGCGTGGCTGGCCGCAAACGGCGCTGAGCCCGGCGCGAAGATGTGTTCCTTCACCGGTTCCGTAGCGGCCTCGCCCGCTAGCGAACTCGCCATCACTCCTCCGGCCAGCAACAACGCCGTCGTCAATTTGAATCGCAGCCTCAACACGGTCGGTATATCACGGGTGACATCATACCTATTCTGCACCCGGTTTTCCCGGAGGTAGACTAAGGGAATCGAGGGCCCAGCGTGGGCAGAGTCGATATTGAGGAGGCCTGCTTTTACAATCCGGTAAATTATGACCAGCGCGCAGACAGAACTCGAACGTGGTAATCCCCCGAAACTCGCTCGTGTATGGCTAAAGCTGATTGCCGCGCATGATCTAATCTTCTCCGAAGCCAACAAGACGGCACTCAATCATCTGGTCATCAAGTTGAGTATCGCCGGCTTCGTGATCCACCTGGCGCTGATATTCCTGTCTCGATCGCTTCCCTACCCCCCGCCGACACTCATCGCAGGCGTCGGTGGAAATTACCTGACCGCCATCTACACGCCGTTCAGCTTCATTTTGTTCTATGAGGTGTTGACGCTGATCGCGGCTCTGCCGGCATCGACCACCCGCTCCATCGTCAATCAGTTTGAGATCGTCTCTCTGATCTTCATTCGCGATGTCTTCAAAGAGATCGCCAACGCCGTCGAACTGGTCAACGGTCACCGGCTAACCCATGAAGCGGTTCCCGTCTTTCTCGATATGTGGGCCGCTCTTCTGATGTTTCTGCTGGTCGCCGTCTTTCAATATGTCGCGCTCCATCGAGTACGGCTGCCGGAAACGCCGGAGCACTTGCCGGCATTGGAACGGTTTATCGCCCAAAAGAAGGTAGTTACCCTTGGTTTAGGCACGTTGCTGTTGGGCATGGCCGCCTATAACCTTGCCCTCTTTCTCCTCCAAACCGGCAGGGTTCTTGCGACAGGCCACGGGCTGCAACCTACAACTACGTTCTATAACGACCTGTTCAGCGTGATGATTTTTACCGATGTTCTCGTTCTGATACTGTCGCTGGTTGTAAATGGGCGCTATGAGATGGTCTTTCGTAACGCGGCCTTCGTGGCTTCGATTATTCTGATTCGCCTCTCGCTGACAGAGCCAAATCCCTATGGCGCGCTGCTCGCATTGCTTGCGATGGTCTTTGGAATCCTGACCGTCCTCGTCTTCAACTTCCACATGCGCATTCAGAGCGCGAGCGAAAAAGAATCGTGAGATTTTCGGCCCCAACGGCGCATCCCTCTCTCAGAAGACGAGCGGAACTCCGTGGACGGTAAACTGAATCCATGTTCCTGGATCGGGCTGTGGAAGCTGACTACTCTCAGATCATCGACCTTATTAATTTGGCCTTTCGCGGCGTTGGTCCCTTAGCCAGCTGGAACTCCGAAGCAGATTTCATCGAGGGGCAGCGCCTGACCGAGTCTCTTCTCAGAGAAGACCTGACGGCAAAGCCTCACGCTCTATTGCTGACCTATCGCGAAGACCGGAACGGCGAGTTATTGGGGACGGTTTGGCTGGAGCCAAAGAACGACGGCGTCTGGTATCTTGGCCTACTCACTGTCCGGCCAGATCTGCAAAAGAGGCAGATGGGCCGAGCCCTGTTAGCCGCCGCGGAAAGCTTCGCGAAGCAGCGCGGCGCTTGCCGAATCCGCATGTCGGTGGTGAATGTCCGAAAGACTCTGATCGCCTGGTATGAACGCCGAGGTTACCTCCTGGCGGGCGAAACCCAACCCTTTCCCTATGGTGACCAACGCTTCGGCAAACCACTCCGTGGCGATTTGCACTTCGTCCTGCTTGAAAAGAACATCGCATGACCACGAGCCCGCAGCCCTCTGCCTGATCGCGCGGCGAGGCCAAGTCTGCGACCTTCCTGCCGCCGACCGCGCCGTCGACATCCGTTTATGACCGGTGGTATGATTTCGGCGCATTTTTGTAGGGCCCACCCTGTGTTCGGAATATCCTTCACAATCCGACGCTAGAGAAAAAGAGAGGAGGTCGCTATGAGAAAGAGCGAATTCATAAGCATCGCTATGGTGGTTGCCGTGTGTCTGTTCACCGGCGAAGGAATGGTTGTTCATGCTGCGGATGGAGATGTTGATGTAGAGTCGGCGTGCAAACTGCTGCCGACGCACGATGCGTTGCATACGGCGCTGGTTGCGGCACAGATGCAGAAGAATGGCGGATTCGACCTCAATATGTGGGGTACGGTCGTCAATCGGGATGGAATCGTGTGTGCCGTTGCGTTCACGGGAAGCGCTCGCGGCGACCAGTGGCCGGGTAGCCGAGTGATCTCGGCACAGAAGGCGAACACAGCCAACGCATTCAGCCTGCCTGCATTGGCGCTTTCGACGGCCAATTTGTACAGTGCTACACAGCCAGGAGGCAGCTTGTTTGGTTTGCAGGCGAGTAATCCTGTCAGCACGAAGGTCGCCTACGGGGGAGATCCGACGCAGAATGGTCAGGCCGACGATCCGATGGTTGGCGGAAGGATCGGCGGCGTAAACGTCTTTGGCGGCGGGTTGGCTCTTTATAACGCGCAGGGTCAGTTGATTGGCGGGCTTGGCGTGAGCGGGGATTCTTCGTGTGCGGACCACAACATTGCCTGGCGAACGCGGCACAATCTGAAGCTGGACTATTTGCCTGCGGGGGTGAGCGGGGATGCTACCCGTCCGGATAATATTGTGTATGACATTGTCACGCTGCCCGGACTGCCGATCGGTGTCAGTCCGAGTGGCTGGGGTCATGCGACTTGCAACGCTACCGCGACCGCCATTTCGAAGACGCTGCCTGTGATTCCGTAGCTCTTCGTTGGCGAATTCGTTAGAACTATTTCGATGATTGTTGCGTCCAGTTCTCTAGGAGCACGCAGCAGGAGCAAATTTGATGTTCACAAATCCCAAGCAGACATTTCGGGGGATAACACGCGCCGTGTTTGCGCGTTTACGCAAGAAGGCCTCCAGGATCGGTTTCCCCGTCGCTAAGCCTGTTGGCAGCGCGAAGAAGGATGGAATCAGAATCCACTGGAACTATGACCCGCAGTCGGAGGTCCTGGAGGTGGAATGCAGCACACCGTTTTGGATCAACTCTGGCCGCGTTAACGAGGAGCTTCGTCGCGAGATCGAAGCCACGATTCGCTCTCCCTGGGCTGCTTGACCACGAAGACGGAGTGGTATGAGAAATTTCGCGGGGTTCGGCGCTCTTCCAACTTCAGGGCTGGCTTGGCGATTCTTTGAGGTATTGTCGCAACTCGGCGACGTTGTAGCAGTGGGAGAAGGCTGAATCACGCAGAATGCGTCCGCTCCCAACCAGCTCGGCCAGCGATTGCTCCATGGTCATCATGCCCTCGGCACGCCCGGTAGAAATGTGGGAGCGGATCTGGTGGTCTTGACCGGTTCGGATCAGATTGCGGATGGCTGTCGTGGCCATCAGAATCTCGACGGCGGGGTAGCGGCCTGCGCTATCTGCAGCCGGTACGAGCTGTTGCGTGACGATGGCCACGAGGGCCAGGGATAGCTGCTGCCGAATCTGAGACTGATGCCCGGCGGGAAAAATATCCAGGATGCGCGAGATGCTCTGAGAAGTATCGTTGGTGTGCAGAGAAGAGAGCACCAGGTGCCCGGTTTCGGCTGCCGTAAGCGCTGCAGACATGGTCTCGGCATCACGCATTTCTCCCACCAGGATCACATCGGGATCCTGACGTAATACAGCCCTCACTGCTTGCGCAAACGAGGGCGTGTCATGGCCCACTTCGATCTGCTCCACAATGGAATTATGGTTCGCGTGCTCATACTCAACAGGATCCTCTATCGTGATGATGTGATCGCGGCGACGGATGTTGATCAGGCCGAGTAGCGCAGCGAGTGTCGAAGTCTTGCCACAACCAGTCGGACCCGTGAGCAGGACCAACCCTTGTCGCCGTTCCGCTAGCTGTGCCAGTGCCGCCGGCAGGTGCAGCGACTCGAGTGATGGAATCTGCGCCGGTAGCAGGCGAATGCAGGCAGCCAGCGTACCGCGCTGATGGTGGAAGTTGGCTCGAAATCTCCCGATCTGCCCCCGCGCGAAGCAGAAGTCCAACGACTTGTTCCCTTCTAACTCCTCTGCCTGACGGGCGGTTAACAGCGGAAGCAATAAGCTTCGTATCTCTTCTGCCGATAAGGCCTTGCCCGCGGCCGGCGTCAGAGAGCCCTTGACTCGCAGCGCGATCGCCGAACCAGCTACCAAAACAATGTCGGAAGCGCCTCGTTGGGAGGCAAGCGCCAATAGGCGGTCGATCGAAGAATTTCCGCCGCTTATCGTTGTAGCCCGCGATCGATTTAATTCATCGACAAGCCGCGAAAGTTCATTCCCGGAGGCAGCCATTGGCCCTTTCAGCGAGCGGAATAGACAATAGCCATTTTAGCAACGCTCCCACAGAAATGACCCCCAAAGGGCGTGGAATGGAAACGGTTCCAGGACTGCCAGAGGTCGACCCCAAATTGTATGCGGGGCGCGGTATGCTGTAAGGCTATGAACTGGTTACCCTCGCTTCGCGCCTTAGTAATTTTTGGCGTCCTCATGGCTTTTTTCGCAGCTGCCTACTGGGCCTGCGCCGGGCACAGTAGATAGCCGTGCATTGAGCTGACAGGCGGAACGGATACTCATTCGCGAAGCCAATACTGAGTGCGACCCAGCAGGGAGAGGCCGATGAACCCGCGCACCTTCAGCTTCGTCCCACCTTCCTCCACGGAGAGTAGGCACTTGTAGGTCTTACCGGTCGCCGGGTCGAGAATCGTACCTCCGGACCATCCGTCGCCATCCTTCTGCAGGTCCCAGAGAATCCGCAGCCCAACCACCGGTTGCCCCTTCTGGTCACCGTCACAGTCATCGCACGTGGGATTTGGGTCCTCGGGGTCCGGGTCCACCAGCTCCTGGACCCTTCCGTACAACTTCCCGTTTTCCTCCCAGATACGTACCACCGACTTAGGCTTGCCGGTGACATCGTCAACGGTTCTCCACTGGCCCACGGGCGAATTCACGGACGAGTCTTCTGCGCCGATCTCCGCCCTGGCCCCCGAGGCGAATACGGATCCAAACAGCATCGATAAGACGATACCCCAGATAAACGCTGAACCCATGTGAAGTCCTTGTGTTCTTTGCCGGCTTGACCCAGGGGATACGTCGACAGGATAGCAAAAGCAGCCACCCGGCCAGAAGGGAGCGGACGACTATGGCCAGAACCGAGTATTCGAGGGTCTAATATGAGACATGCTCAATAAGGTTTGGGATCCGAAGACCGCCCGAATCCTGTGTACGGCGCTCATTTTTGCTCTTGGATTGGCTTTTCTACACGCCGCGCGTGAGACCCTCACGCTCTTCCTCTTTGCCATCCTATTCGCATACTTTGTCGCTCCTCTGGTTTCGCGGCTGGAGCAACCGTTGCGCGGCCGCATACAAGCGATCGCTGCGGTTTACCTCGTCTTGATTGCCCTGCTTGTTGGCCTGGGCTTTCTGGTGGGGCCCAAGATCGCCAGTGAAGGCAAAGCGCTTGCCACCAGCCTTCCGTTACTGCTGAACCAGGCAGGTTCCGGCGAACTGGTCTCACAGGTGGGCCAAGAGCATGGATGGAGTGGAGCCCGGCAAGCCCAGATCCAGAGCTTCTTCAGGTCGCACAAAGATGTCATCCTCGGTTATGGTGCGGCTATCGGCCAGAGGCTGGCGGTGCCCGCGCAACATATCTGGTGGTTGATTCTTATCCCCATTCTCAGCATCTTCTTCCTCAAAGATGGCACATCTATCGGTGAGAACCTGGTCGCGATGGGACGCGACCAGGAAGAGAGGAAGACGCTTGGCGGGATCGTAGCTGACGTGAATGTCATGCTCGGCAGCTACATACGCGCGCAGCTGATCCTTGCTTCGCTCACCGTAGTTGTTTACACCTTGGTGCTGAGCGCTCTGCACCTGCGCTACGCCTTGATTCTCGGCCCTCTCGCGGGCGTCTTCGAGTTTGTTCCTGTGGTGGGACCAGCCGTGGCCGCGATCATTGTCTTCGTGATCGCGGTGCTGACCAGTTACCCTCACTTGATTTGGATTGTGCTCTTTCTTGGCCTCTGGCGCTTGCTGCAGGACTACGTAAACGCCCCGCGCATCATGGGCGAGTCTCTCGAGATCTCGCCTCTGGTACAGATCCTGGCAGTGCTTGCGGGAGGAGAGATTGCAGGGGTCGTCGGTGCTCTCGTCTCGGTCCCGGCCGTGGCTACCTTACGCATTCTCTGGAAGCGCCTGACCAGCGAAAAGGGGGTCGATGCGCCGGTTGCTCCCATCACCGGTGAACAACTCCTCACTAAGAGCTGATCACCGGTGTGACGGGGCTATTCGCGAAGCCAATACTGTGTGCGGCCTAGCATAGAGAGACCGACAAACCCGCGAACCTTCAGCTTTGCCCCGCCATCCTCTACGGAGAGCAGGCACCTGTAGGTTTTACCGTTGGCCGGGTCGAGTATCGTGCCTCCGGACCATCCATCGCCGTCCTTCTGCAGGTCCCAGAGAATCCGCAGCCCAACCACCGGTTGCCCTTTCTGGTCGCCCTCGCAGTCATCGCACGTGGGATTTGGGTCGTTGGGGTCCGGGTCCACCAGATTCTGAACCCGTCCGAACAACTTGCCGTTTTCCTCCCAGATAACTACGACCGACTTAGGTTTGCCGGTGACATCATCAACGGTCTTCCACCGGCCAACGGGCGAATTCGCGGACGCGTCTTGCGCCCCGGCTGCCGCCCTGGCCCTCGGAGTGAATGCGGAGGCGAAGCTCACAGATAAAACGAGACACAAGACGAAAGATGGTCTCATACGTTCCTCGTGTATTGGATACTTTAAAATGGCTTCCGCGCTGCCTCCCTAAAAATTTCATTGTCTTTTCCAACTTCCGAATGATTGTGGAGCCGATGCTGTCGAATAGGGGGACGAACCAGGCAAGCTGAGCGAGAAGCGCGCCAAGGTCTGTCTCCTCATGCGCTTAAGATAAATACTTGAACTAAAACATGGAGATATGGGTTCTTGTGCTGCACACATTTGCGGTCAGGCGCGATCGCAGCAGACGTGGGGCTACACCCATGAGCGCTAACTTGTTTAGGATGTTTTTCGTCAATACGTCCACAAAATCGTCATCCTGAGCGGAGCGCCTCACAGATTTGTCGCGTGTGACACAGCGCTTGTGGCGCGGAGTCGAAGGGCCTCGGCGGTGCTTTTTTTACCCATGCTGCTCGGGGCTTTTCGACCACTGAGGCCCGACAACAGGATCTGCTGCGATATGCACTTGATGGTCACGGGTACATCTTTTCATGCACTGTAATCATCTTCCATCCCCAGGTGCTACCCAAGTTCTTGGTTTTCGGCCCCCAGGGAAAAACCGTAGCGGGCCCGCCCGGTGCGGGCTCGGTGGTCGAAAAGCTCCGAGCAGCATGGGCAAGATAAGCATCGCCGAGGTCCTTCGACTCCGCGCCACAAGCGCTGTGTCACACGCGACAAATCTGTGAGGCGCTCCGCTCAGGATGACGATTTTGTGGGCGTATTAACGAAAAACAACCCTCGACAAGTGAGCGCTTATGGGCCTACGCCCGATCGTTTTTCGCCCAGGTACGCTTTGGCGAGGGGCACCCGTCCTATTCCTTCTGAGCTTGCTATGACACAGACTCCGGAGGGGACGACTGAGAGTCAGAGCTGTCCACTTGGCCAACATCAAATAAGGTCCCTATTTTGGCCCCACTGACAAATCGCATTAACAGCAGGTCCCCTTCGACTTCCCTCAGGCGCCCTACAAGTATTTGAGTAAATGCAGGCAGAAATGCGCAGCTTGCCTGGCGGCGATAGGGCTCAGCCGGAGGTAGTCATCGTTGGGTGCTTCCTGCGCGACATTGCTGCCAGCGCGGATCACCAGGTAAGGCACCCCAAATGTCTGGCAGACCCTGGCCAGGGGCGCCGACTCCATTTCGACGATATCTGTGTGAAAGTGGGTCCGCAGCGAGTCGATGCGTTGCTGCGTCATGCCGAACAGGTCGGCGGATGCCACTACACCGCGCCGCACCTTTACTTCATAGGTGGCGCCATTCGCAGTAACCTGCGGGCTGCGATAGGTCGCCATGGCCTGGTCTGCGAGTTTGAGCAGTGCGGTGGGCGGTGAAAACTTATTTTCCACCTCGGCGCCGTTGATCGGACTATTAAACGCCCGGTAGACCATGTCATTGCGCGTCAAGCTGCCGTAGTCATGCTCATACAAGGTATCGGCAACGATCACATCCCCGGTTCGCAGTTGCTGGTTAATGCGTGCGCCTGTTCCGCTCATCAGCACCAGCCGCGGTTTCATCTCGGTAAGGAACAGCGTCGTGGTCATTCCCGTGTAGACCTTGCCAATCCCTGTGATGGCCACGATCACTGGCTTTCCTTCGATTTCCCCCTGCCAGTAGGGGATTCCCCACAGCTCTTTCTTCGCCGCATCCTTCATCGCTGAGACGAAGACGGTGATCTCCTGCGGCACCGCGCCGAGTATAAGGATTCTGTCGCTCGGGGTGTAGTAGCCAGGCTTGTCCTGTGCGTTGAGCAAAGACACACAGAACACGATCAGCCCAAGAAGGATTCTCAACCGCAATTGCTTTCTCATAGTGGAGTCCTGGCACGTGGATGAGGCTGATGTTATCAGCCCATGCGAGAATGACAACCAACTACAAACATCTACGCCAACGATTTCGCCCTGACCGGCGATAGGGGCGAGGGAGTCTCCATGACATCTGGTAAGTCGGTTCGTTGTTTCCTGCTGTGTCTTTGCATATCGAATGCCTCGCTTGCGGTCGCGCAGGATAGCGCCGAGCAGCGCACAATGCGCGCATTCGAGCAAGCCAGGAAAAATCCCCTGGAACTCCGCGTGTTCTTGCAGGGTATGCCCAAGGGCGGCGACCTTCATCTGCACCTGAGCGGCGGCACAGTCTATTCCGAGACACTCATTCGCGATGCCGTGCAGGATGGGCTTTGTGTGAAGACCGCAAGCATGACTCTTTTCAAACCGCAGGATAGCTGTGGCGAAGGATCTGTCCCCGCCGGCGACGCGTTCAAAGACCAGCATCTGTACGACGCCCTCGTCAATGCCTTCTCCATGCGAAACTTTGTGCCCTCATCCGGAATCAGTGGTCACGATCAATTCTTTTCCACCTTCGATCGCTTCCAGGCCCTCGGCACCTCGCATGTCGGTGAGTGGGTGGATGAGATTGCGACCCGTGCCGCGCAGCAGAACGAGCAATATATCGAAGCCATGTACACCCCCGTCTTCTCCAACGCGGCCAGGCTTGGATATCAGATCGGCTGGGACGGTGACTCTGTAGAAAGCATGAAGAGGACACGCGATGCTTTGCTTGCCGCCGGACTACGCAACGAGATCATCACCGATCGAAAGGAGATCGACACCATCGAGGCGACCCGTGCGCAGCTTGAACAGTGCGGACAAACCCAGCCGAAACCCGCCTGTTCTGTGAAGGTGTTGTATCTCTTTCAGGTGTTGCGCGGATTTCCACCACAGCAGGTCTTCGCTCAGACACTGCTGGGATTCGAACTCGCGTCTGGCGATCCGCGCGTGGTGGGTTTGAACTTTGTCATGCCGGAAGATAGCTACCTTTCCATGCGCGACTATCACCTGCAGATGAAGATGCTCGACTACCTGCACAGCATCTATCCCAAGGTTCGCATCGCCCTGCACGCGGGCGAGCTCGCGCCGGGACTGGTGCCACCGGATGGATTGAAATTCCATATCCGCGAAGCCGTCGACCTGGGCCACGCCGAGCGCATCGGTCACGGGGTCGATGTGATCTATGAAGACCGTCCCCAAGAGCTGTTGCAGGAGCTTGCCGCGAAACACATTATGGTGGAGATCAATCTCACCTCCAACGATGTAATTCTGAACATCAAGGGCAAAGACAATCCGCTCTCCGTTTATCGCGCAGCGCATGTGCCGCTGGCGCTTTCGACCGATGACGAAGGTGTCTCTCGTATCGACATCACGCATGAGTATCAAAAGGCTGTCGAGGAGCAGGAACTCGGCTACCTCGACCTCAAGAACATGGCCCGTACCTCGCTGGAACACGCATTCATACCGGGTGAAAGTCTGTGGGCCGCGCCGGATAACTTCACCCGGCGCAAACCAGCCTGCGCCGGGCCGATTACGCCCAGGAGCAACCCCGGCGCTGCCTGTGCGGCGCTGCTCAAGTCGAGCGACCGTGCCGCCGCGCAATGGGAATTGGAACGCCGCTTCGCTATGTTCGAATCTTCCATCCATTAGGCGGAACGGCTCAGCATAGCCACATTCGTTCCTTCCATGCCCAATAGCACTTACCACTCTTTCCATCCAGTATTCGTTCGTCGGTATACTTCCCACACACCTATTCGCCTCGCGAGGTTCTACCCATGAGAAGACTGGCCTTCCTTCTGCTCATTGCCCTACCGCTTGCTGCTCCGGCCCAGGACAAGAAGCCGCCTACCACCCTTCGCGGCGTGCTGCTGGAGCAGCTCCGCACCACCCACAACGAAGAAGATTGGTTCGTCCCCGCGAGCATTGCCGTCGCGGGCCTCACCGCCGAACAGGCCAAATGGAGCCCCGGCAAAGGCAACCACTCAGTCGGCCAGTTGGCCTACCATCTGTGGTACTGGGATGACCGCTCGCTGACCAAATTCAAAGGCGAAAAGCCCGCTCCCTTCGATGGAAATAACAACGAGACCTTCGACAATTTCACACCAGCCCAATGGGACGATTTGGTGAAAAAGCTCAACCAGGTGATGACCGACTGGGAGAAGGCCGTCGAAACAGCCGACGACCAGAAGCTGGCCGAGAATGCCTCCCTCATCGCCCATGTGGGAGCACACAACGCTTACCATCTTGGCCAGATTCTTTACGTCCGCAAGCTGCAAGGTGTCTGGGACCCCAGCAAGGGTGTGAAATAGACCAGCGCCGCCTTTTGCGTGAGCGACCCTATTGGGCCCGCAGAGCCTCTACTGGCTCAATCGAGCCGGCACGGTACGCAGGAATGGCCGATGCCGCGAGTGTGAGCAGAAAAATAGCCAGCGCTGCCAGCACGATGACGATCGGGTCCAGCGGATCCACGGCAAACAGCAGCGAGCCGAGCAACCGGGTGGCAAATACAGTCGCGAGGGCGCCGATGCCGCAACCAAGCAGGCCCAGCTTGGCGCTCGAAATCAGGATAAGCCGCATCACGCTGGACCGCTGCGAGCCAAGCGCCAGGCGGATTGCCATCTCCTGCGTGCGTTGTGCGGTGGAATAGGCAATGACGCCGTAGATGCCGAGCAGTGCCAGCAGCACAGCCGCCGCCGCAAAGCTGGAGACGAGCGCGGTGGTGAAGCGGCGGGGGGCCTGCCCCTCATCGACGACGGCCTCCATCGATTCAAGCTGGGTGAGCGGAAGTTGAGGATCGATGGAACGGACGGCGGCGCGCAACTCCCCCGCCATTTGCTCCGGGGGCTGCTGGCTACGCAACACGATCGATCCTCCATTGCCAACCAGCATGTCAGGAGTTGCAAATGGGCCGGCATCGGCTTTGGCCTGGCTGGCCGGGAAGTACGCCTGGTTCATCGTCGGCACATCGGCCGCGAGCTCTTTGACGTCGCCGATCTCTCCTACAACGGTTGCCCAGGGTATCGTCGTTGCTTCCGCCGGTCCGCGGTGGAGGCGTTTGCCGATAGGGTCTTGCCCTGGCCAGTAGTATTCCGCCAGGGTTCGGTTGACGATGACCACCAGCGCAGCGCCCGCACGGTCGTCGACTGGAGTAAAGTCGCGACCTCGAAGGAGGGGAATGCCTGCGGCGCGGAAGTAGTTGCCCATCAGCTCGGATGGCCAGAGAAGATTCAAGCCGGCGCCTTTGGGTGGAATGTAGCCCTCTGGAGTAAAGGTAGCGCGCACGCCTTGGCCGGAGACGGGCAGCAATGTAGTCATTCCCATTGCCTGCACGCCGGGGAGCTGTTCCAGCTTGCTACGGAGCAGTAAGTTGAATGAATCAATTTCGGCTTGCGTGTTGTATTGCTGCCGCGGCAGGTTATAGTGGGCGGTCAACATATGATCGGTGCGCAAGCCCAGATCGACGGAGCGCATCTTCTCAAAGCTGCGCAGCAACAGGCCGGAGGCGGTTAGCAAAACCAGAGCCACGGCCAGTTCAGCAATCACCAGCGCCGAACGCAAGCGCACATGGCCGGCGCCGGCTCTGCCGGTACGGCCGCCTTCTTTCAGTGCGTCGTTCACGTCAGTGCCTGCCGCAGCTACGGCTGGAATCAAGCCGCACAGGCAGCCGGTAAGCAGCACCAGTCCAAACGCAAAAACCACTACCTTCCAATCAAGAACGATGGAGCTCACGCGCGGCAGTGTCTCAGGAAAAGAACTGATGCCGGCACGGAGCGCTACCCACGCCAGAGCCAACCCCATGAGGCCGCTCCCCATGCTGAGTAACAAGACCTCGACCAGGGATTGACGCAAAACCGCCCCTCCGCTCGCCCCCAGCGCCAGGCGCACGGAAATTTCGCGCCGCCGGCCAATCACGCGCACCAGCAGCAATGCCGCTAGATTGGCGCAGGCGATGAACAGCACAACCATCACTGAGAGAAAGAGCGTGCGCACCAGCGGCCTGGCTTGCGCCACTGTGGCCTCGTCCAGAGGTTGAACCAGCGGATGAATGCGGCGCCGGGAAAGCGCTGGGGGAAAGTTGCGCATGATCTCCCGTGCCGCTGCAGCAGCATCCTGCTGTGCCAGGGCGGGGGTGACACCGGGCTTCAACCGTCCCACCATGTAGAAGCTCCATCCTCCCTGGCCCTGGAGCTCGTCCGGGGTCAGGCTCATGGGGACCCAAAGCTCAGTGCGGTTCAACCGGCCGGGAACCAGGGGGAACTCAAAGTCACGGGGCATAACCCCGATGATCTCGTAGGGCTTGCGATCGAGCAGAATCTTCTGGCCAAGAATATTTAGCTTGCCATGGAAGCGGTTATGCCACATCTGGTAGCTGAGGACAGTAACCGGCACACTTGAATCGTCTTCTCTTTGGGTAAAGGCGCGGCCCATCAAGGGCGAGACTCCAAGCACCGGAAACATACTGGCAGTGAGGCGAGCCCCGGCAATCTGCTCGGGATCGCCCACCCCCGAAAGCTCATAACTAGAGGGCTGATAACTGCCCAGGCCGGAAAAGGCGTTGGTGTCGCGCATATAGATGCGGACCCCGGGCGAAGTGACGCCGGGAGTGTCGCCGTCGTAGTTGACCCCCTCAACGATATCCGCCAGCACCACCAGCCTGGACGGATCGAGGAACGGCAACGGTCGCAAGAGGACGCCTTCCACGATAGAGAAGATGGCAGTCGTGGCGCCGATGCCAAAGGCGAGTGTCAAGGCCGCGGTCAAGGTGAATCCTGGCGAGCGGCGCAACTGGCGCAGCGCATAGCGCAGCTCTCGCAATAGGTTTCGCATCAGGTCCAGCCCTCCAGATAATTTTCGCCCCTAACGGTAAGGATAGATCGATCGTGAGGGGCGATAATTTTCGCTGGAGATACATCCTCGCTCAAAGGAGAATCGCCCATGCGTTATGCCGCGATCGTCCTATGCACACTGCTCACGCTATCGTGGAACCTATCGCACGCGAGGGCTTTGCCGGGCCAGGAAACAGGAGCGGCTCCCCAGGCGGCCTCCCCAAGACCTAATCCAGATGCGTCCGGCAAATATCATCTGGGCGATGGGGTTTCCGCTCCCAAGCTTTTATTTGCTCCAGACCCGGAATTCACCGACCAGGCGCGTCGCAAGAGATTGGGGGGAACGGTGGTCATAGCCTTGACAGTTGATGCCGCAGGAAACCCGCAAGACGTTCGCGTTGCTCGTTCCCTTTCGCAGGACGTAAGCAAGAAGTATAAGCAGATCGCATTGGGCCTGGACGACAACGCGGTGGCGGCCGTAAAGCAATACCGCTTTCAACCGGCACAATTTCAGGGGAAGCCTGTGCCGGTGGAAACCAAAGTAGAGGTTAACTTTAGAATCTGGTGACCCCGGACATGAGTTCGTCCAAAACGTCTTAGCTTGAGGAGCTCCATGCGTCTGATCGGCACTAAACGTGTTCTTCCGCTCCGACCAGCTTCCTTTTGTGCTCCATAACATCCCAGCTTTCTGGTGGTTCACTGGGTTTCATCCTGACTATCACCACACAACCGACACCGTAGACATGATTGATTTCGCCAAGATGCAGAAGATACTCGAGCTCGCTTATCTCACGGCCTGGCAATTTGCCACCGAGCCCACTCCGCCGCGTTTTGTTGCCAATCCGTCCGGTGCCTCAAACGCAGGTAACTAGGTTCTTATCGGGGCCTTCCTGAACCAGCAAAGGCCACGACTTTTGATGCAACAAGGACTGCAGTGCAAAGGTTACGCATAACGGACGGCTGCATCCGCTTCGACGGCCATCGTTTGCAGTATTTTGAGGAACTCAGGGTTTTGGCCGTAGAAGAGGCCATCGGCGGTGAAGCTTGCGATCGTAGGTACGGCGCCTCCAAATTTGTCGGTGAGCGGACGAATGATCGCGACATGCGGCAGTTTGGGGCTGATGAACTCGCAAGGAACGGGGAAGATCAGGCTGGGCTGAACCAGGCTGGGGGGTTGCAGCGGTGGGTTGTTGAAAAAATCGGGAAACGACAGGCCGGATATGGGATCCTTAAATGGAGCCACAGGCTGTTGTACTCCGTTACCCGCAAAATCAACCCATTCCAGAAAGTGTGCGATCTCGTCTCCACCGATGCCAAGGGTAATCTCAAGCACTTCCCGGTCCGTCACTTTCTGACTCATGACCGCGTAAAGACTCGATCCGCCTTGCTCGATGTACCCGAAGTGAAAGCCCGCCACATTCGCGATCGCCTGAACATGCTCGTTACCGAGAAAATTGGGGTTGGTAGTCCCGTTGAAATCGTTATTGTTTCGGGGAATGGCCGTGACATTTTTAAGAGTGATCGCCTGAGGGAAGGTGGCGCCGAAGTCTGGATTGGTTGTACTGCGGTAGCGGACATACCAGCTGGTGTCGACGTTGAGATGCATCAGATTCGTGAGGCGCTTGATGCCTGATGATCCCGTAGCCGTGCTTCCCTCCAGAGTGCGGAACTCGTCGAAGTCAACCGGCTCGGCTCCTCTGGACTCGAGATAGGCATTGAGAAATGCTGCGTGGCTCACTTCATCCAATGTGTTGCTGGTGATGTATTGTGGGCCGTCGCCATCGAGATTCGACAAGGCTATCTGGTAGTTATTCAACGGGGTGCTCGGGTTTGCTACCTCAATGGGTGGGTTATTTCCGATACCACCGAGTTCCGCATACTGTGTCCAGAGGTCCGACTCGATTATCTCCGCCGCCGCCAGAAACCGGAGGATGGCGACATCACCGTTACAAAGATAACCGCTTTCCTGTGCACGCGCCGAAGTTCCCTTTGCTAACACACCGGCGCCCACTGCTGCTGCGCCTCCTGCCAGAAGACCGCTTTTCATGAAAGAGCGGCGGTTCACTGGACGCTTGATGTTGCTCACTGGATTTTCCATATTTTCCTGTCCCGACTTTGAGTGAAATGGGTCTCTCTTGAGGAGGTGACCCGAAACTCACCATAGGCGCGCCAGATGATGTTGGTTGTCAGGGAATTGTCAAATGAATGTCACCTTAATTGCTTCAAATTGGTTTATTTATTTTGCAATAAAGTTACTGATCCTCTGCTATCTCGCAGCAAGTGGCTGCGTCTAACGCAGTTTCGCCGAGGAGGAGCAACGGTGTAGTGCGCCACACAGACAGATGTTTATCCAGCCATGTAAACCAAGCGTTCCTCATTTTGCCCTGCCACGAAGTCGGGGTGCAGAGCCTGCCCTGAGCTTGTCGAACGGGAACGGCTGATAATCATCCTTGTCCAAATGAGAATGGCGAGGGGCTTTCGGATTTCGTCTCCTAGCTACGGTCTATGGTTCTGGACGGGTGCCCCAGGGAAGTGGGCTTTGTTGTTGGCTCCGCGAGTGCTCCGACTCAACCAGATGCGCGACCAGGAGTGACGCACTACACT
>CAWBBY010000048.1:0-21246 GCA_963787145.1 uncultured Acidobacteriaceae bacterium
ACGCCGCCATGAAGCTGGTGCTCTACTCCTTCGCGGGAAGCGCCCTGGTTCTGGCCGGTATGGTTGCCGCCTACTGTGTGGCCGGCCGGCACACGCTGAGCCTGGAGGCGCTGGCGCACTTTCCTTTCCCGGCACATTTTCAGATGTGGGCCTTCCCCATGGTGTTCGTGGGATTCGCCGTTCTGGCCGGCATGTGGCCCTTTCATACCTGGGCGCCTACCGGCCACGCCGCCGCCCCCACCGCTGCCTCCATGCTGCTTGCCGGCGTGGTGATGAAGCTGGGAGCCTACGGATGCCTGCGCGTGGCGATGATGCTGTTTCCGCGCGGGCTTGATCCCTGGGGTTTTCGCGTGCTTGGCTTCGGCTCGTGGCAACAGGTCTTCGCTGTGCTTGGGGTGATCGGCATCGTCTACGGCGCGACCGTCGCGCTGGTGCAAAAGGATCTTAAGTTTGTCGTCGGCTACTCCAGCGTGAGCCATATGGGCTTTGTCTTGCTGGGCCTGATGACATTGAATCAGATTGGCCTGTCGGGCGCCGTTTACCAGATGTTCTCTCACGGGATCATAGCCGGTTTGTTGTTTGCGGTCGTGGGACGCATGGTCTATGACCGCACCCATACGCGTGACCTGGGTGAGCTGTCGCGTATCCCACTCGGCCGCTTGATTCCTTTCGCAGCGGTGACCTTTGTTCTTGCATGGATGGCCTCTATTGGGCTCCCGGGATTCAGCGGCTTTATTGCCGAGCTGCAAGTGTTGATCGGTAGCTGGCGCGCGTTTCCCTGGTTGTGCTGGATCGCGGGGCTGGGGATCCTGATCGGCATCGCATTTTCGTGGCGGGCGCTGCAAGCGACCTTCTTTGGCGAGGCTGTGACTACGACTGAGCCCGAGCACGCCTTGCCCCCGATCACGATGCCGGAGCGGCGGGGCGCTTTCCTGCTGTTGGCAACCACGATTGTGCTCGGCCTTTATCCCAGGCTTCTGATGGATTTGATTGTTCCCAGCCTGAACTCCCCATTGTTCGAGCAGCTTCGCCGGGGTGCGTGGCAATGACCGGCACGAGCTACTCCGAACTTCTGCGCTTGACTGCGCCCGAAATCATCGTGGCGCTGGCGGGGCTGCTGGTGCTGGTGCTTGACCTTGGCTTTCTGCGACGGGCAACGCTCGCCACGCGGTTCCGTTCCGCGATGGTTGCGGGCTGCGTCTCATGCGGGATCGCGATGATTGTGTTGGGGAAATTCCCCATACAAGGCGCGCTGCCAGCAGGAATGCTGGTGGTGAATCCGCTGACGCAACTGGTGCAGATAGCGCTCCTGGCGCTTGCCATTCTTGTTCTTCTCCTGGCGGACTCAGCGCGCTTCACCACCCATGTGGGCGAATATTGCGCGCTGATATTGTTCGCCACCACCGCGATGATGCTGCTGGTAAGCTCGCAGAACCTGTTGGTCCTCTTCATCACCATTGAGTTTCTGAGTCTTTCGCTCTATATCCTGACCGGGTTTGACAAGCAGAGCCCGCACTCGGCGGAAGCGGCTCTCAAGTATTTTCTCTTTGGCGGCATGTCGGCAGGGATCCTGCTGTTTGGCATGAGCTTGCTCTACGGCCTCTCCGGCTCGCTTGCGCTCGAAGGTATCGCGCTGCGGTGAACCAATCGCCGGGCGATCCTATGTTGACCCTCGCCATCGTCATGGTATCGGCAGGATTTGGATTTAAGATTGCGGCCGCGCCCTTTCACATGTGGGCCCCGGAGGTATACCAGGGAGCACCGACGGCGAGCGCAGCGCTGGTCGCGTCCAGTTCCAAGGTCGCCAGCTTCTTCGCCTTGTTCCTGGTCTTCTACCTGGGACTAAGGGGCGCGGCCGGCAGCGCAACGTGGGGAAGTTACTCGGCCGGGTGGGCCCCGCTGATCGCGATTCTCGCGGCAGCATCGATGCTCTGGGGAAACCTGGGGGCGATTGCGCAAACCAGCTTCCGGCGGCTTCTGGCCTACTCCGCCATTGGACATGCGGGGTATATGTTGATCGCGCTGGTCGTTCATAGCGGCCAGAGTTTGATCGCGCTGGTGTACTACGTCATCACCTACGCTGTGGCGACCCTCGGCGCTTTTGGAGTGCTCGTTGCGCTGGAGGATGAAGGGGTAGATCGCATCGCGGATTTCCGGGGACTGGGCAAGCGCGCTCCAGACCTATCGCTTTGCCTGCTGATTTTCCTGCTCTCGCTGGCGGGCATTCCTCCGCTGGCGGGCTTCTTTGGCAAGTTCTATGTGTTCACATCAGCGCTGGACGTCCCGGACCACTTCGGCTTGCTGTGGCTCGTGCTGCTGGCGCTCGCCATGAGCGTGGTTTCGTTTTACTACTATCTAAGGGTACTCAAGCAGGTGTATGTCTCCGAACCTGTGACTGGGACCGCGGCCATCCGCGTGCCTTTAACCACCCGCCTGGCGTTGTGGGCCAGTGCCGCGCTTGTCTTGCTTCTCGGCTGTTTGCCGGACCTGCTGCTCAACAGGATTGCGGCTGCCCTCGGGTCGGCAGTACGGTGAGATTGGCAAAGCCTCTATTCATGGCACTCTGTCAGCTAGTGAGTGCGTCACACAGATGGACGTTTATCTAGCCGCGAAAAACATTTCCAGGAAAGGTCCGCGGAATGGCAGATCCCTCGGCTACGCTCGGGATGACAAAGGGTAGGGTGGCGCTTTCATTTGGTGTGATGGTTGTAAGGACAACCTCACAGACGTTGTTCATTCGTCCCTACGCGCGCTTGGACGCTCGTGGATGACGCAGGCAAGAGCGGACGATCGGTTTAGTGCCGCGCCTACGGCGCTCGGATCCTCCTCGATCGATTTCCCAGCCCTTCCGGGCTGGGCTGACGTTTGGGCGGTCGGCCCTCCGGGCCTTGCATCCATGGCGATTTTTTGCCGTGTCATTTCTCCCTCAGAGTTTGCCGCAGGCAAGTGGGCTGAGGGGGGAAAAAATAGAAGCGGAACGCCCCTGTGAGGTTGTCGTTACTATCCATTACACCCGAATGGAAGCGCCGCCCTCCCCTTTGTCATCCCGAGCGCAGCCGAGGGATCTGCAGTTCCGCGGACCTTTCCTGGATGATTCTTTCCGAAGTTCTGAGTTAAGTTCTTGCCGTTGGTTCCTGGTTTGGCAAGATCCCCAGCACCATTTGCGCGGTCTCAGGCGCTTACAGTTGTGCTAACGTCGATGTCGAGGAACAACATGCCCAAGCCGAAGGGGGCGCCATCTATCACCCGCAGAACCGGGGGAACCGAATACCGGGGCAAGCAAACCAGGAACAGGCAACTTCTCGGGTTTTCGTTTCGAGGGAGCTCTCTTCAAGTGCTATCTGGAATTCAATGGTGCGGTGACAGCTCATGTCATTGCTCCCGGGCGCTTGCTGATTTCGGCAGAGACAACGGACTGGGAGAGAGCAGATCCAGTGATGGCATCGTTTCTTGCCTTTATCGCACAAGACATCGCACAGGCTCCGCAGGACGTCCGTCCGCTGAAGGCGAAGCTGGTGAAACGCATAAACAAATTGACAAGAGGAGTTGCCGTTTCGCCTGACTAGGATCTTGGCGACTACGTGCTCCTATAGATGTTTGGGCTTAAGCTGGCCTTCTGAGCAAAGTCTACTTCCATGGAGTTGTGATTGTTTCAGCCACAGACCTATACGCTTGCTCTCTCGCTCATGCTACTGAGCATGCTCTGTTGGGGGTCGTGGGCCAATACAGTCAAACTCTGCCCCGGATACCGGTTTCAGCTGTTCTATTGGGATTACGTGATCGGCCTGTTCGTGGGTGTGCTTCTTTGGGGCTTCACGCTGGGCAGTCTCGGCACTTCCGGGCGGCCATTCCTACAGGACGTGGCCGGGACAGGCATCGACAGTATTGGTTGGGCACTGGTGGGCGGCATCATCTTCAATGCCGCGAATCTGCTCCTGGTAGCTGCTATCGAGATCGCCGGGCTGGCGGTCGCATTCCCGGTGGGCATCGGCCTTGCCCTGGTAGTAGGCGCGGTGAGCAGTTATCTGCTGTCGCCGCAGGGTAATCCCTGGATGCTTTTTGGGGGCATCGCCCTGGTGGTTGCGGCGATCATCTGTGACGCGACGGCTTACCGGCTTCGCGAGCAGCACGCACAATCGATGACGCGGCGAGGCCTGGGGCTCAGTCTCATCGCAGGGCTGCTCATGGGTAGTTTCTATCCCTTTGTCTCACACGCGATGAGCGGGCCCGGCGCCGCCGGCCCTTATGCCGTCTCGTTCTACTTTGTGGTTGGGATAGCTCTCTGTGCCCTTCCTTTCAATTATTTTCTAATGCGCAAGCCGCTCGATGCCCAGCCGCCGGTTAAGATGGAGGGCTTCTTCGCCGCGCCGTCTCATTGGCACCTGTGGGGAGTGATCGGCGGAGCGATCTGGTGCACGGGAGGGATCGCCAACTTCGCGGCATCGCGGGCGCATGTCGTTGGTCCCGCCGTGTCTTACTCCATCGGGCAAGGGGCGACAATGATCTCTGCCTGCTGGGGGGTTTTTGTGTGGCGCGAATTTTCGTCGGCTCCCTCCCGGGCGAAGATGTGGCTGTTTTGGATGTTTGTGCTGTTCTTGGCCGGGCTGAGCCTGGTGGCTCTGGCGCCGGTATTTTGAGCGTGAGGAAAGACGAGAAAGCAAATGTTGAGACCGGGATATGCCGCCGTTCTGGGCGCGGCATTCGCAGTTACCGTGGCAGGGCACGCCGCAGCGCAAGACACAAAATACAGGCCGGTTGGGCAACAGATTCCCTCTCCAGAGTGCCTGACATTGCGAGGAGCCTGGGAGGGAGGATACACGCCCTGCAATGATGCGACCCATCAGCTTTGGCTGAACGACCTGACTCACTGGCGCGCCGAGCGGCGCATCCGCACCGGCTATGACGATGCGCGTTACCGCTGCCGGCGCTCTCAATGGGCGCAGTCGAGCTTCATCCAGCCGCAGATGATGGTGCAGGACCGCTACTTCTACGATCCGGTCGGCGGGCAAATACACGTGGATCGCTATCTCGATGATCTGGAGAAGCGCTACGGCGGCATCGATGCCGTGCTGATCTGGGCCGACCTATCCCAATATGGGGATCGACGACCGCAACCAGCACGACATGGTCCGCTCCATGCCCGGCGGCGTGGAGGGCGTGCGGCAGATGGTGGCGGACTTTCACCGCCGCGGCGTGCGCGTCCTGTTCCCCATGATGATGTGGGATCAGGGCACGCGCGATCCCGGCAAGCCGTGGCCCGACGCGATCGCCGAAGCTGATGAAGGAGATCGACGCGGACGGCGTCAACGGCGATACGCAGGACGGCGTGCCGCTGGCGTTTTCACTGGCGGCGGAACGCGTCGGCCATCCGCTGGCCTTCGAACCCGAAGGCGGCCCTGCGCGACGAGGCGCTGGCGTGGAACGTGATGACATGGGGCCAGTACAAGTTTCCGATTTGTGCCCACGGTCGACCGCTATCGCTGGCTGGAGCCGCGCCACATGGTGAACATCTCGGACCGCTGGACGCGCGACAAGACCGACGATCTGCAATTTGCGTTCTTCAACGGCGAAGGCTGGGAGAGCTGGGAGAACATCTGGGGCATCTGGAACGGCATCACGCCGCGCGATGCGGAAGCGACGCGGCGCGTGGCCACCATCGAGCGCGGCGTGGCGCCGTTTCTTGCCAGCCCGGACTGGGAGCCTTTTATCCGATGCACCGCTATGGCGTGTTTGCCAGCCGCTGGCCGCTGGACGGACAGACCGTGTGGACCATCGTCAACCGCAATGAGTACGACGTGAGCGGGCGCGCAGATGACCGTGCCGCTGGAAGAGGGCGTGCGTTATTTCGACCTTTATCACGGCGTGGAACTGACGCCGCAGCGCGAAGGCGACGAGCGACGTGCTGTCCTTCCCCATCGAAGCGCACGGCTACGGCGCCGTGCTCGCTACCCGACGGCGCCCTGACGCGAAGATCGCAGGACTCTGATGACGCGGATGAAGACAGCATGACGGCGAGGCCGCTGTCAGCTATTCGCATGAATGGAAGACCGATGCCGCAGCAACTGGTGGAGATTCCGCCGGCCAAGGCGGCCGGGCCGCTCCGGAAGGCATGGTTGAAATTCCCGGCGGCGACTATCGTTTTCAAGGTTGCAGGGAATCGAGATTGAAGGCTATAACGATATCGGCGTCGATGTGCAGTATCCGTGGGAGGACATGCCGCGGCGCTTCCACGAGCACCGGATGGCGATCAAGCCGTTCTACATCGACAAGTATCCGGTGACCAATGCGCGAGTTCAAGAAATTCCTCGATGCGACGCACTACCATCCGGCGGATGACCTGAATTTTCTGAAGGATTGGAAGAACGGCGCCTATCCGCAGGGATGGGCCAACAAGCCGGTGACCTGGGTATCGCTGGAAGATGCGCGCGCCTATGCGGCGTGGGCCGGCAAGCGGCTGCCGCATGAATGGGAATGGCAGTACGCCGCGCAAGGCGGCGACTGGCTCGCATCTATCCCTGGGGCGATGCCTGGGAGGCGAGCGCGGTGCCTGTTCCGGTCAAGGGACGCGCGTTGACCGCGGCCCGGATGATGTCGATGCGCATCCGGCCGGCGCGAGCCCGTTCGGCGTCATGGATATGGTCGGCAATGTGTGGCAATGGACGGACGAGTATCTCGACGACCACACACGGGCGGCCATTCTGCGCGGCGGAAGCACTACCAGCCGCAGGGTTCGATCTGGTATTTCCCGCAAGCCTATCGCAACGATCAGCACGGCAAGCTGCTGTTGATGGCGCCAAGCTACGATCGCTCCGGGACGGTGGGATTCCGCTGCGTGAGCGATCAATAGCCGGCCGGCACTCCCGAAAAGGCTTGTTATCCAGTGCGAGTGAACAGCTCGCTGCGGCCGATCGTGTGCATCGCCATCGCCGGCTTTTTCGTCTCTTCGGAGCGGACACCTACCTCAAGCATCTCTCTTACCACAAACAGCGGACGTTGCTTGATCTCCGTATAAATGCGTCCGATGTACTCTCCGAGAATGCCGAAGCAGAACATCTCCACACCGCTGGCAAGCAGGATCGCGAGGATCAATGTTGTCCAGCCGGCCACCCAGTTCGGGGTGAAGAGGCGTATCACCAGGGAGTAGACCATACCCGCCGCAGCCGCCAGCCGCGGTGAGGGCCCCGAGAACCGTGACGGAGCGCAAAGGAACGGTGGAGAAGGAGAAGATTCCGTCCAGCGCCAGGTTGAGCATCTTACGCAGCGGGTACTTGGTGGTACCTGCGAAACGGGCTGCGCGATCGTACTTCAAGCCAAACTGGCGGAAACCGATCCAGCTGGACATGCCGCGCAACAGGCGGTGCCGCTCCGGCATGGCGAGGATCGCATTCACGGCTCGCCGGTCAAGAAGACGAAAATCTCCACTGTCTAAAGGAATCTCTACATCGGAGAGTTTGTTGATCAAGCGATAGAAAAGCTTGGCGCTGCGTAGCTTGAAACCGCTCTCACCGGCACGCGTTTCGCGAATGCCATAGACGACTTCATATCCCGCCTGCCACCGCTCGATCATTTGCAGAATCACTTCGGGAGGATCTTGCAGATCGGCGTCGATGATAACCACGCACTGGCCGCTGGCGGCGGTAAGTCCGGCGGTCACGGCGGCCTGGTGGCCAAAATTCCGCGAGAGCATCACGACCCGCGTGTGCGAGTAAGCGTCGTGGAGGTACCGCAAAAGCTCTTCTGTGCGATCGCTCGAGCCGTCATTGACGTAGATCAGCTCGAACTGGCTATCGTCATAGCCCTCAAATACCTGCATCAGCCGGGAGTGGCAAGCGAGCAGCACTTCCTCTTCGTTGTAGCAGGGAATGATGATGCTGACGATTGGATTATGCGATGACATTGGCGACCCTCAAGGCTTTCGAAAATGAAACAAGTAAAACGTCAGGGGTACTTGTTGTTTCAATTCTTCACTGACCGGATCATAGCCAGACTGCCGGTGGAAAGGAAGGCAATACAACTTCCGGTTTGACCTTTTCGTGACCGTCGCGGGTGTTACCGTATGCACTCATAGTAATCACCTCCCGAAAACGAATTAGCTACCCGGAAGACTTGGCTAAAGCATTGCCACATAGACGTTATGAGTATCGGGTACCAAGGTAAGGTATGCGGTTCAGAACCATCCCCCGGTCCTCCAGCTTATTATCGGAATCCAGGGATTCGATAAGCTTGTGTAAAGCCCGCGGATAGCAAAGGAGAAAGGATGCCACTCGTTCGAATCGACCTCGCTGAAGGCAAGGCACTGGAATACGGCATACAGGCCGGCCAGATCGTTTACCAGGCACTATCAGAGGTTATGAAAGCCCGCGCAAGGCGACCTCTTCCAGATCATTACCGAGCATCCCCAGTCCGGCTTGCAGGTTTGATCGGGATTTTCTCGGCGTCCATCGCTCAGACGACTGCATCTTTGTGCAGATCACGTTGAACAGCGGTCGAACGGTAGAGATGAAACAGCGCTTCTATAAAGCCGTGGCCGACGGTCTGCACGAAAGCCTGAAGCTGCGCCGAGAGGATGTCTTCATCAGCCTGGTCGAAGTGCAGAAGGAAAACTGGTCTCTTCGGCAATGGCGAACTCGAATATGTGCCTGCAACGACCTGACAAATATCCTGTAAGAGCTGCAACCGAGGTACTTTGCGCCGTGATCGCCTGGATTCAAAACGTACCGGACAATGAACTTTTCATTTCGGCTCTGACCTAGGAGAGTTGCAAGCGGAGAGCCGAGCGCACCCGGAAACACGATCTAGAGATGGCGGCGTCGATCGAAGCATGGATCGAGCCGGCTTCAGGAATGCTTATTGTAGACCCGGGTCGCGACCATGCTGGCTTGTGGCGAATCGGACCCGAAGCTCCGGGTCTCAATCAATATCTCGAATGGGTTAAGAGAACCGTCGGCATTCCTGAACTGATCGAGAAGGGGCCGCATCATGCCCCGGTTGAAGAGAGTGTCCACCGCCGCCTGGGTTCCTGCCATGGTCAGTCCTTCCGCCAGAAGGACCCATCCCGTGTTGTTGAGATTGGGAACAAAAGCAATGACCGCATAGGTGCGATGCGAGGGCCCGGTTGCATCATTCTCGTAGACCGGGAGCTCTCCGGCCTGAGGGTGCCGGTTCACAATGTGCGAGGCATTCGGATGGGGCTCATAGTCGAATTCGAAATTGAGCGTTTTCTCGAACAGCTCTGCCCAAGGGTTGGAAAAGCTGGATCCCAGAAGAATGACGTTCGCATCTTTGAGGTCTCCCATGTGGAGCTCGCGTGCATACCGCACCGCGAGCTGACCAGCATTTGCCTCGGGCAGACGTGAGAATCTCATCACCGCGTTCAGATCTGTAACATTGGTGTAACGCTGAGCGTCCAGGTCTCTCATGTTCTGCTCATCAATCGTGTAGGGGCTCTTGAGAGACAGGTAATCGCGATTGATGTATTCCGACAACGGAACCAAATGACCGGTCAGGTTCTGAATCATCACGATTCCAGTCGTCGGACGGCACAATCAGTGTCTGGTGGCTCTTGTCGAAGAGCCGTTCCACAAGAGATGCGACGGATCTGCAGAATCCGCCGAAGCGCGATGCGCGACCGCCCAGGCAATTGCCAGGCAGACCAGCAACAACAAAACTCCCAAACCAGGGAGCAAGCCAGCCACGCCGCGTGGGCTGCAAAGGAGACCGCGGCGGGCGCGGCGGGCGCCAGTGGTTCCAAAACGCCACCGCTACCGTTTCGGACTCCGTTACCACCAGCAACGGGCGCTCCTGAAAGCGGTTGAGGGAATAGACCGGAACATATTTGCCCCGAGGAATGCTGAGGCGAAGCTGCTCCTCTCTGCCCTCCTCCAAGAAATACTGGTCCAGGCGATGGCGAAGCTGACGGGCATAGTTCCTCACGATATTGTCTTCTCCGGGGTGGTAGCCCGGGCGCCGGCCAAAGACGTGAACACCAATTTGATGTTCGCTGATCTCGGCGGTCTTTCCCGTAATTTCGCGCTCACACACGTAGAGAAGAAAGCGAGACAGTAAAACCGACTTGGCAAAGCTCCGGCTGGCGACGATGCGCTGAGCCAACTGCCAGCGCGGCTCAGTAGCCAGATCAAAAACAGATTTCCATGCGGCAGGCGGTGGGAGATCGGGGTCGGCGGCGGCGTCTTTCGACGGCTGCCTCGAAATCTGGTAGTGAGACGTCGCTTTGGTTCATAGCGTCCCGCACGGAAGGGTAACAGATCTAAGAGAACAAAAGGTAAAAGTTGTTAAGCGGCTGTTCTCCCAATGAAAGTTATTTAAGATCTACCGAATTTTCCAGGTGCGATACACATTCCGGAAGAGGGGGAGATCGGCACGGGTGCATCCTGTCGAACTCTCGGTGTAAACACAGGGTAGACCCCTTCCAAATCGTATTGCGGAAGCGCCAACATTGGCCCATTGAATTTTTTTGAGAGGCCAGTCATGTCAGCGAATAAATCCTTCCAGGTATGGGCGCGAGCGTTCCAGCCGTGTCACGATTTATTCACCTGGTACCGTCAGCAAAACGGACCGAAACTGTCACAGATAAGGTATCACCGCAAATTTGCATTGTGAGGGTCAGGAGAGTTATAGGCGCGAGCGTCTGCTACTTTGTCGCGTGCGATTCTCGCGGTACTCTTTTCGGTTGCGGCCTTGGCCCAGTCGGACGTCGGTACCATCGTCGGATTTGTGACAGATCAGTCCGGGGCGGTAATACCCAACGCGAAGGTGACTGTGAGAAACGAGGGCACTGGTGAGCTCACACCGTGACCTCGGATGCGCGGGACACTACACCGTTCCCAATCTGCCTCCTCGCCTACTACACGTGACGGCCGAGGCCAAAGGGTTTCAGAAATTCGTCAGCGCCCACAACACGCTCGCATTCAAACAGCACAATCGAAATCAACGCCAAGCTCGCTATCGGCGCAGCAACCCAAACCGTGGAAGTCACCGAGACCGCGTCGTCCTACAAACACAATCCGGCTGCGGTTCAAAGCGAAGTCACCGGACGCAGGTGCAAAAACAAGAACTCAACGGCCGTAATCCGATCTATATGGCGCAGTTCTGCCTGGCGTTATCAGCAGCGCCACGATGGGCGACTTTAACTTCGCGTTCAACAGCGGCCAGACCTTTGAAATCAACGGGGCGCGCGTCAAGACACGCTGGTTACATCTCGACGGCGCTCCGGCCACGCGCACCCGGGCCGACGGCCAGATCATCGCCGGCGCCAACGTGGACTCGGTGCAGGAGATGCAGGTGCTCACGGCGAACTATTCGCGCTGAGTACGGCAGTGCCTCCGGGGCGCAGATTCGCATCATCACCAAGAGTGGAACCCGAGATTTTCATGGCACAGCCTTACGAATATCTGCGCAACTCGGCCATGAATGCCAACACCTGGACGCGCAATCTTACCCCGTCGCAACACTTCGCGTGCCGTTTGTCTACAACAATTTCGGCTTCTCCGTGGGCGGTCCGGTATGGATCCCCGGGCTAGAAGCGTACAGAACCGATCCGTGATCGCTTCTTCTTCTTTGTCAACGAGGATTGGATCCGTTACCGCTTTTCGGCTACGCAGACCATGGCCGTGCCGACCGCGCTCATGCGTACGGGCAACTTCAGCGAACTTCTCAGCGCCTCCGAGCCGTGGTACAAGGGCGCCGTTCAAATCTATGACCCCACGACCTGCCCGAAGGTTGGGGCTGCCGGCTGCGTCGCGGTTCCGAATAACGACCTTTCAACATACAAGGGTGGCGCATTGCTCAGCGCGAACGGCCTAGGCATTCTCAACTCTTATCCTGCACCTACGCCGGGCTTCCTCCAGGGAACGAACAACTACTCCGGAGCCTTGCCTGACCCCGAGAATCAGCGCAAAGGGCAGATCAACGCCGATCTTCTGCTTGGCACGCGCCCATCACCTCGAGTTCCGCCGGTCAGACGATTCCTTCTATCAGCTCTCCCCCTATAAACCAGAGCAACCACAGGTTCCGATTGTCTTTGAACGCCCCAATCAGACCATGGGGATCGGCTGGGTGTGGACGATCAGCCCAACGATGATCAACGAGGCGCGCGCCAGCGTCAGCGTGGACGATGTCTACATCGCGCGGAACCCAGCGGTGCCGGTTACAACCGCGAGCACCTTTGGCATCGACTTCCACTACATCCTGCCAGGGCTGAAGGCCTCGGAAAAAAAGATCCCGACTGCCAGCGTGCCCAACTTTTCGAGCATCGCGGGCGGTCCCTACCCGTCGCACTCGTCGGGAATCCTCTGGACCTACTCGGATAGCGTCACCAAGGTCTGGGGAAATCACAGCCTCAAGGGCGGTATCTACCTCACTTACTCCGGCGAGAATGACAACGACCAGATCAACGTCAGTACCGTGCCCGGCGGTGCGAGTAACCAGAACGGTACTTTCATCTTCACCGACAGTCACTCCGGCGGACGGCACCTCAGGCATCGGCCTTGCCAATCTTGCTCTCGGCCTGGCGGACAGCTACTCGGAGATCGGGCCCAAGGCCTTCACCATGTGGCGCGGTTGGATATCGAGTATTTTGCGCAGGACAACTGGCAAATCAACTCCCAAACTTCACTTTGACTACGGTGCCCGCATCACCACTGCGCTCGCGCCTCAGGCCATGTGGGGCAATGCCGACTTCTTCGACCCCGCTTCTTACAGCACCTCAACTGCTCCAACAGTCAGTCCTACCACCGGCAACGTCACACTTGGCAGCGGCAACCCCTACGACGGCGTCGTCATACCCGGCCTGAGCAAGTTTCCGAGCTCTGCCACCACTAACAACCGCGTACCAGCAGCTAACCCGGCAAACAACGCCTGCGCCGGCCAGCCCTGCACCAGCCTTTTCGCGCCGAGCCTTCCTCGGCGGTACGTAACAGAACTCGACTCAGGTTCAGCCGCGTCTGGGCTTCGCCTATCAGGTCTATTCGCACAACCGTAGTTCGCGCGGGCGCTGGCAGCTTCGTAACTAACAAAGGCCTGCTCGATAACATCTTCCCGGGCGGCAACTCCCCGTTCCAGCCGACCGTCAGCGTCAACAATGTTTCGGTCAATAATCCTGGCGCTCACTCTCACCACGACCACGCACCGACAATCATTCTCACGACCTTGACCGAAAATCTCGGCCGCCGACACGCTGGAACTGGAACCTCACCGTACAACAGGAGTTGGCCGCTGCACTCCGTCTTCCAGGTCGGCTACGTGGGGGCGCGCGGATACCACAACTGGAATGTCCGTGACATCAATCAGCCGCAGCAGGTTCCATCCAGGCCAACCCCGGCACCAATGTCGACCTATCTCCGCGCGTACAAGGGCTTCGATTCATTCAACAGGAGCAGAGCGGCGTCAATTCGTCCTACCACTCACTGCAGGTGTCCTGGATGACCGCTTCCATTCCGGTCAGACGATCGGGCGTCTGCTTACACCTGGGCCAAGAGCATGGATGGCGGCTCGAATTACCGCGACATAGTGCCCGACAGCGCCTAACCAAGCAATCTCTGGGGGCCATCGGAGTATGACGTTCGCAATCCTGTCGTCGCAACTACCTTTACGTCCTGCCGTTCTTCGCCACCGGACGACCTGGCCGGTGAAGCGCTCGGCGGCTGGCAGCTGAGCGGCAATGTTCAGTCCCAGAGCGGCAATGCCGTGCGGAGTGGGCGTCAACAACGACTATGCCGGCGTGGGCGAAAATGGCAGCTTTGGCTGCGGCAGTCGAAGGTCAATTCTGGGTCCAGCACGCCTCTCCGACGCCGCTTACAAGTTCGCGGGCGCCAACGGAACTGGCGGCCAAGTGGTTTCTACCAACAACGTATGGCAAACAATAGTCCCCATCTTCACCGCGCCTGCCGCCGGCACATTCAATCCCCAGCGCGGTGTTCGCGACAACATCTACGGGCCCGATCGAGCAGAACTGGAATCTGGCCATGATCAAGGCTTTCCCTCTACCGAGCACACCGGATTCGAATTCCGCGCCGAGGCGTACAACTTCATCAACCATCCCAATCTGGTCACCACTTTGGCCAATCCGGCTCGCTCAACATGACGCCCACCAGTTCGCAATTCGGCCAGATGACCGAGCAAGACACCGACCAATCCGCGAACACTCCAGGTCGGGAGGGCGCTTTCACTTTTAAATTGAAAATGTTCTCACTTGCTCCCGCACAGTTCAGGCTGTGCGGGAGCTTCTTTCGCACGGGATCGATGAAAAAATCCGCCCAGGAGCTGACGATAACTCAGAATCGAATTCTGTCCCCTCTGCCGTTGCGCTCGCCCTCTTCTGGCCTTTCAGCACGCTGGTATTTCGACCGCCGTCCATGCCCAAACCATGAAGGCCCCCGACATCACCAGACCCCACACTGTATGTCGTTCCTTACGCTCACCTCGATACGCAATGGCGATGGGAGATCCCGCAGACCATCAGCGAATATCTGCTGAAGACGATGCGCGTGAACTTCGACTACATCGATAAGTATCCTCACTATGTCTTCAATTGGACCGGCGCCAACCGCTATCGCCTGATGAAGGAGTATTTCCCGGACGATTACGCCAGGCTGAAGCAATATGTCGCTGCAGGCCGCTGGTTCCCGGCCGGTTCGTCGGTGGAGGAAGGCGACGTAAATCTCCCCAGCGCCGAAGGAATATTCCGCCAGATCCTCTACGGCAACGAATACTACCGCAAGGAATTCGGCAAAGCCAGCACGGAGTTCATGCTGCCCGACTGCTTCGGCTTCCCTGCCTCGTTGCCCAGCATTCTCGCTCACGCCGGGCGTCAAAGGATTCTCCACCCAGAAGCTCAGCGCAGACTGGCAGCCGGCGCCAAAGATCGGCGGCCCGGATTCCCCCGAACACACCCCGGAAGGGATCCCGTTCAACGTTGGCGTCTGGATTGGCCCTGACGGAAAGAGCGTGATCGCGGCCTTGAACCCCGGCGGATATGGCAGCAGCGTCTACACCGATCTCAGCCAGGAACCGTCCGCCGCCTGCTGACCGCAAAGTGCATTGACCCCGCAGCAGAAGCGCTGCGGTCGCGAGACGTGGGAACAGGATTGGGTCAAGCGCATCGATCTCGATGGCAAGGTCACCGGCGTCTTCGCCGACTATCACTATGTCGGCACCGGAGACATCGGCGGCGCCGCGCGGGAGTCGACGGTCAAGCTGCTGGAAGCCATCGTTGATAAGAGCGAGACGGTACTGCCTCCTCCGCTGGCGCATTCGGTCAGCAGGATCAGCCAGGCTCGGAACCGCAAGGGCCCAAGGTGCGCGTAGGTGAAGGGCCGGTCCACGTGATCGAGGCGACAGCGGATCAGATGTTCAACGACATCAAGCCTGAAATGACCGCGCGCATGCCAAAGTACAAAGGCGACCTGGAACTGATCAACCATTCCGCCGGATCACTGACGTCTCAGGCTTACCACAAGCGCATGATCCTCAAGAATGAGCTGCTCGCCGACGCTGCCGAGAAAGCCTCCGTGGCGGCCGAATGGATGGGCGCGCGGCCTATCCCCAGCAGCGATTGAACGACGCCTGGACGCTTGAACTCGCCGGACATTTCCACGACATCGCCGCCGGCACCGCGACTCCGCGCGCCTATCATACTCCTGGAACGACGACAATATCGCGGCCAACCAGTTCGCCGGCGTGCTGACCAGCGCCAGCGAGGCGATCGCTTCCGGGCTGGACACGCAGGGCAATGGAACCCCCATCGTGGTGTATAACCCGCTCAACATCGCTCGGGAAGACGTGGTCGAGGCCCGCATCGCATTTCCCGGCGGGATTCCAAAAGCTGTACGGGTCTATGGTCCCGACGGCAAGGAGAGCGCCGGCCCAACTGGAAGACGGGAAGGTGATTTTCCTGGCCAAGGCGCCGTCTGTCGGATATGCCGTCTATCACGTGCTGCCGGCAGCGAAAACTCCGCTGCTAACGGAACCATCAAAGTGACGGAATCGTCGCTGGAAAATGCGCGCTATCGCGTGCAGCTCAACCAGGATGGACGACGTCTCCAGCATCTACGACAAAAGCCTGAGCAAGGAGCTGCTCTCGGCGCCCATCCGGCTCGCTATCTCCAACGATGTGCCCAGGCAATATCCGGCATGGAATATGGATTTCGATCAGGAGCAGGCTGCGCCCCGCGCCTACGTCGGCGGCCCAGCGCAAATTCGCATTAAGGAGAATGGCCCGGTTCGGGTGTCACTGGAGGTGACGCGCGAGAGCGAAAACTCAAAATTCGTGCAGACGATTCGGCTTTCCGCAGGCGATGCCGGCAACCGGGTGGAATTCGGCAACGCCATCGATTGGCGAACCCTTGCGGCCAATCTCAAAGTAGCTTTCCCGCTCAGCCCAGCGAATGAAGATGCCACTTACAACTGGGACGTGGGCACCATTGAGCGGCCCAACGCGCAAGAGCGCCAGTTCGAAGTCGCCTCCCATCGCTGGATCGATCTCACGGACAAGAGCGGCAGCTTCGGCGCGACCATCCTGACCGAATACAAGAACGGCTCCGACAAGCCGAATGACAATACGATCCGGTTGACGCTTCTACGCTCGCCCGGGATGCAGCCTCCCACCAATGGACGTCCGCAAGGGTACAGCGACCAGGCAAACCAGGACTGGGGACATCACGAATTCTTATTCGGCTTGGCGGGACACGCCGGCGGCTGGCAACAAGCGCAAACGGACTGGCAGGCCTACCGCCTCAGCGATCCGCTGATCGCCTTTCAGACAACCGAGCATCCCGGTTCGCTGGGCAAGACTTTTTCCCTGCTTCACCTCAACAACTCCAGAATTCGCGTGCTCGCTCTCAAGAAAGCGGAAGCGGATGACGAAATCATTCTCCGCATGGTCGAGCTCGACGGCCATCCAGCGCAAGATGTGCGCGTCTCCTTCGCCGGGCCTATCGTCGCCGCCCGCGAAGTCAATGCCCAGGAACAACAGGAACAGCGCAACAGGAGCCGGTGAACCTGAGCGGCGGAGTGCTGGTCACGTCCTTCACCGCGTATCAACCGCGCACCTATGCCTTGCGCCTCGGTCCGCCAACGGCAAAGCTGGCCGCGGTTCGTTCGCAGCCTGTCGCGCTGAAGTACGACCTTGCCGCAGCCAGCAATGATGACACCAGAACCGAAGGTGGTGGCTTCGACGGCAAAGGCAACGCGATACCGGCCGAAATGCTGCCTACTGCAATCGCTTATCACGGCGTGGAGTTCAAGTTGGCGCCGGCAAAAACCGGAATGCCCGATGCCGTGGTTGCCAAGGGTCAGGCGATTCCTTTGCCTTCCGGGCACTACAACCGGGTTTACATTCTGGCCGCTTCCGCGGATGGAGACCGGACGGCGGCATTCCGGGTGGGCGCCAAGACGGCGAATCTGAATATCGAGGATTGGGGCGGATTCATCGGCCAGTGGGATACCCGCATCTTCAGGAACCAGGACGACCGTAATTGGGCTATCTCAGCTCATCACGCCCCGTGGCCTCCCGCTGATGAGCAACAGCGGGAGCAACGGGTCCCCTCGCCTCGCTATCCCGAGGACTACGTGGGTCTCGAACCGGGCTACGTTAAGCCTGCCGGTCTCGCATGGTACGCGTCCCATCATCACACCGCCGATGGGCTCAACCAGCCGTATCAATACTCTTACCTCTTCGCATACTCGATCCAGATGCCCCAAGGCACACGGACGCTCACTTTGCCCGACAACGATAAGATCCGCATTCTCGCTGTCTCGGTCGCTGAAGAAAACCCGGAGCTAAGCCAGGCGCAACCGCTCTACGACATGCTGAATCGCACAGAACCGCCAACCGCGGCGGCGCGAGTCAATCGCAGCAATAAACTTTTCTTCATCACATGTCTTGGGGGGCGCTATGAGGCGGATGCTGGGTGTCATTTTCAGTTTATTCCTCCTGCTGTGCGCGGCACAAGCCGATCAGCAACCAAAGCCCCAGGACGCCACCAGCGCGGTAGTGGAGTTGTTCCACACTCACAACATCGTGATGTTTGGCGAGGCCCACGACGGCAAACAGGAATACGAATGGTTGTGCAAGCTGGTAGGCACCCCTAAATTTGCCAATCATGTCGATGATATTGTGTTGGAATTCGGCAACTCCCTGTATCAGAAGTCGGTAGATCGCTATGTTTCCGGCGAGGATATCCCAATCGATGAGGTGCAGAAGGCATGGCGCAATATGATTGCGTCGGTTCCGCCTGTTTCGCCGGTGTATGGGTGGTTTTATAAAGCCGTACGCGAATCAAACATGGCGCGGCACGGCAAACACCAGATCCGTCTCCTTATGGGCAGCCCTCCGGGTGATTGGGACAAGATCGAGAACTCTACAGATCTCGCGCCATATGAGGCAGAGCGCGAGCAATGGTATGCACAGGTCGTGAAAGATGAGGTTCTGGCGAAACACCACCGCGCTTTGCTTATCATGGGAGCAGGCCACTTTCTTCGAGGGAACGCACAGGCGCTTCAGGATCAACTGCTGGCACAGCAACATCGCGCTGTACCGCCCGTAGACAGGGCTCAACTTGCCCCTGGCTATATCGAGCGCGAGCTTCGTGCTGCCGGTGCGAACCCGTACCTCATTGTCTTCGGAACGAACTCAATCGATGGCCGTGGAGATTTAGATAGGCGCTTCGATCCATGGCCAATGCCTGTCATCGCGTCGCTTTCAGGTAATTGGGTAGGTGAGTTGCCCGCACAGCCTGTGATCACAGGTGGCCATGCGTCTGCAACACCATTGAAGCTCGCCGACCAGGCGGACGCAATGCTTTACGTGGCCCCGTGCGATTCTCTAACGACTGTCAATGTGCCGCTCGCGGAGGTGGATGGCACCGCTTACGGAAACGAGATTGCTCGGCGGAACATGATCGAGCTTGGTCGCACGGTGAACTTTCAATACGGCGAAGTTCCGATGTGCGTACGCCGCCACGTACGCCGCGATAGCACTGCCGGTGAGCGGCGCTGCCGTCTGCGCAATACTCTTGGTCCGTCTGGAACCGAATCTCCCGAACCGCCTGAAGAGTAGCATTTCCGGTGTTTTCCTCGCCCAGAGGGGCACGGCCCGGGGAAGTTACCGTTTTCCCGGTTTGCCGGCGCTTCTTACGGCCGTTAGTTCTCCGAGGGCCGCTCGACGTGGTCGACGATGAGGAAGCTTATGGAACCGTGGGAGGGTTTGAGTTTCAAGCCTAGCTTGATCTTGAGGGCGTCGCGGAAGTTGGCGGTGCTGTCGGCAATGGCATCATCCCCGCTGGGGTCGTGCATCCAGGTCAGGGTGAAGTCGTAGGACCGAGGGTAATTCGTGACCAGACGGAAGTGACCCAGAAAGCAGATGCATGCGTTCAGGAGGTTCCGAAGCGTCAATCCGATGCCGGCTTTCTTTAGGGACAGCTCCGTCCTGATTCCATGCTCGGTTCTAGGCAACAGCTGAAGCGCCGGAGTCGTCTTACCTTTCCTCAGGAGGGTTACGCGATGAATAAAGCAGATGATCCCAAGGTAGCGGCAGCGATTGCGGAGGAGAGGCGGCAGAACGAAGAGGCTGTCGAACGACATCCTGTCGTGTCGCGGAAGAATGGCTGAAGCAGCGGCTGACGCTGATGGAGAAGGAGAAACAGCACATGCGGGGCGGCGATGAGTTGGCCGCGGAGGTGCGGGCGCTGCCTTGGGTGAAGATTGAGAAGAATTACATATTCACGTCTCCTGAAGGGGACCTGACACTTGCGGATCTGTTCAAGCAGCATAGTCAGCTATTGATCAAACACTTCATGATGGAACCGGGACAGGAATGGCAATGTCAGGGCTGCTGGCTGGAGTCGGATCATGTGGACGGGCTGCTGCCTCACTTTGAGCATCATGATCTATCCTATGTCGCGGTGTCGCGGGCGCCGATCGAGCAGATCGAAGCCGTGCGAAAGCGGATGGAGTGGAAGTTCCGCTGGGTGTCGTCGTACAAGTCCGATTTCAATTATGACTTTCATGTGTCATTCCGGCCGGAGGAAGTGAAGGTGGGAAAGACGATCTATAACTTCCGTGAGAAGAAGATTGGTCCGCAGACCTATACGCTTTCGGGACACAGTGTCTTCTATAGAAATGCGAAAGGCGAAATTTTCCATACTTACGGCACGTTCGGTCGCGGCAGTGAACAGTTCATGGGAATTTACGGTTTCTTCGACGTATTGCCGAAGGGTCGCGAGGAGTATGGGCCGACTCATGGGCTTCCGGACTGGGCGAAGGTTCATGACCAGTATGAGAGCGACGGCAAAAACCAGACGGAAAGCGGATGCGAGTTACGTTGATGTAGCGAGGAGCCGCCCGAGGAGAACCAGGTGCGAAACCAATCGGCAGTCGCGGCCAGCCGTTTCGACGCACTTCGAGCCGCACCCGGTTTGCATGATGAAGGATCCTTTCACCTGGCTCTACCCTCCTTTGAGCCATACAGCACCGGACGGCTCTGTGTGTCGCCGGTCCACGAGCTCTACTTCGAGGAAAGCGGCAACCCTCCGGTAAGCCGGTGGTATTTCTGCACGGCGGTCCTGGCGGCGGCTCCGATCCCGAGCAGCGCCGCTTCTTCCACCCGGGAAAATACCGCATCGTCACTTCGACCAGCGAGGCTGCGGCAAGAGCACGCCCTACGCATCTCTTGAAGCCAACACCACCTGGGAGCTCGTCAACGATATCGAAAAGATCCGCCAGCATTTGGAGATCGAGCGATGGCAGGTTTCGGCGGATCCTGGGGTTCGACACTGGCTCTCGCCTATTCCGAGATCATCCCAGAGCGTGTGACCGAACTTATTGTACGCGGCATCTTCCTCCTCCGCAAGCGGGAATCGACTGGTTCTACCAGCGCGGCGCTTCGGTTCTATATCCGGATGCATGGGAGGCGTATCTCTCCCATATTCCCGAGAGAGAGCGCGGCGATCTCCTTGCGGCCTACTATCGGCGGCTCACAAGCGAGGATCCCGCCGTGGGCTCGCCGCTGCGAAGATCTGGAGCGGATGGGAGGGCGCCACCTCGAAGCTCCTGCCCGATCCTGCATTTACCAGCCATTTCCAAGAGGATGAGTTCGCCCTCGCCTTCGCGCGTATCGAGGCCCACTACTTTACCAACCAGGGCTTTCTCGAAACGGACGGCCAATTGCTTCAGACGCCCCGCGGATTCGCCACATCCCCGGAGTCATCGTGCAGGGCCGTTACGAGTCGT
>CAWBBY010000049.1:0-19307 GCA_963787145.1 uncultured Acidobacteriaceae bacterium
TGGACGCGGGTGGAATCGAACCACCAACCTGTCGATTAAGAGTCGAATGCTCTGCCAGTTGAGCTACGCGTCCGTGAGGGTAAGGAGGCCGAATGTTGAGCAACATTCAGAGAGGCCAAGAGCGCGCACCTGGGTCACGCCTAAGGAAAAATATAGCATAAGTCAGAAACCCAGTCCTCGGACCGGGCCTTGCTCAATGTCCCGATTGTTTGGGGCTTAGAACGAGAAGGAAAGTCCGCCCTGAATCGAGCGCTCGTCCTGGGCAAAATAGAGCGTGCTGCCATCACGAGTGAGGAAGGGTCGATAACCCTCGGCCAGCAGATTGCGAACGTCCACTAACGCCTCGGTTCCGTTGGGCAGCAGGCGACCACAGTGGATCGGTTGGCGGATCAGGAGGTTGAGGTACGCGCCCTGCCCGAAGTTGTCGTACACCGCCACGGGGGTCACCGTATTCGCAGGCTGCCAACGATAAGAAGCACGCCAACCCGTACCCGTGCGCTGAAACCTGCCGTCGAGAGATGCGGTGATGGCTTCCGTCCTGCGCTCATTCAGGCCCTGCACAGCCTGGTCCAACGTCACCGCAGAATTGGGCGTATCGAAGGCCAAGGCTTTGCCGCCAGCAAAAGAAAGCGTTGCCCATGTGGATTCAGTGACTTTTTGCGCTAAGACTGCCCTGAAGCCGCCACTGGTGTAACCGGGACCCGTAACGCGAAACACCTGCGAAACCGGATCGTACAGTATGTCCCCCGAGGCAAGCTCCTGCTGCCCTACAGAACCGCCTCCGCCGATGACCGGACTATCGACCGAATCCTGATAGAAAGCCACCATCGCCCGACGCGAGGCAGTATTGTCTTCAAGCCTAAGCTCCTGATGAAGACCGTGCTGGATCCGCACGCTGCCGCCTTCTTCAGAGAACATGGGCGCCAGCGTGCGGTTGTCGGCGAGCTGCCCGGCGTCCTGCATTTCCGGCGAGGTGGCAAGGCGGTACGATACGACGGCGCCGTCAGAGTGCCAAGAAATGTTTACGAAGGGCAAACTGGAGGTGACATCAGAAGGCCCATGCACAGACTGGACTTCGTTACCCACCTCCATCGACGCATTGGGACCTAGATTCACGGCCTCGGCGCTGCGCAGTCGAAAATCGTTTAAACCCTGACTTCCCCCGGCGCCTTCGACCACGTTCATCTGCTGCACCGTGGCCACGTTGCGAATCTGACGTTCCGGACCCAGCGCCAGTTCATATCCTGCCAGGTACTGCGAGCTGTCTGCCGGTTGCGGGCTCAGATTGGCACGCAAAATCAGATGGCCGCCGGTGGCGCTGGAGCGCTCCAGAGCGAAGGCGTGATGAGGGCCACCCTGTCCAAAGTCGCGCGAGGAGCCGTCGACACTGACCCGGGCTGCCAATTGCGGAGCCGACCCGTTGTCATCACCGGCAAGAACCACCAGCGGACCGTCCTCGAGATAACGCAACAGCGGACGATTGGCGGAGGAACGCAAGGTCCACTTCCAGTCTTCGGTCGACTCGTCGGGCGAACGAGGCTGGGCAGGGAGCCATTGAACAGCCTCAAAGAGCGTGCTCAGGGTGAGGTTGACGATAATTTTGCTGCGGGCTCGCAGCTGCAGACCTTCACGCAGAGTGGGAAGGAAGGAGTCTCCGGTGGCCTTTACCTGGTAGATTCCGGGCAAAACATGATCGAAGGCATAGCCTCCACGCATGTTGGTATAGACTCTGGCGACTACCGTGGCATCGGCGGCCATCAGCTCGACCACCGCTCCCATCTGCGGTGTGCCCCGTGCATCGCGCACTACTCCGCTCACGGTTGCAGGGAAAGGCGCACCCGAGGCAGGCAGGAGGCTTGCTACGGCCACCACGACGAGAGCTGCGATTTGGCAATACCTTCTACGCACTCAGTTACGCTACTCACTCAAACGCAGTGCAAGAGCCCAGTTCTGCGATCGCCGATCCTATACGCTCTACTCCGGCCACTAAAGTCACTCTTTGCAGCTTATCAGAGCGCTAGTCAACCGTAAACGGGGCCGATTGAGCCACCTGTTGCTTGGACACATGATCATTGACAGTAATCGTCACCTGGTACTTGCCCGGCTGCAGGCTGGCCAGGGATACCGACCTCCTCACTGTTAATTGATCCGAGTTGGCGCTGTTTTCTCCCGCCGCCGCACTGGTCTCCGACGTATCCAGGATCGCCTTGTTGCTAGCCATGTCCGTGATCTGATACTGGATCGTAGCGGCGTTCTGCTTGCTCTTGTCGTCGATCCCCAGATTGTAGACCTGCATCCAGAAATTGAGCTTCTGGCTGCGATGGAAAGTGACGGGAACTCCAGGCCCGGAGCTGACCCGCGGCCGCACATAGGTTCCGGCGATGATGAATTGCCCGGTGCCAATCTGCTTGGTGGGGACCTGCTCCATTTTGTCGGCCAGAATCAGGGAAGACGCGGAGAGTTTCTCGTCGTCATACTTGGGCACCACGATTCCCTCGGCCCAGGTGCCGATGTGGTCGGGGTTGTTCACGTCTTTGATCGCAATATCCACGCGGTACCGGCCTGGCTTCAGAGGCAAAGCCCACCAGTGGACTGATGCCTGATCCAGTGCCTTACCCAGCAGTTCGCTGGGCTCTTCCACTTCCAGCGTCTGTTCGAAGGTCTGCACTACGTGGTCGGTAATGGTAGCAACCCGTCCCAGAACGTTGACCTCGCCCTTGGAAACCCCATCCTTGGTATTGAAGGTTATGTCCCGGTTCCTGATCTGCAGGGTCAAGGGGACGAGGACCGTATCCTCGGTGACTTTCACGTAATCGGTACGGACTTCGAAGGGGAAGAAGGGCCCGCTCAGGACCTTGTGATTCACCAGAAACGATTCCAGGTCCTTGAACTTGACTACCGGCGGGGCTTGCAGCTTGGAGAACTGCTCCAGGCGATCAAACTCTTTAGCCTGATTCGCGGTCGCCATGGGGCCGCCACCGAGGTTTTCCAGGCCGCCGTTGAAGCGGTCGGCTCGCTTGGAGGTTCCCATCTGTTCACCCAGGGTCGCACCGGCGCCCGGAACGTGCAGCAACGCATCCTTCTCCGAGCGATCGAGGGTCATATGGTAGTCGCCGCACATGCAGGTATCGACGAACTCGATATCGATGTTCTCACCGATACCCTCGATATACCGGTAGTGCCAGACCTCGAATGGGAAGGTAGAGGTATTGCCGCCACCCTCATCCATGGGGCGCTCATAGGAACCGCCGCTGGGGTGAGACTCAATGCTGTCGGGCTTGCCGTACGCGATATACATGTGCCCGCGGTCGGTTTTCCAACCCGGCTTGCCGGCGGCAAAATGCTCGTTGGCATAAGCGATCCGCCGGTAATTCTCTTCGCGATATTCGTTTTCAGGGGAATCCGGGTCGGGGTTGCGCCGCTGCCAGAATTGCTCGATGAAGTTGTCCCGCTCTTCATCATTCGACAGGCTCTTGAAGGCCTTCAGCTCCTGGTCGGTAATGATCCAGCGCACATCCTCATCGACCCACTTCTTGTAAGGCCCCTTGAGTTCGTTTCTGAGTTCTTTCTGCTGCTTGAATTTATCCTTATCACTCTGCGGCCGCTTTAGCGGGTCCTGCGTGTTCTGGGGATCCGACGCGTTTGGAGACACATTCGGAGTGGTGGTCGCAGATTGTGCGATGAGCATGGGTGGCAGACCCAACGACAAGAACAGAAAAAGGGTGGATTTAACCCCAAGCATAGCCCTCAGCATAGGTTGCGCGATACTCCCGGTACGGCACAACAAGTTTAAGGTTCGGTAACACCGAATTCAAGCGGGGAATGTCATTTCTCCCTTTATCTTCCGGACGATGGAGGGCACGGGTAACCCGTATTTGCGGTACTAGAACGGATTTCCGTCGCTTACGCCAGGTCAGGGTCTGGCGGCAGGGTTTGCCTGCTGTTCTCTAGCCCAAATTCGGGCAACCTCCGCGCCGCGGCTCCTCCTTTAAAAACGAGGGGCTGGACCGTTAAACCCGGAACCTCAGCGGGCCGTTCCACGTATGATGTAGACAAGGGCGGGGGATACCGTCTACCCATGAAACTGAAGAAGATATTGATCATCTCGGGAGTGATCCTGGTGGCGGCCGGCGTCACCACCTTTACCATCGTTCGCGCCCAGTCTGGTTACACCAAAGTACTTACGGCCAAGGTGGTGCGTGAAAACCTGGTGTCGATCGTCAGCGGCACCGGCCAGATCAAGCCCAAAACCATCGTCAATATCGGAGCCACCTCCTTTGGCAGGATCACCCACCTCTACGTCAAAGAAGGCGACCGGGTAAAGAAAGGGCAGATCCTGGCGACGGTGGAGAGCGTCCAGGCCGAGGCCGGTGTGGTGGCCCAGCAGGCCAGCATTCAGTCGGCCAATACCGACATATCCTCCTACCTGGCGGCGGAGAAGACGGCCGAAGCAACGGTGGACCACTCCGTCGCCGATCTCAATCAAAAGCTGCTGGATTGGCAGCGGGCGCAAGCGCTGTACAAGGCCGAGCTGATCGCCAAGTCAGAATATGACTCCAAGAAGGCGGCCTACGACACCGACGTGGCAACGCTGGCGCAGAGCAAGGCGGCCCTGGTGCAGGCGCGGGCGCAAACAGCATCAGCCCGGGGTAAGCTCGGCACCGCCGTGGCCACGCTCACCAGCGACAAGGATCTGCTGAATAAAACCGTCAGCATCGCGCCCTTCGATGGCATTGTGACCAATATTCCGGTGCGCGAAGGCGAAACCGTCGTGGTTGGTATTCAGAATGCCCAGGGCAGCACGCTGATGACGTTGGCAGACCTCTCTGTCATTACGGCGGAGGTCAAGGTGGATGAGACCGATATCGTGAATGTCGCCATGGGGCAGCCGGTGGATGTCTCAGTGGATGCCTTGCCCGGCAGGGTCTTCCCGGGAACGGTGACCGAGGTCGGCGATCAGGCCATTCTGCGCTCTACCGGCATTGCCACCAGCCAAAGCACCACCGGCACGGAAGAGGCGAAGGATTTCAAGGTGGTGGTCACGCTCACCAACCCACCCGCGGAGCTGCGTCCAGGGCTTTCGGCCACCGCGAAAATTACCACGGCGCGACGGCAGAATGTATTAGCGATTCCCATTCAGGCTTTGGCTATGCGCACCGCCGCATCTCTGAAGGGTAACGCATCGATGCAGACGGTGAACGCCGCATCCACGGGGGATGGCGGGTCGCCGGCCATCCAGGATCCCGGCACCCAGGGGGTCTTCGTGTTACGGTCGCACGGCAGCAAGCTGGAGTCGCAGTTTGTCCCGGTCACCACCGGCATCACCGGCTCAACGGACATCGAAGTCACCGGCGGCTTGAAAGCCGGGGATGAAATCGTCATCGGGCCCTACAAAGTGCTGCGCACGCTCAAGAACGACGTCAAATTGAAGCGGGATAATACAGCCGCAGCCCAGGAGACGGAATCTTCTTAAGCGGTCACCTTGGCAGGGTGGGGTAAGCACAGAAAAGCAGAGTTGTACCAGCAGCGAAACAGGGAGCGAACGATGGCACTCGAGACCACCAGCGCAACGCCAGCCGGCATGGCCCAGGATGTCGCCCAGGGAGAAGTCATCGTCGTCGAGGATCTGTGGAAGACGTACACCATGGGCCTGGAACAGCAGGTAAACGCGCTGTGCGGCATCTCGCTGCGCATCCGTCACAATGAGTACGTCGCCATCATGGGGCCCTCGGGTTCGGGCAAGTCGACGCTGATGAATTTGATTGGCTGCCTGGACACACCCACCAAGGGAAAGTACTGGCTGAACGGCCACCTGGTCAGTGAACTGAACGATGACGAACTGGCGCGCATCCGGAATCGCGAGATCGGTTTTGTTTTCCAGACCTTCAATCTGCTGGCGCGGGCAACCGCTTTGCACAACGTGGAGCTGCCGCTGATTTACAACGGAACTCCTTCCGGTGAGAGAATCGAGCGCGCCAAGACGGCTTTGCGCTCGGTCAATCTTGAAGACCGCATGAATCATAAGCCCAATGAATTGTCTGGCGGCCAACGCCAGCGGGTAGCGATCGCCCGCGCGCTGGTGAATCGGCCTTCGATCATCCTGGCCGATGAGCCGACAGGCAATCTGGACTCGAAGACTGGGGATGAGATCATGGCCCTCTTCGATGAGCTGCACGCACGGGGCAACACCATCATCCTGGTCACCCATGAACCGGATATCGCCGAATACGCCCATCGCGTGGTCCACATTCGCGACGGAATGATCGCTTCCGATGCTGTTTCCTCGCGGGGCCGCACGGTCAAGTCGTAAACCGCAGTTTGGGCGAGGGTACCTCCAACTCAACTCTTTTTCCGCACCGCCGATAAAGCGCCTAAGAGCCATCCGGCAACGATGATGGCGGCGAAAGGTGTGGATCGATGAATCAGACAATGCAACCGGGGCAACCGGGCCGGGAACCAAGTCGTTGGGCGCCACCACGCCGGCCGGCAGCCGGCCTGTTACCCGAGTTGGTGTCGCGATCGTTGGCCATGCGCCGCGTGTGTGAACAGCTCCAGCAGGTCGGGCCCCGCGTCCGGCTGGCCCTGATTGAGGGCGAAGCCGGGACCGGGAAACACCTGCTCGCCAGGCACATCCAGGCGCGCCATGCTTCTCCGGGCAGCCTGGTTGCGGAAGAGGCGGCAGCATTGTTTTTTGCCGAGGTCAGCCCCCATAGCGAACTCCGCCCCGAACCCCTCCGGGCCGCCGTGCGCCGAGCGGCAGACGGCGTATTGCTGATCCGCAATATCGACGAATTGGGGGCCGAGCCCCAAGCGCAGCTCTTGCGCTACATCCGCTCCTTCGAAACTGCGCTCTCCGCGGAGAAGCCGGGGGTACTTCCCCAGCCCTCCCAGGTGATCTGCACCTCCCGTAAGCCGCTGCGAACCCAGGTGGTAGGGGGAGCGTTTCTGCCCGAAATCTACTATCGGTTGAACGCCGTCTCCTTCTCGCTGCCCGCCTTGCGCGATCGCAAAGAGGACATTCCCTCGTTGGCGCAGATGTTTGTCGATGCCGTCTCACGCGAGCAGCAGAGGCCCTTGCAAGGGCTGGGTCCAGGTTCACTCCCCATTCTTCTTCGCCACTTGTGGCCGGGGAACGTGCGCGAACTGGAAAGCGTGATCCGGGCCGCGTGCCTGTCGGGCGAAGGCCAGTGGCTGCGGCCCATCGATCTGGTCATCCTGCCACTGGAACCAGCGGGCGCCAAGGACGGCGAACCCGCTATTCCCGAGAACTACACCCTCGATGGGGTGATCCGGCGGCATATTCTTCAGGTGCTGAAGGCCTGCGATGGCAATAAAGCACGCGCTGCCTCCAAGCTCGGAATTAGCAGGTCGACCCTCTACCGCATGCTCGAAACTGACATCGCGATACCCATGCAAGCCCCCGAAGTGAAGCAGGACGAACTCCTCGCATAGGTTCCGGAGTTTCTTCTGACTCATGAGGCTTTGGCTCCTTCTTCCGCATAAATGCGGGGGCTCCCACCAAGTCAGGGCGGCCATCCGCCCTGTTCGCTCGCACGAATTGTCGATACACTGCGCTTAGACCTACCAGCCTCTTGCGAGTTCAGGAATCCGTTTGTCACGAATACCAAAGCCTTTCGCCCTTCGTCTTGTCTTGATCGCTCTCGCCCCCGGCATCCTCTTTGCTGCCCAAAGCACCCCGAGCGCGGCGCCAGCTCTCCCTCTTAGCAGCCGGGTGAAAACGCTGAATGCCATCTTCTCCGACGCTTGGGAAGATCGCCTCAAGCACGAACCCGAGTTCGCCTCCTCGATCGGCGATAACCGCTACAACGATCAGCTCTCGGATTACTCGGTGCAGGCCTATAACGAATCCCTTGCGCGCGGGCGTGCCTTCCTGACTCGACTGGCCGAGGTGGATACGACTGGAATGTCGGATCAGGAGCAGTTGAGCAAAGAGTTGATGGTGCGCCAGCTGATCGAAGATCAGGAGGAAGCCAGATTCAAGCCGTGGGAGTTGCCGGTCAACCAGTTCTATGGCCTGCAAGTTGATCTCCCTCAGCTCGTACCTCAACTTAGCTTCACTACGGTAAAGGATTACGACGATTACATCGCTCGTCTTAAGAAGGTCCCACTCGCCTTTCAACAGATCACCGACGATATGTCCATCGGCATGGACGACCATCGCGAGCCGCCCGCCTACCTTATGGAAAAGGCGCTTGGGGAAGTCAACGACATCGCCAATGAAAAACCGCAGGACAGCCCATTCGCCCTTCCAGTGCAGAAGTTTCCAGCTTCGGTTTCTGCGACCCAGCAGGCGCGGATTAAAGAAGAACTACTCGCGGCAATAACAGGCCAGGTGATACCGGCTTACGTCCGCTTCGGCAAGTTTCTGAAGTCGCAATACATCCCCAGCGGCCGCAACGATCCCGGCATATGGGCTCTGCCCGATGGCGAGGCCTATTACCGCTTTCTAGTAAAGCAGAGCACAACTACCGACATGACGGCGGATCAGATTCACCAGATCGGCGTTGACCAGGTAAAAGAAGACGAAGAGCAATTGCTGGCCATTGCCAAGAAGCTGGGGTTTGCCGACATCAAGGCGCTCCAGAACGCTGCCGAAAACAACCCTAAGCTCTATCCGACCAGCAAAGAGCAGCTTCTGGACGCTTATCGTGGATACATTGACCAGATGCGGCCCAAGCTTCCCCAGCTCTTTGGGCGATTGCCGAAAGCGCCGCTGGTGGTCATGCCAGTGCCGGATTATGCCGAAAAGGACCAGGCAGCGGCCTACTACATCCACGGCACCGCAGACGGCTCCAAGCCGGGCACAGTGTTCGTCAACACCTACAAATTTGTCACCCGGCCTCTCTATTTGCCGGAGTCCATCGCCTATCACGAAGGGCTGCCCGGTCATCATCTGCAGATCTCGATCGCGCAGGAGCTGACCGGCCTTCCCGAGTTTCGAAAATACACCTACTACACCGCGTACACCGAGGGATGGGGACTCTACGCCGAGCGGCTGGGAAAGGAAGTCGGCTTCTACCAGGATCCCTATAACGACTATGGCCGTCTGGAAGCGGATATCTTCCGGGCAGTGCGCCTGGTGGTCGATACCGGCGTCCACTCGCAGCGCTGGACACGCGAGCAGATGGTTGACTACTTCCATCAGCACTCGAGCCTGCCCGAGACCGATGTACAAGCCGAAGTGGATCGCTACATCGCCATGCCCGCGCAGGCGCTGGGCTACAAAGTAGGCCAACTCAAGTTTCTGGAGCTTAAGGCCAAGGCGCAGCAGGCGCTGGGGGATCGGTTTGACATCCGCGCCTTTCACGATCAGCTGCTTGATTCCGGCGCGCTGCCCCTCGACCTAGTGGAGCAGCGCATCAATACCTGGATCGCAGCCCAGCAAAAGACCCAAAAATAAGCAAGGAGATTCGATGGGCTCATATACAGCCAGTCAACCGCTTGCCGGCCTCCGCGTCGCTATTCTCGGAGCCGGAAAAATGGGGGGGATTTTGCTCCAGGCCTTCCTTAAGTCCAAAGTGCTGGAGCCGGAGCAGATCCTGGCCACCGTGGAACACGCAGAGCGCGCCGGGCAACTCTCCGCGCAGTGGGGGGTCGATGTATCCACGGACAATGTGGCGGCCGCAGAGGCTGCGGACCTGATTCTGATCGGGCTTAAGCCCATCACCGTCCCCGAGGTCGTCAGGCAGATTCGTCCCTCGCTCACGCCCAAAAAGCTCCTGATCTCGATTGCTGCCTCGGTGCGGACGACGGCGATCGAGCATGCTGCGGACATGGAAATCGGTGTGGTCCGAGCCATGCCGAACACTCCCTCCATGCTGGGGGCGGGCATCGCCGCCCTCAGCCGTGGACGCTATGCTAGCCAGGAGCAGCTGGACCTCGCGGCCTTGCTCTTCGCCACCGTCGGCCGCACGGTGATGGTCGAAGAAAAGCACCTGGATGCTGTTACCGGCCTTTCCGGATGCGGGCCGGCATTTATCTACATCATCCTGGAATCGCTGGCGGAAGCCGGGGTCAAGGTTGGCCTGCCGCGTGATATTGCCACCTTGCTGGCGGCCCAGACCACCTTCGGGGCGGCCAAGATGGTGCTCGAAACCGGCTACCATCCGGCACTGCTCAAGGACGCCGTGACCACGCCTGCGGGCTGCACCATCGATGGCATCCTGGAACTGGAAGAGGGCGGCCTGCGCGTGACCCTGATCAAAGCCGTGATGCGGGCCACCCAGCGCGCCAAGGAACTGGCCGGGTAAGATAAGCCAAGAGGTTCCGATGAGTTCCGCCCAGGCGTTTCCGGCTGCGGCATCGCCCGCGAAGAGACCCCGCACCTCGACTCTGTTGCCTCGCTTTGCCTGGGGGTTGCTGGCCTATAACGTCGCCGTTATCCTGTGGGGCGCGGTGGTCCGCGCCACCAGCTCCGGCGCCGGCTGCGGCGACCATTGGCCGCTATGCAATGGCGTGGTGCTGCAATCAAATCCGCGCCTGGCAACTCTGATCGAGCTTGCTCATCGAGTGAGCAGCGGCCTTACCCTTCCTGCGGTTCTCTTGTTGCTCCTGTGGACATTTCGCGCTACCGTTTCGGGCCACCTTGCACGCATAGCCGCTATCGCCGCGGTGCTGTTTACCTTCAACGAGGCCCTGCTGGGCGCATTGTTGGTGCTGTTACGACTCACCGCGGACAACCGTTCGCCGGCGCGCGCGGTTTATCTTTCTCTGCATCTGGCCAACACGCTGCTTCTGCTGGGCGCACTCACGCTCGCGTCACATTTCTTATCGCGCCGTGAGGCGTTCACTCGGCCCACGATACGCTTCACCCAATTGCCGCTCGCGGTCACTGGAATGACTGCAACCCTGGTGCTGGGAGTGACGGGAACCCTGGCGGCGCTCAGCGATACGCTCTTTCCCGCAACCTCGCTTAGCGCTGCCTTTGCGCAAGACTTCTCCGGCAGCGGCGGTTGGCTGCTACGGCTACGCATTCTTCACCCTCTGACTGCGGTAATTGCTGGTCTTTTTATTTGCTGGCTGCTGGTGCGCAGTATCAAGCGCCCGTCGGAGCACAAGCTGGCTCTGCTGGTGCTCTCGCTGCTGGTGCTGCAGTTTGGACTTGGCGTCGCGGACGTAACGCTGCTGGCGCCGGTGTGGCTGCAGATCTTCCATCTGCTGGGCGCGGACCTGCTATGGATCGCCCTGGTGGTGCTCGTCGCCAGGGTCTGCGTCCTGGACAAGACTCAAGCCACTAGCTGACTTATTGCGCGCAATCGTGATCGCTGGTGGATATTTCCCCAAGAGGCCGCCCGGAGTCCATCGCGCGCTGCCTTCTGCCATGAAGGATCTATAGTCGAACGACGCAACTCCGGCTTCCCAACTTACGCTATTCACTCCCTCGATGATCTACCCCACTGGAGCGCTAACTTGTTCAGAATGTGTTTCGTCGAAACTCCCACAGAATCGTCATCCTGAGAGCCTGTGACTTTTTCGATCTTTTCGTGTTTTTTGCGACCCGTTGTTTTTCAATCCCCTCCAGGGAGGCGTCATCCTGAGCGAAGCGCCTCGCAGATCTATCGCATAACAGAGGGTTTTATGGCGCGGAGTCGAAGGACCCCGGCGGTGCTTACTTTATCCGTGCTGCTCGGAGCTTTCCGACAACCGAAGCCCGACAACAGGATCTGCTGCGATACGCACTTGATCGTCACGGGTACATCTTTTCATGCACTGTATAAAGCGTGCCTGTATGGCTGCCGAGAATTTAGATGTAAGCGCCGGACATGGGGCCGGCCCGGTGCGGGCTCGTGGTTGAACAACTCCGAACAGCATGGGTAAGATAAGCACCGCCGAGGTCCTTCGACTCCGCGCCACTAGCGCCGCGTCACCCGATCAATCGATAAGGCGCTCTGCTCAGGATGACGATTCTGTGGGAGTTTTGACGAAACACCCCCGAAAGAAGTTGGCGCTTGTGGGGCGCAGCCCCGCCACTGCTTTTACGTAATCGTAATAGTTTTTTTAAGCAGATGGTTGAGCCATCCAGGGAAAGCAATCGAAACAAACCATTTTCGGCCCAGGTACGCCCTGGCGAACCTGGGGCACCCGTCCTGTTTTATGGATTTTTGTTTGGGGTTTTGTTTGCTTAGCCGGTCTTGCGACCGCGCGCGGGCTTGGTTTCTGTAACTGTGGCGGATTTCGGCGCTTTCTTCTTGGCGGGTTCGACCAAAGTGGGAGCAGCCGCGGCGGGGGCGCCACGCTCTGCAATGCTCTTCTTGAGCGCCTCCATCAGGTCGATGACGGGAGCCAGTTTTGCCTTTTGCGGCTGGCCGGCAACCACCTGCCCGGCTCGCTTGATTTCGACCAGCGCCAACACCCGGTCCTGATATTCATCTTTGTACTGCTCGGGCGCAAACCCGGCGGTCAGCTGTTTAATAAACTGCTCAGCGAGCTCTATTTCAGGCTTCTGCAGGGTCATTTTTTCGGTCTTGCCGTATTCAGCGACTTCCCGAACCTCAGCGGCAAAGTAGAGCGTGTGCAACACGATGCCGTTGTGGTACGGACGCATCAGGACGATCTGCTCCCGCTGGTTTAGCGTGACCTTGGCGATCGCGGCGACATTCAGCTTCTCCATCGCCTGCAGCAACAATCCATAGGCGCGCCGGCCCGGATCCTCGGGCGCCGAGTAGTACGACGACTCGTAATAGATCGGGTCAACCTCGCTCAGGCTGACAAACTGCGTAATCTCCATGGCCTCCGACGACTCGGCTTGCAGGGTCTTGAGCTCTTCGTTGTTCACCAGCACATAGGCATCGCGGTCGACCTGGTACCCCTTGGTAAGCTCGCTGCGCTCGACCACCCGATTGCAGGTAGGGCAAAAGATCTGCTGCTTGATCCGCGAGCCGCACGGTTCATGGATCTGGTTGAAACTGACATGTTCTTCGCGCGCGGCAGCGTAGAGCCGCACCGGCACCGATACCAGGCCAAACGAGATGTAGCCCTTCCAGACTGTCGATGCCATGGCTCCTCCGAGGGGATAAGATACATTTCCGGCGGCAACCGGAGCAACAAAAAAGGTGCAACCGTGACTTCAAAGACAATAATGCTTAGCGCATCATCTCTTCTTGCGCAGTGTTCTTCCCTGCCGCCAGGTGAATCCGGCGCAAGATCGTGGAAGCCACGTAGGCCGCGCCGAATCCGTTATCGATATTGACCACGGTTACGTTGGGCGAGCAGGAATTCAACATGCCCAATAAGGCCGCAATGCCCCCGAAGGACGCACCATAACCTACGCTCGTGGGTACCGCAATGACCGGTGCTCCAACCATGCCCCCCACCACGCTGGGCAGCGCGCCTTCCATACCCGCGCACACGATCACCACCTCAGCCTCACCTAGCACATCGCGGTGCGCGAGCAGCCGATGCAGGCCGGCGACCCCCACATCGTAGATCCGCCGCACGTCGGCGCCCATCACCTCGGCCGTCACCGCCGCCTCCTCAGCCACAGGAAGATCGCTGGTTCCGGCGCAGAGCACGGCGAGCGAACCGGCGCCCTCGCTCTCGCGCGGCGGTGTCTGGCGCAGCGCGACAATGCGGGCCACCGGGTGATATTGCGCTTCCGGGACCAGGGCTTTCACGGCGGCAAACGCAGCCTCATCGGCGCGGGTCGCCAGCACATCGCCGCCCATCGCGGCCATGCGAAAAAAGATCTCTCCCACCTGCGTGGCGGTCTTACCGGCCGCGTAAATGACCTCCGGCAGTCCGGTCCGCAAGCGGCGATGATGGTCAATCTTGGCGAAGCCGGTTTCTTCGTAGGGCAGCTTGGCCAGGCGCTCCATGGCCTCCTCAGGCCGCAGTTCTCCATCGCGCACGCCCTGCAGCATCGCGAGGATGGTCTCTCCGGTCATGACCGCGCTCCGGTAGTGGCCATTTGCCGCGTACGCCATGCATTCATCGCCGCCTGCATGACGGTCTTTAGCGGCACATCGAAGGCTGCCGCGGCACGGCGGCAATCCTCAAATTCCGGCGCCGCATTCCATTCTTCTCCCTGCCACGAACCGGTCTTGATATGAATCAGGCCAAAATCAGTCTCCACCGGCGTGATTTCCCGGGCCAGGATGACGCGATTCTCCTCCCGTACCCGGATGCCCAGAGTGGTCGTTTCCCGGAAGATCAGCTGTTGCAGGCCGGCTGCATCGCCTGACTTGCAAAGGACGGTGAGCAGGGTTCCCAATCGTCCCTTCTTCATAGTCACCGCCCCACTCATCACGTCCAGGGCGCCCCGCTCCAGTGCCAACTGTGCGGTGTGGGCCAGGACCTCGGGACTTAAATCATCCACGGCACACTCCAGCACGGTCACCTTGTCCTCGATGAAGGAATGCGCTGCTGCGATTTCGCCGATGCTCACGCGCAGAACGTTGGGGAAGCGCTCCGGGTTCCGCGTACCAGCTCCGTAGCCGATCGCCTGAGTCCGCATCACTGGGGTGGCATCGAAACGGCAGTCCAAGGCGCGCAGCAATGCCGCACCGGTCGGCGTGACCAGTTCCGCCTGCACGTGCGCCGAATAGATGGGCAGATTCTTGAGCAGTTCCGCCGTGGCCGGGGCCGGTACCGGAAAGCGTCCGTGGGCGCAATTGACAAAGCCACTCCCGACGTTCACCGGGGAGCAATACCACCCGTCCAGATCCAGGGCATCCGCCGCCGCGGCACAGCAGGCGATGTCGAGGATAGCATCGATCGCGCCCACTTCGTGGAAGTGAACCTCTTCGGCAGGAATGCCGTGGATGCGACCCTCCGCCTCGGCCAGCAAAATAAAGGCAGTCAGGCTGAGGTTAAGAGCGCGCTGGGTCAGATCGGCGCGCATAAGCAGGCTGCGAATCTCGGGCAGACCGCGACCATGTTCGTGTTTGTGGGGGTGATCATGGTGATCATGGTCATGGTGGTGATGGTGACCGTGCCCGTGCGCTGCCTCTTGCTCAACCGGCCCGGTGGCAGCGGCAGGCTCATGCAGTTGCCCGTTGACCATGACGTCGATCTTGGTCGATTGAATGCCGCTTCGGCTCACCCGGGTAACGCGTAACTCCGCTCCCAACGCCAGCGAAGCCGCGGTTTGCTGCAGCAATTCGATGGGTGCGCCCGCATCCACCAGCGCGCCCATCAGCATATCGCCGCTGATGCCGGCAAAGCATTCCAGGTATCCAATCCGCATAAGCCTATTTTGCAAAGCCGGTCAGCACCTCGATGGGCAGCACCTCGTTCATCGACCCGGAGCGGTAACCTTCGCAATCGAGCGAGACGTAACGGAATCCGGCGGCGCGAACCACGGCGGCCATCGCCTTCAGTTTCCCCACCTGGAGAATGGCGGCCATCTCCTCCTCCGCGATCTCGATGCGTGCAATCGAGCCGTGATGGCGCACGCGAAAGCGCTTGAGGCCCAGAGTGCGCAGCGAGTCCTCTGCTTGCTCGATCATGCGCAACGACTCGGGGGTCACCCGCCGGCCGTACTCCATGCGCGAGGAGAGGCACGCCGAAGCCGGCTTGTCCCAAACCCGCAATTGCGCCCGCTGGGCCAGTGCGCGGACATCGGCTTTGCTGAGACCTGACTCCGCCAACGGGGCGGCCACGCGGTGCTGTGCTGCTGCTTTATGGCCGGGACGGAAATCCTGCCCGTCATCCAGGTTCAACCCATAGGCCAAAGCCTCAAAACCAGTGCGCTCCAGCTCCTGCTCCAACACGCTAAAGAGTTCGTCCTTGCAGTGGAAGCAACGATCGGGCCCATTCGCCGCATATTCTTCCCGCTCCAACTCGTGGGTTTCGATGGAGCGCAGGGGGATCCCGTGCTCCAAGGCAAAATCCTGGGCGTCGCTGAACTGCGAGCGGGCCAGGCTGGCAGAGTCAGCGATCACCGCCAGCATCCGCTGCCCCAGAGCCGCATGGGCCGCATATGCCAGATAAGCAGAATCAACGCCACCCGAATAGGCAACAATGACGCTGCCCAGCGAACGCAACCGCGCCTGCAGGGCTCGCTCTTTATCCTCCAGGCTGATGTCCTGCCCGGGGGTGTCTCCGGTGCTGGTTTGCCGATTCATCCTCGAGTACACTCCCGGTCACAAACGCAGAAGTCCGCAGTCTACGGCGTAAGATGATCGAGTACGGGGTCGTCGATTCCGAAGCTTTGATATTATTTCCAAGTAGACTGGATAAGGATGTCGTTCTTCGCTCTAAAGTCTCCTTTAACTGCCAACGACCGTTTCAGCGGCGCCGTTTGATCTTCTCAGATAGCTGGGGCTGATCACCCTGTTTGCGATCACGGCGCTGTTGGCGGTGCTGACAAACTACCTCTACCAATCTTACGCTTCCCATCAGGTTGAGCTGGCCAATCGATGGCTGGTACGTGGCGAACAGGCCATGCGGGAGGGCAAGCCTCAGGCAGCGATCGATGCCCTTAGCTCCGCACTGGCCTATGCCCCCAGCGACCGCAACACAGAAATTCAACTGGCCGAAGCTCTGGCATCCGCCGGCCGTCTTCAGGAGGCGTCCGTCTACTTCAATGCGCTGTTCGAAACCCAGCAGGGCAACGGTTTAATCAATCTTCAATTGGCCAGGATCGCAGCTCGCCAAGATAACGAAGCCAGGCCATCGAGGACTATCAGAGGGCGATTTACGGAAATTGGGAGGGCGACGGCTACGTGCGCCGACGGGAGGTCCGGCTTGAGCTCATCGACTATCTCATCGCCCATCAACGGTTGGACCAGGCCCGTAACGAATTGCTGGTGGCTTCCGGAAACGCTCCGGAGGACGATATTAGCGTTCAACTGGACATCGCCCGAAAGATGGAGCAGGCGCAGGATCCCAGCGACGCCTTGAACCTGTACAAGAAGATTCTCCGCCATCACGCATCCTTGCGCGAGGCCCTCGACGGCGCTGGGCGGACCGCCTTTCAGCTGGGCCGCTATCTCCAGGCCAAGCGATACCTGCGCGTGCCCTGGAAGGCCCTGGGGTCGACCAGGAACCCCCGGCGGCCATAGCGGAAAATCGAGACCGGCTGGGCGAGGCACCCGCTTGCTGCTACTCTATCCGTCTTCGCGAATAGGCCTGAAGGAGCGGAGTGTCCGCATTCTTGCGGACCGAAAGCTCGCCATGGCGCGCCTGGCGGAGTGTACGCAAGAAGAGCTCGGCAGCGAAGGAGGCTGCGGCGCCCCAAAGTCGGCGGTCGCCTCCCAAGTCCAATCCGCTACAAAGCCTGAACTCCCATTTCACCCGCCATACAACCGCACCCACACCAAGCCGGCCGCAGCTGCTCCCCCGGTCGACCCCCTACAGGCGCTGGCGGCGCGGTGGAAGCAGTTGCCGGCTAAAATCTCGGTGCGCGAACTTGAAGAGAATTCCGATCTACCCAGACCCAGATCCAACTCATCTATGACACTGAGCTCCTTACGCAAGAGGTCTGCGGAGCGCCCACGGGTGACGATGCCCTGTTATTACGGATTGCCCAGTCGCCGAACCAGGTGGAGCAAGAATGAGCACGACCACGGAAAGGCCCGGTGTAAACCCGCTTCCGTAAATCCGACTCAGAGGTCGATCGGTAGGTTGCGGCGGAAAGACGTTATCGGCCCAACCCGGCGGAAGTTCAGCGATTGGCTCCCAATCGGGACGAGCGGCTCTTCCTGGTTCTCTCTATTTTCATCGGGGTCATCTCCGGCCTGCATGGTGGTGTGTTTCCGCGTTGCCATAAACTGGATCCAGGTGCTTACGCTCGGGTCATCGCCTCATCCCGGGCAGTTGCGGCTGTTTTTCGTGCCTATGGGGTGGCCTTCTGGTCGCCGTGCTGGTGCAGCTGGTCTTCCCCGGAGCGCGGGGCAGCGGCATCAACCAGACAAAAGCCGCGCTGTATATCTACAACGGCTATATCTCCTTCAGGACGGTCATCGGGAAATTCATCACCTCGGCGCTTTCTATCGGCGGCGAATTCTCTCTTGGGCCCCAAGGACCTTCGCTGCAAATCGGCGCCGGCGTGGCCTCCATGGTCAGCCGCCGCCTCAATCTCTCGCGCGAGCGGCTGCGCATGTTTGCCCCTATAGGCGCCGCGGCGGGCTTGGCGGCGGCATTCAACGCGCCGATCTCCGCCATTCTTTTTGTTGTGGAAGAGGTGATCGGCCGGTGGAGCGCGGCGGTGCTCGGCTCCATCGTGCTCGCCGCCATCTCCAGCGTCGTGGTGGCGCGCTGGTTCTGGGGCGAAGAGCCGATGTTTCGCATCCCTTCGGTAACCCTCAAGGGTCCTCAGGAGCTTCTTGCCTACGCAGTTCTCGGGGTGGCCGGCGGCGTCGCCGCGCTCATTTTCTCCAAGGCGCTGGGCTATTCGCGCCCGGTTGCGCCAGCTTCCGCGCTGGACCTGGTATATCCAGCCACCGATCGCCGGGCTCATCGTGGGGGCGATCGCTTTTTTTGGCGCTCCCCAGGTTATGGGGCCGGGATACAGCGTGATCGACCAGGCGATGCACGGCCAGTTCACCTGGAAGTTTCTTCTCGCCTTAGCCCTGCTCAAGATTGTGGCCACTACCATCTCTTTCTCCAGCGGCACGCCGGGCGGAATGTTCGCTCGACCCTCTTTATTGGAGCCATGCTGGGCGCGTCGATCGGTACCTTCGGAAGATCTTCTTCCCCAGCTTCCCCATCTCGGTTGGTTCCTATGCGCTGGTGGGCATGGGGGTTCTGTTCGCCGCGTTCCTACGCGTGCCGTTGACCTCGGTTTTCATGGTTCTCGAAGTCAGCGGCAACTACTCCATTGTGCTTCCGGTCATTCTGGCCAACACCATTGCGTACCTGGTTTCACGGAGTTTGCAACCGTATCCAATTTTTGAAACCTTCACCCACCAGGACGGCCTCGATCTGCCTTCCATGGAGGAGCAGCGCGAGGAAAGCGTGTTGCATCTGGAGGACGCTTTCCACCCGGTGAACGTCCCGATCTTTCCCGGTATCGCCACACTGCAGGAGGTGTCTGCCCAGTTGGCTGCAGCTGACGCGCCCGTATTGCTGGTGAAACTTCGGGACGGTTCCTGGTACTCCATGAGCCGGGGCGAGTACATTCATCGCGGCGACACAAACCCCCGATACGTGCTTGAACGCGCGCTCAAACCGGATCGGGCGCCGCTGCTCTTCCCTGATATGCCTCTGGATAGCGCGATACCTTACCTGGCGCGCTGGCCGGTTTTGCCGATTCAGAATCGGGCCAGCAAAGGGACGCTCGAGGGTGTTGTTTCTCTTGAGGATGTGCTGGGACGGTACCAGCAGCAATAAGTGGGATGGCTTGA